>NZ_JBVIVI010000006.1:0-550778 GCF_055595765.1 Streptomyces sp. NPDC040405
ATCGCCGTGCCCAGCGGGCCGAGTTGGAGGAAGTCGCCGATGTCCTCCGGTCCGGGTTCGTGTCCGTCCTCCTCAGCCGCCTGTCCGGCCGCCGCGGCGTGCACACGGCCGACGGCATCGTAGCCGTAGAGACCGGACCTCAGGGTGGAACGCGTGGTGATCGGCCAGCGCAGCACCCGGCCCAGGCCCAGCTCCCGGCTGATGCGGTACGCCAGCGTCGACTTGCCCGTCCCCGGGCGGCCCGTCACCAGCAGCGGGCGCCGCAGGAGGAGCGCGGCGTTCACCACGTCCGCCTCCTCGGCCTCCGACCGCAGGCCGAGCGGGGTCGCGCCGAGCCGGCGCGCGGCGTCCTGGGCGTCCTCCGGCGGCGCCGGGGGCTCGGTCGGCGGCTCGTCCGGGTCGGATAACGCGCCGTCGGCGCCGTCAGGGCCGTAGCCGTCCACCGGCGAGGCGGAGACCCCGCCGAAGGTGCGCCAGGGCGGCGGGGGCGGAAGGATGTCCTCCAGGCTGACGTCGTGCAGCGGGCGCCCGGTGCCCTGGTAGATCCACCAGGGGCGCGGTATGCCGGACGGCAGGGGACCGGAGGCGGAGCCTTCGCCGCCCGGGATGTGTCCGTTGTGCCGCCGTGCAGGCTCTGCGTCGCTCATCGACTGCCCAACCCCTCGTCCGGCCCCGTCATGCGTCCCTGCGTCTCCACGGGACGGGTCGGGTCGTCCCAGACGAGCACCACATGCTGCCCCGGGTGATGCTCCCGCTCCGCGGAGTCGATCGTATGGGCGTCCAGACGTAACTTTGTCACGGCTTCGCGGAGCCGTGCCAGGTCTCCGCTGGCCTCGTCCGGTTTCTGTCTCAAGTACTGGACGAACGCCGGATCCCGGGTGGCCCGGCGATCCCATGCCACCAGCGGAATTCCCGCCCGCCAGGCCGCCAGCGCCTCGTACGAACCCTCACCGGCGCCGCCGGGCGGCGAGTGCAGGATCAGCGAGACGACGTGCGGATCCGCCTGGAGCCGGGCCAGCAGCGCGGCCGGATCCCCGGAGCGCGGACTGTCCGGATCCTGGCCCTCGACGACGAGCTGCCGGGCGAGTTCGGGCCGTCCGGTGAAGAGCTGCCACCGCTGGTTCCACGGGCGGTGCCAGCGTCTGGTCCGGCTCCGCTCCAGGCTGCGCACCACCACCGGATAGTCCATGCACAGCGGCGTGGCCATCGTGCTGTCCAGCTCCTTGCGCCACAGATGCACCGGCAGATTCAGGTCGTCGGGGCCGAGCAGGAACTCCAGATGGATGCACCGGGCGTCCTTCCACTCCTCCTCCGCCGCGTACACCAGCTCCTGCACGGCCCGTTCGGCGGTGGCGGAGGTGACCTGGACGACCGGGCCGCGGGCCGGATGCCAGCCGCTCGGGTCGTAACTGTGCCAGGACGACAGCTCGTAACGGCCCGGTTCCTCCTGCGGCAGCAGCCGGATCACCAGATACGCCTCGTCCGGCTCGGCCGGGGCGGCATGCCCCACCTGCTGGCGCAGCGATCTCAGCTGCGAGGTCAGGTCCAGCTCCCGCGCCTGCTCGTCGGCCCACGCCCGCAGCGCGTCGGCCCGCCGCAGCGGCGGGGCCGACGCCGCCAGATACTCCACCAGGGCGAGCCCCGGCGGCAGCCCGTCCGGGCGCGCGTTCATCCGGCTCAGAGCCTCGAAGGCGTGCCAGGGGCCGGTGACCGCGGGCACGTCCTGGAGCGGACCCGCCGCGGCCCGGCACAACTGGCCCAAGTGCCCGAACTCCAGCTCCTCCAGCAGCGACCGCAGCCCACCGGCGGCCGGTACCGGAAGCACCGGCCGGGCCGTCATCTCCTCCACGACCGAATCGAGGCGGTCCATCGCGTCCGTGCCCGGCGCCAGCACCGCGAGTGACGCGCGTAGCGCGCGCATCATCCGCACGTTCTCCAGACACTCCCGGGCCAGCTCCACCAGGAAGTAGTCGGTGACGCGGTGGCCGCGCACCGGGACGGACGCCAACTCCATTTCCATCGCGACCAGATCCAGACACAGTGCGCGCGAATCCGGATCCGTCAGACAGCGGAACTCCTTCAAAGCCGACACCAAATGGTGGACCGATCTGAGGCCGCCTTCCCGCATGGCCGCCATGCCGTGCCTCCCCCGTACCCGTATCACCGGTCCCCGCCGCCGATGATCCCGCCGGAGACCCTGCCACAGGCAAAGCGCCGCCCGCGCGGGCTCCGGACAACTTGTATGCCCCGCACGCCCCCGGCGACACCCTTCCCGCCCCAGGGCGGCCCGGTCAGCCCAGGCCCAGTTCCGCCACGCGACGGGCGAGTTCGGCCGCCGCCGGGGCGTCGGGGGCCAGCACGTCCAGTACGGACACCAGCTCGCCCAGGGCCCGGTGCGCCTCGCAGGTGCGCAGCAGCGCCAGGGCCTCCGCGCGGCTCGCCGACTGCCTGCCGACCGCGGTGCCGACGGTGGGCAGCTCGTCGAGCAGCTGCTGCCAGCGGGCGGGGGAGGACAGGCCGGGGACCTCCAGCAACAGGTCAGCGAGGCCGCCGAGTTCGTGAAGGGTGAGCTTGCGGCGGCGCCGGGCGGACGCGCCGGGCGAGCCTGGCGCCGCCTCCGCGCCGGGGAGCCGCCCGATCAGTTCGAAGGCGAAGGCGGCAGCGTGCCGGGAGGCGACCGGCTGCCAGCGCTCGTCGTGCGCCTCGCCCTTGTCGCCCAGCAGATCGGAGATGCCCCGGATCACCAGCGCGTCGAGGTGCTGGTTGACGTACGCGCCCGCGAGGAAGCCGAAACCCTCCATGTCCACCGCGACCGCGTCCCCGGCGACGGCCGCGAGCCGGAGCCCGACGTCGGAGCGTTCGTGCCCCACGACCCGGCCGCCCGCCGCGATCGGTTTGACATGGACGCGGGGTCCCGGCGAGCCCCCGCCGGGCAGGATCCGCCGCTGCCAGTCGTCGGCCGCGGCGAGGTTACGGGCCAGCTGCACCAGTCCGTAGGCGGGCTGATGGGTCTTCTGCCGGGGACGGAACCCGGACTCGGTGTCCTTGCCGGTCTCGTAGTCGTACACCGCGTCGGCGGCCACCACATCGCCGAGCGCGACGTCCTTGACGCCGCCCGCCACCCCGACGAACAGCACGGCCCGCGGCGCGAAGAGCGCCGCCGCCCGCTCGACCAGCGCCGCCGCGCCCGGGTTTCCCGGTCCCGTCATATGGATCGCCACCCGCTGTCCGCCGGACCCGGGCCCGGCGCGGAAGACGCCCGTCTCGAACAGGGATCCGCGCTCCGCCCGGACGGGGCGCGGATCGTCCAGATGCGCCCGTACGGCCCGGTACTCGATCTCCAGCGCGGTCAGGACGACGACGTCCGCCCGCCCCGTGCCCCCGGTGTCGCCAGCCCCCATGGTTCCCCCTTGAACGACATGAACACGACCGTGGCGAAACCTTACGTCGAACACAAGACCTCTCTGTCCGCCGTCTCTTCCGCGCTGGACAATCGGGAAATTGGCTTCCGCGTCAAGGAGGACGGGATGAACACACGCTTCGCGCGCTTCGCGCTGGTTGCCGGGACAGTCGCCGTGACCACGCTGGGCCCCTCCGTACCGGCCCAGGCGCTGCCCGCGTGCGCGAGCAACGCGATCTGCCTGTGGCGGTTCCAGGACGGGACGGGCGAGCTGTACACGTGGCGGGGCGGCTATGTGGACCTGCCCAGTCGGTTCACCAACCACGTCGGTTCCTTCCGGGCCAACAGGACCGGCGCCTTCATCGACTGGGCCACGGGCAAGGAATGCCACTCGGTCCGCAGGGGCGACTACGCCAGCAACTACAGCGGACGGTTCGGCTCGAAGATCGACGCGGTGGGCGACAACTGCTGACCCGCACGCCGGCCATGAGGGGGAGGCTTGCGCTACCCGACACGCTCGTGAGCGATGAACGCGGTCAACGCGTCCACCACCGCGGCGGGTTGCTCGTCGGGAATGAAGTGTCCGGAACGCGGGATGACGACACCGGTCGCCCTGTCCGCCCAGGGGCTGAGGGAAGCGGCCATGTCGGGGATCGAGCCGTGGGAGCTGGAGATTCCCAGGACCGGGACGGTCACGTGCTGTCGTCCCAGAGCGTCATGGTTCCTGCGCGCTGATTCCGCGGCGTCGCGGTAGTAGGAGAGAGACGCCCGGAGACCGCCCTCCGCGGCGACGGCGGCGGCGTAATGGTCGATCTCGGCACTGTCGAACGTGTCCGGGGACAGTGTTTTGGCCTTCAGGAACCAGTCGATGTAGTCACGCTCGCGACCGGCGAGCAGTGTCTCGGGAAGATCTGGCACCAGGTGGAACGCGAAGTGCCAGGTCTTCCAGGCCCGGTCGGGATCCGTGGGGATGGCGTCCGGGAGGCTGATGCCGGGAATGCCCGCGTCGAGCAGAGCGACACCGTGCAGGCGCTCTTCGTACTTCAGGGCCAGCGAGAAGGCGACCCAGGCCCCGATGTCGTGGGCGACGAGCCAGTACTTCGACACGTTGAGCGCGGTCACCGCGGCCTGGACGCGCGAAGCGACGGTGTGAGTGTCGTAGCTGCCTGGGGGGCGGTCGGAGTGGCCTTGCCCTGGCAGGTCGATCGCGATCACGTGGAATCGCTCGGCAAGGCCCGGCGCCGCTCTGCGCCAAGCCCACCAGGTCTGCGGGAATCCGGCGAGCAGGACGACGGTAGGGCCGGTCGGCCGGCCGCCTTCCACGGCATGCAGCCGGATGCCGTCCGCGTCGACCCAGCGGTGAGTGAAGCCCGCGAGGTCGTGCAGCGGCAACGCGGAGATTGGGTTCCGGCCCGAAGAGCGGTTCGCGGCGGTTGCGGCGTCTGTCATGCGTCGAGCCTAACGCATCTTGAACTATTCAGTTCAAGATATGATGGGCAGGGCCACAACGGCTTGGCTCAAGCTCAAGGACGAGGTGCGTGCGCGATGGCCGGGAAGAAGCAGTTCGATGTGGACACTGCGCTCGATGCGGCGATGGTCCAGTTCTGGCGAGCCGGATACGCCGACACCTCCCTCGACGACCTCTCCAGGGCGACCGGACTGAACCGCAGTTCCATCTACTCCTCACTCGGCGACAAGGACTCGCTGTATTCGCGTTGCCTGGACCGCTACACCACGCGGTACGGAGACAGGTACGACCAGGCCCTTTCCGGTGCGTCCGACGAGCCGCTGCGGGCAGTACGGGCGTTCTTCGACGTCACGCTGAAGCGCATCGCCGACCCCGGCCTGCCGGACGGATGCCTGATCGCCCAAACCGCGATGGCGATACCCGTACTGAGCCCCGACATCGCCACGCGCGCGGTCGAAGCTCTGGGCTTTCAGCGTGCGCGGCTGCGGGCCGCCTTGACCGCCGCGAAGTTGTCCGACAGCGACGCCGACGACTTCGCCGTTCACATCGCGGCGGTCAACCAGTCACTGGCCGTGATGAGCAGGGCCGGGGCGAGTCGGAAGCAGCTCCACACGGTCACCGACATCACCATGAGCGCGCTCTCGCAGGCATTGCGCGCTCCCCGGGGCTAGGGCTGGTCCGCGCCCAGCGCGCGCAGTTTGCGGTACAGGGTGGCCCGGGCGATCCCCAGGGACTCGGCCGCGCGGGCCTTGTTGCCGCCGTGGCGGCGCAGCGCCTCCAGGATCGCGGTGCGCTCGGCCCGTTCCATCCCGCTGAGCCGCCGCGCGGCCGGTGGCACCCGCAGGTCCGGCGGCAGTTCCCCGCGCCGCACCGGCCCGGTGGCCCGGCGGTGCTCGGCCACCTCCCGTACCACCTGGGACAGTTCGGCCACATTGCCCGGCCAGCTGTGCTGTTCCAGGGCCCGGCGCGCGTCCAGGCTCCACGACAGCGGCGGGCGGCCGGGGGAGGGGCGCCCGGCGAGCCCCGGCAGCAGTACGGGGATGTCCTCGACGCGCTCGCGCAGCGGCGGCACGGCCACGGAACGGGCCGTGAGCAGGTCCAGCAGCCGCCGCAGGCACGGGCCGACCCGGGTACCCGGGGTGTGGGTCGCCGTCAGCGGCACCTCGGGTCGCCGCGCCAGCAGCGAGAGCAGCGCGGCGACCTCGGGCTGGTCCAGCCGCTCGGCGTGGAGCAGGAGCAGCGGCGGCACGCCGTCCCCCTCCGCGCTCTCCGCCCTCTCGGCGCTCTCCGCCCTCTCCGCGCCCTCCGTCAGGGCGTGACACCAGCGCGGTACGACACCGGGCGCGCCCTCGGCGGCGTCGACCACCAGCGGCGCGGTGGCGCCGCGCCAGGCGAACAGGGCGCGGGCGAGCGAGGACTTGCCGACGCCCGCCTCCCCGGTCAGCAGCAGCGGCTCCGCGGTCCGGGCCAGCTCGGTCGCCCGTGCGACGGCCACCCGCCATGGCCCCGACGTACCGGCCAGCCCCGGCAGCCGCTCCCGGCCGCCGCTCTGCCCCGCCGTACGCGCGGTACGCGCCGTATGGGCCGTACGCGCCGGACCGGCAGCGGGGGCCGGGCGGGCCACCGCCACGGCCACCGCGCCGATGACCTCGCCCTCGTGCCCGTCCCCGCCTACGACCGGTGTCATACGGACGACGAGCCCGTCCCCGTCCGGCACCGGGAACTCCTGCGGCTGCCGCCCGTCCGCCGCTCCCGCGTCCCGCAGCAGCGCCGTGGCCCGGCGCTCCAGCCGGGTCAGCGTCTCGTCCGACAGCAGCCGCGCCGCCCCGGAGCTGACGATGCGGCTCCTGCCGTCGAGCGCCACCACCGCGCGCCCCTCCGGCGCCTGGCGCAGATACGCGTCCAGCAGCAGCCGCTCCGGCGGCCGCGACCGGCTCAGCAGCTCCGATTCGACCGCGAGCGCGACGGCCTCGGCGAGCGCCGCGCCCGGATGGGGCGCGCGGTCCTCGCGTACCGGGGCCAGCGCCGTGACGGTCCCGGCCGGGCGGCCCGCCCCCGGCTCGTACACCGGGACGCTGACCGCCGACAGCTCCTGCCATACGTCCAGTACGTGTTCCGGGCCGTGCACCTCCGCCCGGCGCCCCCGGCGCAGCGCGAGCACCGCGCTGTTGTGCCCCACCGCCCGTTCGGACAGATCGCGGCCCGTCCGGGGTGCCGGGCCGCCGCCACCCGACCACAGCACCCGGCAGCGGGAGTCGGCGAGCATCAGCGCCGTGTCGCCGCCGGACAGCGTGGGCAGGACGCGGTCGAGCGCCGGGAGCGCGGCGGCCAGCAGCGGGGAGTGCGCGGGTACGGGCGCGGGCGGCGGCGTCAGATCCCGCCGTACGCCGAGGAAACGGGCCCGCCGCCACGCCTCGGCCAGCTCGTCGGGGATGTCCTCGCCCGGCGGCAGCCCGTCGAGGAACCGCTCACGGGCCCGCCGTACCGGGGCGAGGGCCTGGGCGGCCGGGGTGTCGTCGATGCTCGTCACAAAAACCTCACCGTATACGGCCCGGGTGTCTCGTATTGAGACACCTCCGCCGCCCCCTCCTGGATCAAGATCATCAACACTTGGCCGGTCGTGGGGACCGGCCGCGCGGAGAGGAGCCCTACGCACGTGGACACCGTCGAGACCGACGTCCTGGTGGTCGGCAGCGGCCCCGCCGGAGCCACGACGGCGCTCGCCCTGAGCACCTACGGCGTGCCCAACATCATGGTCACCCGGTACGGACGCCTCGCGGACACGCCCCGCGCGCACATCACCAACCAGCGCACCATGGAGGTGCTGCGCGACCTCGGCGTCGAGGAACCGGTGCGGGCCCTGGCCACTCCGCAGCACCTCATGGGCAACACCGTCTTCTGCACCAGCCTCGCGGGCGAGGAACTGGGGCGGCTGCGCTCCTGGGGCAACGATCCGCGTGTACAGGCCGAACACGAACTGGCCGGTCCCAGCCCCATGTGCGACATGCCGCAGCACCTCATGGAGCCCGTCCTGGTGGACGCCGCCGTCGCCCGGGGCACCGCGCTGCGCTTCGACACCGAATACCTCGCACACGAGCAGGACGCCGAGGGCGTGACCGCGACCGTACGGGACCGGCTGCGCGGCGACGCCTACCGCATCCGGGCCCGCTACCTGGTCGGCGCGGACGGCGGGCGCAGCCGCGTCGCCGAGAACGCCGGTCTGCCCACCGTCGGGCGGATGGGCGTCGCGGGCAGCCTCAACATCGTCTTCGAGGCCGACCTGACCGCCCTCACCGCCCACCGCCCCTCCACCCTCTACTGGGTGCTCGCCCCCGGCGCCACCGTCGGCGGCATCGGCGCCGGGCTGGTGCGCTGCGTACGGCCCTGGACCGAGTGGATGGTGGTGTGGGGGTACGACCTGGAGGCCGGTCCGCCGGACCTCACCGAGGAGTTCGCGCTGTCCGTGGTGCGGCGGCTGCTCGGCGACGACGAGATCCCGGTCCTTATCACCTCGACCTCGGCGTGGACCGTCAACCACCTGTACGCCGAGACCTACACCGACCGGCGGGTGCTGTGCGCGGGCGACGCCGTCCACCGCCACCCGCCGTCCAACGGCCTCGGCTCCAACACCTCCGTCCAGGACGCGTACAACCTCGCCTGGAAACTCCGCCACGTCCTCGACGGCACCGCCGCGCCCGCCCTCCTGGACAGCTACTCCGCCGAGCGGGCCCCGGTCGGACGGCAGACCGTCGAACGCGCCAACAAGAGCATCGGCGAGACCGCGCCGGTCTTCGAGGCGCTGAACGTGCTGTCCACCGCCGACCCCGAGCAGATGTGGCGCAACGTCGCCGCCCGCAAGGACGCCACCGCCGAGGCCGAGAAGCAGCGGCAGCGGCTGCGCGAGGCCATCGCCGCCAAGGTGTACGAGTTCAACGCGCACGGCGTGGAGATGAACCAGCGGTACGCCTCGGCCGCCGTCGTCCCCGACGGCACCCCCGACCCCGGCTTCGCCCGCGACCCGGAGCTGTACCACCAGCCCTCCACCAGGCCCGGCGCCAAGCTGCCGCACGCCTGGGTCACCCGTGGCCGCGACCGCCTCTCGACCCTCGACCTCGGCGGCCGGGGCCGGTTCACCCTCTTCACCGGCATCGGCGGGGACTGCTGGCGGCAGGCGGCCGAGGCGGCGCGCCGCGAGCTGGGCATCGAGCTCGCCACCGTCGTCATCGGGCCCGGCCAGAGTTACGAGGATCCGTACGGCGACTGGGCGGGACTGCGCGAAACCGGGGACGGTGGCGCGCTGCTGGCCCGCCCCGACAACTACATCGGCTTCCGCCACGCCACGGCCTCACCGGACGCCGCGGTCTTGCTGACCGGCGCGCTGAGGCAGATCCTCGGACATGTGCCCCCGGCGCCCGAGGAGGCCGAGGCGGCCGACTGACGGCACGCGGCACACTCGCTGTACGAAGCGAAGGGGAATCGACGGGAAGGGGAGAGGCATGGCCACCGACTTCACCGAGGACACCGCCACCGAAGCCGTCACCGACAGCTTCGCCGCCACCCCCGACCCGCGACTGCACACACTCCTCACCTCCCTGACCCGCCATCTGCACAACTTCGTGCGCGAGACCGAGCCCACTCCGGAGGAATGGGAGGCGGCGATCGACTTTCTCACCGAGACCGGACACCACTGCACCGACACCCGGCAGGAGTTCATCCTGCTCTCCGATGTGCTCGGGATCTCCATGCTGGTCGAGACGATCAACGGGCGCGGGGCGGAGGGAGCCACCGAACCGACCGTTCTCGGCCCCTTTCACCTGACCGGATCGCCGCACCGCGAACTCGGTGACACCATCGACCTCGTGGGCACCGGCGAGCCCTGCGTCGTCAGCGGCCGGGTGACCGACACCGACGGCACCCCGCTGCCCGGCGCCGTCCTCGACATCTGGCAGGCCAACGACCAGGGGTTCTACGATGTGCAGCAGCCCGGCGTACAGCCGTCGGGCAACGGGCGCGGGCTGTTCACCGCGGACACCGAGGGCCGCTTCTGGTTCCGCACCTGCGTACCGAGCCCGTACCCCATCCCCACCGACGGGCCCGTCGGCGCCCTGCTGCGCGCCACCGGGCGGCATCCGTACCGGCCCGCGCACATCCATGTCATCGCCGAGGCCCCCGGCCATGCCACCCTGACCACCCATGTCTTCGTGGCGGGCAGCCCCTATGTGGAGTCCGACGCGGTGTTCGCCGTCAAAGAGAGCCTGGTGCAGGACTTCACCCTGGTCGACGACCCCAGTCTCGCCACCCGCTACGGTGTCAGCACCCCCTTCCGTCGCGCCGACTTCGACCTCGTGCTGTCGCGCGCCGTCTCATGAGAGTGGCGTGAACGAGGCCGTTGGCCGATACAACCACCCCTGATGAGTGCCGTCCCCCAGCGCCCTCCATCATGGGGACACCCCGTTACCGAGAGAAACCTTAGAGAGATGACTGCAACACCCCTCGCACTGCTCCGGCGCATGCGAACAAAGCGCCCGAACCGCGGATCGGGTCTCCGCCTCCCCATGCCCATCGGCGCCGGTGCCTTCAGCTGCGAGGTCCTGGACCCCGTCGGCCAGCCGCTGGGCGGCGTCGAGGTCACCATCACCGCGACCCGCGGCGCGGGCAAGCAGGCGGTCAAGGCCACCACGGACCCCCACGGGCTGTTCGTCGCCACGCTGGAGCCGGGTGAGTACTCCGTACTCATCACCGGCAGCGGCCTGACCCCTCATCGCCTCACCACCGAGGTCAGGCCGGGCGAATGCGCCGATCCCGAGCGCATCCAGATGCAGCCCTCGCAGGCGCTCGAACTCCCCCCGCCCGGCACCTGGCTGTTCGACCCCCCGCATACCGCCATCCGCTTCATCGCCCGCCACGTCGGCATGGCCAACGTCCACGGCCGCTTCACCCGCTTCCGTGGCGGCATCCATGTGGCCGAGCGCATGGAGGACTCCCGCGTCGAGGTCCTCATCGACGCCTCCTCCATCTCCACCGGCAACAACACCCGGGACAACCACCTGCGCTCGGCCGACTTCCTCGACGTCGAGAACTTCCCCGACATCCACTTCGCCAGCCAGCGCTTCACCTGGCGCAGCGGCCCGAAGTGGAGCCTCCAGGGCCCCCTGACGATGCACGGGGTCAGCCGCTCGGTCACCCTCGACACCACCTACCTCGGCGCGGTCAACGGCGGCTACGAGCAGGAACTGCGCTGCGCGGCCCATGCCACCGCCGAACTCCATCGCGAGGACTACACGCTGAACTGGCGAAACATGCTCGCCCGCGGCATCGCGGTCGTCGGCCCCACGGTCCGGCTGGAACTCGACATCCAGGCGATGTACCGCAACCACGAGACCCCGACCCCGCCGGAGTAGCACCCTCTCGAACCCCCACGGGGCGCGCCGCACCGGCGCGCCCCGTCGCGGTGTCACCGGTAGAAGACGGCGACCCCGCCGTGATGCGAGCAGGCGCCCTGATGGTGCGCGGCGTACGAAAGCGTCCCGTCCTCGCACTTCGCCGTGGCGCCACTACCGGCGCCGCCCGTACCCCCGGAGTCCGAGTCCCCGGACCCGCTCCCGGATCCACTTCCCGACCCGGACCCCGACCCCGACCCCGACGACGACGCGTCGGCCGAGGTGTCGGCGCTCCGCGTCACCTTCGGCTTCGGCGTGGCGCTGGGCTTGGGCTTGGGCTTCGCCGTGACGGTCCTGGTGACCGTGACGGTCGGCGTCGGCTCGGCCTTGTGCTTGATCTGGGCGGGCTTCGCCGTGACCGTGACCGTCACTGTGGGCGTGGGTCTGGCCTGACCTGCCGCTTTGGCGTCCTCGCCGTCCGCCCCGCCCATCCCGATGCCGACGAACAGCAGCGCGGCCGCGGCGGGTATGGCAACGCGCTTGCGGGCCCATCTCGGCCGACTGGGTGCCGGTCCCGGAGGCGGCGGTGTTGGGTGATTATTCCAGGACATAGTCCCCCCTTGAGTGAAACTCGAGGAGCTGACCATAACCGCGGTAATTGAAAAGTGAAGAGTTTGTGTGTGATCCGTGGTCAAGTTGTGATCCGGGTCCATGGCTCCGCGATCACATAGATTGGGCGCATCGGCCAACGACGAAGGTGGTATCAGCGATGAGTCTGTACGACATTCCCCTGCACACCCTGTCCGGTGAGCCGACCACGCTCGGCGCGCATCAGGGGGCCGCGGTGCTGGTGGTCAACGTGGCGTCCAAGTGTGGGCTGACGCCGCAGTACGAGGGGCTGGAGCGGTTGCAGCAGCGGTATGGCGGGCGCGGGTTCACCGTGCTGGGGGTGCCGTGCAACCAGTTCGCGGGTCAGGAGCCGGGGACGGCGGAGGAGATCGAGACGTTCTGCTCGACCACGTACGGTGTCTCCTTCCCGCTGCTGGAGAAGATCGACGTCAACGGCGAGCAGCGGCATCCGCTGTACGTCGAGCTGACCCGGACCCCGGACGCTGCGGGGGAGGCCGGGGATGTGCAGTGGAACTTCGAGAAGTTCCTGGTCTCGCCGCAGGGCGAGGTGGTCGGACGGTTCCGGCCGCGTACCGAGCCGGAGGCGGCGGAGGTCGTCGGCGCGATCGAGGCCCAGCTTCCGAGCTGAGGCCGGTTGAGGGGAACAAGCGCTCCACGAGGCGACGTTGACAGATCGTCATTCGAAAACGATCTCTCAACTCACCAGGAGAACATCCGCGATGCCACTCCCCGACAACAGCGCCCGCATCGGCATGGACGCCGTTCGCGAGATCAGCCAGGCCATCAGCGCGGCTCACATGTTCATCTACTTCGTCCCCGAGGCCGCGGAGGAGGCGGCCAAGCTCGGCGTGACCGACCGTGGTCCGGCGTACTTCGCGTTCCGGTCGGCCGCGATGGGCGCGGTTCCGCGGGAGGTCGCACTCGCGACCTTCTACAACTTCAGCCCGCGGTCCGTGGAGGCCATGACGGGCCTGTGGGAGGCCGCCTCCCCCGAGCAGTGGCAGGCCGCCCGCTTCGCGAGCGCCGAACGTGCCTTACAGCGCGTCGGCGTGAAGCTCACCGACGAGCAGATCGCGGAGGCGCGGTCGCTGATCGATCCGGTCGTCGCCGGTGCCGACCACGCGGGCAAGGCGCTGGCGGCCGGGAACGCCTCGGTCGCGCTTCCGGCCGATCCGCTCGTCGCGCTGTGGCAGCAGGTCACGGTGGTGCGCGAGTGGCGCGGCGACGCGCATCTCGTCGTGCTCGCCGCCAACCACCTCGGGCCGTGCGACTGTAACGTCATACAGTCCGCGACGGGTCGCATCCCGACGGCGCTCGCGCGTTCGACCCGCCAGTGGAACGACGAGGAGTGGGCCGCGGCGACGGCACGTCTCGTCGCGCGCGGCTGGCTCAACGCCGATGGCACCGTGACCGATGCGGGCACCGAGGCGCGTGAGCGGATCGAGGTCGAGACCGACGAGCACTGCGCCGCGCTGTGGGCGCCGATCGGTGACGAGGGTGCCCGCCGCCTCGTCTCGCTCCTCGCGCCGATCAACGAGGCGTTCACCGCGGCCGGGACGTACGACCAGCTGCGCTGATCGCGACGGCGAGCCGCCCCGGGCGGCCGTACCCTCGGGTACGGCAGCCCAGGGCGTGCGGGGAAGCCGGATGCCTCAGCGCTCGGCGGCGAACGCCACCAGCCACGCCAGCGGGGCGTTCCAGTTGATGGCCACCTCGTTGGTGGAGTACGAGCCGATGTCGTCGATGTAGCACCGCGCGGGCGCACACCCCCGCAGCTTCTCCTCCGCCACCGGATCCTGCAGGGCCGCGTTCGGGCCGCCCGCGAAGGAGCCCGCGGGCGGGTTCGGCAGGGTGGCGTCGTACTGGTGCGCCCAGAAGCGGTGGTGTTCGTTGAGCGAGGCGTGTTCGCCGTAGCCGGTGACGTAGGACTGGCCGAGGGCGTTGCGGCCGAGGAGGTAGTCCAGCGCCTCCAGCGCTCCGGCGCGGTAGCGGGGCTGCTTGGTGAGCTCGTAGGCGAGGGCGATGACGCTCGCGTTGTTGGCCACCTGGCCGTTGGAGCCCCAGACGTAGGCGTCGGTGGGCAGGGGGACGGCGTATCCCTGGCGGCTCATGGTGGCCAGGTAGCCGTCGGCGGCGGACACCACCGAGGCGCGGACGCGGGCGAGGTCGGCGGCGGGCAGGCCGTTCGGGACGGTGGCCAGGGTGATGCGGCCGAGGGCGGCGGTGTCGGGCCAGGCGAAACCGCCCGGCGTGAACACGTCGTCCGAGGTGTGGAAGGGCGAGGAGGTCACCGCGTCCCGGTAGCCGCTCTCCTTGGTGGTGGCGTACAGCTCGGCGGCCGCCCAGTAGAACTCGTCGCCGACCCGGGTGTCCCCGTACGCGCCGCCGCCCGTGCCGTCGGAGTCCGGTGCGAGCAGGTCGGGGTGGGCCTTCGCGGCGGTCCAGGCGCGGCGGGCGGAGGCGAGGCAGCGGGCGGCGAAGGCCGCGTCGTAGGGGGCGTAGACCCGTGCGCACTGTGCCGCCGCGGCCGCCAGGTTGAGGGTGGCGGCGGTGGACGGCGGGTGGAGTTCGCGGGGCTGGGAGTCCTGTTCGGGGCGGGTGGGCAGACCGGTCCACGCCGCGTCATGGATCTTGTGGAAGGCCATGCCCGCGAGTGGCTTCCCGTCCGGGATCTGCATCCGCATCAGGAACTCCAGCTCCCAGCGCGCCTCGTCGAGGACATCGGGCACCTTGTTGCCCCGCTCGGGCACGCGCAGGGTGGAGTCGCCGAGCGCGTCGGCGTGCCCGGACCGTTTGGCGCGCTCGAAGGAGTTCACCAGCTGCCAGGTCGCGATGCCCCCGTTGACCACGTATTTGCCCTGGTCACCGGCGTCGTACCAGCCGCCGCGGACATCCCGCGCGTAGTCGCACACCCCGGGCTGGCACGGCACGCTGGTGTCGCCCGTGTTGGGCGCGACACCGAGGTGGCCCGCCGGGCGCGCGTACGCCGCACCGGCGAGCCGCGCCTCGATGGGGGTGCCGGAGCGCTGCTGGTAGAAGAACGACATCGCGTCCGCGCGCAGCCCGTCGTACAGGCCCGCGCGGATGTCGAACGGATGGCTGGTCCGACCGTCCACGGCGAGGGTGTAGCCGGTGCCCGTTCCCCGGTACGAGGAGAAGTCCACCAGCTGGGTGGAGTCGCCGGAGGCGGCGTCGGCGCCACCCGCGGTGGTGGTGCCGGAGGCGGCGGTCCTGCCGGAGGCGTCGCGCAGTCGCCAGGGCAGGGCGGTGGTGCTCGCGCTGACGACGGTGGCGCGTTTGGGGCCGTCCGGGAGATAGCCGAGCTGGTTGACGTGGACGGCCGAGGGTGCGGCCACCGCCGCCTCGGTGGTGGGCGCGGTGACGAGCAGCAGCGCTCCGGCCAGCAGGGCGGCGGCGGTGCGGGGCAGGGAGGACTTGGGCATGGTGGTGAGAGCCCTTCTCGTGTGGGGAGTTCCGGGCTGGGGCACGGCACCCGCTAGGAGCGGTAGACCGTGGCTTCCCTGGACGTCGAGCCGATGCCGTTCGCACCCTTGAAGATCCGCTGCCCCCAGCCGGTGAGCGCCGCGGCGTTGAATCCGGTGGCCATGTCGAGGTATTCGACACCGCCGCTGTTGCCGCTCCAGGACCAGCCGAGATAGCCGACGCCGAGCGCCTGGGCGTTGGCCATGATGGCGTCCTCGTCGGGGTTGCCGTCGGAGTGGTTGTGGCCGAACTCGCCTACGACCAGCGGGAGTTTGGCGTTGACGAACCGGGTGAGGTAGTCCTTGACCTCGGCGGCGGTGTCGAAGACTCCGTACATGTGCACGGAGAACACGGTGTTGCGGTCCGGGTCGGCGGCCAGGACCGAGGCGGCGTTGTCGCGCATGGTGAAGCCCCAGTCCTGGCCCCAGTTGGGGGCGTCGGCCATCAGGGCGTGGTGGATTCCGGCGGTGCGCAGCTTCTGGATGGCGGCCTTGGTGTCGGCGGTCCACGCGGTGGCGTTGTTGTTGCCGTACGGCTCGTTGCCGAGGTTGACGACGACGTAGCTCTCCTGGCCGGTCAGGGCGCCGCGCACACTGATCCAGTAGTCGGCGGCGCGGGAGAGGGTGACGGCGCCGCCCTGCTCGCCGTAGCCGGTGGTGTCATGGGCTTCGAGCACGCAGATGAGCCGGTTGCGCTTGCACTGGGCGACGACGTTCGCCACGTCGGCGGTGTCGTTCTTGGCCCAGCGGTCCCCGGTGGACAGCACCACCCGCACGGTGTTGGCGCCCAGCGCCTTGATGTCGGAGAGCGCCTGAGTGGTCCGGGTGGCATACCAGGTGTGGGCGTGGTTGACGCCGCGCATCACGAAGGGGCTGCCGTTGCCCTCGACCAGCTTGCCGCCCGCGACGTGTAATCCGCTCGCGGCAGGTAATCCCGCCGCGGTGGCGGCGCGGGCGGGTGGCGCGAGGGAGGGCAGGGACAGCAGCAGGGCGGCGAGGGTGGCGAACACGGCGGCCACGATGCGGGGAGCGGCGCCGGTGGGGGCGGTCGTACGCATGGGCGACTCCTGGTGGGGAGCGGTCGGCCCGGGAAGGATTGCCCGGGGCATGACAACGATGTCTGGCTTGTGAACGACTTGGGAGCGCTCCCAAGTTATGTAGTGAGGCCGCCGCGTCGCGTCAAGTGCTGGGGGCCGAACGGACGCACCGGTCCGCGCGGGCGTGCTGCCCGACCTGTCACATCGGCCGTGGCCCGTACGTCAGTGTTCTGATGACACCTGACGAGGAGAGAGGGCCGATGGGCGGAAACGCGTTCCTGGCGGAGACCTTCGAGGCACACCGCGGCCACCTGCGGGCCGTGGCCTACCGCATGCTCGGCTCGCTCAGCGAGGCCGATGACGCCGTTCAGGAATCCTGGCTGCGGCTCAGCCGCTCCGACACCAGCGAGGTGACGAACCTGGGCGGCTGGCTGACCACGGTCGTCGGCCGCGTATGCCTCGACATGCTGCGCTCGCGCACCGCACGGCGGGAAGAACCCCTCGGGGCGCATGTGCCGGACCTGGTCCTCAGCGGTACGGGCGGGGTCGACCCGGAGGACCAGGCGCTGCTGGCCGACTCGGTCGGCCTCGCCCTGCTGGTCGTCCTCGACGCCCTGGGCCCCGCCGAGCGGCTGGCCTTCGTCCTGCACGATCTGTTCGGCGTGCCGTTCGACGAGATCGCGCCCATCGTCGGCCGCACCCCGGCCGCGGCCCGTCAGCTCGCCAGCCGCGCCCGCCGCCGGGTCCGGGGCGCGGCGCCCGTCCCCGATCCGGACCTGGCCCGGCAGCGCGCGGTGGTCGACGCCTTCCTCGCCGCCGCGCGCGAGGGCGACTTCGACCGGCTCGTCGCCGTGCTCGACCCGGATGTCGTGCTGCGCGCCGACTTCGGCGCCGCAGCCCCGGTCGCGTTCCGCGAGGTGCGCGGCGCGGCGGAGGTGGCCGACCAGGCGCTCACCTTCGCCCGCAGCGGCGGCGAGGACGCCGTGCCCCGGCCCGCGCTGGTCAACGGCGCCGTCGGAGTGGTCGGGACCCGCGCGGGCCGGGTGGCCTCGGTGCTGGGCTTCACGGTCACGGAAGGGAAGATCGTCGCGATCGACATCCTCGCCGACCCGGACCGGCTGGCCCGGCTCGACCTGACGGTGCTGGACTGAGGGCCCGGTGCGCAGCGGGGCAGGCCACGCTGGTGCCCCTGGGGACGGTCGACCGCACCCAGGGGGCACCTCCCGGCACTGGCCGGGGACGGCTGCGGCCCCTGGGGGCGAACCCTTGGATCTAGGCGCGCCGGGCGAGCGTGTGGCGGGCCGTGGCCGCCATCGCCTCGTCCACCATCCGCCCCTCGAACCGCACGGCCCCGGCCCCCCGCGCCTGGGCCTCCTCCACCGCCGCGATCAGCCGCGCGCACCGGGCCAGCTCGTCGGGCCCGGGGGTGAACGCCTCGTTGACGACTGGCACATGGGAGGGGTGGATCACCGCCATCCCCTCATATCCCAGGGCGCGGTTCTGCCCGGCGAACCGGCGCAGCCCGTCGAGGTCCGCGATGTCGGTCCACAGCCCCGCCACCGGGTGGGGGCAGTCCGCGGCGCGGGCGTCGAGCAGCACCCGGGCGCGCAGTTCGCGCGTCTCGTCCCCGCCGGGGCTCCAGCGGTAGCCGACGGCGCGCTCGACGTCCCCGCCGGGGCCGGTGAGCGCGCCCAGGTGGGCGACGCGGTCGGCGGCGCGGCCGATGGCGTACGCCTCGCGCAGTCCGCGCGCCGTCTCCAGCAGGGGGACGAGCGCGAAGTGGCCCTCGGGCAGCCCGTGGTGGCGCTCGCACCACGCCAGCATCCGGTCGGCGGCCGTCACGTCGTCGGCGTGGGCGACCTTGGGCAGCACAATGCCGTACAGGCCGGGGCGGGCCACGGCGCGCAGTTCGTCGGCGGCTTGCCAGCCCGCCGTACGGTCGAGCGAGTTGACGCGTACGAACAGCCGCATGCGGCCGGTGGGGGCCTGCGCCGCCGCCTGGTCGATGGCGTGGGTCACGGCGTCGAGCGCCGCCGCCTTGCCGTCCTCGGGGACCGCGTCCTCCAGATCGAGGATCGCGGCGTCGGCGCCCGCCGCCTCGGCCTTGGGCAGCCAGTGGGTTCTGCTGCCCGGGACGAACAGCAGGGAGCGCAGGGGGACCCGGGCCGGTGCGCACGGTTCAGATGACACCCTCGTCCTCCAGCTTCGTCAGCCGTGCCGCGTCGATGCCGAGCCATTGCCCGTAGACCAGCTCGTTGTCCTGGCCGAGCGCCGGGCCGGTGCGCCACACCGCGCCGGGAGCCTGGCGGAAGTGCGGGATGACCGCCTGCATCCGGACCGGGCCGAGGTCGGGGTCGTCGACGGTGATGATGTCCTCGCGCTCGGCGTAGACGGGATCGGCCGCGATGTCGGCGGCGGTGAAGACGCGGGAGGCCACCACCTCGGCGCGCTCGAACTCCTCCAGGCACTCGGCCGAGGGGCGCCCGGCGATCCACTCGCGCAGTGCCGTATCGAGCCGGTCGCGGCCCGCGTGCTGCTGCTCGACGGTGGCGAATTCGGCGTCGGGCAGGCCGAGCAGCCGGACCACGTTGCGCACCGAGCGGGTGGTGGCGGAGGTGACGGTGAGCCATTCGCCGTCGGCGCTGCGGTAGGTGTTGATGACGGCCGCGGGCGCGACCGCGAGCTGGTTGCCCGCCCGCTCGGGGGCGGTGCCGAGCTGGTCATACGCGATCATCTGCCACTCGACCAGGCGGTAGAGGGGTTCGAAGAGGGCCAGGTCGATCCACTCGCCGTCGAAGTCCGGGTCGGTGTTGCGGCGGTGCAGCGCGGCGAGCACCGCGAACGCCCCCATCAGGCCGGTGACGGCGTCGCCGTGCGAGAAGCCGGTGTGCACGGGCGGGCCTTCGGGGAAGCCGGTGAGGTGGACGACCCCGCTGCGGGCCTCGCCCATCTTGCCGAAGCCGGGGGCGTCCGCGCGGGAGGAGGTGGCGCCGAAGCCGGAGATCTGGAGCAGGATGGCGCGCGGGTTGAGCGCGTGGACGGCCTCCCAGTCCAGCCCCCAGGCGCGCAGCCGCCCGGCGCGCAGCGTCACGATCACGACATCGGCCCAGGCGACCAGTTCCCGCGCCACTTCCCGGCCCGTCTCATGGTGCAGATCGAGCGTCACCGAGCGCTTGTTGCGGCCCGCGACCTTGAACCAGAGCGGGACACCGTCCCGGCGCGGGCCCATGGCCCGGGCGGCGTCCCCGTCGCCGGGCGGCTCGACGTGTACGACGTCGGCGCCCTGGTCGGCGAGCATGCCCCCGGCGAGGGGGCCCGCCACGACGTGGGCGAACTCCACCACCTTGAGCCCCGCGAGCTGTCCCTGCCGTGTGCTGGTGTGGTCGTCCATGCGGTTCAGGCTGCGGGGTGGGGGATATGCGGGTCCAGCATTGAAAGAACATCAATTCATGCGGATGTCGCAATAACGAACAAGGCCGGACGCACCAGGTGTTCAGTCCGCCTCCTCCCACACCACGCCCTCCGGGAGCGGGTGGCCCGCCGTACGGAACGCCTCCAGCTCCTCCAGGAAGCGCCCCGCGCCCGGCGGGAGCGCCCGGTGTGCCGGGAGCACCACGTACAGGCGGCGCTCCAGCACCGGCGCGACCAGCGGGCGGCGGACCACCGGGCCCGGCGGGATCAGGGGATGGACCAGGGCGGGGAGGGCGGAGACGCCGAGTCCCGCCGCCACCAGGCCGCCCACCGTGGCCACGCTGGACGCCTCGGCCGCCGGGGCGGCGTCCAGGCCCGCCTGGGCGAAGGCGGCGTCCGTCATGCGGCGGACGCTGGAGTCCGTACCGACCGCGAGGAACGGTTCGCGGCCGAGCCGCGCCCAGGTGACCTCGTCCCGTTCGGCGAGCGGATGGTGTTCGGGGAGCACCGCGTGGAAGCGGTCGCGCACCAGGGGCCGCAGACGTATGCCGCCGGTGGCCCGGTGGCGGGGGACCGTGGACACGGCGAAGTCGGCGTCGCCGTCCACGACCCGCTGGAGCACCGAGCGCTCCAGGCCGTCCAGAAGCCGTACGGTCATCTCGGGGCGCCGGGCCCGGAAGGCGGAGATGACCGGGGGCAGGAGAACGGCCGCCACCGAGGGGAGGGTGGCCAGGGACACGGCGCCGCGCTCGCCGTCCACATAGCGGCCCAGCTGGGCCAGGCCCGCCCGGTGCGCGGCGAGGATCTGGTCGGCGATGCGCAGCGCCTCCGCCCCGGCCGGGGTGAGTTCGACGTTGCGGGTGTCGCGTTCCAGCAGCCGCATCCCGAGCGTGCGTTCCAGATCGGCGACCGCACGGCTCAGGGAGGACTGGGACACATGCAGTTCGGCGGCGGCCGCGGTGAAGCTCACCGCGCGGGCGACCGCGGAGTACGCCGTGAGCTGGCGCAGGGTGACGTCCATGGTCGGCGAGCGTATGCGCGAGCGCCGCCCGGGGGAACTGTTGCGCAGAACGCATGGATAGATCTGTGTTCGATGCTGGACGCGGATCTTTCGCCGCTCCGACACTCATCGGCAACACCTGACCGGAACGAGGAAGCGAGCGGCCATGCTGGCAGCCCTGGGATTCTGCACGATCGGCGGCTTCCTGCTGCTCACCATGTTCAAACGGGTCTCGGTACTTGTCGCCCTCGTGCTGACCCCCGTGGTCACCGCGGTCATCGGCGGCTACGGGGACGACCTCGGCCCGATGGCGCTCGACGGGCTGTCCCAGGTCGCCCCCACCGGCATCATGATCGCCTTCGCGGTGCTCTACTTCAGCCTGATGATCGACGCGGGTCTCTTCGAGCCGCTGATCCGCGCCATCCTGCGGATCGCGAAGAACGACCCGGTGCGGATCGCGGTCGGCACCGCGGTGCTGACGATGTGCGTCGGGCTCGACGGGGACGGCGCCTCGACCTTCCTCATCTCCATCTCCGCCATGCTGCCCGTCTACCGGCGGCTCGGCATGAGCCGCCTGGTGCTCGCCGGGGTCGTCGCGCTCGGTGCGGGCGTCATGAACATGATCCCGTGGGGCGGGCCGACCGCACGGGCCGCCGCCGCCCTCAAGCTGGAGACCTCCGACATCATCACGCCGCTGCTGCCCGCCTTCGCCGCGGGCATCTGCTGGGTGCTGCTCGCCTCGTACGCCATCGGCCGCCGCGAACGCGCCCGCCTGGGCGCCCTGGACGCGCCCGAACCGGAGGCGGTCCCGGCCACCGGCGACGGCCCCGGCACGCCGCGGGTGGCGCCGCGGGCGGGCACCGCGCTCACCGTCTTCAACTTGGCTCTCACCGTGGCCCTGCTGACCGGCCTGGTGCTGGAGGTCATGCCGCTGCCGGTGCTGTTCGTGCTCGCGTTCGCCATCGCGCTGCTGGTCAACCACCCGCGCTGGGAGGACCAGCAGGCCCTGCTGGAGAAGCACGGCAACAGCGTCGTCCTCGTCACCACCATGATCTTCGCCGCCGGTGTGTTCACCGGCATCCTCACCGGCACCGGCATGATCGGGAAGATGGCCCACGCGATCGTCGAGGTCATCCCGGACAGCCTCGGCGGGCATCTGCCCGCGCTGGTGGCCGTCACCGGCATGCCGCTCAGCCTCGTCTTCACCCCCGACGCCTACTACTTCGGCATCCTGCCCGTGCTCTCCGGAACCGCCGACTCCTTCGGCACCGACCCCGCCGAGGTCGCCCGCGCCGCCGTCCTCGGCCAGATGACCACCGGCTTCCCGCTCTCCCCGCTCACCGCCGCGACGTTCATCCTGCTCGGCATGAGCGGTGTGCAGCTCGGCGAGCACCAACGGTTCATCTTCCGCTGGGCGTTCGGCACGACGCTGGTGATGACCGCGGTCGCCATGGCGACGGGCGCGGTGCCGCTGTGACCCCGCGCGCCGTCCGTAGTGCCGTGCCGCCCCGAGGAGGAGCCTCCGCGATGCCATCCGTACGCCGTACGTCCGCGAGTCTGCTGACCGCCACCCTGACCGCGGCGCTCCTCACCCCCGCCGCCGGGGCGGCGGAGGCGCTGCCGCCGCCCGGATTCCACCACCTCACGTCCGTCCACTACGACGGCACCGGCGATGATCTGCTCACCGCCGGGCTCGGCTTCGACGGGCTGCGCGGCCCGCTGCCCGCCCCCGCCGACCCCGACCGGCCCACCGCCGCCGAACTGCGCCGCCAGGCGATCTGGGCGTCCGCCGGGATGGCGGCCGGGTCCGGCGGCGGACTGGGGCGGCTGTACGGGGCCAGCGTCGACCGGGGCCGCCCGCTGCCCGGCGACGGCCGGATCGCGGGCACCGAGTACCGGGCGGTGGCGGGGCGCGGTGCGGACAGCGTGAGCTTCGTCGTCCAGGTGCCGGACACCTTCGACCGCGCCCGGCCCTGCGTGGTGGCCGCGCCCGCGACCGGACTCGGCGGCGTCTACAGCATGGTCGGCACATCCGGGGCGTGGGGGCTGCACCGCGGGTGCGCGGTCGCCTACACCGACAAGGGCATGGGCCCGGCCTTCGACGATCTGCACTCCGGCACGGTCATGGCCTACGACGGTACGACCGGGCCGCGCACCGCACTTGGCAGTCGCAGTGCCTTCGGCGCCGGGCTGACCGACGCCGAGCGGGCCCGCTTCGACGCCGCGCGCCCGTATCGCGTGGCGTACAAGATGGCCCACTCCCGGACCGATCCGCAGGCCACCTGGGGCCGCGATGTGCTGCGCTCGGTGCGGCTCGCGCTCGCCCTCCTCAACCGCGACGAGCGCGGTGGCGCGCCCCGCGGCGGCTACACCGCCGCCACCACCACGGTCCTGGCCGCCGGCGTCTCCAACGGCGGCGGCGCGGCCGTCGCCGCGGGCGAGGACGACCGTACGGGGCTCATCGACGCCGTCGTCGCCTCCGAACCGCAGATGAACCTCGCCCCGCTGAACGGCATCCGGGTGCGCCAGGGCGGACACGCCGTCCCCGCGGCGGGAATGCCACTGATCCGGTACAACTCCCTGGCCTCGCTGCTCCAGCCGTGCGCCGCGCTCACCGAGCCCTCCGCGCCGGGCTACGCCACCCTGGACGTCCCCGCCGCGCGCCGCCGGTGCGCGGCGCTGGTCGGCGACGACCCGCGGCTCATCCCGCGCCGCGACGCGGAGCGCGTGGGGGAGGGCGGTCTGCCGCGGCTCGCCGCGCGGGCCCTCGTACGCGCCGGATACCAGCAGCGGTCCGGGTACCTGCAGCTCTCGCACTACGATCCGCAGACCCCGGCCTCGTACGCGATGAGCTACGCCCGCGCCTCCGTGGACGACGCGCTGTGCGGATACGGGTGGGCGCGGACCGACGACTCCGGCACCCCGGTGCCCTACCGCCGCTCCGAGCTGGCCGCCGCCTTCGGCACCAGCTCCGGCCGGGCGCCCGCCCCGGGGGCGCTGATCGACGAGAACGCGCCGGGCGGGCCCGTCGCCGACAGCAAGTCCCGTGGGGCGGACGGCCGTCACGACTACAACCTGCGCGGCGAGCGCTGCGTGTACCGGCTCGCCTTCCCCCAGCCGGGCGGCGAGGGGCGGGGCTGGGCGGGGCGGCTGGCCACCGGGCTGGACGCCACCCGCCGCAGCGGCGATCTGCACGGCAAACCGGCGCTCATCGTGCACGGCCGGGACGACACGAGGGTGCCCGTGAACCACAGCTCGCGGCCGTATCTGGGACTCAACGCGCGTGCCCAGCAGGGGAGTTCCACGGTCAGCTACGTCGAGGTCACGCACGCCCACCACAGCGACGCGCAGACGCCGGGGCTGGACAACCGGTATGTCCCGCTCGGCTACTACTACCAGCAGGCGCTGGATGTGATGTGGCAGCGCCTGCGGGGGCGCGGCGGGGAACTGCCGCCCAGCCAGGTGGTGCGCACGGTGCCCCGGGGCGGCGAGCCGGGACACGCCCCCGAGCTGACGCGGGCCAACGTCCCCGCGATCGCTGCCGATCCGGCGGCGGGGGACCGGGTGCGGGTCGTACGGGACACCGTGCGCGTGCCCTAGGGGGTGTCCGGCGCCGTCGGGGACCACACCCCGGCGGCGGTTCCCTCGCGCACATGCCGCTCGTAGACGGCCACCTTGGTCTGGATGACGTCCAGACAGGCGCCGAGTTCGTCCATCTTGGCCCGTACGTTCTCCTCGTGCTCGCGGAGCAGCGCGAGCCGGTCGGGCTCGTTGCCCGGCCCGTGGCGGACCAGCTCGGCGAACCGCCGGATCGTCGCGATCGGCATGCCGGAGGCGCGCAGCCGGTCGCACAGCGCGAGCCAGTCCACGTCGGCCTGCCCGTAGATCCGCTGCCCGCCGCCGGACCGGGGGATCTCCCGCAGGAACAGCCCCTCGCGCTCGAAGAACCGCAGCGCGTGCACGCTCAGCCCGGTCGCCTGGGCGACCTTGCCGATGCTCAGGCCGTGTTCGTTGTCGCTCATCGGCGAAACCGTACCTTGACCTAGCGCGCGGTCCAGGTTTTAGCGTCCTCCGCATGATCACGAAACAGCGGAAGCTCCCCTCCGGATACGGTGCGCACAGCACCGCCGACGACGTTCTCGCCGGGGCCGACCTGACCGGCACCACCGCCCTGGTCACCGGCGGATACTCCGGGCTCGGCCTGGAAACCACCCGGGCCCTGGCCCGCGCCGGGGCGCGCGTCATCGTCCCGGCCCGGCGGACCGACACCGCCCGGGACGCCCTGCGAGGCACGCCGGGGGCGGAGGTCGGCGCGCTCGACCTGGGCGATCTGGAGAGCGTGCGCGCGTTCGCCGACCGCTTCCTCGACACCGGTCGCACGCTCGGCATCGTCATCAACGGCGCCGGTGTGATGGCGTGTCCGGAGACCCGCGTCGGTCCGGGCTGGGAGGCCCACTTCGCCGTCAACCACCTGGGACACTTCGCGCTCGTGGGCCGCCTCCGCCCCGCCCTCGCCCCCGGCGCCCGCGTGGTGTCCGTGGCGTCGTCCGGCCACTTCCTGAGCGACATCCGCTGGGCGGACCCGCACTTCCGCACCGGCTACGACCGCTGGCTCGCCTACGCCCAGTCCAAGACCGCGAACGCCCTGTTCGCCCTGCACCTCGACCGCCTCGGCGCGGACAGCGGCCTGCACGCCTACGCCGTACACCCCGGCAGCATCCTCACCCCGCTCCAGCGCCACATCCCGCGCGAGGACTGGCTCGGTCTTGGCTGGGTGACGCCGGACGGCGAACCGGCCGATGGCTTCAAGACGCCGCGGCAGGGCGCGGCGACGGCCGTCTGGGCCGCGACCTCGCCCCTGCTCGACGCCCACGGCGGCGCGTACTGCCAGGACTGCGACATCGCCGAGCCCGCCACCACCGACGACATGCTCATCGGCGGGGTGAAGCCCTGGGCCACCGACCCCGAGACGGCCTCGCGGCTATGGGACCTGTCCAGCGAACTCACCGGCGTGAGCGCGTTTTGAGGCCGCCCGCGTGGCCGAGGCCACGCGCCCCGACGACGCCGTCGCCCATCTGGAGGCGATGGCGCTCGCCGCACCGCGCGCGGCGCTGGCCGCGCTGCTGGAGCCGGACCGGGAGAGCCTGCGGCTGTGGTCGGCACCGCCGCGGGGTCAACGGCCAAGTGATCGGCCGGAGTTCGCCGTTGCGTCAGCGGCCGGACGACGGGCCGCGGTGGGGCTCTATGACCGTCACTCCGCCCCTGGCCGCCGATGGCAGCGTGGACAGGGCCTCGGGGACGGCGTCCAGCCCTATGACGTCGGTGACCAGCAGATCCGGCCGCAGTGTCCCGGCGTCGACCATCTCCATCATCGGCCCGTACGCATGGGCGGCCATGCCATGGCTGCCCAGCAGCTGGAGTTCGAGGGCGATGACCCGGTCCATCGGGAGCATCGGCTTTCCGGCGGCCGGGGGCAGCAGGCCGATCTGGACGTGACGGCCGTGGCGGCGCAGGCTGCCCACCGAGGCCGCGCACGTACGGGGGGACCCCAGGGCGTCCACGGAGACATGGGCGCCGCCGCCCGTCGCGTCCGCGACGGCCTCGGCCACCGAGCCCATGGTGGAGGACGCGTCCACGCAGACCGCCGCGCCGAAGCGGGAGGCCAGGGCGAGGGCCCGGGCGGAGATGTCGACCGCGACGACCCGCGCCCCGCAGGCCGCCGCGATCATGATGGCGGACAGTCCGACCCCGCCGCATCCGTGCACCGCGACCCATTCGCCCGGGGTGACCCGGCCCTGGGTCACCACTGCCCGGAAGGCGGTCGCGAAGCGGCAGCCGAGCGAGGCGGCGGTGGTGAAGGGCAGTTCGTTGCGGATGCCGACGAGGTTGACGTCGGCGTTCTCGACCGCGACGTATTCGGCGAACGACCCCCAGTGGGTGAAGCCCGGCTGCGTCTGCCGCTCGCACACCTGCTGGGCGCCCTCCGCGCACGCGGCGCAGCGCCCGCAGGCGCAGACGAACGGCACGGTGACCCGGCGGCCGGGGCGCCAGTTCAGCACGTCGGGGCCGACCTCCTCGACCGTGCCCGCGAGTTCATGGCCGGGGACGTGCGGCAGCCGGATGTCCGGGTCGTGGCCCATCCAGCCGTGCCAGTCGCTGCGGCACAGCCCGGTGGCCTCGACGCGGATGACCGCACCGCGCCGGGAGGGGGTGGGATCCTCGACGGTCCGTATCTCGGGCCTGCGCCCGAAGTCGTCGAACACCACAGCACGCATAACCCGCTCCCTCGCTCGAACACCCGGTGGGGTCGACCGAACCTACACCACGGCGTGCTCAGCGTTTGTCGCGCTGTCCCTCGGCGAGTTGCCGGGACGTCTGCCCGGCGCCCGCCTGGCGCTGGGCGCGCTCGGCGAGGGTGGGGAAGAGGCCGCCGAGCGCGCTGCCGAAGCGCAGTTCCAGCGGGGCCACGTTCACCTCGGCCCGGTTCCGCTCGATCGCGCGGACGGTGGCGGCCGCCACCCGGCGGGTGGTGATCGTACGTACACCGGGAGGCGTGGACGCGCCGGAGTCGGCGAACATCCCGGCGTCACCGACGAACCCGGGCTGCACCAGCGTGACCCCGACGCCCGTGCCGTGCAGGTCCTGCCGAAGCCCGAGCGCGAAGCCGCGCAGCCCGAACTTGGCCGCGTTGTAGAGCGCGGCGCCGGGGGAGGCGGTACGGCCCGACAGCGAGCCGATCATCACCAGCTGCCCGGACCCCGCGGCCACCATCCGCGGTGCCATCAGCCGGGACAGCAGCAGCGGGGCGCGCAGATTGACGTCGAGGGCGCGGTCGAGGTGGTCGGTGTCGCAGCCCAGGACGTCACCGCTGGAGGGCAGCGCGGCGTTGGCGATGAGGATGCGGGTGTCCGCCGCCTCCGCCTCCTCGGCGAGCCGCTCCACATCGGACCGGTCGGCCAGGTCGGCCACGATCGGACGGGCGCCGAGCCGCTCGGCCAGCGGCCGAAGCACCTCCTCGCGGCGCCCGGTGAGCAGCAGCTTGGCGCCCTTGGCGGCGAGAGCCCGGGCGAGGGTCTGCCCGATGCCCCCGGTGGCTCCGGTGAGCAGGACGGTGGTGCCGCTGATCCGCATGCGTTCTCCTCCGGCGACGCTGCCATGACAGGGACGGTGACCTGCGCGTCGTCACACGCGCGATTCCCCCACGCCGAACCGTACCCGCCGGTAAGCGCTCACGCGCCCCCGGGATCCATGCCGCTGGCCCGGGCTATCGCCTCGACCTCGCGCCGGTCGTGCTCCTGCTGATGGCCGAGGTCGACCACCAACTGCAGCCCGTGCGGCCCCAGCAGACTGGTCAGCTGGGCCAGCTCCCGCCCGAGCGCGGGGGTGAACAGGTCCCGGTCGTGCGCGGTGAACGGCACGTTGATACCGGTGGAGCCCGAGGACCGGCCCACGATGGCGTCGTTGATGCCGTGCAGGATGCGCAGCAGCAGATCGTACGACGCGGGGTCGAGGCGCGACTGAAGCTCGGTCAGATGGAGCGCGAACTGCTCGGCGCGCTCCAGGAATTGGTCTTCGTCCATCCCACCATCGTGGCGAAAACTATGGCCGAGCGCCCCGAGAACCGGGGATTTTGCGGCCAAGGCTAATGATCACGGGTGATTGTGCTGCCGAGCCCGTACACTCGGCGCGCGTTGTCCGCGCCGAGGAGCGCCGCTACCCGCCCGGCGTCGCCGCTCGACCACGCGCCCTCGCGCACCCACTGCTCCAGCAGCCCGGACAGCGACTCCTGGAACAGCCGCGCGCCCACCACGTACAGCTCGGGCAGTCCGTAGGCGTCGGTGGAGAAGAGCACCTTGCCGAAGGGGGCCAGCTCCAGCATCTCGGCGAGCACCGCCCCGGCCCGCGCCCCGGTGTGGGTCAGGGACAGGCCGACATCGGCGTAGACGTGCGGGAAGACGGCGGCGAGGTAGGCCGCGCCGCGGTGGTACGGATAGCCGTGCAGCAGGATCAGCGAGCAGCCGGTGGGGCGTACGGCGCGGATGAAGTCGGTGAGCGCCAGCGGATCGCAGCGGTCCAGCCGCAGATCCGGATCGCCGAAGCCGGTGTGCAGCTGGAGCGGCAGCCCGGTGTGGGCCGCGGACCACAGCAGATGGCGCAGCAGCACGGGGTCGGTCACCCGGGCGGCGCGCGCGCCGCCCTCGGCACGGAGGGCGAGCCAGCGCTCGGCCGCGGTGTGCACGGCGGTGGGGGCTGGCGGGTCGGGCTCGAAGTGGAGCCCGTAGCGGTAGGCGGCCACCGATTTGAAGCCCGCGGCGGTACGGGCGGCCTCCCGGATCCCGTCGGCGAGCCCGGCAAGGAAGTCGTCGGCGCTGCGCGAGGTGTCGGCGGTCCGCTCCGCGAGGTGTTCCAGCCGGACGATCTCGTGGGCGGTGCCCCCGGCCGCCGCTGCGAGCTCGTCCGGGGTGGTGAGATCGCCGGGGAGGCCGGTGTCGACGAGGAATTCGGTGATCCCGGCGGCGCTCAGCAGCCGCCGGTTGACCTCCCGCGTCCCCAGCTCCCGCCGCCGGGCGAGGTAGCGGGCGGGCGGGCAGTGCGGCTCCAGCCCGAGCAGCGGCGGGCACCATCGGCGCACCGCGAAGCCCAACTGGCTGTCGAAGAAGGTGGTGCCGAGCGCGGCGGGCGCGTCGGACTCGCTCAGGAACGCCTCGAACGCGGCGGCGTCCAGTTCGCGGCGGGCCACCCCATGACAGTGGTGGTCCACCAGCGACGGCGCGGACGGCCCGGTCGGCGCCGTCCCCTCGGCGGAGTGCATCGTTCAGTACCGTCCCCGGGTCGCGGCCGCGATCTCCTGCGGGGTGGCCTTCTCGAACAGCGCCGCCTCGGCGCGGCGTACGGCGGCGACGGCCTCGAAGAGCGGATCGCCCAGCGCCTCGCGCAGTACGCCCGAGTCCTCGAAGTGCTCCAGCGCGGCGAGCAGCGAGGTGGGCAGCCGCCGCTCCCGGCCCGTCTCCGCCGGGTCGCCGGACACCGGTGGGGGCAGGGTGAGCCCGGCGTCGAGCCCGGCGAGCCCGGCGGCGATGACCGCGCCCGTCACCAGATAGGGGTTGGCGGCCGGGTCGAAACACTTCACCTCGGCGTTGGCGGCGCCCGGGTCGTCCGGGGCGCCGGTGATGAAGCGCAGCGCGGCCTCGCGGTTCTCCAGCCCCCAGCACTGGTACGCCCCGGCCCAGCGGGAGGGTTCGAGCCGCAGGTAGCTCGCGGGGGAGGGGGCGCCGAGGGCGAGCAGGGCTGGCAGGGCGCGCAGCACTCCGGCGAGGAACGCCTCGCTGGTCGCGGTCATGCCGTGCGGTCCGTCCCCGTCCCGGCACAGATCGCGGTCGCCCTGCCACAGACTCAGATGCAGATGGCCGCCGTTGCCGACGGTGCCTGCCTCAGCCACCGGGCCGAACAGCGGGGTCAGCCCGTGCCGTGCCGACACCCCGCGAATCGTCTCGCGGACGAGGACGGCGAGATCGGCGGCGCCCACCGGGTCCGCGGGCGCCACGGACACCTCGAACTGCCCGGCCGCGTACTCCGGATGGAGCTGCAGCACCTCCACGCCCTGGGTGTGCAGCGTGTCGAGCACGTCGGCGAGGTAGCCGGAGAGGTCGACCAGGCGCGCCATGCCATAGGCCGGGCCCGTACCGGCGTAGGCGGGGCCCGTACCGGCGTAGGCGGGGCCCGTACCGGCGTAGGCGGGGCCCGTACCGGCGTAGGCCGGGCCCGTACCGGCGTAGTGCGGGTGAGGGCCGGGCGTGTCGCGGGCGGGGTGCGACGCGCCGGTGCCGTCCCTGGTGACGACCCACTCCGTCTCGAACCCCATGCGCAGCGCGATCCCCCGCCCCCGCGCCCGCTCGGTCATCCGGCGGGCGAACAGCCGCTGACAGGCGGGGTGTTCCAGGCCGGACTGGGCGTAGCGGTCGACCGGTGCCCAGGCCCAGCCGGGCTGGGCGGCCAGCACCGTGAGCCGGTCGAGATCGGGGAAGAGCCGCAGATCGCCGTCGGGCCCGCCGATATGAGGGCTCGTCGTCATGGAGTCGTCCACGAGATACACATCGAAGACGGGGGACATCCCGACGCCACGCCGGGCGCTGTGGGCGAGCCGCCCGGTGGGCACGGACTTGACCCGGGTGAGTCCCGCGTTGTCCACCCAGGTCAGCGCGATGCCATGGATGCCCTGCGCGGTGAGCCGGTCGGCCTCCTGCCGCGCCCGTGCCTGTGCCTGTTCGCGATCGCCCGTCCCCATGGGCTACCTCCTCCGCCGCGGCCTCTACGCCGAGACTATTGCCTGCGGAGGGCATTATGGTGACGGATTGTCCCGATCGCATACGGGGTGTGACGGTGGGATATGCCTTCCCCATAACCGTCGCGAAGGTCCGGGTCCGCCTCAGCGGCGGCCCAGGTGCTCGGTGATGTCGCGCAGGACGACACGCGCGGCGGTCGGCCCGGCGTTGAGGTACCAGGGGTCGTCGTCCACCGTGACGGCGTGTCCGGCGCGCACCGCGTCGAGCTTCTTCCACAGGGGATTGGAGAGATAGGCACCCGCGTCCGTCTTCCCGGGCCGTCCCTGGATGGAGTAGAAGATCCAGTCGCCGTCCATCTCGGGGATCCGCTCACCGCTCAGATCCTGCGATATGTCGTCGAAGGCTTGCGACTTCGGGCGGCCGAGCCCCATGTCGTCGGCGATGGTGCCGGTGAAGGACTTCCCGCCGAACATCCGGACCCGGTCCGGGTTGAACCGCACCATGGACAGCTCGGTGTCCTTTCCGCCCAGCTTCCCGCCCTGCCGTGCGGCGTCCTTCTCGAAGCGGCCGACGAGCGTCCGCGCCCGGTCCCGCTCGCCGACCGCGTCCGCGACGGTCAGCAGGTCCTTCTTCCAGTTGACCCCGCGGCCCTTGGTGACGACGGTCGGGGCGATGGCCGACAGGGTGGGGTACAGGTCGCCCTGGGTGCTGTTGACGAGGATCAGATCGGGCTTGGCCGCCGCGAGCTTCTCCATGGCGGGGGAGTTGCGGGTGCCGATGTCCGTCATCTTCGCGAGCGCCTTCGCCTTGCCGGGGAAGGCGTCGCGCAGATAGTCCGGGACCAGTCCGGCGTTGTCGGCGCGGGTGGTGGCGGCGGGCACGAGGCCGAGGGTGAGCAGATCGTCGAGCTGTCCGGTGCTGATGACCGCGATGCGCTTCGGCTTCGCCTTGACCGGTGTGCTGCCGAGCTCATGGGCGACGGTGCGGGGGAAGGAGCCGTCCGCCTGCCGGGCGCCGGGCCGCGGCGTGGACGCCGAGGACGAGTCCGCGGACTGCGCGGGGCCGCAGCCGGTGAGGACGGTCGCGGCCAGGGCGGCGGCGAGCAGGGGGAAGAGACGGGGGGTGCGCACGACAACTCCAGGGGGCTCAGGTAAGCCTTACCTTAGCCTGTCGTGGCGGGTGTGCTCAGCGCTCCCTCGTGGGGGCCGTGTTCTCCTGGAGGATGTCGGTCAGGCAGGCGAGATACATCTCGATGGCCCGGGCGGGCTCCCGCACCTGTTTCCCCGACAGCTTCCCGATCTTCTCCAGCCGGTACAGGAGCGTGTTCCGGTGGATGTGCAGCTGTTCCGCGCACCGCACCAGATGAAACCCGCCTTCCGCCCAGCCGATCAGCGTCTCCCGCAGCGTCGGCCAGTCCGGCTGCTCGCGCAGATCCCCCAGTACGGCGTGGGTGAAGCGGGCCCGGCCGTGGCGCGGCGCGGATCCCAGCAGATGCGGTATCCGCAGCTCGGCGGCGGTGAAGACGCGGTCGCCGGGGAAGACGGCCGGTCCGGTGCGCAGCGCGGTGGCCGCGTCCCGGTAGGAGTGGTGCATCCCGGTGGTGCCCGTGCCGGGCTCGCCGACGGCCATCCGCCCGCCCAGACCGTGCCGGTCGCGCAGCAGCGAGAGCAGCTGGCCGCAGGCGTCGGCGAGCCGTCCCGGGGCCGTCCGCTCCCCATGTGCCGCCGCCAGTACGACATACCGCCCCGCCGTCTGCTCGCCCGCCACGTCCTGCCGGTCCCGGAACACCTCCCGTACGGTCCGCAGCACCGTGATCCGGGAGACCGCCGCCGCGCCCTCGTCGGCCGCGCGCACCTCCAGCAGCAGCGCCGCCCGGGCCGCCCCGGGGGCCAGGCCCAGTTCCACCGCCCGGGCGTCCACCGCCCCGGCGTCGACCACCTCGGGGTCGTAGAGCGCGACGTCCCGTACGAAGTCGTCGACCGCCCGCTCATGGAGCATCCGCGAGCGCAGCAGCGCCGCCTCCTCCAGCAGGATCTCGGCCTGCCGCTGCACCACCAGGCCGAAGCGGTGCACCTCATCCGGCCCTCCGGTCAGGCAGACCGTGCCGATCACCTCCTCCCCGACGGTGATCGGCAGGCTCATCCCGGGCCGCACCCCGCGCATCCGCCTGGCCTGCCCGGCGGTGTGGGTGGCGGGCCGTCCGGTGCGCAGCACCTCCAGCGACGCCTCATGGACGGTGCCGATGCGCGCGGGGTCGCCGCAGCCGATGACGACCGCCCCGGGATCGGTGATCAGCACATTGAAGCCGGTGATCCGGCCGATGTCATGGGCGATCTCCTGAGCCAGCTGCGGGGTCAGGACGGGGTGGCCGCCGAGAGGGTCCATGGGCGGATCGTACAAGTGAAACCGCCAGAGTGCGGAGGGGTACGTACGCCTCGCACGATGACCATGTGCCCGGCGGTGCCTACCGTCTTCCGACATCAGTACCGGGCGCCTCGCGACCGCCCGGCCACCCGTCCTCCTCCTCCCCAGGAGCACTTCCTCCGGAGACGGCCCATATGAGTACAGCTTCCCTTGAAAAGTCCCGTCCGACCCGCACCCACTGGCTCATCACGCTCTACGCGGGCGGCGGCGAGTTCTGCGACGGCTACATCCTCAGCATCATCGGCGTCGCGCTTCCGCTGCTCACCGCCGATTACCACCTCAACTCCTTCGACTCCGGCGTCGTCGGATCCGCCTCCCTGGTCGGCATGTTCGCCGGTGGCCTGATCTTCGGCTATGTCACCGACCGGGTCGGGCGGCAGAAGGTCTATCTCTTCGACATCGCCGCGTTCATCGTGCTGTCCGCGGCCCAGTTCTTCGTCAGCGACCCATGGCAGCTCACCGTGCTGCGCTTCCTCATGGGCATCGCCATCGGCGCGGATTTCGCCATCGCGGGCACCATCGCCTCCGAGTTCGCGCCCCGCAACTCCCGGGGCCCGCTGCTGGTCATCATGGTGACCATGTGGTCGGTCGGCGCCGCCGTCGCGTACGTCGTCGGCTGGGCGATGATGTCCTCCGGCCACGACAACTGGCGCTGGATGCTCGCGAGCAGCGCCATCCCGGCCGTGCTCATCCTCCTGCTGCGCTTCGGTACGCCCGAGTCCCCGCGGTGGCTGCTCAGCAAGGGGCGTACCGCCGAGGCCGAGGCCGTGCTGAAGCAGATGCTGGGCCCGGACGCGAGCGTGGCCGACCTGGAGGCGGACACCGCCTCGCGCACCCGCTACGGCGACATCTTCCGCGGCGCCTATCTGCGCAGGACCCTCTTCATCAGCGTCTTCTGGGCGTGCCAGCTCCTGCCCATCTACGCCATCACCACCTACGAGCCCACCATCCTGTCCTCCTTCGGACTGGCCGACGGCAACGACTCCTACCTGGGCTCGGTCGTGGTGCAGATCTTCTTCGTCCTCGGCTCGCTGTCCGGGATCCTGGTGGTCAACAAGGGGCGGCGCACCCTGCTGCTGTGGAGCTTCGGTCTCTCCGCCGTACCGCTGCTCGTCCTCGCCGCCCTCGTACACCCCTCACCGGCCGTCGTGGTCGTCCTCTTCGCGGCCTTCGGCGTGGCCGCCTTCTCCAGCCAGTGTCTGCAGGCCATCTACCCCTCCGAGCTGTTCCCGACCGGGGTGCGCGCCACCGCCAACGGCTTCGCCACCGGCATCAGCCGGGTCGGCGCCGCCATCGGCACCTGGGGAGCGCCCGTCATCCTCGCCCACAGCACCCGGCTGGCGATGCTTCTCGGCGCGGTCATCTGCGCCATCGGCTGGGCCGCGTCGTATGTGCTCGCGCCGGAGACCAGCGGGCTGTCCCTCGCCGACGCCAGCTCGGCGGACCGCGACGGTGACCTGCGCGGCCGCCCCCGCCTCCGCCGCGACGCCTCCCCGGCCACCTCCCAGCCGCACGCCGTGAAGGAGCCTTCATGACCTCGCTCGGCAACCCGCCCTCATCGGTGACGATCGTCGGCGGCGGAGTCGTCGGCCTGGTGTGCGCGCACTACCTCAGCGCCGCCGGACTGCGGGTCACCGTCCTGGAGCGCGACCGGCTGGGCAGCGGCGCCTCCCGCGGCAACGCCGGGGAGGTCTGCCCCGACCTGGTGGAACCGCTCGCCGCCCCCGGCGTCATCGGTACCGCACTGCGCGGGATGCACCGCCCGGACAGCGCCCTGGCCGTCCATCCGTCGACCAACGCCGAACTGCTGCGCTTCCTCGTGCGGTTCGGGCTGCGGGCCACCTCGCGCCACTACGACCGCGGCGCGAGCGCGCTCGGCGCGCTCGCGAAGGGCACCTTCGGGCTCTTCGAGGAACTGGAGGCGCTCGGCGTGGACGGGGAGGCGCACAAGGACGGATTCCTGTTCGCCTTTCCGTCCCGCGGCTACGCCGCCAAGGCGCTCACCGCCTTCCGCCGGCTGGACGCGCCCATCGCCGCGGGCGGGCTGCTCACGGGGGCCGCCCTCGCGGACACCGAACCCGCGCTCACCGACGGCGCCCGGGCGGGCTTCGTGGTGGACCGCCAGTGGTCGCTGGACCCCGGGCTCTTCGTGGACCGGCTCGCCGAGCGGCTGCGCCGCCAGGGCGTCGAACTGGTCGAGGGCGCCCGGGTGTCGGCCGTCACCGACCGGGGCGGGCGCACCGAGGTACGGACCTCGGCGGGGACGTACCGGAGCGACGCGGTGGTCGTCGCCGCGGGCATCTGGTCCCGCGAACTGGTCCGCGGGCTCGGCGTGGACATCGACCTGGTGGCGGGGAAGGGCTACAGCTTCTCGGTGGCGGCCGAGCCCCCGCCGTCCCGGCTGGTGCACCTCGGCGCGGCCAAGGTGGTGCTCACCCCCATGGGCAAGCGGGTCCGGGTCGCCGGGACGATGGAGTTCGAGCGGGACACCGACCGGTTCCGGCGGCGGCGCGTCGACGCCATCGTCGCGGCGGCCCGCCCGTATCTGCGCCACGCCGACTGGGACGACCTCCAGGAGGAGTGGGTGGGGCCTCGCCCGATGACCCCCGACGGGCTGCCGCTGATCGGTCCGGTGCCCGGCCACTCCCGGGTGCTGCTGGCGACCGGCCACAACATGCTCGGGCTGATGCTCGCGCCCGCGACCGGCCGGCTGGTGGCCGGATTGCTGACGGGGGATGCGGATCCGGCCCTTTCCTCCGCGTTTGACCCGGTACGGCAGGTGCGCCGCTATCCTTGGCGTGTACATGGCGCTTCCGTGGGCTGACACACGAGGAGAGAGCTACTCATGATCAGACGCAGGACCGTACTCGCGAGCGCGTTGGGCATCGGCGGCGGCGTTCTGCTGCCGGGGACCGGGGTGGCACACGCCGCCCGGACGGACTGGTCGCGGGCGGTGGTGGACTCCACCATGGCCCGCTACCCGGACCCGGCCTCGCTCGGCGGCTGGGGCTACACCCGGGGGCTGTTCCTGCTGGGGGCGTACCGCGTCTACCAGCGGGTCGAGGAGCCGTCGTACCTGGCGTACATCAAGCGCTGGGTGGACGCCTTCGTGGACGCCGACGGCCATATGAGCCGCACCTTCGACAACCTCGACGCCATGCAGTCCGGCAACCTGCTGCTGATGCTCCACCGGGAGACCGGCGACGCACGCTACCGGACGGCCGCCGACCAGATCCGTGACCGCTTCGCCACCTACCCCCGCACCGCGGACGGCGGCATGTGGCACGCCACCGGCAAGAGCAACGAGCTGTGGGGCGACGGCGTCTTCATGGCGCAGCCGTTCCTGCTGCGGTACGGCCTCGCGTACGGGGAAAGGAGCTACGCGTACGAGGAGGTCACCCGGAACCTCTCGGTGTACTTCCGCCACCTCAAGGCGCCGAACGGGCTGATCTACCACGCCTATGACGCGGACGGCGACGCCCCCTGGAGTCCCGACCCCGCCACCGGCACCTCCGCCCACTTCTGGGCGCGGGCCATCGGCTGGACCGCGATGACGCACATCGAGGTGCTGGAGACGCTGCCCGCCCGGCATCCGCGCCGCGCCGAACTCATCGGCAACGTACGGCACTTGGCCAAGGGGTTCCTGCGCTACCAGGACCGGGCGACCGGCCGCTGGTTCCAGGTCGTGGACAAGGCGGGCGAGCCGGGCAACTGGACCGAGACCTCGGCTTCCAGCATGTACACCCTGATGCTGCACGCCGCCCTGGGGCACGGCTGGATCCGCGGCGGCGCCTACGAGGCGGCGGTGCGCCGCGGCTACCGGGGCGTCCTGGACAAGGTGACGGTCGACGCGGACGGGCTGACCAGCATCGCCGACATCAGCGAGGGCACCAACGTCGGTGATCTGGCGTACTACCTCGGCCGCAAGCGCAACACGAACGACCTGCATGGGCTGGGCGCCTTCCTGCTGATGAACGAGCGGCTCGCGTACTGACGCGCGGATGCGGCCGCGCTCCGCGGAGCGCGGCCGCACCCACGGCCCGTGGCGCGCTACTTCAGCTCGACCTGGAACACCTTGTCCGCGCCGTCCGGCTCGCCGCCGTTGTTGTCGGCGTTCGTCGTGGACAGCCACAGCGTGTTCTTGCCGGGCACCGTCTCGACGGTGCGCAGCCGCCCGTACGAGCTGGTGTAGTACGCCTTCGGGGTGCCCGCGCTCGTCCCGTCGACCGGGATCTGCCACAGCCGTTCGCCGCGGAGCGCCGCCATGTAGAGCGCGCCGTCGGCGTAGGTGACCCCGCTGGGCGAGGCGTCGCCGACGGACCACTGGCGCTTGGGACTGGTCATCCCGGAGGTGGAGCAACTGCCCTCGCAGGTGGGCCAGCCGTAGTTCTTGCCCGCCTCGATGAGGTTGAGTTCGTCGTACTTGCTGTTGCCCAGCTCCGCTTCCCACAGGCGGCCCTGCGGGTCCCAGGTGAGGCCCTGCGGGTTGCGGTGGCCGAGCGAGTAGACGAGGGTGCCGAACGGGTTGCCGGGGGCGGCCTTGCCGTCGGTGGTCATCCGCAGGATCTTGCCGTTGAGCGAGTTCTTGTCCTGGGCGAGGTCGGGGGTCTGGGCCTCGCCGGTGGTGGCGTACAGATAGCCGTCCGGGCCGAACTTGAGGCGCCCGCCGTTGTGGTACTTGTTCTTCTTGATGCCGGTGACGAGCGCCTTGTAGCCGGTCAGCGAGGAGCCGTCGTAGGTCATGCGGGCGATGCGGTTGCCGTCCGACGCCGTGTGCATGAGGTAGACGTAGTGATCGGTGTTCCAGTTCGGGGAGACCGCGAGCCCCATCAGCCCGCCCTCGCCGCTGGTCGTCACGACGTTGGGCACCGTGCCCACCTGGGTCCTGGTGCCCGACTGGGTGAGCTTGAAGAGTTTGAACGAGTCCCGCTCGGTGATCAGCGCCGAGCCGTCCGGCAGCCAGCTCAGCCCCCAGGGGATCGACCAGCCGGACGAGACGGTCTTGATGGCCGAAGGGGCCGAAGAAGCCGAATCGGCCGCGGCCGGTGCGGCGTTGCCGGTGCCCGCCTGGGCGAGCAGCAGCCCGGCGGTGAGTGCGGTGGTGGCGGCCGCGGCCACCAGGGTGTTCCGACAGCTCTTCATCGCGTGTCCTCCTACTGGAGCTACTGGAGCTTGTACGCCTTGAAGTTCCGGGTGAGCAGATACGTGGTCTGGAGGCCGCCGCTGTTCAGGCTCCGGTAGATGCCCCACTTGGGCCGCAGATAGTTCTTGCCGCGCCACAGGTCCAGGCCGGTGCGCTTGTACGAGGCGGTCTTCTTGCCGTCGGTGGTCACCGACCAGTCGGCGTACGCGCCCGAGTCGGCCGCCTTGACCTCGACCGACACATCGCTCCAGGCGCCCTGGAGCGGCGACATGTCCGCGGCCCCGGCCTCGGTCAGGTTGTCGTCGTCGTCCGAGGTCCGCAGCTCGACCTTCGGGCCGTCCCCGTGCTGGTGCAGCGACATGGTGAACAGCGGGGCGGCCACGTCCCCGACCTTGATCTGCATGATGTGGGTGAAGCCCGTCGTCGCGTCGAGCGTGTCGGGCACGTACATCTGGTACTGGATCCGCCAGGTCTCGTTCTTGAGGATCTTGACGGCGGAGCCGTCCTGCTTCATGCCCCGGACCTCGTTGCGCTGGCGGTCGGTGCTGGTGTCCACGTCCCGCGGGTAGTGCATGTCGGTCCGGAAACCGCCCTGGTAGGGGTAGATGTGGGTGGTGCCCGGGTGGGAGTCGGCGCGGTCGTCCTCGGCGCCCTCGAAGGCGCTGGCGACACTGGCCCCGGACGCCGGGCTCCACTTCAGGCTCCAGGACGCGGCGGGCGCCTGCGGGGAGCGCTCGGTGCCGTAGGCGACCGCGGCCGGAGCGATGAGCGCGGCGGTGGCCGCGAGGGTGAGGGCGGTGCGCGGTAAGAGCGGTGGGCGCTCCATCAAGGATTCTCCTGTCTCATCCTTGTTCACTTCCGGAGGTCACCTCGGAAGTCACTTCGGGGGACTGTGAAGGTAGGAGGTGTGGCCTCATGAGTCAAGGAATGGTGTGGACCAGGAAGGCGCTCATTCCGGTCCTCCTGCGCTCCGAACCCTCAACTACCTGCACATTCCGCTTGTTTCGCTGAATCGCGCACTGCATGTGCATCACAAGAGATCGGAGGATTTTGGATGCACGCTTATTGACCGGACACCGACAGACCGTGACGCTGCAACAGAACGGCACCCGGCCGCACCCCCGAGAAGGAGCCGCCCATGGCCCGCAGACCGCGTCGCCGATGGACGTGCCTGCGCCTCGCTGCCGCCACGGCGGCCGGGGCGTGTGCGCTCGCCGCGCTTCCCCCGGCCGCCGCCGCGGCCCACGCCGCCCCCAGGACGTACGACGTGCGCGACTACGGGGCCACGGGCGACGGCGCGACCCTGGACGACGACGCCATCGACCGGGCGATCGACGCGGCCGCCGCCGGTCCCGGCCGGGGCACCGTGCTGTTCCCGCCCGGCACCTACAAGTCCCGCACCCTCCACCTCAAGAGCGATCTCACCCTGCACCTCGCCAAGGGCGCGACGCTGCTCGCCGCCCCCGGCGGCATGGACGAGGCCGAGCCCAACCCCTGGGACGCCTACCAGGACTTCGGCCACAGCCACTTCCGCAACGCGCTGCTGACCGGCGAGAACATCCACCACCTCGCCATCACCGGCTCCGGCACCCTCGACGGCGAGGGCCTGGGCACCAGCAACACTCTGGAGCCGGGCGTCGGCGACAAGATCCTCTCGCTCAAGCGCTGCGCCGACCTCGACATCAAGGACGTCACCTTCACCCGCGGTGGCCACTTCGCGCTGCTGCTCAACGGCTGCGACGGCGTGACGATGACCCGTACCAAGGTGCTCACCAGCACCGACCGGGACGCCGTCAACCTCATCAACAGCCGCCATGTCGACATCGGCCACTCCCGCATCGAGGGCCGGGACGACGGCGTCGTCCTCAAGAGCGACTACGCGCTGGGCCGGACCTACACCAGCCATGACATCCGGGTCCATGACTCCGATGTGCTGTCCACGGAGAACAACGCCCTCCAGTTCGGCTCGGAGACCTGCGGCGACTTCCGCGACATCCGCTTCGACCGGCTCCGGATCGGCGGCGGGGGCAAGGCGGCCATCGGCATCGTCTCCATGGACGGCGCCGACATCGGCGACGTCCGCTACTCGGACATCACCATGACCAAGGGCGCCACCCCCGTCTTCATCAAGATCGGCGACCGCAAGCGCTGCCCGGGCGCCCCGTCCGCCGGGCGGATCCACGACATCGCCTTCACCGATGTCACCGGCACCGGACTGACCCACCCGGTGACGGGCGTCGACTACACCAGCACCATCACCGGAGCGCCCGGCGCGGACGTGGAGGACATCACCTTCGACCGGGTGCGGCTGACCGTGCCCGGCGGCCACCCCGCCTCCGACGCGGAGCTGGTCCCCGGCGAATACCTCACCGACTACGTCCCCAAGACGTACGGAGTGCGCCCCTCCTACGGCTGGTGGATCCGGCACGCCAAGGACATCACCTTCAAGAACAGCGCCGTCCGGACCGACGCGGGCGACGACCGGCCCGCGTTCATCGCGGACGACGGGGTAGCCGTCACCCTGGACCGGGTCACGGCCCAGCGCGGCGCCGCCAGCCCGTACGACGTGGGCTTCAGCGGGGTCGCCCGCCCCGTGGTCCGGCACAGCACCACCACCGACGGCGAGAGCTTGCGGATCAGAACCACCGGCTGACCGCGCCCGCCCGACCCCTGCGACACCTCTCGTGACCGGCACACCCATCGGAAACCGGAAGGCAGGTCAACACCATGAACGAGACCGTGCGGCAGACCCCCACCACGGCGGACCGGACACCGCCCGCCCCCGAGGAGACCGCCTGGCAGACCCCCGACTACGTGGTCGTCGAGACCGCGCTGGAGGTCACCGCCTACTCGCTGAACGCCCGCTGACGGCAGCCGCCATGCGCGTACGTGTGCTCGGCACCGCGGCGGGCGGCGGCGTACCCCAGTGGAACTGCGCGTGCCCCGGATGCTCCGGGGCACGCGCCCACCCGGAGCGGCGCCGCCGCCACGCCTCGCTCGCCGTACGGGCCGCCGAAGGCCACTGGTACCTCGTCAACGCCACCCCCGACCTCGGCGACCAGATCGAGGACTGCCCCGAACTCCACCCAGGACCCGAACCGCGCCGCACCCCGCTGGCCGGGGTGATCCTCACCGACGCCGAACTCGACCACACGCTCGGCATCGCCCGGCTGCGCGAGGCGGACGGCGTGGAGCTGCACACCACCGCCGCGGTGCGCCGGGCCCTGACGAGCGGACTCCACCTCGGCGACGTGCTCGCCCCCTACACCCGCCTCGACTGGCACGAGCTGTCGACCGAAGCCGCCCGCCCGGCCGCCCCCGATGCCTCCTTCACCCTCTCCGCCGTCCCCGTCTCCGCCAAACGCCCCCGCTACGCGGCCGAGTCGGGCGGCCCCGACGACGACGCCTGGGTCGTCGCCCTGCGGCTGCGGGACCGCGCCACCGGCCGCTCCCTCCTCTACGCCCCCGCCCTCGCCGCCTGGCCCGACACCTTCCAGCGGGCCGCCGAGGAGGCCGACTGCGTCATCGTCGACGGCACCTTCTGGGACGACGAGGAGCCCCGGCGCAGCGGCTTCAGCTCCCGCACCGCCACCGCCATGGGCCATCTGCCGATCGACGGACCCGGCGGCACGGCGCGGCGGCTCGCCGCACTCGGCGCCCGCACCCTGTACACGCACCTCAACAACACCAACCCCCTCAACGACCCGGCCGCGCCCCAGCACGCGGTGCTCGCCGGACGGGGCATCGAGGTGGCCGCCGAAGGGATGGTGATCGAGTTATGAACCACTCGCCCCGGACCCGGAGCCTCGAAGAGCGGCTGCGCGCCGTCGCCCAGGAGCGCTACCACGACCGGCACCCCTTCAACCTCCGCATGCACGCGGGCGAACTCACCCCCGCCGAACTGCGCCGCTGGATCCTCAACCGCTTCCACTACCAGCGCCACATCCCCGTCAAGGACGCGCTCATCACCGCCAAGCTGGACACCCCGCGGCTGCGCCGGATGTGGCTGCGCCGCATCCGCGACCACGACGGCGCGGCCGAAGGCGAGGGCGGCATCGAGCGGTGGCTGCGGCTCGGCGAGGCCGCCGGTATCGGCCGGGACCGGCTGCTGACCGGCGCCGACGTGCTGCCCGGGGTGCGGCTCGCGGTCGACGGTTACGTCAACTTCTGCCGTCTGGGCACCCCGCTGGAGGCCGTCGCCGCCTCGCTGACCGAACTGTCCGCCCCCGGCATCATGCGCACCCGCATCGAGGCGTTCGAACGCCACTACCCCTGGATCGAGCGCGACGGGCTCCGCTACTTCCGGGACCGGGTGAGCCAGGGCGGCCGGGACAGCGCCGAAGCCCTCGACCTCGTACTGACCTGGGCCCGCACCCCCGAGGACGAGGAGCGGGCGGTCGCGGCGCTGACCTTCAAATGCGAGGTGCTGTGGTCCCTGCTGGACGCGGTGGAGCACGCCGACACCAAGGACGCGGCGGGGGAGGGGACATGACGGCCCCGGTCACCTGGCGCCCGGCCCTGGCCCCCGCGGTGCGTCTGCGCCACGACCGGGTGCGGGAGGTGGACCTGCTGGTGCTGCCCGAGCGCGTCGTGGTCCTGCGGGGCACCGCTGGAACCGTGCTGCGGCTGTGCGACGGCGACCGCGACCTCGACAGCATCGTGGCCGAACTCGCCGAGCGCTTCCCCGGCGCCCCCGTGGCCACCGAAGTCCCGGCGTTCCTGGACCGGATGCACGAGGAGGGCTGGATACGGTGACCGCCGACCCCCCGACGACCGCCCACCCCCGCCCCTGGGCACTGCTCGCCGAGCTGACCCACGGCTGCCCGCTGCACTGCCCCTACTGCTCAAACCCGCTCCAACTGGTGCGCCGCTCCCGCGAGCTGACCGGAGAGGAGTGGGAGCGGGTGCTGCGCCAGGCGGCGGAGCTGGGCGTCGTCCACACCCATCTGTCCGGCGGCGAGCCGCTGCTGCGCCGGGATCTGGAGGCGATCGTGGCCGCCGCCGCGTCCGCCGGGCTCTACACGCAGCTCGTCACCAGCGGCGTGGGACTGGACCGGGCCCGGCTGACGGCGCTGACCGGCGCCGGGCTGCACAGCGTCCAGCTCTCCGTCCAGCATGCCGACCCCGGGGCCTCCGACCGCATCGCCGGACGCCGCTCGTTCACCGCCAAGGAGCGGGCCGCCGCCCTGGTACGGGAGGCGGGCCTGCCGCTGGGCGTCAACATCGTCCTGCACCGCGACAACCTCGACGCGCTGGACGCCCTCATCGAACTGGCCGTGAGCTGGGGCGCCGACCGCATCGAACTCGCCAACACCCAGTTCTACGGCTGGGCCCTGCGCAACCGCGACGCCCTGCTGCCCGCCCGCGACCAGCTCACCCGGGCCCGGGAGGGCGTCGCGCGCTGGCGCGAGAAGCTCGGCGCCCGCACCGAGCTGGTGTGGGTCCTCCCGGACTACTTCGAGGGCGTCGCCAAGCCCTGCATGGGCGGCTGGGGCGCGGTCTCGCTCACCGTCGCGCCCGACGGCACCGTCCTGCCCTGCCCCGCCGCGGCCGCGCTGCCCGGCCTCGACCCGCCGAACGTCCGCGACCACACGCTCGCGTGGATCTGGGACCACTCCGGCGCCTTCAACCGCTACCGCGGCGAGGAATGGATGGCCGAACCGTGCCGCTCCTGCTCCCGCCGCGCCGAGGACTTCGGCGGCTGCCGCTGCCAGGCGTACGCGCTCACCGGGGACGCCGCCCGTACCGACCCGGCCTGCGCGCTCTCGCCCGATCATGGCCTGATCCGCTCGCTGACCGGCCCCGCTGCGGCCGCGGAATCCCCGCCTCCGGGCTATACATACCGCGGGTACGGGAGGAGGTGAGACCGCCCCGGTTTGGCGCAACCGTCCCCGCTTCCCTACAGTTCGGTCGTTAACCAGGGAGAACAGACCAGAAAGCGGCAGCGGCGATGACGGTGACTGACGACGGCCGGACCGAGTGGACGGAGGCCGGGCACACCGGCGCCGGGCACCCGGAGCCCACGGCGCCCCCGGAGCCCGGGGAGCCCGGGGAGCACGCCGGGCCCGGCATCGACCCCGAGCGCCTGGCGACCTGCCTCAGCGTCCTCGAGGAGCTGGACCGGCTGCCCGTCGACCACCCCGACGCCATCACGGTGCGCCGGGCCACCTCCGGCATCTACCGCACCGTGAAGCAGCGCAGGCGCTCGGAGCGGCGGGCCGCCAAGACCGCCAACGACAAGAAGGTGACCGAGGCCACCGCCACCGGCGCCGCCGACCGCATCGACGACGAGACCCTGGGCCGCGCCCTCACCAGCTCGGTCAGCACCGAGATCGCGGGCATCCTCGCGCGCCCCCGCTCGTGCTACGTCTGCAAGACCCGGTACGTCGAGGTCGACGCGTTCTACCACCAGCTCTGCCACACCTGCGCCGCCGAGAACCGGTCCCGCCGCGACGCCCGCGCCGACCTCACCGGCCGCCGGGCGCTGCTCACCGGCGGCCGCGCAAAGATCGGCATGTACATCGCCCTGCGGCTGCTGCGCGACGGCGCCCACACCACCGTCACCACGCGCTTCCCGAGCGACGCGATCCGCCGCTTCACGGCGATGCCGGACAGCGCCGAGTGGCTGCACCGGCTGAAGATCGTCGGCATCGATCTGCGCGACCCCGCCCAGGTCATCGCGCTGGCCGACCAGGTGAGCGCCGCGGGACCGCTGGACATCCTGATCAACAACGCCGCGCAGACCGTGCGCCGCACCCCGCAGGCGTACGCGGAGCTGATAGCGGGCGAGTCGGAGCCGCTGCCCGCCGGGGAACTGCCCGAGTCCGTGGTCCTCGGCGCCTTCGGCAGCGGCTCCCAGACGGCGCTGCCCGGGCCGCGCACGGAGCGGGACGGGGCGCTGACCGCCCAGGACCTCACCGCCCTCGCCCTGACCAGCGGCTCCGCCTCGCCCGCCCGGATCGAGGCGGGCACCGCGATCGACGCGGGCGGGCTCGTCCCGGACCTCGACCCCACCAACACCTGGATCCAGCGGGTCCACGAGGTGGATCCGGTCGAGATGCTGGAGGTGCAGCTGTGCAACGAGACGGCGCCCTTCATCCTGGTCAGCCGACTGCGCCCGGCGATGGCCGCGGCGCCCGCCCGGCGGAAGTACGTGGTCAACGTGTCCGCGATGGAGGGCAAGTTCGAGCGCGGCTACAAGGGCGCGGGCCATCCGCACACCAACATGGCCAAGGCCTCGCTCAACATGCTCACCCGCACCAGCGCCCGTGAGATGTTCGAGTCCGACGCCATCCTCATGACCAGCGTCGACACCGGATGGATCACCGACGAGCGGCCGCACCCGGACAAGATGCGGCTCGCGGCCGACGGCTTCCACGCCCCGCTCGACCTGGTGGACGGCGCGGCCCGGGTCTACGACCCGATCGTCCGCGGCGAGCAGGGCGAGGACCTGTTCGGCTGCTTCCTCAAGGACTACGCGCCGACCAGCTGGTGAGCCGGGCGGCCGGGCCGGGCGGCGGAAGGCGCCCGGCCCGCGCTCACGCCTTCGCGCTCGTCCCGCCCGCCGCGGGCACACGGCGGCGGAAGGCGCGCTTCCAGCGGCGTACCGTACGGCGGTAGCGGGCCCGCAGCCGGACCTTGGCGCGCTCCCAGGAGCGCGCGAACCGGCTCGACGTCAGCTCCTCGAAGAGCTGCTCGTAGCGCACGGCGATCGGCTCCGGGTCGTATATCCGCGCGCTCTCCAGCGCCGCCGCGGCCATCGCGCGGCGGCCCGGCGCGTCGTCGATCAGATCCAGCAGCGCCTGCGCCATGGCCTGCTTGTCGCCCATGGGTACGAGCCGCCCGGTGACCCCGTCCTCGATGATCTCGGCGGGGCCCAGCGGGCAGTCCGTGCTCACCACCGGCACCCCGCAGCGCATCGCCTCCACGATCGTCATCCCGAACGACTCGGCGTCCGAGGCGACCGCGACGATCGACGCCTTGGCGAACTCCTCCTCGATCGGCGAGTGCGGCCCCATCAGCTCGGCACTCGCGGTCAGCCCCAGCTCCTCGATGCGCTCCTGCAGCGAGTCCTTCCGGGAACCACCGCCGTAGATCCGCAGCCGCCAGTCCGGATGCTTGGGCGAGACCTCGGCGAAGGCGTCTATCAGCAGGTCGAAGCGCTTGCCGCGGACCAGCCGCCCGGCCGCCGCGATCACCGGCGCGGTGCCCGGGGAGGGCTCGGCGACCGGCTCGGGGACGCTGTTGGGTATCGCGAGCGTCCACGCCCCCGGCAGCGGCATCTTCGCCCGGTACACCGCCGCGTCCGCCTCCGTCGTGGTGACGACGGCGTCCAGCGTGCGGTAGTACGGAGCCAGCTCGGCCCGCAGCTTCTTGCTGTGCGCCTCGTACCGCAGATGCTCCTGCGCGATGCGCAGCGCCTTGCGCGGGCCGAAACGGGCCAGGTACACATTGACGCCCGGCCGGGTGCCGATGATCACGTCGGCGTCGCTGCCCTCCAGATACCGGGCGATCCGCACGTCCATCAGCCGGTTGTACTGGTGGTTCCGCTTCTCGTGCACCGGAAAGTCCCGGGTGGGCTCGGCGAACAGCGGATCCCGCGCGTCGAGGCCGCCGGGACGGGTGTCGACCAGCGGCACCAGCCGCACCCGCGGGTCGAGCGTGAAGCGCGGCGTCCCCCGGTGGCGCATCATCGAGACGATCTCCACGTCGTGGCGCTCCGCGAGCGCCGCGGCGAGGTTCAGCGTGGTGCGTATCGTTCCGCCGATCCCATAGGCGTTGTGCAGCAGGAATACGATCTTCATTCGGTGTCTCTCCGGCCGGTGGCAACACCGGGGCGCGATCCCCCCGGAACGTACTGGGTACCCTGTCCCGGCTCGGTAAGCCGGTCGCGTGGATACGGTGAGAGCCGGGTAAGAACCGCAGCTCCACAGGGGTCCGGGGGATCGCTCCCGGTAGGTCTTGGCAGACTCGTCGGGTGACCAACACCGTGCTGCTCGCCGAGGACGACCGTGCCATCCGCCATGCGCTGGAGCGTGCCCTGACGCTGGAGGGATACCGGGTCACCGCGGTGTCCGACGGTGTCGAGGCCCTGGCGGCCATCCACCGGGAGCATCCGGACGTGGTCGTGCTGGACGTGATGATGCCGGGCGTCGACGGCATCCAGGTGTGCCGGGTGCTGCGCGCCGAGGGCGACCGCACCCCCGTCCTCATGCTCACCGCGCGGGTGGAGACCGCCGACCGGATCGAGGGGCTGGACGCGGGCGCCGACGACTACGTGGCCAAGCCGTTCGAGGTCGACGAGGTCTTCGCCCGGCTGCGCGCACTGCTGCGCCGCGCCGCCCCCGTACCGGAGCCCGCGGCGGAGGGCGCCGCCTACGACGCCACCCTTGGCGTCGCCGACCTGCGGCTGGACCCCTCGGCGCGCCGGGTGTGGCGCGGCGGTACGGAGCTGGAGCTGACCCGCACCGAATTCGACCTGCTGGAGCTGCTGGCCCGCAACGCGGGCATCGTTCTTGATCATGCCACGATCTACTCTCGCATCTGGGGCTATGACTTTGGCCCCGGATCGAAGAACCTGGCCGTCTACATCGGCTATCTGCGCCGCAAGGTCGACCAGCCCGGACTCACCCCGCTCATCCACACGGTGCGCGGCGTCGGCTACACCCTGCGGGAGGAGTGACCGGTGCGCTTCCGCCCCCGCCGTCATCCACGGCCCAGCCTGCACACCACGTTCGCGCTGTCCTTCGCGGCGGTGGCGTCCGTGGTGACCCTCCTGGTCGGCTTCCTCAGCTACGACGCCGCGGCCGGGCTGGTGCGGGTCGACCAGAAGTCCGCGTTCACGGACGTCATCCGCGATCTGCGGACCCAGGTCCAGGGCCAGAAGGTGATCCTGCGGCAGTACCCCTCCGAGGTCCCGGTGCCCTACGGGCTCCGTGACGACCTGCGCCGGATCAGCCGCATGGACGTCCAGGTGCTGGGCGGCCGGGGCGGCGTCTACGACGAGGGCAAGCCCCCGCTGCCGGTCGGGGACGAGGACCGCAAGGCCGCGGCGGACGACACCGCGGGCACCACCCGGCAGCGCAACATCTCCATCGGCGAGGACGACTACCGGATGGCCACCGTCGCGCTCGGCGACCGCCGCGGCGCCGTGCAGGTGGCCCAGCAGATCAGCGACACCGAGGATCTGCTGCGCGAACTCCAGAAGCGCACCGCGCTGTTCGTCGTCGCGATCATCATGGCCGCGGGACTGGCGGGGTGGTGGCTCGCCGGGCGCATCACCCGGCGGCTGGTACGGCTCACCCGGGTCGCCGAAAGCGTGGCCGCCACCGGCCGGATGGAGGTGGCGGTCCCGGTCGCCGGGGACGACGAAGTGGGCCGCCTGGGCCGGGCGTTCGACGGCATGCTCGGCAGGCTCGCCCGCTCCAAGGACGACCAGCGCCGCCTGGTCCAGGACGCCGGGCACGAACTGCGCACCCCGCTGACCTCCCTGCGCACCAACATCTCGCTGCTGAGCCGCTTCGAGCAGCTGCCGCCCGCCGCGCGCGACGAACTGCTGGCCGATCTGGCGGGGGAGACCCGGGAGCTGACCGACCTCGTCAACGAGCTGGTGGACCTGGCGGCCGGACAGCGGGACGACGAACCGCGCACGGAGGTCTCCCTCGACGAGGTCGCCGCCAAGGCCGCGGCCCTGGCCCGGCGGCGCACCGGCCGGGAGATCACGGTACGGGTCAAGGGCGACACCCTGGTCGAGGGCCACCCGGCCGCCCTGCTGCGCGCCATCTCCAACCTGGTGGAGAACGCCGCCAAGTTCGACCGGGAGGGCGCCGGGCCCGTCGAGGTCGTGGTGACCGGGCACCGCGTCGAGGTACGCGACCGCGGTCCCGGCATCGCGGAGGAGGACCGGACGCGGCTCTTCGACCGCTTCTACCGCGCCCCCGGCGCGCGCAGCCTGCCCGGCTCCGGCCTGGGGCTCGCCATCGTGCGCGAGGTGGCCCTCGCGCACGGCGGCACGGTCTTCGCCCGCCGCCGCCCCGGTGGCGGGGCGGTCCTGGGCTTCACGGTGGACGGCCCCGAGGAGCCGTGACTACGCCGCGGCCAGGCGCAGCAGTGTGCCGGCGGTGAGGGCGGTGCGGTCGGGCTGGTCGTCGAGGAGCACGTGTTCGTGCCGGGCGTGCGCGCCGTCGCCCGTGGCACCCATGCCGCACAGCACCGGGCGGCCGAGGGCGGCCACGAAGTTGGCGTCGCTGCCGCCGCCGACGTGGAGCTGTGCGAGCGGGGCGCGGAGGTGGGCGGCCACCTCGTCGGCGACGGCGAACAGGCGGCCGCCGGCGGCGTCGGGGCGCATCGGCGGCCGGGACCAGTGGCCCTCGACGGCGATGGCCACCCGCGGGTCGGCGGCGTGCAGCCCGGCCAGCACCCCGTCCATCCGGTCGATCTCGGCCCGGGTGCTCACGCGGAGGTCGATCAGGCAGGACGCCTCGCCCGCGGCGACGTTGCGCGCGGTGCCCCCGCTGATGCGGCCGACGTTGACCGTCGTCCCGCGGGACAGGTCCGCGGCGGCGGTGAGCTGCTGGATGACGTCGGACAGCCCGTGGATGGCGCTGGCGCCCTTGGTCGGGTCCAGACCGGCGTGGGCCTCTATGCCGGTCGCGGTGACGGTGAAGATTCCGACGCCCTTGCGGCCCGCCTTGACGCCCCACTCCCCGCCGGGTTCCAGGACGAGCGTGGCGTTCGCGTCGTCCGTCGCCCGTTCGATGTACGGCCGGGACGTGACGCTGCCGGTCTCCTCGTCGCCGTTGAACACGAAGCGCACGGTGGGCCGGGGCAGCCCGAGTTCGCGCAGGGCGCGCAGGGCCCAGATGCCCTGGACCAGACCGGCCTTCATGTCGAAGACGCCGGGTCCGGCCGCCCGGCCGCCGTCGACGGTGAACGGCCACCCGGCGAGGGTCCCGGCCGGCCAGACGGTGTCGTAGTGGCCGACGACGGTGACCAGGGCGCCGGGAGCGCCCGCGTACTCGGCCTCGACGACGTCCCCGAGGTCCGGGTTCCGGTGACGTACCGTACGGCTCGGCGGGCCCAGCCGCTCGGCCAGCAGCTCCTCGAGCAGGCCGGCGGTGGCGTCGAGCAGCTCCTTCTCGTCGCTGGGCGACTCCTGCTCGACCAGGCGCCGCAGATCGGCGAGTTGCGCGTCCTGGTGCCGCTCGTCGCGGCACCAGGAGGCGATCCGGGACAGGTCGTCCGCGGGTGAGGGCATGATGATCCGTTCTCTTCGGTGGGTGGGGGGTTCAGCGGCCCGGTGCGCCGGGGCCGAAGGGCAGGCCGACGGCGAACCAGGCCAGATACAGCGCCGTCCAGATCACGAGCATCGACAGCGCCACCGGCAGCGTCAGCGACATCAGGGTGCCGATCCCGGCCTGGGGCCGGTACCGGCGCACGAAGCCGAGACAGAGCAGGAAGTACGGGCTCATGGGGGTGATGGCGTTGGTGCAGGAGTCGGCTATCCGGAACAGCGCCCACGTCGTCTCCGGGGCCACGCGCAGCAGCATCAGCATGGGCACGAAGACCGGACCGATCAGCGCCCACATCGCGGAGCCGCTGGTGAGCGCCAGGTTCATGACGCTGACGACGAGGATGACGCCGACGAGGACGAGCGGGAGCGGCACACCGGAGGAGTCGAGGAGTTCGGCCCCGTGGATGGCCATGACCTCACCGATGCCGGTCCACTTGAAGTAGGCGAGGAACTGGGAGATCGCGAAGAACAGCACCAGGACCGGGGAGAGTTCGGAGATCCCCTGCGCCATGACGCCGGGGATGTCCTTGGCCCGGCGCACCGTCCCCACCACGCGCCCGTAGGCGACGCCGGAGGCGAAGAACAGCAGGGACAGGAAGACGGCGATGTTGTGGACGAGCGGTGAGTCGATGACGGCGCCGTGCTCGCCGCGCAGCGGTGAACCGGCCGGCAGGGCGGCCAGGGTGATGGCGGCGACGAGGACGGCGGTGACACCGGCGGCGGCGCGCAGCCCGCGCCGTTCGACGGTGGTCAACGACAGATCGGGCAGCTCCTCGGTGCCGTCATCCATCTCTCCCGAGCCGTCCGCATCCGTGATCATCTTCATCCGGCGGCTGAGCAGGGTCTCCGCGAGGACGGTGATCACCAGGGAGAGGACGACGGAGGAGACGAGGGAGAAGTAGTAGTTGGCGACCGGAGTGACCGAGTACCCGGCGTCGATGGTGTGTGCCGCCGCCGCGGTGAGCGCGGCCAGCGTGGCGTCCGACGGTGTCACCAGCGGGCTCGCGGCGTGCCCGGCCGAAACGGAGATGTACGCGATGACGGCGCCCAGGACGGGGCTGCGCCCGATGGAACGGTAGGCGATCGCGCCCAGGGGGATCATCACCACGTACGCGGCGTCGGAGGCGACGTGGGCGACCATCCCGGTAAAGGCGATCATGAAGGTGACGGCCCGGGTCGGCACCCTCGCCAGAGCGGCCCGCAGCACCGCGGTGAGCAGCCCCGCCTTGTCGGCGACCGCCACGCCCAGCATCACGACCAGCACCACGCCCAGCGGCGGGAAGGTCGCGTAGTTGTCGATGAGCCCGTCGAGCATCATCGTCAGGCCGTCGCCGGACAGCAGGCTCTTCACGTCGACGGCCTTGCCGTCCGCGGGCGAGGTCGCCGAGACGTCCAGGCCGTGCAGGCCCCAGCTCAGCACCATGAGGACCCCGCTGAGGATCACGAAGAGCCAGAAGGGGTGCGGCAGCCTGTTGCCGACCCGCTCGATGACTCCGAGCAGCCGCAGCGTCAGCGCCACGGAGCCCGTGGGGCGGTCCGCGGTCTTCGTTCTGGTCACAACATCCGGCCCTTCTGTTCAGCTCGGCGTATTGGTCCATCATGAGACGGTGTAACGGTGAATTCTGTCAATACTCGGGTCGTCGGCGGTGAGATCATCCGTGTGACCATCCGCTCGTGAAGCGGCTAGGATCGACCGCATGTCCGCAACCACCGTCACCACGCGGCGGTCGTCGAAGCGCCCGGAAGAACAGCTGCTCGACGACGTCGACCTGGATCTCGTCGCGGCGCTCCAACTCGCCCCCCGCACCCCGGTCAACGCCCTCGCCGAGATCCTGGACAGCTCCCCGAGCACGATCGCCCGCCGCCTTACCCGGCTGCGCGAGGAGCGGCTGCTGCGGGTGGTCGGCCGCGTCGACTGGCCCCTGATCACGACCGAGAACCCGCGCCAGGTGTGGATCCGGTGCGCCCCCGGCCGCTCGCGGGAAGTGGCCCAGCGCATCCTGGAGCTCGCCGAGGTACAGACCCTGCTGCTCACGACCGGACACGCGGACATCTACTGCACGGTCTATCCGCTCGCCGGGACGGACATCTTCGACCTGCTCACCAACCGGCTCCCCGGCATCCCCGGCATCGTCTCCACCGAATCCCAACTCGTCCTGCGTGCCCACACGATGGGCCAGAGCTGGCGCCTCCACCGCCTCACGGACGCGCGATCCGACCGGCTGCGCGAGCACACCGACCCCGTCACCGGGGAGCGGCCGACCTCGTACGACCAGCTGACCGAACTGGAGCGGCGAGCGCTGGAGCTGATGGCGGCCAACGGCCGGATCACGGCCGCGGACATCGCCCGCGAACTCGGCATCAGCCGCTCCACGGCCTACCGCACCTCACAGGCCCTGCTCGAAAGCGGCGCGATCTGCCCCCGCGTCGAGATCGAGCCGACGCTGCTGGGCTACCCGCTGAACGCGCTGATGTCCCTGACCGTGCTTCCCCACGCGATCCCGGCCGTGCTCGACACGCTCGGGTCCCACCCCTCCGCCCGCTACGTCTCGATGGTGGCCGGCTCCGTATCGATGATCCACTACGGGGTGTTCCGCGACGAGGAGGACCTGGCCCGTTTCATCACCACCGACCTCGGCGCGCACCCCGAGATCGTGACCGTCAACACCTGCGTGGCCGTCCGCGTCCTGCGCCGCCACTGGACGGATCGCGACGGCGTCCGCCTCGGCCGCATGCACGACGGCTTCCTCCGCCACGGGTGAGGCCCGAAGCGGGACACTATGTGTCGAGCGATTCCGTGGCGAAGATGTCTTCGATCCGCCACCGCCGGTCGGTCAGGCCCTGCTCGTAGTGATAGCGCAGGCAGGTGTCGAGGGCGGTGCGGTTGCCCGCGATGCCGTAGGGCCACCAGTCCTCGGGGAAATCTTCACTGTTGCGGTCCACCAGGGCGTTCATCCACGGAATCATGGTCTGGACCTGATAGAGCCTGCGGCTTTGGCGGTAGCGTTCGGCTGCGGCGTCCTTGGCCCGGGAGAAGGCACGGTAGACGCCGTGCGCGAGTCCGGGACGCTCCCGCAGCAGTTCCCGCCGGACGACGATGGCGTGCATCATCGGGAAGATGCCGGTTCGCCGGTAGTAGTCGCGTTCCAGCGGCTCGAAGTCGGGGAACAGCCGGGCGACGTTCGGGGAGCCGTCGAGCACGCACTGCGGGACATTCGCCGAGAACAGCGCGTCGATCTCACCGTTGTCGAGCATCGCGCTCAGTGTCTTTCCCTCGGGCGCGACGCGCACGTCGACCTCGGCCGGGTGCGGATGGGGGATGAAGCCGAAGGGGGGCGCGGGGTGTTCGAGGCCGCCGATCACCCAATGGCTCTCCTCGGGCTTGAATCCGTATTCGTCCATCAGAATCCCTTTGGCCCACACACCGGAGTCCTGACCGTAGACGCCGAATTCGCCGATGGTCCTGCCCGCGAGATCGCTCGGTTCCGTAATCCCGCTGTGCACGTTGACGAAGACACACGAGTGACGGAACACGCGGTTCGGGAAGACCGGCAACGCGACGAACGGCAGTCCGGTCTTCAGCAACCGCAGGTAGAACGTGAGACCGAGCTCCGCGACGTCGAATCGGCCGGGCGGCGAACCGCCTGCACATGACGCAGCCGCCGCTGAGCCGCGCGATCCGGCAGCTGGAGGACGAACTCGGCGTCCTCCTGTTCGAGCGCACTCCCAAGGGCGTCACCCTCACGCCCGCTGGGAGGGTTCTGTACGACGAGACGGGGGCGCTGCTGGGGCGAGCCGACCGGATCCGCGGGCGGGTGGCGGCCGCGGCGGGTACGGCGCCCCTCGTCGTCGGGACCCTGGCGGACGCGGCCGAACAGGTCGGCGGACGGCTGGTCTCACTATTCCGGGCCCGCTATCCGCACGTCCACGTCACCCTCCACGAATCCGGCCTCGGCGACCCGACGGCCGGACTCCGCGCCGGGCTGGTCGACGTGGCGATCACCCGGACCCCCTTCGACGACACCGGCATCGGCACGCGCGTCCTGCGCTCGGTGCCCGTCGGCGTGGTGATGCGTGACGATGATCCGTTCGCCGGTCACGCCTCGGTCTCGTCGGCCGACCTCGTCGGCCGCCGCTGGGTCCGGCTGCCGGACGGCGCCGATCCGGTGTGGACGGCGTACTGGACCGGCGGTGGAGACGACGACGCGTCGCCGGTCATGCGAACGATCCAGGAGTGCCTGCAGACGGTCCTGTGGAACGGCACATCGGCTCTCGCCCCCGTCGATCAGCCGTTGCCCGCCGGTCTGGTCGTCGTCCCGCTGAGCGACCGCCCGCCCAGTGATCTCGTCGTGGCCTGGCCCAGGACGGCATGCGGCCCACTGGTACGCGGCTTCATCCACGTCGCGGAGGACCGCTGGCCCGCCTGAGACAGGCACCGGCGCTCCTGGATCCAGCGCCCGCGGAAGAGCGAAGGGCAGTCGAGGCAACCATGGAGGCAGCGATGAGGGTCGTGTTCGTACACGGGGCGTGCGCGCGGGACGGTTCGTGGTGGTGGCACCGCACCGCCGGGCTGCTGCGGGAGCGAGGGGTGCGGAGCGTGGCCCCGGCGCTGCCGAGCTGCGGTGAGGCGGGTCTGCCCGGAGGCGCCGACGGCCCGGGGCTGCCCGAGGACGTCGCGGCGGTGCGGCAGGCGCTGCTGGACAGCGACGAGCCGACCGTTGTGGTCGCCCACAGTTACGGCGGCATCGTCACCGCGGAAGCCGCCGCGGGCGTCGGGTCGGTACGCCACCTGGTGATGGTCTCCAGCTATCTGCCCGAGACCGGGCAGAGCCTGTCGGACTTCGGGGACGGCCGCCCCGCCCCATTCCTCGACGTCGATCCCGACACCGGCACCTTCGGGGTCCGCCCCGAGCTGCTCGTGGACACGTTCCTGCAGGACTGCGATCCCGAGGTCCAGGCGCGGGCGGCGGACCACCTCGCCCGGCAGAGCGTGCGGGTGACCGGGCAGCCGGTCGGGGCGGCCGCGTGGCAGCAGGTGCCCTCGACGTACCTCGTCTGCGCCGAGGACCGGGGCACCCCGCCGCGCCTGCAGCGCGAGTTCGCCCGGCGGGCCGACAGCGTCGTCGAACTCGACGCCGGTCACCACCCGTTCCTGTCCCGGCCCGCCGCGGTCCGGGACCTGCTGCTGAGCCTGTGACGGCAGCCGAGGACGAGCCGGGCCGGTGACGTCTTCCACGGGACGTATCGCTGCGGCAGGTCCCGGACAGGACGGCCCATCCGGGACGGCCGCGGCCACCCGCTACGGCTTACGGGCCACTCCGGCCCACATGTTGATGTCCGCGCTGCGGATCTCGTCCGGGCGGTCACCCGGGTCCGGGTTCCAGGCGTGCGGCTCCGAGACGCCCGGCTCGACCAGCTCCAGACCGTCGAAGAACGCCTCGACCTCGCTCTTGTCGCGGGTCGTGAAGGATATGCCGCTCTCCTTGTAGACGGCTATCACCTTCTGCCACGTCTCCGCGTGGAAGTCGGCCGTGGAGTGCGTCAGCATCAGATAGCTGCCCGGGGCGAGCGCGTCCATCAGCTCCGCCACGATCTCGTACGGCTTCTCCTCATGCGGAATGAAGTGGAAGAGCGCGTTCACCGACAGCGCGACCGGCTTGCTCAGGTCGAACGTCTCGTGCAGCTCGGCCGCCGCCATGATCCGCCGCGGTTCGCGCACATCGGCCTGGACGTACGCGGTGCGGCCCTCGGGGGTGCCGCGCAGCAGGGCCTGGGCGTAGGCGAGAACGATGGGGTCGTAGTCGGTGTAGACGACCCGGGCCTCCGGGGCCACGCTCTGGGCGACCTGGTGCAGGTTCGGCTCGGTGGGGATGCCGGTGCCGATGTCCAGGAACTGCCGGATGCCCGCCTCGCGCGCCAGCCAGCGGGTCGCCCGGTGGATGAAGGCCCGGTTGACCGTGGCGTTGAGCCTGACGGTCGGGTAGACCGACAGCACCTTCCCGGCGGCTTCGGCGTCGACCTCGTAGTGGTCCTTGCCGTTGAGGTAGAAGTCGTACATCCGAGCCGAGTGCGGCTTGCTGGTGTCGATCTGCTGGTCCGGGGCGAGTCCGTAGTCGGTCACGCCGCCCTCCGTTCCGGTGCGGTAGCCGCCGAGGTGGCCAGGCTGTTGGGGTCGGGTCGAGTGAGGAGGAAGTCCGCGGCACCGGCCTTGGCGCCCTGGATGAACTTCTCCATCTCATGGTGGGTGTAGATCAGTGCGGGGCCGTCGGGGTCCGTCGACTGCCGCAGGGCGATCCGCCCGTCGTGCAGCCTCAGGGCCTCGACGCACGCCCCGCCGTTGGGGCCGCTCCAGGGCTTGCGCCAGCCTTCCGTCGCCAGACGGGTGGCGGGCATGCCGTTGTAGACGTCTTCTACCTGATCCACAGTCACAGCTCCTTGCGAATCTCACGGAGAAAGTTCTCCGTGCGCCGCGCCGGTGTGGCCTGGGTTCCCATCCGGTCCAGTGCCTCCAGATAGGCGGCCACATCGGTGCGTTGGTCGAGATAGCCGGCGCCGGTCAGGCCCTCGGCGTAGACGATGTCCGGCAGCTCCGGAATCTGGAACCGGAACAGCTGGAAGGGACCGCCCATGCCCGGATGCGGCCCGGCGGCGAACGGCACCACCTGGAGGGTCACGTTCGGCAACTGGACGGCCTCGACAAGGTGGTCGATCTGGGCGCGCATGATCTTCGGCCCGCCGATGTGCAGACGGAGCACCGTCTCGTCCATGACGGCCCACAGATGTGGCCCGTCGGGTCTGGAGAGCAGCTCCTGACGCTCCATCCGCAGGGCGACCCGGCGGTCGATCTCCCGGTCGGTGCCCTGCGGGAAGCCGATGCGCAGCAGCGCCCGGGCGTAGTCCTCCGTCTGGAGCAGGCCGGGGATGAAGTGCGGTTCGTACGCGCGGATCCGGCTGGCGGCGCCCTCGAGGCTCACATAGAGGCTGAACCAGTCCGGCAGCACATCGCGGAACCGGTGCCACCAGCCGGGCCTGTTGGCCTCCTCGACGAGTCCGAGGAAGGAGTCCACCTCGTCCTGCTCGACGCCGTAGGTCCGCAGCAGCTTCTCGACGTACGGGAGCTTCAGGCCGACTTCGGCCTTCTCCATCCGGCGCACCGTGGTCTGGTTGACGTGCAGCGCCTTGGCGGCCTCGTCATAACCGACTCCGGCCCGCTCGCGGAGGTGCCGCAGCCGCATGCCGAGGACCATCTGCCCGACGGTCGGGGCAGACCGCGCTTCACCCACGTCGTACCTCCTCGGACGGTGTTGTGCGTCTCAGTGTGCCATGCTCGATATGGGTGGCACAGTCTGCGTAGGCCATTCTGCATTTTGCAGAACGCGTCTTGCCAACTGATGCTCGCAGGAACGATAGTGGCGTCGTGACCGGTCCCAACGTGGCTGCCGCGTCGCGCACTTGCGGCATTCACGTACGGCATTCACGCCCCCACAGATAGACGGACGGAAGGCACATGGCCGTGGCATTGCGTCAACGCTCGACGATGGCCCCTCACATGAGCTCCGCCGGCGTTGATATGGCCCTCCGCCAGGAGACGCTGCAACTGCCCGCCCGAGGCGCCTCGGTCGCCGCCGCGCGACGGCTCGTCCGGACTCGGCTGCCCCACTGGGGGTTCGACGAGGACGTGTGCGGCGCGGCTGAGCTGGTGATGTCCGAGCTGTTCACCAACGCGCTCGTGCACACCGCCAGCGATCAGATCCTCTGCGTCCTGCGCGCCCAGGAGCGGCGCTCCCTGTACGTCGAGGTCGCCGACCAGGGCGGCGGCCCGCTCGGCCCCATGCCCCGCGAGGCGGGCGTGGAGGACGAGAGCGGCCGCGGCCTGGCCCTCGTCTGCGCCCTGACCGAGGCCTGGGGCGACCGGCCGGGGGCGGCCGGTGGCCGCGTGGTGTGGGCCCAGCTCAGCGCGATGGCCCGCTGACCGGTCCGGCGACGTACCGCACCGCGGCGGTTAGCATCGCCGCGTGCACACCGTCCCACGCCGCCTGCTCCTGGCGCTCGCCGCGGGCGGGCTCGCCGGATGTTCGGATCCCGGGCCCTCCGCCCGGGTGCGGCTGGCCACCGGCCCCCGGGGCGGGCCGTACGCCACCTTCGGCAGCAGGCTGGCCACCGAGGTGCACCGGGCCCACCACGGGCTCACCGTCCGGGTGCTCCCCACCGCGGCCAGCGTGGAGAACCTGCGCATGCTCGGCGACGGCCGGGCCGACACCGCGCTCACCCTCGCCGACAGCGCGGCGGACGCCGCCGCGGGCCACGGCACCTTCCCTCGTCGCATACCGGTCACCGCCCTGGCCCGGCTGTACCTCAACTACCTCCACCTGGTCGTCCCCGCCGACTCCCCGATCGAGCACCCCGCCCAGCTGGCCGGGCGTACGGTCTCCCTCGGCGCCGCCGAGTCCGGCACCTCGACGACCGCCGGACGGGTGCTCGCGACCGCCGGAGTGCGCGACGTCCACGCCGTACGCCTCGGGCTCGGCGAGTCCGCCGACGCGCTCGGCAGGCGGGACGTGGACGCCTTCTTCTGGTCCGGCGGCGCCCCCACCTGGGCCATCACCCGGCTCGCCCGCCGCCGCCCGGTCCGCCTGATCCCCCTCGGCGGGCTCGCCCGCGCCCTGCGCCGCGCGCACGGCCCGGTCTACGAGGAGGCATCGATCCCGGCCGGGGTGTACGGGTTGCGGGGGCCGACCCTCACCGTGGGTACGCCCAGCTATCTCGTCTGCCGCTCCGGGCTCGCGGACGGCACGGCCCGCGCGCTCACCGGTGTCCTCTTCGAGCGCCGCGACCGGCTGCCGGTGCCGGACGCGCCGGGCAGCCGCCTGGACGAGCGCTACGCCATCGGCACCGGCACGGTCCCCCTCCACCCAGGCGCAGCCGCCTACTACCGCGCAGCCTACGGCTGACCCCCGCCCGCCCTCTCCGCCCCCCGCGGACGGCATCCGGCGTACGCGAGGCCTGACGGACACGCGGCGGCGCCGAGGGCTACCCGGGCGTCTGCCGCCTGCCGCGGCCGCTGCTGCGGCGTGCGCGAAGGTGGCGCGGAGGCCGCGACTCGCCTCCCGGCGGGTACGCGGCGGCGTCGAGGGGTGCGTGGGCGGCTGCTGCGGTGCGGGTGGCGTCTGGCGTGTGCGAGGGGGCTGCTCGCCTCCTGGCGGGTACGCGGCGGCGTCGAGGGGTGCGTGGGCTGCTGCTGCGGTGCGGGCGGCATCTGGCGTGCGCGAGGGGGGCTGCTCGCCTCCCGGCGAGCACACGGTGGCGCCGAGGGGTGCGCCGGGCGTCTGCCGTCTGCGCGGCTGCTGCTGCGCCGCGGGCGGCGTCCGGCGTGTGCGAGGGGGCTGCTCGCCTCCTGGCGGGTTCGCGGCGGCGCCGTGTGGTGCGCGGGCGGCTGCCCGCGCAGCCGCCGGGGTCGGGGGTGTCCCCCGTTTCGGGAAGGGGCGGGGTGGGGGAAAGCAACCCGCCCCAGCCCACCGGCAGCCGCGGCTCCGCGACCGGCCCCTGTGGCTCGGCGCTGCGGCCGGGGCCCGTGCCGGGCGGCACGGTGGAGGCGGGCGTACCGACCCCTGCGGGTCGGCGGAGCGGCCGGGGTCGGGGGTGTCCCCCGTTTCGGGGAGGGGCGGGGTGGGGGAGAGGACGCCCCCTAACCCACCGGCAGCCGCAGCTCCACCACCAGCCCCCGCGGCTCGGCGGAGCGCAGCGTCAGCTCGCCGCCGCACGAGCGGGCCAGCTCGGCCGCGATGGCCAGGCCCAGGCCGCTGCCGGGGACGTTCCCATGGTCCGGCGCGCGCCAGAAGCGGCCGGGAGCCGCGGCCAGCTGGTCGGGGGCGAGCCCGGGGCCGTCGTCGGCGATCCGCAGCGCCCCGGCGGCGTCGAGCGAGACGGTGACCGTGCCACCGGACGGCACGAACTTGGCCGAGTTGTCCAGCGCGATGTCCGCGATCCGGGCGGCCGGGGCGGGCAGCGGCGGGGCGTCCGGGCCCGCCCCGGCCACGTCCACCACCAGGGTCAGCCCGCGTGCCGCGTGCACCTCGCGCCAGGTGCCGAGCCGCGCGGCGAGCGCGGCGGGCGGGATCGGCTCGGGGGCGGCCGTCCCGGCCTCCACCCGGGCCAGCTCCAGCAGGTCTTCCAGCAGCTCCGCCAGCCGGTCGACCTCCGCGAGCGCTTCGGCGTACTCGACGCCGCCGCCGCTGCGCAGATGCGGCTCCAGGTTCTCCAGCCGCAGCGACAGAACGGTCAGCGGGGTGCGCAGTTCGTGCGAGGCGTCCGCGACGAAGGCGCGCTGCCGCTCCAGGGCGGTGGAGACCGCGTCGGCCATGGCGTTGAACCGCCGCTCCAGCAGCCGCAGCTCGGCGGGGCCGTGGCCGCCGTCGCGCACCCGGGCGTCCATCCGGCCCTCGGCGATGGCCCGGGTGGTGACGTCCAGTTCGGTCACCGGCCGCAGAATCCACCGCGCGAGGCGGCGCGCGGCGATCAGGGCGCAGGCCACGGCGATCAGCGAGCCGCCCGCGACCGCCGCCCAGACGAAGCCCACCTCGCGCCGGGCGGTGGCCGTGGCCACCCGCATGAGCACCACGCCGGAGACCTGGGCGTCCCGGCCGACCGGCTCGGCGATCACCACCGACCGCGGGCCGAACGGGGTGACCAGGGGCAGGCTTCCGGTGGTACGGCCGGACAGCGCCCGCTCGGCGGGCTCGCGCTCCCAGGCCCCGCCGCCCGCCACCCGCTCGCCGTCCCGGCCTCGGATCTCCACCGCGGTGCCGTACAGCTGGTGGTAGCGGGAGACCTCCTGGACGAGCCCGGTGGTGTATCCGTCACGGATCGCCTGGTCGGCGAGCTCGGCCAGGCGTGTCGCGTCCGCGCGCCGCTCCAGCAGCAGCTGCCCGGTGCGGTGGGAGGAGTACGAGCGGGCGAAGGGCACGGCGAGCGCGGCCACCAGGCACGCGATGAGCACGGTGTAGACCGTCAGGATCCTCAGGTGCATCCGCCGGTACCCAGCCGGTATCCGGTGCCGCGCAGCGTCTCCACCAGCTCCGGACGGCCGGTCTTGGAGCGGATTCCGGCGATGTGGACGTCGAGGGAGCGGGACGCCGACAGCAGCAGGTCGCCCCAGACCGCGTCCAGGATCTCCTCGCGGCTGCGGACGACACCGGGTTCGCGGGCGAGCAGCGCCAGCACGTCGAACTCCCGGCGGGTGAGGGCGACGGGACGGCCGTCCACCGCCAGCTGCCGGGTGGCCAGATCGATGGTGACGCCGCCGATCGCGATCACCGGACCCGCGGCCGTGAGCGGCCGGGTCCCGCGCCGTACGACGGCCTCCATGCGCGCGATCAGCTCGGCCGTCCGGAACGGCTTGACCAGGTAGTCGTCGGCCCCGCCGCGCAGGGACCGCAGCACGTCCCGCTCGGCGGAGCGGGCGGTGACCACGATGACCGGGACGGCGGAGGCGCGGCGCAGCCTGCGCAGCGCCTCCAGCCCGTCCATGTCGGGCAGCCCCAGGTCGAGGAGGACGAAGTCGGCGCCGTCCTTGAGCCGGAGCGCGTCGTCCGCGCGCCCGGCGCGGACGACCTGATGCCCCAGCCGGTCGAGCGCGGAGGTCAGCGCGGCCGCCAGCCGGTCGTCGTCTTCGACCAGGAGAACGTGCATGGGCTTCAGGGTAAGCGGCCGCCCGAAGGCTCAGACAGCGGTCTTGCGCAGGCCCTCGGCGGCCTGTTCCGCGGCCCCTTCGCGGGTGAGGGCGGTGTCCCGGGTCTCCCGCATGGTGAGGTAGACGATGAGCGAGACGGCGGCGCAGCCGGAGACGTACCAGTAGAAGCCGGACTCCATTCCGGCGTCCTTGAACCACAGCGCCACATACTCCGCCGTGCCGCCGAACAGCGCGTTGGCCAGCGCGTACGGCAAGGCCACCCCGAGCGCCCGGACATGGGTGGGGAACAGTTCGGCCTTCACCACGGCGTTGATCGAGGTGTAGCCGGTGATGATGACCAGCGCCGCGAGCGAGAGCAGCAGCGCGCCGAGGAAGGTGTCGGTGTGCGAGAGCGCGGTCATGATGGGCACGGTGCCGAGCATCGAGCCGATGCCGAAGGTGATCAGCAGCGGTCGGCGGCCGATCCGGTCCGACAGCGCTCCGGCCACCGGCTGGATCAGCATGAACAGGAAGAGCGCGCAGAAGCTGACCAGCGACGCGTCGTCCTTGCTCAGACCGGCCGTGTTCGACAGGTATTTGGTGAGATAGGTGGTGTACGTGTAGTACGCGACCGTGCCGCCCATGGTGAGCGCGATGACCAGCAACGCCTCCTTGCGGTGCTGCAGCAGCTGGCGCAGGGTGCCGCGCTCGGCCGCCCCCTCCTGGGCGCCCTCCTCCTCGGTGTACGCCTCGGTCTCCAGCAGATTGCGCCGCAGCCAGAAGACCACCGCGGCGGCCACCGCGCCCACGATGAACGGGATGCGCCAGCCGTACGAGTGCAGCGAGTCGTCGGTCATGCCGCGCTGGAGCGCGATCAGCAGTCCGAGGCCGATGAGCTGGCCCATGGTCATGGAGACGTACTGGAAGCTGGAGACGAAGCCACGGCGGCCGGGCTGGGACGCCTCGGTGAGATAGGTGGCGCTGGCCGCGTACTCGCCGCCGACCGAAAGCCCCTGCAGCAGCCGGGCCACCAGCAGGATGAACGCGCCGAAGTAGCCCACCTGATCGTAGGTCGGCGCGATGGCGATGAGCAGCGCGCTGGCCGACATCAGCGTCACGGTGAGGGTGAGGGCGGCCTTGCGCCCGCGCCGGTCGGCGTACCGGCCCAGCAGCCAGCCCCCGACCGGGCGCATGAAGAATCCGACGGCGAAGATGCCCGCGGTGTTGAGGAGTTGCGCGGTGTCATTGCCCTTGGGGAAGAAGGCACCGGCGAAGTAGGTGGCGAAGCTGGCGTAGACGAACCAGTCGAACCATTCGACGAGATTGCCGATCGAGCCGCCGAGCACTGCTCGCCAGGGGGTACGGGGGTGTTGCGCTGAGCCGGTGTCGCTCACTGGGCCTCCAGGTACGTGCGGTATGCGGCGGGCCGCCGGTGGAGCGGTCGTCGCGCAACGCAGCGTCGGTGCGGACAGGGGGCGGCGTACAGCCTCCGGACCGAGAGCTAACGTCCGCTTAACACACCGTCCCGCGCCGGACCTTTCCCCGCCGGGCTCCGTCCCGAACCGTTGACGTCTTATGGGGGTCGCGGGATTGTGGTGGCTCCTGTTTGCTTGTGTTCGAAGTTTCGGACTTCGGGAGGCGGCCATGCGTGGCGTGTCAGCACCGGGCGAGTCGTACGGACGCAGGAGATTCCTCGGCGGAGCCACCGCCCTCGGCGGGGCGGCGGCCCTGGCCGGGTGGCCCCGCCCGGCGGCCGCCGCACCGGCGGCGACCTGGGAAGACGTGATCAACGGCTCCTTCGGGAGCTACGGCGCCTTCGAGGCGGAGTGGAACTACCTCTACCCCTGGGGCTCCGACCACAACGGGAGCGCCCGGATGTACGGCAGCTCCACCGACCACAACCACATCACCCTCGCCTCCGGGGTGCTCACTCTGAAGGCCACCCGCATCACCTGGGACGAGGGCACCAGCGGCTCGTCCCCGCATCTGCCGATCCGCTACCACTCGGGCGCGGTGCACGCGAAGAACCAGATCGTGGTCACCGACCAGTTCCCCGACTACGAGGTCAAGGGCGAGTTCCAGGCGCCGAGCGGGGCCGGGACCTGGCCCGCCTTCTGGCTGACCGGGGTCAACAGCTGGCCGCCGGAGAGCGACATCCTGGAGTTCAAGGGCAACTCCAACAACTGGTTCAACACCTTCCGCAGCTCCTCGGACGTGTCCAGCACGATCGTCGGGGTCTCGGGCCCCGGGAACTGGCACACGTACCGCGCCTGGATCACCAAGGTGAACGGCACCGACGTGGACATCCACTACTACCTCGACGGCACCTGGAAGGCCGTCCACCGCGGCGCCGGTTTCGTCGGCAAGCCGCTGTGGCTCATCATCAACCTCCAGATGGAGGGCTCCTCGGGCTCCTCCGGCCCGGGCGGCGACACGTACTACCGCGCGCGGAACGTCTACGTCGGCCGCAACCGCACCCGCTGACGCGCTATCCGTGCGTCTGGAGCACTCCCTCGTCCCGGTCGGGCGTGCGCCTGCGGACCGGGTGACGGCGCGGGTGGCGGGGGCGGGGGATCCGGCGGGTCAGCCGGGGCGCGGTCTCCGGGGCCTTGGGGGCGGGCGGCTGGTCGTCGGGGCCGTCGTCCTCCGTCGGCCGCACGTCGTCCGCCCCGGTCTCCGCGCTGTGCACCGTCAGCATCACCAGCCCCGTGGTCGCCACCAGTGCCGCGAGCACCGCCAGCAGGGTGCCCGGCGTGCCGTGCCGGAAGTGCTCGCCCAGCGCGGCGATGCCCACGGCGGTCGCCACCACGGGGTTGACCACGGTGGCCGTCGCGAGCGGCGAGGCCAGACCGGCCCCGTGGTACGACGCCTGGGACAGCAGCACCCCGGCACCGGCCAGCAGCCCGATCATGGCGAGGCTGGGCAGGGCGTCGGACCAGGAGCCCCAGATGCCCTCGACCGCGACGTTCTTGACGAACACCGAGGAGACGCCGAAGGAGGTCCCCGCGGCGGTGGCCAGCAGCACCCCGCGCAGCCCGCCCGGCCGCAGCCACCGCGCGATCAGCGCCAGCGCCGCGATGGCGGAGAGCGTGACCACGGCCAGGGTGAACCGCTCCCCGTCCGCCAGCGCCTGGGACCGCGACGAACCGGTCAGCGACAGCAGCCCGGCCAGCCCCGCGGTGGCCAGCAGCGCACCCCGCCAGCCCGCCGCGCCGACCCGGCGCCGCACGAACATCGCGGCCATCGGCAGCGCGAAGACGATGGTGAGCGCGCCCAGCGGCTGCACCACGCTCAGCGGCCCATAGGCCAGCGCGATCACATGCAGGACCGCCCCGGCCCCGTTCAGGGTCACCGCGGTCCACCAGCTCCCGCGCCGCAGCGGGCCGTGGGTGTGCAGCGGCGTCGTCGCCGCGACGTGCTCCTGAAGGATGGCCCCGGCGGCGTAGCACACCGATGAGGCCAGTGCCAGCAGCACCGACAGTGCGAGCGAGGTCACGTCGAGGCCCCTTGGGCCGATCCGTCTCCGTCCATGCCCTCATCCTTGAGGGTCGGACCCCGCCGCGTCGTCGTCCTTGAGCACAGACTTGCTCCTACTACTTGCGTAGTACGGCACGCCACCACCTCGCCTTGGCGGCGGCTGTGCGGGCCCGCTGGAGCAGTTCGTTCTGCGGCTGTGCGGGCCGGTAGACCGTGAGCTCCCCGGGCCGCTTGTCGATCAGCAGCTCCTCCGCGGGCTCCGCGGCGACCTCGCCGTCGTAGGCGCGGGTGTCCAGGGCGTGCAGCCCCGACAGCCGCAGCTGCCGCATCCGGCGCGTCGTATAGACACGCGAGCGCCCCAGCGTGCCGGTGAGCGCCGAGAACAGCAGCCGGGTGCGGGCCAGCGGCTGGTCCCCGTCGATGGCCCGGACATCGAGCAGCCCGTCGTCCAGCTGCTGGCGGTACGCGGGCGCGAACCCCTCGGGGGAGTAGCCGCCGTTGCCGACGAACAGCACCCACAGCCGCCGCGGATGCCCGTTGACCTCGATCTCCATGGGGGTGGCCGTGCGCAGCACCCGGCCGAGCGCCACGGCGGCCGCGGGCCACTTGCCCAGCCGGTCCTGCATGCTTTCGCGGATCCGCACCAGCTCGGGGTAGAAGCCGAGGCTGAAGGTGTTGACGAAGTGGCTGGTCCCCTCGCCCCCGGCCAGCGGGGTGGCCCGGGCGAGGTCCACGGCGACCGCGTCACCCTCGCTCACCGCGTGCGCGGTGTCCTCGAAGTTCGGCACGCCGACGTCCAGCGCGAAGTGGTCGAGGGTGCCGCCGGGGAAGACGGCCAGCGGCAGCCCGCGCTCGGCGGCGAGCGCCGCCGCCGCGTTGACGCTGCCGTCCCCGCCGCAGATCCCCAGCGCCCCGGCCCGCTCCGTGGCCCGGCGGGCGGCCTGGCCGAGCAGCGCGATGAAGTCGTCGTCGGGCCCGCACTCCAGGATCTCCGCCGCGGGCAGCAGCACCTCCAGCTGCTCGGCGTCGGTGAACCCGCCCGCCATCGCGCCGTTGCCCGCGCTGTGGTTGACGAGCACGACCAGCCCCTCGCCCTTCGGCAGGGCGGGCGCCGAGACCCGCGGCCGGGCCTGCGCCGGGGTCTCCGGCCGCGGCGGCCACCAGCGGCAGGTGAGCGCGGCGGCCCCGATGCCGAGGGCGACCCCGGCGACCACATCGCTGGGGTAGTGGACGCCGACGTAGACCCGGGAGACGGCGACGGCGGCGGCGAGCGGGGCGACCAGGGTGCCGTACCGGGACGATTCGATGGCGACCCCGGCCGCGAAGGCGGCCGCGGAGGCGGCGTGCCCGGAGGGGAAGGAGCTGGTCCAGGGCTGTCGGCGCAGCCGCCGGACCAGCGGCACGCCGTCCATCACCGGACGGCGGCGCTCCACGGTCCACTTCACCACCATGTTCGACGCCAGCGAGGCGGCCGCGAGCGAGCCGACGCCCCGCAGCGCCGCCCGCCGCGCGGTGCGCCCGCCCGCCGTCGCGAGCACGGCGGCCGTGCCGAACCACAGCTTGCCGTGGTCCGCGGCCCGGCTCAGCCGGGGCAGCAGAGGATGAGCGCCGCGCAGCCGGCCGGCCGCGACCCGCGCGAACAGCTGCCGGTCGATGTCACTGATCGGTCCCATGTCTCTTGGGTAACCCGGAATGGCCGCGGCACGCCTCAACGGCGCGCGGTGTGATCCATCCCCTTTCGCGGTTCCGCGCGGTACGGGGCGCGGCTCCGTGCGGTGACGGGGGCGGGCCCGCGCCCGCCCCCGTACCGGGTGACACGGCCTCAGGAGGCGGGCATCCCCCAGCGCGGCGCCGCCTCGTTCGGCTCGACCGGCCCGACCGTCATGTCCGGGTGATCGCCGCGCGCCGTGATCACCGCCTCGCGCCGCTTGCCCAGCGCGATACGGATCGTCCCCGCGCCGACATGCTCGTACGGCAGCCGCCGCCCGCGCTCGTCGTGCACCTCGATGCTCCCGGGCAGGGAATGCCGTACGACACACGGCGCGCCCGCCTCGCTGCGCAGCCGCACCCAGCGGGTCACCCCGCCCTCGCGCGCCGCGCTCAGCAGGAACGCGCCCTGGGTGCGGAAGTCGTGCACCATGAGATCGCGCCAGGCGGCGGGCAGCGCGGGGAACACCCGGATCACCCCGCCCCAGCTCTGGCACACCATGTCGTGCAGCGACTGCGCGGCCGACAGCGGGGTCTCGATGACCGGGCCCGACTCCTTGTAGAGGGTGTTCGGCTGGATGAACCGGGTCATCAGCTCGCCCAGGTACTTCAGCGCGTCCTCGCCGCGGCCCATCTGCGCGGACATCGAGGCGGCACCCGTGAAGGTGTAGCCCTGCAGCGCGCCCTCGAAGCCCACCCAGTGGTCGAGGGACTTCTCGATCAGCTCGCGCTTGTCCGGGTCCTCCCAGGTCACCTCGTACAGCGGATAGACGGCGAGCATATGGGAGTAGTGGCGGTGCGACTTGGCGAACGGAACCCCCGCGCCGATCATGAAGCCGTTCTCGTCGACCGGATACGGGGTGAGCTTCGTGAGCACCTCCCGCCAGCGCGGTGCCGACGGGTCGTCCACGCCGAGGGTCTTCGCCGAGTCCAGCAGCGTGGCACAGCCCCAGCGCAGCAGCATCAGGTCGTAGTTGCAGTCCGGGGCGTTCACCCCGTACTCGGGCGAGAACGTGGCGGGCAGATGCAGCTTGCCGTCGCTGCCGGGGGTGAGGAAGTGGAGGTAGTACGCGACGGCCTTGCGCAGCAGGGGGAAGACCACGTCCCGGAGGATCGCGAGGTCCATGGTGTGGCGGTAGCTGAGCCACACGTTGTGCAGCGCCCAGGTGAGGTTGCCGACCTCGGGGGTGGGCGGATCCTGGCCCGGTATTCCGACGGCGAAGCCGCCGTTCGTCACCGAGGCGCCGTTGACCAGCCGCATATCGGTGGTGCGCGGGATGCCCGCCGAGTCCTTGCGGTACGGGGTGTGGAGCTGGTTGGACAGGTTGTCGCGGAACTCGCCGAGCGCGCGGGTCACGGCGTCCAGCTCCAGGTGGTTGGAGCCGTGGATCAGCCAGTACTCCAGCTGCACATTGAGGTTCCACCAGGTGGCGGGCCATGGCGTGGTCTCCAGCCACGGCCCGCAGGTGGCCATCACGGGCGCGTCGGCGCGGGCCGCCGAGGCCACCTTGTAGAGCTGGATCCAGTAGAAGCGCTGGAGGCGGGCGTCGGGGAGGGAGAGGAAGCTCTTGCGGTAGTACGCGTGCCACCAGGTGCGATGGGTGGCCGCCAGCACGTCGTACGGCAGCGCCGACGTGGCCCGTACGGCCTTACAAGCCCGGTCGCGGGCCGTGGTGCGGGGGTGGGAGTGCGTGACGGTGACATAGAGGGTGCGGCGCCGGGACCGGGTCTGCTCACGCCAGGCCGTCACATGCTGCCCGCCCGCGAGCAGCGGCTGCACGGCGGCCCGGATGCCGTGGTGTTCCTCGACGGTGGCCGGGGGATTGCCGGTGTAGCCCTCGGGGGCGGGCTTGGACGCGACGCGCGGACTGATGGCCTCGGCCGGGTGGAACACCCAGCGGAAGTCGGTCTCGCCACGGGTGGGAGTGACCTCGATGGCCATGACCGAGCGGGAGTTGTGGACCAGTGCGCGCAGGGTCAGCGTGCCCTGGTCGGTGGTGATCGTGCCGGTCAGCTCCGCGTCGCGCAGGCGCAGCCGCCAGTCCACGGCCGTGATCGTGCCGACCGGCTCCAGCGTGAAGTGGCCGATCGGCAGCCGCGCCAGCCCGAACAGGGAGCCGAACTCGGGCCGGTGGTCCTGCACCTCGGTGTGCTGGACGTTGAAGCGGACGGCGCCCGGGGTGTCCGGGTCGGCGTAGATCCCCGAGCCCAGGCGGGCGTTGCCGAGGTACGGGCCCTCGTACCAGGTCCCCGGCATCTTCTGCCAGACCATGTCGGCGTCGTCGAGGACGGTGGTCCAGGGGTCGGGGGAGGTCTGCCGGGCGGTGTCCGACCCCGCGCCGCCAGCCGCCTGAGCGACGGTGGCCGGCGCGGCGAGCCCGATGGTGCCGGCGGCCATGGCGCCACCGACGACGGTTCTTCTGGTGGGTGCGGTCACGTACGTGCCTCCAGTTCCTCGGGCTGAACCCTTCGGAATAATGCAGCCCTTCAGGAGGAACCGGAACCCCTCGTGCACGATAAACATCGGATGGGCAAGCCGGGCTGGTGCGGCGAAATGCAGCCTTGGGCCCCTCCGGGGTGGCCATACCTCGGATCTTCTCGCCTCTTGCGAGGTTTTCGCTACGCCCCGGCCTCCCGTCCGCTCACCAGAAGGCCGAGGCCATGGTGGAAGCGGTCCTCGAAGTCGCCGAAATGCCCGACGGCGGAGGCGAGCCGGGGGTAGCGGTCCGGGGTGGCGGCCCGCAGCAGCGGATCCAGGTCGCGCGCGGCCCCGGCGGCTTGTTCCTCCTGGGTGAGGCCGATCGTGAAGTAGACCAGCGACCAGGTCCGCCATCCGGCCTCGGCGGGGGCGTGGCCGCCGTCGAGGAACGCGCCGATCAGGGTGTCCGCGAAGCGCAGCGTGTGGTCCTCGGCGACATACGTCCCGGCCATGACCCGGGCGCCGTCGCGCCGGGCGAGCAGGGCCGCGCGATAGCGGTGGCCCAGGGTGCGTGCCCGTTCGTCCCAGGGCTCGGGGAGCGGGGTGTCGGCGCATCCGGCGAGCATCGCGTCGGCCATCAGCTCCAGCAGCCGGGGCTTGCTGGAGGCGTGCCAGTACACGGTGTTGAGCTGGACGCCCAGCCGCTCGGCCACCTTGCGCATCGTGAGCCTGTCGAGCCCCGCCTCGTCGAGCAGTTCCAGCGCCGCCGTCACCACGGCCGTGCGGTCCAGGGCCATGCCCGCCGTCTCCCTTCGCTTGTGTCTTGATCCTGGATCAAGTGTACTGAGGTCCATCGTATTGATCCAGGATCAAGGGAAGTGTGGAGGGGTACCGTGCCGAACGATGTCGTCGTGGTGGGAGCCGGGCCGGTCGGGCTGCTGCTCGCCGCCGAACTGCGGCTGGCGGGCGTGTCCGTCACCGTCATCGAGCGCGCCGCCGAGCGCAGCCCGCACTCCAAGGCGCTGACCCTCCATCCGCGCACCCTGGAGGTGCTGGCGATGCGCGGGCTCGCCGACCGGTTCGTCCAGGAGGGCACGCCGCTGCCCAGTGGCCACTACGCCGGGCTCCCGGCCCGGCTGGACTTCTCCGTACTGGACACCCGCTTCCCGTACACCCTGGTGCTGCCCCAACTCCGCACCGAGCGGCTGTTGGAGGAGCGTCTGCGCGCGCTCGGCGGCGAGATCCGCTGGGAGCACCGGGCGCTGGCGGTACGGCAGGACGAGGGCGGCGCCGAGGTGGAGGTGGCGGGCCCGGACGGTCCGTACACGCTGCGCGCGGGCTGGGTGGTGGGCTGCGACGGGGCCGGATCCGCCGTACGGGCCGCGAGCGGCATCGGCTTCCCCGGCACTTCGACCACCACGACCGGTTTCCTCGGCGATGTGGTGCTGGACGAGCCGCCGCGGGTCCCGTCGGTGACCAACGAGCACGGCGGCATCCTGATCGTCCCGCTGGGCGACGGGCACCACCGCATCGCGGGCTCCGGCCGGGAGTCCGCCACCCGGTCCGCCTCCGAGCCGTTCACGCTCGACGAGCTGCGCGCGGCCGTGCGCGCCATCGCGGGTACGGACTTCGGGATGCGGGCGCCCCGCTGGCTCTCCCGGTTCGGCAACGCGGCCCGGCAGGCGGCCCGTTACCGCGACGGCCGGATTCTGCTCGCGGGGGACGCGGCGCACATCCATATGCCGATGGGCGGTCAGGGGCTCAACGTCGGGCTCCAGGACGCCTTCAACCTCGGCTGGAAACTGGCCGCGGCATGCCAGGGCCGCGCCCCCGCCGGCCTGCTGGACAGCTACCACACCGAGCGGCATCCGGTCGGGGCCGCGCTCCTGGAGAACACCCAGGCGCAGACCGCGATGAGCGCCGTCCACACCGCCGACACCCTCGCCCTGCGCGCCGTCTTCAGCGACATCCTCGCCGCGCATCCGGCGGTGAACCGGCAGCTCGCCGGGCAGCTCTCCGCGCTGGACGTGGCGTATCCGGCCCCGGCCGGAGCCGCCCCACTGGTGGGCCGCCGCGCGCCCGACGTGGGGCTGGAGGGGGCGCCCGCGCCGAGCCTGTACCCGCTGCTGGCGGACGGGCGGTTCGTCCTGCTGGACCTCGGCGGCAAGCGCGGCACCGCTGCCGACGTCATGGCCCGCACCGAGCGGGCGGCCGGGGGAGCGGACCGGGTCCGGGTGGTCACCGCCCGCCCGGCCACCGCGCATCAGGGCTGGGAGGGCCCGCGGACCGTTCTGGTGCGGCCCGATGGTCATATCGCCTGGGCCTCCACCGCGGTCCCCGCCCCGTCCGCCCTTTCCGCCCGATGACCGTCCACCCAGTGCGGCGGATCACCGGGCCGCCAACACCACCCACACCGGGCCGGGGGCGAACGTCATGCGGTCGCCGTCCGTGGTGGTGAACGTGGTGCCGCCCCCGGCCCCCGGCCGTGACCAGCGGGTCTCGTACGCCTTGCCGTCGCGCAGCACCAGCGCGGTGCCCGATCCGACCGTCTCGGTGTAGGGCGTGACGCTGCCGAGCACATCGTGGAAGCGAGACGCGCGGACCGTCGTGTACTGCACCACGACCGTGGCGGCGCCCAGGCGTCCGCCGTCGGTGGTGCGGGCCGGGGTGCCGTCCATGGCCACCTGCCACCGCTTGTCCGTGGCGGACCAGGTGAAGGCGAAGGCCGCGGACGGGTAGCGCACCGTCTGGCGTGTCTTCGGGTGTCCGCCCGGTGGCGCGGCGCCGAAGCGGAAGCCGATGTCCTGGGCGTCCGAGGCGTGCGGGGCCGCGTGCAGTGCGGCCTTGGGACGGACGTAGAGGTTGTGCGGCGCGGGGTGCTCCGTACCGCGTACGTAGGCGCGGGGCGCCGTGCCGGGCGGCAGCGGGTAGAGCGGCGCGGCGTCCAGGGCGGACCTCAGCCGGGACTGGACGCCCGAGTACGCCAGCGCCGGGCGCCCGAACTGGCGCAGCAGGGCGAGGTCGCTCTCGCGGGCGCTGCGCACCGGTCCCACGGTGGCGGGCAGTCGGCCGGAGAAGACCGCGAGCATGCGGCTCAGCCCGCCCTCCACCTGCTCGACGTAGACGATGTCGGCCGCGCCGAGGCCGGTCTGGGGGCGGGCCTGGGTGACGTTGTCGATCTTCACGGCGAGGACGGGGGCGGGCCGCGCGGACTGCCCGGTGAAGGGGGAGCGGCCGGCGAGCGGGGACCGGCCGTGCTCCGTGGGCCGGGCCTTGGGCGGGGCCTGGCCGCCGCCCTGGTCGTGGCAGCCGCTCAGCACGGCGAGCGCGAGGAGCGCCGCCAGCAGCAGGGCCGCGGGCCGGGTGCCTCGTGGGCTGACGCTCACCCGTTCGGCGGACATATGCCCCACCCCCTCCCGTCCCAGCTCACCATGGATGGGGACCCGCGGCCACTTGGCGCGGAGCATTCGGCCGGGGTGCTCATTCCTTGTCCAGTCCTTGGGAATCGCCGCGCGGAGCGTTCAAGCGCTCGTTAACCTGACGACAGATCCGGTTCAGCCGACCACGAAGGAGTGTGCGGTGACCCCCGAGCAGACGATGAGCGACGAGTCACACCCGGAGAACGACAGGCGGCGGGCGGAGCCGTCGGAAGTGGGCAGTCTGGAGGTGTGGGCACGCTCCGCGCCGATCCGTCTGGCGGGCTACGAGGACGACCTCGCCGAGCCGCACATTCTCCAGAGCGTGGACTGAGCGGCACCGCCGATTCGCTTCAATGGTGAACAATTCGGACGGCCGTCATTCAGCCGATTTCGACGCGGCCCGCGAGGGGTGATACCCCCGCTGTGCAGCAAGAACAGACATTCGAAGGGTCTGGTCCGGACTGAAAATCGGATCAGGCGGGACAAGGGATGTCCGATCCTCACACCTCCTCCACACATGTGAAGCGGTGGTCGAGGGGGCGTCGTTCCGAGGGATGAAATCCAGTCACCGCAGGCCCGTCGATGGCGCGTTGTGCGGCGTTCGTGGAGTCGATCTACGTCGGGATGGCGCACTATATGGACTGCGCGGTCTCGGCTTCGACCGTGCGGCCGGTCCGGACGACGCTGTCCGTGATCCGGCGAACAGGGGGAGGACATCAGCCGTCGGGGAGGGGAGCCCCGGCCGCGTGAAGCCGTGTTTCCGAGGATCTTTCCTCGCTCATTTCGCCTCGGCACGCCGCGATCGGCGTATCGACGCACGTCATTCACCGGTCGGCGCCGCGCCCTGCGCGGTTGCTCCTGGGGGGAGTTCACCATGGGTCGGATGACCCGGCCTGCCGCGGCATGCGCCGCCGCTGTCCTGCTGACGGCATTCGCTCCGGCGCTCACCGCGAGCGCCGCCGCGACGCCGAGAATCGACCTGCGGGTCCTGGTCCTGGACGACCACGGTCCCGCGACCGCCGCCATCACCGCCGAACTCGACGGTTCCGGCACCCCGTACACCACGGTCGACCTCACCGCCTCCGGGCGGGCGCGCGTCGACGCCGCGTTCCTCAGCGACACCGTCGACGGGCGGCCGCGCGCCAAGTACCAGGCGGTCGTGGTCCCCAACGACAATCCGTTCGGGGACGGCTCGGCGGAAATGGCCGCGCTCACCGCGTACGAGAAGAAGTTCGGCATCCGCCAGGTGGACGCGTACACCTACGCCCGCCCGGCCGTCGGCCTCAACCCCCCGCAGAACCCCGGGTACGCCGGATCGCTGGACGGCCGTACCGCGAAGGTGACCCCGTCCGGCGCGGCGGGCCCGTTCGGCTACCTCGACGGCAGCGTTCCGTTCGAGGACAACGACCCGGACGTGACCGAGAGTTATGGCTATCTGGCCGTCCCGCTGGAGCAGCAGGCCGACGGCGCCACCTACACCAGCTATGTGGACGCGCCCATCCCCGGCAGCTCGGCACGCGGCTCGCTGGTCGGCGAGTACGCCCGCGACGGGCGGCGCGAACTGGTCGTCACCTTCGTCTACAACCAGTACCAGAGCCAGTTCCGGCTGCTGGCCCGCGGCATCGTCGAGTGGCTGACCCAGGGCATCCACCTGGGCGCCGACCGCAACTACCTCGCCGTCCACGTGGACGACGTGTTCGCCGCCGACGACCGCTGGGACACCGAACTCAACTGCACCCCCGGCGACATCGACTGCGGCACGGCGGGCAACGGCGTCGAGAACGACCCGATCCGGATGACCGCGGCCGACGCGAGCTACGCCAAGAAGTGGTCCGCCGACCACGGCTTCACCCTCGACCTCGCCTTCAACGGCGGCGGCAGCGAGGCATACAAAGACGAGAACGGCGGCAGCGACGCCCTCGCCCAGCAACTCGTCGCCGACCAGGGCTCCTTCCGCTGGATCAACCACACCTACAACCACCCCTTCCTGGGCTGCGTGCAGGACACCACCGTCGTCCCCTGGAAGTGCGCCACCACCCTCCTCGGCACCACCCGCTACGTCGGTCTGACCGACATCACCGGGCAGATCAACGACAACCTCACCTGGGCCGGGCGGCAGAACCTCGCCGTCGACAAGACCGAACTGGTCACCGGCGAGCACTCGGGCCTGAAGACCCTGCCGCAGCAGCCGAACGACAACCCCAACCTGTCGACCGCCCTCACCCTCACCGGCGTCACCTCGCTCGGCAGCGACGCCTCCCGCGAGACGGACCAGCGCACCCTCGGCCCCGCCACCACCGTGCCGCGGCACCCGATGAACATCTTCTACAACGCCGGGCGCGCCGCGGAGCAGGCCGACGAGTACAACTGGATCTACGCGAAGAAGGCCGACGGGGGCAGCGGGGTGTGCGAGGGCTCCTCGGCCACCACCTGCCTCGACGCCCCGCTGGACACCGCCACCGGCTACGGCTCCTACATCGTGCCGCTGGAGTCCAAGATCGCGCTCGGCCATGTGCTGGCCAACGACCCGCGTCCGCACTACGTCCACCAGTCGAACCTGGCCGAGGAGCGGATCGTCTACCCGGTGCTGGAGAAGACCCTCGGCGCCTACGAGGGCCTCTTCGCCGACAACGCCCCGCTGGTCAACCTGCGGATGAAGGACGTCGGCGAGGAGCTGCACAAGCGCGCCGCCTGGGACAGCGCCCTGGCCGCCGGGCGCGTCACCGCGTACCGCATCGGCGACACCGTCACCGTCACCGCGCCCAGCGGCACCCAGGCCCCGGCCACACTGCCCACCGGCACTCAAGCGACCCAGACCGGCAACCCCACCGCCTTCGGCGGCGCCTACGCCGGGCTGCGCTCGGGCTGGGCCACGCCCACCCTCGGCCGGATCACCTTCACCCTGCCCGCCGGCGCGGTCCCCGCCGACCCCACCGCCACGGCGGCCGCCCCGCGCGCCGCGGCCCCCGCCGACCGGCTGCCCGTCCCGGCCGGGGTGCGCGACCCGGTGCCGTACGGACCCGGCGACACCAGCCGCGACTGAGGCGCCCGGCGCCCGTCCGTACCGCTGTCACACCGCCGTGTCCGCACGGCCGTACCCACCGCTGCCTTCGTCCGCCGTGCCCGCACGGCGCCGTCCTGGAGAGACCGAACCGACATGCGAGGAACGCTTGCCGAGCCCACGGCCGGCACCGTCCCGGTGACGCTGCTCACCGAGGGCACCTACCCGCACGGCCACGGCGGGGTCAGCGTGTGGTGCGACCAGCTCGTGCAAGGCATGCCGGACATCGACTTCCGGGTCATCGCGGTGACCGGCACCGGACGGGAGCCGCTCGCCTGGCAGCTGCCCGCCCACGTGCGCGGCGTGGACTGCGTGCCGCTGTGGGGACCGCCCCCGGCGGTCCGGGCGCGCGCCCCGCGCGGGCGGGACATGCGGAGGTTCCTGGCCGGGTACGAGCGCTTTCTGCTCGCCCTGCTCGACCCGGACCAGGAACACGCCTTCGCCCCGGAGCTGTACCGGCTCGCCGAGTACGCCCGGCGCGGCACCCTCTCCGCGGCGCTGGCCTCGGAGTCCGCGGCCCGCGCGCTGGCCCGAATATGGGCCCGCCCGCAGCTGCCCACCGCCGCCGCCCGCCCCACGCTGCACGACGCGCTGACCGCGACCGACCTGCTGGAACACGCCCTGCGCCCGCTCGCCGCCCGGCCCCCGGCCGAGGGCGTCGCCCACGCGGTGAGCGGCGGACTCGCGGCGCTGCCGGGCCTGGTGGCCCGGGAGCGGTACGGCACCCCGTTCCTGCTCACCGAGCACGGCGTCTATCTGCGCGAGCGCTACCTCGGCTTCCGCGCCGAACCGTACAGCTGGCCCGTCAAGTCGCTGCTGCTGGGCTTCTTCCGGCTGCTGGCGATCGAGAGCTACCGGCGCGCCGCGCTCGTCACCCCCGGCAACCGCTACAACCGGCGCTGGGAGGAACACGGCGGCACCCCGCCGGAGCGCATCCGCACCGTGTACAACGGCGTGGACCCGGCCGCCTTCCCGCCCGCCGGACCCGAACCCGGCGTCCCCACCCTGAGCTGGGCCGGGCGCGTCGACCCGATCAAGGACCTGGAGACGCTGATCCGCGCCTTCGCCCTCGTGCGCAAGGAGCTGCCCGACGCCCGGCTGCGCCTCTTCGGCGGCACACCGCGCGGCGCGGAGGGCTACCGCGACGGCTGCCAGTCGCTCGCCGTGGAGCTGGGCGTGTCCGACGCCGTCACCTTCGAGGGGCGGGTGGAGGACATACGGGACGCCTACGCGGCGGGGAACGTGGTGATGCTCTCCAGCATCAGCGAAGGCTTCCCCTTCACCCTCATCGAGGCCATGTCCTGTGGCCGCGCCACCGTGTCGACCGACGTGGGCGGCGTACGCGAGGCGGTCGGCGACAGCGGCCTCGTCGTCCCGCCGCGCGACCCCGAGCGGATGGCGCGGGCGGCGCTGAAGCTGCTGGGCGACCCGGCGCTGCGGGCGGGTATGGGGGAGGCGGCCCGGCTGCGGGTGATCGAACAGTTCACCCTGCGCCAGACCATCAGCGCCTTCCGCGAGATCTACCACGAGCTGGACGCCACGTCCCGGGCCACCGCGGCTCCGGAGATGGCGCTGGTCGCGCGGGGTACGGCATGAGCGGCCCGCTGCGGCTCGTACCGCCGCCGTACCCCACGAACCCGCGCCGCGAGATGGCCGCCGGTGGCCCTCGGCGGCCTCGCTGGGCCGACGACCCGATCGATGAACTCATCGCGGACCGAGGCGAGTTGATCGCGGAGGCCGTCCACCCCGACGAGATCGCGGCCGTACTGGAGGCCGACGGGCTCACCGGGGACCAGGTGCGGGAGCGCTTCGGGCGCCGGGACACCTTCGAGCTGGCGGCCGAGCTGTACGCCCGCGTGCCGCGCCGCTGCCCCGAACCGCCGCCGCGCACCGACCCCTGGGCCGCGCGCCCCGGCCGGTTCCTGTTCCGCGGGCTGGTGTTCGCCCTGCCCGGGCTCGGCTACGCCCTGGGCGCGCCGTTCCTCAGCGGCCCGCCCGATGTGCTCGGGCTGCCCGCCGGAAGCGGTGCGCTCACCGCCTCCGCGCTGGTCGGCTGGGCGTGGAACCAGGCGCTCGCCCACCGCGCGTACACCCGGCTGGCGTCGGGCGGCCGCGCGGCGGCCGGGCGGTGCCTGCGCCTCGGGGCCCCGCTGGGCGCGGTGCTCGCGTTTCTGGCCGCGCTGCTGCTTCCCGCCCCCGGCGCGGCGCTCGCCTTCGCGGCGGGACAGTCGGCCTATCTGGCGGCGGCCACGGCGCTGCTCGTGCTCGGCAAGGAACGGCTGCTGCCGCTCGCGCTGCTGCCGACGGCGGTGGGCGCGGGCCTGACGCTCCTCGTCGAACTACCCTCCTGGGCACGGGTGGTGGCGCTACTCGCCACCGTCGGCGCCGTGCTGGCGGCCGCCGCCCGCGCCACCGTACGAGCCGTGCGCTCCTCCGATGACACCGTCCCCGCCGCGGCCCCGCCGCTGGCCGCCTCGCTGCCGTACGGGCTGTTCGGGCTCGGGTGCGCCGTGCTCACCACCGTCGCCGCTCTCGGCGACATGGTGCGGTACGGGGCCGGGGCGGCCCTCGCCGGAGCCGTGGTGATGGCGCTGACCCTCAGCATGGGCGCCGCCGAATGGCTGCTCCACCGCTGCCGGGGGCTCGCGCTCGCCGCGCTCGCCCACAGCACCGATCCGGCGGGCCTGCGCCTGCGGGCCGCCGGGGTGCTCGGGCTCTGTCTCGCCGGATACCTCGCCGCCCTGACCCTGCTCGTGTTCGCCACCCACGCGCTGTGGCCCGCCGCGTCCCCGGCCACCGCGCCACCCGCGCCGGGGGCCGCCCGGCTGCTCGCCGTCCTGGCCCTCGGGGCGGTGCTGTGGAGCGGGCTGCTGCTCCAGGCGTTCGGCAGCGCCTGGCCACCCGCCGCGGTGTGCCTGGCCGCGGCCGGAGCCGAAGCCGCCGCGCTCGCGCTGAAGATCTCCGCACCGGCGGTCGTCCAACTCGCCGTCTGCGGCGCGGCGTCGGCCGTCCTGCTGGCCTTCGCCACCGCACTCCTCGGCCGGATCACCACACACCGCTGATCACGGCTGATCCGCGACACCCGCACCACCACCACAACACCTCGCAACAGAAGTGGAGTTCCCGCATGTCCGAAAACACCCCGAACACCGCCACACCCGTCGCCGTCACCGGCGCGGAGGGATTCATCGGCTCGCACCTGGTCGAGGCGCTCGTCGCCACCGGCCACCGGGTGCGCGCGATGGTGCAGTACAACTCCTTCTCCGACTTCGGCTGGCTGGAGACCCTGCCCAAGGACGTGCTGTCCGAGGTCGAGGTCGTCCTCGGCGACGTCCGCGACCCCGGGTCGGTCAACGGCCTGGTCAAGGGCGCCGAGGCGGTCTATCACCTCGCCGCGCTGATCGCGATCCCCTACTCGTACCGCGCCCCGCACTCGTACGTCGACACCAATGTCACCGGCACCCTCAACGTGCTGGAGGCCGTGCGCCACCGGGAGATCCCGCGCCTGGTGCACACCTCCACCAGCGAGACGTACGGCACCGCGCAGACCGTCCCGATCACCGAGGACCACCCCATCAACACCCAGTCCCCGTACGCCGCTTCGAAGGCGGGCGGCGACCGGCTGGCCGACAGCTACCACGCGAGCTTCGGCACGCCCGTGGTCACCCTGCGGCCGTTCAACACCTTCGGCCCGCGCCAGTCCATGCGCGCCGTCATCCCGACCGTGATCGGCCAGGTGGCCGCCGGGCAGCGCACCGTCACGCTCGGGGATCTGCGTCCCACCCGCGACTTCACGTACGTCAAGGACACCGCCGCCGCCTTCCTCGCCGTCGGCACCGCGCCCGCCGCGGACGTGGTCGGCCGCACCTTCAACGCGGGCACCGGCGGGGAGATCTCGGTCGGCGACCTGGTCTCCCTCGTCGGCAAGCTGATGGACACCGACCTCGACGTCCGCGAGGACGCCCAGCGCGTACGCCCCGCCGACTCCGAGGTGATGCGGCTGGTCGCGGACGCCTCCCGGCTGCGCGCCGCGACCGGCTGGGCCCCGGCGCACAGCCTCGAAGAGGGGCTGGAGCACACCATCGCCTTCTTCCGCGACCCGGCGAACCTCGCCCGCTACAAGACCGACATCTACAACGTCTGACCCCCCTTCATCTTTCGTACCGGAGAGGAACCTCACCCCATGCACGCAGTCATCCTGGCCGGAGGCAAAGGCGTCCGGCTGCGCCCCTACACCACCGCCCTGCCCAAGCCGCTCGTCCCGATCGGCGAGCAGCACGCGATCCTGGAGATCGTGATGCGCCAGCTCGCGGCGGCCGGTTTCACCAGCTGCACCCTGGCCATCGGCCACCTGGGCCACATCATCCGGGCGTACGTCGGCAACGGCTCCCAGTGGGGGCTGCGCGTCGGATACGCGACCGAGGACAGCCCGCTGGGCACCATGGGCCCGCTGCTCACCATGCTCGACCGGCTTCCCGAGCACTTCCTCGCGATGAACGGCGACGTCCTCACCGACCTCGACTTCGGCGACGTGCTGCGCAGCCACCAGGAATCCCAGGCCCCGCTGACGATCGCGACCTACGCCCGCCAGGTGAACATCGACTTCGGGGTGCTCAACACCGACGAGGGCCGGGTCGTCGGCTTCGCCGAGAAGCCGAGCATGGACTACCGCGTCTCCATGGGCGTCTACGGCGTCTCCCGCGACGCCCTCGCCCGCTACACCCCGGGCCTGCCGCTGGGCTTCGACGAGCTGGTGCTGGACCTGCTGGAGGCCGAGACCCCGCCGAACGCGTACGAGTTCGACGGCTACTGGCTCGACATCGGCCGACCCGACGACTACGACCGGGCCAACGCCGAGTTCGACGCCCGCCGCGGCATGCTGATCAAGGGAGCGTGAGCGGGCCCGTGCGCATCCTCGTACTGGGCGCCACCGGTTTCCTCGGCGGGCACACCGTCCGGCATCTGCGCGCCCTGTCCGGCGTGCGGGTGCTGGTCGGCGCCCGCCCGGCCGGTGCCGCCCCGCACCCCGGGCCGACCGGCGATCCCGCCGTCGGCCTGACCGCCGATCCGACCGCCGATCTGACCGTCGACCTGGCCACCGCCGACCCGGCCCGGCTGGCCGACGCCCTGCGCGCCCTTGCCCCCGACGCCGTGATCAACTGCGCGGGCGCGGTCGGCGGCGGCGCGCTGGCGCTCACCGGGGCCAACGCCCGCGGCCCGGCCGTCCTGTGCGAGGCGCTGGCGGACGCCGCCCCCGGCGCCCGCCTCGTCCACCTGGGCTCGGCGGCCGAGTACGGGGCGGGCGAGCCCGGCCGCCCTCTCGGCGAGGCCGCGCCCGCCCGGCCGCTCGGCCTGTACGGCGCGACCAAGCTGGCCGGTACCCTCGCCGTCCTCGACTCGGGCCTGGACGCCGTGGTCCTGCGGGTGTTCAACCCGCTCGGCCCCGGCTCACCGGCCGCGAGCCTGCCCGGTCGGCTCGCCGCCGAGCTGCGGCTCGCGATGCGGCGTGACGCCGGTGACGCCGACGGGCCGGACGCCACCGTCCACGTCGGGGACCTGTCCGCCCACCGCGACTTCGTGGACGTCCGCGATGTCGCGCGGGCCGCCGGTCTCGCCGCCACCGAGCCCGGTGAGCCCCCGCGCCTGCTCAACATCGGCGGCGGCATGGCCCGTCCGGTGCGGGAGGTGGCCGAGGGGCTGGTGAGGGAGAGCGGCTTCCTCGGCCGCCTCGAGGAGGGCGGCGGCGGCTCGGCGCGCTCGGCGGCCGTTTCCTGGCAGCAAGCGGACATCGGGGCCGCCGGCCGGCTGCTCGGCTGGCAGCCCCGGTACGCCTTCGCCGAGTCGCTGACCGGTCTGTGGGCGGCGAGCAAGGACCCGGCCGAAACGCCCGCCCGATGACGGCCCAGCAGCGCCGTCTGCTCGTACCCCTGTACGTCCACCCGGCGGCCGATCCGCACCCCTGGCGGGTGCTGGAACGGGCCGCCGGGCGGCTGTACGGGGTCATCCTCAACCTGGCGGACGGGCCGGGCATCCGGCCCGACCCGGTGTTCGCCGAGGCCGCCGGGCGGCTGCGCGCCGCCGGGGCACCGCTGCTCGGGTACGTCGACACCGCGTACGGCCGCCGCCGGGTGGGTGCGGTGCTCACCGACATCCGGCGGCATCGCCGCTGGTACGGGGTGGACGGCGTGTTCCTGGACCGGACCGCGGCGCACGCCGCGACGCTGCCCCGCTACCGGCGGCTGGCGCGGGCGTCCCGGGTGCTGGGCGCCCGTACGGTCGTGTTCAACCCCGGAACCCACCCCGATCCGCGTTACGCCGCCCTCGCCGATCTGCTGGTCACCTTCGAGGGCCGGTGGGACACCTACCGGCAGGCCGAGGTGCCGGACTGGACCGCGGCCCATCCGCCGGGACGTTTCTGCCATCTGGTGTACGACGTGCCCGGCGGGCGGGCCGGACAGGTGGGGCGCACCGCCCGAGCGCGCGGCGCCGCCGTGCACTGCGCGGTGCCCGGAGCGGGCGCCAACCCCTGGCGGTCCGCCCCCGACGGGCTGGAGGCCCTCCGATGACGGCGCGGACGGCGCGGACGGCACGGACGGCGCGGACGGCGCGGCGCGTGACGGCGGCGGTGATCGCCGCACTGCTGCTGATCCTGACCGGATGCTCGGGCGGCGGATCCCCGGACCGCGGCGGCGACCGGCCCTCGCGCTGGCAGCCCCGCCCCGGCACCGCCTGGCAGTGGCAGCTGGCGGGCCGGATCGACGAATCGGTCGACGTGCCCGTCTATGACATCGACGGCTTCGAGAACTCCGCCCGGACCGTTGCCCGGCTGCACGCCCGGGGCCGCAAGGTGATCTGCTACATCAACGTCGGCGCCTGGGAGAACTTCCGGCCCGACCACGCCGCCTTCCCCCGGTCCCTGCTGGGCCGGGGCAACGGCTGGCGGGGCGAACGCTGGCTGGACATCCGGAAGCTCTCCGTCCTGCGTCCGCTCATGGCCGAGCGGATGGACATGTGCCGGGACAAGGGTTTCGACGCGGTGGAGCCCGATCTGACGGACGGCTACCGCAATCGCACCGGCTTTCCGCTCAACCCCGCCCACCAGCTCGCCTACAACCGTGCGATGGCGCGGCTGGCCCACGACCGGGGCCTGGCCATCGGCCTGAAGAACGACCTCGACCAGATCCCGCAGCTGGTGCGGGACTTCGACTTCGCGGTCAACGAGGAATGCGCCCAGTACGACGAGTGCGACAAGCTCACGCCCTTCATCCGGCGGAAGAAGGCGGTCTTCCACGCCGAATACGCCCTGAAGCCGGGGGCCTTCTGCCGGACCGCGAAGCGGCTGCGGCTCAGCTCGATGCAGAAGCGGCTGGACCTCGACCCCTGGCGTCGCCCCTGCTGACCGCCGCCGTGCGGCGCCCACTTCGTGGTGCTATATCCGGCCATTCTCACCAACGGTCCGGCCGGACCCGGATTCCGTGCCCGCGCGATACCGCGCGGGCACGGTGTCGTGTGGCGTCCAGCGCCCCGAGATCGACCATGTCAAGGCCCAATCGCCCCGGTGCGGTGATTGGCAACTTGCTGCCGTAGGGGAAACAGCGGCGCTCGGACGCGGTTTGCTGATTGAAGCAGACAGACACGGCCTGCGGCGGTGAACGGGGGGGGACCAAGGACGAGGTGGCCCTGGACGGGGGTCGGGGCCGCCCGTGGCGCAGGCGGCGTCGGGGAGATTCAGCCCCGGCGCCGCCTCCCGGCCACCGCGTGGGGCGACGGCACTCTTCTAAGGTCGGGAGCCATGCAGAACACCGCCGACACCGACACTGCCGATACCGCCGCGCTGATCGAAGATCTGTATCCCGCCCTGGCCGCGCTCCGGGAGGCGGGCCCGGTCCACCGGATCGCCGGCACCGATGGCCGCCCCGCCTGGCTGGTCACCCGCTACGACGATGTGCGGCAGGCGTTCGCCGACCCGCGCCTCTCGCTGGACAAGCGCCACGCCGCGCCGGGCAACTACAGCGGCTTCTCCCTGCCGCCCGCCCTGGACACCAACCTGCTCAACATGGATCCCCCGGACCACACCCGGGTGCGCCGCCTCGTGGTCAAGGCGTTCACCTCCGGCCGGGTCGAGAAGCTGCGCGAACCGGTCCGGCGTGTCGCCGGGGAACTGCTCGACGCCGTCGAGGCCGACGGCCGCGCGGATCTGCTCGCCGCGTACGCAGGACAGCTGCCCATCATCGTCATCTGCGATCTGCTCGGCGTCCCGGAGGACGACCGCCAGGACTTCCGCGCCTGGAGCGACGCCCTGATCACCCCCGACCCGGCGCGGCCGCAGGCGGCGAAGGAGGCGGTCGGCGCCATGCTGCGCTTCTACACCGGCCTCATCGCGAAGAAGCGCGCCGAACCCGGCGACGATCTGCTGTCCGACCTGATCAGGGTGCGCGACGACGAGGCGGAGGGCGGGGACGACCGGCTGAGCGAGGACGAGCTGACCTCGCTGGCCTTCCTCATCCTGCTCGCGGGGTACGAGAACACGGTCCACCTCATCGCCAACTCCGTGCTCTCCCTGCTCGACCACCCCGCACTCCTGGAGGAACTGCGCGCGGACCCCGCCCGCATCCCGGCCGCCTTCGACGAGCTGGCCCGCTACGAAGCCCCGGCCCCGCTCGCGATCCGCCGCTTCCCCCGGGAGGACATCGAGATCGGCGGCGTGACGATCCCGGCCGGGGAGACCGTGCTGCTCTCCGTCGCCTCGGCGCACCGCGATCCGGCGCACTTCAAAGACCCGGACGCTCTCAATCCGCATATTGGCCGATCCGGGCACCTTGCCCTCGGCCACGGCATCCACTACTGCCTCGGCGCACCGCTGGCCCGGATGGAGACCGACATCGCCCTGGCCACGCTGTTGTCCCGGTTTCGGGGGCTGCGGCTGGACGTACCGAGGGAGGAGCTGCGGTGGCGGCCCTCGATCCGCGCACGTGGCCTGATCTCGCTCCCCGTGGCCTGGTGAACTAAGAAGCGAACAGGTTTTTGATGCATAACCCTCGGTGGATGCGGTAAAAAGGTCATCGAGCCCGCCCGGTGTGCATCCCCCGTCGCACCGGGCGGGCCTCTGTGTGAGCGCACTTCGTCCCGCTGTCCGACGGCACGTCTCCCGCGGTTCGCGGGGACGCCGGGAGCACCCCGGGACCGTGGCCCCCGTCCGGTCTCACGTTCGGTGTCACGGCAACCCCTAAGGTCCCCGTAAACCCCTGACTTACCGGCCGGTAATCGGTCGGAACCGGGCATCCGGGGCCGAGAGTAAGCTCACAGCCCTACCCTCTGCTGCGGCTTTAGTCGAGGCCATTAGCCTCCCTTTCATGACGGTCCTGCCCGACGGGCTTCCCCTAGCCGATGAATTCCCGGATGTGACGCGAGACGAGTGGCATCGCCTCGTGGAAGGCGTGCTGCGCAAAACCGGCGCGTCGGATGCCACGGGCGCGGACGCCGAGGCGGCCCTCGCGACCGAGGTCGAGGACGGCATCACCGTCCGCCCCCTCTACACGTCCCAGGACGCCCCCCAGGACCCCGGACACCCCGGCTACCCCGGTTACCCGGGCTTCGCCCCGTATCTGCGCGGCGCGCACGCCGCGGGGTCCGCGGCCACCGGCTGGGACGTACGCCAGCGGCACGCGCACCCGGACGCGGGCACCACCAACCGGGCCGTGCTCGCGGACCTGGAGAACGGCGCCGGGTCGGTGTGGCTGGCCGTCGGCGAGGGCGGGGTGTCCGTCGACGCGCTGCCCGAGGCCCTGGCCGGTGTCTACCTCGACCTCGCCCCCGTCGTCCTTGACGCGGGCCCCGGCTTCGAGGCCGCGGCGCGCGCCCTGCTGCGGCTGCACGCCGACCGTTCTGTGCCGCCGCACGCGGCACTCGGAAACCTGGGCGCCGACCCGCTGGGCCTGGTGGCCCGCACCGGCCGGGACGCGGACCTGCCCGCCCACCTGGCCGCCGCCGCCGACCTGGCGGTCACCTGCTACCGCGACCACCACGGCGTCCGGGCCCTCACCGTGGACGCGCTGCCGTACCACGAGGCGGGCGGCGGGGTGGCCCAGGAGCTGGGCTGCTCGCTGGCCGCGGGAGTGGCGTACCTGCGCGCGCTGACCGAGGCCGGGATGACCGTCGAGGCGGCCTGCGCCGAGCTGGAGTTCCGCTACGCGGCCACCGCCGACCAGTTCACCACCATCGCCAAGCTGCGCGCCGCCAGGCGGCTGTGGGCGCGGGTGGCGGAGGCGTGCGGGGCGGCGACGGCCTCGCCGGAGTGCGCCCAGCGCCAGCACGCCGTCACCTCGCCGGTGATGATGACCCGGCGCGACCCCTGGGTGAACATGCTCCGCACCACCGTGGCGAGCCTGGCCGCCGGGGTCGGCGGCGCGGACGCGGTCACGGTGCTGCCGTTCGACACCGCGATCGGCATGCCGGACGACTTCGCCCGCCGTATCGCCCGCAACACCTCCACGATCCTGCTGGAGGAGTCGGGGCTGGCCCGGGTGATCGACCCGGCCGGTGGCTCCTGGTACGTCGAGTCGCTGACCGAGGAGATCTGCCGCGCCGCGTGGGCCTGGTTCCAGGAGATCGAGGGGGCCGGGGGACTGGCCGCCGCGCTCGCCTCCGGGCTGGTGCGCGACCGGCTGGCCGCCACCTGGGAGCGCCGCTCGCGCGACCTCGCCCGCCGCAAGGAGCCGATCACCGGCGTGAGCGAGTTCCCGAACCTGGCCGAGCCGCCGGTCGAGCGCGAGGCCGCGCCGGAGCGGCCCGGCGGCGGGCTGCCGCGGGTGCGCCGTGACGAGGCGTACGAGCGCTTGCGCGCCCGCTCGGACGCGCGGGCGGCCGACGGGGGCGCCCGGCCCCGGGTGTTCCTGGCCGCGCTGGGACCCGCGGCCGTGCACACCGCCCGCGCCTCCTTCGCCGCCAACCTCTTCCAGGCGGGCGGCATCGAGGCCGTGCAGGAACCGGTCACGGTCGACGCGGAGTCGGTGGCCGAGGCGTTCGCCGCGAGCGGCGCGACGGTGGCCTGCCTGTGCTCCGGCGACAAGGTGTACGCGGAGCAGGCGGTGGCCGTGGCCGAGCGGCTGAAGGCCGCCGGGGCGGCCCGGGTCCTGCTGGCCGGACGGCCTGGGACACTTCAGGAAGAGTACGAGCGGGCCGGGGTGGACGGTTTCGTCTTCGCCGGTTGCGACGCGGTCGAGGTGCTGTCCTCGGCTCTGGACATCATGGGGGTGCGGTGATGGGCGGCAATCCGGCGGGAGCGGGCGGAATCCCGGATTTCTCGGCCGTCGAGTTCGACGGACCGGCCGACGAGCGGGCGTACCGCGGCGGTGCCGGTTCCGCCGCCTGGGCCGCCGCGGTGCAGGACAGTGTCGGCAAGGGCGTCGAGGACCTGGTGTGGGACACCCCGGAGGGCATCGGCGTCAAGCCGCTGTACACCGCCGAGGACCTCGACGGGCTGGACTTCCTGGACACTTACCCGGGCGTGGCGCCGTATCTGCGCGGCCCGTACCCGACGATGTACGTCAACCAGCCCTGGACGATCCGGCAGTACGCGGGTTTCTCCACCGCGGAGGAGTCCAACGCGTTCTACCGCCGCAACCTGGCGGCCGGGCAGAAGGGCCTGTCGGTCGCCTTCGACCTGCCCACCCACCGGGGCTACGACAGCGACCACCCCCGGGTCACCGGTGACGTCGGCATGGCGGGCGTGGCCATCGACTCGATCTACGACATGCGGCAGCTCTTCGACGGCATCCCGCTGGACCGGATGTCGGTGTCGATGACGATGAACGGCGCGGTGCTGCCCATCCTCGCGCTCTACATCGTGGCCGCAGAGGAGCAGGGCGTACCGCCCGAGAAGCTGGCCGGGACCATTCAGAACGACATCCTCAAGGAGTTCATGGTCCGCAACACCTACATCTATCCGCCGCAGCCGTCGATGCGGATCATCTCCGACATCTTCGCCTTCACCTCGCAGCGGATGCCGCGCTACAACTCCATCTCCATCTCCGGCTACCACATCCAGGAGGCCGGGGCCACAGCCGACCTGGAGCTGGCGTACACCCTCGCCGACGGGGTGGAGTACCTGCGGGCCGGGCTCGACGCCGGGATGGACGTGGACACGTTCGCGCCGCGGCTGTCGTTCTTCTGGGGCATCGGCATGAACTTCTTCATGGAGATCGCCAAGCTGCGGGCGGCCCGGCTGCTGTGGGCGAAGCTGGTCAAGCAGTTCGACCCGAAGAACCCCAAGTCGCTGTCGCTGCGCACCCATTCGCAGACCTCCGGCTGGTCGCTGACCGCCCAGGACGTGTTCAACAACGTGACCCGTACGTGTGTCGAGGCCATGGCCGCCACCCAGGGCCACACCCAGTCGCTGCACACCAACGCCCTGGACGAGGCGCTCGCGCTGCCCACCGACTTCTCCGCGCGCATCGCCCGCAACACCCAGCTGCTGCTCCAGCAGGAGTCGGGCACCACGCGGGTGATCGACCCGTGGGGCGGCAGCGCCTACGTCGAGAAGCTGACGTACGACCTGGCGCGGCGGGCCTGGCAGCACATCGAGGAGGTCGAGGCGGCCGGGGGCATGGCCAAGGCCATCGACGCGGGCATCCCCAAGCTGCGCGTCGAGGAGGCCGCGGCCCGCACCCAGGCGCGGATCGACTCCGGGCGGCAGCCGGTGATCGGCGTGAACAAGTACCGGGTCGACAGTGACGAGCGGATCGAGGTCCGAGCGGTCGACAACTCCTCGGTGCGCGTCCAGCAGCTGGAGAAGCTGCGGCGGCTGCGCGCCGAGCGCGACGAGACCGCCTGTCAGGACGCGCTGCGCGCGCTCACCGCCGCCGCCGAGTCCGGCCCCGGCAGCGGTCTGGAGGGCAACCTTCTCGCGCTCGCCGTGGACGCCGCCCGTGCCAAGGCCACCGTCGGGGAGATCTCCGACGCGCTGGAGAAGGTCTATGGCCGCCACTCCGGCCAGATCCGTACGATCTCCGGTGTGTATCGAGACGAGGCCGGACCGTCGTCCGGTGTGGACCGCACCCGTGCGCTGGTGGAGAAGTTCGAGGGCGCCGAGGGCCGCCGCCCCCGCATCCTGGTCGCCAAGATGGGCCAGGACGGGCACGACCGCGGCCAGAAGGTGATCGCGACCGCCTTCGCCGACCTGGGCTTCGACGTCGATGTCGGCCCGCTGTTCCAGACGCCGGAGGAGGTCGCCCGGCAGGCGGTGGAGGCCGATGTGCACATCGTCGGCGTCTCGTCGCTGGCCGCGGGCCACCTCACGCTGGTGCCCGCGCTGCGCGAGCAGCTGGCCGAGGCGGGCCGTGAGGACATCACGGTCGTCGTCGGGGGCGTCATCCCGCCGCAGGACGTGCAGACCCTGCACGAGGCCGGTGCCGCCGCCGTCTTCCTGCCGGGCACGGTCATCCCGGACGCCGCCCACGACCTGGTGCGGAAGCTGGCCGCCGACCTCGGCCACGAGCTGTAGGCCATGCCGCGCACGATCGATATCGAGGAGTACGCCAAGGGCGTGCTCGACGGCAGGCGCGCGTACATCGCCCGCGCCATCACCCTCGTCGAGTCCACCCGCGCCGACCACCGCGACCTCGCCCAGCGGCTGCTGATCGAGCTGCTGCCGCACACCGGCGGGGCGCGGCGGGTCGGCATCAGCGGGGTGCCCGGCGTGGGCAAGTCGACCTTCATCGACGCCCTGGGCACCATGCTCACCGGGCTCGGCCACCGGGTCGCGGTGCTCGCCGTCGACCCGTCCTCCAGCCGCACCGGCGGCTCCATCCTGGGCGACAAGACCCGGATGGAGCGGCTGGCCGTCGACCCGAACGCCTTCGTACGGCCCTCGCCGAGCGCCGGGACGCTCGGCGGGGTCGCCCGCGCCACCCGCGAGTCCATGGTGGTGATGGAGGCCGCGGGCTACGACGTCCTGCTGGTGGAGACCGTCGGCGTGGGCCAGTCCGAGACCGCCGTCGCGGGCATGGTCGACACCTTCCTGCTGCTCTCCCTGGCCCGCACCGGCGACCAGCTGCAGGGCATCAAGAAGGGCGTCCTGGAGCTGGCCGATGTCGTCACCATCAACAAGGCCGACGGCCCGCACACCCGGGACGCCAAGTCCGCGGCCCGCGAACTGGCGGGCGCGCTCCGGCTGTTGCAGCCCCCGGACGCCCCGTGGAACCCGCCGGTGCTCACCTGCTCGGCGCGCGAGAACACCGGGCTCGACGTGGTGTGGGAGCGGCTGGAGCAGCACCGCCGGGTGCTGGAGGCCACCGGCGCGCTGGCGGCCAAGCGCCGCGACCAGCAGGTCGGCTGGACCTGGTCCATGGTGCGCGACCAGTTGCTCGCCCGGCTGCACGCCCACCCCGAGGTGCGCCGCCTGGCGCCCGGCCTCGAACAGGAGGTCCGCGACGGCACGCTGACGGCGACGCTGGCCGCGGACCGGCTGCTGGAGGCGTTCCGCACTCCGGCCGACGGCTGAGTGCCGACCGTGGGAGGGGCCGCCGTGGGAGGGGCCGCCGAGGTGGGGCCGTTCTTCGCGCTGCGCACCGGCCCCGGAGATCCGGGCGAGGAGGGGTACGCGCGGATCGGCGCGGCCTATCGGCTGACGGACGAGGGCGAGGCCGCGCCACTCCTGCGCGGCCGAGTGGAGGCGGTCGCCGCGAGCCTGGGCACCGAGGAGCCGAGGGTCGCGGCCTCCCTCGCCTTCCAGGGGCTCGCCGCCCGCGTATGGTCGCTCGCGCTCGGCCCCGCGGCCCTCTCCGGCACGGTGTACGGCCTCCGCCCCGACCAGCTGTGGTGGAACCCCGCGCGCACCGCCCCCGACGACCTGTGGTGGCCCGGCCCGCCGCGGGCGATGGGCGAACCCGGCGGGCTCGCCGGACAGCTCGCCGACTCCGCGTACGCGCATCTGACGCCGCTGCACCACGCAGTCAGCCGCGCGTACCGGGTCTCGGAGCGGCTGCTGTGGGGCAACGCCGCCTCGGCGCTGGTGGGTTCGCTGCGGGTGCTGTACGACTGGTGCGCGGCGCGGGGCCTGGACGAGGCGGGGGAGCGGGCGGTGGCCGTGGCCCGCGCCCAGTTCGCGTACCCGCCGCTGCGCGACGCGGGGGAGCTGCGCTTCGCGGGGGAGCCGCTGCGCGACGCGGGGGAGCCGACCACCGCGCCGCCCGCCTTCCGGCGCCACACCTGCTGCCTGTACTACCGGGTGCCGGGCGGCGGCCTGTGCGGTGACTGCGTCCTGCGGCGGTGACCGTGACCGCGTACCGCGGCGGGCGGCGGCCGGATACGGTGTGTACATGCCGAAGAACGAGAACGTGTTCTCATCCTGGCGGACGTGGCGCCGCCGTGCCACGTCCCGGCTGGTGCACCGCGGATGGCACGCCGTCCAGCACGCGGGCGCGGTGACCGCCGAGCGGCCCGGCCCGTACCGCTTCGGCCGCATCGGCGTCGGCACCCGGCTGGCATTCCCCCAGGGCACCATCTTCGGCGAGCCGTGGATCGAACTCGGCGAGCACTGCGTGGTCGGCGAACAGGTCACGCTCACCGCCGGGATGATGCCCGGCCTCGACCTCGGCCCCGGCCCCATCCTGCGACTCGGCAACGGCGTGGTCCTGGGCCGCGGCAGCCATGTCATCGCCTCCCGGGACGTGGTGTTCGGCGACGACGTGTTCTGCGGCCCGTACGTCTACGTGACCAGCGACAACCATTCCTACGACGACCCCCACCAGCCCATCGGACGGCAGTGGCCGCGCTCCGCACCCGTCGAGATCGGCTCCGGCAGCTGGCTGGGCGCGGGCGCGGTGATCCTGCCCGGGGCGCAGGTGGGCCGCAACGTCGTCGTCGCGGCCGGTGCGGTCGTACGGGGCGAGGTTCCCGACCACGCCGTGGTCGCCGGGGCGCCCGCCCGCGTCATCCGGCGCTGGGCCCCCGAGGACGGCTGGCAGCCGCCGCTGCGGACGCCCGCGCCCGAGCCGATACCGGCCGGGATGACGGCGGAGCAGCTGCTGGCACTGGCCGAGGCGGAGCCGGAGGCGGAAGCGTCGTAGCAGGTCAGTAAAGTGCCGGGGGACTGCCCCTGACCCGCTTGTCGAACCACGAGGTACCCCTGTGAGCCCGCCACCCACCCCCCTGACTGTCGTCGGCATCGGCGCCGACGGATGGGACGGGCTCGCCCCGGCCGGTCGCGAGGAGCTGCGCACGGCCGAGGTCGTCATCGGCGGACCGCGCCAACTCGACCTGCTGCCACCGGAATGCGCCGCCGAGCGGGTGCCGTGGCCGTCGCCGCTGCGCCCCGCCGTCCCCGGGCTGCTCGCCGCGCACGCCGGGCGCCACGTCTGCGTACTGGCCAGCGGCGACCCCATGTTCTACGGCATCGGCCGCACCCTCACCGAGCTGCTGGGCCCCGACGCGCTGCGGGTGCTGCCGCATCCGTCGTCCGCCTCCTACGCCTGCGCGCGGCTCGGCTGGGCGCTGGAGGACACCGAGGTGATCAGCCTCGTCGGCCGCCCCCTCGCCGCCCTCGCCCGCGCCCTGTACCCGGGCCGCCGACTGCTCGTCCTCAGCGCCGGTGCCGGGACCCCGGCCGAGGTCGCCGGGCTGCTGCGGGACCGCGGCTTCGGCCCGACCCGGATGCGGGTCCTGGAACAGCTGGGCGGCGCGCGGGAACACGCCGCCGAGGGCACCGCCGAGGCGTGGCCCCACCCGCCCGGCGACCCCCTCAACGTCATCGCCCTCGACTGCGCCCCGGACGCGGACACCCCGCGCCTGGCCGCCGTACCCGGGCTGCCGGACGACGCGTACGAACACGACGGCCAGCTGACCAAGCGCCACATCCGCGCCGCCACCCTCGCTGCCCTCGCCCCCGCCCCGGGCGAACTGCTGTGGGACGTCGGCGGCGGCTCCGGCTCCATCGCCGTGGAATGGATGCGCGCGCACCCCGCCTGCCGCGCGGTCTCCATCGAACGCGATCCGGTACGCGCGACACGCATCACCCGCAACGCCACCGCCCTCGGCGTCCCCGCCCTGCGCGTCGTCACCGGCGCCGCCCCGGCCGCCCTCGACGGCCTGCCCGCCCCCGACGCCATCTTCGTCGGCGGCGGCGCCACCACCCCCGGCCTCCTGGAAGCCTGCTGGGCCGCCCTGCCCCCGGGCGGCCGTCTGGTGGTCAACACTGTGACCCTCGAATCCGAAGCCCTGCTCACCACCTGGTACACCCGCCACGGCGGCGACCTCAGCCGCCTCGCCGTCTCCCGCGCCACCCCCGTGGGCGGCTTCACGGGATGGCGCCAGGCGATGCCGGTCACCCAGTGGTCCACCACCAAACGCGGAGAAACACGATGACGGTGTACTTCATCGGCGCGGGCCCCGGCGCCGCCGATCTCATCACCCTGCGCGGCGCGCGGACCCTCGCCCGCTGCCAGGTGTGCCTCTACGCGGGCAGCCTCGTCCCGCGCGAACTGCTCGCCGAATGCCCGCCGGACGCCCGGCTCGTCGACACCGCCGGGCTCGACCTCGACCAGATCACCGCCGAGTTCACCGCCGCCCACGAGGCGGGCCGGGACGTGGCCCGCCTCCACTCCGGCGATCCGTCGGTCTTCAGCGCCGTCGCCGAGCAGATGCGGCGCCTGGACGCGGCCGGGATCCCGTACGAGGTCGTCCCCGGTGTCCCCGCCTTCGCCGCCGCCGCCGCGGCCCTGGGCCGGGAGCTGACCGTGCCGACCGTCGGCCAGACCGTCATCCTCACCCGCATCGCCCAGCAGGCCACCCCCATGCCGGACGGCGAGGACCTCGCCACCCTCGGCCGCAGCCGCGCCCTGCTCGTCCTGCACCTCGCCGCCCGCTACGTGGACCGGGTCGTCGACGAACTCCTCCCGCACTACGGCCCCGACTGCCCCGCCGCCGTGGTCGCCATGGCCAGCCGCCCCGACGAACTGGTCCTGCGCGGCACCCTGGCGGACATGGCGGACCGGGTGAAGGCCGCCGGTGTGGTACGTACGGCCGTCATCATGGTGGGCCGCACCCTGGCCGCCGAACAGTTCCGAGACAGCCACCTCTACTCCCCCTCCCGCCCCCGCTGAGCCCCCGCACGCAGCACCGTGTGGTGCGCCGCACCCGGTGCCGAGCAGGCGCCCCGCGCCGCGCGTGGCCCCGGTGCTGCCGCGTGGCGGCCTACGCAGCGCGCTGCGCGCGGGGTGGGCGGTCTCGGGTTGGGTGCGCCCCTCGCGTGGGGCGCTGTGCCCCGTGCCGGGTAGGCGCGGCGCGTCCCGGCGGGCGCCGCGCCGTACCGGCTGCCGGTCGGGACCGTGTGCGGCCTCGATGCCACGCTGTGGCGGACGTGCACCGCGTCGCCTGCCGGTCGGACACCGCGCCCCGCGCCGCGCACCGAGTGGGCGCTCGTCCCGGCGGGCGCTGCGCCGTACCGGTTGCGGGTCGGGGGCCGTGTGCGGCCCGGGGGCTGGTGCCGCGTGGTGGCGTACGCCCTGGGCTCGTCGGTCGGGCGCCGCGCGGGTGCCCACGCTGTGGCGGACGCGCACCGCGTTCGCCTGCCGGTCGGGCACCGCGCCCCGCGCCTCGCATCGCGCGCCGGGTTGGGTGCGCCCCGCGTCCCGGCGGGCGTCGCGCCGTACCGGCTGCCGGTCGGGGGCGTGTGCGGGCCCGGGGCTGGGGCCGGGTGGTGGCGTGACGCAGCCCAGAGCGGGTGGGTCAGGCGTCGCGTGGGCCGCGGGGGGCGGCGCGGCCTACGATCTTGCCCGCGCGGTCTATGCAGATCACGTCGACCGCGACCGGGGCGCCGCGCAGGACGCCGAGGGCCGTGTCGCGGGCCGCCGAGGCGACCAGGTCGCCCAGGGGGACGCCTTGGGCCGCGCACAGCTGCATCGTTTCCAGGCCGGTGTTGGCAGACGCGACCGCTGCCGCCAGGTGCTCGTCCGCGCCGCCGCGGCGGGCCAGGTCGGCGAGGTAGGTCTTGTCGACCTGGGAGCGGGACGAGTGCAGGTCCAGATGGCCCGCGGCGAGCTTGGAGAGCTTGGCGAAGCCGCCCGCGACGGTCAGCCGGTCCACCGGGTGGCGGCGCAGATACTTGAGCACGGCGCCCGCGAAGTCACCCATGTCCAGCAGGGCGTCCTCCGGCAGCTCGTGCACGGCCACCGCCACCTTCTCGGAGGTCGACCCCGTACATCCCGCCACGTGCCGCCGCCCCGCCGCCCGGGCCACGTCCACCCCGCGCCGGATGCTGTCGATCCAGGCCGAGCAGGAGTACGGCACCACGATGCCGGTCGTCCCGAGGATGGACAGCCCGCCGAGGATGCCCAGCCGGGGGTTCCACGTGCTGCGGGCGATCTCCTCGCCGTGGTCGACCGCGATCTCGATCTCGACGTCACCGCTGCCGCCGTGGCGGGCGGCGACCGCGGCGATGTGGTCGCTCATCATCTGGCGCGGCACGGGGTTGATGGCCGGTTCGCCCACCGCGAGCGGCAGCCCCGGCCGGGTGACGGTGCCGACGCCCGGCCCCGCCCGGAACACCACGCCGCCGCCCGGCGGCAGGGCCCGTACGGTCGCCCGTACCAGCGCGCCGTGCGTCACGTCGGGATCGTCCCCGGCGTCCTTCACGACCGCGGCCATGGCCCGGTCCGCTCCCAGCTCCTCGGCCGCCAGCGCGAACGCGGGCCGCTGGCCCTTCGGCAGCGCGATGGTCACGGGGTCGGGGAAGTCGCCGCTGAGCAGCGCGGTGTACGCGGCCGTGGTCGCGGCGGTCGCACACGCCCCGGTGGTCCACCCGTGCCGCAGCCCCGTCCGCTCCAGCTGTGCCCCGCGGCCCCCGCTCGCCGTGGCCTCCGCCTCAGCCATGGGCCACGCACCGCGCATACGATGACGGGCGCACGGACGACGAAAGGCACCCGATGAACAGCGCACCGGTGCGCCATGTGCTCATCCTGGGCGGCACCACCGAGGCCCGCCGCCTCGCCGCCGAGCTGGACGGCGATCCCGCCCTGCGCGTCACCAGTTCCCTCGCGGGCCGGGTCGCCGAACCGCGACTGCCCGCCGGGCAGGTGCGGATCGGCGGGTTCGGGGGCCCCGAGGGCATGGCCCGCTGGCTCCGCGAGCACCAGGTGGACGCGCTCATCGACGCCACCCATCCTTTCGCCGACACGATCAGTCACAACGCGGCCCGTGCGGCCGCCGACGTCCATGTTCCCCTGCTCGCCCTGCGCCGCCCCGGCTGGGTGGCGGGCCCGGGCGACCGCTGGCACCCGGCGGCCTCACTGGAGGAGGCCGCGCGGCTGCTGCCGGACCTGGGGGAGCGGGTCTTCCTCACCACCGGCCGCATGGGACTGGCCGCCTTCGCCCACCTCACCGCACCCTATTTCCTGGTCCGCTCGGTCGACGCCCCGCAGCCGCCGCTGCCGCCCCGCATGGAGGTGATCCTCGACCGCGGCCCGTTCACCCTCGAAGGCGAAACGGCCCTGCTACTGCGCCACCGCATCGACGTCCTGGTCACCAAGGACAGCGGCGCCGGTGCCACGGCCCCCAAGCTGACCGCGGCCCGCGACGCCGGAATCCCGGTGGTCGTCGTCCAGCGCCCGCCCGCCCCGGAGGGCGTCCCGGCGGTACCTGCCCCCGCCGACGCCGTCGCCTGGCTTCGTACGGTCCTGACCCGAGATCACACCTCGGGGTAGCGGCGGGGGGTCCAGACGATCTCGGTGCCGTCGCCGCGGCGGGTGGTCCGGGTCTGGGAGGAGCCGACCAGGAGGATCGTGCGCATGTCCACCTCGGCCGGGTCGAGGTCGGCCAGGCGGACGATGCGGACGCTCTCCTCGGGACCGCCGATGTCGCGGCCCAGGACGACCGGGGTGTCCGGCGCGCGGTGTTCGAGGAGGAGTTCTCGGGCCTTGCCGACCTGCCAGATCCGGCTGCGGGAGCCGGGGTTGTAGAGGGCCAGGACCAGATCGGCGGCGGCCGCGGCGGCCAGGCGCCCGGCGATGACCTCCCAGGGCTTGAGCCGGTCGGACAGCGAGACGACGGCGTAGTCGTGGCCGAGCGGCGCGCCCGCGCGGGCAGCCGCAGCGTGGGCCGCGGTCATGCCGGGCAGCACGCGCACCGGGACGTCGCGGTACGGGTCCTCGGACGCCGCCTCCAGAACGGCGGTGGCCATGGCGAACACGCCGGGGTCGCCCGAGGAGACGACGGCGACACGCCGACCGCGCCGGGCGAGGTCGAGGGCGAATTCCGCGCGTTCGGCCTCGACCTTGTTGTCGGACGGGTGGCGCCGCTGCCCGGGGCGTACGGGAACCCGGTCCAGGTAGGTGGTGTAGCCGACCAGATCCTCGGCGGAGGCCAGCTCGCCGCGCGCCTCGGGGGTGAGCCACAGCGGACCGGCGGGGCCGAGGCCCACCACCACGACCTCGCCCGGCCGCCCGGACGCGGCGACATCCGGGGCGGCGTCCGGGGCGTCCGGTGCGGCCGGAGTGCCGATACGGCTCGGCAGCACCGCCACCGAGAAGTACGGCACCGACGACGGGTCGACCTCGCCCAGCGGCCCGGAGCGCTCCGCGCTCATCGTGGCGCGCTCCACGTACCGCGCGTCGGCGAGCCGCCCCGAACGCTCCAGGGCGCGCCGTACGGTCGGGAAGGTGCGGCCGAGCTTCATGACCGCCGCCGCGTCGGTCGTCGCGAGGCGCGCCGTCAGCTCCTCCTCGGGCAGCGTGCCCGGGAGGACCGTCAGCACCTCCTCGCCCTCCACCAGCGGCGCGCCGAGCCGGGCGGCCGCCGCGCTCACCGAGGTGACGCCGGGGATTACCTCGGTGGGGTAGCGGTCGGCGAGCCGCTTGTGCATGTGCATGTACGAGCCGTAGAAGAGCGGATCGCCCTCGGCCAGCACCGCGACCGTGCGCCCCGCGTCCAGATGCGCGGCGAGCCGTGCCGCCGCCTCCGTGTAGAACTCCTCCATCGCGCCCCGGTAGCCGCCCGGATGGTCGGTGCCCTCCGTGGTGACCGGGTAGACCAGCCGCTCCTCGATGTGGTCGGGCCGCAGATGCCGCTCGGCGATGGAACGGGCGATGCTGCGGCCGTGCCGGGCGCTGTGGTACGCGACCACATCGGCCCCGGCGATGACCTCCACCGCCCGTACCGTCATCAGGGACGGGTCACCGGGGCCGAGGCCCACGCCGTACAGCCGGGCCTTCGTCGCGGGCGTCGCCCCTCGCTGCTGCTCGCTCACTCTTCCTCGCTCGCTATCGCGTTGATCGCGGCCGCCGCGATGGCGCTGCCGCCGCGTCGGCCGCGCACCACCAGATGGTGGGGCGCCGCCGGATGTCCGGCCAGCGCCTCCTTGGACTCGGCGGCGCCGATGAACCCGACCGGTACGCCGATGACGGCGGCCGGGCGCGGCGCGTCCTCTCCGCCCTCTTCGAGCATCTCCAGCAGCCGGAACAGCGCGGTGGGCGCGTTGCCAACCGCCACGACCGCGCCGTCCAGCCGGTCCCGCCACAGCTCCAGCGCGGCGGCGCTGCGCGTCGTCCCCATGCGCCGCGCCAACTCCGGTACGGCGGGGTCGGACAGCGTGCACACCACGTCGTTGTCCGCGGGCAGCCGCTTGCGGGTGACGCCGCTGGCGACCATCTGGGCGTCGCAGAGCACGGGCGCCCCGGCGCGCAGCGCCCGACGGGCCCGCGCGACCACCTCGGGCGTGTACGCGAGGTCCTTGACCAGGTCGACCATGCCGCACGCGTGGATCATCCGCACCACGACCTGGCTGACGTCGGCGGGGAGTCCGCCCAGGTCCGCCTCGGCGCGGATGGTGGCAAAGGAGGCGCGGTAGATGGCCGCCCCGTCCTTCTCGTAGTCGAACACTGTGTCCTCGATCATGTCGTTGATCATGCCGTTTCGCGGGCCGCCGCCACGGCGTCGGCCAATTGCTCCGCTGCCACGTCCGTCACGCCGCCGCCGGTCACGCCGTCCGGCTCCCGCGCGTCGCGTACGGTGAGCCGGTAGTCCGTACCGGAGGTGGCCAGCGCGTCCACCCAGCGGCCGCCGGGGTGGCCGCAGCGCCGCTCGCAGCCGGAGAAGTACACCGGCGGCGCGTCGGGGGAACGGGGAGCGTCCGTTGCCGCGCCCGCCACCGCGTGCGCCGCGTGGGCGCGCACATCGGCCAGGGACTTGGCGCAGCCCGGCCGTCCCGTGCACGCGCCGATCCCGGCCCACGGGGAGTCCGGATCGGTCACCAGCCCTGCGTCCGCCACCTCCCGCGACGCCTCCCGCGCGCCGTCCGCGGTGAACCCCGGGAGCACCACGCCGCGCCAGGGTGTCACACGCAACTCAGCCGACCCGCCCCGGGAGGCGAGCCCGGCGAGCAGCCGCCACTGCGCCGCGCCGACCCGGCCCAGGGGGACGAGGACGGACACGGCGTGGCGCCCGTCCGGCCCGGACACGATGCCCGGTGCGGGCGGCGCGCCGCCCGGGCTCTCATGTCCGATACGTACGGCTTCGACACCCTCGTCCGCGAGTCGCGCCGCCAAGCCGTCGGCGGTCACGGCGTGTTGCGCGGGCAATTCGCGCACCCGCCACGCCCGCGTACCGCTCGCCCGGGCCCTGGCCAGGAACTCCACGGCGGCCAGCGCGGCGGCGCGCGACGCGTCCCGCGCCCGCACCTCCAGCCCGTGCCCGGACCCGGGCTCCGGTCCCGACGGGTCGGATCCCACCCGCAGCACGGCTCCGCCGTCCCGCGTTGCGATCAATGTCACATCCGCGCCCAACGCGGCCACATCGCCCCGGCCGTCGTCCATCGCGAACAGGAAACGGCCTGACAAGCCGGACAACTCATCCCATGTCCCGGCGCACAGCGCGGCGTCCAACTCCCGTGCCCACGCCGTGACATCGCCGCGTCCGGCGCCGTCGAGGCCGCTCAGCGGGGACGCCACGATGTTGCGCACCCGGTCGTGGAGGTCGGAGGGGAGCAGTCCGGCGGCCCGCAGCCGGGCCGCCAGCTCGCCGCCGCACGCCGCGTCCAGGCCGCGGATCTGGAGATTGCCCCGCGAGGTGAGGTCCAGCCGGCCGTCTCCCAGCTCCTCGCTCGCCCGCGCCAGCGCCTGCGCCTGACCGGCCGTCAGCGTGCCGCCCGGTATCCGGACCCGCGCCAGGGAGCCGTCGTCCGCGGGGTGCAGCCGCAGCGCGCCGGGGCAGGCGTCATCGCGTCCGCGAGCCCGCCGCGAGGGCGCTTCGGGGGGCGCTTCATTCGCAGGTGGGACGATTGCCGGAGGGATGGACATGGCGGCGAGCATACCGACGTCCGGTCGGCCCTCACCGTCCCATGCCAGGTCAGCAACGCCTACTATGCTCAGGCGGCGGGCCGTCTGGCCCGCTGGACGCTTAAGACGGCGTCAAGGGGAGGAAACCGGTGCGAATCCGGTGCGGTCCCGCCACTGTGAGCACGGCAGCCCGCCGTGCGAGCCAGGAACTCCTGCCGTCTTCCAACCCGCCCGGGGCGCGGACCCCGAGGAAGGCGCCGAGCCATGATCCTGCTGCTGTCGACCTCCGACACCGACCTGCTCAGTGCGCGCGCGGCCACAGGCCCGGTGCCGTACCGCCTCGCCAACCCGGCGCGGCTCCCGCTCGACGATCTGCCCGGCCTCCTCGACGGTGTCGAACTCGTCGTCGTGCGGCTGCTCGGTGGCATCCGCGCCTGGGAGGAGGGCCTCGAAACCCTGCTCGCGGGCGACCTGCCCGTCGTCGTGCTCACCGGTGAACAGGCCCCTGACGCCCAGCTCATGGAGGCGTCCACGGTCCCCGTGGGGATCGCGGCCGAGGCGCACGCCTACCTCGCGCACGGCGGCCCCGCCAACCTGGACCAGCTGGCCCGGTTCCTCTCCGACACCGTGCTGCTCACCGGCCATGGCTTCGAACCGCCCGCCCCCGCCCCCACCTGGGGGCCGCTGGAGCGCACCGCGCGCGAGGACGTCACCGGCCCGGTGATCGCCGTGCTCTACTACCGGGCCCACCACATGAGCGGCAACACCGCCTTCGTGGAGGCGCTGTGCCAGGCCGTCGAGGACGCCGGGGGACGCCCGCTGCCGCTGTTCGTCGCCTCCCTCCGGGCCCCCGAGCCCGAGCTGGTCGAGGCCCTCGGCGCGGCGGACGCCGTCGTCACCACCGTGCTCGCCGCGGGCGGCACCCGCCCCGCCGAGGCGTCGGCGGGCGGCGACGACGAGTCGTGGGACGCGGGCGCGCTCGCCTCGCTCGACGTCCCCGTGCTCCAGGCGCTGTGCCTGACCTCGTCGCGCGGCGCGTGGCAGGAGAACGACGAGGGTCTGTCGCCGCTGGACGCCGCGACCCAGGTCGCCGTCCCGGAGTTCGACGGACGGCTGATCACCGTGCCGTTCTCCTTCAAGGAGGTCGACGAGGACGGCCTGCCGGTCTACGCCGCCGACCCCGAGCGCGCCGCGCGTGTCGCCGGAATCGCGGTACGACACGCCCGGCTCCGGCACATACCGGCGGCCGACAAGCGCCTCGCGCTCGTCCTGTCCGCGTACCCCACCAAGCACTCCCGGATCGGCAACGCGGTCGGCCTCGACACCCCCGCCAGCGCCGTCGCCCTGCTGCGCCGACTGCGCGCCGAAGGGTACGACTTCGGCCCCGAGGAGGGCGCCGAGGCGGTCCCGGGCCTGGCCTCCGGCGTCGGCGACGAACTGATCTACGCCCTCATCGAGGCGGGCGGCCACGACCAGGACTGGCTCACCGAGGAGCAGCTGGCCAAGAACCCGGTCCGCGTCCCCGCCGCCGACTACCGCCGCTGGTACGCCACTCTGCCGCGGGAGCTGCGCGAGTCGGTCGAGGAGCACTGGGGCCCGCCGCCCGGCGAGATGTTCGTGGACACCAGCCGCGACCCCGAGGGCGAGATCGTCCTCGCCGCGCTGCGCCACGGCAACCTGCTGGTCGTCATCCAGCCGCCGCGCGGCTTCGGCGAGAACCCCATCGCCATCTACCACGACCCCGATCTGCCGCCCTCGCACCACTACCTGGCCGCCTACCGCTGGATGGCGAGCCCCCAGGCCGACGGCGGCTTCGGCGCCGACGCCATGGTGCACCTGGGCAAGCACGGCAACCTGGAGTGGCTGCCGGGCAAGAACGCGGGCCTGTCCGCCGCCTGCGGCCCCGACGCCGCGCTCGGCGACCTGCCGCTGATCTACCCCTTCCTGGTCAACGACCCCGGCGAGGGCACCCAGGCCAAGCGCCGCGTCCACGCCACCCTGGTCGACCACCTCGTACCGCCGATGGCGCGCGCCGACTCCTACGGCGACATCGCCCGGCTGGAACAGCTGCTGGACGAGTACGCCGCCATCTCCGCGATGGACCCGGCCAAGCTCCCCGCCATCCGCGCCCAGATCTGGACCCTGATCCAGGCCGCCCGGCTCGACCACGACCTCGGCCTGGAGGAGCGGCCCGACGACGAGGGCTTCGACGACTTCCTGCTGCACGTCGACGGCTGGCTGTGCGAGGTCAAGGACGCCCAGATCCGTGACGGTCTGCATGTCCTCGGCGGCGCGCCCACCGGCCCCGAGCGGGTCAACCTCGTGCTGGCCATCCTGCGCGCCCGCCAGATCTGGGGCGGTACGTCGGCGCTCCCCGGGCTGCGCGAGGCGCTGGGCCTGGACGAGTCGGCCGCCACCCGCACCACCGCGGACGAGGCCGAGGAGCGCGCCCGCGCCCTCGTACAGGCGATGGAGGACGCGGACTGGGCGCCGGAGGCCGCCGAGAAGGCCGCCCTGGACCTGCCCGAGGCCCAGCGGACTGCCGTCACCGCGATTCTCGACTTCGCCGCCCGCGAGGTGGTGCCGCGCCTCGCCGCCACGACCGACGAGATCGACCACGCCGTCCACGCCCTGAGCGGCGGCTTCGTGCCCGCAGGGCCGTCCGGATCGCCGCTGCGCGGACTGGTCAACGTCCTGCCGACCGGCCGTAACTTCTACTCCGTCGACCCCAAGGCCGTGCCCAGCCGACTGGCCTGGGAGACCGGCCAGGCGCTGGCCGACTCGCTGCTGGAGCGCTACCGCGCCGACAACGACGGCCAGTACCCGCGGTCGGTCGGCCTGTCGCTGTGGGGGACGAGCGCCATGCGCACCTCCGGCGACGACGTGGCCGAGGCGCTGGCGCTGATGGGCATCCGCCCGGTGTGGGACGACGCGTCGCGGCGCGTGACGGGGCTCGAACCCGTGCCCGCCGACCAGCTGGGCCGCCCGCGCGTCGATGTCACCCTGCGCATCAGCGGCTTCTTCCGCGACGCCTTCCCGCATGTCGTCGGGCTGCTGGACGACGCCGTACGGCTCGCCGCGTCCCTGGACGAGGCCGACGACGTCAACTACGTACGCGCCCACACCCGGGCCGACCTCGCCGAGCACGGCGACGAGCGCCGCGCCACCACCCGCATCTTCGGCTCCCGCCCGGGGACGTACGGCGCGGGGCTGCTGCAGCTCATCGACAGCCGCGACTGGCGCACCGACGCCGACCTCGCCGAGGTCTACACGGTGTGGGGCGGCTACGCGTACGGCCGCGGTCTGGAGGGCCGACCGGCGCGCGAGGAGATGGAGAGTGCGTACCGCAGGATCGCGGTCGCCGCGAAGAACACCGACACGCGCGAGCACGACATCGCCGACTCGGACGACTACTTCCAGTACCACGGCGGCATGGTCGCCACCGTGCGCGCGCTGAAGGGCACCGCCCCGGCCGCGTACATCGGCGACTCCACCCGCCCCGAGACGGTGCGCACCCGCACCCTGCACGAGGAGACCTCGCGGGTCTTCCGGGCCCGGGTGGTCAACCCGCGCTGGATCGAGGCGATGCGCCGCCACGGCTACAAGGGCGCCTTCGAGCTGGCCGCCACCGTCGACTACCTCTTCGGGTACGACGCCACCACGGGCGTGGTCGCCGACTGGATGTACGACAAGCTGGCCCAGACCTATCTGCTCGACCCGGAGAACCGCGCGTTCCTGGAGGAGGCCAACCCCTGGGCGCTGCACGGCATGGCCGAGCGGCTGCTGGAGGCCGAGAGCCGCGGCCTGTGGGAAGAGCCGGACCCGCAGGTGCTGGAGCGGGTCCGGGAGCTGTTCCTGGAGACGGAGGGCGGCCTCGAGGGCGGGGACGACTGAGCGCGTCCCCGTAAGGTCCCCTGACGTAGCGGTCCCTGAAGCAGCGGCCCTGAAGCAGGGTCCCTGAAGGAGTGGAACGGGCGGTGGCTCAGCCGGAGGACGGCCGGGCCGCCGCCCGGATCCGGTCCGGCCAGGGCGGACAGTTGACCAGTTCGGTCCACTCGCGGTCGTAAGCCCCGGGCACCGCCCGCCCCGCGGACGACCAGCGCTCGACCAGATCCGCGTAGATCGGTACGCAGCTCGACTGGTGAAGCGTCTGGTGAACCGTTCCGCCGCCTTCGGTGCTCCGGTCCAGCGCTCTGCTCGGCTGCGAGAGAGAACGGCGTCGCATCGTCGTCGTCATGTTCGGCCAACGCGCCGCGCCCCGCGGAGTCACCTCCTTCGCGCCGACCTCACCCGCATCGGCGTGGCCTCGCACACATCAGCGACCCGTGGGCGCCCGCCCGGGTGACGTCCAAGCGGCCCCGTGCGCTGCGTAATTTCCCGGCGTGACAATGAAAAGCGTTGCCGAATTCATGAGGCAATGCCACCTGATAACCGTGTCCATTGCAGCCTTTGGAGAATTCTCCGAAGTGCTGTTCAATTGCCGCTGTCCACAAAGCGATCCGAGGAGGAGCGGGTGGGAGCCCATACGCACGGACATGGCGGCGGACACGGTGAGGGCCATGGCGGGCACGCGCACGGTGTGGCGGAGAACGCCGACCGCCGGTGGCTGTCCATCGCTCTCGCGCTGATCACCGGTTTTATGCTGGTGGAGGTCGTGATCGGGGTGATCGCGCGTTCGGTGGCGCTGCTTTCCGACGCGGCCCATATGCTCACCGACGCCGCCTCGATCGTCCTCGCGCTCATCGCGATCCGGCTTTCGGCCCGGCCCGCCCGCGGCGGCTACACCTATGGGCTCAAGCGGTCGGAAATCCTTTCCGCGCAGGCCAATGGGCTTTCCCTGCTGCTGCTCGGCGCATACCTCGGCTACGAGTCGGTGGAGCGGCTGATCGACCCGCCCGAAGTGACCGGTGGTCTGGTGCTGACCGTCGCGCTCGCCGGGATCGTGGTGAACATCGCGGCGGCCTGGTGCATGTCGAAGGCGAACCGCTCCTCGCTGAATATCGAAGGCGCCTTCCAGCATGTGCTGAACGACCTCTACGCCTTCATCGCCACCGCCATCGCCGGACTGGTCGTGGTGACCACCGGCTTCGCCCGGGCCGACGCGATCGCCGGTCTCGTCGTGGTCGCCCTCATGATCAAGGCGGGGGTGGGGCTGCTGCGGGCCTCCGGGCGCGTCCTGCTGGAGGCGGCGCCCGCCGGGGTCGAGCCCGACGAGATCGGGAGCCTGCTGGCCGCCCACGCCGAGGTGGCCGAGGTGCACGATCTGCACGTCTGGCAGATCACCTCGGGCGAGGTCTCCCTGTCCGCCCATGTGCTGGTCGCGCAGGAGGGCGACTGCCACGCGGTGCGGGAGGGGCTGGAGGAGGTGCTGCGCGAGAAGTACGGCATCACCCACACCACGCTCCAGGTGGACCACCTCGACACCCTGACGCCCGAGCCGAGGGCGGACGGGGACGAGCACCGGCGCGCGGACGAACCGCTCGTCGAGCACTGCCTGACCGCCCACGGCCCGGTCCACCGGGCGGCGGCGCGCGACCACTGACGCGCGCGCCGGGGCCCGGTGGCGGCGTTCCGCACCCGGGCCCCAGCGGTGTTCCCTTGGGTCCGCGGAGCCTCAGCCCGCGGTGCCGGTGACGGCCGCGGCCGCCCCCGAGACGGTCAGCTCCCGGTCCGCCACATGGTCCAGCTCGGCCACGCGTTCCAGCTCGGCAACGTGCTCCAGCTCGGCCGCGCGTTCCCGCTCCGCCACCCGCTCCAGCTCGGCCTGCCGGGTGTCCTCCCGGGCGGCGAAGGGGCACTGCCAGTCGGCGGGCTTGGGGCGGCCCGAGTACCTGCGGGTCTCGGACAGCTCCTCGTACTCGTACAGGTTGGGGTTGATGTCCCCCTGCAGCTGGATGTCCTGCTTGCGGATCTTCTCCGCGAGCCGGTCCCACATCCCGGCGCCCTTGATCTGGTCGAACTGCTCATGGGAGTTGAAGGCCAGCATCGGGAAGGGCGGCCTGCGGCCGTACCGGCGGTGGGTCTCATGCAGGCCGATCACGAAGAACGGATGGCCGGCCACGCTGAACGCGAACTCCGGGGACTGCGGATCGGACGAATAGCCCTCCGCCCAGTGATGGAAATCCGCGTCCTGCTCATGGAGCAGTTGCAGCTGCTGCCAGAGGAGCTCTTCGAACCGCAGCTCATCGACCCCGCGCGGTTGCTCGAAGGTCGCGATGAAACTCGTGAACGTCCGGGCGCTCCAATCCGCCGAACTCACGAACTCCGCGAGATCGAGCGCCAGCAGCCGGGCGGAATCCTCGCCCCCCAGCAGGTCATAGTGGCGGTGAGTGATGCCTCCCCGGCGCCAGGCGGAACGCCCCGCCAGGCACGCGAACCGTTCCCCGAGGATGAACTCCTCGACTTCACCACGCGCATCCACCGTCATGGCCAGCCTTTCTTCCACCTACGTGCCTCCTCGCAGGGGTCATCTCCTTCACGCAACCGAAAGCGCCCACCCCTCACCGGCGGTACCCGGAAGGACCGAGTCCGCAGGAGGACGGGGAAGGTCACTTGGTGATTGTGACGGGCCGAGGCCGATCAACGAAATTCGTGGCGAGCTTCGTGCCGAAGAAATCGCCCACGACGGGATGTTCGTTGCGAACAGTCGCCGGATAAGGGTCGTATCAGGCGGCGGCCGGGGCGGTCGACGGCTGGAACACGACGGTCAGAAGCGACTTCGCGAGCTGTGCGAGCAGCGCTTCCACGGCCATACGGGCCAGCTTGGTCAGGACGGTCGTCAGGATCTCGGCCATGGGTTACCTCACTGGTCGGAGCAGATACGGAAGCGAGACATCCGCTTCCATCTCGGAGCCTGGCCCGGGCGGGGAAGCAGGTCGCGCACGCCGGGTAAAAATCGGGTGAATTGCCGACAAGCGTCCGGTGAGGCCCCTGCTGGCCCCGCCGGACAGGGCCTGGACCGGACAGGGCCCAGGCCGGGCAGGGCCTAGATCGCGCAGGGTACCCGCCGGGAGAAGAGCAGCCGCGGAGCGGCGGCGGCGACCAGGGTCGCACCGGTCGAGCACCCGCCCACCACCGCCCAGGCCACCGGCCCCAGCGGCGTACAGCCGAAGAAGTGGCTGACCACCGGCGTCTCGATGACGGCGAACAGGACGGCCGCCGACGCCACGCCGGTGACCAGCACCAGCGGGCTGTGCCAGTCGGTGATGAACGTCTGGCCCAGCTGGGTGCCGACCAGCGCAGCGAGCCCCATGGTGCTCGCCCGCCGGTCCCGGCCCGTCATCCGCCCGCACGTCCACGCCGCCATGGCGCCCAGCGCGGTGGCGGTGCCGCGCACGGTCAGGATCCGGCCCAGGTCGGAGCCGAGCAGCGCGGGGGAGGGGCCGCTTGCGAGGGGATCCTCCCCGGCCGTGTCCTCCCGGGCCCGGGCCAGGGCGACCGCGAGCGCGGGCAGCATGTCGGTGAGCAGATTGACCAGCAGCAGCTGACGGGTGCCGAGCGGCGCCTGGCCCGCCACCGCCGCGCCCAGCACGGTGAACGCGACCTCGCCCGCGTTGCCGCCGACCAGGATCGCCACCGCGTCCCGCACACTGCGCCACAGCGCCCGGCCCTCCCGCAGCGCGTCGAGGATCCGGGTGGGGTCCGGGTCGGTGAGGACCAGATCCGCCGCGGCCCGGGCCGAGCTGGAGCCATGGGCCGAGAGTCCGATGCCCACGTCCGCGAGGCGGATCGCGGCCGCGTCGTTGACCCCGTCCCCGGTCATGGCCACCACCCGCCCGGCCTGCCGCAGCGCCTGGACGATGCGGACCTTGTGCTCGGGGGAGACCCGGGCGAAGACGGTCGTCCGGGAGATCCGCTCGACCCGCTCCTTCTCGGGCAGGGTGTCCAGCTCGGCGCCGGTGAGCACCGGGGCGGAGTCGGGGATGCCCAGCTCGCGGGCGATGGCGGCGGCCGTGGTCGGATGGTCGCCGGTGATCATGGCGATGCTCACCCCGGCGTCGGTGAGCCGCTTGACGGTCTCCGCGGCGCCCGGCCGGGTGGTGTCGGCGATGGCGATGAAGCCGAGCAGGGTCAGCCCCCGGGACAGCTCGGCCAGCGTGACCCCCGGCGCGTCGGGCGCCTCGGCCGTATCCGGCAGGGCCTCGGCCACCGCCAGGACCCGCAGCCCGTCGGAGGCGAGCGAGTACAGCAGGCGCTCGGTGGAGCGCAGCCGCTCGGGCGTCAGCGGTACGGTGCCGCCCGCCGCCACCGGGCCCAGGGCGGAGGTGCACCGGGCGAGCACGATCTCGGGCGCCCCCTTGACGGCGAGTCGCGGCTGCCCGGACTCCGTGCCCAGACACGCCGAGAACCCGCGGCTGGCCTCGAAGAGCAGCTCGGACACCGGCCGCCAGGCGTCGTCCCCGTCGCAGTGCGCGGCCGCCGCGTCGACCACGGCCTGGTCGGTGGCGTGGGTGAGCGCCCGGCCGCCCTCGGAACCGGGACAGGCCCGGGCCGCGGTGCGCAGCAGCCGGCGGCCCAGGGGGCTGCCGTTCGGCAGGTCGTGGTCGTACGCCGCCACCCGGGACACCGACAGTCGCCCCTCGGTCAGCGTGCCGGTCTTGTCGAAGCACACCGTGTCCACCCGGCCCAGTGCCTCCAGCACCCGCGGCGAACGGGTCAGCACCCCGCGGTGCGACAGCCTGCGCGCCGCGGCGGACTGCGCCACGGTGGCCACCAGCGGCAGCCCCTCGGGCACGGCGGCCACCGCGACCGCCACCCCGGTGGCCAGCGCCTCGCGCACCGGCGTGCCGTGCAGCAGTCCCAGCAGGGTGACGGCGGCGCCGCCGAGCCCGGTGGCGGGCAGCGCGACCTTGGTCAGCGCGGCGAGCCGGCCCTCGATGCCGAGGGGAGCGGTGGGGCGCCCGGCCAGGGCGGCGGCGCGTCCCGCCTCGGTCTGCGACCCGGCGGCCACGACCACCGCGTAGCCGGTCCCGGCCAGCACGGTGCACCCCTGGTAGAGCATGCAGGAGCGCTCCGCCAGATCGGCGCCGGGCGTGGCGGCGGGGTCCTTGGCGACCGGTCCCGACTCGCCGGTCAGCCCGGCCTCGTCCAGCTCCATCCGGTCGCTCACCAGCAGCCGGGCGTCGGCCGGTACGACGTCCGAGGGGCGCAGCGCGATGATGTCGCCGACCGTCAGCTCCTCGGCGGGCACGGTCCGGGCCGGGGCCGAGGTCAGCCCGGTGAAGAACGCCTCGCGGTCCACCGCCATCCCGTCCGCCAGGGACATCGCGGGCGACCAGTCGGCCAGCCGGGCGTGCCGCTGCTCGCTCAGCAGCAGGCCGCGCAGCGAGCGGTCGGCCCGCAGCCGCTGCGCACCGCTGATCACCGCGTTGCCCGCCATGACCCCGGCGACCAGGAGGGAGTCCACCCCGGATCCCACCGCCGCGGACGCCGCGGCGCCCAGCGCCAGTACGGGGGTGAGCGGGTCGCGCAGCTCCTCGCGCACCGCGCCGACCAGCGCCGCGGTGTCCCGGGTGAGCGCGCCGACAGGGGTGGCGGCGGCACCCGCGGCCCCGGCCCGTACGACCATCCCCGCGGCCCTGCGCACCGGGCGCAGCCCGGCCGCCCAGACCGGGCGTGTCGCCGCCTCGGCCTCCTTGCCGTGCGACACGCCGGAGTCCGACGGCTCGGCCCGGTGCTCCTGGAACGCGCGGGTCACGCTCAGCGTCTCCCGCGCCCCCAGCGTGTGCCAGTTGCCGCGGACCCGCTCCTCGGGCAGCGGGCGGCGGTGCACCCGGCGCGCCGCGAGGATCCCCCCGAGCATGGCCAGGAAGGCCGCGCTGTACACCGGGGAGGTGGCGAACCCGACCGCCGTGGGCCGGGTGCCCGCGGCTGCGATGAGCGCGCCGAGCGCGGAGCCGCCCATCGACAGCCGGGCCGACCGGTGGCTGACCCCGCGCGCGTCCTCCAGCGCCTGCAGCACGCGCCACGCCGGGGCGAGCCCGGGACCGCAGAGCAGATCCGCCGACCAGCACACCCGCGCCCCGCCGCGCCGTAGGACGCCGATGCCGAGGTCGGCCGCGCCCAGCGCCTCGTCGTCCTCGGCGCTGAGCAGCAGCACGCCGTGGCCGTCGGTCTGCAGCCGCCGGACCTGGCCGGGCAGCGGCGTGTCGCGGGCGAGCAGCTCGTCCGCCCAGGGGGCGATCTCCTCCGCGCTCGCGTGCTCGGTGAGCACCAGACGGTCCGCGCCGGAGCGGGCGGCGGCCACCACGGCGTCGGCCAGCGGGTCGAGTTCGCAGCCGACGCGGACCCGCGCCTGCCGTCGGCCCCGCGGGTCGCACAGGTCCACGGTCATCGCCGCCGGGCTCGACGGGTGTGCCGCGGGGACGTCGTCCGGCCGTTCCAGCCGCCAGGAGCCGCGGGTCCAGGGGCCCTGGCCGGAGAGTTCGGGCAGCGAGCGGCGGTCCAGAACGGACTGCGCGGCGCTCCAGGCCCCGGCCTCGTCCAGGTCGCCGACGGTGGCCACCGACAGCAGCCGCGGGCGGTGGGTGCACAGCACCCCCGAGTCGATCAGGACCACCGAGACCCGGTCCAGCAGCCGCAGCGCGGCGCCGTCCATGGGCACCACGCCGTCGCGGGCCAGGGCGCCGCCCAGCCGGGCGGCGAACGCCTCCCGGCCCATGGCGGCGGCTCTCGGCACGGTGGCGAGGATCGCCTCCGCGGCCCGCGCCGGGTCCCGCGTCCAGGCCAGCAGCCCGCCCGCGCCCGTCAGGGACGCCAGCGAGGTGCGGTCGACACAGGTCTCGACCGGCCCGGCGGGCAGCGGCGCCGGGCGCGGGGCGGCGGGATGCGAGCGCGGCGGCAGCCCGTCGGAGCCGGGCACCAGGCCGGGTTCGCGGCGCTGCCATACGGCCTGGCGGCCGCGGAACTCGGCGAGTTGCAGCAGGCGTTGCGCCGCGTCCAGCGCCAGCGGGACCTCGCCGCTGGTCAGCGCGTGCACCACCGCGTTCGACACGCCGATCAGCAGTGCGGTGTGGGCGTGGCCGAGCCGGGACTCCAGCAGGCCGCGCACCCGCGGCTGGATCTCGGCCATCACCACCGGGATCCGCAGCGCGGGGGTGAGCGCGGGAAGCAGCGTCACCCGCCGGGCCGCGGCCGTCACCAGGCCCACGCAGTCCGCGACGAGGGCGGTGGCGGCCATTGTGACGGGGGCGGTGTCGTACGGCGGGTACGGGCCACCGGCGGGGAACGTGTCCTGGTCGCTCCCGTGCGCCTTCTCGATGTGCTCGATCACCTCGAGCACATCGTCGGCGTCGAGGTGGCCCTCGTCGTAGTCGACCAGCACCTGCCCCACGGCCGCGTTCACCTCGGCCCAGTTGACGCCGCGCAGGCGGCGCAGCGCGGCCGTCAGCTGCCCGGCCAGCCGGTCGTGCGCCTCCCCGTGCCCGGTGAGCCCGCGCACCTCCACATGCGCCCGGCCCGCCCGGGCCCACACCCTGCGGCGGGTGCGTCGGTCACCGGTGTCCCGCAGGATCTCGGCGGCGTCCGCGAGGCGCACGCCCACCGCGCTGACAGTGCGGCCGGGCAGGTCGATGAGATCGGACAGCATCGCAAATGGCAGCACCGGCCGCGCTCCCTCGGTCGCCGAAAGCCCCAAACGACAGTATGTTTACCTAATTCCCCGGAAAGTTAACAAAAGGGGCGGCCAGAAGGAGCAAAAAGCGTATCGCGGGCGTGCTGGAGTGGCCGATCGCGGTGGGAGTCGGCCTCGGCTACGCCGTGCTGCGCAACCCTCCGCCGGGATCCGAGGAGCCGAACGCGAAGGGCGCGGCCGCGTAAGGCCGCTCACCCGCCGTAGTGCCGTCACCGGCCCGGCGGGGCCACCTCCTCCAGCCGGACCGGTGGCAGGAACTCGCCGATCAGGGTGCGATGCCACCACCCGCCACCGGCGCGCCGCTCCCGCCGGGTGGTGAAGCGGTAGAGGTACAGCCGGGCCCGGATGTGCGTGGGCGGCGCGTCCGGGAAGGGGCAGGCGCGCAGCAGCTTCAGCGTGGCCCGGTCGTTCACCAGCAGCTTTCCGACGAGCGGGGTGAACCACGACCCGGCGTACGCCGCGGAGATCCCGGCGAACCACATCATCCAGTCCAGCCGCAGGTGGTACGGCGCGAACTGACGCGGCATCCTGCGCACCTCGCCCGGCTTGCCCCGGAACTCGTACTCCTTCCACACGGTGTCCGGGGTGAGTACGGGTTCGTCGGTGCCCTCGATCACCACCTCCTGCCGACTGCGGTTGACGCTGCCGAAGGCCCCGTAGGTGTTGACCAGATGGAGCGGGTTGAAGGAGAAGTTCATCAGCTGACGGCCCGAGAGGAGATTGCGGGCGGGCCAGTAGCTGAGCACCACGACGAGGACGAAGGCCGCCGCCACCAGGACCGCGTACCAGACCGGGGGAGTGGCGAGCGCGGGCGGCGTCGGCAGCGGCAGCACCTCGGCGGCCGCCCGCCCGTCGACCGCGGAGAGGGCCAGCAGGATCGTCACCCAGTTCAGCCAGGAGAAGTTGCCGGAGGCCACCAGCCACAGCTGGGTCACCACGATGATGCCCGCGGCCGCGCTCGCGGCGGGCTGCGGGGTGAACAGGACCAGCGGGACGGCCAGCTGGGCCACATGGTTGGCCGCCGTCTCGACCCGGTGCAGCGGCTTCGGCAGATGGTGGAAGTACCAGCTCAGCGGACCCGGCATCGGCTGGGTCTCATGGTGGTAGTCCAGACAGGTCAGATCGCGCCAGCAGCGGTCCCCGCGGATCTTGATGAGCCCGGCGCCGAACTCCAGCCGGAACAGCAGCCAGCGCAGCAGCCACAGGACCAGGACGGGCGGCGCCGTCCGCTCGTTCCCCAGGAACACGGCCAGGAACCCGGCCTCCAGCAGCAGCGACTCCCAGCCGAACCCGTACCACACCTGCCCCACGTTGACGATCGACAGATACAGCACCCACAGCACCAGCCACGCCGCCATCGCAGCCCACAGCGGCACGTCGTCGGCGGCCCCCGCCAGCACCGCGGCGGCCAGCGCGGCGCCGAGCCAGGCCAGGGCGGTGAAGAAGCGGTCGGAGTAGTGCAGATGGAAGAGGCTGGGCGAACGGCGGAACGGCACCCGCGCGGTGAACCGGGGCACCGGGGTGAGCCCCCGTTCGCCGATCAGGGCGCGGCCCTGGGTGGCCGCCGTCAGGAAGGCGATCAGGTAGATCGCGGCCAGCCCCCGCTGGAAGACCAGTCGGCTCAGCCAGTAGCCGGATGAGGTGAACCACTCCATAAGGGCTGCTCCCTGGGCCTGTTGCCGCCGCGGCCTGCGGCTATCCGTACCACCTCCGGCGAGTGCCCGCAGCGCGGCGGGGCATTCGGGGCCCGGCGGGGCACCTGAACCGGTTCAGGTCCTCCGGCGCGGTGGCGGCGCCGTACTGGCGCGGGGGGTGAGGGCCGGGGTGGGGGCCTGGTGGGCGCGGGGCTCGGCCCGGTCCAGAACGTCGAACAGCCGCCGCGCCACCTGGGCCCCGAAGCCGAACACATCGTGGCTCATGGCCGACAGCGTCGGATGCGTCAATCGGCACAGCTGGGAGTCGTCCCACGCCAGCAGCGACACGTCGGCCGGGACCGCGAGACCCATCTCGGCCGCCACCGACAGCCCGGCCACGGCCATGATGTCGTTGTCGTAGATGATGGCCGTCGGCCGGTCGCCCGAGGCCAGCAGGGCGCGGGTGGCCCGCGCCCCCTCCTCGCCGGAGAAGTCCGTGGCCACCGTGCGCCCGGCCCCGAGCCCCAACTCGCCCAAGGTGGCCTCGAAGGCCGCCGTACGGACCGTGCTGTGGCCGAGCGCGGGCGCGCCGCCCACCCGGGCGATCCGGCGGTGGCCGAGGGCCGCCAGATAGCGCACCGCCTCGCCCACCGCGGTGGCGTCGTCCGTCCACACCGAGGCGAGCCCGCCCGCCAGGGACGGGTGTCCGGCGGCGACGGCGGGCAGCCCGAGCCGCCGCAGTGCGGGGACGCGCGGATCGCCGTCGCGCAGGTCGACCAGGATCGAGCCGCCCACCTGCCGCCCGCGCCACCACGCCTCCTGGACCGCGATCTCCTCCTCCACGTCCCGCACCAGCCGCAGCAGCAGTGAGCAGGACCGCTCGGCCAGCACGCTCTCGATGCCCGAGACGAACTCCATGAACCAGGGCTCGAGACCCAGCATCCGGGCCGGGCGGGCGATGGCCAGACCGACCGTGTCCACCCGGGAGCTGGACAGCGAGCGGGCGGAGAGATGGGGTGCCCAGCCCAGGTCGCGGGCGGCCGCGAAGATGCGGTCCCGGGTGGCAGGGGAGACGCCGGGCCGGTCGTTGAAGGCGAGGGAGACCGCGCCCTTGGAGACCCCCGCGCGCGCGGCCACGTCCCGTATGGTGACGCGCCGCGCCCGGTCCGCCCCGGCCTCGCCGTCCATAACCGCTCCCCCGTGTCCGGCCCGTGTGAACCGCCACACGATATCGCGGTGGTGAACCGGTCCAGTGGGCCGCGGCGGCGTTCAGCGGGCGGGCGGCAGCGGGGCTCCGCGGACGTCGTCGCCCTCGTGGGCACCGGCGTCCGCGTCCATGAGACGGAGCCGCCGGAGCGTCCGGCGCAGCGCGGGCAGGTCGAGCAGCCCCGGCGGCACCGGCAGCCGGTGCCACGGCACATAGCGGTCGACCAGGCCGAAGGCCATCCGCGCCCCGGCCCGCACCGGCACCCCGAGCAGGGTGTCGCGCTCCGGTGGCGCGGTGCTGGAGCACAGCCCGAGACGGTGCGCGGCGGCCGCCTCGTACGCCGCCTTGCGGGCCCGGTTGAGGTTGCCCAGCGGCCGGAACTCCTCCGTGGTGTGCCACGGGTTGAACGCGAGCTGCTCGACCCGGCGGGCCGCCGCCCGCGCCTCGGCGGTGTCCAGATCCCGGCGGGGCACGGTCAGCAGCGCCACCGGGACGACGGGCGCGTCGCTCTCCCGCCACTCCACCGAGCCGTCCTCGACCGGGGTGCGCCGCTCGTCCGCGTACCGCTGCACACACAGCTCGAAGCACACATCGCCGGTGGCCAGCCGCATCGTCAGCTCATGGCGCAGATAGTCCGGGTCGGCGCTGTCGGGGAACGGCGCGGGGGTGCCGCCGGGGGCCGGGCGCAGCTGGTAGCGCACGGGCCCGGCCGCGCCCCACAGGATCGCGCCCCGGCTCCAGAACGTCTCGCGGGCCAGCGAGCCGACCGCGTAGCGGGTGGCGGTGTGCACATTGCGGCGCATCCGGTCGGCGGCCCCCCAGCCGACGGTCAGCGGCAGTTTGACGAAGAGCCCGAACGCCTTCTCGACGGTGGTGTCCGCGCCCGCCGTGGCCTTGGCGAAGGCCACGAACTCGCGGGCGTCGGCGGCGTGGGACACCGGAAAGCTGGTGGCCAGCAGATCGTGGCTCTCCCCGGGGGCGACCTGGATCCGTACCGCCATCCCGCGCAGATCGGGGGTGGCGTCGTGGCGCTCGGTGCCGCTCTCGTTCGACAGCCGCACCACGGCCGGGTAGGCGGCGCCCGGCCGGGCGTATCCCACGCACAGCTCGGGCGGGAGGCTGTCGTGGAAGCGCAGCCGCGCGTTCTCCGCGCCGAGCGCCGCCTTCGCGTGGAACGTGCGCAGCAGCTGGGCGGCGCCCGACGCCCGCATGTGCGCCCGCTGGACGCTCATCAGCTCGCGGGCCAGCTTCTCGAAGAGCAGCCGTTCGGCCTCGGGGCTGCCCCCTTCGTACGCCTCATGAGCCTCGTACGGCTCGTACTGCGGTACGGACCGCTGACGCTGTCCGGTGTCGGGCATGGGGACTCTCCGTACAAGGGCGCAAAGGGACGCAGTGGGACAAGAGAGACAGTAGGGGAGGGAGTCGCACCCCGCAGCCCGGAGTGGTACGGGGGTGGGGCGCCGCCGGCCCGGCGCGCACCGGCCGGTGCTGCGGCACACTGGTGGCATGCCGGAGCTGCCCGAGGTGGAGGCCCTTGCCGGAATCCTGGCCGACCGCGCCGTGGGCCGGGAGATCGCCCGCGTCCTGCCCGTCGCGGTGAGCGTGCTGAAGACGTACGACCCGCCGCTGACCGTCCTCGAAGGCCGCACCGTCACCGCGGCCACCCGCCACGGCAAGTTCCTCGACCTGGCCACCGACGGCCCCCACCTGGTCGTCCACCTCGCCCGGGCGGGCTGGCTGCGCTGGAAGGACTCACTGCCCGAGGCCCCGCCGCGCCCCGGCCGGGGCCCGCTGGCGCTGCGGCTGCTGCTCTCCGGACCGGAGCGCTCCGGCTTCGACCTCACCGAGGCGGGCTCCCGCAAGGGGCTGGCCGTGTACTGCGTGCGCGACCCCGACGAGGTGCCGGGCATCGCCCGCCTCGGCCCCGACCCGCTCGACGACTCCTTCACCCTGGAGGCGTTCGCCGGACTGCTGCGCGGCGTACGCCACCGGATCAAGGGGGTGCTCCGCGACCAGAGCGTCATCGCCGGGATCGGGAACGCCTACTCCGACGAGATCCTGCACGCCGCCCGGATGTCGCCCTACCGGCTCGCCTCGGACCTCACCGAGGCGGAGATCGCCCTCCTGTACGAGGTGATGGGCGCCACCCTGCGCGACGCCGTCGAACGCTCCCGGGGGCTCGCGGCCGGGGACCTCAAGGCGGAGAAGCGCAGCGGGATGCGGGTGCACGGCCGCACCGGCGAGCCCTGTCCGGTGTGCGGCGACACCGTGCGCGAGGTGTCCTTCAAGGACTCCTCGCTCCAGTACTGTCCCACCTGCCAGACCGGCGGCAAACCGCTCGCCGACCGCCGGATGTCCCGGCTGCTGAAATAGGCCCGAACCGGCCCCGGGGCCCGTGTCCGGGCCCTAGGGTGCTGTCACCTTTACCGACCCTCTGTCACGGAGCACCATGACCAAGGCTCTGATCATCGGTGGCGGCATCGCCGGTACGGTCACCGCGATGGCCCTGCACAAGGCGGGCATCGACGCGGTCGTCCACGAGGCGTACCCGCCGGACGCCACCGACACGGGCGGCGCGTTCCTCCTCGTCGCGAACAACGGGCTGGAGGCGCTGCGCACCATCGACGCCCATGGACCGGTCCTGGAGCACGCCTTTCCCGCCACCCGCGTCGAGTTCCTCAGCAACACCGGCAAACGGCTGGGCGACAAGCCGATGTCCGGAGCGGAGGACGGCGGCCTCGGGGCGGTCACCATCAGGCGCGCCACGCTGGCCCGGGTGCTGCGCGAGGAGGCGATCCGCCGCGGCGTGCGCATCGAGCACGGCAAGCGGCTGCTGGCCGCCCAGACCGGCCCGGACGGCCGCGTCGTGGGCTCCTTCGCGGACGGCGGCCGGGCCGTGGGCGACGTTCTCATCGGCGCCGACGGAATCCACTCCCTCATCCGCCGGACCATCGACGCGGGCGCGCCCCGGCCCCGCTACACCGGACAGCACACGGTGTGCGGCTACACCCGCGACGCCACCGCGCCGCCCGCCGCGGAAACCTACTCGATGGTCTTCGGCAAGCAGGCGTTCTTCGGCTGCACCGCCGCGCCCGACGGCGAGGTGTGGTGGTTCAGCAACGCCCCGGCGGCCGAACTGTCCAAGGCGGAGCTGGCCGCCGTCACCCCCGAGCAGTGGCGGGACCGGCTGACGGAGCTGTTCGCCGAGGACCAGACCCCGGCCGCCGACATCGTCCGCGCCACCGGCGAGAACATCGTCGCCACCGCCGCGTACGACCTCGTCTCCACCCCCGTCTGGTCCGAGGAGGGCATGGTCATCGTGGGGGACGCGGCCCACGCCTGCGCGCCCAACGCCGCCCAGGGCGCCTCGATGGCCATCGAGGACGGTGTGGTGCTCGCCAAGTGCCTGCGCGACCTGCCCGGCCCGCGGTCGGCGTTCGCCGCGTACGAGGGGCTGCGCCGCGAGCGGGTCGAGAAGGTGGCCGCGAACAGCGCGGGCCTGGCCCGCCGCAACGCCCCAGGGCCGGTCAAGCGGGCCCTGCGGGACGCCACGATGGCCCGCAGGCTGGACCGGGCGGGCGGCACGGGCGGCGACGACTGGCTGACCGGCTACCGCATCGACTGGGACGAGCCGGTGCGGGCGTAACGGGCGCGGATTCTCCACCGGGCCGAGGCCGGCCACCACCCCAGGTTTGGCCTCGGTCTGTACGGGCACTTGGAGCGCTCTGCCCTCGTCGTGCCCGGGAGTTACGTGTGAGCCCAGTACGCATCGTGATCGTGGGGGCCGGTTTCGCCGGTTACCAGGCCGCCCGTACGCTGTCGCGCTCGCTGCGCCGCGCGGCGGAGATCGTCCTGATCAACCCCAACGACTACTTTCTGTACCTGCCGCTCCTGCCCGAGGTGGCCGCCGGTGTCCTGGAGCCGCGCCGGGTGTCGGTGTCCCTCACCGCCACGCTGCCATACGTCCGGCTGGTGCTGGGCAACGTCGACTCCGTCGACCTCACCGGCCGCCGGGTCACCTGGACCGACCCCGAGGGAAGCCGCGGCGAGATGGCGTACGACCGGCTCGTCCTGGCGCTGGGCAGCGTCAACAAGCTGCTGCCGATCCCGGGCGTGGCCGAGCACGCGCACGGCTTCCGCGGCATGCCGGAGGCCCTGTACCTGCGGGACCATGTCACCCGCCAGATCGAGATGGCGGCCAACACCCGCGACCCCCGCGAGCGGGCCGCGCGCCGTACCTTCGTGGTGGTGGGCGCCGGATACACCGGCACCGAAGTGGCGGCCCACGGCGTGCTGTTCACCGACTCGCTCGCCCGGCGGAACATCGCGCTGCGCCATGATCACCAGCCCCGCTGGCTCCTGCTCGACGTGGCGAAGCGGGTGCTGCCCAACCTGGAGATGCGCCTCTCCCGCACCGCGGACCGGGTGCTGCGGCGGCGCGGTGTGGACGTCCGGCTGGGCACCTCGGTCAAGGAAGCCACCTCCGACGGCGTGCTGCTCGACGACGGCGAGTTCATCGACACCCGGTCGCTGATCTGGTGCGTCGGCGTACGCCCCGACCCGCTGGTGGAGGACCTCGGGCTGGCGACCGAGCGGGGGCGGCTGCGGGTCGACCAGTACCTGACCGTGCCCGGCCACCCGGAGGTACTGGCCTGCGGGGACGCCGCCGCGGTGCCGGATCTGACCCGGCCGGGCGAGTTCACGCCGATGACCGCGCAGCACGCGCAGCGCCAGGGCAAGGTGGCCGCCCACAACATCCTCGCCTCCCTCGGGCGCGGCGCCCCGCGCCCGTACAAACACCATGACCTGGGGTTCACGGTCGACCTCGGCGGGGTGCAGGCGGCCGCGGACCCGCTGCACATCCCGCTGGCCGGTCCCGCGGCCAACGCGGTCACCCGCGGCTACCACCTGATGTCCATGCCCGGCAACCGGGTCCGGGTGGCCGCCGACTGGCTGCTGGACGCGGCGCTGCCGCCGCAGGCGGTCCAGTTCGGCCTGGTGCCGTCCTGGTCGGTGCCGCTGGACACCGAGTCACCCGAGGTCGCGCAGCACAGCCGCGGCTGAAGCGCCGGAAGCTGGGCCGCCGGAAAAGCTTGGAAGGAGAACAATGCGACACGAACAGCTCAGCGAGCTCGGGCAGCAGCTCCGGGTGGACTCCGTGCGGTCCTCGGCCGCCGCCGGGTCCGGCCACCCCACGTCGTCGATGTCGGCGGCGGACCTGATGGCCGTCCTCATGGGCAACCATCTGCGCTATGACTTCGAAAAGCCGGAGCACCCGGGCAACGACCACCTGATCTTCTCCAAGGGGCACGCCTCTCCGCTGCTGTACTCGCTCTACAAGGCGGCCGGTGCGCTCAAGGACGAGGAGCTGCTGACCTTCCGCAAGCTCGGCAGCCGGTTGGAGGGCCATCCCACGCCCGAACTGCCCTGGGTGGACGTGGCCACCGGATCGCTCGGCCAGGGGCTGCCCTACGGCGTCGGCATGGCGCTGGCCGGAGCGCGGCTCGACCATGTCTCCAGCCGGGTCTGGGTGCTGTGCGGGGACAGCGAGATGGCCGAGGGCTCGGTGTGGGAGGCGTTCGAGCACGCGGGCCACGAACGGCTCGACAACCTCACCGCCATCATCGACGTCAACCGGCTCGGCCAGCGCGGACCCACCCGCCACCAGTGGGACCTGGACGCCTACGCCCGCCGCATCCGCGCCTTCGACTGGCACACCATCGAGGTCGACGGGCACGACATCGCCGCGATCGACCGCGCGTACGGCGAGGCGACCTCGACCGTCGGCCGTCCCACCGCCATCATCGCCCGCACCCAGAAGGGCCGCGGCGTCGCCTCCGTGGAGAACCACGAGGGCATGCACGGCAAGCCGCTGAAGGACCCCGAGGAGGCCATCGCCGAGCTCGGTGGCGTAAGGAACATGGCGGTACCGGTGCTCGGCCCGCCCGCGGAGAAGCCCACCCGGCCCACGTCGGAGGGCCCGCTGAGCCTGCCGCGCTTCAACACCGGCGACACCGTCCCCACCCGCGACGCGTTCGGCGAGGCGCTGGCCGCCGTCGGCACCGCCCGCGGCGATGTGGTGGCGCTCGACGGCGAGGTGGGCGACTCGACCCGGCTGGAGTACTTCCACAAGGAACACCCCGAGCGCTACTTCGAGTTCTACATCGCCGAACAGCAGATGGTGGCCGCCGCGGTGGGCATGCAGACCCGCGGCTGGACCCCGTACGCCTGCACCTTCTCCGCCTTCCTCAGCCGCGCCTACGACTTCGTCCGGATGGCCTCCGTCAGCCGCGCCTCCCTCAGCCTGGTCGGCTCGCACGCCGGGGTCGCCATCGGCCAGGACGGGCCCTCGCAGATGGGCCTGGAGGATCTGGCGGCGATGAGGGCGGTGCACGGCAGCACCGTGCTCTACCCGTGCGACGCCAACCAGACCGCCCAGCTGACCGCCACCATGGCCGAGCTGTCGGGCATCCGCTATCTGCGCACCTCGCGCGGCGGGACGCCCGTCATCTACCCGTCCTCCGAGCGCTTCCCCATCGGCGGATCGAAGATCCTGCGCGCCACCGAGAGCGACCGCGTCACCCTCGTCGCGGCGGGGATCACCGTCCACGAGGCCCTCGCCGCCGCCGACCGGCTCGCCCGGGACGGCATCTCCGCGCGCGTCATCGACCTGTACTCGCTCAAGCCGGTCGACGCCGAGGCGCTGCGCACCGCCGCCGAGGTGACGGGCCGTCTGATCACCGTCGAGGACCACCACCCCGAGGGCGGTGTGGGCGACGCGGTGCAGAGCGCCTTCGCCGACGGCCGCCCGGCGCCCCGCGTCGTGCGGCTCGCCGTACGGAACATGCCGGTGTCCGGCACCCCGGCCGAGCAGCTGAACCAGGCCGGGATCGACGCCGAGGCGATCACCGCGGCGGCCCGCGAACTCGTGGGCGCCTGACCCCGGAACACCCCCTATGTGACCAAGCTCCCCTCGTCACCCGCGGGCCCCTCCCGTACGCTGCTGCCCAGTTCTGACGGCAGCGGCAGGGGTGGGGGCAGATGGGCGACTCGGGGGGAGCCGCGTCCGGCAGGGCGCGGCACACGCGGACGGTGGCGGTCGCGGCGGCGGCCGCCGCACTGTGTCTGACGGCGGCGGAGGGCGCGGGTCCGGCCGCAGCGGCCGAGCCGTCGTACGCCGCCACCACGGGGGTGGGCGTGCACAACGCGTACGAGAAGGCCAAGTATCCGTACTTCGCCGACGCGCTCGACTCCGGCGCCTCCCTGCTCGAACTCGACGTGTGGACCAACGCGTTCGGCTCCGGGTGGCGGGTCTCGCACGGCAACCCGCTCGGCAACGACAACAACTGCGAGAACGCCGCCACCCCCGCCGAACTGCGCACCAAGGCCCGCAACCAGAGCCTGGCGGGCTGCCTCGCCGACATGAAGGCATGGCACGACGCCCACCCCGGCCACCGGCCCATCGTCATCAAGACGGAGATGAAGGACGGCTTCTACGACAAGAGCGGCCGCGGACCCGACGACCTCGACGCGCTCCTGTCCCGCACCCTCGGCGACGCGCTGCTGCGCCCCGCGGACGTGGTGGGCGACCACACCGACCTGGACGCGGCGGTACGGGCCGGGGCCTGGCCGTCCCGGTCCGCGCTCGCGGGCAAGTTCATCGTCGAGCTGATCCCGGGCACCGTCGAGGAGAACAACCCGCTCGACACCCTGTGGACCGACCGCGAGTACGCCACCCATCTGCGCGATCTCGCCGCCGCCGGAAGGCTCCGCGAGGCGGGCGCCTTCCCCGCCGTCCACACCGCCGCCTCCGGCGACCCGCGCACCCGCTACCAGGACGCCGCGATCCGCCCGTGGTTCGTGTTCTTCGACGGCGACGCCTCCGCGTACGTCAGCGGGAACATCGACACCGCCTGGTACGACACCCGCCACTACATCCTGACCATGACGGACGCGCAGAACGTCGCGCCCGCCATCGACGGCACGAGCCCCACCGAGGCGCAGGCCCGGGAGCGGGTGAACGACCTCGCCGCGCGGCACGCCAGCTTCGCGACCGCCGACTGGTATCCGCTGCCGTCCGTGCTGTCCGCCGTCGTCCCCCGTGGCTGAATCAGCCGGGCAGATCACCGGCGGCGGAGTCGGCGTCCTCCAGCCGGAATCCGACCTTCAGCCCCACCTGGTAGTGCGCGATCCGGCCGTTCTCGATATGTCCGCGGACGGCGCCGACCTCGAACCAGTCCAGATTGCGCAGCGTCTTCGAGGCGCGGCTGACACCGCTGCGGATCGCGTCGTCGACGCTCTCGGTGGACGAGCCGACGATCTCCGTCACCCGGTAGGTATGGGACATGGCAGTCTCCCCGGTCGGGGTGTCCGATGGGTCCACTTCCCACGGTGCCTCACCCCGCCCCGGTCCGCGAGCCGGACGGCCCCGCTCCTCCGGACGGCCCCGCCACGCCCGGCGCCTTACGGCACCACCGTGACCGGCCAGCGTCCCGCCTTGACCAGCCGGACCGCCACCGAGCCCACGATGCGGTGCCCCGCCTGCTCGGACGCGCCGACCACCACCGCGTCGGCCTTCAGTTCGTCCGCCGCCGTCGCCAGGCCGTTGTACGGATCGCCGCGGAAGGTGTGGAACTCCCAGCGCACCTCGAAGACCCCGCGCAGCCGCTCGGTGGCCTCGCGCATCTCCCGCAGCAACTCCTCGGCCACCTCGCCCGTGGTGTCCACCACGGAGGCGCCCAGCGCCGCCCCGGCCGCCATCACCGGCTGTATGTACACCACGGCGAGCAGCGCGTGCTGCCGTCTGGCCAGCCCCGCGGCGTACGCGACGGCACGCCAGGACGACTCGGAGCCGTCCAGACCGGCCACGATAACCTTCGGACCGTCAGTTCCGCGCTCGAAGGCCGCGGGAAGTTTGTCCACCACATCTGCGAGGCTAGCGCCTGGGGGTGTCTTGTCGATCAGGCCGGGTCAGCGAGCGGCATCTGGTGCGGTGCATCGCAACCCGCGTGAGGAGAGCGCAGCGGCGCTGCGTGCGACGAGCGCGGGGCCGCGAGGTGCCGTGCCAGACGCCGGGGGCCCGGCATGATCGGCGAGACACCCCCTGGGGACGAGCCGGTGATCAGCCGGGCCGTCCCGCGGCGTGAATACGTCGCGACCACACCATGACCGCCGACCGTACGACAGGAGAAACAATGGGCGGCACGCACCGGGGCGAACTACTCGCCATCAGTGACCTGCACGTGGCCTACGAGGAGAACCGGGCGATCGTGGAGCGGCTGCGGCCCGGCTCCGAGGACGACTGGCTGATCGTCGCCGGGGACGTCGGCGAGGTCTTCGCCGACATCGAATGGGCACTGGGGCTGCTGAGCGAGCGCTTCGCCAAGGTCATCTGGTCGCCGGGCAACCATGAGCTGTGGACCCACCCCAAGGACCCGGTGGAGGCCCGGGGGGTGGCGCGCTACGAGGCGCTGGTGGAGATGTGCCGGAGCAAGGGCATCGTCACGCCCGAGGACCCGTACCCGGTGTGGGAGGGCAACGGCGGGCCGCTCACCATCGCCCCGCTGTTCCTGCTCTACGACTACACCTTCCGCCTCGACGGCCTCACCACCAAGGAGGCCGCCCTCGCCCATGCCCACGACGAGGGCGTCGTCTGCACCGACGAGCACTTCCTGCACCCCGACCCGTACCCCACCCGCGACGCCTGGTGCCGCGCCCGGATCGCCGAGACCGAGGCCCGGCTCGCCGCCTGCGACCCCGCGTTCAAGACGGTGCTCATCAACCACTGGCCGATGACCCGGCTGCCCACCCGGGTGCTGCGCTACCCGGACTTCGCCCTGTGGTGCGGCACCGAGCTGACCGCCGACTGGCATGTGCGGTTCCGCGCCGAGACCGTCGTCTACGGCCATCTGCACATCCCCCGGACCACGGTGGAGGACGGGGTGAAGTTCCAGGAGGTCTCGGTCGGCTACCCGCGCGAGTGGAAGGCCCACGGCCGGGTGCCCGAGGACCCGCTGCGCCGGGTGCTCCCGGTGTCGGTGTCCTGACCCCGGCCGGTCACACACCTCCCCGGGCGCTCGGGAACAGGTCGGTGAAGGGCGTGGTCGCGTCGCCGACGGACCGTCCGAAGGGCTCGTCGAAGTCCCACACCAGATAGAGCAGGAAGATGATGAGGGCGGTGAACATCACCGCCAGCATCAGCTCCCGTGGCGAGCGGCGGATCTGCAGGGTGAAGACCAGCCCGATCACCAGCGCCGCGCCGAACAGCAGCCCGACCCAGACCACGTCGGGCATCGTCGGCCCCGCGCTCTGCTGGCGGGCGCCCCGCGCGTCGTCGACGGCGGCCACCTGGTCCACGAGCGGCTGGTACGCCTGCGCCTGAAGGTCGGACTGCGGCTTGGCCATGGTGACGTCGTGCCGCAGCCTGGCCAGCAGATCGGTGCCCCGGTCGGTGAGTTCGCCCTTGTCGACCATCACCTTCCACTCCCGGCCCACCACATGGCTCACGTACGCGTCGACGTCGTCGCGGATCCGGTCGCGCACCGGCTGGGGGTAGACGCTCACCCGCTCGGACACCTCGTGCAGCGCCTGCGCCTCCGTCCGCACGCCGTCCTGGGCGGCGCCGCGGGACTCCCAGACCCCGGCGATGGCCAGGCCCAGCACGATCGCGTAGACCACGCCGATCATCATGATCATGTAGTCGAGGACATCGGGCGTCTCGCTCGGATCGTCGTCCTCGCCCAGGCGGCGGGCGTTGAGGATCGCGAGGACGACGACGGCCGCGCAGATCCCGGCCATCAGAAGAATCAGAATCAGCCATTCGGGCATGGGTAACCTCCGGTACGGATCGGCCGGTACGGCCGGGCGGTGGGTGCGGGTCAGCCGCGTCGTCCGCCGCGCGAGCCGGAGCGCGAGCGGGGGCGGAGCGCGGCGGCCGCGAGGACCGCGGGCGCGGTGAGCAGCAGGGTGAATGTGACCAAGGAGGTTCCGCCGTCGGGTTCGTGGCGCGCGGGCTTCTCATACGCGTGCACCGCGACGCGGTGGGTCTCGCTCGGCGTGGGAGCCGGTTCGGGAGGCGGCGCCGGAGGCGCGGGGGGCCGGGTCGGCGGAGCGACCGGGCGCGGTGGCTCGGGACGCCGCACGGACGGGGCGGGCGCGGGTGCGGGCCCTGCCGACCGCGGGGGCGCGGGAGCGCGCGTCGGGGTGGGGCTCGGCGCCGGGGTGGCCGACGGCGACGCGCTGGGCGTGGGCGTCGGCGCGGGGGTCGGCGTGGGGCTGGGTGTTGGCGTCGGCGACGGGGTCGGAGTGGGGCTGGGCGTCGGCGTCGGCGTGGGTGTCGGCGTCGGCGTCGGCGACGGGGTCGGCGTGGGCTTGGGTGGCGGGCACCAGCCGTAGCGGAACCTGAGCCAGCCCCGCCGCGCCGCCACCGACGCCCTGACGCATACACAGAAGCCCGGGCCGATCTGGACCCGCACCCGCACCCTCAGCCCCGTACGCGGTCCATGGTCCGCATCCCCGTCCCCCGTACCCGCCCCGGTCCGGACGTCGGGCGTCGGCCGCGGGGCCGTGGTGGCGGCCGCCCGGCCGTCACCACCCCCGTCGGCTAACGCCGTCGCCCCCGTCGAGGCGAGCAGCAGGGTTGTGGTCAGGACCCCCGCCCGCCATGCGCGATTCCATCGATTCACGAGGTGATGTTCGGCTGAATGGGCCGCTGTCAGCCGTATGTCCCCAACTATTCGCCCGAATAGGGGAACTAGTGTGGAGGTTTCCGGGTGTGAGGTTTACGCCCGGAGGTCCTTGGGTCGGGCCCGGTCCAGGATCGGGCCGGTGTCCGTCCCCGGCGGCAGGGTGCCGAAAGCGTGCCCCCAGTCCCCGTCGAGCCGGGAGGCGCAGAACGCGTCGGCGACCGCAGGGTGGCTGTACCGCACCAGCAGGCTGCCCTGGAGGACCAGGGTCATCTGCTCGGCGAGGCGGCGCGCGAGCAGTTGGGCCCGCTGCGGATCGGCGAGCTGCGGCAGCAGCGCGCGCAGCCGGGCCACGGCCGCGTCCAGCCGCGCGTCGGCCCCGGCGGCGGTGTCCACCTCGGCGAGGAAGGCGTCCAGCGCGCCCGTCTCCCGGCCGAGCGCGCGCAGCACATCGAGGGCGGCGACGTTCCCCGAGCCCTCCCAGATCGACTGCAGCGGCGCCTCCCGGTACAGCCGCGGCATGCCGGAGTCCTCCACATAGCCGTTGCCGCCCAGGCACTCCAGGGCCTCGGCGGCGTGCGTGGCGCCGCGCTTGCACACCCAGTACTTGGCTACCGCGAGCCCCAGCCGACGCAGCGCCGCCTCGCCGGTGTCCCCGGCCTCCGCGTGGTCCAGGGCGGCCGCCAGCCGCATCGCGAGCGTGGTGGCCGCCTCCGACTCGACCGCCAGATCGGCCAGCACGTTGCGCATCAGCGGCTGGTCGATCAGCTCGGTGCCGAAGGTCCGGCGGTGCTCGCTGTGGTGCAGCGCCTGCCGCAGCCCGGCGCGCATGCCCGCCGCCGAACCGATCACGCAGTCCAGCCGGGTCACATTGACCATCTCGACGATGGTCCGCACCCCGCGGCCCGGTTCGCCGATCCGCCAGGCCATGGCGCGGTCGTACTCGATCTCGGAGGACGCGTTGGAGCGGTTGCCGAGCTTGTTCTTGAGCCGCTGGAGGTACAGGGCGTTGCGGGTGCCGTCCGGCAGGACACGCGGCACCAGGAAGCAGGTCAGCCCCTCGGGGGCCTGCGCCAGCGTCAGGAACACATCGCTCATCGGCGCGGACGTGAACCACTTGTGGCCGGTGAGCAGGTAGGTGCCGTCGTCCCCGGCCACCGGTACGGCCTCGGTGGTGTTGGCGCGTACGTCCGAGCCGCCCTGCTTCTCCGTCATCGACATGCCCGCGATCAGCCCGCGCTTGGTGAGCGGCGCGCGCAGTCCGAAGTCGTAGGTGCGGGCGGTCAGCAGCGGCTCGTACGCGGCGGCCAGCTCCGGTGCGGCGCGCAGGGCCGGGACCGCGGCGTACGTCATGGAAATCGGGCAGCCGTGGCCGGGCTCGGCCTGGGCGAAGGCGTAGAACGTGGCCGCGCGCGCCAGATGCCGCCCGGGGCGGGTCTCGGCCCAGGCCGCCGCGTGCTGGCCGCTCTCCACGGCGGCGGTCATCAGCTGGTGGTAGGCGGGGTGGTACTCGACCTCGTCGATCCGGTGGCCGTAGCGGTCATGGGTGTGGAGCACCGGAGGGTGCCCCTCCGCCATCCGCGCCCAGTCCTGGACCTCGGCGGAACCGGCCCGGGCGCCCACCTCCCGCACCCGCGGCTCGGCCCATTCGGCGCCGTCCCGGCGCAGGGCCTCCAGCAGGGCGGGGTCGTCGGCCGTGCTGAAGCCGACGAGGGGCGGAGCCTGGTTGAGGACTTCGTGCGTCGCGCTCATGGCAAGCGTCTCCTGGGATCGCCGCGGGTGCCGTGCCGGGTCGTTCTGCGGTTCTTACAATTCCAGTATGCGTGAGGAAAAACTGTAATGGTAGCCGGAAGCGGCGATGGATAAGGTTGCGCACAGTTATGGATGACACCGGAACGCTCACGCTGCGCCCCCTCACGGCGCGCTCGATCGTGCTCAGCACCCTGCTGGGCCACCATCCGCCGCAGCTGCCCGCCCGCGCGCTCGTCCGCGTCGGCGCGCTGTTCGGCACGGCGGAGGGGACGGTGCGGGTCGCCCTCACCCGGATGGTGGCCGCCGGTGACCTCGAACAGCACGGTGGCGCCTACCGGCTCACCGACCGGCTGCTCGCCCGCCAGGCCCGCCAGGACGACAGCCGCGCGCCCCGCGTCCGGCACTGGGACGGCACCTGGGAGATCGCCGTCGTCACCCCCGACCGCCGCCCCGCCCCCGAGCGCGCCGCGCTCCGCCAGGCGATGTCCGCGCTGCGGCTCGCCGAGCTCCGCGAGGGCACCTGGCTGCGCCCCGCCAACCTCGTACGCCCCCGCCCGCCCGTGGTCGCCGAGCAGTGCGGCTGCTTCACCGCCGCCCCGGAGGACGACCCCGCCGCCCTCGCGGCCCGGCTCTGGGACCTGCCGGACTGGGCCGACCGGGCGCGCCGCCTGGTCGAGGCCCTGGACGCGGCGCGGAGCCCGGCCGACCGCTTCACCGTCGCGGCGGCCGTGCTGCGGCATCTGCTGACGGACCCGGTGCTCCCGGACGAACTGCTGCCGCAGGGGTGGCCGGGCGCCGAGCTGCGGGGGAGGTACGAAGCGTTCGAGCGGGAGTTCCGCGGGCAGTTGCGCCAGTACACGCTGTAGTGGCGACGCTGCTACGCCGACCCTCGCAGCACCAGCTCCACGTCCAGCACCACCGCCGGTTCGATCGTCTCCCCGCTTGCCAGCCGCAGCAGCTGACGTGCCAGCCGCCGCCCGATCTCCGCGATCGGCTGCCGCACCGTCGTCAGCGGCGGGTCCGCGTAGCGCGCCGCCTGCACATCGTCGAAGCCCACCACCGCCACGTCCTCCGGCACCCGCCGCCCGGCCTGCCGCAGGGCCCGCAGCACCCCGAGGCCCATCAGGTCGGAGGCCACGAAGACGGCGTCCAGCTCCGGAACCCGCCCCAGCAGCTCCCGCATCGCGACCGCGCCCGACTCCTGCGTGAAGTCCCCGGCCGCCACCACCGGTTCCCGCCCCGCCCCGGCCAGCGCCGTCCGGTAGCCGGTCAGCCGGTCGATACCGGCCACCATGTCCTGCGGGCCCGCGACCGTGCCGACGCGGGTGCGGCCCGAGCGGAGCAGATGCCGTACGGCGAGGGCCGCGCCCCCGGCGTTGTCGACGCCCACGTACGGCAGCGCCGCCGCGCCCGGCAGCCGTTCGTTGCAGACCACCGGAATGCCCATGCGGGCCAGCGCGGCGGGCAGCGGATCGGCGCCGTGCATGGAGGCGACCATGACGCCGTCGACATGGCGCGCCAGGGCGAAGCGCTCGATGCGGTCCCGGCTGGCGGGGGAGCGGGCCATCATCAGTACGAGCTGCTTGTCCGCGTCCTCCAGCTCCTGGCCCACGCCGCGCACCACACCGGGGAAGAACTGGTCGTCGGAGAAGACCCGGCCCGGCTCCTCGGGCAGGACGAGTGCGAACGAGTCGGTGCGCTGGGTCACCAGGCTCCGGGCCGCCTGGTTGGGGACGTACCCCAGCTCCTCGACGGCCCGCAGTACCGCCGTACGGCTGTCCTCGGCGACCCTGGTCGAGCCGTTGACGACGCGGGAGACGGTGGCGCGCGAGACGCCCGCGTGCCGGGCCACGCTCTCCAGGGTGGGCCGGGGCCGGTGCATCCGGGCATACCTCGCTGTTCGCTTCGCCGCCGCTGCTCTCGTCGGTACAGCATGGCCCGGTGTGCGCCCCCTTGTCAGGGCGCGAGCACGCGCGCGCGGCAGACCGAGGGCGAGCCCCAGGCGCCCCGCAGGGCGCGGGCCTTGCGGATCCACAGGGACAGGTCGTACTCGTCGGTGTAGCCGATCGCGCCGTGCAACTGGAGGGCGGTGCGCCCGGCCGCGTACGCCGCGTCGCCCGCCGCCACCTTGGCGGCGGCGACCTCGGCCCCGGCACCCGGCCCGCCCGCCGCGAGCGCGACCGCGGCCCCGTGGAGCAGTGGGCGGGCGAAGGCGAGCCCGATGAGCACATCCGCCAACTGGTGCCGCACCGCCTGGAACGAGCCGATCGCACGCCCGAACTGGGTGCGCTGTTTGACGTACGCCACCGTCCGGTCCAGCAGCGCGAGCCCGACGCCGAGGGACTGCGCGGCGGTGGCGAGGGCGGCCCAGTCCGCGGCGCGCGCGGCGGCCGCGGCGACGGCCGCGCCCCGGGCGAGGGGCTCACCCCCGGGCAGCGGCGGGGCGAGGCGCCGGGCGGGGTCGAGGGAGGCCCGCACCGGGCCGTGCCCAGGGGCGAGCCACAACTCCTCGCCGCGGACGGCGAGGACGGCGTCGGCGGCGTCCGCGTCCAGGGCGAACGGACCGCCGTCGGCCATCGCCACGGTGACCATGGCCTGCCCGGAGGCGATACGGGGCAGCCAGTCCCCGGCCGTGGGCGCCGCCGTCAGCAGCGCCGCAGCGGCGGCCGTCTCGGCCCACGGGCCCGGCACGGCGTGCCGCCCCAGCTCGACGCAGGCCACGGCCAGCTCCACCGGCAGCGGCCCCACCCCCTCGTACGCCTCCGGCACGGCGAGCGCGGTCACCCCGGCCTCGGCGAGCCGACTCCACAGCGCCCGCCCGGGCGCGTGCTCACCCCGCGCCCAGGCCCGCACCGCGCCGGGGGTGTCCGCGGCGGTGAGCATCCGGTCGAGGGTGCGGCCGAACTCGCTCTGCGCCTCGTCCAGCAGGAATCTCATGCGCGGTCGCCTTTCGTCGCGGGTAGCCGTCGCCGTCGCGGTATCCATAAGGCCGGTGGCCCGGGCCCCGTGCTCGGGCCGGGGCCCCAGGGCCCCCGGGCCCAGCGGCTGGGAGCACCCCCGAGCCCGGGCCCCGGAACCCCGGTGGCCGGTGCCGCCGACGCGGGCCGGGGGGCCCGGGAACCCGGGAGCATCCCGGTGGCCGGGCGTCCGGGAACATTCCGGGGCCTCGAGGGGCCTCGAGGGGCCTTGAGAGGCCCGCTCACCGCCTGCTCTTCGGCAGGCCCAGCAGCCGTTCCGCCACGATGTCCCGCTGGATCTCGTTCGTCCCGGCGTAGATCGGCCCCGCCAGCGCGAAGACATAGCCCTCCGCCCAGCCGTCCTCCGCCAGCTCACCGGAGGGCCCCAGCAGGTCGAGGGCCGTTTCGTGGAGGCTGATGTCCAGCTCCGACCAGAAGACCTTGTTGAGGCTCGACTCGGCCCCGAGCTGTTCCCCGGCGGCCAGGCGCGAGGCGCCCGCGTACGCGAAGAGTTCGTACGCGCGGGCGCGGATCACGGCGTCGGCCACCCGGTCCCGCAGGGCCGTGCCCGCCTCGTCCCCGGCGGCGGCGCGCGTCCGCCACAGGGCGGTCAGGCGGCGGGCCGCGGCCGTGTAGCGGCCGGGGCTGCGGAGGGTCAGCCCGCGCTCGTTGCCCGCCGTGCTCATCGCGACGCGCCAGCCCTGCCCCGGCTCGCCGATGACGTCCTCGTCGGGCACGAACACCTCGTCCAGGAAGAGTTCGGCGAAGGCGGGCTTTCCGTCGAGGCGGCCGATGGGGCGTACGGTCACGCCCGGCGCGTCCAGCGGGAACATCAGATACGTCAGCCCGCGGTGGGGCGGCGCCCCCGGCTCCCGGTGGCTGCGGAACAGCCCGAAGGCCCGGTCGGCGAAGGCCGCCCGGGAGGACCAGGTCTTCTGGCCGGTCAGCAGCCAGCCGCCGTCCGTGCGCCGGGCGGTGGAGCGCAGGGAGGCGAGGTCGGAGCCCGCCTCCGGTTCGGACCACGCCTGCGCCCAGACCACCTCGCCGCATGCCATCGGCGGCAGGACGCGGGCGCGCTGTTCGGCGGTGCCGTGGTCGAAGAGGGTGGGGGCCAGCAGGCTGACGCCGTTCTGGCTCACCCGGCCGGGCGCGCCCGCCGCGTAGTACTCCTCCTCGAACAGCAGCCACTCCAGCACCGACGCGCCCCGCCCGCCGTACTCCTCGGGCCAGGTCACCGCCGACCAGCGGCCGGACGCCAGGGTCCGCTCCCAGGCGCGGTGGGCGGCGAACCCCTCGGCGGTCTCCAGGGACGGCAGCGGAGCGGCGGGCACATGGGCCGTAAGCCACCGCCGGGCCTCGGCCCGGAACGCCTCCTGCCGCTCGGTCAGGTCGAGATCCATCGGGCCCCGGGCTCCTTCCCTAACAAGTGTTTGGTAGGTTACCGTGGCGCCGTGATGGACAACAAGCCGTCGTACGTCCCCGGCCACGGCCTGCTCACCGGCCGCACGGCCGTCATCACGGCCGCGGCGGGGGCCGGGATCGGCGGCGCCACGGCCCGCCGGTTCCTGGAGGAGGGCGCCCGGATCGTCATCGGCGACGCCCACGCGCGCCGCCTCGGTGAGACGGCCGCCGCGCTCGCCGAGGAGTTCGGCGCGGACCGCGTCACCGGGCTGACCTGCGACGTCACCGACGAGGACGCGGTGGCGGCGCTCCTCGACCTCGCCGAGGAGCAGCACGGACGGCTGGACGTCGTGGTCAACAACGCCGGTCTCGGCGGCACCGCCGAACTCACCGAGATGACCGACGAGCAGTGGCACAAGGTCATCGACGTCACCCTCGGCGGCACCTTCCGCTGCACCCGCGCCGCCCTCCGCCGCATGAAGGCCCGCGCGTCCGGCGGCGTCATCGTCAACAACGCCTCCGTCGTCGGCTGGCGCGCCCAGGCCGGGCAGGCCCACTACGCCGCCGCCAAGGCCGGGGTCATGGCGCTCACCCGCTGCGCCGCCGTCGAGGCCGCCGCGTACGGGGTGCGCGTCAACGCCGTCTCGCCGAGCCTCGCCATGCATCCCCACCTGGTGAAGGTCACCACGCCCGAACTGCTGGCCGAGCTGACCGAGCGCGAGGCGTTCGGCCGGTACGCCGAGCCGTGGGAGGTCGCCAACGTCATCGTCTTCCTGGCCAGCGGCTATTCGTCGTACATGACGGGCGAGACGGTCTCGGTCAGCAGTCGGCACCCATGAGCGCGGCAGCGGTGAGGCGAGAATGGGAACGTGCCGAAAATCAGCGGGAACAGCAAGAAGACCACCGTGAGCCCGTCCCCCGAGCGGCGCCGCGAACTGCTCTCGACGGCGGCCGAGGTGTTCGCCGCCCAGGGCTACAACGCGACCACCGTCCGCCGGATCGCGGACGAGGCGGGGATGCTCGCGGGCAGCCTGTACTACCACTTCGACTCCAAGGAGTCGATGGTCGACGAGATCCTCTCCACCTTCCTCGACGAGCTGTGGGCGGGGTACGAGGACGTGCTGCGGGCCGGGCTCGGCCCCAGGGAGACCATCGAGGCGCTCGTCACCGAGTCCTTCCGGGAGATCGACCGGCACCGGGCCGCCGTCGCGATCTACCAGAAGGAGTCCCGGCAGCTCGCCGCCCTGCCCCGCTTCGGCTATCTCACCGACTCGCAGCGCAGATTCGAACGGGCCTGGCTGGGCACGCTGGAGCGCGGCGTGGCCGACGGGGCGTTCCGCGCCGACCTCGACATCCGGCTGGCCTACCGCTTCCTGCGCGACACCGTCTGGGTCGCCGCGTCCTGGTACCGGCCCGGCGGACAGCACAGCCCCGAGGAGATCGCCCGCCAGTACGTGTCGATGGTCCTGGACGGCATCACCCCACGAAACTGAAGGAGCAGCAGTGATGGCCGAGGCATTCATCGTCGAAGCGGTACGGACCCCCGTCGGCCGCCGCAAGGGCGGGCTGGCGTCCGTCCACCCGGCCGACCTCGGCGCGCACGTCCTGCGCGCGCTGATGGAGCGCTCGGGCGCCGACCCGGCCGCCGTCGAGGACGTCGTCTTCGGCTGCCTCGACACGGTGGGCCCGCAGTCCGGGGACATCGCCCGCACTTGCTGGCTGGCCGCCGGGCTGCCCGAGGAGGTGCCGGGCGTGACCGTCGACCGGCAGTGCGGCTCCTCCCAGCAGGCCCTGCACTTCGCGGCGCAGGCGGTGCTCTCCGGCACCCAGGACCTGGTGGTCGCGGGCGGTGTGCAGAACATGTCGCAGGTGCCGATCGCCTTCGCCAGCCGCCAGGCGGCCGAGCCGCTGGGGCTGACCGAGGGGCCCTACGCGGGTTCGGAGGGCTGGCGGGCGCGGTACGGCGACCGGCCGGTCAGCCAGTTCTACGGGGCCGAGCTGATCGCCGAGAAGTGGGGGATAGGCCGCGCCGAGATGGAGGAGTTCGCGCTCCGCTCCCACCGGCGCGCGATCCGCGCCATCGACGAGAGCCGCTTCGACCGCGAAGTGGTCCCGTACGGGGACGTCCACACCGACGAGGGCCCGCGCCGGGACACCAGCCTGGAGAAGATGGCCGCGCTCGCCCCGCTCATGGAGGGCGGCAGGCTCACCGCCGCGCTCTCCTCGCAGGTCTCCGACGGCGCCGCCGCGCTGCTGGTCGCCTCCGAACGGGCCGTACGGGAACACGGCCTGACCCCGCGCGCCCGGATCCACCATCTGTCGGTGCGCGGCGAGGACCCGATCCGGATGCTGTCCGCGCCGATCCCGGCCACCGCGTACGCGCTGAAGAAGACCGGCATGACCATCGCCGACATGGATCTGGTGGAGATCAACGAGGCGTTCGCGCCGGTGGTGCTGGCCTGGCTGAAGGAGAGCGGCGCCGACCCGGAGCGGGTCAACGTCAACGGCGGCGCGATAGCCCTGGGCCACCCGCTGGGCGCGACCGGCGCCAAGCTGATGACGACCCTGCTGCACGAACTGGAGCGCACGGGTGGTCGTTACGGCCTACAGACGATGTGCGAGGGCGGCGGCCAGGCGAACGTGACGATCGTGGAGCGGCTCTGACGGCGGGCGGCCGCCTTGCTCGGCGGACGGAGTCCGACGCAGGCGGCCGAAGCCTGTGAGGCCCTCTGGGGCCGAGCGGTGCGAGGGTGCCGTTGGGGGCGGGGTCGATGTGCGAGGGCGGCGGTCAGGCGAACGTGACGATCGTGGAGCGGCTCTGACGGCACGGCGGTGCGCCGCGCCGGGCATCGCGCTGCGCCGCGCCGTGCCCCGCGCGTCCCGCCGCCCCCCGACCCCGGCGCCGGATCGGACCCTTCTGACTGGTGGCTCCCGCAGGGCACCCGCATGATGGCCGCATGGCGTGCGGATCGACCAGTCTCGGGAACGGCGAAGCCACCTGGTTCTGCTGTGGCAACGCCTGGGGCCCGTGTGCCGCCGCGGGTGGCGGCGCCTGCGGGACCTGCAAGTCCAGTGCCCTGCAGGCCGCCTGGCCCAACGCGTCCAAGGCGTGCTGGGACATCACCCGGCCGGACCTGTGCGGCGAGAACCTGCCGCGGCGCGGCTGCGGTTCGGCGATCAAGGTGCGCCATCTGTGCTCCGGCGCGTCCGTCTGCGTCACCGTCAGCGACTGCGGTCCGCGCACCCGGAGCTTCTGCGGCGAGTCCAGCTGCTGCGACGGCAAGTGCCGCGGCAACCGCGTCATCGACCTGACCCCCGCCGCCTTCTCCGCCATCGGCAGCCTCAGCTCCGGCACCCTGCCGGTCTCCCTCTACGAGTGAGGCGGAGCGATGACCGCGCACCGGATTTCCGACCCCCTCGACCGCCGCCGCTTCCTCACCGCCGCCGCGCTGCGCGGCGCGACCGTCGTCGGGACGGGCGTCATCGGCGCGACCGCGCTGGGTGCCGTGGACGCCGACGCCGTCTTCGCCGCGCCCCTGCGCCGCCCCCTGGACCCGGCCGTCCCCGCCAGCGCCTTCGTGGAGGGGCGGATCACCTTCATGGACGGCGGTGTGCTGCATGTGGCGGGCTCCTACGGCGACTACGCCCGGGTCCGGATCACCCACGCCACCAGCGTGTGGAAGGTGCGCGCCACCACCGCCGCGTCGATCGAGACCGGCGACGGGCTCTACGCACGCGGCGTCCCGATGCCCGACGGCACGGTCGCCGCCGACGCGGTATGGGTGAACATCGTGAACCTCCACACCACCATCCGCGGCATCGAGAAGACCCGGCTGCACCTCGCGCACGGCTCCCACGAGATCGTCGGCAACCTCCTCCCGGAGGTCTCCAGCGCCTCGTACTCCGGCGCCGCGCCCACCGCCGACCTCTCCGGGCTGCGCATCGGGCAGGGTGCCGGGGTCCTGGGTGCCTGGCGGCCGTCCGACGACTCCGTGGACATCGTGCGGGTGGCGGTCGGTCCGGGCGCGGGGCACCGCAGATGAGCCCTGCCGCCCTCGGCCTCGTCGCCCTCGATCTCGCCGCGCCGCTGCTCGCCTGGGTGCTGGGCGCGGCCGGTGCGGGCAAGCTCTTCGGTCCCGGCACGGCCCGGTCGGCGCACCGGACCGCGCTGGCCCGGCTGCTGCGCGGTGGCGGCCGGGCGGCGTTCGCACTGCGCGCCCTGGGCGCGCTCGAACTCCTCCTGTGCGCCGCGCTGTTGGCGCTGCCGCCGTCCGTGGCCGCGGGCGGGGCGGCCGCCGCGCTCGGCGCCGGTTTCCTCGGCTATCTGGGGTACGCCCGCGCGACCGCGCCCGGCGCCTCGTGCGGCTGTACGGCGCGGGACGACGGGCCGGTGGGGGCGAGGGCGTTCGCCCGCGCGGCCGTGGTGACGGCGGGCGGTGTCGCCGTGGCGCTGGCCGGGCACCCCTGGTGGGTCACGGCCCCGCGCCACCCGGCCACCACCGGGTGCTGCGCCCTCGCGGCGGCGGCCGGGCTGGTGGTCCTCTCCGCCGGCCGCCGGTGGCGGATGACATGGCGCAGGCTGCGCCTCCGCTACGCCGGACACCCGCTGACCGGAACCCCGGCCGGGGCGCGGGTGCCGGTGGCCGCGACGGTCGAGCTGCTGGAACACTCGCTCGCCTGGCAGGACACCTCGCCCCTGGTGCGGTCGGCGCTGCTGGACCACTGGGACGAGGGCGGCTGGCGCATCCTCCAGTACGCCGGGGTCCACGCGCGCGGCGGCACCGCGCGACCGGCTGTGGTGCTCTTCGCGCTGGACGCGGGGGCGAGCCGGGACGCGGTACGGGAGCCCGCGGTGCGGGTGAGCGTCCTCGACGCCGATACGGGCGAGCCGGTGGCAGCGGGCGACCGGGGGCATCCGCTACGGGGCTGACGCGGCCAGCAGCGCCGTGTCGTCGTCCACCCGGCCCGGGATGTCCAGCAGCCCCAGCGCCCGGTCGATGATCGCCTGAGGGTCGGCGAGGTCGGGCGGGGCGAGCCCGTCGCAGGCGCGCCGCAGCGCCGCCAGGCCGTCGTCGAGGGGCAGATGACTGTTCTCGACCAGCCCGTCGGTGAACAGCAGCAGCCCCGCGCCGGGCGGCAGCCGCGTCTCGTGGCCGGCCGGGGGCCCGTGCGAGAGGCCCAGCGGGGCGTTGGGGCAGACGTCGAGGAAGCTGGTCGTCCCGTCCGCCACCAGCAGCGGCGGCAGATGGCCGCAGGTCGCGTACCGCAGCCGCCGGGTGCGCGGTTCGTACACCGCGTACAGGCAGGTCGCGAAGTGGTCGACGTCCAGGGAGCGCAGATAGGCGTCCAGCTTGCCGAGCAGTACGCCGGGGGAGGCGCGGTCCAGGGCGAAGCCGCGCAGGGTGGAGCGCAGTCGGCCCATCACGGTGGCGGCGTCCACGTCATGGCCCATCACATCGCCGATCGTCAGTCCCATCTCGCCGTCGGGCAGCGCGATGACGTCGTACCAGTCGCCGCCGATCTCGGCGCCGCTGGTGCTCGCCTCGTAGTAGGAGGCGGTGCGCAGCCCCGGCATCTGGGGGAGGGTCTGCGGCAGCAGGGCGCGCTGGAGGGTCATCGCGAGATGGCGCTCGTTGCGGAAGCGGGCCGCGTTGTCGTAGGCGAGGGCCAGCCGGCCGCCCACGCCCTGGAGATACTGCCGGTCGGCCATGGTGTACACGCCCTCGCGCCGGGCGATGGCCAGGGCGCCCAGCATCCGGCCGTGGGCGAGGAGGGGTACGGAGAGCAGGGTGCCGCCGGTGGCGGGCGCGTCGGGGGCGGCGCCCGCGCGCAGGGTGTCGGCGAGGGCCCGGTCCAGCAGCTCGTCCGGGGCGACGGGCTCCCCGGCGGCGTACACGGGCCGCTCGGCGCGCGGGTCGGCGAGGCGGACGCGTATCGCGTCGGCCAGCGCGGGGACGAGCAGTTCCCGGGCGGTGTCCAGGACCTGCGGCGGGTCGAGGGTGTCGGACAGCTGCAGGCTCGCCTGGGACAGCGAGGTGAGCATGTCCGCCTGCCGTCTGCTGTCGCTGAGCACCCGTTCGCGCAGCCGTGACAGCTCCAGGTTGGCGCCGACCCGGGCGAGGAGCTGGCGCGCCGAGAAGGGCTTGGCGAGGTAGTCGTCGGCGCCCGCGCCCAGCCCCCGCACCGTGGCCTCCTCCCCGGCCCGCGCGGTCAGCATGATGATCGGCAGCCGGGTGGTCCGGGGGTCGGCGCGCAGCGCGCGCACCAGCCCGAAGCCGTCCAGGCGCGGCATCATCACATCGGTCAGCACCAAGTCGACGGGGTGCGCCAGGGCGGTGTCCAGCGCGGCACGGCCGTCGGCCGCGAGCAGGACGTCGTGCTCGCGGCCGAGGAGATCGCCGAGATAGGACCGTACGTCGGCGTTGTCGTCCGCGACCAGCAGCCGCGGCCGCCCGGCCGGGACGGGCTCCGGCCCCGGAGTCGGCTCCGGTGGCCCCGGGACGGGCTCCGCTTCCGCGCGGGCGCCCTCCGCCTCGGACGCCCCCGTCGGGAACTCCGCCGCCAGGGGCTCGGGCGGGGCGGTGTCGAGCCAGTGGCGCGCCTCCCGCGCGTACGCGGCGGCGCGTTCGCCTTCGCCCGTCGCGCCCCGTACGGACGGTGCCTCGCGCGTGGCGTCCTCCAGATGCGCGGTGCCGAACGGTATCTCCACCGTGAACTCGGTGCCCCGGGCCGGGACGCTGGTCACCGAGATGGTGCCCGAGTGCAGCTCGACCAGGTCCTTGACCAGCGCCAGTCCGATGCCGCTGCCCTCGTGCGACCGGGACCGCGCCCCGCGCACCCGGTGGAAGCGCTCGAAGAGATGGGGCAGCTCCGCCTGCCGGACGCCGGTGCCGGTGTCGCTCACGGTGAGCCGGGCGTGGCGGCCGTCCGCGGCCATCCGTACCGTGACGCCGCCGTTGAAGGTGAACTTCAGCGCGTTGCTGATCAGATTGAGGACGATCTTCTCCCACATGTCCTGGTCGACGTGGACCGGCTCGGGCAGCGGCGGGCAGTCCACCTCCAGGGTCAGCCCGGCCATGTCGAACGAGGAACGGAAGACGGCCGCCAGCTCGGCGGTCATCCGGGACAGGTCCACCGGTTCGAAGACGCCCTTGAGCCCGCCCGCCTCCACCCGGGAGGCGTCCAGCAGGGTGTTGACCAGCTTCAGCAGCCGCAGCGCGCTGCGCTCCGCCAGCTCCAGCCGGGACCGCCGCCCGGGATCTTCCTCGTCGGCCAGCGCCTGCTGGACCGGGCCGAGGATCAGGGTGAGCGGCGTACGGAACTCATGGGTGATGTCGGAGAAGAACACCGACTTGGCGTGGTCCAGCTCGGCCAGCGTCTCCGCGCGCTGCCGGTGCTCCTGCTGGGTGCGGGCCGCCGACAGGGCCGCCCCGGCGCTGGTCGCCAGCACCTCGAAGAAGTCCTGATAGGCGGCGGTGGCGGGCAGCCGCGGGTTGACGCCCATCACCAGCACGCCCTCCACCGTGCCCGACCGGACCAGCGGATGGGCCAGCGCCTCGTCCTCGTCCATCGCGAACAGCGCGCCCGGGAGCCGGGCCGGTGCCGCGTCACCTACGACGGCCGCCAGCCGCGCCGCCAGGCCCGCCGTCTCCTCGGTCCGGTCCAGCCGCACCTCCCCGATCTCCCGGGCGGCCTCCGCCGGAATGGCGGCCGACGCGGCGAGCTGGAGCCTGCCGGGCTCGGGCGCGAGGTAGAAGGCGGTGAACGGGACGTCCTCCCGGTGGATGTCCAGCATCTCCGCGACCGTCTGGGCGACGTCCCGCGGGGTGCGCAGCCCGGCGGTCCGGGCGCCGAGCCCCGCCAGCAGCCGCAGCCGCCGCTCGCTGAGCACGCGCGACGTGGTCTCGGTGACGAGGCACATCACCCCGCCCACCGTGCCGTCCTCCAGCAGCAGGGGCTGGAAGGAGACGTCGAAGTAGGACTGCTCCAGGAAACCGCGGCGCTGGATGACGAAGGCCCGGTCGGTCACCAGAGAGGGCTTGCGGCTCTCCCATACCGTCTCGAAGAGCGGAGCGGCGGACAGATCCCAGTTCTCGGGGAAGACGTCCCGGCCGGGCCGCCCCAGCGCCCCCGGGTGCTTGGAGCCGATGATGGCCGTGTACGCCTCGTTGTACAGCATCGTGTACGCGGGACCCCAGAAGACCGCCATCGGCTGCTCGGTGAACAGCACGATGCGCAGCGCCTCGACCAGCCGCGGAGGCCAGGCGTCAGCGGCGCCGAGGGGCGTCGCCGACCAGTCGATTCCGCTCATCACCCTGCCGAGCGCACCGCCCTCGGCGAACAGCTCCCCGGCCTGCGTCCGCTGGTTTCCGGGCCCGTTCATCGAGTCAGCTTTCCTCTCACAGTCTGGCACAGTGCCGCCACCGGGCGAGGGCACCGCCGACACCGTGGGTTGCACGGGCATCCGCACTGAGTACGCTGGACGATGCATGACTTACTGGGGCATATCGCATGAACCGGTGGTGGGGGAGTGGGAGTGGTATGTCCGAGAAGTCCCCCGACTCCTCCCGCCACCGCTCGCGGTTCCGGCGGCTGCACCACACGTTCCACCGCTCCCCGGCCGGGCGGGGGTGGCGCCGGGGCAGCGAATTCGAGCTGATGCACCGGGCGTTGGGGTTCGCCGCGCTCGGCTTCCTCACACTGGTGCCGCTGCTGATCGTGGTCGCCGCGGCCGATCCGGTGAACCGGCACGGCTTCGCCCAGTGGCTGGCCGAGGGGCTCGGGGTGTCCGCCACCTCACGGGACGAGGTCCTGGACCTGTTCGCCCCGCCCAGGCGGTCGCTGGAGACCACCACCGCCTTCGGTCTGGCCACGCTGGCCCTCTTCGGGCTGACCTTCTGCGGGGCGGTGCAGACCGGCTACGAGAAGGTGTGGGAGCTGCCCCCGGGCCGCTGGCACACCATGTGGCGCCATCTGGTCTGGCTCGTCGTGCTCATCGCCTACCTGCTGCTCTCGTCCCACCTGGGTCCCGGCCCCACCCGGCTGTTCGTCGCCGTCGTCGGCACGGTGCTCTTCTTCTGGTGGTCGCAGCGGCTGCTGCTCGGCGGACGGATCAGCTGGGGTGCCCTGCTGCCGGGCGCCCTGGCCACGGGCGTGGGGCTGCTGGGGCTGCGGGTCTTCTCCCGGCTGGTGTTCTCGCCGCTGATCGCCTCCAGCGCGGTGTCCTACGGCCCGGTCGGCACCGTGCTGGTCGTCCAGTCCTGGCTGGTCGGCGTCGGCTTCGTGGTGTTCGGCGGCGCGCTCGTCGGACGGCTGCTGCACGAGGAGTATCTGCGGCTGGTGACCTGGCGCCGCAAGCGACGGCGCCTGGAGCGCTCCGGCGACGCCTGACGGGCGGGCGGTCCCGGGCCCGGCCGGGAGGCCGGAACCGCGTCGCCCGGGGCCGGTCACGCCTGGCATGCTGGCGGTGTGAACGGACCGGAGATCCAGCTCAGCCTCGCCCCTGAACTGCGGCTTTTCGCCGCTCCCGAACGGCGCCGGGGCCGCACGGCCGTCGTCACCGACGGCGCGTCCACCCTCGGCCATGTCGTCGAGTCGTTCGGGGTCCCGCTCACCGAGGTCGGCCGCCTGCTCGTCGACGGCCGGGAGACCGCGGTCTCGCATGTGCCGGGGGCGGGGGAGTCCGTGGAGGTGCACCCGGTCGTCCGGCCGCAGCGGGTGCCGGGCGCGCCGCTGCGCTTCCTGCTCGACGTCCATCTGGGCACCCTCGCGCGCCGCCTGCGGCTGCTGGGCGTCGACGCGGCGTACGAGAGCGAGGACATCGGCGACCCCGCGCTCGCCACCCGCTCCGCGGCCCAGCGCCGGGTGCTCCTCTCGCGCGACCGGGGGCTGCTGCGGCGGCGCGAGCTGTGGGCCGGGGCGTATGTCTACAGCGACCGGCCCGAGGAGCAACTGCGCGACGTCCTGAGCCGGTTCGCCCCGTCCCTCGCCCCGTGGACCCGCTGCACGGCGTGCAACGGCCCGCTGGAGGACGCCGACAAGGACACGGTCCGCGAGCGGCTGGCGCACGGCACGCGGAGCACCTACGAGGTGTTCGCCCGCTGCGCCGCCTGCGAGCGCGTCTACTGGCGCGGCGCCCACCACGCCCGGCTGGAGGCGATCGTGGCGGCCGCGCTGGAGGAGTTCGGCGCCCCGGTGCCGTAGCGCCTTCATCGGCCCTCAGGGAGCCGCGCGCCACCCCGGCTCGGCCCCCGTCGCCCGCTCGACGAGGATCATCGCCGCGTCATCGGCCAGCCGCCCCTCGGCGTGGTGGACCAGTGCGTGGCGCAGCCGGTCCAGGTACTCGGTCGGGGTGGCGCCCTCCACGGTCTCCATGGCCTGCGGCAGCGGAAAGAACTCATTGCAGTGGTTGCGCGCCTCCAGCACCCCGTCGGTGTGCAGCAGCAGCCGGTCTCCGACGGCGAACGGGAAGGTCTCGACGCCGATCGGGGGCGGGGTCAGGAACTCGTCCAGGCCGAGCGGCGGAAGCGGGCGCACCGGGCCCAGCGTCCGTACCTTGCGGTCGTGCAGCACCAGTGGCGGGGGATGGCCACGGTTGATCAGCTGGATCATGGCGGTGTCGGGCACCACCTGGGCGAGCAGTACGGTGACGAACTGCTCGGCCCGCTCGTCCCAGTCCTGGAGCCGGGACCGGTCCAGCAGCTCGTATTCGCGGCCCAGCGCTGCCGCGCACCGCTCCATCACCTCGATCAGATCGTGTTCGTAGTGCACGGCCTCCCGGAAGGCGCCCAGGACCGCCGCGGCGGACCGCACGGCGGCCAGCCCCTTGCCGCGTACGTCCCCGACGATCAGCCGCACTCCGTAGCGGGTGCCCACCGCCTCGTACAGATCGCCGCCGATCTGCGCCCCGCGCTCGGCCGCCATGTACACGCTGGCGGTGCGCACCCCGCCCATCCGGGCGGGCAGCGGCCGCAGCACCACGTTCTGGGAGACCTCGGCGATCCGGCGGACCTGGCTCAGCTCCCGGTCCCTGCGCTCCCGGATGGCGCTGCTCGCCACGCTCGCCACGGACACCACGAGCAGCGCCAGCAGGTTCGCGTACACCTGCTGGGTGCCCCAGGCGTGGTTGTGGGTGGCGGTGAGCGCGCTGATCCCCGCGGCCAGCGCCACCACGCCCCCGGTGCCGACCGGTCCCATCGTCACCGCGGCCAGCGCCGGGGCCGGGGTGAGAAGGGGGCCGGTGTAGAGCACATGCGCGGGCGTCAATTCGATGGTGACAACCGCTGCCATGACCACGAAGGGCAGGCACCGCGCGATCGCGAAGAGCGTCTGATTGCGACCGCTCGCTCCCGGCTCGGAGCGGATGAATCGCATATCCAGGTACTTTATCCGACGAGAGCAAAGTTTTGGTTTTGGACCCGTTTTCTCTCCTTTGTGCCCGCCGGGCCGTCGGCCACGGCCCGGCGTAATCTGGCGCTATGCCGGAGCTGCCGGATGTCGAGGGCTTCCGCCGCACGCTGGCCTCCTGCGCGCAGGGGCGCCGGATCGAGCGCGTCGAGGTGGCCGATCCGGGGGTGCTGCGCGGCGTCACGGCGCAGCGGCTGAAGCGCGAGCTGGAGGGCCGCCGGTTCGCCGCTCCGCGGCGCCACGGCAAGTGGCTGATCGCCCCGGCCGAGGGTCCCACGCTCATCCTGCACTTCGGCATGACCGGGGCGCTGGTGTGCCGTTCCGCGGGCGATCCGCCCGAGCGGTTCGGCCGTGTCGCCCTCACCCTCGGCGACGGCCATCAGCTTCGCTACCACGACCAGCGCAAGCTGCGGGGCCTGTGGCTCGCCGCCACCGAAGCCGACGTGGACCGGATTCTCGGCGAGCAGGGCCCGGACGCGCTCTCGCTGGGCCGGGCGGAGCTGGAGCGCCTGCTGGAAGGGCGGCGCGGACGGGTCAAGGCCACGCTGACCGACCAGTCCGTCGTCGCCGGGCTGGGCAATCTGCTCGGCGACGAGATCCTGTGGCGGGCGCGGGTCCATCCGAAGAGCCGGACGAGCGATCTGGGCCCCGACGAGCTGCGGCGGCTGCACACCGCGCTGCGCGGGGTGCTGACCACCTCGGTGCGGGCGGGGCAGGTGCCGCCCCGGCCGTCGTGGCTCACCGGCCACCGCGACGACCCGGATCCGCACTGCCCGCGCTGCCGCCGCCCGCTGCGCCGAGGAAAGATCGCCGGGCGGACCAGTACCTGGTGCCCGAACTGCCAGCCGGAACGCTCCTGATCCGGCCGCCGTACGGGGCGCTGGAGGAGCCGCGTGGGGCGGTGGAGGAGGTGGCCGACGGAACCCCCGAACTCGTCGGCCACCAGGAGCGCGAACCTCGCCTGGCGAAGAGTCACTTCACGGTCGCGTCACTTGACGAAATCCGGGCGGACCCGGGCGGGCCAGGTGCCGACGGTCAGCATGCCCGCCGCGTACGCGCGCGAGACCAGGGCCGCACGGTTGGGCGCCTTCATCTTCCGCAGCATCGATCCCACGTGGTACTCGACGCCTTGGCGGCTGAGATAGAGCTTGGCGGCCATCTGCACGGTCGAGGCGCCCGTCGCCACGCCCTCCAGTATCTGCGCCTCCAGCGGTGACAGCAGATTGCGGCGCTGGGCTGTGGCGTCGTCCTCGGCCTTCTCGTCGTCCGGCTTGACCAGGACGACGATCGCCGAGAGTGCGTCGGACGGGCCCTGGACGGCCGTACCGGTCAACTCGCCCGAGAACACCCGGCCTCCCGAGCGGTAGCCGACCACGCGCTCGGTGAAGCGGGTGCGCCGGCCGTCGTGCAGCCGCAGGAAGTGCTCCCGCAGGACCGCGGGGGCGCTGGGGTCGAGCAGGTCGAAGAGATTGCGGCCGCACAGCTCGGCCGAGGTTCCGCCGAAGTGCCGGAAGAAGTCCTCGTCCCCGGCGAGGACTTGGAGGTCCGGAGCGAGGGTAGCCATGCCGGTGGCGTGGCGACCGGGCACGGCGCGGGCCCGGTTCCGGTCATGGGTTAAGCCCGAAGCTGTCTGTCCGGGCAGGCGACGGGCCGCCTGAGTGGTGTGGGGGTGAGCCATGGAGAGCACCGCTTTCTGTTGTCTCAACAACGGCATGGTCGTGCGTAATCCGAGAAAAGCTGAGGTCGCGGCCCTGCCACCAGCCACCGGACCGGCGCCGGAACCGAGTCGTGGGACGGTTCCAGTGACGGGTGTTAGATGCGCTTCATGGTATATACCAACGTTTCGACTGCTTGCCGCAGCCCGTTTGTGGTCAACTTCTGCCCGTTTCTTGCCCGTCTGACCTGATGAAACGGTCAAAGGCACTGCTGATCGGGGAAAGCGGGCATCGGCGGCGCATCGTGAAGTCTCGGGGATTCCCTAGTCTGTCCCGTTCCCTCTCCATGGGTACCGGAATTCTGCCTCGGATCCACGCAACCCGCCGTCCCCGCGCGGCGGATGCGAAATCGCCGCCCGGGGATGGCTGGTCCGCCCTGTTCGGGTCCGCCCGGTTCGGGCCCTGCGGGCTCAGGTCTTGCGGGCTCCGGCCTTGCGGGTCCCGGACGGGGGCGCCATGACCCCGCCGCGCCGCAGTACCGCGTAGCCGACGCCGACGCCCAACGCCACCGGCCATTCGATGATCTCGGCGGCGCCCAGCACTCCGAGCCCCGCGTACAGCGGGAGTCCGCCCTTGGCGGGCAGTACCCGGCGGGCCGCCGCGATCGGCATCAGTGCCATGTTCGCGGCGTCCTTCGCCACGCGGCCGACGCGGTCGCCGTCGATGCGGTCGAGATGGGTCGCGCTCGCGGTCGCGCTCGCGGCGCGGTCCAGCCGCGTCGCCTGCGCCACGTGGCCGAGGCTGGGGACCGTGACGGTGATCCGGTGGTCGCCCTTCTGCGCGGTGGGCTTCGCCGACTTCGCCGCCTTGGCCGTCTTCGACCTCTGCGTACTCTTCGCCGCCTTCGATTTCCCCGATGGCGCGGACTTGGCGGCGGCCGCGGACTTGGGAGCGGTCGCGGTCTTCGACGGGGCCCGGCTCTTCGATGTGGCCTGGCTCCGGGCCGACTTGCCGGTGCCGCGCGCCGACGACCGTGCCGTTGCGGAAGTGCTGCGCTTGCGGGAGCTGGTGGGAGTGGTCACTGGTCTCACGTCCACACATGATTGACGTCCGGAATCTTCTTCCTATTTCAGGGTAATCGGAATCAACCGGACAGGCCGCTCCACACGGAAACCGCGCCGCGGACAACACGGAAACCGCGCCACGGACGCCGACACACCGGAGGTCTCACCGATGACGATGCTGCCTGGGCTGTACTTGATGAAACCCCCGATGCTGGAGCCCCTCGCCCACGGAGTGGCCACCCGGGTACGGGACGCCGCCGGTGCGGTCGGCCGGCTGGTCCACCCGCCCGGTCGCGGGGTGTGGTCGTACCCGGGCCGCTACTACATCGAGGTGCACGGTGTGCACGGCATCGGCGGCGAGCAGGTGGCGAGCCGGGTGGAACAGGCCCTCGAAAAGCATCCGGGCGTGCTGTGGGCACGGGTGAACGCACCCTCCGAGCGGGTCGTCGTCGCCGTCACGAAGCCGCCCCCTCGCGAAGGGGAACTGGTCGCCCTGATCGAGCGCGCCGAGACCCGCGGCCCCGCCGTGCCCACCGAGGAGTTCGACGAATGGGCCCCGGAGCCACGCCACCCCTCGGGCGGGGCGCGGGAGGCCCAGTCCCTCGCCGTGGTCGCCGCGGACGTTCTGGGCCTGAGCGTCGCCACCACCCTGCGGCTGGTCCCGTGGCTCCGGCTCCCGGCCGAGGCGAGCGCGTCCCTGTCCGCCATCCAGAACCATCCCCGGCTGCGCCGCCTGGCCCTGGCCATCACCCGCGGTGAGCCCACGGAGGCGGCCCTGCCCGTGCTGAGCGCGCTGACCCAGGGCGTGGCCACCCGCGGCGGCGGGCTCGCCCTCGACCTCGCCCAGCGCCTGGCCCTGTGGCGGGAGGCCGCGGCCGAGGGCGAGGCATGGGCGGCGATGGAACCGCATCTGGTGCACGGGCCCCAGGACGTGGCCGCGGAGCCCATCGTGGTGGAGCGGCCCGGCCCCACCCCCAAGGACAGCATGGAGCGGTTCGCGGAGCGGTCCATGGCCGCCGGAGCGGTGGCCGGTGCTCTCGCCGTGCCCTTCGCGGGACCGCGCCGCGGGCTGGCCGTCGCGTTCGCCTCCACCCCGAAGGCGCCCGGCGCCGGGCGGGAGGGCTTCGCCACCAGCCTCGGCCGCTTTCTGGCCCTGCGCGGCGCCCTGGCCATGGACCGCAGCGCCCTGCGGCGGCTCGGCCAGGTCGACACCGTGGTGCTCGACGAGGCGGCGCTGCGCGGCGACCGGTACGAGCCCATCGACCTGGAACTCCTCGGCGGCGCCGACCCCGAGCAGGCCGCCGGGCGGCTCTTCGACCTCTTCGACCCGGACGAGCCCCTGGAGGTCCGGCGCGACAACGGATGGGTGCTGGGGCCGCTGGACCGGCTCGAGCTGACCGGCCGCACCGGCCGCCATACCGCCGCCAGGCTGCGCCGAAGGGGCAGCGAGCGGACCCTCGGCCTGGCCCGGGGACACCGGCTCCAGGCGGTCGCCGGGCTCGCCGCCCAGGCGGTCCCCGGCGCCGAGGCGGTGGCGGCGGCCGCCCGCCGGGCGGGCGCGCGCATCGTCCTGGCCACCGACCGGACGCCTCCGACGGCCTTCACCTTCGCCGACGCGGTGGTACCGGCGGGCCGCCGTCTGGTGGCCTCCGTACGCGGCCTCCAGGCCGACGGCGCGGTCGTCATGCTGCTGTCCGGGAACCGCCGGGCCCTGGGCGCGTCCGACTGCGGCGTCGGCATCCACCACGAGGGCGAGCCGCCCGCCTGGGGCGCCCATCTGCTCGTCGGCGCCGACCTGGAGTCGGCCGGAATCATCGTGGACGCGGTCGGCGTGGCCGCCCAGGTGGACCGGGAGAGCGCCCTGCTGTCGGCCGGCGGCAGCGGCATCGGCGCGGTCGCCGCCCTCAAGGCCCCCCGCGCCCAGGCCACCGCGCGCGGCGCGGCGGTCGGCACCACCGCGGGGGTCCTCGCGTTCGGCCTCGGCAACTGGCGCGCCCGGCAGCTGCTCTCCCGCCCGCTGGTGCCCCCGGTGGCCACCACCCCCTGGCACCTGATGCCCGTCCCCCGGGTGCTGGAGCGGCTGTCGTCCGACGCCGACCTGGGGCTGACCCCGGAGCAGGCCGCGACCCGGGCCGGTAAGGCGCCCACCCGCACCGGAGAGCCGACCGGCACCAGCCTCCCGGCGGCGTTCATCGAGGAGCTGGCCAACCCGCTCACCCCGGTCCTCGCCGCCGGGGCCGCGCTCGCCGCCGCCGTCGGCTCGCGCACCGACGCCGCGCTCGTCGCGGCCATCACCGCCACCTCGGCGCTCGTCGGCGGCTTCCAGCGGGTCAGGACCGAGCGGGCGCTCGCCGAGCTGTTCGCCAGGTCCGCGGTCGGCGCCCGGGTGCGCCGCGGCGGTACGGAACGCCTGGTCACCGCCGGGGACCTGGTCCTCGGGGACATCATCACGCTGGGCCCGGAGGACGTGGTCCCGGCCGACTGCCGGGTGCTGGAGGCCGACGGTCTGGAGGTCGACGAGTCCTCGCTGACCGGCGAATCCCTGCCGGTGGCCAAGAACCCGGCGCCGGTGGTGGCCGCGCAGATCACCCAGCGCCGCTCGATGCTGTACGAGGGCACCACCGTCTCCGCCGGGCGCGCGCAGGCCGTCGTCGTGGCCACCGGGCCGTCCACCGAGGTCGGCCGCAGCCTGGCCACCGCCCGCCGCGCCGCGCCCGTGACCGGCGTCGAGGCGCGGCTCACCTCGCTCACCCGTTCCAGCGTCCCCATCGCGATCGGATCGGCCGCCGCCGTGTCCGGGGCCGGGCTGCTGCACGGCCTCCCGCTGACCGAGAACCTGGCCTCGGCGGTCAACCTCGCCGTCGCCTCCGTACCCGAGGGCCTGCCGTTCCTCGTCAACGCGGCACAGCTGGCCGCCGCCCGGCGGCTGGCCGACCTCGGCGCCCTGGTCCGCAACCCGCGCACCATCGAGGCGCTCGGCCGCGCCGACGTGCTGTGCTTCGACAAGACCGGCACGCTCACCGAGGGCACCCTCCAGCTCGCGGCGGTCAGCGACGGCGGCGGCCCGCAGCCCGCCGACCGGCTCGACACCCCGCGCAAGGACGTGCTCGCGGCCGCCCTGCGGGCCACCCCGCCCGCCCGTCAGGCCGAGCCCATGGCCCACCAGACCGACCGCGCGGTCATGGCCGGGGCGCGCCGGGCCGGGGTCGCGGTGCGCCGGGGCGCACCGCGCTGGCGGCGCACCGACGCACTGCCCTTCGAGCCCTCCCGCGCCTATCACGCCACCGCCGGGTCCACCGCGCGCGGCACCCTGCTGAGCGTGAAGGGCGCCCCGGAGAGCGTGCTGGAGCGCTGCGTCCGCAGGCAGCCGCCCGGCGGGGCGGCGAGCACCGCCCTGGACGACGGCGGCATCGCCGAACTGACCGCGACCGCCGAGGAGCTGGCCGGGGCCGGGCGCCGGGTCCTGGCCGTGGCCGAGCGACCCATGCGGGCGGGGGAGCAGCTCACCGACGAGTCGGTACGGGACCTGGTCTTCCGCGGGTTCATCGCGCTGGCCGACCCGGTCCGTACCAGCGCCGCCCCCGCGACCGCGCGGCTGCGCGAGGCGGGCGTGCACACCGTGATGCTCACCGGCGATCACCCGGCGACCGCCGAGTCCATCGCGGCCACCGTCATCGAGGCCACCGAGCTGAAGGTGTGCACCGGGCCCGATCTGGACGAGATGGGCGACGCCGAGCTGGACGAGCTGCTGCCCGCGGTGGACGTCATCGCCCGGTGCAGCCCGCACCACAAGGTGCGCATCGTGCAGGCGTACCAGCGCCTCGGCCGGGTGGTGGCGATGACCGGCGACGGCGCCAACGACGCCCCCGCGATCCGGCTCGCGGATATCGGGATCGCCCTGGGGCGGCGCGGCACCCCCGCCGCGACCGCCGCCGCGGACCTCGTCGTCACCGACGACCGCCTGGAGACGATCGTGTCGGCCCTGATGGAAGGGCGGGCGATGTGGGCCTCGGTACGGGCCGCGCTCGCCATCCTCATCGGCGGCAACCTCGGCGAGGTCACCTTCAGCGTGCTCGCCTCCGCCATCGCGGGCAGCACCCCGCTGACCGCCCGGCAGATCATGCTCGTCAACCTGCTGACCGACCTCGCCCCCGCGCTGGCCATCGCGGTGCGCGAACCGACCGGACACACCGGCGAGCGGCTGCTCAAGGAGGGCCCCAGCCGCTCCCTGGGCACCGCGCTGAACCGGGAGATGATGCTGCGCGGCATCATCACGGCCGCCGGTGCGGGCGTGGCGTGGACGGGCGCGCGGCTCACTGGCCGCAAACGCCGGGCCAGTACGGTGGCGCTCGTCGCCCTGGTCGGTACGCAGCTGGCGCAGACCCTGGCCACCGGGGGCCTGGACCGGCATGTGCTGATCGCCGGAATCGGCTCGGCCGCGGTCCTCGCGGGCATCATCCAGACGCCCGGTGTGAGCCAGTTCTTCGACTGCACCCCCCTCGGCCCGCTCGCCTGGGGGATCACCCTCGGCTCCATCGCCGCGGCCACCGTCATCGGCTCGGTCATGACCCCGCTGGCCCGCGACGCGGTCGCCCCGGAAACCTGACAGCCGCGCCGGGCGCCCCGACCCTCTTGCGGTGCCGGGTCTGTTCGATAGTGTTGATTGTCCCGGTTTGGGAATTGAGGGCGGGTCTGTGCGGGAGGAGTGCGCGATGCCGCGACGAGAGAGATACGAGCTGATTTTCGCCGACCCGGTCGCCCCGGAGCCGGAGGCCGAGGACATCGTGATGGTGCACCGCACGGACTCCAGCGGTCCCGGCGGACACCCCGTCTACGCGGACGACACGGGCATAGTGCGGGCCGAGATCAGCGACCGCGCCGAGGTGCGGATGATCGCCAGCGGCGGGCACCAGGTGCATGCGTCGATGGTCCGCGCGCGGCCGGTGACGTGAGTGGATCGCGCAGGTCAGGGGATTTGTCGGTGCCGCGCGCTAGCTTTCCTCCCATGGGAGTCCGCAGAAGCAGAACGATCGAGGTGCGTCGATGAGTGATGTCGCGGCAGTGGACGGCACGGCCGGTGCCGAGCTCCAGCTGGAGCCGTACCGGGTCCAGCTCACCGGTTACTGCTACCGGATGCTGGGCTCGGCGTTCGAGGCGGAGGACGCCGTGCAGGAGACGATGGTCCGCGCCTGGCGGGGGCTGGACCGCTTCGAGGGGCGGTCGGCGCTGCGCTCGTGGCTGTACCGCATCGCGACCAACGTCTGTCTGGACATGCTGAACGGGAACAAGCGCCGGGCCCGCCCGATGGACCTCACCGCCGTGTCCTCGGCGACTCCCGCCACCCTCACCGCACAGCCGGAGGCCACCTGGGTCGGGCCGGTGCCCGACGGGCAGGTGCTGGCCGACGGCGGGGACCCCGCCGACGTCGCCGCCCAGCGGGACGCGGTGCGGCTGGCGTTCGTGGCCGCGCTCCAGCACCTGGCTCCGCGCCAGCGCGCGGTGCTCATCCTGCGGGAGGTGCTGGCCTGGAAGGCGTCCGAGGTCGCCGAGCTGCTGGACACCACGGTCGCGTCGGTCAACAGCGCGCTGCAGCGCGCCCGGGCCACGCTCGCCGCGACCGAGATCAGCGACACCGATCCGGTCAAGCCGCTGGACGAGGAGCAGCGCGCGCTGCTCGCCCGCTACGTCGACGCCTTCGAGCGCTACGACCTGGACTCCCTCACCTCGCTCCTCCACGAGGACGCCACCTTGTCCATGCCGCCCTACGAGCTGTGGCTGCGCGGCCATGACGACATCCGCACCTGGCTGCTGGGGCACGGCATCGGCTGCCGCGGCTCCCGGCTGGTCCCTACCGTGGCGAACGGGGCACCGGCCTTCGGCCAGTACCGGCCGGGCGGACCGGGCGGCGCCCATGAGCCCTGGGCGCTCCAGGTCCTGGAGATATCAGCCGGGCGGATCACCGGGCTCAACTCCTTCCTCGACACCGAGCGGCTGTTCCCCCTGTTCGGCCTCCCGGCCCGGCTCGACCCGTAACGTCGCGGGCGCGGTCAGCACCTCGTCCAGCCCCGCCAGGGCGAGCACCTCGGCCAGCTCACCGCCGGTGTTCCGCAGCCGCATCTCCCGCCCCAGGCGGCGGGCGGTCAGCCGCAACCGGGCCAGGGCCTCGACCATGGTCAGATCCGGTCGGTGCACCGCGCCCACGTCCACGGTGACGGGACCGGGGGCGCTGCGGTCCACCACCTCGCGCAGCCGTTCGCACAGCCGCTCCACCTCGGCGCGGGTCTCCGGCGGCCGGTCGAGGACCAGGACGGCCGGGGGAAGCACGGGCGGGCTCTCGGGCTCGGGACCGGCCAACGTCCACCTCCTGTTGTGGGGCGCGCGGTGGCACGCGCGCTCATCAGAAGGGACCCTCCGGGCCGGGAAAAATCATCGCCGCACCGCCGCTGGCCGCACGGGGGAGCCGGTGCCACGATCGGCGCATGACGACACGACGGCTGAGAGCCGGGCGCGAGGAGGAGGCCGGGGCGCTGACCGAGCTGGCGCTGCGGTCGAAGGGCCACTGGGGGTATGACGAGGAGTTCCTGGCCGCCTGCCGGAAGGAACTGACGATGCGCGAGGGCGAGTTGGCGGCCCGTCGGACCACGGTTGCCGAGGAGGGCGGCCGGGTGCTGGGATTCTCCACCCTGGAGGGCACCGCCCCGCAGGGGTGGGTGGGAATGCTGTTCGTCGACCCGCCCGCGATCGGCCGGGGAGTGGGGCGGCTGCTGTACCGGGAGGTGCTGGAGACGGCGGGCCGCCTCGGCTTCACCCGGCTGACCATCGACGCCGATCCGTATGCCGAGCCTTTCTACCTGGCCATGGGGGCGCGGCGTATCGGCACCGCCCCGTCGGGCTCCGTCCCGGGCCGGATGCTGCCGCTGCTGGAAGCCCTGCCGTGACGCCTGTGGCCGCCGGGCCCGAGGGCAGGCCCGGCGGCCGCCGTGCGCTGCGGGATCGGGCGGGGTCAGTTGTTCTGGACGAACTGCTTGGCGAGGCCGTCGCCGACCGAGACCGCCTTGTCGTGGTTCTCGATGGGGGACACCGAGGAGTTCTTGAACAGGATGTACGTCACGCCCGACTCCGCGCCGCCCGTCTCCGGGTCGGGGTCGATGCCGAGCGCGTCGGCCGTGGCGTAGGACGCCTCGCCGATGATCTTGGTCGGGCCGGTGTCGCCGACCACCGCGTACTCGACCTTGTTGTTGTAGATGACGGCGACCACGCCGCCGCCCTTGATGCCGGACTTGGAGTAGTCCCACGTGGAACTCTTGCTGGGCACCACCACATAGGGCAGCTTGTCGGCGATCAGGGGCTTGCCGTTCGACTGGTGGAAGGCCGTGTCGTCCTGGAACCACGGGTCGGTGTCCCCGTTGCACCGGGACGTCACCTGGCCGTCGCAGTCGACGTCCATGTCCGCCTTCCAGAAGACCGCGCCAGCGGCGTCGCAGACCGGCACGGTGGCCGAGGTCTCGTCGTCGGTGCGGTATTTGCCGCTGGATATCTGTGAACAGCTCTTGACCTTGGCGAGTAACTGCGCGGCCGTGACGGAGCCTTCCTTGACCGAGCCTGCTGTGGCCGAGCCTGCTTCGACCGAGGCCGTGTCGGGGGCGGGTGCGGGGGCCCGGGTGGTGGCCTGGGCCCCGGCAGTGAGGGATCCGGCCAGCAGCCCGGCACCGGCCAGGACGAACGCGAGTCGTGTGCGCATGGGACACTCCTCTGTTAGGAACCTTTCCTAACCTCCCCCGCATCGTGGCGATCTGATGAGATCATGTCAACAGTCATGCGCCGCGCGGTCTCAGCGCGGCACGGCGCGCACCAGGGCCAGCAGCCGGGTCACCTCGCGGGCCACCGCCTCGCGCGCCGCCGCGACATAGCGGCGCGGGTCGACCACCTCGGGATGGTCGGCCAGATGGTCGCGGATCGCCCGGGTGTAGGCCACGTTGAGGTGGGTCGCGATGTTCACCTTCGTCAGACCCGCCGCGACGGCACGGGTCAGATCGGCCTCGGGCACCCCGGAGGAGCCGTGCAGCACCAGCGGTACGGGCACGGCCGCGCGCAGCGCCGCGACCAGCTCCAGGTCCACCACCGCCTCCTTGACCACCATGGCGTGCGAGGTGCCCACCGCGACCGCGAGCGCGTCCACGCCCGTCGCCGCGACATAGGCGGCGGCCTCGGCCGGATCGGTCCGGGCGCCGGGCGCGTGCACCCCGTCCTTGCCGCCCACCTCGCCCAGCTCCGCCTCGACCCACACCCCGGCCGCGTGGCAGTCGGCCGCCACCGCCGCGGTGGCTGCCACGTTGCCGTCGTAATCGCGCGCCGAGGCGTCGAACATCACGGACCCGAAGCCGAGTCCGAGCGCCTCCCGCACCAGCTCCGGTGCGGTGGCATGGTCCAGATGCACCGCGACCGGGACCCGCGCGGCGCGGGCGACCTCGACGGTGGCCCGGCCGATCGCGGCCAGGGCGCCGTGATACCGCACCGCGTTCTCGCTGATCTGGAGGATGACCGGAGCCCCGGCCGCCTCCGCCCCGGCCACGATCGCCTGGGCGTGCTCGATCTGGATCACATTGAACGCACCCGCGCCGAGCCTGCCCCGGACGGCAGGCCCGACGATCTCAGCGGTGGCCACCAGCGGCATGGCCCGCCTCCCTTCCCCCGCTCCGCCCGCTCAACCGAGGATCACCGAGCGGCTGAGGTTCCGGGGCCGGTCGGGGTCGAGGCCGCGCGCCACCGCGATCGCCACCGCCAGCCGCTGCACCAGCACCAGTTCGGCCAGCGGATCGCGGCCGTATCCGATGAGACGGCCACCGGGTTCGGTGACCTCCTTCTCCGCCAGCCCGGACGGGCCCTCGCCGAGCCACCACACCACGCTGCGCGGGCCGGTGACGCTGATCGGCCCGTGCCGGTACTCCATCACCGGATACGCTTCGGTCCACGCGCCCGCGGCCTCGCGCATCTTGAGCGCGGCCTCCTGCGCGACGCCGTACGTCCAGCCGCGCCCCAGGAACGTGAACTGGCCCGCCTCCGCGAGCCCGTCGGGCAGCGGCGCGGCGAGCGCCGCCGCGCCGTCCTCGACCACGCCGGACAGGCCATGCCCCAGGTGGGCGCGGAGAAAGGCCAGTTCGGTGGTGGCCCAGCGGGTCTGCACCACCGACCGCTCATCCGCGAAGTCGAGCACGACCGCCGTGTCCGCCAGGGCGGTGACCGGGGAGCCGGGGACCGCGGTGATGACGGCGGTGGACACCGTGCCCGGTATCCGGCCCAGCAGCTCCAGTACCTCGGTCGTGGTGCCCGACCGGGAGAGTGCGAGCACCCGGTCGTAGGGGCGCCCGGCCGGCATCTCCGACGCCGCGAACGCGTCCGTCTCGCCCTCGCCCCTGCCTTCGCGCAGCGCCGCGTACGCCTGGGCGATGAACCACGAGGTGCCGCAGCCGACGACGGCGACCCGCTCACCGGTCCGGGGCAGCGCCTCGCGCGCCGGTCCGTCCGGATCCCGGGCCAGCTCGATGGCGCGGCGCCAGCAGTCGGGCTGGCTCGCGATCTCGGTCTCGGTGTGGCTCATGGGGCTCCCCAGCTCGGCTTCCCAGCGGACGCGAATGCTCGAAGATGCTTCCTACGGCCTGATAATGCGCATGATATTGCATAGATGTCCAGAGTGCGGACACTCGGGGTAAGGTGATCCGCGACGGTACGACGGGGGTCGAGGAGACGGCGTGAAACGGCCCGAGCGCTGGAACGCCCTGCTGGAGCTGCTGGGCAGGGACGGCAAGGTCGAGGTCGAGGAGGCCGCCGCCGAGCTGGCCGTGTCTCCTGCCACCATCCGGCGGGACCTGGACGAACTCGCGCAGCAGCAGATGCTCACCCGCACCCGCGGCGGAGCGGTCGCGCACAACCTGTCGTACGACCTTCCGCTGCGCTACAAGACCGCCCGGCGCGCCTCGGAGAAGCAGCGGATCGGCATCGCCGTAGCCCGCATGGTCGATCCCGGGGCGGTCGTCGGCCTCAACGGCGGGACCACCACCACCGAAATCGCCCGCGCCATCGCCACCCGCGGCGAACTGTCCGGCTCCGAGGGCGGCGGCCCGGCCGTCACCGTCGTGACGAACGCCCTGAACATCGCCCATGAGCTGGCGGTACGCCCGCACATCAAGATCGTGCTCACCGGCGGGGTGGCCCGCCCCCAGTCGTTCGAACTGATGGGGCCGCTGGCCACCGGGGTGCTGGCCGAGGTCTCCCTCGATCTGGCCGTCCTCGGCGTGGACGCGCTGGACCCCGAGCGGGGCGCGGCCGCCCACCACGAGGGCGAGGCCAGCATCAATCACCTCATGGCCGGTCGCGCGGCCCGGGTGGTCGTGGCGGCCGACAGCTCCAAGCTCGGCCGCCGGGCGTTCGCCCGGATCTGCGCGCTCGAGGAGATCGAGGTGCTGGTCACGGACACCGGCGCCACCGAGGAGGCCATCGCCCCGTACATCGAGGCCGGTGTCCGCGTCATCCGGGCCTGACGGGCCCGGGCTTCACCGCTTCGGGGCCTACTTCTTCATGGCCGCGAGCAGCGTGGCGGCCCGCTCCACCGCGAAGGCGTAGCCCTGAATGCCGCATCCGGCGATCACGCCACTGGCGAGCGCGGAGACATAGGAGTGCTGCCGGAAGGGCTCGCGCTGGTGGATGTTGGAGATGTGCACCTCCAGGATCGGCATGTCGTCGCAGGTCGCCAGCGCGTCGCGCAGGGCCACCGAGGTGTGGGAGTAACCGGCCGGGTTGATGATGATGGCCGCGTGCCGTTCCCGGGCTTCCTGGATCCAGTCGATCAGCTGCCCCTCGTGGTTGCTCTGCCGGCAGTCGGTGGTGAGCCCGTGCGGGGCGGCCGTCTCCGTGACCAGCTTCTCGACGTCGGCCAGGCTGTCGGTGCCGTAGATCTCCGGCTGGCGGAGGCCGAGCAGGTTCAGGTTCGGCCCGTTGAGAACCAAGATCGTGGAACGGTCGCGCACGGGGGTGTTGGCCATGTCGTCGGGGTCCTTCCGTGGTCGTCGTCGGCGGGAGCGGGCGTTCCGGGGATCGCGCCGCTCCGCGAGGCATCGTAGATCGCGGCGACGGCTTCCGGCGCCCGGTGGTCCATGAGATCACCGCTGGACCGTTGGCGGCCGGGCCCGGACGGGGCAGAGTGGCTCCGGGCATATGCCGTGACGAGAGTGGATGAAGGGAGACACCGATGCGCGTGGCGCTGCACTCGGTCCTCAAGGAGGGCCAGGAATCGGGCTACGAACGGGAGCACGCCACGGTTCCGGCGGATCTGCTGGAGTCGCTGGGGCGGGCCGGGATCACCAACTGGCGGATCTGGCGCAGCGGCCGCCATCTCTTCCACCTCGTGGACTGCGAGGACTTCGCCGCGGCGATGGCGGCGCTGGACGAGGACCCCGTCAACCACCGCTGGCAGGAGTTCATCGGCGAGTACGTCGACCACTTCGAGACCACGGACGGCTCCCCGGCCGAGGGCTCGGCGCAGATGGCCCTGGGGGAGGTATGGGAACTGCGCGCCCAGGCCGCCCGGGCGGCCGGTGACGCGGGCTGAGGGTGCGGAACCGGCGGACCCTACCGCTCCGGATCGATCGGCGCAGCCATTCATCACACTGTGAGTCATGGTGAGAACCGAGTAAACGCCTCCCGTATTCGGTGGTGGCCCTGCGCGGGAGCGTGGCGGAACGCAACAGGCGATCCGCACACGCTCCGCGCCCCCCTACTGGAGGTCAGTGTTGAGCCACCACCGACGTGTGAACAAGCGGACCCTCGCCGTTTCCGGAGCTGCTGTTGTCGCGCTCGGGGCAGCCGCCCTTCTGCTGCCCAATGCCAATGCGAGCCAGGACAAGACGACGGACGTGAAGACCTTCTCGTCCCCTTCGGCAGTGAAACTCGCGCGGAGCCTCGCCTCTGACCTCGGTGACAATGGCGCTGGCTGGTACTTCAACAACGACACGAGCCAACTGGTCATGAACGTCATGACCGAGGACGCGGCGAAGACCGTGGAAGCCCAGGGCGCCGTCGCCAAGATCGTGCAGAACAGCATGGCCGAGCTGAAGGCCGCCACCGGCACCCTGAGCACCGACGCCTCGGTGGCCGGTACCGCCTGGTCCATCGACCCGGTGACGAACAAGGTCCGGGTGACCGCGGACAAGACCGTGACCGGTACGAAGTGGGCCACGCTGACCAAGGCCACGGACGCGATGGACGGCATGGTGACCGTCCAGCGGACGAAGGGCGAGTTCAAGAGGTTCGACGGCGGCGACACGGAGCAGCCGGGTGCCGAGGGCGCCAACGGCGGTGGCGCCGGGGCCGGTGACGCGGCGGGCGACGCGGCCGCTGGGGGTGCGGACGACGCGGCCGCTGGGGGCGCGGGTGACGCGGGTGCCGGTGGTGCGGGTGATGCCGGTGCCGGTGCCGGTGGCGCCGGGGACGCGGGCGCTGGTGGTGCGGGTGACGCGGGCGCTGGTGGCGCCGGGGAAGCGGCCGGTGGTGCCGGGGACGCCGCGGGCGGTGCCGGCGACGCTGCCGGTGGCGCGGGCGGTGGCGACGCGGCGGCCGGCGGTGTCGTCGGCGGCGATGCCATCTTCGGCGGTGGCGCGCGTTGCTCCCTCGGCTTCAACGTCAGCGTCGACGGAGCCCCCGGCTTCCTGACCGCGGGCCACTGCGGCAACGAGTCCGAGACCTGGACCGCGGACCAGGCGGGTGCCCAAGCGCTGGGCACGGTCCAGGACACCAAGTTCCCCGAGACCGACTTCGCGCTGGTGATGTACGACGACGCGACCACCCAGCCGGAGAGCGCGGTCAAGCTCGCCAACGGCAGCAACCAGGCGATCGGCCGGGCCGTCGAGGCCAGCGTGGGCCTTGAGGTCCAGCGCTCCGGCAGTACGACGGGCGTCAGCGATGGCGAGGTCACGGGCCTCAACGCCACCGTGAACTACGGCGGTGGCGACATCGTCAACGGTCTCATCCAGACGAACGTGTGCGCGGAGCCGGGCGACAGCGGTGGCGCGATGTTCGCCGGGGACGCGGCGGTCGGCCTCACCTCCGGTGGCAGCGGCGACTGCACCCAGGGTGGCGAGACGTTCTTCCAGCCGGTGACCGGAGCCCTGGAGGCCACGGGCGCGGTGATCGGCGCCGGTGACGCAGGCGCGGGCGATGCCGGTGGCGCCGCCGCCGGTGCCGAAGGCGCCGCGAATGCCGGTGCGGGCGATGAAGGCGCCGCCAACGCCGGTGCCGAGGGCGCCGCCAACGCCGGTGCGGGTGCCGCGGGCGCTGCCAACGCGGGCGCGGGTGCCGAGGGCGCCGCGAATGCCGGTGCGGGTGCCGGTGCCAACGCGGGCGCGGGCGCCGGTACGGGCGACCAGAGCGGCGCCGGAGCCGGTGACGCCGCCAGCGGGGCCGGGGACAACTGACCCGGCCCACCCCCTGAACGAGGCCCCGGGCGCCCTCCTGCCCCAGTGCCCGGGGCCTCACCTTCCCCTCGTCAGCCACCCTCCGGCGCGGGGCCGAGCGGAGCGGCGGGTGGCGGCAGCAGCCCGGCCGCCTCCGCCGCCGCGCCGAGTACGTCGTGCAGCATGGCCGGGGTGAGCCGGCCGGTGAAGGTGTTCTGCTGGCTCACGTGGTAGCAGCCGAACACCCGCAGCGGGGCACCCCCGTCGGCGGCCTCCAGCGTGATCCGCGCGCCGTGTCCGAAGGCGGGCCGCGGCCGCGGCACCGTCCATCCGGCGGCCGTCAGCGCGGGCAGGGCGGCCTGCCAGCCGAATGCCCCGAGGACCACCACCGAGCGCAGCGTCGGCCGTAGCAGACGCAGTTCCCGCTCCAGCCACGGGCGGCAGGTGTCCCGCTCCCCGGGAGTGGGGCGGTTGGCGGGCGGGGCGCAGTGCACCGGCGCGGTGACGCGGACCCCGCGCAGGGCGAGACCGTCGCCGCGGTGGGTGGCGGTGGGCTGGCTGGCCAGGCCGACGGTGTGCAGCGCCGCGTACAGGAAGTCGCCCGAGCGGTCGCCGGTGAACATCCGGCCGGTGCGGTTGGCGCCGTGCGCGGCCGGGGCGAGACCTACCAGGGCGAGCGCCGCGTCCGGAGGGCCGAACCCGGGCACCGGCCGGGCCCAGTAGTCCCAGTCGGCGAAGGCGGCCCTTTTGGTACGGCCCACCTCCTCCCGCCACGCGACCAGCCGCGGGCAGGCGCGGCACCGGCACACCCGCGCGTCCAGCTCGGCGAGCGTGCGGGCGCCGGGTGCCCGGCGGGCGGGCTCGGTACGCGGATCCATTGCGGTCATACGTCGCGCGGGTGCCCCGATCCCTTGCGCAGGAAACGCCTCAGCCGGGTCAGCGGCCAGGTGTTGATGACATCGTCGGTGGTCAGCCAGCCGCGCTGGGCCATGCCCACCCCGAACCGCGGATTGGCGAGGTCCGGCGTCGAGTGTGCGTCGCTGTCGATGGCGAACACCACGCCGTACTCCTTCGCCCGCAGGATGTTCTCGTCCGACAGGTCCAGCCGGTTCGGATGCGCGTTGATCTCCAGTGCGGTGCCGGTACGGGCACACGCGGCGAACACCGCGTCCAGATCGGCGTCGACCCCGGGCCGCTTGCCGAGGATCCGGGTCGTCGGATGGCCGATGATGTTGACGTGCGGGTTCTCGCAGGCCCGCAGGAACCGCCGGGTCATGGTGTCCCGGTCCTGGCCGAACTGCGTGTGCACCGAGGCCACGCACAGATCGAAGCCGTCGAGGAAGTCATCGGGCCAGTCCACCTCCCCGTCGGCGTCGATGTTCAGCTCCACACCGTGCAGCAGCCGCATGTCCCGGCGCCCGCGCCCGCGGTCCATGGCACGCAGCCGCTCCCGCTGGGCGAGGATCTTCTCCTTCGTCATCTGCTGCATATAGAGCTTCGGAGCGTGGTCGGTGACGGCGTAGTACGCGTAGCCGCGCCCCTCCGCCGTGGCGATCATGTTCTCCAGCGGTTCGAGGCCATCGGTGAGATCGGTGTGGGTGTGCAGATCGCCGCGCAGATCGGATTCGCCTACCAGCAAGGGCAGTTGGCCCTCCAGCGCGGCCTTCACCTCGCCGCGGTCCTCGCGCAGGGTCGGCGGGATCCAGTCCATGCCGAGCCGTGCGTACACGTCCTCCTCGCTGCGCGAGGCGATCTTCTTCCCGCTCTTGGTCTCGAAGAGGCCGTACTCGGAGAGCTTGAGGCCATGGCGCACCGCGATCGCGCGGACGCGGATGTTGTGGGCCTTGGAGCCGGTGAAATACAGCAGCCCCGCGCCCCAGGAGTCGAGCGGCAGCACCCGCAGATCCACCTGGAGCCCCTTGGTGGTGCGGATGGAGGTCTTCTTCTCGCCGTGCGCGATGACCTCGGTGGTGTACGGGAGCGCGGTGAACGCGTCCATGAACGGGGCCGATTCGGCCGCCGCCACCAGGATGTCCACATCGCCCACGGTCTCCCGCATCCGGCGCAGCGACCCGGCGTAGGCCACCCGCTCACAGCCCCGCACCCGGGACAGCGCGGCCACGATGTCGTCGGCGAGGTCCATGGCCCGGTCGAGCGGGACCCGGCCGCCCGCGGCCCGCAGCAGCCCGATGCCGTGCGCGATGTTCTCCTCGGACTTCGGCCCGAAGCCCTTGAGGTCGCGCAGCCGGTGTTCATCGATCGCGGTGGCCAACTGCTCGATCGAGGCGATGTCCAGCTCCTCGTACAGCAGCATGGCCTTCTTCGGCCCGAGCGCCGGGATCGCGGTCAGCTCCCGCACTCCGGCGGGGATCGCGGCGCGCGCCTTCTCGACGGCGGGCACCTGCCCTGTGCGCAGATACTCCACGACCTTCTCGGCGATCGACTTGCCGACGTTGGGGATCTCCCGGAGCCCCTTCACATCGAGCCCCGCGACATCGGCGGGATGGCCGCCGATCGACCGTGCGGCCTTCTCGTAGGCGCGCGCCCGGAACGCGTCCCCGCCTGTGATCAGGAGGAGATCGGCGTACTCACGCAGGAGGGCTTCGACCTCCTCGTTGGAGCGAGCCATGGGACAAATTCTAGTCGCGGAACGGCCGGACAGCCCTGGCGATCCCGGGGAGCTGGAGGGATCCTTGGTTCGAGAAGCGCCCGACGTGGCCCACGTGGCGCGGCGGTCCGGACGTCCGTCCGGGTCGTGTGTTTCCCCGGTTTGGGGGAGGTCATGGACGTTGGATTCCTGAAGCCGTTGTTCGATCGTCCCGGTCCGTGGGCGTGCGTCTACCTCGACACCTCGCGTGCCACGGAGGACGCCCCCACGCGGCGCCGGTTGCGGGAGCGGTTCGTGGCCGGTCAGCTGACCGCCCAGGGCGCCGACCCGCGCACCCGTGAGGCGGTGGTGAGCAGACTGGCCGGTGAGCGGGCGGCCACCGCGTCCGCCGGACGGGCGCTGTTCGCGGCGGACGGCGAGGTGGTGCTCGACCTGCCGCTGGCCGCGTCCCCGGGCGACGTCGTGACGTCCTGGTCGCCGCTGCCCCGGGTGGCGCCGCTGGCGTCGCTGCGCGGCGAGTGGCCGTCGTGCCTGGTGGTGTACGTCGACCGGACGGGCGCCGACGTGGAGCTGCGCGACGAGGGCGGGGCCCGCCCGGTGTGCCGCACCGCGGGCGGGGCGCCGCGGGGCCGCGGCCACCGGTCGATGCCCGCCGACCGGTACGAGTGGCACTACCGCAACCGGGTCGAGAACGGCTGGGAGCACACGGCGGGTCTCGTCGCCGAGGAGCTGGTACGGCAGTGGCCGGACAGCGGCGCGCCGCTGCTGGTCCTGGCGGGCGATCCGCGCGAGCGCAGGGCGGTGCGCGACCGGCTGCCCGAGCCGCTGCGGGACCGGGCGGTGGAGGCGCGGCACGGCAGCCGGGCGCCCGGATCCGCCCGGGAGCTTCTGGAGGCGGAGATCGACCATGCCCGCGCGGACCGCGCCCGGGCCCATCTGGAAGCCGTACTCGATCTCTTCCGCGCCGGGCGCGGCCGCCCCGGCGGGCACGTCGCGAGCGGCCACGACGGCTCCGCGCCGAGCGGGGCGGCGGAGGGGGTGCCCGCGGTGGTGGAGGCGGTGCGCAGCCATCAGGCGGCCACGCTGCTGCTGGGGCAGGCGGGCGGCGACATGCGCCATGAGGTGTGGGTAGGGCCCGGCGCCGATCAGGTGGCGGTGCAGCGGGCCCAGGCGCGGGCGCTGGGCGTGAGCACGCCCGAACCGGCGCGGGCGGACGACGCGCTGATGCGGTCCGCGGTGGTGGCCGACACCGAGGTGCTGCTGGTCCCCGAGGGCGTGTCCGGACCGGCCGGGGGACTGGGCGCGGTGCTGCGCTGGCACGGACAGGGCTGAGCGCGCCTCGCAGTCGGTACGCCGGTCGGGAGCGGCCCCTGAGCGCACGAGATCTGAAATCGTGTCGAAAGGTATTTTCTCGGCGAGTCAGTCACCTGAGGGAAGTTCACACTTTTGTATGCTTTCTTCAGCGCGTCGTTCCCCCTGTCGGACAGTCACTGTCCGTACGGTCACGAAAGGGGCTCCATATGCAGACGATGGAGGTTCGCCCACCGGTACCCAGCCGTTCCAGTAGTAGATGGCGCCGATACGGTCGGCTCGCCGCCGCGAACTTCGTGCGGGGCGCGTCGTATGCGAGCGGCACCGCGGCCATCGGTCTGATGGCGTGGTGGGTGCAGACCCACTAGCCCCCCTGGTTGTCGCGACAGCCGCTCGGGGGCGGCTGTCGCGGCGGTTCACGGCTGCGGATGGGGCTGCTGACGGAAGCGGAAGCCGTGATGCGCCTTGCGGGGCGCGTGGCCTCCCAGCCGGGCCCGCAGCTGGATTCCGTGAATGACCTCGATGATGCCCAGAACGAGCAGCCAGACGCCGGTCACCAGGGTGAGCGCGGCGATGGAGCCGAAGGGCGACACGATCAGCACGATCCCGGCCAGGGCACTGACGACACCGAGGAAGATCTGCCAGCCGCGGGCGGGGATTTCCCTGTCCTGGACGGCCATGACGGTGTGCATGACGCCCCGCAGCAGCCAGGCGAAGCCGATCCACAGCGCGAGCAGCAGGATCGACTGGGCCGGGCCACGGAAGCAGATCAGGCCCAGGAACACGCTCACCGCGCCGCTGACGAAGCTGAGGACACGCATCGACCGCGGGACGTGCGCCCCGAAGGCCCCGACCAGCGAGAAGATCCCGCTGATCAGCAGGTACACGCCGAACAGGGCGCCGACCACGGCCAGGGTGGCCGAGGGCCACACCAGCACCAGCAGCCCCAGCACGATGGCGGCCAGGCCCGCGGTCAGCAGAACCTGCCAGGCGGAGTCCGACAGGGTGCCCAGGAGACCGCCGGGGGAGCGGTCCTGGCCGGTGGGGCGCTCATTACGCTGATCATCGGAGTCACGCGAGTTATCCGAGGGGAACGTCATCGTCGTCCACCTCCTTGAGGGAACAGTGACACCACCATCGTCGCTCCACCCGCGCCTTATCGCCCGACGGCGGCGCTCCGGCCGAGGTCAGCCGCCCGTCGCGAAGCCGGGGAAGAGGGTCATCCCGCCGTCCACGTAGAGCGTGGTGCCCACGACGTAGTCGCAGAGGTCGGACGCGAGGACGACGACGGCGTGCGCGATGTCCCGCGGGTCCCCGATCCGGCCGTACGGGATCAGCTCCAGCAGAGCCGTACGGGCCTCCTCGGTGTCCCACGCGTCGCGGTTGATCGGGGTCTTGATGGCGCCCGGCGCGACCGCGTTCACCCTGATCTTCTCCGGCGCCAGCTCCTGGGCCATGGTCTGCATCATCATCGCCACGCCGCCCTTGGACGACGCGTAGTTCACATGCCCGGCCCAGGGGATGATCTGGTGGACCGAGCTGACGCAGATGATCTTCCCGGCCGCCCGCGACACCTCCGGGACGACACCGCGCCGCTGGAACTCCTTGACCGCCTCCCTGGCGCACAGAAACTGGCCGGTGAGGTTGACGGAGAGCACCTTCTCCCAGTCCGCCAGGGTCATCTTCACCATCGGGGCGTCACGCTGGAGGCCCGCGTTGGCGACCAGGATGTCGATCGTGCCGAGCCGGTCGACCATGGCGGACACCATGCCGACCACCTGGTCCTCCTGCGACACATCCGCCTGGTGGGCGTACGCGCGCACACCATGGCCCTCGATCTCCTTCACCACGGCCTCGGCGGCGGGCCGGTCGGAGACGTAGTTGACGACGACATCCGCGCCCGCGCGCCCCAGGGCGATCGCGGTGGCCTTGCCGATGCCCGAGTTGGCCCCGGTCACCAGCGCCTTCTGGCCCATGAGGAGCTTGAGGTCGGACACCGCGGGCGGGCCTTGGGGGGTGGTCATGGGCGTTCTCCTTCGCTGGGCGTCCGTGGGTCGCGCGCCCCGACCCTCGCAGCCCGGAGCGGATCCGTCGCTCTCCACGGCGCCGCGGTCACCCGCTGAGGCGATGCACATCGTTCCAGCGGCGCAACGCGGGGGAGCGGCGGACGGCGCGCGGTTCAGCCGGCGCTCGGCTCGGCCATGGCCTGGGCGCGCAGCGTCGAGCAGGTGCGGTTGATGAGCCGGGAGACATGCATCTGGGAGATGCCGAGCTGCTCGGCGATCCGGCTCTGGGTCATGTCGCAGAAGAACCGCATGTAGAGGATCTCGCGCTCCCGGGCGGGCAGCCGCCGGAGCCCGGGGCGCACCGCCTCGCGGTCCACCACGCGGTCGTACGCGGGCTCCTGGCCGCCGAGCGTGTCCGCGAGCGAGTAGCCGTCGTCCGCGCCGGTCAGCTGGGCGTCCAGGGACAGCGGGGTGAAGCTGCCCATGGCCTCCATGCCGACGCGCACCTCCTTCTCGGTGAGGCCGGTGCGCTCGGCGATGGCCTCGGTGGGGACCGTGGCGTCGTCGAGGGAGTGGGACAGCTCGCGGTGTGCGGCCCGCACCCGGTTGCGCAGCTCCTGGACCCGGCGCGGGACGTGCAGCACCCACAGGTGGTCCCGGAAGTGGCGCTTGATCTCGCCGACGACGGTGGGCACCGCGAAACCCGCGAACGCCGTGCCGTGTTCGGGGTCGTACCGCTTGACGGCCTTCACCAGGCCCAGCGCGGCCACCTGCTCCAGATCCTCTAAGGATTCCCCCCGGTTGCGGTACTGGCGGGCCAGTCGCCGCGCCATCGGCATCCACGCCTCCACCACCCGCTGCCGCAGCGCCTCCTTCTCGGGGCCCTCGGGGAGGCGGGCCATCTCGTGGAACTCGGCGCTGGTGTCGGGGGCATCGTCATGCGGGTGCTTCGAGGAACCGGACCGGGGACGTGCCGTGTGCTGCGCTGCGGTCGTCATGTCACACACCTCTCCTGCGATGGACTGACGGGTCGCCTGGGACCGTGGTCGCTGCCATGCGGGAGCGCGCAGAATACGGACCGGTGGGCCGCGTCCTGGAGCGGTCGAACTGCTCCCGCGAGGCGTGCCTCCGGTCCGAAGCACGAATAATCGCCTGCCCGGGGCCTCCGGCGGTAAACCCCACCGGGCCCCGGGCTCAGCCCAGCAGCGCCGCCACCGTGAGGAGCACGGGCGCGGCCAGCACCGTGGACAGCAGGATGGATTCGCGGGCCAGGATGGTGCTCGTGTCGTAGCGCACGGCGTAGGTGAACAGGTTCTGCGCCGCGGGGAGCGCGGAGGTGACGACGGCCGCGAAGAGGGCGGGGCCGCTGAGCCCGAAGACACCGGCCGCGATGGCCCATGCCACCACCGGCTGGCCGAAGGACTTCAGCGCCACGGACAGCAGCACCGGGCCGCGCTCCTCGCCCCGCCCGGGAAGCTCACTGCCCGGCAGCGAGATCCCGAAGGCCAGCAGCACGGCGGGGACGGCCATGCTGCCCACCAGGTTGAACGGTTCCATGACGGGCCCGGGCACCCGCCACCCCGTGGCGGCCACCGCGACCCCGGACAGCGAGCCGATCACGATGGGGTTGCGGAACGGGGTGGTCAGGCGGCGCAGTACCGAGGGCGGGTGTTCGCCGGGGCGGCTGAGGTCGATGACGGTGAGCGCGATCGGGGTCATCACCAGCTGCTGGAACAGCAGCACCGGGGCGACGAGGGACGCGTCGCCGAGGACGTACACGGCGATCGGGATGCCGAGGTTGCCCGCGTTCACATAACTGGCGCACAGGGCGCCTATCGTGGTGCGGCCCACGCTCCACTTGCGTACCGCGCCGACCGTGACGAACACGCCCGCCACCACGAAGGTGCTCAGGGCCGTGACCAGCAGCGGGGTCGAGACGACGACGGCGAGGTGGGCATGGGCCAGCGTGGTGAACAGCAGCGCGGGCGAGGCCACGTTGAAGGAGAGCTTGGTCAGCACCTCCCGGCCCTGCCCGCCCAACGCCCCGCGGCGACCGAGCACATAGCCGGTGACGATGATGCTCGCGATGACACCGAAACCGGTGATCACACCGCCCACGGGACCTCCGCCCGGCCGGAGTTCCGGGGGGCCGCGCGGTGTCGCGGGACGGGGTGGCTTCTCGGCATGCGGGGCGAGGGGCGGGGCGCGGCGGTCATGGGCGAGGTCTTCCCGGGCTGGAGTTGTCAGCATGCACCCTACAAGTAACCCGGGCGGGCTGTGCAGAAGACCGGACGCCGTCCCACTATGTGATCGTGAGGGTGGTCTCACTCCTCGCCAGCGAGCTGTCGCCCGCGTAGATCTGGATCTCGCCCTTCTCCACCGTGAACGTGCCGTCCCGGTCATGGGTCCAGAAGCCCAGATCCTCGGCGCCCAGCCGGAACCGGACGGTGGTGGACTTCCCCGCGCCGAGGGTGATCCTGCGGAACCCGCACAGCCGCCGCACCGGTTGTACGAGGCTGGCCACCGGGTCGCGCAGATACACCTGCACCACCTCGTCCCCCTCGTGCTCCCCGGTGTTGCGCACCGCGACCGCCACCTCCACGGTGTCGCCCTCGCGCAGCGCGTCGGCCGTGATCCGGCTGACGGACAGCTTCGGCCCGCCGATGTCGAAGGTGGTGTAGCTGAGGCCGTGGCCGAAGGCGAACTGCGGGCCGTCGGCGAGGTCGAGGTACTTGGACGTGTACTTGTCGTCCGGGTTGTAGGGGCGCCCGGTGTTCTCGTGGTTGTAGTAGACGGGGATCTGCCCGACCGAGCGCGGGAAGGACACGGGCAGCTTGCCGCCCGGGTTCACGGTGCCGAACAGGACGTCCGCGATGGCATTGCCGCCCTCGATGCCCGGATGCCACGCCTGGAGCACCGCGGGTGCCGAGTCCAGCCAGCCACTCATCACCAGCGGGCGCCCGCTGACCTGGACCACCACGAAGGGCGTGCCGGTGTCCGCGATGGCCGCGATCAGCTTCTCCTGCTGCCCGGGCAGGCTGATGTCGCTGCGTACGGCCGCCTCCCCGCTGAGCTCCGAGGCTTCCCCGACCACGACGATCGCCACTTCGGCCGCCCTGGCCACCGTGGCGGCCTTCGCGATGCCGTCGGTGTCCTTCCCCGCCGGGTCCACTCCGGGGGCATGGCTGACCCGGGCCTTCGGCGCGGCGTCCTTGACCGCGTCGAGGACGGTGACCGGCGGGAACGCGTCCGCCCAGGGCCCGGCCCAGGAGCCGCGCAGATCGGTGGAGTCGGCGAAGGGGCCGACGACGGCGATGGAGGAGACGGACCGGCCGAGAGGGAGGAGCGCCTTCTTCTCCTTCTTCGGCGGGGTGTTCTTGAGCAGCACCATGGTGCGCGCGGCGGTCTCGCGGGCCGCCGCCCGGGACGCCTTCGTGGGCTCGTTGACCGCCGCGTCCTCGTCCACGTAGGGGTGCTCGAAGAGCCCGAGCCGGAACTTCAGGCGCAGGATGCGGGCCACCGCGTCGTCCAGCCGGGCCGTGGTGATCGCGCCGCTGCGCAGCAGCCGCTTGCCATGGTCGGCGAGGGTGGTGCTGACCATCTCCATGTCGACCCCGGCGTTCAGCGCCAGCCGTCCGGCGTCGGCCTGGTCGGCGGCGAAGCCGTGGACCGTCAACTCCTGAACGCCGTTGTAGTCGCTGACGACGACGCCGTCGAACTTCCACTCGCCCTTGAGGATGTCGGTGAGGGTGTGCGGGTTGCCATGGGCCGGGACCCCGCTGATGGTGTTGAAGCTCGCCATCATGGTGGCCACCCCGGCGTCCACGGCCGCCAGGAAGGGACCGAGGTAGAGGTTGCGCAGCCGGGCCTCGGAGACGTCCACCGTGTTGTAGTCGCGCCCGCCCTCGGCGCCGCCGTACGCGACGAAGTGCTTGGCGCACGCCGCGAGCCGGTCCTTGGACCGCAGGTCCTCGCCCTGGTAGCCGCGGGTCTTGGCGGCGGCGAACGCGGCCGTCAGATGCGGGTCCTCGCCGTTGCCCTCGGAGATCCGGCCCCAGCGCGGTTCGTGGGTGACGTCCATCATGGGGGAGAAGGCCCAGTGCACCCCGACGGAGCGGGCCTCCTTCGCCGACACCTCGGCGTCCCGCTCGGCCACCGCCGGGTCGAAGCTCGCGGCCTGGGCCAGCGGGATCGGGAAGGTGGTCCACATGCCGTGGATGACATCGAGCCCGAACAGCAGCGGAATGCCCAGACGTGATTCCTCGACGGCGATCCGCTGGAGCGTGTTGGTGGTCTTCGCCCCGTAGATGCTGAGAACGGAGCCGAGCCGTCCCTGGCGGGCCGCCTTCTCCGCCTCGGCGGTCTGTCCGCCGCCGGGCCCGGTGTCGCCGGTCCAGCCGAGCTGCTGGAGCTGGCCCAGCTTCTCCTCGACCGTCATCTTCCCCAGCAGGGCCTGGACTTCGGCCTCGTACGGCGCGGGCTCCGCCGCGGGCCGCTCGCCGGGGCCCGGCCGCTCCCGGGCGTGGGCCGTGCCGGTCGCGGCCTTGCCCGCGATGGCCGTGCCACCGGCCGCGGCGAGCACCGTTCGTCTGCGCACACCATTCATGTTCTTCGCCCCTTGAAGAGAATTGAAGGGTTCTGCAGGTGTTCGACGGTTCGATCTTTCAAAAGTTGAACCGAAGTTACGGAGCCGTTTCCGCGGCGTCAAGGGTTCCTATTGACGGGTGTCGTGCGGGATCCCATACTCATCGCCACGGTTAACCGTGAACGGTTAACTGGTTTCCCGGGCAATGAGGCCCAGAGCAGGAGAACCACATGACCTCACGCCACGCGTCCGCCCAGCTCCGTCGCACCGTGTTGTCGAGCTTCATCGGCAACACCATCGAGTTCTACGACTTCCTGCTCTATGGCCTCGCCAGCGCGCTGGTGTTCGGCGATCTCTTCTTCCCGAGTCTGAGCCCGTTCGCGGGCACCCTCGCCTCGTTCGCCACCTTCGGCATCGGCTTCATCGCCCGCCCGCTCGGCGGCTTCGTCTTCGGCCACCTCGGCGACACCATCGGGCGCAAGACCACGCTGATCACGACGTTGTGCGGAATGGGCGCCGCCACCTTTGCCGTCGGTCTTCTGCCAACGTACGACACCATCGGGATCTGGGCGCCGGTGCTGCTCGTGGTGCTGCGCTTCGTCCAGGGCTTCATGGTCGGCGGCGAATGGGGCGGCGCCATGCTGATGGTCGTCGAGAACGCCCCGGCCCACCGCCGTGGCTTCTTCAGCGCCTGGCCCAACACCGGCGGCTTCTCCGGGCAGCTGCTGGCCACCGGAATGTTCGCGCTGATGGGCATGCTGCCCGACGGGCAGTTCCAGTCCTGGGGCTGGCGCGTGCCGTTCCTGTGCAGCGCGGTGCTGGTGGGCGTAGGGCTCTGGATGCGCGGGCGGCTCGGCGAGTCCGAGGTGTTCGAGCAGGTCAAGCAAGAGGAGGGCAAGGCCAAGGCGCCGCTGCTGGAGGTGCTGCGCCACGACTGGCGGAGCGTGCTGCTGATCATGTCGCTGCGGTTCAGCGAGAGCGTGCCGTTCTTCCTGCTGACCGTCTTCGCGGTGTCCTACGGACCGGAACACCTCGGCATCCCGAAGGCCACGCTGACCACCGCCATCATGATCGCCTCGGTGCTCGCCTTCCCCGCCCACGGCTTCTTCGGCGCGCTCTCCGACAAGGTGGGCCGCCGGCCGGTCTACGTCTACGGCGGGCTGGCCGCCGCGGTGCTGGCCTTCCCGGCGTTCCTGCTGCTGAAGTCCGGCTCGGCGGTGCTGATCGTGCTGGCGTACTGCCTGGTCATCAACCTCGCCCACAATGCCTGCAACGCCGTCCAACCCGCCCTGTTCACCGAGCTGTTCGGCTCCAAGGTCCGCTACAGCGGCGCCTCGGTCGGCGCTCAGCTCGGCGCGATCGTGGCCGGTGGCCTCACCCCGTTCATCGCCACCGCGCTCACCGGCGGCGGCGACAACTGGGTCCCGGTGGCCGCCTACGCGAGCGCCGTCGCCCTGGTCTCGGCCGCCGCCGCGTACTTCTTCACCCCCGAGACCTCCCGCCGCGACCTGGTCGACACCAGCTCCGCGATGGCGGCCGGGCCCGCGCCCGCACCGGGTCCCGAGACCGCCGAGGCGCCGGAGCGCGCCACCGCCAAGAGCCGGCCGTGAGCGTCCGCCGCGAGTTCGTCCTGCGCGACGATCCCCGCTTCGGACACTGCCACGCCGCCACCCTGCTTCCGCTGCCGGACGGCGAGGCGCTGGCCGCCTGGTTCGCCGGAAGCCGGGAGGGCGCGGACGACGTGGCGATCTGGCTCGCGCGGCGGACCGACGGCGGGTGGCAGGCGCCGGTGAAGGTGGCGGACGAGGCGGGGCTGCCGCACTGGAACCCCGTGCTGTTCGCCACCGGCCGCGGCGAGGTGCTGCTCTTCTACAAGACCGGCCACCGCATCCCCGACTGGCGCACCCGGGTGCTGCGCTCCCCGGACGGCGGCCGCACCTGGTCCGCCCCCGCCGAACTGGTGCCGGGAGGGGAGGGGGCGGGTGGCCGCGGACCGGTGAAGAACAAGCCGGTCCGCCTCGCCGACGGCGGCTGGCTCGCGCCCGCCTCCACCGAGGAGCCGCAGCGCGCGGGCGGCCGCTGGGACGCGTTCACCGACCGCTCGGACGACGGCGGCGCGAGCTGGCGGCGCTCCGCGCCCGTACCGCTGGACCGCCCGGCGTTCCCCGGCGCCGGGGTCATCCAGCCCGCGCTGTGGGAGAGCGCCCCGGGCGAGGTCCGGATGCTGCTGCGCAGCTCCTGCGGCCGGGTCTGCCGCAGCGCCTCCCACGACGGCGGCCGTACGTGGTCGACCGCGCGGCCGCTGGAGGTCCCGAACAACAACAGCGGTCTGGACGCCGTACGGCTGGCCGACGGCCGGGTGGTGCTGGCGCACAACCCGGTGGCGGCCGAGTGGGGCGCCCGCACCCCGCTGGTGCTGTCCGTCTCCGAGGACGACGGGATCACCTGGCGCCGGGCGGTGGTGCTGGAGGACCGCCCGGTCTCCCGCCCCGGCGCCATCGTCCCGGACGAGACCGGCGTGCGGACCGACGGCCGAGCTGAGTTCTCCTACCCGGCGGTCGTGCCCTGGGCGGACGGCGTCGCGGTCGCGTATACGTGGCAGCGGCGCGGCATCGCCTTCGCCACCGTTTCCGAAGCGGCCCTGAGGAGGAATAATGAGTCGACGGTTAACCGTTGACTGAAGGACGTTCCGCCCCCCAGAAGGAGCCCGTCGGTGCCCATCACCTCGCTACAGCAGCAGTCCCTCGGCGATCTGGTCGCTCACGAGCTGCGCGTCCTCATCATCTCAGGACGGCAGCGCCCCGGCACCCATCTCGTCGAAGGTGCCCTCGCCGAGCAGTACGACGTCAGCCGCGGCCCGGTCCGCGACGCGCTGCGGCAGCTGGAGGCCGAGGGGCTGGTCGAATCCCGCCGCCGCGGGGTCTTCGTCACCGGGCTCACCGAGACGGACGTGGACGAGCTGTACACGCTGCGGGAATCCCTGGAGACCCTGGCCCTCACCCTCGCCATCAGCCGGGCCGAACCCGGCGACTGGGACCGCGCCCAGGGCTTCGTCGACCGGATGCGGGACGCCGCGGACCGCTCCTCGCCGAGCGACTTCGCTCTCGCCGACCTGGAGTTCCACTCCCAGTTCTACCTGCTGTCCGGGCACCGGCGGCTGGTCGCGGTCTGGGAGCAGTACCGCCCCACCTTCGGGGTCATCCTCGACGTCACCAACGCCCAGGACGTCGATCTGCACCCCTCCGCCGAGGCCCACGTCGACCTGCTGAAGACCGTGCGCGGCGGCGAGACCGAGACCGCCGTCACCACCCTGCGGGAACACCTGCTCGGCGCCAGGAACCGGCTCCGCTCGGCGCTGCGCACCGCTCGGGCCGCCACCGACAGCTGACGGCCCCCGGGACGCGCTCAGTGTCCGCGCTCGTCCATGCCCTTCATCAGGGCCTGGTGGCTGGCGCGCACATGCTCGCGCATCACCCGCTCGGCACCGTCGCCGTCCTTGGCCTGGATCAGGCTGAGGACGCGATGATGCTCGGAGTCCGACTCGATGAGCCGCCCGGGGCGGGACAGCGAGGTGCGCACCAGCCGGGCGTAGGCGAGCTGGTTCATCAGGGTGCGGTAGTGCCCCTCCAGCTTGCTGTTGTCCGCGCCCCTGACGATCAGATCGTGGAACTCGTGGACCAGCGCCGCGTACCGCTCGGCGTCGCCGTCCTGGACGGCCTGGTCGGCCGCCCGCATGCTGGCCTCCAGCTGCTCCACCTCGGGTACGTTCCCCCGGAAGGCGAGCAGCCGGGCGGCGGCCCCCTCGAACAGCTCCTTCATCTGGAACAGCTCGGTCAGCTCACGGCGTGACGGTACGGCCACGAAGGTGCCGACCCGTGGCCGGACTTCGACCAGCCCCTCTATCTGGAGCTGCTTGAGGGCCTCGCGGATGGGCGTCCGGCTGACCCCGAAGGTCTCGGACAGCGCCATCTCGGACAGGCTGGAGCGGGGCGGCAGTTCGCCACTGATGATCATCTGCCGCAGCTCTTCGGCGACCCTGGCCTGCATGCTGGTCTGCTGAAGCCGCTTCCCTGTGGGTTGTTGCATGGCACGGGACAGTATGCGGGGCGCTCTCTCCCCGTCAACCGGGCCCTCAATCGGGGACAGGCCAGTGTGATCTGCCATACAAGAGCGCTCCCGCCTGGACATGTCGTCATGACCTGTTGCCGTCATGACCTCATAGGTTCATGACCTGAGGATGAACGGATCCCCGGCCGGTTCCTCACTGGTGTTGATCCACACGCTCTTCAGCCGGGTGTACTCCCGGATGACCTCCGTGCCGTGCTCGGTACCCATGCCGCTGTTCTTGAAGCCCGCCCGGGGCGACATCGGCGACATCGAACGGTAGGTGTTGGCCCACACCGTGCCCGCCTCCAGCCGGGAGGCCATCCGGTGCACCCGGTTCACATCCCGGGTCCACACCCCCGCCGCGAGGCCGTACGCCGAGTTGTTGGCGATGGAGAGGGCCTCCTCCTCGGAGTCGAAGGGCATGACCGTGGCCACCGGCCCGAAGATCTCCTCCTGGCAGATCCGCAGCGTGTTGTCGACGTTGGTGAACACGGTGGGGGAGTAGAAGTATCCGTTCAGCCCGGTGTCGGGCCGGGACCCGCCGCAGATCACCTTTCCGCCCTCGGAGCGCCCCAGTTCGACGTAACCCTCGACCTTCTCCAGCTGGTCGGCGATGGCCAGCGGGCCCAGCTCGGTGGCGTCGTCGAGGGGGTCGCCGATCGCGATGGTGGCGGCCCGGGCCGCCACCCGCTCCAGAACCTCGTCGTACGCCTCGCGGTGGACCAGCACCCGGCTGCCCGCCACACAGGTCTGGCCCGCGGCGGCGAACACCCCGGCGATCACGCCCATGGCGGCCGAGCCGAGATCGGCGTCCGGGAAGATGATGTTGGGCGACTTGCCGCCCAGCTCCAGGGTGCAGCGGATCAGCCGATCGGCGCAGGTGCGGGCGATCCGGCGGCCGGTCTCGGTCGAGCCGGTGAAGGTCACCTTGGCCACGTCCGGGTGCTCGGTCAGCGGGCCGCCCGCGGACGCGCCGAAGCCGGTGACCACGTTGACCACGCCGGGCGGGAAGCCCGCCTTCTCGAAGAGCGGGGCGAGCGCCAGCAGCGAGGCCGAGGTGTGCTCCGACGGCTTGATGACCAGCGTGTTACCCGCGGCCAGCGCCGGGGCGAGCTTGGTGGCGGTGAGCAGCAGCGGGGAGTTCCAGGGGGTGATGGCACCCACCACGCCCACCGGTTCGCGCAACGTGTAGTTGAGCAGTTCGCGGCTGGCGCCGGGGATGACATCGCCCTGGATCTTGTCGGCGAGCCCCGCGTAGTAATAGAAGTACTCGGGCAGGCCCGCGAGTTGGGCCCGCATCTCGCGCAGCAGCTTGCCGTTGTCGAGGGATTCGGTGCGGGCCAGCTCCTCGGCGTGTTCGCCGATCAGATCGCCGAGGTCACGCAGCAGCCGGCCGCGCCGGGTCTGGCTCAGATCGCGCCAGCGCGGATCCTCGAAGGCGGCGTGGGCGGCGCCCACCGCGCGCTCCACATCGGCGGCGGTGCCGTTCGCCGCCTCGTACCAGGGCTCGGCGGTGGCCGGGTTGACGCTGGCGAAGTAGCCGCCGTCGGCGGGGGCGGTCCACTCGCCCGCGATGTAGTGGTCATGGCGCGGCAGGCGGTTCATGAGCTGTGGCACTCCTGATGTCCGGTGTGGGTGAGGATCGCTTCGGCGAGTTGTTCCGGGCATTCCAGCGGCAGCAGATGGCGGGCCCCGGGCACGATCACCGCCCGGCCGCCGGGGATCCGCCGCGCGAGCAGGCGGGACATGGCCGGGGTCGAGCCGGGGTCGTTCTCCCCGGTCACCGTGAGGGTGGGGGCGGTGATCCGGGGGAGCACCGGCCACAGCCCGGCGTCGGCGGTCGCGAAGATGTCGTAGCAGGCGAGGTATGAGACGGGGTCGTTGGCCAGCAGCGTGTCCAGCACCCGCTGCGCCAGGCTGGGCTCCTGGGCCCGCCACCCGGGCGAGAACCAGCGGTCGACCGCCGCCCAGGCGGACGCCCCGAAGTCCCGGGCCGCCACTTCCCGCCGCCGCGCCACCGCCGCGCGTTCTTCCTCCGACCGCCCCGCCACCGAGCTGACCAGCGTCAGTGAGGCGGTGAGGTCGGGCCGGTCCAGGCCGAGCTGCTGGGCGACCAGGGCGCCGAGCGAGAAGCCGGCGATATGCGCCGGTCCGTCCAGCAGGGCCGCGACATCCGCGGCCAGCTCGGCCAGCGACACCCCGGGGGCCGCGGCCGGGGAGGCGCCGTGGCCGCGCAGATCGACCAGCGTGACCCGGTGCCGGGCCGTGAGCGCGGGCAGACACCGCTCCCACATCCCCCGGTCGAGCCCGACCCCGTGCAGCAGCACGAGGCCGGGCCCGGTGCCGTGCGTCTCGTGCCCCAGCGCGACCGGCGTGGTGGAGCGCGCCCCGGACGGCCGGGCCGGACCGCCCGTCCGGGGCGCGTGCGTACCGCTGCCCGTGCCCATGTCGCTCACTGCTCCGTGGTGAGCGGGGCCAGCCGGGCCTGGGGGCGGCCCTGGGCGGCGGCCGCGAGCCCGATGACGATCTCGTCGGCGCGCGGTCCGTCCGCCACCCGCACCTCGATGCTCTGGTGGTGCGAGCGGATCGTGGCATCGGTGATGTGCTTGAGCGGGATGTCGAAGACCGTGCCCGCGGCCGCGCGCTTCTCCACGGCCGGGAGCAGCGTGGTCGCCTTCGCCGCCCGGCGGAAGTGGTCGCCGAACTTGAGCGTGTGGATCAGCCCGGAGCCGTGCTCGATCTCCCCGTCCAGCCCCACGATGGCGGCCTTGCCGTACGCCTCGACCGGCGCGCCCAGCGCCTCGACCACCCGGGGCGCCAGCAGCTCGCCGAGCTTCGGCGCCACCTCGTCGATGCCCGGCAGCAGGTCCGTCACATAGCCCTGCCCGGCCCAGGGGTTCTCGATGATGGCGAGCACCACCGCGGTCCGGGCGGGCGGATCCACCGGGCGGCCGCCCTCGCTGTGGATGTCCTCGGTGAAGGTGATGATCTTGCGGACGTTCACTGCACGGTCTCCATGTGGTTCGGGTCCGCCCGGTTTTCCAGGTCGGCGAGGCGGATGGCGGGGTCGGTGGCCCGGTCCCCGATCCGGGCGTTCGGGCGGGGCCCGGAGGCACCGGCGGCGATGACGACGATCTCGTCGGGCCGGGGCGCGTCGGGGATGCGGATCTGGCACGTCTGATAGTGCGAGCGGGTCGCGGCCGCCGTCTTGTGCCACAGCGGTACGGTCAGCGGCTCACCCGCCGGAAGCCGGTCGTCGCTGAACACGATGATCGAGGTGCCCTCGGTCAGCTCCCGCAGGACGTTGCCGAAGAACGGGGTGTGGATCAGCGCCCCGCCGTGTTCGATCTCGCCGTTCAGGCCGACGATCGCGGCCTTGCCGAAGGACTCGACCCGCTCCACGCCGCCCAGCGCCTCGCTCACCCGGTCGGTGAGCAGCCGCGCGAGCCCCGGGGCGATCCGCTCGACCTCGGGCTGCAGATCGGCCACCAGGCCCTGGCCCGCCCAGGGGTTACGGATCACCGCGGCCGCCGCGACCCGGCGCACCGGCACGGCCACCGGGCGGCCCAGCTCCAGCAGCAGTTCGTCGGTGACGCTGACGACCTTGCGCAGGCCCAGGTCACTCATGGCCGCCGCCACCGGTGAACCGCGGCATGACCTTCTCGGCGAACAGTTCCAGGCTGCGCATCGCCTTGCGGTGCTCCAGGCCGGGGTGGGTGGTCCACAGCAGCAGATGCTCCAGGCCCACCTCCTCCCGCAGCTCGGCGATCTTCTCCGAGACGTACTCGGGGGTGCCGACCAGCAGATTGCGCTCGGCCAGGAACTCGAAGGACAGCTCGTGGGCGTCGGTCAGCTCCTCGCCCGCCTCCATGAGGTTGCCCAGACCCCGGAAGTGCATGATCCACCGGTAGGTGGTCAGCAGCGCCTCCTCGAAGTCGGCGCGCGCCTGCTCCATGGTGTCGGCGACGTACACGTCCCGTACCAGGCCGATGCCCTCGCCGAGCGCGTACTCGCGGCCCGACGCCTGGCTCGCGGTGTCGCGGTACAGCTCGAAGCGCTCCTTGAGCGCCGAGACCGGCGGCAGCCAGAACATCCCCTGGACCCCGTCGGCCGCGGCCGCCTTGATCGACCGGGGGCTGTCGATGACCTGCCACAGCGGCGGATGCGGCCGCTGCAGCGGGAACGGGGTGACCTGCATCTTGGTGATGACCCCGTCCTCCATGTAGTCCGGGGTGGCGGGGGAGAGCGGGTGGTTCCACTTCACCCCCGGGGCGGGGAACTCGTAGAAGCGGCCCTGGTGCGAGAAGAACTCGCCGCTCCAGGCCTTGCGGAGGATCTCCACGGTCTCGTCGTACAGCGCGCGGTTCTGCTCCTGGTCGCGCGGATCGGCGAGGGCGTTCAGATTGAGGGCCTCGCGCCCGTACAGCCCCCGGCCGAGGCCCACCTCGACCCGGCCACCGGAGAGCTGGTCGAGCATCGCGATGTCCTCGGCGAGCCGCAGCGGGTGCCAGAAGGTGGCGATGTTCGCCGCCTGGCCGATCCTGATGTTCTCGGTGCGGGCGGCGATGTCGGTGCCCATCAGGACCGGGTTCGGGGTGATCTCGATGGCCTCGTGGCCGAAGTGATGCTCGGTGTACCAGGTGGACCAGAAGCCCGCGCGGTCCGCGGCGACCGCGAACTCCCGTGCTTCGTCCATGACTTCGGAGTAGGAGCCGAGCCGGCCCGGTGCTCCGAGGTTGTGGAATATCGAGAATCGCATGCAGCGTCCGTCCTGTTCTCCCGGGTTGCGCTGTGCCATGGCAGTGAGGCTAGGAGTCCGGTTCGGGACCGTCAAGGGTTAACGTCCAGGCAACAACTTTGACCTGTGTATTTGGTGCGAGAGCGGTTCTTTCCCGGCTTATTTGTCCCAGGGTGTTGACAGCAACCGACGCCGTTCTTAGCGTCCTCTGCCATACAAGAGCCGAATGAGGGATCCGTCATGACGCACACTCTTGACCGCACCACCCGCATCCGCTCCGCCTGGCAGGCCGCCTGGGATCAGGGCCGGATGGAGGCGCTCGACGAGCTGCTCAGCCCCGGCTACGTCCGGCGGCGCGGCCCCGCCGCGGCGCCCCAGGACCGCGAGCAGTTCAAGGACTCCGTACGTGCCATCCGCGAGGCGTTCCCCGACCTCCACACCGAGATCGAGGAGATCGTGGAGGACGGTGAGGAGCTGGCGATCCGCTGGCGCAGCACCGGCAGCCACACCGGCGACTTCCTCGGCGTGCCACCCACCGGCCGACCGGTCGAAGTCTCCGGCGCCACCTTCACTCACTTCGACAAAGGTGTGATCGCCGAGGAGTGGGTGACCTGGGACCCCCGCCAGCTGCTGGAGGCGCTGGGGATCATCACCACCACCCAGGAGGCCGCCGTCGACGCCGACCTGGTGAAGGGGGTGCACCGCAAGTTCATCACCGGCGTGACCGTGGTGACCACCGACGACGACGGGACGCCCCGGGGCCTGGCTGTCAACGCCTTCTCCAGCATCTCACTGGACCCGCCGATGGTGCTGGTCTGCGTCCAGCGCAGCTCCACCACCCACCCCGCGCTGCACCGGGCCACCCACCTGGGCATCAACATCCTCGCCGCCGGTCAGCTCGACGTCGCCAAGGTCTTCGCGTCCAAGGGCGACGACAAGTTCGCCGGGCTGTCCTGGACCCCGGGCGACTCCGGTGTCCCCCTGCTCGACGGGTCCTGCGCCCAGCTGGAGGTGGAGATCGGCGAGCGGCTGGAAGCGGGCAGCCACACCGTCTTCACCGGCCGGGTGGTCGCGGCCCGTCACGAGGACCTGGCACCTCTGGTCTACAGTGGTGGCGGGTTTTTCGATATCTCGAACACAGCGCCTTTGCCGTGGTGAGACGCCTCCGGCCGCGCCTGGACCCACCCTTCCCTCCGCACACCGCCACCCCTTGACGCCCCGATCTCCCCTGCCCCCAGGAGCACGCCCATGACCCACGACGATGCGGCGCCGGTCTACGGCAGCGCGGTCACCAAAGTAGAACCCTTCGGGGTCGACCACATCCCCGACAACGAGCGGCACGGCAAGCCCAGCTCGCAGTTCTTCGTCTGGTTCGCCGCCGGCCTCAACTTCCCCATCATCCTGCTCGGATTCAGCGCGATCAGCCTGGGCCTCAGCTTCGCCGGCGCGGTCGCCGCGATCGTCGTCGGGGCCGGGGTCGGCTCGGTGCTGATGGCCGTGATGTCCAAGATGGGCGTACGGCTCGGGGTGCCGCAGCAGATTCAGGCGCGCGGCCCGCTGGGCTTCTTCGGGAACTTCCTGCCGGTGGCGTACATCAATGTGTTCGCCGGGGTCGGCTGGGCCTCGGTCACCGTGATCCTCGGTGGCAAGGCGATCTCGGAGCTGACGCATCTGCCGTACTGGATCTGCGGATTGCTGCTCACCGCGATCGTGCTGGTGGTGTCCATCTTCGGCTACAACATGATCAACTTCCTTCAGCGCGTGCTCACTTATGTGCTCACCCCGCTGTTCGCGATGATCACGGTCGTGGCCCTGGTACGTGGCGCGGGAACCTTCGACGCCAACCCGAAGGCGTCCGGCTACATCGGTGACACCGGCGGCTGGATCACCTTCTGCGGCTGGTTCCTCTCCTTCCTGGTCGCCTGGGCGCCGTTCGCCTCCGACTACTCGCGCTATCTGCCGGACACCCCGTCCATGGTGAAGCGCACCGCCTGGTACACCGGGTTCGGCAACTTCGTCACCATCAGCTGGCTCGGCATCCTGGGCGTCCTGGTCGGCTCGAACGCCAACAGCACCGACTCCATCACCGCCCTCCACGAACTAGCCGGGCCGTTCGCCATCCCCGCGCTCATCGCGGTCGGACTCTCGGCGCTCGCGCAGAACTTCCTCAACGTCTACGGCGGCGCGATCTCCGTCCAGACCCTGAAGGTGCCGGTCACCCGGACCCAGGCGGTCACCGTCATCTGTCTGCTGGCGTACGTCATCAGCCTGTGGGGCGAGTCCGGGATCGAGGAGAAGTTCAACGTGTTCCTCAATCTCACCGCCTACTTCATCGCGCCCTTCGCCACCGTGCTGCTCCTCGACTACTGGCTCGGCGGCCGCTCCGACCCGGCGCGGATCGCCGAACTGTACGACCGCAAGCGGGTGCTCTCCTGGGGCTTCGTCGCGTGGGCGGGCGGCGTGCTGGCGTCCATACCCTTCTGGGAGTCCAAGCTGTACACCGGGGCGTTCGCCTCGGCGTACCCGGGCGCGGGCGACCTGAGCATGTACGTCGCCGCGGGCGTCTCCGTGGTGCTGTACCTGCTGACCTACCGGCTGAAGCCGCTGTGGGTACGTGGCGGTGAGGACACCCCGGCCGGATCGCCCGCGGAAGCCGCCGCGGTGGCGAATTCCTGACGGGCTCTCAGCGGCGGGCGGCATCGCGGTGGCGGTGCCGCCCGTTCGGCGTTCCGGGCGCCGGACTCACGCGGGGCGGCCCAGCTCCTTGCGGAACAGGTCCAGCACATTGCCGCCGAGGATCTGGTGCACTGCGGCCTCGGAGAAACCCCTGCCGAGCAGCGCCTCGGTGACCAGGGGGAGGCCACGGGGTCCTTCGAGGCCCGGGACGACCAGCTCGGCGTACTCCAGGTCCTCGCAACATGGCGGGCTGGTGTCCGCGCTGACCTCCTTGATGAAGTCGGGCCCCAGCCCCACCCGGTCCGGCCCGGCGACCTCCGCGATATGGGCGATGTGGTCGGCCAGCCGGTCCACCGTGCGCTCCTCCGGGTCAGTGGCCAGGAACTCGCCGAGGAAGTTCACGCACACCATGCCACCGGTGGCCACGATGCCGCGGATCTGCTCATCGGTGAGATTGCGGTGATGGTCGAGCAGCGCACGCGCCGACGAGTGGGTGGCCAGCACCGGGCGCGTGGCCAGCTCCAGCACATGGGCGACGCCCGAGGCGCTCAGATGCGAGACGTCGAAGAGGATGCCCAGGCGCTCCATTTCGCTCAGCGCCTCGACCCCGGCCGCCGTCAGCCTGCTGCCGGTGGCGTCCTCGCCGCTGCCGTCGGCCAGCGCGGTGCGCCCCCAGTGGGCGATGGACGCGATCCGCACGCCCAGGCGGTGGACGGTCGGGATCAGTTCCACGTCGGCGTCCAGCCCGGGGGCGCTCTCCAGCGCCAGCACCAGCGCGATACGGCCCTCCGCCAGCGCGGCGTCGATGTCGGACCCGTCCAGGCACAGCCGTACCTCGTCCGGGTTGCCCTCGGCCAGCGTATGCGCGCACTCGATCATGCGGAGCGTCTCCCGCAGCGCGCCCTCGGGGCGGAACCGGTCCTCGATGAAGACCGGGAGGACCTGGAGGTCCACGCCGCCCTCGCGCAGCTGGGGCAGCCACCGCTCCCGGAAGAAGGCCGACCAGCGCCGCGGCGGGCGGGCGGCGACGGCGACCAGCAGGTCGTTGTGCGCGTCGGCGACGACCGCGCGGTGATGGAGTTCGCGGGACACGTGCGGCATTCCTCCACGGTGCAGGGGGCGTTACGGGTGCGAGCCCCGAACCTAACGATGCCGTGGCCGCGTGGGAAGCGGAATACGGCCCGGAATCCGGGCCCGCCGTTTCCCGCGCCCCGGGCGGGGCACCCGGGGCGCCCGGAGGTGGCCGATGGCGGACGGCGACGAGACCGCGGCTCCGCCTGGGGACGGCACCGCGCCCCCGGCGGGCGGACGTCGTCCGGGCCGGGCACGCGGCGGCGGTGACGGCAGCCCGGTGGCGACCGCCGTCGCGCTCACCGTGGCCACCGGGGCGATGGACGCGATCAGCTTCCTCGCCCTCGGCGGCGTCTTCACCAGCGTCATGACGGCCAACCTCTCGCTCCTCGGCATCTCGGCGGGGGCCCAGGACCCGGGCCGGGCCTTGGACGCCGCCGTCGCGGTGGCCGGTTTCATCGCGGGCGCCCTGCTCAGCGCCCGTATCGTCCGGGGCGAGCGGCGCGTACGGCGGACCCGCTGGGCCCTCGGCGTGGAAGTGCTCGCGCTCGGCGCGCTGTGGGCGGGGTGGGCCACGGCGGGCGGCCACCCGGGCGGGGGCGCGCGGCTGGGGCTGCTCGCGGTGGCCGCGCTCGCCATGGGCGGCCAGAGCGGCCTGGTGCGCGCCACCGGGCCGCCCGGGATGTCCACCACCTACCTCACCGGCACCCTGACCGGGCTGCTGGTCGACGTGGCCCGCGACGGCCGGGTGCGCTGGGTCAGCGTGGCGCTGCTCGCCGCCCTCGTGGTGGGCGCGACGCTCGGCGCGCTGCTGGTCGTGTACGCCGCTCCGGCCGCGCCCGCCCTGCCGACCGGGCTGGTCGCGCTGGTCCTCCTGGTGTCCTTCACCTCATCGGCCCGGGCCGCCGACGGAAGGCTGTGGTGAGGGCCGTCATCCGTGGGCGGCCGTACGGTGCCTCAAGTGCGCGTCGCATGCGGGCCGTTGCCCGGTGGAAGACCCTTCCGGCGCGGATGCCCGGGTGACAGACTCCTTCCGTGACCGACTTCGACATGCTTGTCATCGGATCCGGCCCGGGCGGTCAGAAGGCCGCCATCGCGGCGGCCAAGCTCGGCCGCCGGGTCGCCGTGGTCGACCGGCCGGACATGGTGGGCGGGGTGTCCCTGCACACCGGGACCGTGCCGTCCAAGACCCTGCGCGAGGCGGTGCTCTATCTCACCGGGCTGACCCAGCGGGACCTGTACGGCCAGAGCTACCGGCTCAAGGAAGAGATCACGGTCGCGGATCTGACGGCGCGCACCCGCCATGTGGTGGGCCGCGAGGTGGACGTCGTCCGCAATCAGCTCTCCCGCAACCGGGTCGCGCTGTTCTCCGGCACCGGACGGTTCGTGGACGACCACACCGTGGCCGTGACCGACGCCTCCGGCCGCGAACAGCTGCTGACCGCGCGGCACATCGTGATCGCCACCGGCACCCGCCCGGCCCGCCCGGCGAGCGTGGAGTTCGACGAGCGTACGGTCATGGACTCCGACAGCGTCCTCGGCATGGAGCGGGTGCCGCGCTCCATGGTCATCGTGGGGGCCGGGGTGATCGGCATCGAGTACGCCTCGATGTTCGCCGCGCTGGGCAGCAAGGTCACCGTGGTCGAGCAGCGGGACGGCATGCTGGACTTCTGCGACGTCGAGATCGTCGAGGCGCTCCGGTACCGGCTGCGGGACCTCGACGTCACGTTCCGCTTCGGCGAGACGGTCGCCGCGGTCGAGCGGCATGAGCGCGGCACCCTGACCGTGCTGGAGAGCGGGAAGAAGATCCCGGCCGACGCGGTGATGTACTCCGCGGGGCGGCAGGGGCTGACCGAGGAGCTGGACCTCGCGCGGGCGGGGCTCACCGCCGACCGGCGGGGCCGGATCACGGTGGACGAGCACTACCGTACGGCCGTACCGCACATCTACGCGGTCGGGGATGTCATCGGGTTCCCGGCGCTGGCCGCGACCTCCATGGAGCAGGGCCGCAGCGCGGCGTACCACGCGTGCGACGAGCCGGTGAACCCGATCCACGGTCTGCAGCCCATCGGGATCTACTCCATCCCGGAGATCAGCTTCATCGGCCGGACCGAAGACCAGCTGACGGACGCGAAGGTGCCGTTCGAGGTCGGGGTGTCGCGGTACCGGGAGCTGGCCCGCGGCCAGATCGTCGGCGACGGGCACGGCATGCTGAAGCTGCTGGTGTCCCCGCGGGACCGGCGGCTGCTCGGGGTGCACTGCTTCGGCACCGGCGCGACCGAGCTGATCCACATCGGCCAGGCGGTGATGGGCTGCGGCGGGACCGTCGACTATCTGGTGGACGCGGTGTTCAACTATCCGACCTTCGCCGAGTCCTACAAGGTCGCCGCCCTCGACGCGACGAACCGGATGCGCGAGATCGACCACCTGGGGGACTGACCCGGACCTCCGCCCCCGCCCGATAAACCATCTTTTGGGATACTTGGAGGAGTATCGGGAGGTGGTGCGAGATGACCCGCGCAGTCGGTATCGACCTGGGGACCACGAACTCCGTGGTCTCGGTCCTCGAAGGCGGTGAGCCCACCGTCATCACCAACACCGAGGGCGCCCGGACCACCCCCTCGGTGGTCGCCTTCGCGAAGAACGGCGAGGTGCTGGTCGGCGAGGTCGCCAAGCGTCAGGCGGTGACCAACGTGGACCGCACCGCCCGGTCGGTCAAGCGCCACATGGGGGAGGAGCGCTGGCGCTTCCCGGCCACCGGCGACGTGGACGGCAAGCGCTACACCGCCCAGGAGATCTCCGCGCGGGTGCTGCAGAAGCTCAAGCGCGACGCGGAGGCGTACCTCGGCGAGGACGTCACGGACGCCGTGGTCACCGTCCCCGCCTACTTCAACGACAGCCAGCGCACCGCCACCAAGGAGGCGGGCGAGATCGCCGGGCTGAAGGTGCTGCGGATCATCAACGAGCCCACGGCCGCCGCCCTCGCCTACGGGCTGGACCGGGAGAACGACCAGACGATCCTGGTCTTCGACCTCGGCGGCGGCACCTTCGACGTGTCGCTGCTGGAGATCGGCGAGGGCGTCGTGGAGGTCAAGGCCACCAACGGCGACACCCAGCTGGGCGGCGACGACTGGGACCAGCGCGTCGTGGACCACCTGGTGAAGCAGTTCAAGAACAATTACGGGGTCGACCTGGCCAAGGACAAGATGGCGGTGCAGCGGCTGCGCGAGGCCGCCGAGAAGGCCAAGATCGAGCTGTCCGCGGCGACCGAGACCGCGATCAACCTGCCCTACATCACCGCGTCCGCCGAGGGCCCGCTGCACCTGGACGAGAAGCTCACCCGCTCGCAGTTCCAGCAGCTGACCGAGGACCTGCTGGAGCGCTGCAAGGCCCCCTTCCACCAGGCGATCAAGGACGCCGGGATCAAGACCTCCGACATCGACCACGTGATCATGGTCGGCGGCTCGACCCGGATGCCCGCGGTGACCGGCCTGGTCAAGGAGCTGACCGGCAAGGAGCCGCACAAGGGCGTCAACCCGGACGAGGTCGTCGCCATCGGCGCGTCCCTCCAGGCCGGTGTGCTCAAGGGGGAGGTCAAGGACGTCCTGCTGCTCGATGTCACCCCGCTGTCCCTCGGTATCGAGACCAAGGGCGGCATCATGACCAAGCTGATCGAGCGCAACACGACGATCCCCACCAAGCGATCCGAGGTCTTCACCACGGCCGAGGACAACCAGCCCTCGGTGCAGATCCAGGTGTTCCAGGGCGAGCGCGAGATCGCCGCGTACAACAAGAAGCTCGGCATGTTCGAGCTGACGGGGCTGCCGCCCGCCCCGCGCGGGGTGCCGCAGATCGAGGTGGCCTTCGACATCGACGCGAACGGCATCATGCACGTCTCCGCCAAGGATCTGGGCACTGGCCGGGAGCAGCGGATGACCGTCACCGGCGGCTCGGCGCTGCCGAAGGACGACATCGACCGCATGATGCGCGAGGCCGAGCAGTACGCGGCGGAGGACCACGAGCGCCGCGAGGCCGCCGAGACCCGCAACCGGGCCGAATCCCTCGTGTACCAGACCGAGAAGCTGCTCCGCGACCAGGCCGGGAAGGTCCCGCAGGACGTCCGGGAGGAGGCCGAGACGGCGGTCGCGGAGCTGAAGGAGACGCTGAAGGGCGAGGACACCACCGCGATCCGGGACGCCACCGACAAGGCCGCCACCGCCGGACAGAAGATCGGCACCGCCCTCTACGCCCAGGCGCAAGGGCAGTCCGGGACCCCGGACGGGAGCGCTGGCGGCCAGGATCAGCCGCACGCGGACGGCGACGAGGTCGTGGACGCGGAGATCGTGGACGACGAGAAGCCGAAGGGGAGCACCGGCTGACGGCCCCGGAAGGTGTGCTCCGGCCATGGCGCGGACCCGGAATGCGAGGAGAATGGGGGGTGACGTCGAAAACTGCGGGGATGTGTCAGATGTGTCCGTGAGCAACGGTACCGGCGACACCGGCTATGCGAACATGCGGCTCGACCGCACCGGCCAGGCCGAGGCGTTCGACGCCATCGGCAACCGCTACGACGAGGCGTTCCCGCACAAGGAAGGCCAGCTCGCCGCGGGCGAGTGGCTGACCGGGCTGCTCCCGCGCGGATCCCGGGTGCTCGATCTGGGCTGCGGCACCGGACTGCCCACCGCGCGCCAGCTGACCGGCGCGGGGCTCCGGGTCACCGGGGTCGACCTGTCCGCCGGAATGGTGCGGCTCGCCCGGTCCTCTGTGCCCGGTGCCGACTTCCACCGGGCGGACATCGCCGACCTGCGTCCCGGAGGCGCGGTCGATCTCGGCCGGTTCGAGGCGGTCACGGCGTTCTTCTCGCTGCTGATGCTGCCCCGTGCCGAGATCCCGCTCGCGCTGGGCACCATCCACCGCCTGCTGACGCCCGGCGGGCTGTTCGCCCTGTCGATGGTGGAGGCCGATGTGGACGACTTCTCGATCCCGTTCCTCCGCTCCACCATCCGGGTCACCGGCTATCTGCGGGACGATCTGCGCGAGGTGGTCGAAGCGGCCCGCTTCGAGATCGTCGGCGAGTCGTCCTACACCTACGCACCGGCCTCCTCGGACGTTCCGCCCGAGGAGCAGATCTTCCTCCGATGCCGACGAGGCGGCTGAGGAATCCGCATCGAATCCGCATCCGCATCCGCATCCGCGACGAACGGCACAGCTGATGGCCCACCCCACCCCCCAGGAAGGCCCGGACCACCCGGGCGGCCGGGCCGTGGGGCCCACCGCGCCGAACCCCCGCCGGTCTCCGCCGCGGCGGTCGGGACCGGGCCCGCCCGGGGCGGAGCAGCCACGGGAGGAGGCGGTGTACGCCACCGGGCCGCAGACCGACCGGCTGCGCTACCTCGACACCGCCACCCGGCGGATCGCCCGTGGCATGGACCTCGACGAGACGCTGCACGAGCTGTGCCGGGCCGCCGTGCCCGCCTTCGCCGACTCGGCCGTGGTGCATCTGCGCGATCCGCTGCCCGCCGGGGAAGAGGAGCCGTCAGGCCCGCTCGTGCTCCGCCCGCACGCCGCCGTACCGGATGCCATGCCGGAAGCCGGACCGGAAGCGGGGCCGGGAGCCGCGTGGGAAGCCGCGCCGGGCGCCGGGCCCGGAGGCCAGACCGCCGCCCCCGCCCAACCCGACGGCCCCGCCCCCGACGGCCCCGCCCCCAGCGGCGGGCCCCGGACGGCCGTGCCCCCGGCGCGCCCCGCGCCGCCCGGACTCGCCCGGCTCACCGTCAGCGGCCGCTTGGCCGATCTGCTCGGCGCCGGGCGCCCCGCGTTCGGCGACATCCCCGGAATCGCCGCCGCGGTCGCCGAGCTGCTGAGCCCCGCGGTGGGCGGCCCCGGCCCCGTGCCGCCCGGCCGACGGCTGATCATCGCCCCGCTGCACGGCCGCGAGCGCACCGTCATGGGTGCCGCCGTCCTCGTACGCCACCCCGACCGGCCGCCCTTCACCTGCGACGATCTGCTGGTCGCCTCGCAGCTCGCCACCCACACCGCCCTCGGCCTGAACAAGGCGGTGCTCTACGGGCGCGAGGTCTCCGTCGCCGACGCCCTGCAGCGCACCATGCTCCCCTCCTCGCTGCCCGAACCGATCGGCATCCGGCTGGCCACCCGCTATCTCCCCTCCTCGAAGACCGCCCGGATCGGCGGCGACTGGTACGACGCGATCCCGCTGCCCGGCAACCGCGTCGCCCTCGTCATCGGCGATGTCATGGGCCACTCCCTGACCTCCGCCGCGATCATGGGTCAGCTGCGCACCATCGTGCAGACCCTCGCCGGACTCGACCTGTCCCCGGACGAGGTGCTGCACCACCTCGACGAGCAGGCCCAGCGGCTGGGCAGCCGCCACATGGCGACCTGTCTCTACGGGATCTACGACCCCATCGCGCACCGGCTGCTGATGGCCAACGCGGGCCATCCGCCCCCGGTGCTGCTCCAGCCGGGGGGCCGTGGCCGGGTGCTGCACCTCCCGCCCGGCGCGCCGATCGGCGTCGGCGGCGTCAGCTTCGAGACGGTGGAGATGTTCGCGCCCACCGGGGCCACCCTGCTGCTGTACACCGACGGTCTGGTGGAGACCCGCGACACCGACGTCGCCACCGGGGCCGAGCTGCTGCGCGACCGGCTGCACACCACCGCCCAGGTGCTCGACCCCCCGCCGCTGGAGCTGCTGTGCGACGCGGCGGTGGGCGGAGTCACGCCCCGCGAACGGGACGACGACGTCGCGCTGCTCGCCGCCCGCTTCGACGGCATCCCGTCGTACAACGTCGCCTACTGGTTCCTGGATCCGAAGCCGCAGACCGCGGGCCGGGCGCGCAGGCTCACCCGCCGCACCCTGCACCGCTGGCAGCTGGACTCGCTGCTGGAGCCGACCGAACTGATGGTCAGCGAGGTGGTCACCAACGCCGTCCGCTACGCCTCCCGCCCGGTGACGCTGCGGCTGCTGCGCACCGATGTGCTGCGCTGCGAGGTCGGCGACGACTCGCCGTTCGTCCCCAGGATGCTGCACGCCCGCCCGGGCGACGAGGGCGGCCGCGGACTGTTCCTGGTCAACGAGCTGGCCCGGTGCTGGGGCGCGACCCGGCTGAGCACCGGCAAGCTGGTGTGGTTCGAACAGCAGCTGCCCCGGGACCTCCGGATGGAGATCCCGGACGACTGAGGGCGCTCACCGGCGGAAGATCTCCAGCCGGGACGGCGCCGACCGGTCCGGCGGCGGCAGGACGAGCGGCCGCCGCCCCGGGGTGATCGACCCCAGGACGCGCGGCTGCCGGGCGCCGGTGCAGCTCGGCACCGTGCCCGCCAGGCCATGGGCGGTCAGGAAGCCCAGGACGGCGAAGGCGTACGCCTCCTTGGCCGCCGCCGGAAGCCCCAGCTCGTCGGAGACCCGCAGGGCGAGGGGGCCGAGCGTGCGGCGGAGCGCGGCCATCAGGCTGGGGTTGCGGATGCCACCGCCGGAGGCGATCACCTCGGTGGCGTGGACGGAGCGCGCCGCGTCGGCCACGGTACGGGCGGTCAGCTCGGTGACGGTGGCGACGACATCGTCGCCCGCCACCGGGCCGGTGGCCGCCAGCGCGGTCCGCAGATGGGGGAGATGGAACCGTTCCTTGCCGGTCGTCTTGGGCGGCGGCAGCGCGTAGTACGGCTCGGCGAGCAGCCGCTCCAGCAGTCCGGGGTGGACGGTGCCGCGTGCGGCGAGGACACCGTCCGCGTCGTGGTCGAGCCGACCGTCCGTCAGATCCCGCACCGCCGCGTCGATGAGGGCGTTCGCGGGGCCGGTGTCGAAGGCCAGCGGCTCACCGGCCCGGGGCACCACGGTGAGGTTGGCGATGCCGCCCAGGTTCAGCGCGGCACACACCCCGGGCCGCCCGCGCAGCCACAGCGTGTCGACCAGGCTGACCAGCGGAGCGCCCTGGCCGCCCGCGGCCACGTCCCGGCTGCGCAGATCGGAGACGACCGGGACCCCGGTGGCCTCGGCGATCCAGGCGGGCTGCCCGAGCTGGAGCGTGCCGTGCACCCGGTTGTCCTCGGCCCAGTGGTACACGGTCTGGCCGGGCGAGCTGATCAGGTCGGCCCGTCCGTCGCACAGCTCCCGGTCCGCGCGGACGGCGACCCGGGCGAACGCCTGGCCGATACGGGTGTCGAGCGCGCACACATCCGCCAGGGTGGTCGCCGCGGGTGGCAGCGCGGCGGCCAGCGCCGCGCGCAACGCGTCCGGATAGGGGGCGCTGACCAGGCCCAGCGGGGCGAGCACCAGGGTGTCGCCGTCGAGGGCCAGATCGGCGGCCGCCGCGTCCACCGCGTCATGGGATGTGCCCGACATCAGTCCGATCACGCGCAAGGGGTTTCCTCCATGGGTTCGTCCCGGGGCGGGTGCCGCTCCTCCTCCGCGAGCGCGCCCCGGTGGGTGTCGCCGCGCAGGGTGGCCAGGGCGATCATGCTGAGGGCGCCGGTCCCCGCCACGTAGTACGCGGGGATGTCCGCCTCGCCGGTCCGTTCGATCGCCTCGGTGATGATCAGCCCCGCGCACCCCGAGAACACGGCGTTCGACAGCGCGTACGCCAGCCCCAGTCCCGTGTACCGGACCCGGGTCGGGAACATCTCGGCCAGCATCGCCGGTCCGGGACCCGCCATCAGCCCCACCACCGCGCCCGCCACGAAAACGGCCACGCCCTGGACGAGCGCCGAACTGTCCGGATCCTGAAGGAGGTTGAGGAGCGGGAAGGCGAGCACGGTCACCAGGGCGGCGCCGGTCAGCATGACCGGCCGCCGCCCGATCCGGTCGCTGAGCAGCCCCGCCGGGAGGATGGCGGCCGCGAACCCGGCGTTGGCCACCACGGTGGCGATCAGCGCCTGCTGAAAAGTGGCGTCCAGAGTGGACTGCAGATACGAGGGCATGACGACCAGGAAGGTGTACCCGGCCGCGGCCCAGCCCATGACGCGCCCGGCGCCGAGCACGACGGCCCGGGCCGCCTCGCGGCGCGCGGCCACGGGGAGGGCTGCCGGGCTCCTCTCCCGGAACGCCGGGGTCTCCTCCAGCCTCAGCCGCAGCCACAGCGCGGCCAGCCCGATCGGCAGGGCCAGCAGGAACGGCAGCCGCCAGCCCCAGTCGTTCAGGGCCTCCTCGCCCAGCGCGGTGGCCAGGACGGCGGCCGTCCCGGCCCCGGCGAGCAGCCCCAGCGCGACGGTGAACGACTGCCACGCCCCGTACAGCCCGCGGCGCCCCGGCGGAGCGAACTCCGTCATGATCGACACCGCGCCGCCGAACTCCCCGCCCGCGGACAGCCCTTGCAGGATCCGCACCAGGGTGAGCAGCCACGGGGCGGCTGCGCCCACCGTGTCGTACGTGGGCAGCAGGCCGATGAGCGTGGTGGCGCCGGTCATCAGCAGCAGCACCAGGATCAGGGTCGGGCGCCGTCCGATCCGGTCGCCCGCGCGGCCGAAGAGGACGGCGCCGACGGGCCGGAAGAAGAACGCGAGCCCGAACGAGGCGTAGGTCTTGACCAGGCCCTCGACGGCGCTGCCGCCCTCGGGGGTGAAGAAGTTCGCGGCGATGACCGTCGCGAAGAAGCCGTAGACACCGAACTCGTACCACTCGATGAAGTTGCCGACCGAACCCGCCAGCAGAGCGCGGCGCGTGGCCGGACCGGGGAGAGAAGCGCTCACATCAAAGGTCCGTACCCGCCGGGGGCGGGTGCGTACCGGAAGTGGCTACCGGGATGGACCGTTCAGCGACTGCTCGGCCCAGATGCTGCGGCGCGGGTGGCTCAGGTGGCGGCCGGAAGCGGCGCGGCAGGATCGAGCAGGCCGGCCGCCCGGAGTTCGTCCCAGAAACCGGCGGGGATCTCTTCCCGCAGGGCTGCCAGGTCCTCGGCGATGCGCGACGGGCGGGTGGCGCCGGGGATGGCGGCCGCGGCGGCAGGGTGGGCCAGGGAGAACTGGAGCGCCGTCGCCTTGACGGTCACGCCGTACCGCTCGGCGAGGCCGCTGATACGGCGGACCTTCTCCACGATGTCGTCCGGGGCCTGCTGGTACTCGAAGTGGGTGCCGCCGGCGAGGACACCGGAGCTGTAGGGGCCGCCGACGACCATGTCGACGCCCTGCTCCCGGGCGGTGGGCAGGAGCCGCTGCAGTGCCTGGCGGTGGTCGAGGAGGGTGTAGCGGCCGGCGAGCAGGAAGCCGTCGGGTCGGGGCTCGTCCAGGGCGAGGGTCAGCTCGACCGGCTCGACACGGTTGACGCCGAGTCCCCACGCCTTGATGACGCCCTGGTCGCGCAGGTCGTCCAGGACGCGGAAGGCGCCTGTGCGGGCGGTCTCGAACTGGGCCAGCCAGCGGTCGCCGTGGAAGTCCTGGGCGATGTCGTGCACCCAGACGATGTCCAGCCGGTCGGTGTTCAGCCGCCGGAGGCTGTCCTCGATCGAGCGCTTGGTGGCGTCGGCCGAGTAGTCGTCGGTCACCTTGTTCGGCCGGCCGTGCTCGAACAGGCCGCCCTTCTCGCCGAGATCGCGGCCGGAGGGGTCCTCGGGCTCGCCGTGAATGATCCGGCCGACCTTCGTCGACAGGACGAAGGAGTCCCGCGGGTGCTGGGCGAGCATCTCCCCGAGACGGATCTCGGCGAGGCCCGCGCCGTAGAACGGAGCGCTGTCGAAGTAGCGGATCCCCTGGTCCCAGGCGGCCCGCAGCGTTGCCTGGGCCTCCTCCTCCGGGATCGCGCGGAACATGTTGCCCAGCGGTGCGGTACCGAATCCGAGGCGACCGGGCAGCAGTGTGGTGAGGCTCATGAGGAGCACCCTTCTTCCTTGGTCTTTGGCCTTTGGCCCTTGGCCGGCCGGACGGCGCTTTCGTGCGCCGTCCGGCCTCATACGCGCGTGCCGTACGTGGTGGTGTCAGGGCACGATCGAGTCGATGTAGCCGCCGTCGACCCGCAGTGCGCCGCCGGTGGTGGCGGAGGCGTAGGGGGAGCTGAGGTAGACCACCATGTTCGCGATCTCTTCGGGCTCGATGAGGCGCTGGAGCAGGGACTGAGGGCGGTGCTCGACCATGAACTGGTGCTGCGCCTCGTCCCAGGGCAGTTCGTCGCCGACGAGTTGGCGGACGAAGTCCTCCACCCCGCCGGTGTGCGTGGGTCCGGCGGTCACGGAGTTGACGGTGACACCCGTACCGGCGGCCTCCTTGGCGAAGCCATGCCGGGCAGACAGGCGCGGATCAGTCGCACGGCGGAGAGCACGTTGACCTCGAAGTAGCGGCGCCACTCGGCGTCGTCGATCTGCAGCGGCGGGGTCGCGCCGAAGATTCCGAGGTTGTTGACGAGGATGTCCACCTGCGGAACGGCGTCCAGGACGGCTCGTGTGCCGCCCTCGTCCGCCAGGTCACCGGGTGCGGCAACGATGTCGTCGCTGTCCGTCTCGCCGCGCAGCCTCCGCACGGCCTGTTCGACGGTCTCGGCGCGCCTGCCGTTGACGGCGACGCGCGCTCCGGCGCGCGCGAGGCCGGCGGCGATGGCGTAACCGATGCCTTGGGTGGAACCGGTGACGAGCGCGGTCCGGCCGGAAAGGTCGATATTCACGGTGCGATGCCCTCCTGGAGAGGTGAACGGTTGATGCCGGCCGATCAGTTGAGGGTGTCGGGGTCCGGGCCCGTGCGTGTGCCGGCGTCGAGGCCGGCGATGGCGGCGATGTCGTCGTCGCTCAGCTCGAAGCCGAAGACGTCGAGGTTCTGCCGGATGCGCTCCGGGGTGACCGACTTGGGGATGACCACGTTGCCGGTGTGGAGGTGCCAGCGCAGCACCACCTGGGCGGGGCTGACGCCGTACCTGCCGGCGATGTCCACGATGGGCTGGGCGTCGAGGACCGCGCCCTGGGCCAGCGGACTCCATGCCTCGGTGGCGATCCGGTGCTCCGCGTGGAAGGCGCGCAGCTCGCTCTGCTGGAGGGCGGGGTGCAGCTCGACCTGGTTGATCACCGGGGTGATGCCGGTGTGCTCCAGCAGGCGCTGAAGGTGGGGCACCTGGAAATTGGACACCCCGATGGCGCGGGTCCGGCCGTCGGCGAGCAGCTTTTCGAAGGCGCGCCAGGTGTCGAGGTACCGGTCACGGGCCGGTGTGGGCCAGTGGATCAGGTAGAGGTCGATGTGGTCCAGGCCGAGCTTCTCCAGGGAGGTGTCGAAGGCCGCGAGGGTCGCGTCGTAGCCCTGGTCGTCGTTCCACAGCTTGGTCGTGACGAACAGTTCCCCGCGGGGGATGCCGGAGGCGGCCAGCGCGCGGCCGACTCCGCGTTCGTTGCCGTAGACGGCGGCGGTGTCGATGCTGCGGTAGCCGGCCTCCAGGGCGCTGCTGACCGCGGCGGTGGTCTCGTCGTCGGGGACCTGGAAGACACCGAAGCCCAACTGCGGCATCGCGACACCGTTGTTCAGCGTCACATTCGGAATCGACGTCATGATGACAATCGCCTTTCTGGGTGTTCCTTCTCGCGCCGAGTGCGGGAGAGAGGCGGGAAGTCGGGGAGGGACGAGGGGTGGCTCAGAGCGCCCGGAGGGCGGCTGTGGCGAAGGCGTGGTCCTGTTCGGGGGCGCCGCCGCCGAGTCCGAGCGCACCGACCAGTCGTCCGTCCCGGTGGACCGGTACTCCGCCCGCGATGAACAGCAGGGGCTGGTCCAGAGCGGTGGGCAGGGAGTGGAAGGGGCCGTTGGGCTTGACCAGATCCACCAGGTCGGCCGTCGGGGCGTCGAGCTGGAGAGAGGTGTACGCCTTACGGGTGCTGGTCTCGCCGGAGATCAGCACGGCCCGGTCGTCCCGGCGGAAGGCCAGCAGGTGGCCGCCCGCGTCCAGGACCGTGACGCTGACGTGTACGCCGGCCGCCTCCGCGGCGCGGCGGGCGGCGAGGACGAGTACGTCCGCGTCCTCGGTGGTCAGCGGGGCGACTGCGGTGGTGCTCATGTGGTTCTTTCCTTTCGCTGAGGGTGCTGTGGAGAGGGGCACTTCGTCGCAGGGGCGCGCCGGGGTCAGTGGTGGACGACGCCAGCGGCCGACGTGTCCGCCCGCCCGGTGACAGGCTGCTGGGACCGGGCGGCGAGGGGCCCGGAGCGGTGCTCCAGGCGCTGCGAGACGAACGCGAGGACGAGAGCGGCGGCGGCGAGTACGGCGCCCACGGCGTTGGGGGCGGTGTAGCCGTACCCGGCGGAGATCACGATGCCGCCGAGCCAGGCGGAGAGGGCGTTGCCCAGGTTGAAGGCACCGATGTTGGCGGCTGACGCCAGCGTGGGGGCGCCGTGCGCGTGGTCCAGGACCCGCTTCTGGAGCGGGGGGACGGTGGCGAAGCCCAGCGCGCCGATGAGGAAGACGGCCACGGCCGCCGCGGCCTTGTTCGACGCGCCGACGGTGAACAGCGCCAGGACGACCGCGAGACCGCCAAGGGCCGTGAAGAGCATCGGCATGAGCCGGCGGTCGGCGAACCGTCCTCCGATGAGGTTCCCGGCCACCATGCCCAGTCCGAAGAGCACCATCAGCCAGGTGACGGAGGAGTCCGCGTAACCGCTGACCTCGGTCACCATCGGGGCGATGTAGGTGATCGCGGCGAAGACACCTCCGAAGCCGAGCACGGTCATCGCCATGGCCAGCAGTACCTGGGGGTTCTTGAACGCCGCCACCTCGTGCCGCAGTTGTACGCCCTCGGGCTTGGGCAGATCCGGGACCAGCTTGGCGACACCGGCCAGGCCGATGACACCGAGGGCCGCGACGATCAGGAAGGTGACGCGCCAGCCCGCGCTCTGACCGACGAACGTGCCCAGCGGGACTCCGACCACGTTCGCCACGGTCAGCCCGGTGAACATCAGGGAGATCGCCCCGGCCTTCTTCTCCGGTGCCACCAGTTCGGCGGCGACCACGGAGCCGATGCCGAAGAATGCTCCATGGGCCAGCGAGGCCACGACCCGGCCGATGAGCATGACGGCGAAGACGGGAGCCACGGCGGAGATGACGTTCCCCACGATGAACAGGCCCATGAGCAGCATGAGCATGTTCTTCCGGGAGATCCTGGTGCCGAGAGCCGTCATGATCGGCGCGCCGCCCATGACGCCGAGCGCATAACCGGTGACCAGCAGGCCGGCCGTCGGCACGGACACTCCGAGGTCTCCGGCGACCTGGGGCAGCAGCCCCATGATCACGAATTCGGTGGTCCCGATCCCGAAGGCCCCGATGGCCAGGGCCAGCAGTGCGAGCGGCATGACATATGTCCTTACCATGCAGACAGCGAATAGAGGCGCAAGCGACTTGCAGGCATCAACAATAATTGCACACGCCGCATATTGGCAAACGCGCTATAGTGGCGTACGTGACTAAGGGGTGCTGTTCCGCGGTGCGCCCCAGTCGACCGGCCGGACCGAGGGAGCCGACATGACCGCCACAGACCCTGCGATGACCGCTCTCGCCCACAGCTGGTGCGCGCTCTCGCTGCTGCACGGGCGCATCGAGAGCAGCGTCGAACGCGCTCTCCAGGCCGCGCACGACCTGAGCGCGCGCGAGTACTCCTTGCTCGACGTCCTCAGCCGGCAGTACGAGGGCGAGGGCGGCCACCTGCAGATGCGCCAGGTCGCCGAGTCCGTCGTCCTCAGCCAGAGCGCGGCCACCCGTCTGGTCACCCGGCTGGAGAACCGCGGCCTGCTCGCCCGCTACCTGTGTCCCACCGACCGGCGCGGCATCTACACCGATGTCACCGACAAGGGCAGGCGCCTGCTGGAGGAAGCCCGCCCCACCAACAACGCGGCCCTGCGCGAAGCCCTCGACGCGGCGGCCGCCGCACCGGAACTCGCCCCCCTTGTCCACGCGATCGAGCAGTTGCAGAGTGCCCCGGTCCCTGGGTGACCTTCCCCCGGTGGGCCAGAGTGTGCCGCGACTTCGCCGATGCGTCGTCAGCATGCTGCACTACAGCGCGGGCAGGGGGGCGTAGACCGTGGCGTGCGCCGAGGCCGAGGAACAGCGTCACAGCCCGCCACATCACCGTGATGCCTTCGCTGGATCGCACCCGCTCGCGGAATCCGCGGCCGCGCTGCCGCGCCGTGCTCGCCAGTGCCGCAACAGAGCCAGGCCCTCCTCGGCGGTCATCACATCCGTGACCAGCGACAGGCGCAGACCCTGCTCGTGCAACACCCGCTCCATCGCCTTGACCATCACCGGATGGAACGGTTCGCCAGGTCCCGGATGACGACCCCGATGAGCCCCGAGCGGGCCCCCACCAGGCTCCGCGCCGCCTGGCTGGGCGATCTGCGCACTCGTGACGGTCGGCCGCCGCGCCACGGGTCCTTGCCTCCGGGTCGTGTCGAAGCAAGGATGCGGATCCACGCGCGGCGACGTACCGACTCGATGGAGCGGCCTTGGGGGCTGGGGGTCAGGCCATGGAGATGGTGGCGTTCATCTCCCACATGAGTACTTCGGCGCCGTCGGGGCCTGCGGTGAGGCGCTGGCCCTCCGCGCTGGTGATCCGGGCCGCGTCGCCGGTGGCCAGCGCCCCCGCGCCCTCCATTTCGGCGCTGCCGCGCGCGACGAAGAGGTGGACGAAGGGGGCGGTGGCAATCTGCAGGGTCTCGGTGGGGCGGATGCGGGCGACGTGCAGGGCGGCGTGCTTCTGCCGGATGCCGATCGCGCGCTGGTTGTCGTGCCCGGGCATCCCGGAGGCGAGGGTGGTCCAGCCGCCGTGGGTGAGTTCGTCGTTGATGTCGAGCTGTTCGTAGCCGGGGCGGATGCCGGACTCGTCAGGGATGGTCCACATCTGGATGAAGTGGACGGGGTCGTGGTGCTCGGGCTGGCCGGTCAGGGTCCAGGAGTCGTTTTTCTCGCTGTGGAGGATGCCGGTGCCGGCGCTCATCCGCTGGGCGAGGCCGGGGTAGATCACCCCGTTGTGGCCCTCGGAGTCCTGGTGGACGAGGCCGCCGTCGAGGACCCAGGTGATGATCTCCATGTCCCGGTGGGGGTGGGTCTCGAAGCCGGTGCCGGGGGCGACGACATCGTCGTTGGAGACCAGCAGGAGCCCGAAGTGGGTGTTTTTGGGGTCCCGGTGGTGCGAGAAGGAGAAGGAGTGGCGCGAGTCGAGCCAGCCGGCGCGGGTGTGGAAACGCTCGTTGGCGCGCCGGATGTCGAGGGGGCGGGTCATGGTGCGGTCCTTCCTGTCCGTGCGTAGTTGAACGTTGTACGAGGCTAGCATTTGGTTTACGGTTCAACTAGTGTCCGGTCGCGGGCACGAATCCCAAGGAAATCTGTCATGGGCATATTCAGCCGCAATCGAACGAACGACACCAACGGAACGGAGACCGCAACCGTGAGCACCCCGATCAAGGTAGCCGTCGTCTACTACTCCTCCACCGGTACGAACACCGAGGTCAGCAAGCAGATCGCCCAGTACGCGGAGAAGGCCGGCGCCGAGGTCCGACTGCTCAAGGCAGCCGAACTGGCCCCGCGGGACGTGATCGACGCCAACGCCGCCTGGGCCGCCAACGCCGCCGCCACCGCCGACATCCCCGAGGCCACCCCGGCCGACATCGAATGGGCCGACGCCGTGATCTTCGGCTCCCCCACTCGCTTCGGCAACATCGCCTCGCAGCTGAAGCAGTTCATCGACACGCTCGGCGGCCTGTGGGCGCAGGGCAAGCTCGCCGACAAGGTCTACAGCGGCTTCGCCTCCTCCGCCACCACGCATGGCGGCCAGGAATCCACCCTGCTCGCCCTGTACAACTCCTTCCATCACTTCGGCGGCATTGTCGTCGCCCCCGGCTACACCGACCCCGTCAAGTTCGCCGACGGCAACCCCTACGGCACCTCCCACGTCGACGCCCAGGGCAACAACCCCGTCGACCAGACCACCCGCGATGCCGCCCGCGTCCAAGCCGAGCGCGTCGTACGCATCACCACCGCCCTCAAGGCCGGCCTCGCCACCGCCTGAGCCCGCCAACCGGCAGAACACCACCCCTGGGCTGGGCCGGCCGCACGACGTCGTACGGCCGGCCGGCCGAGGCATCACCGAGAGTCGCCGGACCCGCCCTACCGGTGCGGACCGTTCAGCGACTGCTCGGCCCAGATGGTCTTGCGGTCGCCGGAGTACCGAGTGCCCCAGCGCTGGCTGAGCTGGGCGATGAGGAACAGGCCGCGGCCGCCCTCGTCCATCCGTCCGGCCCGGCGCAGATGCGGGGCGGCCGCGCTGCTGTCGGACACCTCGCAGATCAGCGACTGGTTTCTGACCAGCCGCAGCTGGATCGGGCTGCGGGCGTGCACGATCGCGTTGGTGAGCAGCTCGGTGACCACGACCTGGGTGGTGGCCGCGAGATGGCCCAGCTGCCATCGCGCCAGCTGGCTCGCCACCTGGGCCCGGGCCCGCGAGACGACCGCGGGCTCGGCGGGCAGATCCCAGGCGGCGCAGTGGTCGTCGCTCAGCGCCCGGGTGCGCGCCACCAGCAGCGCCACGTCGTCGGACGGATGGCCCGGGATCAGCCGGGAGACGACGGTGTCGCACACCGCGTCCGGCGACAGATCGCCGCAGCCGTCGTCCAGGGTGCGGCGCAGCCGGTCGAGCCCGGCGTCGATGTCGTGGTCGCGCGACTCCACCAGGCCGTCGGTGTAGAGCACGAGCAGGCTGTGGTCGGGCAGTTCGACCTCGGTGGCCTCGAACGGCAGCCCGCCCACGCCCAGCGGCGGCCCGTTCGGGGAGTCCAGGAACTCGGTTCGGCCGCCGGGGGTGAGGACGGCGGGCGGGGGATGACCGGCCCGGGCGAAGGTGAGGTGCCGGGTGATGGGGTCGTAGACCGCGTACACACAGGTGGCGCCGAAGGCGAAGGCGTCGATGGCCGGTTCGGGCGCGGGCCCGATGGCATCGCCGGACTCCCGGCCCTCGTCGGCCTGTTCGTCGACCAGCCGCCGGACCTGGTCGTCCACATGGGCGAGCAGATCGTCGGGGGGCAGGTCGAGATCGGCCAGGGTGCGGACGGCGGTGCGCAGCCGCCCCATGGTGACGGCGGCCTTCATCCCGTGGCCGACCACGTCCCCCACGACCAGCGCCACCCGGGCCCCGGACAGCGGAATCACATCGAACCAGTCGCCGCCCACCCCCAGTCGGCTCTCGGCCGGGAGATAGCGCGACTGGGCCTCCACCGCCGCCTGCACCGGCAGCCGCTGGGGGAGCAGGCTGCGCTGGAGGGCGAGGGCGGTGCCGCGTTCGCGGGTGTAGCGGCGGGCGTTGTCGATGCAGACCGCGGCGCGGGCCACGATCTCGTCGGCCAGCAGCAGATCGTCCTGTTCGAACGGCTCGGGGCGCTCCCGCCGCAGGAACACCGCCACTCCGAGGGTGCTGCCGCGCGCCCGCACCGGCACCACCATCCAGGAGTGGATGCCCCACCGCGTGATGCCCTCGGCCCGCTTCGGATCGTCGGCGAGCCAGCCGGGGTCCGGCCCCGGGCCGCCCACCGACTCCAGCACGGAGGTGCCGGTGGCGAGGGCGCGGGCGAAGGGCGAGTCCGGCGCGGACGCGTGGACGTCGACGTCCTCCACGTCGGCCACCGCCTCCGGGGAGCCGGGCACGATGGACTGGTGCGCGGCGCGCCGGAACACGGTCTCGCCCGCCACCGCCCCGATGGGCGGCTCCTCGCCCTCGAAGACCGAGTCGATCAGGTCGATACAGGCGAAGTCGGCGAGCCGGGGCACCGCCACGTCCGCCAGCTCCTGGGCGGTGTGCAGCAGGTCCAGGGTGGAGCCGATGCGGGCGCTGGCGTCGTTCAGCACCGCGAGCCGCTCCCGGGCGCGGTGCCGCTCGGTGATGTCGAGCACCGCGTGGCAGACGGCGAAGACCTCGCCGGAGCGGTCCTTGAGCGGAAAGACCGAGTTGGACCAGACGTGCTCCCGGCCCGGGTCGGAGGGCACCCGGCCCTGGATCTCGACGTCGGCGACCGCGACGCCCTGGCGGAGCACCTGGTGCTGGGTCGCCTCCATTCCGGAGGTGTCCACCTGCGAGACCGTCTCGCCCAGGGTGAGTCCCAGCCGCTTCTCGTCCGGGACGCCGCTGAGCCGACGCAGCGCGGCGTTCTGCATCACACAGCGGTACTGGTCGTCGTAGACGCTCATGGCCACGGGTGACGCCAGCCCCAGGCCGTCCAGCAGCGCGCGGCCGATGTCCTGGCGCCGCACCGCCTCCTCGCGGGTGGCCTGGAGCAGCCAGTGGGCGCGCCCGTCGCCCAAGGACCACGGCTGGGCCCACAGGACGGTGGGTATGTCGTGGCCGTCGCGGTGGCGCAGCACCGCGGGGCTGCCGCCGTCGGCGGCGTACGTGTCGAAGGGGAGCGGCCCCGGGCCGCCGGGGGCGAACAGCTCGGCCGCCGGGTGTCCCACCACGTCCTCGGCGCGGTATCCGAGGAGGTTCCGGGCTCCGAGGCTCCAGCCGGTCAGCACGCACCGCTCGTCCACCACGAGGGTGGCGTCCGAGATCAGGTCGGGGAGGTGGTGGGGCCATCCGCGGAAGGTGCTGTCGGCCATTGCATGCGCTCTCGCCTCGTTCCGGCACGTGCAGCGAATCTTACTCCGGTCGGGTCACACGACCCCTTGGCGGCGCTCATTAATTCATATTTAATATCGACCGTGAGGTCTTCTTCCCCCGCTCAGGGGTCCGGATGCGTGATCGTCACCGGCGCCGCGGGCGGCATCGGCGCGGCCACCGCCCGCCGACTGGCCGCTGACGGTGCCGGGGTGCTGATCGCCGATGTGCTGCGCGAGGAGGGCGAGGACACCGCCCGGGACATCCGCGCCGACGGCGGCAGGGCCGTCTTCCAGCACTGCGACGTGGCCGACGAGGCGTCCTGGGACGCGGCGGTGCGTACCGCCACCGAGGCCCATGGACCGGTGTCCGGGCTGGTCAGCAACGCCAGCGCGGTACGGATCGGGCCCGCCGACGCGATCGGCCTCGACGAGTGGAACCGGCAGCTGTCGGTCGGCCTCACCGCCGCTTTCCTGGGCTTCCGCGCCTGCCTCCCCGGCCTGCGGGCCACCCGGGGGAGCGCGGTCCTGGTGTCGTCCGTGCACGCCCTCGTCGGGCTCCCCGGCCGTCCCGCCTACGCGGCCGCGAAGGCCGGGCTCACCGGGCTGACCCGTCAGCTGGCGGTCGAGTACGGCCCCGGCGTGCGGGTCAACGCCGTCCTGCCGGGCCCCGTCCTCACCCGCGCCTGGGCCGGGATCAGCGAGGAGGACCGGCGCAACAGCGCCGAGCAGACCGCGGCCCGCCGCCTCGGCCGCCCGGAGGAGGTGGCCGGGGCCATCGCGTTCCTGCTCGGCGGCGACGCCTCGTTCGTCACCGGCGCCTCGCTGGTGGTCGACGGCGGGTGGAGCGTGCTGAAAACCAGTTCCTAGGGGGTGCCTTGTCGGTCATGCCGGATCAGCGAGCGGCGTCTGGTGCAGGGGGCACCTCCCAGCGGTAGCTGGGGGAGCATCGCAAGCCGCGTGAGGAGAGCGCAGCGGCGCCGCGTGCGACGAGCGCGGGGCCGCGAGGTGCCGTGCCAGGCGTCGGGAGCCCGGCATGACCGGTAAGACACCCCCTAAGGAGCAACCTGTGAAAATCACCCGTGTCGAGACCTTCGCCGTCCCGCCGCGCTGGCTGCTGTGCCGCGTCGAGACCGACGAGGGCGTCGTCGGCTGGGGCGAGCCGGTGGTCGAGGGCCGCGCCGCCACCGTCCGCACCGCCGTCCATGAGCTGTCCGAACTCCTGGTCGGCAAGGACCCCGCGCGGATCGAGGACCACTGGCAGCTCATGACCAAGGGCTCCTTCTACCGGGGCGGCCCGGTGCTCTCCAGCGCGGTCGCCGGACTGGACCAGGCGCTGTGGGACATCGCGGGCAAGACCCTCGGCGTCCCCGTCCACGTCCTGCTCGGCGGGCCGGTACGGGACCGGGTCCGCGCCTACTGCTGGGTCGGCGGCGATGAGCCCAGCGCGATCGGCGAGGCGGTCGCCGCCCAGGTCGAGGCGGGATTCACCGCCGTCAAGATGAACGCCTCCGGGCGGATGAACCGGCTGCCCACCGTCTCCGACATCGACGCCGTGGTGGCCCGCGCCGCCGCCGCCCGCGAGGCCCTGGGGCCGGACCGGGACTTCGCGGTCGACCTCCACGGCCGCTTCACCGCCGCGGGCGCGCGCAAGATGCTGCCCCATCTGGCCCCGTACAGCCCGCTGTTCGCCGAGGAGCCGGTCCTTCCCGAGTACACCCATCTGCTCGGCGATCTCGTCGCCTCCTCGCCCGTACCCATCGCCACCGGGGAACGGCTCTACTCGCGCACCGACGTGCTGCCCGCCCTGCAGGCCGGGGTCGCGGTGCTGCAGCCCGACCTCTCGCACGCCGGGGGCATCTCCGAGGTGCGGCGCATCGCCTCGCTCGCCGAGGTCTTCGACATCCCCCTCGCCCCGCACTGCCCGCTCGGCCCGGTCTCGCTCGCCGCCAGCCTCCAGATCGCCTTCGCAACCCCCAACTTCCTGATCCAGGAACAGAGCATCGGCATCCACTACAACGACGGCGCCGAAGTCCTCGACTACGTGGTCGACCCCGAGGTGTTCCGCTTCCACGAGGGCCACATCAACCGGCCGACCGCGCCCGGGCTCGGCATCGAGGTCGACGAGCGGGCCGTGCGCGCCGCCGACGGGACCACGCCCGACTGGCGCGGGCCCGTCTGGCGCCACTCGGACGGTTCGTTCGCCGAGTGGTGAGGACTGCGGGGTGAGGGCTTCGGGGTGGCGGCTTCGGGGTGACGCCGCTCAGCCGCGCAGTATGGCGTTGCACTCCCGCTGCAGCGCGATGTCCTGCCACATCGGGTGCTGGGGCGCGGCGTTGGAGCACACCACCGCGCCCCACGCGCCGACCCGCGCCGCCTCGGTCACGGCGCGGCGGCAGAACGCGGCCCCCACCGGGCCCTCCTCGAACGTGCCGTGCAGCGGCGTGTAGCCGATCCAGCCCTCGCCGAAGACCAGCGGCACGCCCGTGTCCGCCGCCCAGTCCGCGGCGGCCTCGATCCAGGTGACCAGCTTCTGCTCCATCGCCAGCCGGTGGGTCGCGTACCGCTCGTACAGCCAGGCGTCCCACTTGACCGGGTCGCACCAGTCGTGGACGTAGATCTCCCGCGGCCCGACCGTGGTGGCCGCCAGCCGCCACCGGTCGCGCTCCGGCGGCACCCAGTCCGCCAGATCGGGCGCGCCGGGGCGCAGCAGCTCCCGGCGGGCCCGCGGCTGGGGGAAGGGCCGGGCGCGGTCGCGGATCGCGAAGGTGTCGATCAGCTCGCCGAGCACGCCGTAGACGTACGGATGGAACACGGCGACGTCGATGTCGCGGGGCACCCCGCGCAGCGAACCGACCGGCACCATGGCGTAGTTGACGGTGACCGGCCGGTTCGGGTGGCGCTCCCGGAACCGGGCGAGACCGCGCTCCAGCCGCGGGCGCAGCGCGACGATCCTGTCCTCGCCCCGCAGACCGTCGGTGAGCCGGGTCCCCTGCACCTCGTTGTGCAGCTCGGTGAAGGCGATCCGGTCGTCAAGACCGTGCACGACGAGGAAGTCGATCAGATCGGCCAGCGCGTCCGCGAGCGCCTCGGCGCGCCCTTCGGGATCGATCGCCATCAGCGCGTCGAACCAGGCGCGGTCCTCGGCGAACGACGGGCTCTGCTGGTACTCCCAGCTGGAGAGGATGACGTAGCAGTCGTGCCGCAGGGCCGCCTCGAACAGCGCCCGCAGCTGGGCGCGTCCGTCGATCTCGGCGACCGCGCCCACGTCGTACCAGCGCATCCGCTGCCCGTAGTCGCCGCCCAGCGGGCGCAGCCGCAGCCGACTGGTGTCGAGCCCCGAGCCGAAGAGCAGATACGGCATCGCGCAGACGCGCACCGTGTTGTAGCCGCGGGCGACGGCGTCCTCGAAGGCGCGGTCCAGATCGGCGAAGGGCTCGCCCGGGCCGGTACGGGTGTACCAGCTGAAGTCCCACAGCGAGATGGTCAGGGTGGCCGGGAGATGGGCGTGCGGCGACTGCGTCACAGGGGGCTCCCCGCGGTCGGCGTGCTCGTCGGTGAGGTCGGTTCATCGTCCGGGCGGGCCTGGGGGGTGTCAAGATGTATTCATAAATAATGCCCAGCTGACCAGCGTCGACGAGGAGAACCCCATGGCGTCCTATTCCGGCCGCGGTGTGCACGGCCAGGTGGTCCAGCGGCTGGGCGCCCGCATCGTCGGCGGCCACTGGGCCGAGGGCGACGTCCTGGACGTACGGGCCCTCGGCGGTGAACTGGACGTCAGCCTCACCGTGATGCGCGAATCCCTGAAGGTGCTGGCCGGAAAGGGGCTCATCGACGCCCGGCAGAAGCGCGGCACGTACGTGCGCCCCCGCTCCGCGTGGAACCTGCTGGACGCCGACGTGATCCGCTGGCGCATGGCGGGCGGCGACGGCGAGCGGCTGATGCGCGACCTCACCGACGTACGCGCCGTCGTGGAGCCCGCCGCCGCCCACCGGGCCGCGCTGCGCCGCACCGACGCCGACCTGGCCGCGCTGGACGCGGCGCTGACCGCGATGGAACGCGCCCGGGGCGACCTGGTCGCCGAGGCGGACGCCGACGCCGCCTTCCACCGGGCGCTGCTCGCCGCCACCGGCAATGAACTCCTCGCCCGGTTCGATCTGGTCCTGGAGCCCGGGCTGCGCGAGCGCGACCGGCTGGTGCACGCCCACGGGGACGCCGACGACCCGGTGCCCAGCCACCGCCGGGTGCTGGACGCGGTACGCGACCGGGACGCCGCGCGCGCGGAGCGGGCCATGCTCGATCTGCTCGCCAAGGCCGCCGAGGACGTGGGCGCGGCCGCGTCCCGGCCGTCCGGCGGCTGACCCTCCGGGGAGCCGGGGGCTCAGACCACCCAGCCGTATCCGGGTCGGGGCTTGCGCGGCGCCGGTGGCTCCTCGCTGTCGATGTCGTGCTCGGCGGCCCGCAGCAGCTGCTGCCCGAGATCGCTCAGGGCCCGGCCCGCCGCCAGCTCGTCGCCGATCACCGGGATGTCCCGGTCCTCCGGGTTGAGCCGTGCCGTTCCCCGGCCGGTGAGCGCCGCGGCACCGGTGTCCAGCTCGACGCGCGCCTTCGTACGGCCCGCGTCGTCCTCGAAGAGGTAGAGGTGGACCTTCCACTCCACTGTGTGCGGCATTGTCTGCTCCTCACGTCGCATACGAACCCGCGGCGGGGGCGGCCAGGGAGCGGTCAGCGACGGTTCCTGCCGGACCACGCGGGTTCCACCACCTTCCACTCTGCCTCCCATCGCGCGTACCGGCGGCGGTCCAGCACGTGCCGGGCCCGGGCCCGCCCCGCGAACGCCGCCCCGGCCACGGCCGCCGCGGTCAGCATGCCGGTGAACCAGCCCATCGTCCGCGCGGTCGAGGGGGAGGTGGGCGGCTGGGCGAGATGCCCGTCCGGGCCCACCCACACCCGTACCTCCGCACCCGCGTCCGCACCGCCGGGCACCGTGGCCACACCCGTGTGCCGGGCGCCGTCGTCGCCGGTCCAGCCGACCTTCGCCATCCTCAGCTCGGTGGCGTCCGACTGGCCGGGCCCGCCGGGAGGGGACTCGGCAAGCCGCGCGGTGACCTGGTGCCGCGCCGCGGCCTGGTCGTGCACGACGCGCATCTGCGACGCGTACGCGGCGTTCCCCGCGCTGATCGCGGCCATCGGCAGGCCGAGCACGAGGACCAGCAGGAAGAGCGCGGTGAACCAGGACTGGACCCGGTCCGTCCGCCTGCGCAGCGGGTTGCGCCCCCGGGCCGGGCGGCCCAGCAGGGGCGGATGGGGGCCGGAAGCGCCCCGCGGTCCGTGGGTGTTCATGGGTCTGATGCCTCCAGCAAGTGCTGACGTCGTCGCACGGCGCGCCATGCGCCGGGGGTGCCCCATGGCGCGCCACGCGACGGGCAGGGGGTCAGGTGCGAGGGGCGGGCTGATACGCGCCGGGCACCATCCGGGCGCTGATCGCTGTGCGGTTGTACGCGTTGATGACGACGGCGGCCCAGATCAACGCTGCCACCTGCGGTTCGTCGAACACCTCGCACGCGGCGCGGTGGACCTCGTCCGGGACGTGGCCGTCCTGGACGTCGGTCACCGCCTCGGCCAGGGCGAGCGCGGCCCGCTCGCGCTCGGTGAAGAACGGGGTCTCCCGCCAGGCGCTCAGGGCGTAGATGCGCTGCTCGGTCTCGCCCCGGGACCGGGCGTCCTTGGTGTGCATGTCCAGGCAGAACGCGCAGCCGTTGAGCTGGGAGGCGCGGATTCTGACCAGTTCGAGCAGCTCGGGCTCGACCTTCGCCTCCTGCGCCGCCTCGACGGCCGCCGCGTGCAGGGCACCCATCGCGGCGGACACCTTGGGGGCCAGCTTCTTCAGTTCCAGCCGGGCGGTGGTGGCCTGCGGGCCGGGCGCGGTCGCGGTCATCGGTGAACTCCGTTCGTGGGCATGAGGACATCGCCGGCGCTGTCGAGCCAGCTCTGCCAGGAAGCGGCGCGCAGGGCCGGTCCCGCGCGCAGCGGACGGCCGAGCCACGCGGTCACGGGCCGGATCCCGTGCAACGCGTTGACCAGCCACACCTCGCGCCCGTCCAGCTCGTGGACGGGACACCGGCGGTGTTCGGTACGGACGCCCAGCTCCGCCGCGCGCTCCTGGAGCAGGGTCGTGGTGACGCCCGCCAGCAGCGGCAGGTCCGGCGGCGGCAGGCACAGGACGTCGTCCTCCCACCACAGGACGTTCGCCGTCGTCCCCTCCAGCACCAGACCCGAGGGGGTGGTGAGCAGCAGCTCCTGCGCGCCCCGCTGGGCGGCCCGGTGGCGCAGATGCGCCAGCAGGGACAGATCCGGTCCCTTGCGGCGCGGATGGACGCGCGGGTCGAACTCCTCGGTCAGACAGACGGCCACGTCGCACGTCCGGGGCGGTGCGGGCCGTATCCGCAGATAGAGCCGGGCCGGTTCGGGACCGGCCAGCTCGACCCGCGGGAACCAGCGGCCGGTGCGCGGCAGCGCCGCCACCGCGTCCCGCCAGAAGCTCTCGATCCGGGCCGGGGAGTCGCCCGTCGCCTCGGCGCACGCGACGGAGAACCGCCGGTGGTGGTGGTCGAGCGCCCGTACCCGCCCCTCGTCGACCAGCCAGGAGTCGGCGGCCAGCAGCGCGCTGTCGGGCACCGGGCGGGAGGGCATCAGCCCGCCGTCCTCGCGCCACATCAGCGTCCACTGCTGCTCCGACGACTGCCGGTGGCCGCCGTGCCGGGCCGCGCCCCGGGCCGGGCCGGTGTTCCGGGCCGCCGCACGCCTGTCCGTGTCCGTGTTCACGTCTTCGTTCCCCTCCACCGTCAGTACTTCCGCGCCGCGTCGGCCATCGGGCCGCCGCGGGGGCCGTACGGGGCGTGCTCCAGCCACGCGCCGCACCGGGGGACCACCGGGGCCAGCGTGGCCGCCGCCCGCTGGGTCATCCGGGCCCAGCGGCGTGGCCGCATATGGTCCAGGGCCGCCCCCGCGGCCACGCTGTTGAACAGCGCGGCACGACGGCGGGTGGAAGCGAACTCGCCGATGGCCACGGGTGCCCGCGACGGGTCGGAGCATGCCACCGATATGGCATCGGCCGCCGCGACCGCGTCCGCGATCCCGCTGTTCATGCCGCGCGCCCCGAAGGGCGGGAACAGATGCGCCGCCTCGCCCGCCAGCAGCACCCGGCCGGCCGGATCGGTGAACGACGCGGCGACCTTGCGCAGGAAGTGGTACCGGGACACCCACAGCACATGGTGCGCGCAGTCCGCGCCCACCAGCCGGGGCAGCCAGCGGCGCACCGCCTGCTCGGTGTCGTACGTGCCCGGCGGGTCGCCCGCCCGGCACTGCAGGTCGATCTGGAAGCCGCCGGTGAACGGCACCCGCAGCACGGTGCGGCCGCCGGCGGCGGGGTGCTCGTAGTGGAAGACCCGCTCGGCCGACAACTCCCCGCCCGCCGGGTCCGCCACGTCCACGACGACGTGATAGCCCTCGGAACGGGTCCCCTCCAGCGGGATGTTCAGCGCCTTGCGCACCGCGGAGCGGGCCCCGTCGGCGGCGATCACATGACCGGCCGACCAGCTGTCGCCGTCCGCCGCGGTCACCGTCACCCCGGTGCCGGTGGCCTCGACCCCGGACACCTCGGCGTCGAAGCGGAAGTCCACGCCCGAGTCCAGACACGCCTCGTACAGAAACCGCTCGGTGTCCACCTGGCGCAGGCTCGCGAAGGCGGGCAGCTTGCCACCGCCGCCGTCAGCGGGCTCCGGGAAGGTCTGCGCGAACACCTGGCGCCCGCGGTAGAGAGTGCGCCGGGTCCGCCAGGTCGTGCCGTACGCCGCGATGCCCTGCCCGAGCCCGGGGCGGGCCCGCTCCAGCAGCCGCAGCGACTGGCGGTGCACGAACAGCGCGCGGCTCCCGGGCCGCACCCGGTCCTTCGCCCCCGCCTCCAGCACGGTGACCGGCAGCCCGCGGGCCCGCAGCGCGAGCGCCGCGGTCATCCCGACCGGCCCGGCGCCCACCACCAGCACCGGCCGCTCGATCGCCGCCGGGTCAGCCATGGGCCCGGGCGGTGGACAGCGTGGGCAGTTCGCCCTCGGCCAGCAGCCGGCTGATCTCCAGCCGCTTGATCTTCCAGGTGCCGGTGCGGGGCAGGTCCTCGAAGCGGCACTGCACCGGTTCGGCCAGCGGCGGCAGGTCCGAGGTGGCCAGCCGCCAGCGGCCCGCGTCCAGCGGCTGGTCCCCGCGGGTGCATACGACCGGCACCGGCTCCAGGTCGGGACCGTGGACGATGATCACCTCGCGGAGTTCGGCGACCCGGGACAGCAGCTCGTCCTCGACCTCCAGATTGGAGTCCACCGTGGCGTGCTGGTCGACCTCGCGGTCGAGCAGATACAGCGCGCCCCACCGGTCGCGGTATCCCATGTCGCCCATCCGCCACCAGCCGCGGTCCACCTGGCGGGCGTACTGGTCGGGGGCGCCGAGATAGGTGAGGATCCGGCCGCGGGTACGGGCCTCGATGGCACCCGGCGCACCGGGTGGACACTTCCGGCCCCGCTCGTCCACCACCCGGATCCGGGTGAACCCGGGAATGCCGGTGCCCACCCGCCGCCCCTGCACCCGGTCCGCGCCGCGCCGGGTGTACCAGCCGAAGGCGATCGGCCCGGTCTCGCTCTGCCCGTACAGCTGCACCAGCCGCGGGTCGCGGCGGCGGGACGCGGCGAGCAGCCGCTGCACGGTGCGCGGGTGGATGGCGTCGAAGGTGGAGCCGTACGCCCGTACGTTGGCCAGCGGCGCCCCGGGCGCGTCGGCCAGGTCCTCCCACAGCACGAAGGTGTTGGGGTGGGTCTCCACGATGCCGGGCCGGTACGTGGCCAGCAGCGGGCCCGCGTGGGCCGGGTCGGGGTCGAGGAGCAGCAGCAGCGGGCTGCCGAAGTGCAGCAGCACGCCCAGCAGATGGTAGAAGCGGGAGTGCACGAACGACATGTGCAGCGCCGCGGACTCGCCGCGGGTGGCCCGGCCCAGCGCCTGCTGCGGTACGAGCCGGTTCCACATGGTGTGCGCGCAGTGCACCGCCAGCTTGGGGACGCCGGTGGTGCCCGAGCTGTGCGTGATCAGGGAGGGTTCGCGGGGGTGCAGCCGGATGGGCGCGCGGCGCGGCACTCCGGCGTACTTGGCGAGCGGGATCGCGTGTGCGTTCCCGGGCGCCTCGTCCACGGTGAGCACGCCACGGGCGAGCCCGGTGTCCAGACCGCTCAGGGCGGATTCCAGCACGGCCCGGTCGGTGATCAGCCAGGGCGCGTGCAGCCGGTCCAGCAGCACCGCGGCCACCCCGCCGTCCAGCGAGGGCGACAGCAGCGCGGGCACCGCACCGATCCGGGAGACGGCGCAGGCCAGCAGCACGATGTCGACGTTGTCGCTCTTGTGGATCGCCACATGCTCGCTCGGCCGCACCCCCGCCGACCACAGCCGGGCGGCCAGGTCGTCGACCAGATCCGCCAGGTCGGTGTACCCGAGGTCCGTACCGGCGTCCGGTGCGACGTCCAGCGCCCGGTCGAGCGTCACCCGGACCCTGCCGTGGCGGGCCGCGGCCTCCTGGAACATCAGCCCGAGGTAGAACCCGCGCTCGGGGAGTAGCCGCTCCAACATTTGCAGTACCTACCGTTCGGAATCGTTCACGAGGGTGCGCGCGGGGGAGAGAGGGGGACCGGCGGGATGACGGCCGGTCACCAGGCGCCCGTCCGTACGACATGGCGGCGCAGCTTGCCCGTCTGCGTCCGGGGCAGGGACGTCACCACCCGCACCGTGCGCGGCGCCTTGAACGCGGCGAGCCGCTTCCGGGCCAGCGCGATCAGATCGGCCGACAGGGCCCGCTCGTCGACGGTCCGGCCACCGGCCACCGGCGCGGTCGGCACCACGAAGGCGTGCAGCCGGGTCGCGCCCCGGCTGTCGGGGACGGCGGCCACTGCCACCTCCCGCACGGCCGGGTGGTGCCGCAGCACCTCCTCGACCTCCAGCGGGGACACGGTGATCCCGCCGACCATCTCCAGATCGTCGACCCGGCCCAGGTGCTGGTACGTGCCGTCCGGGTTGCGCCGGGCCCGGTCCCGGGTGGCGAGCCAGCCGTCGTCCGCCGGGCGGACGGAGGCCACCGTCGGCCCGCGCACCCACAGCTCGCCCTCGGCCGCCTCACCGGCGGTGGCCTCCACCACGGTGCCGCCGCTGTCCCGCAGCTCCAGTTCGAAGCGCGGCACCGGGCGGCCCAGGGTGCCGGGGGCGTTCTCCCAGACGGTGTTCGCGCAGAAGGCGTGGCCCGCCTCGGTGGAGCCGATCTGCTCCAGCACCGGCGCGCCCAGCATCTCGGCGACCCGTTCCCCCAGCCCGCGGGGCATGCTCTCGCCCGCGCTGACGGCGGCGCGCACCGAGGCGAAGCAGTGGGTGTGGCCGGTGCCGCGCTCGTCCACCAGGGCGGCGTACGCGGACGGCACCGAGTACAGCAGGGTCACCCGGTGCCGGGCCACCAGGTCGTCGGTGAGGCCGGGCCCCGGCCGCTGCGCGCTCAGCACCGCGGACGACCCCGAGAACAGCGGGAAGACGAAGGCGTTCCCGAACCCGTAGGCGTAGAACAGCTTGGACACCGAGAACGTCACGTCGTCCGGGCCGATGTCCAGCACCTCCCGCCCCACCAGGTCGTAGTACGCCGCCACATCGCCATGGGTGTGGGTCACCGCCTTCGGGCGGCCGGTGGTGCCCGAGGTGTACTGGACGTACAGCGGGGCGTCGGCCGTCACCGGCTCGGCCTCCGGCGCCGCGGCCGCGGCGTCGATGCCGCCGGGGTCCGTCAGCGCCGACAGCTGGTCCGCGCCGAGCCAGCGCGCGGTGTCGAAGTGGTCCTGCAGATCGGGCCCCGAGACACACAGCGCGGCCCGCGAGTCCTCGGCCATGAACCGGTGGTCGTCGGCGGTGAGCCCGGGGTTGACCAGCACCGCCGTCGCCCCCAGCCGGGCGGCGGCCAGGAACGTGGCCACCCACATGATGCCGTCGGGCAGCGCCATCAGCACCCGGTCCCCGGCACCCACCCCGCGCCCCGCCAGTACGGTGGCGGCGCGCGCGGCACGGTCGTGGACCTCGCCATGGGTCCAGATCCGGTGCGCCTCGAGGAAGGCGGGCCGGGCCGACCAGCCGCTGCGGTCGGCGAGCGCCGCCAGATGCGCGGCCACGTTGGCGGACACCGACGGGACGAAGACCGACGGGCCGGACAGCGGAAGCGCGGCGGCGAGGGACGGATCCAGCAGGTCGGGATCCGAGAGGGCGGAATCCGGGAGAGCGGTCACCGTTCCAGCTCCTTCGCGGGGGAGTCCGGCAGCGATGGGGCCGCCGCCACCAGCAGGTCGTCCAGCTCATCGGCGGGCCGCTGTTCCGAGGCGTCGTAGGCGCGCATCGTCGCCGCGGTCTTCAGCAGCATCTCCTCGTACTCCTCGGCCGGGTCGGAGTCGAGGACGATGGCACCGCCCGCCCCGATGTGCATCCGGCCGCCGGTGAACACCGCGGCGCGGATCACGATGCTGAGGTCGGCCGCGCCGTTGCAGCTGAGGAAGCCGAGGGCGCCCGAGTACACGCCGCGGGCCTCGGTCTCCAGGGAGTCGATGATCTCCATGGTGCGCAGCTTGGGGGCGCCGGTCATCGAGCCGCCGGGGAAGCAGGCCCGCACACAGTCGACGGTGCTGGTGTCCTGGCGCAGCCGTCCGCGCACGGTGGACACCAGCTGGTGCACGGTGGCGTACGACTCGGTGTTCATCAGCCGCGGGACGTACACACTGCCCGGCTTGCACACCCGCCCCAGGTCGTTGCGGAGCAGGTCGACGATCATCAGGTTCTCGGCCCGGGGCTTGGCGCTGGTGGCGAGGGCGGCCAGCGCCCGGGCGTCCTTGTCGGTGTCCCCGGAGCGCGGCGCCGTACCCTTGATCGGCTTGGCCTCGGCGATGCCGTCCGGGGTGACCCGCAGGAAGCGCTCGGGGGAGGCGCACGCCACGTCCGTGTCGCCGAACCGCAGATAGGCGGCGTACGGCGCCGGGTTGCAGCGGCGCAGCGTCCGGTAGAACGTGTACGAGTCGCTCGGGGCGGGCAGCCACGCGGAGTTGGTGAGGCAGATCTCGTAGCTCACCCCGGCGCGCAGCTCGCGCAGGCTCGCCTCGATCGAGGCCAGGTACTTCTCCCGGTCCCTGACCAGCCAGGGTTCGACGGCCGCGGTGGTGGTCAGCGGCGGCGGCGTGGGCAGGGGCTCGGTCTGCGCCGGTACCCCGGTGAGCACGGTCACCGTCGCGTCCAGCCACTCCTTGGCGCCGCGGTGGCCGTCGGGGGTGTCCTCGGAGAGGCAGCAGATGTAGGTGACGCCCTCCTGGTGGTCGACCGCGACGAAGCGGTCGGCGAACAGCCAGCAGGCGTCGGGGGTAGCGGCCTCGTGCCGCCCGGGGGCGCCGGTGTCGGCCTTCATCTCGTAGCCGAAGTAGCCCACATAGCCGCCGGTGAAGTCGAAGGGCAGGTCCGGGGCGTGGACCTGGCGGGCGGCCAGCTCCTGCTTCAGATAGTCGAAGACACTGCCCTGGTAGGTGGCGGCGGGCTGCCCTGGCCGCTCGATCTCGCACACCTTGGTGGCGGTGTCGTACGCCACGAACTCGGCCAGCGGCCCCTGTCCGTCGCCGAGGAAGGAGAAGCGCGCCTCGCCGGCCTGGGTCCGCGAACTGTCCAGCCAGAACGCGCGCGGGGCGTCCGCGTACAGCCGGGTGAAGGCCGCCTCGGTGTCGGTCGCGTCGGCCAGCCAGCGGGCGTGCAGCCGGTAGGAGCGGGCCTTCGTGGCGTCCGCCGCGGGGGCGCTCACCGTCACCGGCTTCCTGGGGCGCGGGGTGCGGGGTTTGCGGGGCTGGCCGGGGGAGGCGGTGGACGTCACGGACTCGCCGTTGGCGTGCTCGATCGTCAGATCGCGGAAGTTGGAGAACATCCGGTGGCCGTATCCGGTGAGCACCGACTCCGGGTGGAACTGCACGCCCCACAGCGGGCGGGCCCGGTGCCGCAGCCCCATCAGGACGCCGTCCTCGGACCAGGCGATGCCCTGCAGACCCAGCGGCATCGGCTCGGCCACGCACAGCGAGTGGTAGCGGACTGCCGTGAAGTCCTGGGGAAGACCACGGAAGATGCCACGCCCGCCGTGCTTGATCCGGGAGAGATGGCCGTGCCGCGGCTCGGGGGCGGGCACCACCCGCCCCTGGGCGCCGAGGGCTATGCCCTGATGGCCCAGGCACACGCCCAGTACCGGAATCGTGGCCCGCTCGATCAGCCGGGCGGCCCCGGCGAAGTCACGCGTGTCGGCCGGATGTCCGGGGCCGGGGGAGACCACGATGTTGTCGAACTCGGAGAGGTCGATGTCCGCGCATTCGGGCGCGTCATTGAGAAGCACCTCCGGTTCCTCACCGTTGACCTCGGTGAGCAGATGGAAGAGGTTGTACGTGTACGAGTCATAATTATCGACGAGGAGCGTCCTCAGCGATTCCATCCGGATTTGCCTCCTTGCTTCGGGCCGTCCATCGCCATGCGCCTGTGGCGTCCTCGGATCGACTGAAGCGGCGGGTAGAGCCACTTCTTGAGGAGCCGCTGCAGGCGCGGCATGACGAGCCAGGTCACCATCGCGGTCACGCCAAGACACAGAGCCAGGGTCCGCAGCAGGAAATTGGTACCGTCGAGGAACGGGATCACCAGCACGTTGAACATGAGGACCGGAGGGAACACGGCGCCCAGGTTCACCAGCCAGAGCTTCCATTTGGGGGGCGGCGGTAGCGGCCGCACCGGACCCTTCAACCAGTTCTGCAGTCCTGAGGTGCGCTGAGTTCCCTTTTCTTGTACGAAGGGTCCGGCCCGAGTCGCCAACCGGGCGCGCTCGAGCGAGGATTCCCATCCCTGTGCGGATACTTCCCTGTCGAATCGGTAGATGACATGCCATTCCGAGGACAGCTGGCCGGAGCCCATGACGCCGCCCCCCAGGTATCCCGGAAGGCTTGCCGCGGCATTGAGCATCTCAATCGCCCAGCCATAGAACTCGGTTTCGCGGCCGGGCTCCACCCGGTATGCGGCCGTCACCGTGACCGGCTCCGTGTCCACTCCAGCCGCAACTCCTTCCCGCACCCTGCACGCTCGCCTTCTCAACCCATGCTGACCTGCAAGGACTTCACACCCTCCACCAGGTCTTCCCGGCGAGTTGACAGGAAGTGTTCCACATCGGGAGATCCGCAACAGTCGAATGCTCAACAACGTACATAAAAGGGCCGTGACCTGCGCGTTATCTACGGTTCACGCGCTGGTTCAGGCCCTCGAAAAAGAATCTCGGAGATGGATTGAACAAGACGAAGCGCCGGGCCGTATGGAACGTAATGCGGCCCGGCGCTCAATGTCGCCGTCGGTGAGCGGAGGTACCGGTTTTGGTCAGCCGAGTACCTTCTCCAGCGACGCCAGCGACGCCTGAAGTTCCTCGCGGGTGATCGTCAGCGGCGGCGCCAGCCGGATCGTCGAACCATGGGTGTCCTTGACCAGGATGCCCTCGCGCAGCAGCCGCATCCCGATCTCGCGCCCGGTCCCCAGCGCGGGGTCCACGTCGACCCCGGCCCACAGGCCGCGGCAGCGGTGCCCCGTGACGCCCTTGCCGTGCAGCGCGCTCAGCCCGGCGTCCAGCACCTCGCCCAGCTCGGCGGCGCGGCGCTGGAACTCCCCGGTGCGCAGCAGGTCGACCACGGCCGAACCGACGGCGGCGGCCAGCGGATTGCCGCCGAAGGTGGAGCCGTGCTCACCGGGGCGCAGCACGCCCATCACCGCACGGTCGGCGACCACGGCGGAGACCGGCACGATGCCGCCGCCCAGCGCCTTGCCGAGCAGCAGCACATCCGGCCGCACCGACTCGTGGTCGACCGCGAGGGTGGTACCGGTGCGGCCGAGACCGGACTGGATCTCGTCGGCGATGAACAGCGTCCCGGTCCGCCGGGTGAGGTCGCGCACCCCGCGCAGATAGCCATCGTCGGGGATCAGCACGCCCGCCTCGCCCTGGATGGGCTCGATCAGCACGGCGGCCGTGGTCTCGTCGACCGCCGCCTCCAGCGCGGCGAGGTCGTTGTACGGGACGACGCGGAAGCCCGGGGCGAACGGGCCGAACCCCTCGCGGGCCACCGGGTCGCTGGAGAACCCCACGATCGTCGTCGTACGGCCGTGGAAGTTGCCGTCGGCCACCACGATCGTCGCCCGGTCCGGGGCGACGCCCTTGACCTCGTACGCCCATTTGCGGGCCAGCTTGATGCCGCTCTCCACCGCCTCCGCGCCGGTGTTCATCGGCAGCACCATCTCCAGGCCGGTGAGGTGCGCGAGGCCCTCGGCGAACCCGGCGAGCCGGTCGTTGTGGAAGGCGCGCGAGGTGAGGGTGAGCTGGTCGAGCTGGCGGTGGGCGGCCTCGATGAGCGCCGGGTGGCGGTGGCCGAAGTTGAGGGCCGAGTACCCGGCCAGCATGTCGAGGTAGCGGCGGCCCTCGACGTCCCACACCCAGGCGCCCTCGGCGCGGGAGACGACCACCGGCAGCGGATGGTAGTTGTGGGCGAGCGAGGACTCCTCGGCGCCGATCAGTTCTTCCGAGGAGCGCGCGGGGCGGGCGCCTGCGGCCGGGGCGGTGCGTGCGGGTGCGGTCATCAGCGGATCTCCTGAGTGCAGCACTTGATGCCCCCGCCGGCCTTGTGCAGCTCCGACAGGTCGACGGGGACGGGGACGAAACCGCGGTCGGTGAGCTGGTCGATGAGGCCGGTCGCGCGCGGGGCGACGAATACATGGCGGCCGTCGGAGACGGAGTTGAGCCCGAAGGCCATGGCGTCGTCCCGGGTGGCGATCAGCGCCTCCGGGAACAGGCGCTCCAGGACCTCACGGCTCCCGGGGGAGAACGCCCCCGGGTAGTAGGCGATGTTCTCCTCGTCGAGCGTGAACAGGGCGGTGTCCAGGTGGTAGAAGTACGGGTCCACCAGCAGCAGGCTGATCACCGGCACCCCGAAGAACTCCTGCACCTCCTGGTGGGCGGCGCGCGTCGTACGGAACCCGGTACCGGCCAGGATGAACCGGCCCGCGGGCACGAGGTCGCCCTCGCCCTCGCATACGGCCTCCGGCGGGTGCACCTCGAATCCGGCCGCCTTGAACCAGGAGGTGTAGGCGAGCTGTTCCGGCCGCCGCTGGGGCGCGTGGAACCGGGAGCCGAAGACCCGGCCCTGAAGGACCAGGGCCGAATTCGCCGCGAACACCATGTCCGGCAGGCCCGGCACCGGCTCGGCGGCCTCCACCCGGTGGCCATGGTCGCGGTAGGTCCGGATCAGCGTCTCCCACTGGGTGTGGGCGAGCGCGGTGTCGACCACGGTGTCCTCGCGCATCCAGGGATTGATGGCGTACCGGACGTCGAAAAATCTGGGGGGACAGGTCAGATAGCGCCGGGGGCGCGGCACACGGGTCTGGGGCACGGAGCAGTCCTCTCGCTTCCGCGGGCCGGTGAATGATTCCAACGGTAGAAAGCGGACGAGAGGGGACACAAGAAAGGAAAATTGCGCGATGGTGCAGCGATGTTGCGTCTCCGAGCGGTTCAGCGGCCGTTCATTGCGTCCATCGCCCCGGGCGGTGCGGCGGCGGGGCTGGCACCGGCCTCGGCGCTGCCCGCTATCAGATGCGACAGCACCATGTAGCTGATGGTCTTCCGGATGAAGGGCTCGGTCCGGATGCGCTCCAGCACCTCCTCGAAGTGCTCCACATCGGTGGCCATGACGTGCAGCAGGGCGTCGGCGCTCCCGGTCACCGTCATGGCCGCGGTGATCTCCGGGTAGCTGCGCACCACCTCGGCCAGCCGCCGCGGCGGGGCCGCGCTGTCGCAGTACACCTCCACGTACGCCTCGGTCCGCCAGCCCAGGGCGGCCGGGCGCACGGTCGTGGTGAAGCCGGTGATCACGTCGTTCTCCCGCATCCGGTCGACCCGCCGCTTGACCGCGGACGCCGACAGTCCGATCGCGTCGCCGATCTCCGTGAAGCTCGCCCTGGCATTCGCCACCAGAGCCGCGACGATCTTGCGGTCCAGGTTGTCGAACGGGACGGACTGGTTCGCCATGGTGGTCCTTTCGGCGGCCTGTGCTGAACAGTCGAAATGACGTACCGATGAGATGCCCGCGAACGGCTGTGTTTTCCCCCGGTTTTCAGGAAGTTTCCGCAAGAGGGGGCGTGCGGGGGAACGCGGGGCCCGATACCGGGGCGGTGGTGTGCGCCGGGCGCCGGGCGTACGAATCCCCGAACCGTACCTGCCGAATCCACCTGGGTGATACGGCACAACCTACCGACGGTCCTTGCCGCGGCGTAACGTCTTCTATTCCGTAAATCGTTTCCGAGTGAGGATCAGGAGGTCGTCATGACAACTATTATCAGCTTCAGGAGGCCGCGGTGAAAAGACCGCGGGACGCCGTGGTCACCGGTCTGGGTTTCTGCCTGCCGGGCGACGGCGAGCCCGTATTCACCGCCGGGCAGGCATGGGATATGGCCTCCCACGGCCGATCCGCGCTCGTACAGCGGGACATCGCTTACGGTGCGGTGAACCTCACCCCAGAACATTTCGGAGAACGGCTCCCCGAAATCCCCGAGTTCTTCTCCCGCCACTACACCAACGCCCACCGCTTCGGCCTGGTGTCCCTGGTGGAAGCCTGCGCCGACGCCGAACTGGACCTCCAGGCGGGGGATCTGAGCGAGGCCGCCCTCCTCGTCGGCCGCGGCGGAGTGGACACCAACGTCGGCGTGTATCTCTCGCTGCTGAACACCCAGGCCGACGAGGCCACCGCGCTGGACGGCGTGGAGATGTTCGTCGCCGCCGCGCTCGGCGCGACCCCCTCCGACGTAGCGGTCGTCCAGGCCGCGGCGGCCCGCTCCACCGGCCCCTGCTACACCGTCACCTGCGGCTGCTCGTCCGCCGCCGTGCAGATCGGCAACGCCCGCAGGCTCATCGCCACCGGCGAGGTCGAGATGGCCGCCGTCACTGGAGTCGACGTCTTCGACCTCGCCCTGATCCAGCAGGGCCAGCAGGTGCAAGTGGGCGCGCAGCGCGCCCACGAGGCGATGGACGCCGCCGCCATGCCCGACCTCCTCGCCTCGTTCGACTCCCTCATGCGCCCCTACGACCGGCGCGCCGACTGCATCAACCACGGTGAGGGATCCGCCACCGTGATTCTCGAAAGCCGGGAACACGCCCTGCGCCGCGGCGCACACCTCTACGGCCAGGTGCTCGCCACCGCCATGACCCGCGACGGCCTCGACAACCCCCTCGCCACCGACGCGGGCGGCGCACAGCTCGTCCGGGCCGTCCGCGCCTGCCTCGGCGACCGGTGGCGCATCGAGCAGATCCCGTACGTCAACGGCGCCTGCGACGGCGGCGCGGCCGTCACCGCGCTGGAGGCCAACACCATCCGCGAGCTGTACGGACCGGACAGCTCCGTCCTGGTGAGCACCCAGGAGGCCTGCTTCGGCCACCACGGCTCGCCGATCGGCTGCGTCGGCGCCGCCCTGACCCTGATGATGATGGAACAGGGCGCGGTGTGCCCCACCGCCAACTGCGAGGAACCCGCCGAAGGACTGCCCTTCGACCCGGTCCCCGGCACCCGCACCCGCCCCCTTGACTTCGACTACGCGCTGAGCTTCAACTACCAGATCGGTGGCGTGAAGCACGCGATGCTGCTGGGCAGCCCGGACGCCACGTAGGCGGTCCCCGCGACCCCGCCCCCTCCCGGCCTCCACCCCACAGGCCGAAACACCCCCACGGAGACCCCGATGCGTCACAACACCCCTGCCTCCGGGCGCCCGCCCACCCGCATAGCCGTGGTCGGCATGGGCTGCCGACTCCCCGGTGACATCGACTCGCCCGCCGCCCTGTGGCATCTGCTCGCCGAGGGACGGGACGCGGTCGCCGCGCCCCCCGCCGAGCGCACCGCCCTGTGGGGAACACCGGATGCCACCGCCCCGGCGGACGGCTCCGGACTGCCCGCCGTCGGCGGCTATCTGCGCGAAGTGTCCGGCTTCGACGCCGACTTCTTCGGCGTCTCCGGCCGCGAGGCCGATGTCCTCGACCCGCAGCACCGGCTGCTGCTCGAAGTGGCCTGGGAGGCCCTGGAACACGCCGGAACACCGCCCGACCGGCTCGGGGGCACCGCCACCGGCGTCTTCACCGGCCTCAGCTACAACGACTACGCGGACCGCCTCGACCGGCACACCCAGGAACAGCAGGGCTCGGCCCTGTCCAACGCGCACTGCGTCGCCGCCGGGCGGATCTCCTACCTCCTCGGCCTCCAGGGGCCCTGCCTGGCCCTGGACACCGCCTGCTCCTCCTCCCTCGTCGCCGTGCACCTCGCGGCCCAGGCGCTGCGCGCGGGCGAATGCGACCTGGCCCTCGCCGGTGGCGTCACCCTGATGTTCGAGCCCAGAGTCACCCGCTCCTTCGACCGGATGGGCATGTTCTCCCACACCGGCCACTGCCACCCCTTCGACGCCGCCGCCGACGGCTTCGTACGCGGCGAGGGCTGCGGCATCGTCGTCCTCAAACGCCTCCCCGACGCCATCCGCGACCGGGACCGCGTCCTCGCCGTCCTGCGGGGCTCCGCCGTCAACCAGGACGGCCACTCCGACGGACTCGCCGCACCCTCGGCCACCGCCCAGCGCGCCCTGTACGAGGAGGCGCTCGCCCGTGCCGGAATCGACGCCCGCGACATCGGAATGATCGAGACCCATGGCACCGGCACCCCGGTCGGCGACCCCGTCGAGTTCACCAGCCTCGCCGAGGTGTACGGCACCGGCCGCGACCGCTGCGCACTGGCGTCCGTCAAAAGCAACCTCGGCCACCTCGAACCCGCCGCCGGGGTCACCGGCCTCATCAAGGCCATCCTCTGCCTGAACCAGGGCCTCATCCCGCCCAACCTGCACTTCACCCGCTGGAACCCGGCCATCGACGCCGACGCCACCCGCTTCTTCGTCCCCCGGGAACTCACCCCCTGGCCCGTGCGCACCGGCCCCCGCCTCGCGGCCGTCTCCTCCTTCGGGTTCTCCGGGACCAACGCCCATGTGGTGCTGGAACAGCCGCCCGCCACCCCCGCGCGCCCCCGCGTGCGGCGGCCACGCCACACCATCGCCACCGACCCGCACATCGTCCTCCTCCCGGCCGGGTCCCCCGCCGCGCTGCCGGTCGCGGCGCGGCGCATGGCCGACTGGCTGGAGGGCGACGGCGCGGCCGTACCGCTGCGCGACATCGCCCACACCCTCGCCCTGCGCCGCGCCGCGGGCCGCGGACGGCTCGGCGTCACCGCCACCACCCACGGCGAACTCAGCCAGGCGCTACGGGCGTTCGCCACCGGCCAGGCCCACCCCGCCGTGGTGACCGGCGCCGTGGGCGCCGAGGTGTCCCGGCGGCCGGTGTGGGTGTTCTCCGGACAGGGCTCGCAGTGGCCCGGCATGGGACGCGGACTGCTGGAGCGCGAACCCGCCTTCGCCGCCGCCCTCGCCGAGGCCGACGAACTCATCGCCGCCGAGACCGGGTTCTCGGTGCTCGACATCATCCGCGCGGGCGAGCCGGTGTCCGGCTGCGCCCGCGTCCAGCCCGTGCTGTTCGCCCTGCAGACCGCCCTCGCCGCCACCTGGCGCGCCCACGGCGTCGAACCGGCGGGTGTCATCGGCCACTCCATGGGCGAGGTCGCGGCCGCCGTGGTGGCCGGGGCGCTCTCCCTGGCCGACGGCGTCAAGGTCATCTGCCGCCGCTCCGCGCTGCTCACCCGGATCGCCGGAAACGGCGCCATGGCCACCGTGGGCCTGCCCGCCGACGAGGTGCAGGCCGAACTCGACACCGCCGCCGACGCCTCGGGCGCCGTCACCGTCGCCGTCATGGCCGCGCCCGGCTCCACCGTCGTGGCCGGGGAGACCGCACGCGTGGAACGCCTCGTCGCCGACTGGGAGGCCCGGGGCGTCCCCGCCGCCCTGGTCGCCGTCGACGTCGCCTCGCACTCCCCGCAGGTCGACCCCCTGCTCCCCGAACTGCGCACCGTCCTGGCCGATCTGACCCCCCGGCGGCCGGACATCCCCTTCTACACCACCGTCCTCGACGACCCGCACGACCTCCCCGCCTTCGATGCCGACTACTGGTGTGCCAATCTGCGCCGCCCGGTGCGCTTCTCCGCCGCGCTCGCCGCCGCCGCGGCGGACCGCCACCTGGTGTACACGGAGATCTCCCCGCACCCGGTGGTCACCCACCCCGTGGCCCGCACCCTCGCCGATCTGACCCGGGACCCGGTCGTCCTGCCCACCCTGCGCCGCGGCGAGGACGAGACCACCACCTTCCGCACCCAGCTCGCCGCCCTCCACTGCGCGGGCGTCCCCGTCGACTGGGCGCACCTGTACGGGGACGGCGACCTCGCCGACGTCCCCGCCATCACCTTCGACCGCACCCCCCACTGGGCCGCCCCCACCCTCCCCGCGCCCGCCGCCGACACCACCGGCCGGTCCGCCGGTGAACTGCCCGGCAGCCACACCGAGGTGCCCGGCGAATCCCTCCGCCACTCCTGGCGCGCCAGCACCGGCACCGCCACCCTGCCGTGGCTGGACGACCACCGGGTGCACGGCACCCCCGTGCTGCCCGGCGCCGCCTACTACGCCCTCGCGCTCACCACCGCCTGCCAGGTCTTCGACGCCGACCCCACCGAGGTCGAGGTCACCGATCTGCGCTTCCACGAACTCCTCACCCTCGCCGACCACACCGACCTCAGCACCACGGTGACCGTGGCCGGCGCCGACCGCGCCACCTGCGAGATCTTCGGACGCGACGACGACGGCACCTGGATCAGGCAGGCCGGCGCGGTACTGCGCCGCCTCGCCGCGCCCCCGCGGCCCCGCCCCGCCTCCGTACGCACCCTGGCCCTGCGCCACCCCCTCCCCGTCGAACCGGCCGCCCTGTACGCCAATCTGCGGGCCCGCGGCATCGAACACGGCCCGGCGTTCAACGGCATCACCGAGGTGCACACCTCCCGGCTCGGCAACAGCTTCTGGGCCCGGGTACGGATCCCCGAGGCCGCCCGCACCCCCCAACACGCCCTGCGCATCCACCCCGTCCTGGTCGACCTCTGCGCCCAGCTCCTGGTCGCCGGGCTGCTGAAGGACGGTGACCAGGGGCTGGTGCTGCCCGTCGGGATCCAGACCGCCCGCGTCACCGGCGACCCCGCCACCGCCGTCTACTGCCACGCCCGGCTGACGGCCGAGAGCACCGCCGGAACCCTCGTCGGCCACATCCGGCTGCTCGACGGCGAGGGCCGCCCGATCCTCGCCATCGACGGCCTGCGGATCGCCCGCCGCGCCGTCCAGCAGACCACCGAGGTCGACCAGTGGTTCCTGGAGGTCGACTGGAAACGCGCCGCGCTGCCCGCCCCGGACGACGGACGCCCGCCGGGCCACTGGGTCGTCGTCGGCGAGGGCGACGGCACGGCCCGCGCCACCTCCGAGGCCCTGCGCGCCGCCGGAGCCACCACCCGGGTCTGGGACCCGCCCCTGGACGACACACCGCTCGACGCCCTCCGTGACGACCTCACCGCCCGGCTGACCGGTCCCGGCGCCCTGCCACGAGGCGTCGTCCTCCTGTGCGGCACGTCGCCGGGCATACCGACTCAGGACATGGGCGACGAGGGCGCGCGTACGGAAGCCACGCCTCCCGACGACAGCGGTGACGACGCCCTGCGCCGCACCCGGCGGCTGCTCGCCGCCGCCCAGGCACTCGCCTCCGGCCCCGGCGGCCGGGGCGGTTCCGGCGGTCCCGCCGACCCGCCGCGCCTGTACGCCGTCACCCGCGGCGCCCGGGCCGTGGCACCCGGGGACGTGCCCGACCCGGCGCAGAGCGCACTGCGCGGACTGGTGCGGGTGCTCGCGTACGAACACCCCGAACTGCGCACCACTCTGGTCGACACCGACCAGGCCGCACCCCTCGGCCTCGTACCCGAACTCCTCGCCGACGCCACCGAGGACGAGGTCGCCCTCCGCGACGGAACACGCCACACCGCCCGGCTCGGCTACGCACCCCTGACCGACGCCGAACGCACCACGGCCACCGCCCGCACCGTGCGCTGCGGCACCGACGGCTACCGGCTGCGGGCCGGACGCCTCGGCGACCTCGGCACCCTGGAACTCGCCACCGCCCGGCGGCGCCCGCCCGGCCCCGGCGAGGCCGAACTGCGCGTCCTGGCCGCAGGGCTAAACTTCCGCGACGTGCTCACCGCCATGGGCCTGCTCCCCGGCGACACCGACGTCCGCTACCGGCTCGGCTTCGAATGCGCCGGTGAGGTGACCGCGGTCGGCCCCGGCGTCGACCACGTCCGCGTCGGCGACCGGGTCGTCGCGGCCGACGCGCGCGGCGGCGCCTTCGGCTCCTTCACCGTCGTACCCGCCGCGTGCACCGGCCCCATCCCGGACGGCCTCGACCCGGCCACCGCCGCCGGACTGCCCCTCGCCTTCATCACCGCGTGGTACGCCCTGCGCCACATCGGCCGGGTCACGGCGGGCGAGCGGGTGCTGATCCACTCGGCCACCGGCGGCACCGGCCTGGCCGCCATCGCCGTCGCCCGGCTGCTGGGCGCCGAGGTGCTGGCCACCGCGGGCAGCGAGGACAAGCGCCGCTATCTGCACTCCATGGGCATCACCCATGTCATGGACTCCCGGTCGCTCGACTTCCGCGACCAGATCAGGGAGGCCACCGGCGGCGAGGGCGTCGACGTCGTCCTCAACTCCCTGTCCGGCTCGGCCATCCGGGCGGGGCTGGAGTCGCTGCGCCCCTTCGGCCGCTTCATCGAGCTCGGCGTCCGCGACATCCTCTCCGACGCCCCGCTCGGGCTCTCGCCGCTGCGCCACAACATCACCTTCAGCACGGTCGACCTCGTGGAACTCCAGACCTCCCGCCCCGCGGTGTTCGCCGCCATGCTGCACGAGGTGCTCGACGAGTTCGCCGCCGGGCGCCTGAAGCCCCTGCGCTGCACCACTTATCCGCTGGCCGATGTCACCGAGGCGTTCCGGCAGATGGCGGGCGCCCGCCACCTCGGCAAACTGGTGCTGACCCTGCCGCAGCAGGGCGAGATCAGCGCCGTCCTGCCCGACGGGCCCCTCCCGGTGCGCGAGGGCGGCACCTATCTGATCACCGGGGGGCTGCGCGGGCTGGGCCTGGCCACCGCCCGCTGGCTGGCCGGTCAGGGCGCGGGCCACCTCGTGCTCAACGGCCGTAGCGCACCCCTGGCCGCCGACGCGCAGACGCTCGGCGAACTGTCGGCCACCGGCACCCGGGTCACCGTCATCCTCGGCGACATCGGCCGCCCCGGCACCGCCGACCGGCTGGTGGCCGCCGCCACCGCGAACGGGGCGACGCTCGACGGCGTCGTTCACTGCGCGATGGTCCTCGACGACGCGGTGGTCACCAACATCCACGAGGACCAGCTGCACCGGGTGTGGACACCGAAGGTCACCGGGGCGTGGCGGCTGCACCGGGCCACCGCCGGGGTGCGGCTCGACTGGTTCGCGGTGTTCTCCTCCATGGCCTCGCTGCTCGGCAACCCCGGGCAGGGCGCCTACGCCGCCGCGAACGCCTGGCTGGACGGCTTCGCCGCCTGGCGCTCCGCCCGGGACCTGCGCACCCTGGCCGTCAACTGGGGCCCGTGGGGCGAGACCGGCGTCGCCACCGGCTTCGCCGACCGCGGCTACCAGACCATCCCCACCGACGAGGGGCTCCGCGCGCTCGGCACCCTGCTGGCGTACGGGCGGGTGCACACCGGTGTCATCCCCGGCGAGCCCACCAGCTGGATCCCGGCCGCCGGGCACCACTCGTCCCTCTTCGGACAGCTCCTCCCCGGCGAGGACCACCCGGCCGACACCCAGGAGGAAACCGACGACATCCGGGCCCGGCTGACCGCCGTCCCGCCCGGACTCGCCCGCCGGGCCGCCCTGGAGGCGTATCTGACCGACCACATCCGGGTCGTCCTGCGGCTGAGCAGCACCACCCTCGACCCGCAGACCCCGCTGAGGTCCCTCGGGTTCGACTCGCTGCTCGCGATGGAGCTGCGGGTACGGCTGGAAACCGGCCTGAACATCAAGCTCGCCGGAAACTTCGTCTGGCAGCATCCGACCGTGGCGGCCCTCGCCGTCGGCCTCGCCCAGCACATGGGTCTGGAACTGACGGCACAGCAGGAACGGCTGAGCGCCTAGGGGGTGTCCGCAAAGTCCCGTCGGGCCCGCGACGCCTGGCACGCACGCTCGCTGCGTTGTCGGGCGCGTCCGAGTAGGCCCACTACGAGGACGACCCTCCGCCGTGCGATCGCACGCACCAGACGCCGCGGGCTGATCCAACGCGACTGTGCGGACACCCCCCTAGCGCTGATCGAGCCCCTGCCCGGGTACCACGTCCGCCGTGGCCACGGGCTTGCCGGTACGGAACGACTCGTTCGCGGCAAGGCCCGTGACCAGGGCCAGCGCTCCGTCCGCCTCGGTGGCCCGCTGCTTCGACGCGTCGGAGCCGTCCACCGCGGCGGACGTCGCCGTGGCCGCCGCGGGGTCCTGCGGGCCGTACAGCGCCGTCAGCATGCGCTCGTCCCCGCCGCCGTGTCCCGCGTGGTCGAACGCGGGCAGCTCCACCTCGCGCGGCGGCTCCCACAGCGGGCGCAGCACCACCCGCGGGCCGCCCGCGTTGGCGAGCGCCTCGTCGCCGTGGATCGTGCCCCGGCCGGAGGCGGTTCCCAGCACGGGCGGCTGCCACCGGCTCTCCTCCACCTCCAGCTCCAGCCTGCCGCGGGTGCCGTTGAACATCACGCGGTAGCCCTCCCAGGGGGAGTACGCGGTCAGGTGGTAAGTCATGGTGGCGCCGGTGTCGTAGCGCACCAGCAGCGACATGTCGTCCTCGATGGTGATGCCGTCGCCGAACACATTGCGGTCCCGGTGGTAGCCGTCCGCGCCCTCGGCGTCGAGGTACAGCGAGCGCAGCGCGTCGTTGTCGGCCAGCTCCAGCGCGAACGGGTCGTCCCTCGCGGCGGACGCGCCGTGGGCCCGCTCGTACTCGCGGCGGTAACCGCTGCGTTCGCCCGCGTCGCGGCCGTAGAAGCCGAGCCTGCCGTAGCCGAAGACCTCCTGCGGCCGGGCCCCCAGCCACCAGTTGACCAGGTCGAAGTGGTGGCTGGACTTGTGCACCATCAGCCCGCCGCTGTGCTGCTTCTCGCGGTGCCAGCGGCGGAAGTAGTCCGCGCCGTGCCGGGTGTCCAGCAGCCACTCGAAGTGCACGGACAGCACCTCGCCGATGGCGCCCGAGGACAGCCGCCGGTGGACTTCCTCGTGCACCGGGTTGAAGCGGTAGTTGAAGGCCACCGCCAGCGGGTTGCCGGTCTCCTCGACGGTCCGGAGGATGTGGCGGCACTTGGCGGCGTCGGTGGTCATCGGCTTCTCGGTGACCACCCGGCAACCGGCCCGCAGCGCGGGCACGATGTATGCGTCGTGCAGCGCGTCCACGCAGGTCACGACCACTTCCTGGATGTCGTCCGCACGCAGTCGGCGCTCGAACTCGTCCGGGCTCCAGGCGGCCGCCTCCGGCTCACCGGCCTCCTTCAGCAGCCGCTGGTGGTGGGCGATGCGCACCGGGTTCGGGTCGCAGAGCGCGGCGACCCGCAGCCCGGGGCGGCGGGCCAGTGCCGTGGTGAACATCTGCGCACGGGATCCGGTGCCCACCACCACGGCCCGGGAGGGAGTGTTGCCGACGGTCATGCGTCCTCCGTAGGAAGTCGATCAACCCGTGCGCAGGATAGGCCGATCCCGGGCCCACCACCACGGGGCCGACACCATGCGGACACCCGCCCCGGACATTCACGCGTGCGTCGGCACCTTTGCCTGGAAGTCGGCGATGCGGGCCCACATGACCGGCGGGTTGGAGTACATGGGGAAGTGTCCGCACCGCGGGATCTCGGCGAGTTCGACGCCCGCCGTGGCCAGCCGCGGCAGATAGGACAGCGACGCGTTCTGGTCGCCGTACATGAACATCCTGGGAAACGGCAGACCCAGGAACGTGGTCATGAGGTCGCCGTGGTCGCTCAGCTCGACCATCGACTCGAAGATCCCGCGGATCGCACCGGCGCGGACCTTGTGGGGCAGACCGGCGGCGAACAGCGGGGCGGCATGGGCGGGCGAGCGCCTGTTGCGCTCGATGAAGCCGTCGAGGAAGGCGTCGCCGTCCGCGGCCGGGTGGGAGACGATCTGACGGCTGAGGAAGCAGTCCTCGGGCGCGACGTTGCCCTCGATGTCCACGAAGCTGAGCACCCGGCCGGGGTGGCGGGCGCCCAGCATCAGGGCGGTGAGCCCGCCCATCGAATGCCCGACGAGGTGGAACCGCTCGATGCCGAGCCGGTCGAGCATGGCCAGCGCGGTGTCCACCAGAAAGGGGATCGAGACGGCCGTCAGATCACCGCAGACGGTGTCGCCGCAGCCGGGGGCGTCGTACGCCACGACCGGGTGCCCGTCGAAGGCGGGGTGGAGGGCGATGTCGGTGTAGTCCTCCTTGGACGAGCCGAAGCCGTGCAGGAACAGGATCGGGGCGTGGGCCCCGTCCCGCCGCGCGGTCGCGACATCGAGTGCCACCCCGTCGACGGTCAGCTCCTGACGCGTCCAGTCGAAGGCATTGCTTGAGTGCATGGTGCGTTTCTCTTTCTCAGGTTTCGGGCAGCGCGTGCCGCACGAACTGCGCCACCAGGGGGCTGGGATCCATCGCGCGGCGGACCACGGCCAGTTCGACGAGGTAGGCCGGGTCCCGCAGCGGAAGGCAGACCACACCGGGCACCGGTGGCTGGGACGAGGTGTGCGGCACGAGGCCGACCCCCAGACCGCAGCCGACCATGGCCAGCTGCGAATGGATGGAGTTCGCCTGATGCCGGGGCTCCGGGCTGAAACCGGCCTGACGGCAGACCGCCACGAGTTCGTCGTGGTACCTCGGCGAGATGGCTCGCGGGATCCACACCCACGGCTGGTCCGCCAGACCGGCGAGGTCCACGCTCTCCGCGTCGGCGAGCGGATGCGCCTCCGGGAGGGCGGCCACCAGCCGGTCCCGGCGCAGCGGATCCGAGCGCAGCCGCTCGTCGTTGCCGGTGTGGCGGATCACGGCGATGTCCAGCCGTCCGTCGAGGAGGCCCCGCACGCCTTCGGTGGTGTCCAGTTCCCGTACCCGCAGCTCGATGTGCGGGCGCTCGGCGCGGAAACCGCCGAAGATGGCGGGCAGCGCCTCGGAGAAGGCCGAGGTGACCGCGCCGATGGTCAGGGTGCCCAGGAAACCGGCCTGCGCCTGCGCCGCGGCCACCTGTGCGCGCTCGGCCGCCGCGGTCAGCGCATAGCAGTGCTGGAGGAACACCGCGCCGGGCTCCGTCAGGGCCACGGAACGGCTGGAGCGCTCCAGCAACTGGGCGTCGAGCTGTCGTTCCAGGTGCCGGATCGCCTGGCTGAGCGGCGGCTGGGACATCTGCAGACGCTCGGCCGCCCGGCCGAAGTGCAGTTCCTCGGCGACCGCGATGAAGTAACGGGCCTGGCGGACCTCGATCATTGAGTCGGCTGCCGTCTCGTCGATGGGGCGATGTATAGGCGCAGGATATGGCCCCATCGAGCGATGCGGTCGGCTCACGGGTCGGCTCATCCGTCGGCTCATCCGTCGGGGGAGAGGCCGTAGAGGTCGAGGGTGGTGCGCCCGCCACGGAGCTGACCGAGGATGTGCTCCTCCTTCGCCACGCGCTCATCGGCGCGGGCCACGACCGAGGGCGCGACCTCGCGGGGCAGACACACCACGCCGTCGGCATCGGCGACGATCAGGTCGCCGGTGCCGACCGGGACGCCGCGCAGCACGAGGGGCACACCGAGCGCACCGGGGTGGTCCTTGGTGGTGCGGAAGACCGCGACCGACGAGGCGAAGACGGGAAAGTCCAGCTCCGCGAGTTCGGCGGTGTCGCGGATCCCGCCGTCGATGACGAGTCCCCGCAGGCCGCGCACCTGGGCGGCCACGGCCAGCACCTCGCCCCAGTGCCCGTGGACCGCGCCCTGCAGATCGGCGACGAGGACATGGCCGGGCGGGGCGGCGGCGACCGCGTTGTGCAGCGCGAGGTTGTCCCCGCCCACGCCCCGCACGGTGTAGGCGGGCCCGGCCAGCCGGGCGCCGGGCCACACCGGGCGCAGCCCCGGTGCGCAGGCGCAGTCGGCGGCGGACGCCTCGTACAGCGTGGCGGTCGAGTGGCCGCCGGTGGCGAGGCCCGTCATCGGTCGCCCCGCTGCAGCAGGTGGTAGCCGAAGGAGGCACGGGCCTCGCGCAGACCGCTCCCCGCGCACACCGCGGTGACGATCTCGCGCTCGGTGTGCTCGATCCGCTCGGCCAGCTCGACGACCTCGCGCAGCCTGGCGGCGGGTACGACCACCACGCCGTCGGCGTCGCCGCGTACCAGGTCGTCCGGGGCCACCGGAACTCCGCCCAGGGACAGCGGTTCACCGACCGCGGCGAGCCGCACCCGGTCCTTGCCGGTACGCATGAACCGGCCGCGGCTGAACAGCGGATAGTCCGCCTCGACCGAGGTGGCCACATCGCGGCAGGCGCCGTGGATCACGGTGCCCGCGACGCCGCGGACCGCCGCGGTCCGGGTCATGATCCCGCCCCACACCGTGCAGTCCGTGCGCCCGTCGTTGTCGATGACCACCACCGCGCCCGGAGGCACATCGTCCAGGAAGTCGCCGACGCTGCCCTTGCCGGCGTCGGCCGGTTCGTAGCGGACGGTGAAGGCGGGCCCCGTCAGCCGGGCCGTGAGGGACAGGGGCGCCACGCCGAGGACGGAGCCGGGCAGCCCCAGGGCGTCGAGGGCGTCGGACAGCGCGGCGGTCGGCAGGGCCGAGGCCCGCTGGACGGTCGTGTCCATCAGTGCTGCTCCTCCGTTCCGGCGGGCGTTCCGCCGGATGTTCCGGCGGGTGTTCCGGCAGGCGTTCCGGCGAGCCGGGCGTCATGCATGGCGTCCGGCAGGGACGCTCCGCCGCGCAGTTCCTCGGCGATGGCGCTCTCGCGCCGGGCCACCGCCCGGGCGGCCCGCAGGACCTCATGGGCCCGGGCGCGGGGTACGAAGGCCACGCCGGTCTCGTCGGCGATGACGATGTCCCCCCGCGCCACCGTGGCCGGGCCGACCCGCACCGGCTCGCCGGAGGACACCTGGTGCAGGCGGCCCCGCGCGGTCACGGGGGTGGTGGCCCGGGCGTACACCGGGAAGCCCGCCTCGCGGGCCTCGCCGACATCGCGGCAGGCCCCATCGGCAACCACACCGCGAACCCCGCGCAGCGAGGCGCCCAGGCTCAGCAGGCCGCCCCAGCAGGAGACGTCCGTGCGCCCGCCGTTGGCGACCACCAGGACGTCCGCCGGGCCGCTGGTGGCCACGGCCGAGGAGGCGATGTGGGCCCCGGACGGGCCCGGGGCGCCCGGTGCGAGTGCGACCGGCGCGGCGAATCCCACCACGGTGCGGTTGCCCCAGACCGGCCTGATGCCGCCCAGGCCGGGGGGCAGGTCCAGCCCGTCGAGCGCGTCGCTGACCGCGGCGCTGTCCAGGGCGCCGTAAGCGGCCAGGAGAGTCATGTCGTCGTTCACCCGGCCAGTCCACCAACCGGGTTCCATACTGTAAAGGTCCTGATATGTATGTCAGCGATATGCACAGCGACTCGATGCCGCGGAGCCCGATGTCATCATGAGTCGCGTGACAGGCACAGATACCGACTCCGAAACCGGCGAACGAATCCGCGGACACGCCCCCGCCCTCGACGGCATACCGCTGGCCTACCAGCGCGAGGGGGCCGGGCCGCCGCTGGTGCTGCTGGCGGGGCAGGCGAACAACCACCACTGGTGGGACGGCGTACGGGCGGACTTCCACGCCACGCACAGCACCCTCACGATGGACTGGCGCGGCACCGGGGACAGCGGGAAACCCGACGAGCACTACTACACGCGGGCCCTCGCCGACGATGTCATCGCCGTCCTCGACCACCTGGGCATCGAGCGCGCCGACCTCTACGGGACCTCCATGGGAGGCCGGGTGGCCCAGTGGGTCGCCGCTCGCCACCCGGCCCGGGTACGGCGGCTGGTGCTCGGCTGCACCTCACCCGGCGGGCCCCACGCCACCGAGCGCGACAACGCCGTACGCCGGTCCCTGGCCCAGCCCGACCCACGCGCGTCGCGGGAAGCGCTGATCGACCTGATGTACACCCCGGCCTGGCGGTCCGCGCACCCCGGCCCGTACCCGACCCTCGGCGACCCCGGCATGCCCCCGCACGCGCGGCGGCGCCACCTGGTGGCCAGCAACGAACACGACGCCTGGGACGTGCTGCCGGAGATCGCCGCGCCCACGCTGATCCTGCACGGGGACGACGACCGGCTCACCCCGGCGGCCAACGCGCCCCTGCTCGCCTCCCGTATCCCGGGCGCCCGTACGCACCTCTTCGAGGGCGCCCGGCACGGTTACTTCGAGGAGTGCCGTCCGCGGGCGAGCACGCTCGTGTCGTCGTTCCTGACGGACTCCGGTCTCTGACCGGTCCGGGTCAGCCGCGGCCCCCAGCGGACGGAGCGACGGCCACCGGCCGCAGCACGGCCGCCGCCTGCTGGTCCGGCGGCTGCTGCACCGCGACCCCGTCGGCGGCGCGCTGCGCGAGGCCGAGCTGGGAGACGGCGTTGACCAGCCGCACCCGCGTCCCGGTGCCGGTCAGCTGCCATCGCTGGGTGCGGGCCGCGGCGGAGCACGTCTGCGTGGTGACCGTGGCACCCGCCTCCAGCGGGGCGCCGAGGTAGCGGGCTCCCTTCACCATGTCCAGGCAGTAGGCGGTGGCCGCGCCGCCGCGCACGGCGCGGAGCGTGTAGTAGCCGTCCGCGGTGGCCGACAGCTGCCACGAAGCGCTGGTGTCCGCCCCGAACCGCGCGGTGGCGCCCTCGCCGCCGCCCGTGGTGGTCAGCCGGGTCGTGGAGCCGGGCTGCGTGAGGGCGTACGTACCGTCCTTCACCGGCAGCCGCACCGTGTTCTCCCAGCCGGGCGCGTGGCCGATGCCGCGGGCGAGCGCGCTGAACCCGTCGTACGTGGCGGCCGGTTTCGGGCTGCCCCAGGTGGCCTGGGCGAGGAAGCGCAGCGGCAGAAACGCCTCCGTCTCGACCTCGTTCTCGGTCTGGGCCGCCGCCGAGTCCGGCCACATGGTGATCTTCGCCCCGGTGATGCCGGGCTGCGGGCCGCTCAGCGTCTCGCCCTCGAAGCGCAGCGGCGTCCAGTCGCTCTCGTACAGCTCCCGCGTCTTCATGGGGGAGCCGCCGCGGATGAGATAGAGCGCGTAGGCCGAGTTCATCACCTGATGGCCCTGGGCGAGCAGGGCCGAGGGCGGCTGCTCGGATTCGGCGATCCAGTGCTCGACCCGGATGTCCTTGTTCACCGGGATGGTGTTGTCGCCGGTCAGCCCGTCGTTCCAGATCCGCAGGGTGCGGCCGCCCGCGCGCACATGGTCGTCGACCCGGTTGACGAAGTCCACGAACGCGTCCTGCGGGGTGGCCCGGGCGCCGTACTTGTCCTTGGCGTACGCGGCGATCTGCGGATACGCGGCGTAGTCGGAGCCGAGCATGTATTCGTCCGCGCCCATGTGCCAGTACGGGGTGTCCCATACGGCCAGCGCCTCGTCCAGCAGACCGGTGTAGAAGGCGAACGCCTCGGGCCGGGTGATGTCCAGCCGCGACGGCGACCGGGTCCCTTTGGTGTCCGTGAGCTGGAGTTCGGGGTGGTTCTGCAGATACGGGTCGATGTGCCCGGGAGAGTTGATCTCCGGTACGAGCGTGATGTGGTACTTCCGGGCCATCGCCGACAGCCGCCGCACCTCGTCCTTGGTGTAGTAGCCCCAGAACTTCGTCTTCGGGTAGTCGTCGCTGGCCACCTTCGCCTCGATCCACAGCTGGTTCAGCTTCAGATACGCCATTTCGCGCATCAGCCGCTCGAACCACTCCATCGAGACGTGGATGTAGCAGGCGCACACCCCCACCCCGCGCTCGGCGTACCGCGGCACGTCGACCGTCCTGCCGTGCGGCAGCTCGCGCCCGTCGCCGAGCATCTGCAGGACGGTCCGGGTCCCGAGGAACGCCCCGGCGGCCGTGGCCCCGGTGATCCGCACGGTGTCACCGACGACCAGTTCGTACCCCTCGGCGCCCAGATCCTTCCGGGACGCGTCCACCCCCAGCACCACATCGCCCGCCGCGCCGTCCCCGCCGGTCGCCACGGACAGCCGCAGCCCCGTCGCGTCGGCCACGTCGTCGGCGAACGTCGCGGCATCACCGCGCAGCTCCGGCGTCCGCGCGACCACCGCCGCCGTGGCGGCCAGCCGCAGCGTGCCGTCCTCGCCGGTCCACCGTATTGGCGCCGGGATCACGCCGGGAACGGCCGCGGCGCGCCCCGCGGCCACGGCCGGGCCGGACACGGCGGCCGGTACCAGGAGGGCCAGCACCGACAGGACGACGGCCCCGACGGTGGCCCGCGTCCGTAACCGGGGTCTCTCGATCCGGGGTCTCTCCATCCGGAGCCGCTCATGACGTGTCGACATCGGCACTCGCCTCCATAGTGGTGCGGATGCCGGACGGACACGGGAACCACGGCCCGGCGGCAGGGTCCTTCCCCTCCCTCCCGCCTTCCGAACCCGCCTTCCGGACCTCGCCCCCGAACCCCTACGCAAAGCCACCGACGGCCAGCGGTGCGTGACTGGAACGTATCAACCGCCCGGTCCGGGGTACTGTCTCACTCCGGCCGCTCACGTCCCGGCGCCGTGAGGTGTTAGGAATAGGGGGTGATCGGATTTTTCGGTCGATCGGATTCCTCCCCGCCTGTCCGGTCGCGGGGACGCTTGCGCTCCCTGCTCGGCGTGCGCAGCATCGCCGGGCAGGTGTTCGCCGTACAGGCGATCGTCGTCGTCATGCTCATCGCCGTGGCGACGCTGGCGCTCGTCCTCCAGGCCCGTAACGACAGCGAGCAGGAGGCCGTCAACCGGTCCACCGCCGTCGCCCAGGCCTTCGCGGGCTCTCCGGGCACCGCGGAGGCCATGACGGCCAGCCACCCGACCGCGGTGCTCCAGCCGCGGGCCGAGCAGGTCCGTAAGCGGGCGGGTCTGGACTTCGTCGTCGCGGCGAACCCCAAGGGCGTCCGCTACACCCACCCGCTGCCGCGGCAGATCGGCAAGCAGCTCGTCGCGGACTACAAGCCCGCGCTGCGCGGCAAGGTCGTCACGGAGACCGTGCAGGGCCCGCTCGGCAAGGAAGTGCAGGCCACGGTCCCGATCCGGCGGGCCGACGGCAAGGTCGTCGGCGTGATCTGCGCCGGGATGACCGCCCACGACGTCAGCGGCCGGGTCACCCGCCAGCTGCCGCTGGTCCTCGGCGCAGCCGGGGGCGCGCTCGCCCTCGCCACCGCCGGTACCGCCCTGGTGGGCCGACGGCTGCGGCGCCAGACCCACGGCCTGGGCCCGGCCCAGATGACCCGGATGTACGAGCACCACGACGCGGTGCTGCACTCCGTCCGCGAGGGTGTGCTCATCGTCGACGGCCACGGCTGCCTCGTCCTCGTCAACGACGAGGCGCGCCGGCTGCTCGACCTGCCCCCGGACGCCGAGGGCCGCCACGTCGGCGACCTGGGGCTCGAACCGCGCACCGCCCAGCTGCTGTCCTCCGGCCGGGTGGCCACCGACGAGGTGCATCTCGCGGGGGACCGGCTGCTGGCCGTCAACCAGCGCTCCACCCAGTGGAACGGCGGTCTGCCCGGCAGCGTCGCCACCCTCCGGGACACCACCGAACTGCGTGCGCTGTCCGGCCAGGCCGAGGTGGCGGAGAAGCGGCTGCGGCTGCTGTACGACTCGGGCGCGAAGATCGGCACCACCCTCGACATCGCCCGCACCACCGAGGAACTGACCCGGTTCGCGGTGCCGTGGTTCGCGGACTTCGCCACCGTCGACCTGGTGGACCCGGTGCTGCGCGGCGACGAGCCGTCCGGCGACGCCATGTGCCGTACGGCCACCTTCGGCATCCGCGAGGACCACCCGCTGTGGCGGGTCGGCAAGCGGACGACGTACGTGCGCGGCGCACCGCAGGCGCTCGGCTTCGGCGCCGGGCGGCCGGTGCTCGACGCCGACATCCGGGACTTCGCGGGCTGGCAGGAGCAGGACCCCGAGCAGGCCGTCCGGATCGTCGAGTACGGCATCCACTCGATGATCACCATTCCGCTGCGCGCCCGGGACGTCACCCTGGGCATCGCCACCTTCTGGCGTTCGGAGAAGTCCGAGCCGTTCGACCAGGAGGACGTGGCCCTCACCGAGGAGCTGGTCGCGCGCGCCGCCGTCGCCATCGACAACGCCCGCCGCTACACCCGCGAGCACTCCATGGCCGCCACCCTCCAGCGCAGCCTGCTGCCGCAGGGCCTGCCCGAACAGGACGCCATGGAGGTGGCGCACCGCTATCTGCCCGCCCAGGCCGGGGTCGGCGGCGACTGGTTCGACGTCATCCCGCTGCCCGGCGCCCGGGTCGCCCTGGTCGTCGGCGACGTCGTCGGCCACGGACTGCACGCCGCCGCCACCATGGGGCGGCTGCGTACCGCCGTGCACAACTTCTCCGCCCTGGACCTGCCGCCGGACGAGATCCTCACCCACCTCGACGAGCTGGTCACCCGCTTCGACCAGGACCAGACCTCCGCGGAGAGCGACGCCGCGCCGATCAGCGGGGCCACCTGTCTGTACGCGATCTACGACCCGGTCACCGGCCGCTGCACCATGGCCCGGGCGGGCCACCCGGGCCCTGCCCTGACGTACCCCGACGGCACCGTCACCTTCCCCGAGGTCCCCCTCGCCCCGCCGCTCGGCCTCGGCGGCGAGCCCGTCGAGACGACCGAACTGCTGCTGCCCGAGGGAAGCCGCCTGGCCCTGTACACCGACGGTCTGGTCGCGGACCGCAACCGCGACCGGGACACCGGTCTCCGCCTCCTGCGCAGCACCCTGGCGGGCCATCCCGGGCGCGGTCCCGAGGAGATCTGCCGGGCCGTCTTCGACGCGATGACCTCCCCGCAGCCACGGGACGACGTCGCCCTCCTCGTCGCCCGCACCCATCTGCTGGACCCCGATTCCGTCGCCGAGTGGGAGGTTCCCTCCGACCCCTCCGCCGTCGCCGGAATCCGCGCCGAGGCCGCCCGGCGGCTGGCCGGATGGGGGCTTGAGGAGAGCGGCTTCACCACCGAACTCATCCTCAGCGAGCTGATCACCAACGCCATCCGCTACGGCTCCGGCCCCATCCGCGTCCGGCTCGTGCGCGACCGCAGCCTCATCTGCGAGGTCTCCGACGGCAGCAGCACCTCGCCGCATCTGCGCCGCGCCGCCTCCACGGACGAGGGCGGCCGGGGCCTGTTCCTGGTGGCCCAGTTCGCCAAGCGCTGGGGCACCCGCTACACCCTCACCGGCAAGATCATCTGGGCCGAGCAGCCCCTCACCGCCGAGGCCCCCGGCCCCGAACCCACCGAGGAGGACCTGCTCGCCCAGTGGGACGACCTGGACGACGTCTCGACGTAGCCCTCCTCGGCCTCGGCCTGCAGCTGCGCACCGGCGGAGGTGGCGGCCGCCGCCGTCCGCGATATGTGCGCCGGAAGTCCGCCGCTGTGTATAACGGGGGCGGGAGGCGTTCCATGTCCGAGTTGTTCGACGCGATCGACGCACTGATCGCGGGCCAGACCCCGCTGCCGTCACCGGCGGAGCGGGAGCGGCTGCGCAAGGCACACGGCCTGAGCCGGGAGCAGGTCGCCAAGGCGCTGAAGGTGCGCCGTGCGACGGTGGTCAACTGGGAGAGCGGGAGGACGGATCCCCGGCCGCCGCAGCGCGAGGCGTACGCCCACTTCCTGAGCGAACTGGCCAAGCTGCACCCGGAGACGGACCCGGCTCCCGACCCGGACCCGGCTCCCGCCCCCGCTTCCGCTTCCGAGACGGCGCACCCCGCGTCTCCCGCGCCCCCGGCCGCTCCCGTGTCTCCCTCCGCGCCCCCGGCGGTTCCGCCGCCCGCGGGGGAGTCCGGGCCGCCCGCCGCGGAATCCGCGGCACCCCGCCGCCCGGCCCCGCCCGTCGACGGTGCGGCCCCGCGGCTGGCGACCCGGCAGGCCACCAAGCGGCCCGCCGCGCGCAAGCCCCCCACAGCACCGCCCGCCGCCGCCCCGGCCGCCGTCGAACCCCGGTTCGCCAACGGCCCGCTGGCCGTCGTGGACGGTGACGGCTCCGCGTACTGCACCGGCGGCCTGATTCTGGACTGCCCGCTGAAGGACATTCCGACCCTGGTCACCTGGGCCCTCACCGAGGGCCACTTGGGCGCGCCACGGCTGCACCGCAACGGCAAGGACGCCGACCCCCTGCTCGTCCTCACCGCCTCCGCCGCCGAACGCCTCGGACTGCCCGCCGAACTGACCGACCGCCGAAATCTGCGACTGCCCGAGGACCACAAGGTCGTCAAGCAGATCGCCAGGGCCAAGTGGCAGCTCACCCGCCGCGGCTTCGGCCCCTGGGCCTGGGTCTACCGCCCGGCTCAGGGCAACCGGCGTCACTGCGTCCAGGTCGCGGTCCTCCCGTGGGGCGCGCTCGACTCCCGCGCCTGGGGGAGCGCCGACCGGTTCGCCCCGGCCGAACTGGCGCGCGTACTCGGCGACTACGCCACCCGCGTCATCACCCCGCGCGGCACCACCGCCGTCACCGGGCTGGAGCTGATGACCGCCCTGCGCCCGCCCACCCGCGCCGTGCAGGACGAGGCGACCGGCGCCTGGGTGTCCGGCCCGCAGCCCGGTTCGCTGACCGCGCCGGTCGACCCGGCGCCGCCGGAGGCACCGGACGAGCATCCCGTCGTCGCCCAGCTGTTCCCGCGCGGCCACCAGCGCACCCCGGCCGACATGCTGGACGAGGAGGCGTACGACTGGAGCCGCGACCCCGAGCTGCTCACCGACGCCGAATGCGCGCACACCCACGCCGTGGGCATCGACGTCAACATGGCGTTCGCCGCCGCCGCCAACCGCCTCAACGTCGGGCTCGGGGCGCCGGAACACCTCAGGGCGCCCGCCTTCGACAAGGCGCTGCCCGGCAGCTGGCTGGTCGACCTGTCCCACATCGACCTCGACCCGCGCCTCCCGAACCCCTTCACCCCGCACGGCAACCGCCCCGAGGGCCCCGCCTGGTACGCCACGCCGACCGTCGCGTACGCCGTGGAACTCGGCCACGAGGTACGGCCCGTCGAAGCGTGGATCCGCCCCGAAACCGGCCCCTACCTCGACGCCTGGTACACGCGGCTGCGCGACGCCTACATGGCCACCATGGAGCGGCTCGGCGTGGTGTCCGGCATGAGCCCGCCGGACTTCCTCGCCGCCATGGAGCGCCACAAGCAGGCCGACGCCGGGCAGGCCGCCGTGCTGTCCGCCATCAAGGCCACCGTCAAGGGCGGCATCGGCAAGCTGCGCGAACGGCCCCAGGGCGCCCGCTACCGCCCCGGCGAACGCTGGCCCGCCCTCGAACGCCCCACCTGGCGCCCCGACATCCGCGCCGCCGTCATCTCCACCGCCCGGGTGAACATGCACCGCAAGATGCGCAAGCTCGCGGACGCCGGACTCTTGCCCGTAGCCGTCCTCTCGGACTGCGCCGTCTACCTCTCCGACGGCCCGAGCCCGCTCGACTTCCTGCCGCACACCCCCGACGGCAAGCCCCTGCCCGGCGGTTTCCGCCTCGGTGTCTCGCCCGGCATGGTCAAGCACGAGGGCACCCAGGAGTTCCTGTGGGCGGCGCAGCTCCTCGACGAGGGCCACAATCCCGCCCGCCACATCAAGGGCACCGACGCCGCGATCGACGGGGAGTAGACGAGCACGATGGGCATCATGGGCGAAAGCCTCGACAAGGCCGGGGAGGCCACCTTCACCCGCCCCATCCCGAAGTCCGCCCCCGCGCAGATGCGTTTCCTGGTGAAGCAGGAGAAGGGCTCGACCAAGGCGGTCGCGCGACGGCTCGGCGTATCGCAGCGCACGGTCGAGCGCTATCTCACCGGCCAGTTCAAGCGTCCCCGCAAGGACCTCGCCGCCCGCCTCGCTGCCGAGGTGCGCAAGGACTGGCAGCCCCGGGTGCGCGCCCGGGCCAGGAAGCAGGCGGCCACCTCCACCGGCATCGTCATCGAGACCCGGGCCCGCTTCGGCTTCACCGCCGCCCCCGGCTCCACCGACGACGGCCGCATCCGCCTGATCACCCAGCACCTGCCGCCCGACTACGCGGCCCGCCTCTTCGAGGCCCAGTCCGCCGGCGCCACCGAACAGCAACTCCGGGACATCGCCGCCGAGGGGTTCCAGGAGATCTATTTCAAGGACAGCGGCCGCCGCGCGGACGGGCTGCTGGTGGAGTTCACCGACATCGACTACGTGGAAATGGACTTCTGACGAAGCTTCCGCCGCTCAGGTGCCCTCAGGTGTCGAAGCGGTGGCGGGCGGCATCGATGTGGCCGAGGTACCGGTGGGTCCAGCCGCACATGGCGTCGACCGTTTTCCGCAGGCCCCGGCCCGGTTCGGTGAGGGTGTATTCGACCCGCGGCGGCACGGTGGGGTGCACCGTGCGCTCGACCAGGCCGTTGCGCTCCAGCATGCGCAGGTTCTGGGTGAGCATCTTGTGGCTGATGCCCTCGACTTCGTTCCGCAGCTCGCTGAAGCGCAGGGTGCGGTCGCCGAGCATCTCGATGATCAGCAACGCCCACTTGTTGGCGACGTCTGAGAAGATCTCCCGCGCCAGGGAATCCGCGCGCCTCAGGTCCGCTTCGTCGGTCGGGCCGCCCTTGAACTGCTTGGTCTCCATAAGGTTCCTCAGTCACTGAAAAGTGCGTTCTTCCATGTCAAAGGAGACTCTCCTACGGTTTCCAAGTAACCACAAGAGAGCTTGTGGCCCATGACAAGGAGAGCTCGCAACATGGCCATCACCCTGGTAAATCCCAGCGAATTGCCCGTCATCGACATCTACCGGCAGGTGTCGATCGCCTCCGGGTCGAAGCTGGTCTTCGTCTCCGGGCAGGTCTCCTGGGACGCCGAAGGGAACACGATCGGCAAGGACGACCTCGCCGCGCAGGTCGAGCGGTGCTACCTCAACGTCGCCGCCGCTCTGGCCGCTGCCGGTGCGTCCTTCGAGAACGTGGCGAAACTGAAGCTCTACGTCGTCGACTGGACCCCCGACAAGATGCCCCTCCTGCTGGAGGGGGTCTCCCGGGCGAACGCGAAGCTCGGGGTCACTCCGGTCCCGCCGCTGTCGATGCTGGGTGTCGCGGCACTGGACATCCCCGATCATCTCGTCGAGGTCGAGGCCACCGCGGTCCTCGACTGAGCGGGCCGTCGGCGATCTGTAGCCGGTCCGTCGCCGATGTGTCGGTGGCTGCTGGAATGTTCGACGGCAGGGCGCTCACCCCGAGCGTTCGTCCCTTACGACCTCCGGGCCGTAAGGGCCCTCTGCCGTAAGGGAGCTTGCCGCCATGTCATCCGTGTCCTCCGCCCCGCTCTGGGATGTTCATCGGCTGCCGCGTGCCGATGGCCGCGTCTTCCTGGTCACCGGCGGCAACGCGGGCATCGGGTACTTCATCACGGAGCAGCTGGCCTCGACCGGCGCCACCGTCGTGCTGGGCAGCCGCAGTCCGGCGAGGGCCGAGGCCGCGGTGGCCGCGGTCCGGGAGCGGGTCCCCGGCGCGAGGCTGCGTGTCCTGCGGCTGGACATCGCCGACCTCGCCTCGCTCGAAACCGCGGTGGACGCACTGGAGTCGGCACACCTCGACGCGGTGGTCCACAACGCCGGGGTGGCCCTCGACGACCCGCCGCGCCGCACCACCGCGGAGGGCCACGAGCTGATGTTCGGCACGAACCACCTGGGACACTTCGCGCTGACCCGGTGGCTGATGCCGCTGCTGTCGGCCGCCCCGGCGGGCCGCGTCGTCACCATGGGCAGCTTCGCGGCGAAGACCGAACGGCTCGACCTGGACGACCCGCAGTCCCGGCGGGACTACCGGCCGAAGCGCACCTACGGGCGGTCCAAGCTGGCGCAGATGTACTTCGGCCTGGAACTCGACCGCCGTCTGCGCGCCGCTCGCAGCACGGTGGCGAGCGTGGTGGTCCACCCCGGCGGGGCCCTCGACTCCCTCACCCCCTCGCGGCCGCCCGTGCACGTACGGTCCGTGGGCGCCCGGCTGCGCGGGGCGCCCGCCGGTGTCCTCCTCCAGGGCAAGCACGCCGGGGCGTGGCCCGCGGTGCGGGCGGTGCTCGATCCCGCCGTGCGCGGCGGTCAGTTGTGGGGGCCGCGCGCCTTCGGCCTGCGCGGCAGCCCCCGTACCGAGCCGGTGTGGGAGCACCTCACCGACACCGCCGCGGCCGCGCGGCTGTGGGACCTGAGCCGCACCATGACCGGCGTCGACCCCGCCGACGCGCGCCGTTGACTACGGTTCCACCCGGGCGACCGTGCCGGTTTCGAGGGCCACCCAGAGCGCCCCGTCCGGTCCCACGGCGATGCCGTGCGGCTCCGATGACGACGCCGGCAGGCCGTACTCCGAGATCTCGCCGTTCGCCGTGATGTGGCCGACGCGGTTGGCGCCCCACTCGGTGAACCAGCACGCCCCGGCGGACACCGCGACGATGGCGTGCGGCTTGGCCGTACGGTCGGGGAGCGGGAACTCCTCGATCCCGCCGTCCACCGCGATCCGGCCGATCCGGCCCGCCGCGATCTCGACGAACCACAGGGCGTCGCCGTCACAGGCGATCCCCACCGGCCCGGCGCCGGCCGTCGGCAGCGGATGGAGGGCGACCTCACCGGCCAGGTCGATCCGGCCGATGGCGTTCGCCTGGTTGAGGGTGAACCACAGCGCGCCGTCCGGGCCCGCCGTGATGGCGGAAGGGAACCCGCCCTCGACCGGCAGGGTGAACTCGGTGATCGCGCCGTCGAGGCCGATGCGGCCAATGCGGTCGGTGTTCATCTCCGTGAACCACAGGGCGCCGTCCGGACCGGCGGTGATGCCGAACGGCCCGCTCCCGGGCGTCGGCACGGCGTACGCCTCGGACCGGCCGTCGGTCGTGATACGGCCGATCCGGTGGTCCTGGGACCGGGCGAACCACAACGCCCCGTCCGCCCCGGCCGTGATGATCGTCGGCCGGCAGGTGCGCGAGTCCAGGTCGTAGGTGGTGAGGCCGCCATCGACGGTGAGCCGGGCGATCTGGCCGCTGTGCACGAGGGTGAGCCACAGGGCGCCGTCAGGGCCGGTGGCGAGCGCGTACGGGCCCGACCGCTCGTCCGACACGGGGAACTCCCGGACGGAGGGCGAAGCGGAATGCGGCACGAAGGCTCCTTCCGAAGCAGCGGTGTTCACCTGCCGCACCCTGCCCGCCGGGACGTGGCGTACGCAACGGCTTTTCGCACGCACGCGGCAACGCGTGCATATAGCATCGTTACTCGGCAGTAAAGCAACCGGAAGAGGAACCACAGTGCACAGCCCGGTCAAGCATGACGTCGTCGAGGTGAACGGTGTGCGGCTGCACATCGCGGAGCAGGGGCAGGGGCCGCTGGTCCTGCTGCTGCACGGCTTTCCGGAGAGCTGGTACTCCTGGCGCCACCAGTTCGGCCCGCTGGCCGAGGCCGGATACCGCGTCGTCGCCCCCGACCAGCGCGGCTACGCCCGCAGTGAGCAGCCCGAGGACATCGCCTCGTACAGCCTGCTCCACCTGGCCGGAGACGTGATCGCGCTGATCCGCGCCCTCGGCGAGGAGCAGGCGGTCGTCGTCGGACACGACTGGGGCGCCCCGGTCGCCTGGATCACGGCGATGCTGCGCCCTGACGTCGTACGCGGCGTGGCCGGGCTGAGCGTCCCGCCCGCGCTGCCCGCCGGAATGGCCCCGCCCTCCGCCACCCGGAAGTACTACGGCGAGGGCTTCTACCAGAACTACTTCCAGCAACCGGGCATCGCCGACGCCGAGTTGGGGCAGGACATCGCCTCGTCCCTCCGCCGGATCCTGTTCAGCGGCTCCGGGGACAACCCGAAGAACGAGCGGCCCCGGCCGTGGGTCATCCCCGAGGGCAAGGCCCTGCTGGACACCGTGCCGGAACCGGACCAGCTGCCCGGCTGGCTCACCGAAGCGGACATCGAGGTCTTCGCCCGCGACTACGCGGAACACGGCACCCGGGCCTTCACCGGCCCCCTCAACTGGTACCGCAACATCGAGCGCAACCAGGAACTCCTCGCCCCCTTCCGGGGCCGTGGCATCGAGGTGCCCGCGCTGTACATGGTGGGCGACCGCGACCTGGTCACCTCGTTCCGCGGCGTGGACACCCTGCGCGCCTCACTGCGCCGTATCGTCCCCCGGCTGCATGACGAGGTGACCCTGCACGGCTGCGGCCACTGGACCCAGCAGGAGCGCCCGGACGAAGTCAACGCCGCCCTGCGGGACTTCCTCGCCCACCTGGACGGCCAGCAGGACGGCCACCAGGACGCCCGCGGCTAACCGCCGCCGTTGCCCGCCCGGGCGGCGCGCCAGATGCCGTGCATCTCGTCCGCCGCCCCGGGCGCCGCGACCAGCAGCCCGCCCGACGGCACGCCCGTGGTCGGCCCGGTGTCGTCGAACGCGAGCGCGCCCGCCTCCCGGCAGATCAGCAGGGCGGGCAGGCCGTCCACCGCCTGGAACCTGCCGATCGCCCCCGCGCTGGCCCGGCCCGCCGCCACCTGGGCCAGCGACAGCGCCGTCGAGCCCATGATCCGCACGGTGCACAGACGGCGGGACAGCTCCGCGAGCACCCGGTCCATGCCGCGCCACGGCGCATGGGCCGCCCACTCCGTCATCACGACCTGCCCCCGCACCCCCGTGGCGCCGGTGGCCCGGATCGGCTCCCCCTCCAGTCGGGCGCCCTCGCCGCGCACCGCCGTGAAGACCTCGCCCCGCCATGGATCGGCCACCAGGCCGAGCAGCGGCCCGGACGCGTCGGACATGCCGAGGGAGAACGAACTCCAGCCCACTCCGTGTGCGTAGTTCGTGGTGCCGTCGACCGGGTCCACCACCCAGCTCGGCGCCCCCGCCGCGCCCTCGCGCACCCCGTACTCCTCGCCCTCCACCCGGTGGCCGGGGAATTCGCGCAGCAGCACGGAGCGGACCCGGCGCTCGATCAGCTCATCGGTGTCGGTGACCAGGTCGGCCGCGTTGGCCTTGTACCGTACGTCGCCGGTACGGGGACGGCGCATGGCCTCCGTCGCCCAGCGCGCCAGCTCACCGGCCACCGCCACGGCCCGGCGCAGCTCGGCCTCGTCCATCGTGGACACGGCACATCACTCTCCCCGCGGTGGTACGGACGAAGCATCGCCACAGTAGGTCAGCGCCGGTACGCGCGCGAGCCCCGGACACCCGCGTCGGTGTCCGGGGCCCGCGAGGCGGATCAGAGTGCGGTCAGCACAGGGCCAGACCGTCGAACTGCGGAGCCAGGCCGCGCTTGCTCTTGAACTTCTGCCCGGGCTTGAGGGTGTTGCAGCCGGAATCGGGGGCGAAGGACCAGACGACCTTGACGCGCTTGGTCGTCGAGCACCCGTTCTTCACATAGGCCGTCTTCGAGATGGTGCCCTCGTCGACATTGACCTTCACACATGTGGGGGCCGCGGCGAACGTGGCGACGCCTCCCCGTGATTCCGCTGCCTGAGCCGTCCCGGCGGAGGCGGCGAGGGCCAGCATGAGGACCCCTGCCGTAGCCGCCGACCGGCTCAAGAGTGAATGCCTGCGCACGTAGATTCTCCCGTTGGTGAAACCACCCGCCGCCGTGGTGGGCGGCGGTGCGATGACCCTACCTTCGGCCCTCACCGACCGGGTGCGGTTTCCCCCTCGCCGCCCAGCAGTTCGGCGATCCGCTCGTGGGGAACCGCCTCGGTGGACGCGAACGACCAGCGCGCGTCCCCGGTCTTGTCCACCAGCTTCGCACGGACACCTTCGGCGAAGTCCGGCTCACGGACCAGCCGGGACGCCACCACCAGGTCCCGCCGGAGGACCTGGGCGAGGCTGTCCCGCCCGCCCAGCCGCAGCATCTCGTCGGTCAGGGCGAGGCTCAGCGGAGACGCGGCCGCGAGCGAGCCGAGCGCCGTCTCCGCCCATGCCGAACCGTCCGCCCGGAGGCGGCCGGCCACGTCGGACAGTGAGCCCGGCGCGAAGGCCGTGGCGATACGGTCGCCGAGGTCGTCCAGGTCGGACGAGGGCGCGGTACGGGCGTACTTGGCGAGCGCGTCGTCCGGTTCGGCGGTGTCCAGCGCGGTGAGGAACTCGGGCAGGTCCGCGGAGGACACGAAGTGGGTCGCGAGCCCGGCCTTGACCGCGTCGGCCCCGCCCAGGCGCGCGCCGGTCAGCCCGAGGTAGCGGCCGAGCGCGCCGCCGAGCCGGGGCAGGAACGAGCAGGCGCCGACATCGGGGAAGAAGCCGATCAGGGTTTCCGGCATCGCGAACACCGACCGCTCGGTGGCCACGCGCACCGCACCGTGCACGGAGATGCCGAGACCGCCGCCCATCGCCACCCCGTCGATCAGGGCCAGATACGGCTTGGGGTACTCGGCGATCTCCTGGTTCAGGGCGTACTCCTCGCGGAAGAACCGGGTCGTCGCCGCGAAGTCGCCACGCAGCGCCGCCTCACGGATCGCCCGGATGTCTCCTCCCGCGCAGAACGCCCGTGGCGTGCCGCTGCGGACGACGACCGCGCGGACACCGGGATCGCCGCGCCACCGGTCCAGCGCGCCGCGCATGGCCAGCACGGTGTCGGTGTCGAGTGCGTTGAGCGCGGACGCGCGGTGGAGCACCAGATGCGCCACCCCCTCGCGCACCGAGGTTTCGACAGTCGTCATGGGTGCCTTTCACGAAACGGTGGGCAGGGTCCCTGACCAGCGTGAGCGTCGTGCTCAGACCGGCCCGCAGCCCTCACGGTAGCCACGGCGGCCACCGCCCGGGACATCCGGGGTGAGCTGCTCGACGCGGCGCAGCACGAGCGCGGTCTCGACCGACCGCAGACTTCCCACTTGTCGATGACGGGTTAATGATGGTTCCCGCCCCTTCAGAATCGCGCCCGGGCACGATTCGGCGCCGCCTGCGGAAGGGAAGGATCCCGTCATGCAGCAACAAGCACCGGACACCGAGAATCTGCTCGCCACCTGCTGGACCACCGCCGGGGACGCCGCGCCCGGGCGGGGCGACGAGCGCAGCCCGCTGACCCTGCGGGAGCGGGCGGAGGCCGCGGGCGCCGCCGGGTTCAGGGGCTTCGGGCTGCTGTACGCGGATCTGGTGGAGGCCGAGCGCGCGTACGGGCTCGCGGGGATCCGCTCGCTTCTCGCGGACAACGGGCTGGTCCAGCTGGAGCTGGAGCTCCTGACCGACTGGTGGGCCGACGGCCACCGGCGCGCGGCCTCGGACGCGGTACGACGCGACCTCCTGCGGACCGCCGAGGCGCTCGGCGCCCACCACCTGAAGATCGGACCCGATGTGGAGGACCGGCCGTGGGACCCCGACGCCTGGGCCGGGGAGTTCGCCGTGCTGGCCGCGCAGGCGGATGGCGTGGGCGCCCGGCTCGGAATCGAGTTCCTGCCCTGGTCCAACCTCAAGACCGTGCACGACGGACTCCGGCTGGTCGAGACCGCGGGCCATCCGGCGGGCGGCCTCATCATCGACGTCTGGCACACCGAGCGCGCCCACACCCCACCGGCCGAGCTGGCGGCCGTACCGCGGTCGCGCATCGTGGGCGTGGAGCTGAACGACGCGGACAGCCGGGTCGTCGGCACGCTCTTCGAGGACACCGTCCGGCGTCGCCGCCTGTGCGGCGAGGGCTCCTTCGACCTGCCGGGCATCGTCACCGCGCTCCGAGACACCGGCTGGTCCGGCCCGTGGGGAGTGGAGATCCTGTCCGACGCGCACCGGGCGCTCCCGGTGCGGGAGGCCGCCGACGTGGCGTACCGCACGGCCGTGGGGGTGCTCGACCCCGCGCGGTGAGACAGCCCTCGCGGTGCGGTGCGGTGCGGTGAGGGGGCCGGGGCGGCCCCCCTCACCCGCCGTTCACACCGCGGTGGGAACGACCGTCCGTGGGCGGACCGGGAAACCGGCCGCCCGGTAGCAGTCGTCGATGAGCTGCATGGTCGTCAGCGCGTCCTCGGCGCCGAGGGGCAGTGGCGCACCGTGGCGCAGATGGGCGGCGAAGGCTTCGAGCTGGTACGTGTACGAGGACCGGCGGCCGAGCTGTTCGACGCGCTCACCGGCGGCCGTACGCACCACGACCCGGTCGTCCAGATGGGGCTGGACGAAGTTCACCGCCGTCGCCTCGCCGCGTGTTCCCACGACCCGGCAGCTCATCCGCCACTCGTGATACGCCATGTGGCAGCGGGCGGTACCGGTCGCGCCGCCCGGGAACTCCAGGTCGGCATCGAGCCACGCGTCCACTCCCGGTGTCCCGGCCCGCTCCTCGCCACGCGCCGCGACCGGACGGGGCTCGCCACCGGCCCAGGGGGCGAGCATCCGCTGTGCGTGGAGGCTGTAGCACCCCAGGTCCATGAGCGCGCCACCCGCGAGCGGGAGCGACCAGCGCACATCGGTGTCCGATGGCGCGGGCATGGCCATCATGGTCTCCACATGCCGGAGTTCACCCAGTTCCCCGCCCTCCAGCAGGTCGTGCAGCCGCCGGGTGACGGGGTGGAACAGATAGTGGAAGCCCTCCATGAAGACGGTGCCCGCCATGCGGGCTGCGCGATGGACCTCGGCGGCCTCCTCCGCGTTGCTCGCGGACGGCTTCTCCGTGAGGACGTGTTTGCCCGCTGCGAGGGCGGCCAGGTTCCACGGTCCGTGCAGCCCGTTGGCCAGCGGGTTGTAGACCACCTCGATCTCCGGATCGGCGACGAGGGCGGCGTACGACGCGACCACTCGCTCGACGCCGTGCGCGACGGCGAACTCCTCGGCCCGGCCGCGGTCGCGGGCGGCCACCGCGACCAGGCGGTGGCCGCCCGCACGGGCCGGACCGACGAGGGACAGTTCGGCGATCCGGGCCGCGCCCAGCACACCGATCCGCAGGGGCTCATCCGTCATGCCGTACGCACCTCTTCGAGCCGCACCGGCCGGTGTTCGCGCAGCGACACCGCGCAGGCTTCGGCGATCCAGCTCGCCTCGATGGCATCGGCCACCGTGCAGGGCGAGGGCCGGGCGCCCGCCACGACCTCGGTGAAGGCGGTGAGTTCGGCGCGGTAGGCGTCGGCGAAGCGGTCCATGAAGAAGTCGTGCGGCGGCCCGGCCGGGAAGGTGACACCCGGTTCGACCGACCGCAGCGGCAGTCTGTCCTCCAGCCCGACCGCGACGCTGTCCCGCATGCCGTGCAGCTCCAGACGCACATCGTAACCGCGGGCGTTATGGCGGGAGTTGGAGACGACGGCGAGGGTGCCGTCGTCCAGGGTGAGCAGCGCGGACGCCGTGTCGACGTCGCCCGCCTCCCGGATGTACTCCGCACCCCGGTTGCCGCCGGTCGCGTACACCTCGGTGACCTCGCGTCCCGTCACCCAGCGCACGATGTCGAAGTCGTGCACACCGCAGTCGCGGAAGATGCCACCGGAGACCGCGACGTAGGAGGCCGGGGGAGGGGCGGGGTCCAGCGTGGTGGACCGCACGGTGTGCAGCGCCCCCAGCTCACCGCTCAGCACGGCCGCGCGCGCGGCCACGCAGCCCGCGTCGAAGCGCCGGTTGAAGCCGATGTGCACCTCGAGCCCGCTGCCCTCGACCGCGCGCAGTACGTCGGCGGCCTCCTCGACCCCGCGGGCCACGGGCTTCTCGCAGAACGCGGGCACACCCGCCTTGACCGCGGCGAGGATCAGATCCGGGTGGGTGTCGGTCGCGGCGGCGATGACGACGCCGTCGACCCCGGCGGCGAACACGGCCTCGGGGGAGTCCACCACGGTGGCCCCCCATCGTTCGGGGGCCCCGGCGGTGGCGGCGGCCACCGGGTCGGTGACCACGAGGGAGTCCACCGTGTCCAGTCCGGCCAGGGTCTGCGCGTGAAACGCGCCGATCCGGCCCAGCCCCATGATGCCTATACGCATGGCAATTCCGCCCCTCCGGCCCGTGGGCCGTTCACTCGAACCCGCCGATGATGTTCTGGTCCCAGTCGATGACCGATCCGGTGACCACGCCGCTGCGCTCGGAGAGCAGGAAGACCACGAAGTCCGCGATCTCGTCGGCCTGACCCAGCTTTCCCATCGGCTGTGACGCGGCGGCCTTCTCCCGCCAGTCGTCGCCCGCACCGTGGAAGGCGCGCTGCGTCGCGTCCTCGCCCTCGGTGTCCGTCCAGCCGATGTTGAGGCCGTTGACGCGGACGCGGTCCCAGCGGTGGGCGTAGGCCGCGTTGCGGGTCAGCCCCGCCAGCCCCGCCTTCGCGGCGGCGTACGGCGCCAGATGGGGCGGACCGCCGTGGGCGCAGTTGGAGCCGATGTTGACGATGGTGCCCGGCGCCTCGCGGGCCGTCATGTCGGCCACCGCCGCCTGCATCGCGAAGAACGGCGCGCGCAGGTTGATCGCCATATGCGCGTCGAACAGCTCCGGCGTGGTGTCCAGCAGCGAGCCGCGCGACGTCAGCCCGGCCGCGTTGACCAGGCAGTCGACGCGCCCGTGCGCCTCCACGGTCCGTACGACGCTTGTCCGCGCCTGCGCCGGATCCGCCAGGTCCGCGCGGACGAAGCGGGCGCCGGTGTCCGCGGCGAGCTTCTCGGCGACGTCGGCCCGGCGTCCGGTGAAGACGACCGTCGCGCCCTCGCGCACGGCGGCCCGTACGGTTCCCGCGCCCACGCCCTGGCTGCCGCCATTGACCAGGACGATCTTGCCTTCGAGCAGTCCCATGAGTGTGCTGTATCCCCTTCAGCTCTGGCGGCGCTCGGCGCCCGCGTGCAGTTCCTGACGCAGCCGCTCCGGGGCCCAGTCCTCGGCCACGGCCTGCCGGAGAGTATCCGCCTGGGAGCGCGGAGCCAGCCCGCCGACCGGCGGGTCGAGGTCCAGATTGGTGGGGAAGGCGTAGCCCTCGGCCGTGGCGGCCACCACCCGGTGCAGCCACTCCTCACAGACGCCCTCGGCCTTGCGGCGCAGCAGCACGGGGAAGAGCGCGTTCGCCATCGCCTCGCGGTCCACGCTCTCCATCGCGCGCCCGAAGGCGGAGGAGATCTGGAGCAGATTGGCCATGCGCTTGATGCCGGCCGAGCGGTTGTGCCCGGCGGCGTGGAAGAGCGCGGGGTTGAAGAACACCGCGTCGCCCTTCTCCAGCGGGAGCTGGATGTGGTGGCCTTCGAAGTACTCGATGAACTCCGGCAGCCGCCACGCCAGATACCCGGGCTCGTACTTCTGCGAATGCGGCAGGTACAGCGTCGGCCCCGACTCGACCGGCATGTCGCAGTGCGCCACCGCACCCTGCAGGGTCAGCACGGGCGACAGCCGGTGGACGTGCGCCGGGTACGCGGCCGCCTGCTCCTGCGGGAGGAAGCCCAGGTGGTAGTCGCGGTGCACGCTCTGCGCGGCGCCACCCGGGTTGACCACGTTGACCTGCGAGGTGACCTGGTACGCCGGGCCCAGCCACGCCTCGGCAATGAGCGCCAGCATGTCGTTGGCGTAGTAGTCCGCGAACGCCTCCGGCGCGCGCACGGCCATCTTGTCCAGCGCGTTCCACACCCGGTCGTTGGCGCCCGGCTTGGCGAAGTGGTCGCCGCGGGCGCCGCCCCGCGCGCGCTCCTCCTCGATCAGCGCGCGGAACGCCTCCGACGCGCCGTCCACGACGGCGGGGTCCGGATACGCGCCCCGCAGCACCACCACGCCGGGCCCGTCCAGCAGGGACCGCACCAGCTCGTCCTGCACCGCCCGGCGCCCCCGCGGGGTGGCCGCGAGGCCGCGGAGCCGGTCGCTGTCGTACAGCGGGACACCCTGCTCGATCCGTTCGGCCGAGGGGTGGTCATGCGGGTCGGTGCCCTGCTCTACCAGGGCACGGAACTCCTTGAGAGCGCAGTCGTCCTCGGTCAGCCACGTCCGTGATCCCGCGTCGGAGGGGGACATCTGGATCCTTTCGCCATGCCTGCTTTTCTGCCAGTCTTATGAACCTGCTTCCATCAAGCAATCCTCAGCGGACCATCAAAAAACCATCATCGACTTTCGGGGATCAGTCATGCGGCACCCCTATCCGATCAGGGAGATCGCCCGGCAGGCCGGGTTGAGCGAGGCCACCGTCGACCGGGTCCTCAACGACCGGGGCGGCGTACGGGAGAGCACCGTCAGGGAGGTGCGCCAGGCGGTCGAGGACCTGGACCGCCAGCGGACCCAGGTCCGCATCGGGGGCCGCACCTTCATGATCGACATCGTGATGCAGGCGCCGGACCGGTTCTCGACCGCCGTACGCGACGCGCTCGAAGCCGAACTGCCCTCGCTCCACCCCGCCGTGGTGCGCTCGCGCTTCCACTTCCGGGAGACCGGCCCCTCCTCGGAACTGATCTCGGCCATGGACAAGATCGCCAAGCGGGGTTCACAGGGCGTGCTCCTCAAGGCCCCGGACCTGCCGGAGATCGGCGCCGCCGTCGGCCGGCTGGTCGAGGCAGGCATCCCCGTCGTCACGCTGGTCACCGACCTGCCCGGCAGCGCACGCTCGGCCTACGTCGGCATCGACAACCGCGCCGCCGGAGCCACCGCCGCCTACCTCATCGGGCAGTGGCTCGGCCCCCGGCCCGGCAATGTGCTCGCCACCCTCAGCCGGGGCTCCTTCCGCGGCGAGGAGGAACGCGAGATGGGCTTCCGCGGCGCGATGCGCAGCGCCCACCCCGGGCGGTCGGTGGTGGAGGTCACCGACAGTGACGGTCTCGACGCCACCCAGCGCGACCTCGTCGTGGCGGCGCTGAAGCGCGACGCCGGCATCGTCGCCGTCTACTCGATCGGCGGGGGCAACGCCGCGACCCTCGACGCCTTCGACGCCCTCGGGCGGGAGTGCGCGGCGTTCGTCGCCCACGATCTGGACCACGACAACACCCGGCTGCTGCGCGAACGGCGCCTCTCCGCGGTCCTCCATCACGACCTGCGCCAGGACATGCGCCGCGCCTGCCAGACGATCATGCGCGCCCACAAGGCGCTGCCCGGCGAGGGGCCCGCGCTGCCCTCGGCGATCCAGGTGGTCACCCCGTACAACATGCCGCCCGGGCTGTCTCCGCTGCCGTTCACCGGCTGAGCCGCGGTCACCGGACGCAGAACGTCCAGGCCGGTCCGTGCGGACCGGCCTGGACGTCACTGGTCAGGCGGTTGGGCGATCAGACGAGGTCGAACCGGTCGAGGTTCATCACCTTGGTCCACGCCTCGACGAAGTCCTTCACGAACTTCTTCTTCGCGTCATCGCTCGCGTAGACCTCCGCGAGCGCGCGCAGCTCGGAGTTCGACCCGAAGACGAGGTCGGCACGGGTGCCCGTCCACTTGACCTCGCCGGTGGCGGCGTCGCGGCCCTCGAACGTGTCCTGGGCCTCGGACGTCGACTTCCACTCCGTGCCCAGGTCGAGCAGGTTGACGAAGAAGTCGTTGGTCAGCGTGCCCGGGGCGTCGGTGAAGACGCCGTGCGAGGACTGGGCGTGGTTGGCGCCCAGCACGCGGAGGCCACCGACGAGGACCGTCAGCTCGGGGGCGCTCAGGGTCAGCAGGTTCGCCCGGTCGATCAGCAGGTACTCGGCCGGGAGCCGGTTGCCCTTGCCGACGTAGTTGCGGAACCCGTCCGCGGTCGGCTCCAGCGCGGCGAACGACTCGGCGTCGGTGTGCTCATCGGTCGCGTCGACCCGGCCCGGGGTGAAGGGCACCTCGACGGCGTGGCCCGCGTCCTTGGCCGCCTTCTCCACGGCAGCGGAGCCGCCGAGCACGATCAGGTCGGCCAGGGACACCTTCTTGGCGCCCGAGTTGAACTCCCGCTGGATGCCCTCGAGGGTGCGGAGCACCGTCGCGAGCTGGTCGGGGTTGTTGACCTCCCAGCCGCGCTGCGGCTCCAGGCGGATGCGCGCACCGTTGGCGCCGCCGCGCTTGTCGCTGCCGCGGAAGGTCGAGGCCGACGCCCACGCGGTGCCGACGAGCTGCGAGACGGTCAGACCCGAGTCGAGGAGCTTGGCCTTGAGGGCCGCGATGTCCTCGGCGCCGAGGGTCTCACCCTCCGCGGCGGGCAGCGGGTCCTGCCACAGCAGGGTCTCCTCCGGGACCTCGGGACCGAGCAGGAGCGACTTCGGGCCCATGTCGCGGTGGGTCAGCTTGTACCAGGCCCGGGCGAACGCGTCCGCGAACTCCTCCGGGTTCTCGTAGAAGCGGCGCGAGATCGGCTCGTAGATCGGGTCGAAGCGCAGCGACAGGTCGGTGGTGAGCATCTGCGGACGGTGCTTCTTCGACGAGTCGTGCGCGTCCGGGACGATCTCCGGGGCGTCCTTGGCCACCCACTGGTTGGCCCCGGCCGGGCTCTGGGTCAGCTCGTACTCGTACTCGAAGAGGTTCTTGAAGAACCCGTTGCTCCACTGGGTCGGGCTCGTGGTCCAGGTCACCTCCAGACCGGAGGTGATGGCGTCCGCGCCCTTGCCGGTGCGGTAGGTGCTCTTCCAGCCCAGGCCCTGCTCCGCCATGGTGGCGGCCTCGGGGTCGGCGCCGACGTGGTCCGCCGGGCCCGCGCCGTGGGTCTTGCCGAAGGTGTGACCGCCCGCGATCAGGGCGACCGTCTCCTCGTCGTTCATCGCCATCCGGCGGAAGGTCTCACGGATGTCGCGGGCCGCGGCGAGCGGGTCCGGGTTGCCGTTGGGGCCCTCCGGGTTGACGTAGATGAGGCCCATCTGCACCGCGCCGAGGGGGTTCTCCAGCTCGCGGTCGCCGGAGTAGCGCTCGTCGCCGAGCCAGGTGGTCTCGGGGCCCCAGTACACGTCGTCCTCGGGCTCCCAGACGTCCGCGCGGCCGCCGGCGAAGCCGAAGGTCTCGAAGCCCATCGACTCCAGGGCGACATTGCCGGTGAGGATCATGAGGTCGGCCCACGAGAGGCTCTGGCCGTACTTCTTCTTGACCGGCCACAGCAGACGGCGGGCCTTGTCGAGGTTCCCGTTGTCCGGCCAGCTGTTCAGGGGGGCGAAGCGCTGCTGGCCGGTGCCGCCACCGCCGCGGCCGTCGCTGATCCGGTAGGTGCCCGCGCTGTGCCAGGCCATCCGGATCATGAACGGGCCGTAGTGGCCGAAGTCGGCGGGCCACCAGTCCTGCGAGGTGGTCAGCACCTCCGCGATGTCCTGCTTCACGGCCGCAAGGTCGAGGCCGTTGAACGCCTCGGCGTAGTCGAAGTCCTCGCCGAGCGGGTCGGCCACGGCGGGGTTCTTGGCCAGGATCTTCAGATTGAGCCGCTCCGGCCACCACTGGCGGTTTCCGTCGCCTTGGGTCGGGTGCGGAGTGCCCCCGTGCGCGACCGGGCAGCCACCTGCGCCCTCGCCCTCCGTGTTCGCGTCTACGACGATTGCTTCATGGTTGTCAGACATGGGAATCCTTCCGGACCAGGCGGATCAGGTGCCCAGGGAACTGCGGGCGGTGGAACAGTCGGGGCACGGGCCCCACGTCTCCGTCTCTGCCGAATTGGAGTCTTCCTGTCCCTTGGCTATCGCCGGAACCGATCCTACGATGGACAGGGTCTAAGTCAATAAGCACGCCAAACCCAGATCCCATCAGAGTCCCGGACACCCATGGGTAGGATCCGGGCATCCCACCGAACGTGAATAGGTGAGCCTGTATGAGTGACCTGCTGCGGCGACTACGAGGGCGTGGCTGGCGGATGACCTCCCAGCGACGCGTCGTTGCGGAGGTCCTCGACGGGGACCATGTGCACCTCACCGCCGACGAGGTGCACGCCCGCGCGGCGGAGCGGCTGCCCGAGATCTCCCGGGCGACCGTCTACAACACCCTGGGCGAGCTGGTCTCCCTCCGCGAAGTGACCGAGGTCACCACCGACGGCCGCGCCAAGCGCTACGACCCCAACGCGCACCACCCCCATCAGCACCTGGTGTGCTCCGGCTGCGGCACCATCCGCGACGTCCACCCCATCGGCGATCCACTGGCCGCCCTCCCCACGGAGGAGCGGTTCGGCTTCACGGTGTCCGGGGCGGAGGTCACCTACCGGGGACTGTGCCCGACCTGCGTCTAGGCGCCTGGCCCGCGCCCGGGCGCGGCCGCGCAGCATCACGTCATCGCGGCGGTGGCCCCGATGCCGAATCGGGCCGAGAGGCTGTCCCGGATGGCCTCCATCGCGTCGATGACCGACGTGCACAACGAGATGGCGTGCAGGACGGCCCCCGGGGGCAGGGTGTCGTCCTCCCGGCCCTGCCCCAGCCGCCGCCGGATGCGGCACGCACTGCCCCACACCGCGAGCGTGAAGTGCATCGCGGCGGTTCCGGTCAGCCCCTGGCCGGTGTACGGACCGCACGTGACGAGCCGGTTGTGGTAGTAGGCGATCCTGGCGTCCAGCTGGTTCCGCAGCAGGCAGGTGTCGCCGGAGACCTGGCCGGTCGGGAGGAGCCGCGCCAGCAGCGTGGTGTCCTGGTAGGCGTCCGCGAGCAGCTCGGCGAACGTGGGCGGCCGCCCGGCCGCCGCGTCGGAGGTTCCGGTGGCGTCCGTCCCCGCCTCCGTCCCCGGTATGCGGAGGGTGACGGCCCCGTCGATGTGGATGTCGCGGTACGCCGCGTACAGATCGGGCCCACTGGGCAGTGGTACGTCTTCGGTGGGGACCGCGTGCCAGTGCACCAGGGCGGCGCCGCGGTCGGTGTCGAGGCCGGCGCTCACGGTATCCAGTACGGCAGCGTCTGCTGCGGCGAGGAGAGCGTCGAGTGCCGTGTCCGGATGGGTCATTTCGCACCTCCAGCGGGTGTCAGGCCCAGGATGTCCTTCAGCAGGGCACGGGCGCGGGCGACGTTTTGCCGGACCGCGTTCGGCCGCATCTCCAACGTCTCCGCGATCTCGTTCGTCGAGTAGCCGTCGAGGAGCCAGGCCATCACCTGACGCTGCCTCATCGGCAGCTGGGCCAGCGCCTCGAACACCCGCTTCTCCTCGTCGGCCAGCTCCACTCTCTCCAACGGGCAGGAGAACGCCGGGCGGTCGGGCACCTCGTCGGTGAGTTCCTCCTGCGGGCGCGGGGCCTGCCGCAGATACTGACGGAAGGCCACTTTGCGCAGCCACGCGCCGGGGGACTCGATCAGATGCCACACCCGGAAGCCCTCGATGAAGGCGGCCTGAGCGGCATCGGCCGCTTCGTGCGGACTGGCCCCGTAGCGCATGACGAACCTGATCAGGGACGCCATGTGCTGCTCGTAGTAGCGGGAGAAGCTCTCACGGAGGGCCTCGTCCTGGTGGGCGGGCACGGAAACCCCACGTTGGCCGGGGAGGGACACGGGCAGGGCGCGGACGGTATGGCTCGTGCGGCTATCCACGCGCTCCTCCCGTCGGTGGACCGACCTGGACCCGGATGCTGTCGCCGTGGTGTGCTTCGCTCAGCGTGGTGCCCGGTGGCAGCGCGCGCACGCGCTCGCTGATGCCCTGCTGACGCAGCCGGGCCAGCCGAACGTCGGCCCGACTGCCTATCCAGGCGTACAGCAGGCGCGCTCCCGCGGCGCAGACCGTTCCCACGGCTGCCGCGACCGCGATCTCCATGCGGCTCCTCACAACTACCTCGGTCGACGGTGCCCCATTGCATCGTCGGCGGACCTTAAGGAGTGCACCGCGGCGCGCGATGTGTGACATCCGGATCACGAAGGGCGCGTTCAGGAGGGGCAGGCGTCCCGGGGGCCGTCGCGGTAGGTGCGGTAGAGGGTGGTCGGGCTCTGCGCTCCGGTGCGGGTGGCGGGCGGGTATTCGACCACGGGGACCGGCTTGCAGACGGCCCATTGGTCGTTCTTGCCCGGGCCTTCGAAGCCGTAGGTGCCACCCGCGCCGATCAGGCAGGAACTGCAGGAGTCGCCCGAGATGCTCGGGATGATGAGGGTGTTGTAGACGTCGTCCTTCGTGGGGATGCTCGGGGACTTCGGGGTCTTGTGGCCGCCCTCGTTGATCTCGGTGTAGGTGCGGTCCACGGCGCCCGCGAGGAGTGCGAACGCGTCGTGGTACATGACGGCGTAGCCGTCGTCGAGTGGCTTGGTGCCGAGCTTGTGCCGCTTCGTCAGCTCCTCGAAGTGGCCGAGGAAGCTGCCGAGTGCCTTCTTGGGCTTGTTCTTGCCGTTCCACCAGGCGGGGTCGACGCAGGACGCGTCGACTATCGTGGCGCGGGCATCGTCCAGCCGCTGCGTGGGGGCGTCGGCGGTGAGAGTGGGTTCCAGGCCGATGCCCACCTTGAGGATGCGCAGCTTCGTGGTGCGGCCGCAGTCGCCCTCCTGGGCCAGGCGCTCGATGAACGCGGGCAGGTCCTGGTCGCGTCCGGCGAAGAAGACGGTGTCGGACTTCTCGTTGCAGATCTTCTGTACGGCGTCGGTGAACCGCTGGGGGATGCCCTTGTCGGTGCCGGAGGTGCCGGTGAAGTTCGAGTTGTGGTGGGCCAGGCCGTACGCGTCGCCGAAGTGTCTTTCGAAGACGGCGCGCAGGTTCTGCGAGTAGACGTCCTCGTCGCGGTTGTCCCAGACCAGGAAACCCCGGTGCTTCCCCGGCTTCTCGGCCAGGTACTGCCCCAGGGCGCGGGCGAACTGGTCGTTGTTGGCCGAGGTCTTGAAGAAGTACGGGGAGTTCATGTTGGCCGCGGTGATGACGGGGCCGACGGTGGGGATGCTGTGCTTGCTGAGCGCGGCGATCGCCCGGCGCGTGTCCGGCGTACTGCTGGGGATGCCGGTCACGCCGACCAGTGGCGCGCGGGTGTCCTCGGCCAGTTCGGCGAGGCGCGCGACGACGGGTTCCCACTGGTCGAGGTTGCGGCCGTCGGGGGCGAGCAGCAGCTGGTAGTGCGGGCCGCCGAAGCGGTTGGCCTGCCGCTGCGCGGCGAGGGCCCCGGCGAGGCCGCGGCGGATCATGTCCGTCGTCATGGCGCTGTGCTCGTCCGCGGTGAAGGGCATCATCAGCGCGATGCGCACGTAGGGGATCTCGGGGCCGCTCGACGGGGACTCCGCGTTCTGCTCCACCCGGGCGTTCTCGTCCGCCACCGCCTCGATGAGGCTCTTGATGCCCGGATCCGCCTCGAAGGCGTTCGCGGTGACGCCGACGCAGTCCCCGTCGATGTCCCGCAGGTCCTCACCGCACCTGCCGGGGCCCCGCGCCATGCTGACGACGACGGCGATTGCGGCGGCGGCCAGGGCGCCGAGTCCGCAGACCGCCAGCCATTCGACCGGACCCCACTCGCGGGGATGACGACGGAACAGACGCAGCAGCATGCTTCCTCACTGACCGGTGATGGGGAAGGGGCGCTTCTTCCGCGCCGCCGCAGGCCAGCTGCGGGCGGCCTGGCCCAGGACGGCGTGCCAGGACGGGTGCCGCGGTGAGAGGTAGGCCAGTTCTTCGCCGACGGCCTTGCACATGTCGGGGTCCGGCTCGGCGTGCGGTTCGCACACATGCCACAGGGCGTGCAGCAGCCGGTTGACGCAGCGCTCGATCTCGTGCAGCCCCGCGTACCGGCCGTCGTGCGCGCCGAGAGCGACCTGCATGCGTTCGTCGGTCCACTCCCCGGCGGGCGGGGTGGGCGCGGTGGCGGCGTACTGCAGGCACAGCAGCCAGTGCGCGGCGGCGTGTTCGTCCTGCTCGGACTGGAACTCCTCCGCCAGCATGGCCACCACGGCCTCGGCGTTCCCGGACGCGAGCGTGTGCCGCAGGGCGTCCGCCTCCCCGCTCTCGCCGCGCTGCGCGTGGTGCATCCGCAGAAAGCGGTGGATGTCCTGCCAGCCGCGGCCGTCCTCGGCCGCTCGCGAGGTACGGCGCGCCTCGTGCACCAGCAGGGTCCGCAGCAGGCGGTCGGTGACCAGCGGCTGGTCCGGCGGGGTGAGCTGCTGCCACTGCTGCTCTTCGAGGTAGTCGGTGGCGGAGTTGGCGGGCAGCTGATCGGGGCCCTGGAGGCGCAGATGGTCCGCCAGCGCCTCGGCCGCGGTGCTGTCGCGGGCGAGCGAGAGAAGCGTCAGCCGGTCGCGCTGGCGCCGGTCCGGAAGCAGCCGCTCCAGGAGCGCTTCGGTGACCGGGCGCCCGTCCTTGGCGCGCAGGTGGAGAAGGTCCCGCGGGCCCACGCTGCCACCCTCCGCGGTGGCGTCCAGTATCGCCGCGCACAGCACGGTGATCACCGCGGGATGTCCGCCGGTGAGGGAGTGCACGGCGGAGGCCAGATAGGGGTGGAGCGGCCGGGCGGGCCGGTCCGGCACCAGGAGGGGCAGGATGTCGTCCCGGCTCAGCGGAGTGAGGGGGACGGCGAGCAGCCCGGCGGAGGGGCTGAGGCCCTTGCGTTCCCAGCCGGAGGACTTCACCAGGTCGGGGAGGTTGCGGCGGACCGCGGCGGACGCGCCCTCCGGCAGGCCGCCGAGCCGGGTGGCCACGACGACCACTTCCTCGTGGTCGCGGCGCTCGGGCCTCGCCCGGTGCTCCAGCAGCAGATCGAGGAAGTTCTGCCCGGGCGGGTGGTGGGTGTCGTCGAGCAGGATGAGCGGCCACGGCTCCCGGTTCCACCGCTGCAGCCTGCCGTAGGAGGCGGCCACATCGTGCAGGAAGGCGGCCATCAGGGTCTGCTCGGCCGCGTGCCGGTAGTCGCCGCCCTGCTGGAACCACTGTCCGAGCAGGACCAGCGGATCCTGGCCCTCCGCGCCCCGGGGAAAGCGCCGCCGGTACCACTCCAGGGCCGCGGCCGGCTGGTGCCGGTCGGCGTACTCGGCCACCACGGCGGCGGTGACCGCGTCCCGGTCCGGAGGGACCGAATCGGTGTCGGGGTCCGGGCTGTCGGCCTCCAGACGGCCTTCTACGGCGGTGGCCCAGGCGTGCCGCAGCGTGCTCTCGTCCCCGCCGGTGAGGCGGCAGGCGAGCAGCAGCCGGGCGAACCGCAGACACGCCGCGTCCCGTTGCTCCGCGTTGCCGTGGTGCCAGCCGGACACGGCGAACAGGCCGGGCACCAGGACGGGGAACCGGCGGCGCAGCCCGGGTGCGAGCCCGCACACCAGCTCCGCCAGGATCTCGACCAGGGTGGCGGCGGTGGGAACCGCGCCGCCGGCCGGGGCGGGCCGGAACGCGCCGTTCTCGGCGGCGACCACCTTGATGTGCGCGAGCGGCAGCCGGTCCCGGTAGCACGCGGCCAGCTCCGCGAGGACGGCGCTGCGCCCTATGCCGTGGTAACCCGTCACCAGCACCACCGGCAGGTCGCCGTGGTGTTCGCGGGCCGTACGGGATCTCTCGTCGAGTGTCAGGCCCGTGAGCCGGGGGACGAGCGAGCGCAGGAGGGGGTCCCGGCCGTAGAGCGGTGACCCTTCCGATACGCGCATCTGGCTGTGTCCCGCCTCCGTTGTTCAACGCCGTCGGCGGCCACAACTCCGGAGGCGGGCGGCACCGCTCCCCCGAGACATCAGCCGCTGACATCCGTATCAACTACGCCTGTAAGCATTGAATTTACCCGGTTACCAGGGCAACACACCAGGTGAAAGTGGGATCGGTACCAGGTAGTGACCAGCCGGGACCTGGCGTCGAACACGGGTGCGGGGTCGGTTCCGGGGTTCAGGGGCGCGGATAGACATCCAGTTCGACGCTGTCGGGAAGCGCGTCCGCCCCGCGGATCTCGCCGGGGTAGACCAGCCGTACCCGGCGCAGGCGGCGCAGCCCGGCGAGGGAGGCGAGATCCAGCTCCGCGACCTGCGACAGATGGATCTCCTCCAGCCCCGGAAGGCGCCGGGCGATCCGCCGCAGCGGAACCGCCGCACCCGCCCTGGCCCATACTTCCAGGTGGGTGACCTGGGGGATCTCGGTACGAGGGGCGAACAGCAGCATGCTCAGCTGCTGCGGGGAGAGCGTCAGCTTGCGCAGCTGAGGCAACTCGGCGACGAGCGAGCCCCACTCGTCCGGCGTCAGCCGCTCGCTCGCGTCCTGAAGCCGCAGCTCCTCCAGCCCCCGGCAGGCCGCGATGCCCGCGAGCTGGGCCGCCGCCGACGGCAGCGCCAGCAGCCGCAGCTCGGCGGCGCGCGGAAGGTCGGACAGGCCGCGCCAGGGCACCTCGGGGCCGACGAGAAGACCCTCCAGACGGGGGCAGTCCGCCAGCTTCAGCAGCGTCTCGAACTGGGGGAGGTCCCGCAGCTCCAGCGTCCGCAGCCGCGGCAGCCGGGTCAGCGGCGCCGGGTCCTTGACGTTCCGGCACCCCTGGAGGGCCAGTGTCTCCAGCTCGGGATAGGCGGAGAGCAGGCCGAGATCCTCCAGCTGGAGGGTGTTGCGCAGGCGCAGCTCGCGCAGCCGCCGAGGGTCGAGCGAGGCACGGATCTCGTCGGGGCCGAAGTCGCCGTGCAGGCCCACGCGCTGATAGCCGGACATGGTGCGCAGCGCGTCCAGCTCGGCGTGCGAGCGCACCGTGACGATCTCCTCGGGGGCCGTATCGAGGAGCGGGCGCACGATCTCCTCGGCGTACGCCGCCGTGTCGAACCGGTCCCAGTGGCCGAGGAGCTGGGCGCGCACCGCGGGCTGGCCGGTGCGCAGGAACTCCCGGAGCCTGGGAATGGCGGCGTCCCCGCCGATCTGGCATATCGCGTGGACGGTGGCCAGCTCCTCGTCGCCCTCCAGGTCCTTCGCGGCGGGCAGCAGGCCGAGCAGCAGCGGGCCCGTCTGCGCCAGCGACCTGGCCTCCCGCAGACTGCGCGGCGGGAGCAGCCGCGCGGCCCGGTCCTCGATCGCTTCGCGCACCGTCGGCTCCAGGCGGGTGGCTTGTTCGAGGGAGGCGAGCGCGAGGAGCCGCAGCCGCGCCCGTACCGCCGCGTCCTGCTCCCGGTCGCCCCGCTCGCGAAGGCGGGTCAGCAGATCGGCGCGCTCCTGGTGACGGGCCTGTGCGACGGCCATCTGCACCACGTCCTCCCACTGGTCCAAGTGCGCGTTGTTCACCAGCATGCCCATGTCGCGTTCTTCCAGTACGGCCCGGGCGCCCAGGAAATCCTGAAAAGTCCGGTGAATGAAGTTCACCGCACCCGTGGCGGGTTCCCGCAACAGACCGGAACGTTCCAGCAGATGCTGCAAAGCTTCCTCCGCCGTCCCGACTTCCGCCAGCCTGGGTACGGAGGGCTGCAGCCGCCGCACCACGTCCACCGCGTCCGGACGGTCCAGCTGCGTCCGCTCGTTACGGATCAGCCAGTACGCCAGCTTCTGCAGCGGTTCCGTCGCCGACCTCTGGTCCAGCACCGGGCGGCTGCGGCCGTACACCTCGCGCTCCAGATCACGCCGCTCCAGGAGCATCGACAACGCCGCCTCGTACAGGGAGGCGCGGCCCTGGGGCAGAAAGCCGCGGCGCTCCCGGTGCAGGGCGCAGATCAGGCCGCACATCAGCGGATTGGTCGCCAGACGGCTCAACTCGGGGCTTCTGCGCAGCGACAGCGTCAGGGACTCGCCCAGCTCCTCCGACGCCCCGGCCGCCGCGTGCCAGCGCCGGATGAACTGCTTCATGTCGGCGGGCCGCATCGCGGCGAGCGCGAACTCCTGGAAGCCCTCGCGCGCCAGCCAGCCCCGCTCCAGGGCCGCGGGACGGGAGGTCAGCAGCCACAGATTGCCGGGGAAGACGGAGAGCAGCTTCTTGAGCCAGGCCCGCGTGCGGGTCCGGTCCTCCTTCGGGATCTCGTCGGCCCCGTCGACCAGGAGCACACCGCGCCCGTGCTGCAGCACCCGCGCCGCCCAGCCGTCCGGTTCCGTGCCCACCAGCGGGCAGCCGATCCAGCGCAGGAAGTCCTCGGGCATGGGAAGCTCGGCGCCCTTGCGCGCCAGGGTGCGCAGCGGCAGGACGAAGGGGACGCGCCCGAACAGCTGCGACAGCCCGCCCGGCACCCGGTCCTGCTGCGCCGTGGCGAGGGCCAGCCACTGCACCAGGGTCGTCTTGCCGGTGCCCGCGACCCCGCGCAGAAGCACCCGCTCATGGCGGGCGAAGACCGCCTCGGCGGGACCTGCGGCCCGGTCGGCTTCCGCGTCCCGGTCGGCGCCCGTCTCGCCGTTCAGCACCGGAAGCGGATCGGTTCCCTCGCGGTACGGCCTGGCCTCCAGGCTCAGATACGCGGTCTCCAGCGGCCAGTCCTGGCCGTCCGGTTCGCGCAGATCGACGCCGTAGATCGTGAGCCTGCCGTGGCACTCCACGACGTAGCGCGCGTAGTCCTCCTCGAACTCCGCGTCCTGGCGGCTGATGTCGGGCAGCCGCCGCAGGATCCTGTCCAATTTCTCGCTCTGCTCCCGGATCTCGCGGCTCTGCTCGATCTGGGCACGGGCCGCGAAACCGGGCCGCTGGCTGAAAAAGCGCATCAGATGCACGCACGCCGTCTCCAGGAGCCGGTCGTGGAAGCGGGCGGCGTCGTCGCTGAGGAGCCTGCGGGTGTCGGGGCCCGCGCTCCTGGACAGCTCCGCGGCCAGCCGCTCGGGGCCGAGCGCGAAGGCGTGGACGTCGTCCATGTCGAGATCGCCGAGCGCGTGCAGGGTGCGGGTCAGCGCCTGCCCGACGGAGTCGTGCTCGTCCGCGCCGATCGGCGGATCGTGGGGACCCGCGGCCCGCACGGCGCGGCGGACCAGTTCCCGGGCGAGCTTGTGCAGATCGTCCTCGGATAAGGTGCGGTGCTCCCGGGCGAAGGAGACCAGGCGGCGGATCGGGACCGGGCGCTCGCCGAATTCGGCCGCCGGTGCGCTCGCGGGCGGCACCAGCAGTCGTTTGACCACCGGCACGACCACTGCCGATGCGATCTTCAGGCCCACCGTGCCGCCGTCCACAGCAGCCCCTCCCTCACCAGCGCCGGCGCGCTTCCCCCGCCGGGCCCCTACCCCTTTGAACCCCGCTCACCATAGCCGTGGACAGCCGCCTTGAGCAGGGCGCGAGGGCGCCGGGCTTGCGCCGAGTGCCCCCGCACGCCTGTTCGTTCAGGATACGTAGTCGGCCTTCCTCGCCGCGGCGACTACGCTCCGGCCGTCCGCCGCGCTCAACTGCCCCGCGGCCACCCAGGCATCCACGGTGGACCGGACGCGCGTGATCAGCGCGTCCTTGTTCCGGTACGGCGCGGCGGCCCAGATCGCGTCGAGGAGGGTGGTGCCGTCGTCCCGGGCCGGGTTGGCGATGCCGGAGTCGGTGGTACCGAAGACCACGGTCGGCTCCGAGCGGCGGAAGTAGGCGTGCGTCGGCTCCTCGGTGCCCTCGGAGAACGGGGCGAACTCGACGCCGTCGAGGGTGTAGTGGAGCGGCTTGCCCGGTACGGGGGTGAGCGTGGGCAGCAGATCGCCGGAGAGGGCGGCGTTGCGGTAGAGGCCGAACGTCAGGAAGGACGTACGCGGGTCGCGCGCCACCAGATTGACCGGGCCGTGGAACAGGGTCTGCACGGCCGGGTCGTCGAGCGCCTTCTCCACCCGCAGCCGGAACGGGATGTGGATCCGGACGGTGTCCCCGTCGCGCCAGGTGCGGGACACCGAGGCGTAACCGCCGGGGGACCAGGTCCCCTTCACCACCTTGCCGTTGACTGTCACCCGGAAGCCGCTCGTGGTCCACGCGGGCACGCGCAGCCGCAGATCGAAGGCGGCGGTGCGGCCCCGGAAGGTCAGCGTCGACCCCTGCTCCCTCGGATAGCCGGTGGACTGGGTGACGGTGATGCCCTTCTCGGCCCAGGTGAGCGTGGACGGGCTGTACAGGTTGACGTACAGGGCGGTGCCGTCGGCGTGTCTGAAGTACACCGAGTCCTGGTACTTGGTGGCGCTCTCCATGCCGGTGCCCTCGCAGCAGGTCGTGCCCGCCTTGGGGGTGTAGTCGCGCACATGCCCCGGCACCAGGCCGATGAAGTACGTGACGAGCGGCTTCTCCGCGTCGGCCTTGTCCTGCTTGGAGCCGAGGACCTGGTTGTACAGGGCGCGCTCGTAGTAGTCCATGTACTTCGGGTCCTGCTCGTGGAAGAACAGCATCCTGCTCAGCTTGAGCATGTTGTAGGCGCAGCAGCTCTCGGCGGTGGTGTCGCTGAGCGTCTTGGCGATGGCGCCTCGCGGGCCCCAGAACTCCTTGTTGCTGGTGCCGCCGATCCCGTACATCCGGGTCGGGACGACCATGTCCCAGAAGTTCTTCGCCGCGGTGAGGTAGCGCTCCTCCTTCGTCTCGTCGTACAGCCGGACCAGACCGGTGAAGATCGGGATGTGCTGGTTGGCGTGCAGTCCGTCGAGGATGTCGTTGCCCGCGGCGCAGGCGTCGATGAGCTTGTCGAGGTCGAACAGGCGGGCCAGCGCGAGGTGTTGGGGCTTGCCGCTGAGCGCGTACAGATCGCAGATCGCCTCGACGATGCCGCCGAACTCGCCGCTGGAGAAGATGCCCCACATCCGCTGCAGGGTGCTCTTCGGCAGCTTGGACAGCCGGGAGTGCATCCAGTCGCACATGCCCTCGGCGAGGTCCAGGGCCCGCGCGTCGCCCGTGCTGAGATGGGCGTCGAGCAGCCCGCGCAGGATCTTGTGCGCGGTGTAGTACGGCGCCCACACCACGGTGTAGTCGCCGCTGGTCATCGACTCCAGCCTGATGAACTGCGTCTCCGGGTACGCCGCGAGGAACCCGGGGTGGCTCGGCCCTCCCCAGGTGCGGCGCAGGGTGGCGTGCCGGTCGTTGCCCGAGGAGTCGGGACACGTACCGCCGGTGGTCTCCTCGAAGGTGTACGCGGCCAGGTCTCCGGCCCCGGCGGACGACTCGGCGGCCGGATGGTCCCGAAGCTCGGCGATCTGGGCCGCGGTCAGGGCCCGCGACCAGATGTTGACCTCGTCGAACGCCCCCGCGAACACCGGATCGGCCGCGTAGTGGGACCGGCCGAGCCAGTGGTCGCGCAGGGTGCCCAGGGCGGCCGGGGTGAGGGTCATCGCGGTGTTCTTCGCGACCGCGGCGCCGTCGACGTAGAGGATTCCGGTGCCGTCCGCGATCGTCACCGCCACATGGCTCCAGGTGTCCAGGGGCAGTGGCGCCGTGCCGTCCAGGCTCTGCTCGCCGGTCGCCCCCGAGGTGGTGATGGCGAAGCGGGGATTGCCCTGTCCGTTGCGGGCGGTCAGATAGAGATAGCGGGTGGTGTCGTCGCCGAAGTCGAGAATCCGGGTCCAGCCCGCGTGGTGCGTGGGCTTCACCCAGGCCGCGAGGGTGACCGCGGTGGCGCCGCCGAGCACGGTGTCCGGCAGGTCCACGTACTGGTAGGACCCCCGGACGTTCTCCGCGGCGGTGCCGAACCTGCCCGGCACGCTGAGCACCGCGGGATCGCGCCGCAGCGCCTCGCGGACCTCGTCCAGCGCCCCGACCATATGGCGGATCCTGTCCGCGTACACCGTGTCGCCGGTGCCGGTGTGAGCCTGGGCGAGCATGGTGAGGAAGTGGCCGGTGAAATGTCCGCGGAGGTTTCCGTTGGCCTCGCCGTCCAGCCCCTCCCAGCCGCCCGGCGCGACCGCGCCACGGGTGGAGAGGCCCGCGTTCGCCCGGAACACCTGGAGCAGCCGGTCCACGTCGTATCCGCGGCCGTAGTCCAGCATCAGTTGGCGCTTGGCGGTGAAGTCGCTCTTCCGGAGCGCCACGTCCTCGGGGTCGAACGGCCGCAGTGTCCAGGCGGCCGGGAACCCGGATGCGGCTTGTGGAGCGGCGGTTGCCCGGCCGGTGGCGAGCGAGGACAGCGCCGGGGCCGCCGCGACGAGGGCTGCGGCACGGAGAACGGCGCGTCTGGCGGGTGCGGGTGCCATGGATGGCCTCGTTTCTGGGGGCGACGGGCAGGTGGCTGTTCGATATGTCAAACGTCGTTCGGAAAGGCGACCAGAAAGTAGAACGCCGATCAGGACGCGTCAATAGGCGGGACGAGAGTTGGCACACGTCTCAGTGAGGCGGGGGAGTGACCTGTGAGCGCTGCCGCACGGTCGCGGGGTCCGCGGGCCGCGCGCGCGTCAGATACTGCGGCACCGGTGCCGTGTCCTTCCCGGTGTCGCGGACCAGCCCGTAACGGACGATGCCCGCGCCCGCGTCGGGCGGCGTGGCCACGTCCTCGGTGACCTGGTCCCAACGGGACGCCTGGGCGAAGAGGTTGTAGTCCGCGTCCCGTTCGTTCTGGTGCAGGGTGACGCTGCCGTCCAGCCAGAAGTACTCGTTCTGCCACATCTGCTGGGTCCCGGCGGGCAGCACGGTGGAGCCCGTGGCGGGCCCGCCCATCCAGGTCGTGCCGTCCGTCGAACCCGGCTGTACGTCGTCCAGGCGCCGTCCGCCGCCCGAGGCCACGTGGAAGAGCTTGCCGCGCAGACCGGTCCACGTCGCCATGGCGAGAGCACCGGGGCGCCGGCCGGGCAGCACCTGCCAGCGCACCCGGAAGTAGCCGCGCCCCGCGAACGTGACCTGCTCGCCCCGGTGGGTCAGCCCGGTCGGCGGCGCGCCGGTCAGCGTCACCGTGCCGTCCGCGCGCCGGGGCAGCGCCGCGGGCCGGGCGGTGGCCGCGGGGGCGCGGTCGGCCGCGTCGACGACCGTGCCGTACAGCTGCCTCCGGGGGCGCGAGGTCGACGACGTACGGGAGGGCGGGGACGCGGTCGACGGCGAGGGCGCCGTGCTCGCGGCGGTGGGCGGCGCGGCGCGCGGCGCGGGGTCGTCCGGCGCCTGCGTCACGACGTACGCGCCGCCCGCGGCGATGGCCGCCCCGGCGGTCACCGCCACCGCGGGCTTGGCCAGCGCGCCGAGCACCTTGGCCGACCAGCCCGCCGGTGCCGCGGCGGCAGCGGCGGATGTGGCGGTGGCGGATATGGCGGTCGCGGCCGCCGTCTTGCCGCCCAGCGCCGTCGCGAGCGTGAAGCCGACCGGCAGCGGCACCAGCGCGATGCCGACGAGCAGCCGCTCGGCGGGTACGGCGTCCTCGCGCCCTCCGGAACAGCGCGTACAGCCCCGGATGTGCCGGGCCAGCCGCTTGCGCCACACCGAATCGGGCCGTCCGTCCCAGCCGTCGGTCACCTCGCGCAGGCCGGGACACGCGCGGTCGAGCGCCCGGACGATGCCCCGCGCGGTCTCCAGCCGCCCCTTCACCCGCTGGACCCGCACGGCGGCGTGCTGCCTGCTGATGCCGACGGCCGACGCCAGCTCGCGCCGGGTGAGTTCGCCCGCGACCTCCAGCCACCACAGCGACAGCAGTTCCCGGTCCTCGTCGGCGAGCCAGCGCACCGCCTCCGCCACCTCCCGCCGCTGCCCCTCCAACTGAAGCCGCAGCACGGTCAGTTCGGCGAAATCCGGTGCGCCGTGGGCGTCGTCGGGCAATGCGTCGGCGGTCCGCCGGCGCGCCCGGTCGCGTATCTGGCGCATGGCGATGGCGACCAGCCAGGACCGAAAAGCCTCCGGGTCGCGCAGCGAGCCCAGGCCGTGGACGGCGCGCAGCATGGTTTCCTGCACCACGTCGTCCACGTCCGCATGGCCGTTCAGCGCCCGCCCGACGATGTTGTAGACGAGCGGCAGCCAGCCCTCGACCAGCTCGTCGAGGGCGCGCCGGTCGCCGTTCTGCGCCGCCGCGATGGTGGCGCGCCACTGCCGCCCGTCCACGATCCGCCCTTCCGTCGTCCCTTCCCGTACGGGTCGATCACTTCGCGTAGAGGAGCGTCCCGAAGCCGAGCTGGTCGAAGCCTCCGCTGTTCGGCCCGTAGTCGCCGCCCCCGCCCTCGGCGCCCACCTTCTCAGCCATGGCCGTGATGAAGGGGACGGAGAGTCCGCGGCGGCGTGCGTAGTGGTAGCGCAAGACCGCCCAGACCGGGCGAAGCTGCCCACGGCCCGCGTCGGATATCACCGTCTGCGACCGCTGTGCGCACTTCTGGCCGGTGCCCCAGGTGTAGGTGGTGAAGGGCACGTCCTGCCCGAGGTTGTATCGAGCGACGTACTGGGCGGCCTTCATGAACCGGTTGTCGTCGTAGCCGTACAGGTCGACGCCCTGGTTCCAGGCCATCTCGCAGACCGCGCCCAGCTGCCCGATGCCCATCATGGTGTGGCCCTGGTCGCGGCCGCTCTCCTGCCACTGGGCGAGCCCCTCCTTCTCGTACACGAAGGGGACGGCGTGCCGGAGGGAGCCATTGCCCTCGCCGGACTTCATGTACGTCACGGCTCGGTCGAACGCCGCGGTGTCGTCGCAGAGGATGCCGATCGCCATGAGCGAGGCGGTGTTGCACAGGTCCCAGTTGGCCCAGTAGTTGGTGACGCAGGCGTCGTTGTGGCGGGCGAGGAAAGCCTCGTTGAGCGGCTGGAAGACGCGCTTCAGCATCGCGCGGAAGCGGGTGAGGTCGAAGCCGTCGTGGTCGCGCATCAGCTCGGCGGCGTTCGCGAACTGGTAACCGTAGAGACCGGCGGCCAGGAAGCGGTCGGCGTTGCCGGTGATCTCCTTCAGCGTGGCCGACCAGGCGTTGAGGATCGCCACGGCGGTGTCGCCGTGCGCCGTGGTGCCGCCGATCTTCCAGCGCAGGGCGTTCTGATAGGCGGCGTGGACGTCGTGGTAGAGGGTGGGGTAGTTCTGGCCGGTGCCACCGCGGACGACCGTGGCCTGGGGCCTGGGCTGCCACGTGCTCGCCGAGTGCCGGTTGGCGGTGAGTCTCTTCCAGCCCGCCGACCACGGGTCGTCGCCGGCCGCCACCCGCACCTTGGCGCGGTGCAGGTCCCCGGCGCTGTGCAGCCCGCCGGGGTGCGCGAACCCCGCCGGGGCGGCCTCCGCGCCACCTCCGACGAGCGCGGCGGTCCCGCCGCCGAGCGCCCCGGCCGCCACGAGGCCACCGCCGAGGGTGAACAGGCCCCTGCGGCTGAGGCGGTGCTTGTTGTCGTGCGGCATGTGGCTCAACTCCTGAACGGGAACGACAGGGAACGTTCAGGAGACGGAGCCACACCACCGCCGATAACAGTTTTTTGCTACCCCGTGGTCACAGCGCCGTGTACACCGCGTCGATCAGGGCCTTCTTCCGGGGGTCGTCGGAGATGTGCGGACCCATGCGGTTCATCGCATAGCCCAGGCTGACCTGGGCCTCGGGGTCCGCGTGGCCGCAGGAGCCGCCGAAGCCGTCGTGGCCGAAGGCACGGGGGTTGGGGCCGTACGAGCCGTTGGCGCCGCTCAGCAACACGCCGAGCCCGAGCTCGGTGTCGTGCGGGAAACCATGCCCCACGATCAGGTCACGGCCCGCCCCCTGCCCCTCACGAGCCCGCTCGACGGCCTCGGGCGAGAGCACACGGCGGTCCCCGGCCAGGCCGTGGCGGGCGTAGATGCCGTAGAGGGTGGCGAGTGCACGGGCCGTCCCGTGTCCGTTGGCCGCCGGGAGCTGGGCCGCCCGCCACTGCGGCGTATTGGCGGCAGCGGCCCCGACGAGCGGGTTGGCCAGCGCGGCGATCGCCACCGGCTCCAACTGGGAGAAGACCGCGGCCTGTTCACTGGACGCGGCGGCGGGCGGATGCACCAGCTCCGCCACCCGCCCGGCCTCCTTCTCCGGCAGACCGATGCTGAAATCGATGCCCAGCGGCCCGGTGATCTCCCGGCGCAGAAACTCACCGGGCAGGACACCGGTGATGCGCCGTATGACCTCGCCGACCAAGTGGCCGTACGTCATGGCGTGGTAGCCGGAACGGGTGCCGGGCTCCCACCACGGCTCGGTGGCGGCCAGCCGCTCGCAGGTCTTCTCCCAGTCGTACAGATCCGCCACGGTGTGCTTCTCCCGCAGCCCGGCCAGGCCCGCCCGGTGGGAGAGCAGATGGCGCACCGGCAACGTGTCCTTGCCCGCCGCCGCGAACTCCGGCCAGTACGAGGCCACCGGGGCGTCGAAGTCCAGCAGCCCCCGGTCCGCGAGCAGATGGGCGCACAGCGCCGTCACCCCCTTGGTGGTGGACCACACGTTCACCACGGTGTCCCGCTCCCACGCCCGCTCGCGCCCGGCATCCGCCCAGCCGCCCCACAGATCCACCACGGTCTCCCCGCCCACTTGGACGGCCACCGCCGCGCCCAGCTCCTCGCGCTCGGCGAAGTTGGCTTCGAACGCGGCGCGCACGGCGGCGAACCGCGGGTCGCAGTGGCCTTCGATGTGCGGTACGGACGGCACGGACTGCTGCGTCATGGTCCACTCCCAACAGGTCTGTTCGGCAGACCTGCAACATACCGACTGGTTGGACCAGTCAAAACCCGGGGCGTCCCTCCGGCGCCCGGTGGCCCGGGCGTATGCCGGAACGTGGAGGGGAAGTCTTCGGCAGTCACGCTCAACAGCCCGGCCCTGCGGCCGGGTTGCGTCGCCGGACCCCCACCCAGACCCGGAGGTCTCATGACCACGCGGCCCACGACCGACTTCCCGTGCACCGGAACGGCGGCCCTCCTCGTCAACAGCCGTGGGCAGTATCTGCTGCATCTCCGCGACGCGCACAAACCCATCTACGACCCGGGCACCTGGTCCCTCCCGGGCGGCGCCCCGGAGGGGACCGAGACCCCAAAGGAGGCGATCGCGCGCGAACTCCTGGAGGAGACCGGGCTCGTCATCGACGACCTCACCCCCTTCACGGTCACGGTCGTCGAACGCACCGGCAGCTACGGCACCATCGGGGGAGAGATCCAGATCTACCTGGGGCACTGGGACGGCGACCCCGCGCGCCTGCCGGTGACCGAGGGCATCATGTTCGCCTTCTTCGACGCCGAGACCACCGCGCAGCTGACGATGTCGTCGTGGGCAGCCGAAGCCATCGCCCGTCACCAGGCCGACGGAGTCGTGCCCGCGCCGCATTCGCTTGCGCGTCACGACACGCGGACCGTGAAGAACGTCATCGGTGTGCACCTCTATCTGGAGCGCGACGGCCGGATCCTGCTCGGGCTGCGCCACCCCGACTCGGCCTTCGCACCGTTGGAACACCACGCCCTGGCCGGACATTGCGAGCAGGAGTCCGCGGTCGCCTGCCTCATCCGGGAGGCGAAGGAGGAAGCGGGACTGCTGATCGACGCCGATGACGTCGAGTTCGTACACGCCGTCCACCTCATCGATACGCCCGGCGCACAGCCGCGCATGCAGATGTTCTTCCGCGCCCGGCGGTGGACAGGCGAGCCCGAAGTCCGGGAGCCCGACAAATGCGTCAGCTGGGACTGGTGGCCACCCGACGCCCTGCCGGACCCGACCGTCGCCTACACCCGCGCCGCGATCGAGGGCATCCGCCACGGGCGCCTCTACACCGAGCTCGGCTGGACCTGACCCCGGTTCCCTGCGGGACACCGAGCGCGCGCTGCTGGCCACGCACGTGCCCGCCCCCGCCGAGGGCGGCCGGGCCTTCGATGCGGGCTGTGGTGTGGGCGAACTGGCCGCGCATCTGGCATCGGTGGGTTACACCGGGTACGGCTACGACCTGATCACGCTGCGCGGCCGGGTTCAACCGAAGGGTTGAGGGTTATCCGCCCACCCGCCCTGAACCTGCCCCCGCACCGCCGCGGCGGTGGTGGACGCTGTTGGCGGTGAGCGCGGCCCAGTTGCTCGTCGTGCTGGACGGGACGATCGTGAACATCGCCCTGCCCTCCGCGCAGAGCGCGCTCGGAATGTCGGATGCGAACCGGCAATGGGCGATCACCGCGTATGCCCTGGCTTTCGGCGGACTGCTGCTGATCGGCGGCAGGTTCAGTGGCGCGCTCGGCCACCGGCGTGCGTTCGTCACCGGCCTGCTCGGCTTCGCCGCGTCGTCCGCGCTGGGCGGGGCCGCCGTGAATCCCGGGGATGCTCTTCGGGGCCCGGGCCCTGCAGGGTGTGTTCGCCGCCGTGCTCGGCACGGCGTTCGTGCCGCCTGACCGCCCGGTCCGCGATGGCGGACGGCTCGACGTCGCGGGCGCGCTGCTCAGCACCACCGGCTTCGCCGCGGTGGTGTACGCCCTCAACGAAGCCGTACCGCTCGGCTGGGGCGCGCCGAAGGTGCGGGCACTGCTGGCCGCCGGGGTGCTGCTGCTGGCCGCGTTCGCCGCCGTAGAGGTCCGCGCTCCCCACCCGCTGCTGCCGATGCGCGTGCTGGTGCATCGCCGGGAGGCCGCACGGCCGCGTCGCGCCCGCGGCGCTGATCCTGCCCGGCCTGATCGCCGCGGCCGCCGGGATGCTCGTCCTGACCCGCCTGACGCCGCAGAGCACGGACATCCTGCCGCTCTACCTGGCACCCGCCCTGGTGCTCACCGGGCTCGGCCTCGGCTGCGTCCTGCCACCGACCGCCGGTCTGGCCACCGCCGACATGCCGCCGCACGACATCGGGGCCGCGTCGGCGGCGTACCACGCCTCCCAGCAACTGGGCGCCGCACTGGGCACCGCGCTGCTCAACACCATCGCCGCCAGTGCCACGGCGGCCCACCTGGCGTCGGCACGACACGCGACACCGGCCGCGGCATCCGTGCACGGCTACACCACCGCCCTGACGGTCGGCTTCGGCATTCTCCTCGCCGCCGCGTGCGTCGCCGCACCGCTGACCATGACCCGGACCGTACGGGCAAGGCGTCAGGGAAGTGGTTCGACCTCCAGGTAGCGGTGGCGGCCGCGGCCGCGGTACTCCAGGGCCTCCCAGCCCAGCCCGCGGAGCACCCGGGCGCAGTTGCCCAGCTCCTCGCCCGCCGCGTAGGCGGCGCCGCTTCCCGTGGGTCCCAGCCACTCGACCCGCACCGCACCCGCCTGCCCGGCCTCGGCGCAGCGGTATCCCGTCGCCAGCCGGTGGCCGTCGTCGGCGGTGGCCGAGGGCGGGATACCCGCCGCCTCCAGGGCGATGGCGACGGCCCGCAGCGGTTGGCGCCGCTCCCAGGCGGCGGGGGCGGCGAGAGGGTCGTCCTGGTCGGTGTTCATCAGCCGACGGATCTCCAGCAGGCCGTCGAACGCCGCCCGCACCGCCGCCGCCCGCTTCCGGGGGTCCGTATCGAGGGGTGCTTCATCGCCCGTGGCCGCCTCGAACTGCGCCGCCTGCCGGTGGTTGCCGCCGCTCTCCGCCATCAACTGTTCGCCGCCCACGTTGTGGAGTTGCTCCAGACGATACCCGGGTGGACGTCTGCGGCTTGATTCCCTATTTTTCCTACTGGGTTAATAGGGAATCATGGCAGGCAGCTTGTGCCGGACGAGGCGGCTTGTGCCGGAGGAAGAGGAGCAGGCGTGACGGTGGTAGATGCGGTAACGGAAACACGTGACCGCGCGCGTTGGCTGCAGGTCGCCCACGAGGCGGCGGACGACCTGGCCACCGACGCGGTGGTCCGCGACCAGGCCGGGAAGACGCCCTTCGACGAGGTCTCGCGGCTTCGGGAGGCGGGGCTGCTGTCGTTGCTGATACCCGCCGAAAGCGGGGGCGGCGGGGCGGACTGGCCCACGGCCCACGCCGTCATCCGGACGATCGCCGCGGCCGACGGGGCGATCGGCCAAGTGCTCGGCTGTCATTACCTGCTGTCCTCCAGCGCGCGGTTCTTCGGCGGGCCCGACCTCGCCGCCCGCGTCGAGCGGGAGTCCGCGGCCGGTCAGTGGTGCTGGGGCGGCGGGCTGGCCTCCGTGGAGCCGCGGCTGATGCTCACCCCGGGGCCGGGCGGCTATGTGCTGAACGGACGCCAGGGGTATGCCACCGGCGTCCTGGTCGCCGACCGGCTCGCGGTACGCGCCGACCACTCCGAGACGGGGGAGCCGCTGGCCGTGCTCGTCGATGCCGCCCGGCCCGGCGTGGTGTCCGGGGGCGATGGCGGGGAGACCTTCGGCCAGCGGCTGGCGGCGGGCGGGAGCGTGGAGTTCGACGCGGTGGCGGTCGAGACCGACGCCGTTCTCGGCCCGCTCTCCTCGGACGACAGCACCCTGTCGCCGTTCGCCGGGCTGTCCGCGCCGACCGGGCGGCTGGTCTCGGCCCAGATCTGTCTCGGGATCGCCCAGGGGGTGCTCGCCGAAGCCCGCGAGTACACCAGGGCCGCGGACGTGCCCTGGCGGCTGGACGGGCCGTCGTACGGCGCGCCGCGGAACCCGTACGTGCTGACGACCTACGGCGAGCTGACCGTCGCCACGTTCTCCGCGTCCGCGCTCGCCGACCAGGCGCTGGAGGCGCTGGACTGCGGCCTGGCGCGCGGACAGGACCTCACCGACGACGAGTGTGCCGAGATCACCATGCTGGCGGCGGCGGCCGAGGCGGTCGCCGCCGGTGCCGCGCAGGACGTCACGGCCCGGGCGCTGGACGTCCTCGGCGCCCGCTCCGCCGCCTCGGCGTACGGATTCGACCGGTTCTGGCGCAACGTACGGACCCACACCCTCTGCGTTCCGGTCGCCCCCCGGCTCCAGGAGGTGGGGGACTACTTCCTCCACGGTGAGCACCCTCCGTTCGCCCTGCCCTTCTGACCGCCGTGCGTACCGGTGGCGGATAATCACCGCATGCGGATTTCTGCGAAGGCGGACTATGCGGTGCGGGCGGCTCTGGAGCTGGCCGTGGCGGCGGACGGTACCTCGGTCAAGGCCGAGGCGATCGCCGCCTCGCAGGGCGTTCCGCACAAGTTCCTCGAAGGCATTCTGGGCGATCTGCGCCGCGGCGGGCTGGTGGCCAGCCAGCGCGGCGGGAACGGCGGCTACCGGCTGGCCCGCCCCGCCGACGAGATCACGATCGCCGATGTGATCCGCGTGGTCGACGGGCCCCTGGTATCCGTCCGGGGCGTGCGCCCGCCCGAGCTGTCGTACCGCGGGCCCGCGGAGTCGTTGCTGCCGCTGTGGATCGCGGTGCGGGCCAATGTCCGCAAGATCCTCGGTGAGGTCACCCTCGCCGAAGTCGCCGCGGCCGAGCTGCCCGAACAGGTCCTCGACCTCGCCGAGGACCCCGACGCGTGGACGAACCCGTAACCAGGACGTGGGACACCCCTTGACGGGACTCGCGCGGCACTCGACACTCCTCGGGAGGGATTCCTAGCGGATAGGTGGGGAATGATGGAGCCTGGGCAGGCGGCCGCCGATCGAGCGGTCCGCACGCATCGGCTCTCTCCCCTTCTGACCTCCCGCCGCCACATCGACCTGCTGCGCGTCTGCAGCGCGGCCAGTTCTCCGACCTGAGCCGACCGGCCTTCGGGGAATCCGAGACCGTCGTCACGCGGCGAAGCGCTGCGCGCCAGCCCTTGCCGCGCGCCCACTCCCGCGCTCCCCGGCAGGCCGCTCACCGTACGTCTCACCACCAGCGAAGAACCCGACCTGGGGAGAAACGTGTCCGTCACACCTGGGAAAGCCGCGCCGTCCTCGTTGTCCGTCGCATCGTTCCGGGGCCGGATCGGCCGGGACGCGCGCAGCGGACACTACGCCGTGCCGCGCCGCTACCGCCTCCATCTGTCGCTGTCCTGCCGGCACTGTCTGCGGATCGCCATCACCCACAGCCTGCTCGGCCTCGGCGACACCCTCCCGGTGACCCTGTTGCCCGCCGTGCCCGACGGACCGGACGGCGGGCACTCCGCGCTGCGCCTGATGTACGAGGCCAGCGCGCACCGCTACGCCGGTCCGACCGCGGCGCCGGTGCTCAGCGACGACTGGTCAGGCAGGATCGTCAGCACCCACGCGCCGGACATCCTGCGCGACCTGGACCGCCGTTTCGGCACCGCGAGCGACGACCGCCCCGTGCTCCACCCGTGTGGCGCGGAGCGGGAGATGGAGACGATCGCCCGCCTCTGCGAGCACGGCATCGACGATGCCGTCCAGCGCGCCGGACAGCCCGGCACCGACGACGCGGCGCGCGACACCGCGCTCGGTACCGTGTTCTCCGCGCTGGACGCACTGGAGCGACGGCTCGCGACCCGGACCCATGTCCTGGGCGATGAACTCAGCGCCTCCGATGTGCAGGTGTGGGTGACCCTGGTGTGGCTCGACACCGTGCACCGACAGCATCTGGACGCCGCCGCGGTGCACCGCATCACCGGCCATCCGCACCTGTGGGCCTACGCACGGCGGCTCGCCGCCCACCCGGCGTTCGGCCGCCACCTCGATCTCGACGGCATCGCCCGCAGGCATCACGCGCACTGCCGGGGGCTGGAGGCCGCCGGAGCGGCGGTGCAGATTCTGGACTGGGCGGCGCACGCACGGCTCAGGACCCCCGTCGAGCCCGGCTGACGCCACGTCACGGCCGCTCTGCCCCCGTCTCACCGCAGTCGGGCGCGCAGAGCGGCCACATGTCCGCGCACACGTTGCAGCGGAGTGGGCGGCAGCGTGCGGGCGGCCCCGCGCGCATAGTGCCGCTCGACGTAGAACTGACCGGCGCTCAGCACCGTGGTGACGGCGATGTACCAGAGAGTGGCCACCATCAGCAGGGGGATGACCTGGTAGGTCTGGTTGTAGACCAGCTGCACCGAGTAGAGCAGATCGTGCACGGCCAGGACGCTGACGATGCTGGTGCCCTTCAGGGTGCCGATCAGCATGTTGCCCGCCGTCGGCACGATGGAGCGCATCGCCTGGGGCACGACGATCCGGCGCAGGGTGCGCCACCGGCCCAGGCCGAGCGCCTGGGCGGCCTGGGTCTGGCCGGGGTCCACGGAGAGGATGCCACCGCGTACCACCTCGGCGGCGTAGGCGGCCTCGTGCAGGGTCAGGCCGATGACGGCGGTGAGGGCGGGGCCGAGCAGGTTGACGGTCTTGACGGTGACGAACTGGGGGCCGAAGGGCACGCCGACACCGAGCGTCGGGTAGAGGGCGCCGATGTTGAACCAGAACAGCAGCTGTACCAGCAGCGGCGTGGAGCGGAAGATCCACACATAGCCCCAACTCAGCGTGTTCAGCACGGGGTTGGCGGACAACCGCAGCACGGCCAGCAGGGTGCCCAGCAGAAAGCCGAGCACCATGACCACCGCGGTCAGCCACAAGGTCAGCAGCAGCCCCTCCAGCACGGCGGTGGTGGTGAAGTAGCGCCCCACCACGTCCCATTGGAACGCGGGATTGCGGACGACGGAATTGACCACCATGGCGAACACAAGCAGCGCGACGGCCGCGGCGAACCACCGGCCGAGGTGTCGGCGCGGCACGATCGGCGGCACGCCGCCGGAATCGCCGGGGTCCGGGGCCGCGTCCTCCGGCCGCTTGCGCGTGGATGTGGATGCGGATGCGGATGCGGACACGGCATCGGGGGCGGTGACATCGGAAGGCGTGGCCATCTGAGGCTTCTCCGGGGAAGGATCGCGGGCGTGGGCGGGAGCGCCCCGGTGGCACGGTGCGGCCCGGGGCAGGGCGGTTCATCACGCTCGCCACGTCCCTCAACGCGGCCGGAGCGGCTGCCGCGCGCGGCGGAGCCGGTCCAAGGGGTGATGGTATGTGCCGACCGCCTGCCACTGTCAATGTGGCAGCCGGGTCGGCCACCGCCGGTCCGTCATCCGAGCACTGGTTGACGCGACGCCGTTCGTACTGCTCAATTAGTCGCATGACTGCCCAGCTGCGCTTGGTCTCCCGCGACCACATCGACTTCGGTCGTGTGTGGTCCGCGATGTGTTGCGCCTGACTCGGCAGCGGGCTGTCTGACCGGCCCTTCCCTCCCTCGGTGACCCCGTCGCGGGCCGAGTTCTCTCCCCGTACGACCGCAGCACCCGGGCGCCGCCCGGCTACGAGCGGTCCCGCGGACCCGGACACGCGCTGCCTTCGCACCCCTCCGGCCTCATCACGCCTGTCCCCCCCCAACGCTCCGCACGACGCTGATCCACCGTCACCCACGACTGAATCAGCGGGTGTTGCTCTGCCCGCGTGACCCCTGACACCCATCCCGAAAGGCCCTTCGCATGCCCGTGGAATTCCTCGGCATCGCCGCCACCCATGACGGCTCCGAGACCACCCCGCGCTCCGGCGCCGCCTTCGACAAGGAGTACACGCTCCGGCTCGCCCGGGCCCATGAGGACCACGGCTGGGACCGGGTGCTCTTCGCCTACGGCTCCGGATCGGCGGATCCCGCCCCGGCCGCCGCGTACATCGCGAGCAGACTGGACCGCCTGCGGATCCTGCTCGCCCACCGGCCCAACGTCTCGTACCCCACGTACGCCGCCAAGACCTTCGCCACCCTCGACCAGATCAGCGATGGGCGGCTGACGGTGCACTTCATCACCGGCGGCAACGACCACGAGCAGGGCCGGGAGGGCGACACCCTCACCAAGGACCAGCGCTACGAGCGCACCCGTGAGTACATCCGGATCGTGAAGAAGATCTGGACGGCGCGCGAGCCGTTCGACCACGAGGGGGAGTACTACCGCTTCCACGACTTCGTCAGCGACGTCCACCCCGTACAGCAGCCCAGGCCCGGGGTCTCCTTCGGCGGCTCCTCCCCGGCGGCGTACGCGGCCGGGGGAGCGGAGGCCGACATCTACTGCCTGTGGGGCGAGCCGCTGGAGAAGACCGCGGAACAGATCGAGGCGGTGAAGTCGGCCGCGCGGGCGGCGGGCCGTACCGATGTGCCGCGCATCCAGGCGGCGTTCCGGCCGATCATCGCCCCGACCGAGGAACTGGCCTGGGAGAAGGCCCACCGCACGGTCGGCGCGATCCGCGCGCGGCGTGAGCAGGGGCTCGTACGGCACCACCGCAACGGCGCCCCCGAGAACACCGGCTCGCAGCGGCTGCTCGCCATCGCGGAGCAGGGCGAGCGCTACGACCGCGCCCTGTGGACCCCGACCGCCGCCGCCACCGGTGGCGCGGGCAACTCCAACGCCCTGGTCGGCACCCCCGAGACGGTGGCCCAGGCGCTGCTGGACTACTACGACCTGGGCGTCGACATCCTCTCGGCCCGGGGCTACGACCTGCTCGGCGACGCCATCGACTTCGGGCGACACGTGATCCCGATCGTCCGCGAGGAGGTCGCCAAGCGCGATGCCGAGCGCGCGGCGCGCGGCCCGCAGGCCCTCGCGGCGGTGCGCGCATGACCGCGGTCACGCAAGCATCGTCCACCGGGCTGACCGTCGTCTCCGCCGAGGTCGGCGACCCGCGCGTGGCGCCGTTGCTGCGTGAACTGGGCAACGAGTACTCCACCCGTTACGGCAAGGACGCGCACGCCGAACTCGCCCGGTACCCCGACGAGGAGTTCACCCCCGCCCACGGCGGCGTACTGCTCCTGCTGCTGGAGCACGGGGAGCCGGTCGCGGGCGGCGCCTTCCGCCGCTACGACGAGACCACGGCCGAGCTGAAGCGGATCTGGACCCACTCCGCCCACCGCCGACGCGGACTCGCCCGCCGGGTCGTGGCCGAACTGGAGCGCGAGGCAGGGGCCCACGGCTACCGGCGCGTCTATCTGACCACCGGGCCGCGCCAGCCCGAGGCCCGCGGCCTGTACCTGGCCACCGGCTACACACCGCTGTTCGACACCGAGGCCGACCCGGAGACCATCGGCCCGCTCCCGTTCGAGAAACACCTCGCCACCGACAGTGCCACCCGCACCGACGCCCGTACCCGAAAGGCAATCGCCCCGTGAACCACACCCGCGCGAGACTGCGCCTCCGTCCGGTCGCCGCCGCGACCGTCCTCGTGTCGACGCTGGCAGGCTGCGGCTCCGGTGGCACCGGCGGGACCGCGGCGGCGGGCGCCGCGTCCCCCGCACCGACCCAGAACCCGGTCGCCGAGGTGCACAAGGTCGACTCCGTCGCCGCTCTGCTGCCCGCCGAGGTCAGGAAGTCGGGCACGTTGCGGATCGGCAGTTCGGTCGGGGGACCGCCGGGCGCGTACTACCCGCAGGGGACGGGCGGGAAGCCCGTGGGCCAGGACATCGATCTCGCGAACGCGGTGGCCAAGGTCCTCGGCGTCGAGCTCCAGCGGCAGGACGCCTCGTTCGAGACGATCCTGCCCGCCCTCGGCAGCGGCAAGTACGACGTCGGGACCGGCAACTTCGGCGTCACCGCCGAGCGGCTGAAGACCATCGACTTCGCCACCTACATCAACGACGGCCAGGGCTTCGCGGTGAAGAAGGGCAACACCGCGCTCGGCAGCAAGGTCACCGACCTCACCCGGCTGTGCGGCCTGACCATCGGCACCGGCGCGGGAACCACGTTCGAGGCGACCCTCGAAGCGCGGAAGAAGGTGTGCGTGAAGGCGGGCAAGAAGCCGTACGAGGTGAAGGTGTTCTCGGAGAACGGCGCCCTCCTCACGGCGCTCCAGCAGGGCCGCGTCGACGTGGAGATGTCCACCATCAACGGGCTCCGCCACCAGGCGTCGCAGCAGGCCGCGCAGACCGCCTTCCTGGGCGAGTACCACCGGCTCGACGTGGGCTTCGCCTTCAAGAAGGGCTCACGGCTCACCGGCGCCTTCCGGGCCGCCGTCAATGAGCTGATCAAGGACGGCGCCTATGCCCGCATCCTCGACAAGTGGGGCACCGGTGCCTCCGCCATCAAGACCTCGCGGATCAACCCGCCCGAACATACCTAGGGGGGTGTCCGGGACAGCGGCTGTCTCAGCCCTTCAGGGCTTCCTGGAGGACATGGCTGTCGGCGGCCTGCTGCATGCGTACGACCTTGCCGTCGCGGAGAGTCCACCGGTGGATGAACCGGACGTCGGCCTTCTTTCCGGTCTTCGTCTCGGCGTGGTAGTGGCCGTATACGAAGACGTGGTCGTCGTCGTCCGCGGAGAACTCCTCGGCCACCGGGCCGAAGGACTCGTAATGCGGCATCAGCCTGCCGAAGAAGTCCGTCGCCACGTTGTCCCAGCCGTGGTACACGCCGCCGTACGGAAAGCCCGGGGTGATGTCCCAGACGAGGTCCGGGGCCATGACCTCCTGGGCGACCTCCGGCGCCATTCCGGAGTCGTACAGCCGCCGAACGAGGGCGATGTTCGGGGAGTCGGGCATGGAAGCGCTCCTTGCGGGGTGCGGATCAGCAACGTGGGCGACCATTGCATCGGAAGAACCCGCTGTGAGGGGGAAGAAACGCTTCCCGCCATGCCATGCCGCCCGCGGAGTCACCCGTGCGGCGCGTTCCACAACCCGCTCAGCTCCGCCCAGTCCGGTGCGGGGCTCGGCAGGGCGGTGGGCTCGTCGGCGAGGCCCCTGCACGGCGAAGTCCTCGCCGCCGTCGGCCTCGATGAGCTTGGTCGCTTACGGGGTGTGGGTGTCAGGAAGTAGGTGGGCGCGGAGGGAGCGCACGATTTCGTCTACGGCTTCAGCGGGCACTCGCCGTTCTTCGGGCTGCCTGATGAGGCCGAAGACGCCGGGACCCCGCAGATCCTTGGGGAGGTCGTTCATGCGCGGCACGATGTGGAAATGTACGTGGGCGAACCCTTCGACCTCCGCGAACTGCGCCACGTAGGTCTTGACGCACCCGGTGACGTCGCGGAGAGCCCGAGCCAACCTCACCTGCCACATCCCCAACGCCTGGGCCTCCGCGTCGGTGAGGTCGTGGATGGCCGTGACATGGCGGCGGGGCACCAGGACCAACCAGCCCGGCAGCGCCGTATCGAAGGCATGGGCGACCCGCCAGTGCTGATCCACGACGACGCGCTCGCGCGGCGGCAGTTCGTCGCATCGTTCTTCCTGGCCGCACGTGTAGCAACTGGGTGTCGTCATACCAGGAATCGTATGGCTGCTCACGGTGTGCGGAACCCGCGAAAGGTCACGTGCTTCCGGCTCTCGAAGCCGATCCGTTCGTACAGTGCGATCGCGGCGGTGTTCGTGTCGGCCACGTGCAGGAAGGGGCGTTCGTTCCGGGACAGGATGCGTGCGGTGAGTGCGCTCACCAGGCGGAGGGCGTGGCCTTGCCCGCGTGCTTCGGGCGCCGTGCAGACGGCGCTGATCTCGGTCCAGCCGGGAGGCCGGAGCCGTTCGCCCGCCATGGCCGCCAGCCTGCCGTTGTCGCGGATGCCGAGGTAGGTGCCGAGTCGGTGGGTGCGCGGCCAGAACGGCCCCGGCTGGGTCCGCGCGGCGAGGTCGAGCATCTCGGGCACATCGGCCGCACCCAGTTCGACCACGCCGGTGACGGTACTGGGCCGGATGCTGCTGGGTCCGGTCATCTGGCGGCCTTCGAGGGTGAAGACCGGCTCCCAGTCCAAGGGCGGCGTCGCCGTGCAGCTGAACATGTCGGCGAACCCGCCTCGGCCGAGCAGCCGGGCGAGGTCGGCCCAGTCCGCCGGGTCCGGAGCGGCAGGCACCGCCGAGAAGGTCGCCACGTCCGGCAGATAGGTGGCGGCCCGGCCGTGCCGACGGGCGAGATCCCCGTGGTGGCCGCGCAGCGACTCGCCCACCGGGTCGTCGAGTACGGCGGCGTCCTCGCTCCTCATCGTGTGATGCCTTTCTCGGACTGTCTCTGAGGTTGATTCCGACAGAGGCGGCCAGAGTAATGGAGACATAACCTCTGTCAATCGCCCGGGCCCTCATCCGCATGCTGGGTGAGAGCCGCGACGAAGTCCTCCAGGTCGGCCGCGAGCGGGGTGTCGTTGTCCCAGACGGCCTCGTATGTGATCTCGACAGGAGCGCCCGCCCGGACCAGGGGGCGGCTGCTGTCGTGGCTGTGTGTGATCTTGGACTTGGGCAGGAGGGCGGCGCCCACACCCATCCGCGCCCACTCGTCCAGCACACGGTAGTTGGAGGCTGCCCCGGGATAGGTGCGCAGCGCCAGGTCGTGGCTGCGGAAGAGTTCGGTGGTGAAGGTGGTCAGCCCGCAGCTGTCCGGTACGAGGATGTAGGCCGCGTCGGCCGCGGCGTGCAGCTCGACCGGGCGGTCGGTCCGGGAGCTGGCGGGGTCGATCACGACGACCGGCTCGCGGGCGATGACGCGATGCCGGAAAGTGGGTATGGCCTGCACGGCGGGCACCAGGAGGATGTCCAGCTGTCCCGCCTGGAGATCGTCGCGCAGATGTGTCAGATCCGCCTCGCGCAGGACCAGGTCGCGTGGGCGGTCCAGGTTGCGGGCGGCGTCGAAGGCCCGGGCGACGAGGTCGGCGCCGATCAGGGGCGAGACGCCCACGCGGATCGTGTCGGGGGCCGGGTGGGCCAGCCGCTGGGCCTCGGCGACCACCGAGTCGAGGGTGTCGAGGGCCCGGTCGATCATGGGCAGGATCCGTGCGCCGTGCGGGGTCGGCTTGACCCCGCGCGGTGAGCGCGCGAACAGCGTCACGCCGAGTTCCTGCTCCAGCCGCGCGATGCCGTTGGACAGGGCGGGCTGAGTGACCCCGTAAGCGCGCGCGGCCGCGCTGAACGACTGCGTCCTGGACACGGCCCGGGCGTAGCGCAGCCCCTCGATGTTCATGCGGCTTCCCTTCTGGCTATAGCCGCTATTTATACCCCCATTCATCATGATCCTCTACCGGCGCCGTCCGGGACGTCCTACGGTGCGGGAGCGGCCACCCGGGGTCGGCGAGGTACGTATCGATGTGGAGGCGACCGGCATCTGTGGCGCCGACATCGGCACGGTCCGCGATCCCGCTCCGGCGGTCGGCTTCCCGATAACTCCGGGCCACGAAGTGGCGGGTGTGATCGCGGAGTTGGGACCCCAGGTGCAGGGGTGGGAAGTGGGGGAGCGGGTGGCCGTCGGCTGGTTCGGCGGCAGCTGCGGGCACTGCTCCGCCTGCCGTTCCGGGGATGTCGTCCACTGCCCCGAGCGGAAGATCCCGGGCCTGTCGTATCCCGGCGGCTGGTCGAGCACCCTCACGGTTCCCGCCACCACTCTCGCCCGGATCCCCGAGGGCCTGTCTCCGGCGGAGGCCGCGCCCTTCGGCTGCGGCGCCGTCACCACCTTCAACGCCCTGCGCCACTCCGGTGCGGGGCCGGGCGACCGGGTCGCCGTGCTCGGGGTCGGCGGTCTGGGACATCTGGCGGTGCGGTTCGCCGCGGCCATGGGGTACGAGATGGTGGCGATCGGCCGGGGCGAGCGGAAGCGGAAGCTCGCCGAGGAACTGGGCGCGCGGCACTACATCGACACCGAGCGGCAGGCCCCCGGAGCGGCGCTGGGGAAGTGGGGCGGGGCGCGGCTGATCCTGTCCACGGCCTCCAGCGGCAAGCCGCTCGCGGAACTGGTGGACGGGCTCGCCCCGCACGGGCGGCTCACCGTCGTGGGCTTCGACGGATCGCCCCTCCAACTGCCCCTGGCCAAGCTCGTCATGGGCGCTCGCAGCGTCACCGGCCATCTGACCGGCAGCCCCGCCGACACCGAACAGGCCATGCGCTTCGCGGTCGCCATCGGCGTCCGCCCCCAGGTGCAGACCGTCCCGCTGGAGGACGCACAGCGGGCGCTCGACACCCAGCAAGACGGCAAGGCCCGCTTCCGGATGGTCCTCGTTCCCGGCACCTGACCGGCGCCTGACCACCGTCGCAGAGCAGAGAAGGGAGCCGTACATGCTCCAGCATGACGGCCACGAGGTCGTCGTCATCGGCGCCGGGATCGCAGGTCTCGCCACGACCTCCGCCCTGGTCGCCGCCGGACGCGACACCGTGTGCCTGGAGGCCCGCGAACGCATCGGCGGACGGCTGCTCAGCACGCCCGCCCCGCCCGGAGCCCTCGACCTGGGGCCACCTGGTTCTGGGACGGGGAGAAGCGCATCGCGGATCTCGCCGCACGGCTCGGCGTCGACACCTTCGAGCAGCATCTCGCGGGGGACACACTCGTGCAGGACGCCACCGGCGTACGAAGGCTGCCCGGCAACCTGATCGACGCCCCGGCCCGTCGCTTCACGCTCGGAGCCGACGCCCTTGCCCATGCCCTCGCGGCCGAGCTGCCCGTGGACGTCCTGCGGCCGAACACCCCGGCCATCGCGATCCGCCGCCGCGCCACCCGCGGGCTCGATGTCCACACGCCGGGCAGTGTGCTGCACGCCGAACACGTCGTGGTGGCCGTGCCTCCCGCACTCGCCCTCGCGCGCATCGCCTTCGGTTCGGAACTGCCCGCGGAACTGGTCCGTCTCGCCGAGGCAACTCCGGTGTGGATGGGGGCGGTCGCCAAGGTCGTCGCCCGCTACTCCACCGCCTTCTGGCGCGGCGAGGGGCTTGCCGGGGCGGCGTTCAGCAGAACCGGCCCGCTCCAGGAGCTGCACGACATGTCCGGCCCCGACGGGCGCCCCGCCGCGCTGTTCGGCTTCGCTCCGGCCCAGGCCGTACGCCCCGGCTTCGAACAGGCGGTGCTCGCCCAGCTGGCGGGGCTCTTCGGCCCTGCCGCCGCCGAGCCCGAGACGCTCCGGGTGCAGGACTGGAGCCGCGAGCGATGGACCGCTCCGCCTGCCGTGCAGGGCCCGGCCGACCACTCCCTGTTCGGGCACGCCCTCTACCGGCGGCCCGCACTGGGCGGCAGGCTGCACTGGGCGTCGACCGAGACGGCCGCCCAGTACGCCGGGCACATCGAGGGCGCCCTCGCCGCCGCCGAGCGGGCGGTGACGGCGTCCCTGACCGCGGATGAGGCGAACTCATGCTCCGGATAGGTCCGTTGCCGCGCGAGTACGACCGTGCTCGTGCCCGCACCGACGAGCTGCGCGGCCGAGCTGCCCTGGCACCCGCACGACAACATGCGCTCCCGCCCGACCCCGACAGCGCGCACATACGCCGCCTCGGCGGCCATCTCGTCGTCGACGTTCCGTAGCGATAGGGAGAATCCCGCCGTGACAAGCACCGCCCCGGACACCACCTCCGGTATATCCCCTCGGCCCGAGGCACAGCGCCGCGTGCTCGCAGTCCTGGTCAGCAGCCAGATCCTGAGCGGGGCGGGACTCGCGGCCGGTATCACCGTCGGAGCCCTGCTCGCCCAGGACATGCTCGGCTCCACCGACCTCGCCGGTCTGCCCAGCGCCCTGTTCACCGCGGGCTCGGCCCTCGCCGCCGTCGCCGTGGGCCGCATCTCCCAGGCCCGGGGCCGTCGGCCGGGGCTGGCCGCGGGATACCTGACTGGCGCCGTCGGCAGCGCGGGCGTCATCGCCGCCGCCGTCGCGGACAACCCCGTACTGCTCTTCGCCGCCCTCTTCGTCTACGGCGCCGGTACGGCCACCAACCTCCAGGCCCGCTACGCCGGAGCCGACCTCGCCGCGCCCGCCCACCGCGCCCGCGCCGTCTCCACCGTCCTGGTCGCCACCACCCTCGGCGGCGTGGTCGGCCCCAACCTCGCTGCACCCACCGGCCACCTTGCCGACAGCCTCGGTATCCCCACCCTGGCCGGGCCGTTCCTGCTCTCCGGCGCCGCCTACGCGCTGGCCGCCCTCGTCCTCGCCATCTGGCTGCGCCCCGACCCCCTGCTGCTCGCCCGCAGCCTCGACCTCCAGGAGCGGACGACGACGGGTGACGCCGCCGGGACGGCCCCCGCACACAAGCACGGTCCCGGGCTGATGTCGGGCGCGCTGACGATGATCCTCACCCAGCTCGTCATGGTCGCGATCATGACGATGACCCCCGTACACATGCACGACCACGGCCACGGAACCGCGGTGTCCGGCCTCGTCATCGCCATCCACGTCGGCGCCATGTACCTCCCTTCACCGCTGACCGGCTGGCTCGTCGACAGATACGGACGCACGGCGATCGCCGTCGCCTCCGGCCTCACCCTCCTCGCCGCCGGAATCACCGCCGCCGCCGCGCCCGCGGACTCCGTCGCCCTGCTCACCCTGGCGCTCGCCCTGCTGGGACTCGGCTGGAACCTCGGCCTCGTCTCCGGCACCGCGATGATCACCGACGCCGCGCCCCTGGCCACCCGCGCCAAGACCCAGGGCATGGTCGACGTCTCCATCGCCATCGCCGGTGCCACCGGCGGCCTCACCTCCGGCCTCGTCGTGTCCGCCGCCGGTTACCCCGTCCTCGCCCTCACCGGCGGAATCCTCGCCCTCGCCGTCCTCCCCGCCATCGCCGCCACGGCGCGCAGCCGATGAATCGCCGGGACTGAAACCTCCCCGGCGCGAAGGCGTCGGAAAGCGGATCGCTCTCGCGTGCCGATGTGGTGAATTCTCACATTTCGCCTTCGAGGTGGCGCAAGGTGTGCAAGGGTTTCGCTACCCCACGGCGACCTCTTCCACCTCTTCGATCCGGTGCTGACCCCGCCGCAGGCCGCCCGCTGTGCCCGGCGCGCATCCACCGGTCGAGGCCGCCGGACATGATCCCTTCGCCCTGTTGGGCTGGTGACCACCATGACCTACCTCTCCCGGATCCGCATCAACCCGCTCCGCGCCGAAAGCCGTCGGCTGCTGGCCAACCCGCGTGCCATGCACGCCGCCGTCGCAGGCGGGATACCCGGAGGTCCCGACGGCGAGCGCATCCTGTGGCGGCTCGACGACGACAACCCGCACCGGCCGCACTTGCTCGTTCTCTCGCAGTCCAAGCCCGACTGGACCCACATCGTCGAGCAGGCGGGCTGGCCCGATGCCGGGGGCGAACACGCGGCCGTTCGTGACTACGCGCCCCTGCTCGGCCAGATCGCCCATGGCCGGGAGTTCGCGTTCCGCCTCACGGCCAGCCCCGTTCAGAACACACAGACACCGGTCAAGCTCACTCCGGCCCAGGCCGCCCGCATCGCAGACGACGCGGACCGTAAGCGCACCCGCGGCTTCAGGCTCGGTCAGCGCACTGCCGCGGCACAGCTCGACTGGTTGCTGACCCGTACCGAACGATGGGGCTTCGACATCCCCACGTCCCGCACCGACACCCCCGCCCCCGCCCAGCCGCCTGCCGCCAGCACAGCTCAGGAACCGGCGCGCGAGGTCCGTATCACCGCCCGTCGCCGCCACTCCTTCGTGAAGAACGGCAAAGGCCCCCGCGTCACCTTCCACAGCGTCACCTTCGAGGGCTGCCTCCGCATCACCGACGCGGCCGCCTTCACCGCCCGGCTCCTGGCGGGGATCGGACCGTCGAAGGCATACGGCTGCGGCCTGCTCACCCTTGCCCCGCTCCCCGGAGGAAAGCGCTGAACCATGGCCGACGTCCGGTGGAAGGCCGACCCGCACCCAACCGTCAACGAGTCGAGGCTCTCTTCACCCTGACGAGGACACAATTCGACCTGCCCGACCGCTGGCGGCCTGTCGACAGCCCGCCGACGACGATGACCAAGAGCGGAGGACGGAAACCCGTACGCTGCGGCGTACGCTGTTGTCACCCTGCTGTGGAGCCGACCCGGCCAGCCACATCAGACGCCCTGCGCCTGCGGGGATGGCCCCGGCCTGGTAGGTGCGTGCCTGTACATTTCACGCAGTCGGCCCCGCGTACGCGGGGGAATTGCTCGCGGTCACCAGAGCCGCCCGGGTCACCATGTGCCGGGCGGCCCTTCTCCATGCCCGCTCCAAGGCCATTGGTGACGCCTGGCAAACCTTGTCGTTCATATGGCGTGCGGCTGTCGCTCAGGAGTGAGCTGAACAGGGGAGGATTCGAGATGGAGGATGATGAATGGCCCAAGCGCCCATGGCGTGATCCTGCGTGGTGGCTGGTAGCGATCGCGGCTCTCGGATTGATTCATCAGATGATGGTGAACATATTTCGGTAGCCCCCGTTCCGAACACCGACGGCGACCCCCGCCCGCTTCCCAGCGCATTTACTGCTCATTACCGAGCCGGTTTCCCGTGCCGCCTTGACGCTCATCCAGGATCGGAAGACCGGATCCCTGGTCTGCCTCTTCGCCACCGAACACCCCGGCCCTCTGCCCGGCCATCGAACCGACATCGGCGGCGATGGCCCGTGCGGCGATGAGGGTCCGCGACCCTTTCCGTAGCCCTTGGGGAGCGGAACGCGTACGGCGGCTTCGGCTCAGGCCGGGTACCGGCCGCCGAGCGCCCGGGTGACCTGTTCGGAGTGCTCGCGGCGTCGGTGCGTTCCCCGATCGCGATGCACACCCGCTGGGTGCCCTTGGACCGGAAGAAGAAGCACGTGGTCTCGCCGGTACGATCGCGGAGATCCTTCAGGGCCGGGTTGACCACCTGCAGGATATCGAGGTCCTTGTCCCAGGACGAGCAGCGGTGCCTGCTTCGACCCTTCGTTCGCCACGGTGGCGGATTTTGCCCGGGCTGCCATGGGCCCCACGATACGACAGGAGAAACGGGTGACTGACGACAGCGGGACCAGCGGCGTAGCCGCATCGGATGTGATCGCGGCCGCACGACGGTGTGCGGAGGTGATCCGGCCGAGCCCCCTGCACCGCAGCGAGCGGCTGTCCGCGCGGTACGGGCTCGACGTGTGGCTCAAGCGCGAGGACCAGCAGGCCGTACGGTCGTACAAGGCGCGCGGCGCCTACAACCTCATCGCCCAGCTGTCCGCGGAGGAACGTAACCGTGGCGTGGTCTGCGCGAGCGCGGGCAACCACGGCCAGGGTGTCGCACTGGCCTGCGCCTCCCTGGGCGTGCCCGCCCGGGTGTATCTGCCGAGGACGACACCCCGGCAGAAGCGGGACCGCGTACGGACACTCGGCGGCGAGCACGTCCAGATGGTGGTGGAGGGCGACACCTATGACGATGCGGCCGCCGCGGCACTGGCCTACGCCCGTGCTTCCGGGGCCACCCTCGTCCCCGCCTTCGACGACCCGCGCACCATCGCGGGGCAGGGCACGGTGATCAGGGAAGCCGTCGAGCAACTCGGCCGCGCTCCGGACGCGGTGATCGTCCCCGTGGGCGGTGGCGGCCTGCTCGCGGGCACCCTCGCGTGGCTCGGCGAGGACACACCCGACCGTCCAGGTGATCGGGGCTGAACCCGAGGGCGCCGCGAGTATGGCGGCGGCGCTGGCCGCGGGAGCTCCCGCGACGTTGTCGGAGATCGACCCCTTCGCCGACGGCGCGGCCGTACGCACGGTCGGCCGTCACACCTACGAGGTCGTCGCACGGCAGCCGCACCCGCCGCACATGCTCACGGTGCCGGAAGGCCGGGTCTGCGTGGAGATGCTCGACCTCTACCAGTCCGACGGCATCATCAGCGAACCGGCGGGTGCCCTGGCCTCCGCCGCGCTCGACCGCGACCCGGGCCTGGCGCCCGGTGCGACGGTCGTGTGCGTCGTCTCGGGCGGCAACAACGACGTGAGCAGGTACGCCGAGATCGTCGAACGGGCCCTGCTCTTCGAGGGACGCAAGCACTACTTCCTGGTCGAGTTCCCGCAGGAACCAGGCGCACTGCGACGATTCCTCGACCTCGTGCTGGGGCCGGACGACGACATCACACTCTTCGAGTACGTGAAGCGGAACAACCGCGAGACGGGCCCCGCGCTGGTGGGCATCGAACTGGGCGCGCCCGACGGCCTCGAACCGCTGCTGGACCGCATGGAAAAGGTCCCGCACCGTATCGAGCGTGTCCCGCCGGACAGCCCGCTCTTCACGTTCCTGACCTGACACCGCGGTCGGCTGGGGCACCACCCGCCCAGGTGGTGCTGCCTCCGTTGGCGCCGTCCTGTTCGGCGTCGGCCACATCCAGAACCGGAACAACCTCTTCGGGTCGGATCGCGTCTTGATCGGCAGCGGACGCGTGGCGGCCACCTGTGAGAGGGCCGTTTCCACCCTGCTATGCATCTCATGTATAGACGTGGTGTATAGCAGATGGCGCGCGTTTCCGCCTGGACCACAGACGGAAAGGCATCCATGTACGGCAAGGCTTTCGCCCCGGAGTATCAGGGCTCCCTCACCACCCTGTCCGTGAACTCTTCGCTGGTCGACGTACTGGCCGCGGGCACCGAACAGTTGAGGGAAGCCAAGCGGAGCGGCTCCCCGCGCGAAGCGGCCCACTCGGGTCTGGCGGTGGCCGAGGCCCACCGCAGGCTGGGGCAGGTGACGGATGCCGACCGCGAGTGGAAAGCCAGCTATCGCGCGGCCCGTGCGGCGGGGGACGCCGGGGCGATGGCGTGGGCGTTGTGGAGCGGCGGCACACTCGCCCGGCAGCGGGGCGCACTGGCGCTGGCCCGGCGCCTGCTCGCGGCCGCGGCCGAACTCGGCGAACGTGGCGGGGACATCCTCGCCCGAGGCTACTCGCTCGCCGGTCTGGCGGAGACGGGCCGTATCCAGGGGGATTACGAGGCCGTGGGCGCGCTGCACGAACAACTCCTCGCCGAGGCGAGGGAGCGCGGCGAGGCACGGCACACCGTATGGGCGCTGGAGGGCATCGCCCAGATGCATCGCAACACGGGGTCGTACGACACGGCGCACGCCATGTTCGAGGAGGCCGCGGCGATAGCCGCGCAGGCGGACGATCGGCGCGGACACGCCTGGGCCCTGCGGGGCCTGGCCGACATCATCTCCGTACGCGACGGGGACGCGGACCGTGCGCTGGACCTGCTCTCCGAGGCGGAAGTGACGTGTCGCGAGATGAACCTGGTCAGCGCGCTGGCCTACAACCACAAGATGCGCGGCAATGTGCTCTACCGCGCGGGCCGCTACACGGCGGCACGTGACGTCTACCAGCAGGCACTGACCGAGTTCCGCGCCATGAGCGAGCCGCGCGGCGAAGCCCTCGCCAGGCTGGGGCACATCAAGGCCCAGGCGCGGTTGGGCCGCGACCGGGCCCGGACAGCCGCCGACCTGACCGAACTGGCCGGTGTGCTGGACCGGATCGGACTGCGGCACGCCCGCCGGATGGTGGACCGTGCACGGACGGAGCTCGGCATCACGGAAGGCGACGAGGGACGACGCTGACCGGGTCTGCGCGCGGACGGCGGGACGAGCCCGCTCCTCACCCTCGGAACCGGTACTCACTTCCGGGGTACGGCGGGGTGGGTCGCGAGGTAGTGGTCGGCGATGTCATCACTCGTGCAGAGCCACACCTCCGGTGTCGAGGCGATCGTCCGCAGCACCCGCGCCAGGTATTTGGCGCGGTACGGCTGCCCGGTGATGAACGTGTGCAACGGCAGGGCCATCACCCGGCCGGTGGCGGCCGAGTCCTCGAGCAGTTGCTCGAACTGGTCGAGGACGACCCGCTCGTAGTCGGGCCCGGACAGCCCGGGGTTCGTGGTGAACATCAGGAAGTCGTTGACGTCGAGGGAGTAGGGCACCGACAGCATGCCCGGAATGTTCAGCGGGAACGGCTGATCGTCGCAGCACCAGTCGAGGAGGTAGCGGATTCCGCCTTCGGCGAGCAGCCGCGGGGTCGCGGGCGTCTCGGTGTGTCCCGGACCCAGCCAGCCCTTCGGGCGGGCCGGGAGCGAGGCGTCGAGCGTCGCGAACATCCCCTTGAGGTACTGCTCCTCCTCCCTCGGGGCCATCCCGGTCTGAAAGACCGAGTTGATGTGAAGGTCAACAGGAGAGATGCGCTGACCCGAAGTTACGTGGAGGCCTGGTCGCTGTCCTTCAGCGCACCCCAGCCGTGCCATCGCTCGACCTCGATCCAGGCGCTGGTCCGGGCGCGGGCCCGGTCCGGGTAGGGCCCGCCGATGTAGTGGTGGGCGATGCGGTCGATGTCGGCCAGACCCTCGTCCTCGCGCGTCTCGACGACCTGGCCGATGAGCGTGACGTGCGTGTACCAGTCGTCCTTGTCCAGGACGGTGAGGGTCACCCGCGGATCGTTGCGCAGATGCTTCAGCCGTACGCGGCCATCGTCCAGGTTGATCAGTACGCGGCCGTCCTCCCACACGTACCAGGTGGGGGTGGACACGGGCGTGCCGTCCGAGCGCACGGTGGCCATGACCGCCGGATTGGGGCGGCGCAGCAGCTCGACGGCCTCGGGCGGCAGCGGCGGCTTGGACATGAGAACTCCTTGCTGACGGTTGGCTGGGCGGGCCGTAAGAGTTGGCGGGCCCCGCGTTGCCCGGATGCTACGTGACCGGGCGCGCCCCAGCCCAAGAGATGCAGCAGGAGTCACTGCGAGGTGGCGGAGCCGCGCCCGCTCGTCCCGGTCACGCGGCCGGAGGCGGGGTGTAGCGGGCGGCGGTCGCCGCGCCCCTGCGGGCCAGGGACTGGCGGAGCTCGTCGGGGGCCAGGACTTCGACGTCGGGGCCGAACGCCAGGAGCATCTCGGCGGCTACGAGTGCGCGGAAGCGCAGTTCGACCCGCGTCCAGCCCGGCTCACGCTCCGGCTCGGGCGGGGAGCCGGCCGGGGCGGATGCGGCGAGGTCGGGTTCGTGGATACGCAGGAACTTGGCCAGGATCTCGTCACGGACGCGCACGGTGACGGCGAGCGGGGCGGGGATGTCGTCGATGCGGCGGCGCAGGGTGTCCCACACCTCGGCCAGCTTCAAGCCGTCGCGGCGTTGGACGGGCTCGTCGAGGACGGTGGCGGATGTGGCGCGGTCGGTGCGGAACAGCCGGGGTTCACCGTCGTGGTCGGCGACCAGGTACCAGACACCGGCCTTATTCACCAGGCCGTAGGGGTCGAGGGTGTAGGCGCGCAGCCGGTTGTCGCGGCCATGGCGGTAGCGCAGACGCAGGCGCCGATCGGTGAAGACGGCCGCCTGGAAGGCGGCCAGGTCGGTGGCGGGCTGCTCGGGACCGGGCGTGCCGCGCCAGCGGACGGGGTCGATCAGGATGCGGCGGCTGACCAGGTCGGCATCGGGGCGGTGCGGGGCGGGCAGGGCGGCCATGACCTTGCGCAGCGCGGAGCCGAGCGCCGCTCCCAGACCGAGGTCGGCATGGGCCGGGCCCGAGAGCAGCACGAACAGGGCGCGCGCCTCATCAGCGGTCAGCCCGGTGACGTCGGTGCGGAAGCCCGGCAGCAGGGCGATCCCGCCCTGGGGGCCGCGGACGGTGTAGACGGGCACGCCCGCCGCGGACAGGGCCTCCACATCCCGCATGACCGTGCGCACCGAGACCTCCAGGCGCTCGGCCAGGTCGGAGGCGGGCAACTGCTGGTGGGTCTGCAGCAGCAGCATGATCGAGAGCAGGCGGTCGGACTTCATGGTTCCAAAAGTTCCTCACATATATGTCCAAAGGTGTCATATATGGCGAGGAGGATGCCTTCATCGGGTCGCCGACGGGGCGGCCGGACGCACTGGAGTAACCAACCAGGAAAGGTGTATCCCCATGACGGACACCACCGGATCCGCCCAGCAGATCGCCAGGGCGTACACCGAGGCGTGGATGAACAAGGACATCGACAAGGCGCTCGGCTACGTCGCCGACGACGCCGTCTGCAAGGCCCCGAACGGCACCTTTGAGGGCAAGGACGGCTTCCGGACGTTCATCGGCCCCTTCGCCGACTCGCTGAACGGCGCCAGCCTCATCGACGTCCTGGGCGACGACACCAACGCCGCCGCCGTCTACACCCTCGACGCGCCTTTCGCGAGCGACTTCCCCGGCATGGACTATCTCACCGTCAAGGACGGCCTGATCACCCAGGTGCTCAGCCACTTCGACCTGTCCCCGATGATCCAGGCCGGTGGCGACCCCCAGCACTGACCACCCTCTGGCGGCGGTCCGTCTGGCCGCCGCCACCGGCCACTTCGGCCGCCTGGCCAGAGACGAACAACTTGAGCGCGGCATGCCCGCCGACCAGACCTGCGATGTGGAAAGCCCCGACCCCGCCCTTGCCGCCTCGGATCTGCACGTGGTGATGTGCTGTGCGTTGTGCACCTTTACCTGTACGCGGTACTGAGCTGCACTGTTGATGGGGAGTCGAACCCCCGCGTTGCTCTTCACGCGCCAGGAGTGGGCTGGAAAACCGCCAACCCTCGGTGTGTGCACGCCTCCGAAGCAGTTACCTGCTCCACATCGTCCCAGCTTGCTGGACCACTCAGTCCAGCAGATCGACCTCCCAGTTCGTACGCTGGATCCGCACGTCGACCTCTCGGATCTCCCGGGCGAGTACATCCGCCTGACCGCGCAGTTCCGCGACCGGGAGCGCGGAAAGCATCATCAGCTCGGACCGAAGCTGCCGGCCGTATCCCCGCTCGCCCTTGCCCGCTGCTGCGTCCGCCGCTGCGGTGACCACGGAGTGACGCAACCGCAGGACATCTCGGCGTGCGAGGGCATCGGTGAGCGTGCCGTCCGGACCCATCTCCACGGCGGCATTGGTCCGGTTGATCCGCCGGATCAACGTTTCCAGAGCGTCCAGCACCGTACCGGCCTCGGCCAACAGCTGAGCTGCGTCCTCGGCGGGCGTCTCGCCTTCCTGGTACCGCGCACTGCTGACGACGCGCGCTCGCAGCTGTTCTACACGGCGCGTCGCCTCCGCACGTTCTGCCAGTGCCTCAGCAAGCTTCACTGTCTCCACCTCCCCCTCCATGAGCTCGCACGAGTATAGGAGTGCGAACCAGCTCATACGCATCTGGATTTTGATCCGGATCATGGCGAGGGTGGCGCTTCCTGAGCGATGTCAGTGGTGCCTGTCAGACTCGGCCATCTCCGGCCAGGAAGGCAGACGATGACCGACACAGCCGCCCCCAAGCACTACGCACCCAGGTGGAACAACGACACCCGCCCCGCCCCGCCCGCCGTCGGTGGCGAAAGGGAGACCCTGCGCGCGGTCCTGGATTGGCACCGGGCAACCTTCGAGCTCAAATGCGCCGACCTCACGCCGGAGCAGCTCTCTGAACGGGCGGTGCCGCCGTCCGGCCTGTCCTTGCATGGCATGGTGCGGCATCTGGCCGCTGTCGAGCGTTGGTGGTTCCGCATCCAGTTCGTCGGCGAGAACGTTCCGATGCTCTACTACTCCGACGATGACCCCGACCAGGACTTCGACAGCCTGGAAGGTGACGTCGAGGAAGCCTTCGCCGTCTGGCGGACGGAGTGCGAGCACTCCAGGCAGATCACAGCCGCTGCCGCATCGCTGGATGAAACAGGGATCCGCAAGAGGACCGGCGAGCCGATCTCACTGCGAAGGATCATGGTGGACATGATTGCTGAGTACGCACGTCACAACGGTCACGCCGATCTTCTGCGCGAATGTATCGACGGTTCAACCGGGATGTGACCCGGCAATGTCACGGACCTGCCCGCGTCGTGCCTACGGGTTGCCTGATCGAACAGGCCACGGGCGCCGACGGCCAGCGTCCACATCAGGAGAGGGAACGCCGCGACCCGCTCCATGCCTCCCATGCCCAGTCCCAGGTAGTGGTGGGAGAAGAAGAGCCCCAAGGCGATGATCGCCGTGATTCCCAGGAGGCTGGTGGCCCACCGCAGTAGCCTCGGAACATGGTCCGACAAGCCAACTCCCGCCAGCAGAAGGCCGATGTTGCCCGTTCCCATGATGAGCAGGGCACCCAGGACGTGCGCGTTCTCGTGGACGTCCGCAGGCGCCAGCCCGGCGAGTGCAAATCCCAGACCGGCACCAGCCAGTAGACACCGAGCCACGGTGGCGGTCGCGCCTCGGCGCCACATGGGACCAGTCAGGGCGGCACCGAGGACGAGCAGCGTTCCCAGGGCGATGAACGAGACATTCATCAGGCCGTGTTCGGGTGAACAGATATACCGTGGCTCGGGCTCCTGCTGCATGGCGCAATAAGCGTTGCCTAAGTCACTGATGTTGTTCCGCGCCCAACTGTACGGTCTCGACCAGGCTGATTCTGAGATCCCGTGGATCACAAAGAACTGCACCACACCCGCGAGCCATGCGGAATAACCGATCCGGGCCTTCACCTGCCCGCCTCCTGTCGCACGATTTCCGTACGAGCCAGCGGATCATGCGGCTCCAGCCGCAGGCACTCCAGTGAGCCCCCGAAAGGGGGGTGGGGCAGACCCTACGAATCGCCATCAGTCCCGGCCGGTGCGGTGGTCGCTCGGATGAAGGAGGCGATGTCACCCAGCTGAGGGATGTAGTCGTGGGAGGTGTCCACCGTGAGGGTGGGGAGATCGAGGGAGATCGGGACGAAGGACTCCAGGGAGTGTTCTCCCGCGGCGATGGCGTCCAGCAGGTCGCGGTCGGCATGCGCGGTCCGGTGGGCGCTTTCCCGCGCGCGTAGGACGATGCGCTCGTGGGCGACGGTGGCGGGAGTTGTGCACCGGATGACACGGATCTGCGCGAGGCTGGCGAGTGGTTCCAGGTTCGGCCGCCACAGCCGGTCCTGGAAGGCGGCCTCGGCGACGACTGTCACCCCTGCTTCGAGCAGCAGTTTCAGCATGCCGAAGAACGCTTCCAGGGTCGGGTGGTTGAGCGGATCGTCCCCTCCGCCTCGGTATCCGGGGGTGGAGAGGGCCATGCCCTGCTTGATCTCATCGCGGATGACCGCGGGACATCCGAGTTCCCGGGCGAGTTCGTGCGCGAGGGTCGTCTTTCCGGTGCCGGGCCCGCCGCTCACGACGGCCAGGGTCGGTGATGTCATGGCGCTCTCTCGCGTTCCTCGGTCAGTGGTCGGGGCGTAACGCCGCGGCGGTCTTGGCGAGCCGGAAGGCGACAAAGCCGGGCTCGCGGGACAGTTTGCCGTATTCGGGGGCGGGCTCACGGACCTACCAGGGGTTCCGCCGCCGGCGGGCGTACTCGCCGGCCAGGGCTTTGAACGATTGCTTGGGCTCCCAGTGCCAGGGCGATTCCGGATCCGCCGGACGGTCCCGGATCACCTTCACCAAGCCGTAGCAGGCCATGTCCAGATCGAGCCGCCGCTCGCGGCGGTGTGGGGCGTCGGGCGTGACGAAGGTGTAGGCCATGGCCGCGTACAGGTTCATCGACTCGAACACGTCGAGCACGTCGGTCAGGTACGCGGCCTGCGTGCGCTCGCTGCGCACCAGCCCCTTCTTCACCCGCGGTGGCGTCGTGGTGTAGTCGACGACGTTCCAGGCCATGCCGCCCAGGCGCGGCGCACCCTCGAAGGCGCAGGAGCCGAACTCGGTGATCGCGAGCGGCTTGCCGTGACGCTGGTACGCGCGCAGTTCGCGGATGTGTCCGGCGCGGTTCGGAAACCAGCCGTAGTAGTCGAGGCACACCAGGTCGAACAGGTCCCAGTCCACGTCCTCGTCCTGCGCGGCCCCGTACGACAGGGGCCCGTGGAAGACCGAACGGCCGACGGCGGCGGCCCGCGCGCTGAACCGGCGCAGCCGCCGGGCCGTCTCGACCGGGTCGTAGGCGCCCTTGAGCAGGTTGTCGATCCGTTCGGTAGCGGTGGCGCCGGGCACGATCCCGGGAACGAACAGCAGGAACTCACAGCCCACGTTCAGATGGACCCGGACTCCCTGGCGGCGCAGTTGTTCGGCGAAGCGTCCGGTCTCCGCGAGGTGGTCGAGGATGTCGCGGCCGGGCGCATCACCGAGCGTCGGCTCCAGCCATACGTGCAGCCCGCTCTCGGCCGCCTCGGCCGCGGTGCGGGTGAGGCGTTCGACGCCGTCGCCAGTGATCTTCACCGTGTCCGCGTGCAGGTCGTGGCGGATCGCCCGCAGATCGGCCCGGGTGCGATCCGCGTTCCACGCCGTGGCGGACGTTTCACCCTCGCCGACTTCGTAGACGACGCCGCGGTAGCGCACCCCGCCCGGCCCCGTGTCCCGCGACCGCCGCCGAGGGGCCGGGGTGTGGCTGACGTGGTGTCGCCCCGCCGCGGCGGCGTGCCCGGCGGGGAGTGCCGTTCCGGCGGCGACGGCCCCCGCGAGCTGGAGGAAGCGCGCCCTGCTGACCTGGGTGGTGCCCATGGTGTCTCTCCCGTCTTCCGGAGGGAGCTCCGGATGGAGCCAGCCTGAAGGGCTGCCGGAGCCGGGACCATTCGCCGATGGTCCGGCGTGAGGCGGACAGCGGGCCCGCGGTTCTCGTGCCGCGCTCGCCGGAAGTGGCGGGCGGGGCGCCGTATGCCTCTGCCAGGTGGCCGAGGCGGTCCGGCCGATGGGCCGATGTGCTGCCCTCGGTGGTCCGCCTACCCTCCTGCCATGACCGACGGCCTCGACCCCGCCCACCCGGCGGACCTCGCCCTCCCGGCCGGGCACGCCGGGCACGCCGGGCGCGCTCGGCGCACCTTGCGCGACTGGGCGGTGGACGCGGCGCTCTTCTGCGCGGCCATCCTCCTCGGCATGGTCGTGCTGGGTGTGGTGAAGGAGCAGGGGGATCTGCCGGGGTGGGCGGCGGAACCGGACGCGCTGCTGGGGCTCGTGGCCTGCGTCGCGCTGTGGTGGCGGCGCGGCCACCCGCTCGTCGTGGCCCTGATCGGGCTGCCCGCGGTGGCGCTGGCGACCAGCGCGCTGCCCGCGGGCGCGGTGATCGTCACCAACGTCGCGCTCCGTCTCCGCTGGCGGCGGGCGCTGCTGATGCTCGGCGCGTACGCGCTGTTCATGGTGCCCTCCGGCCTGCTGCTGTCGGGGACGGCCGAGGACCTGTGGTTCGACGCGGCGTTCTCGCTGGCCTACCTTCTGGCCGCCTTCGCCTGGGGCCACGCTCTGCGTTCCCGGCGGCTCCTCGTGGAGCGGCTGCGCGCGGACGCCGCGCGGGCCCTGGCCGAACACGAGCGCAGGCTCGCCGACGCCCGCCGCGGCGAACGCCAGGCCATCGCCCGGGAGATGCACGACGTGCTGGCGCACCGCGTCTCCCTCCTCTCCGTGCACGCGGGCGCACTCGCCTACCGCACCCGGCAGGCGGAGGCGGGCGCCGGTCCCGCGCTCGACAGCGCGGAGGTCGCCGAGAGCGCCGAGGTGATCCAGGGCAACGCGCACGAGGCCGTACAAGAGCTTCAGGAGGTACTGCGCCTGCTGCACACGGAGGGCGGCGGCGAGCCGGTGTCGCTGCTGCCACGGATCGAGGACATCGACGGTCTCGTCGCGGACGCCCGTGCCACGGGTCAGTCGGTGGACTTCCGCACCGAGCTGACCGCCGACGCGGTGCGCGAGTTGCGGTCCCAACTGCACCGGACCGTCTACCGCGTGGCCCAGGAGGGCCTGACCAACGCCCGCAAGCACGCGCCCGGCGCCCGCGTCGGCGTGACGCTGTCCGGAGGCCCGGGCGACGGCCTCACGGTGGAGGTGCACAACGCGCTGCCCGCCGTCCCCGTCGCTCTCACCGCCGACGACGCGATCCCGGGTACCGGCACCGGTCTCACCGGACTCGCCGAACGCGTCCGGCTCGACGGCGGCACCCTCGGCCACTCCGCCGCCGACGGCGGCTTCACGCTGCGCGCCCGGCTACCGTGGCCCGCGAGGTGACGCCATGATCCGAGTGCTGCTGGCCGACGACGACCCCCTGGTGCGGACGGGGCTGAAGATGATGCTGCGCGGTGCGGACGGCATGGAGGTCGTCGGGGAGGCGGCCGACGGCGCCCAAGTGGCCGCCGCCGTCCGCGAACACGAGCCCGACGTGGTCCTCATGGACATCCGGATGCCGGTCATGGACGGCCTCGCCGCCACCCGGGCCCTCACCCGGCCCGGCGCCCCGTCCCCGCGGGTGATCGTGCTGACCACCTTCGACGAGCACCGACTCGTACTGGAGGCGATGCGCTCCGGCGCCGCCGGATACCTCGTCAAGCACACGGCGCCCGAGGACATCGTGGAGGCGGTACGGCGGGCCGCCCGCGGCGAGCCCGCCCTGTCGCCGTCCGCCGCGCGCGCCCTCATCGAACACGCGGCGGCGGAACCGGACGACAGGGCCGAACGCGCCCGGCAGCGGCTCGCGTTGCTCACCGCACGGGAGCGCGAGGTGGGCGAGGCGGTCGCCGAAGGCTTGTCCAACACAGAGATCGGCGTCCGCCTGCACCTTTCCGTCGGCACGGTCAAGGCCCACCTCTCCAGCGCCCTGGCCAAACTGGGCATGGACAACCGCGTCCAGCTCGCCCTGCTCACCCACGACGCCCGCCCGCGGACCTGACGGTCGTAGGCGGATCAGCCGCAGTGACCGGTGCCCTTCGTGGAATACGTGGTGATGCCGCCTTCCCAGGTGACGCATTCTCCGGGGGCGTGAAGGTAGACGGGCCCGGCGTAGGTCGTGAACTGGCCGCTGTCGGTCGCCTTCCCCTCCTTCACCGAGCTGAGCGAGGCGAACATGTACACCGGCGACCCGGCGTGGGCGCGAACGGTGACCACGCAGTTGTCGCCGGTCGTCTTGTTGTACGTCAGGAACGTGGTGCCCAGGTTCTCCATGTCGGCGGAGTCGATGACCTTGTGGCCGGCCCCACAGGCTCCGTTGTACTGCGCGACCGGGCCGACCGACTCCGCCGCGGACGCGGGCCCGGCAAGGGCGAGGGTGCTGCCGCCGACGACGATGGCGATGGCGGTGACGGCGGCTGTGCGACGTGCGAGCTTCATGGGGTTCCCCTCGTTCGTATGGTCCGTACGTGCGTGTCCGGCAGCGCGGCCGAACCGCTCGACCGGCGCCAGTCGCACGTGTGGTGAGACCCGATGGCCTCGGGGTTGGTTGTGGCCTCACCGCGTCACAGTTCTGTCACCGCACGGCCCATGCGGCCGGGCCGGCTGAAGCGACGGCGGCTCACCAGGCCGCGTCCGCCCATTGGTCCAGCAGGTCGTCGGCTGGTACTCCGTCGGGATCGCTCGCCGGGCTCCGGGCGGACTGTTCGGTCCAGATCACTTTGCCCCGGGCCACGTAGCGGGTGCCCCAGCGCTGTGCGAACTGGGCGACGAGGAACAGTCCGCGTCCGCCTTCGTCGGTGGTGGCGGCCCGGCGCAGGTGTGGTGAGGTGCTGCTGCCGTCGGCGACCTCGCAGATCAGGCTGTCGCGGTCGTGCACCATCCGCAGCCGGATCGGTTCGAATCCGTAGCGGATGGCGTTGGTGACCAACTCGCTGATGATCAACTCGGTGGCGGAGGCCAGCTCTCCCAGTCCCCAGGCCCCCAGTCGGTGGATGGCCTCCGCCCGGATACCGGCGACGGCCGCGGGATCGTTCGGCACGTCCCACTCGGCCACGTGGGACGGGTCCAGGAGGCGGGTGCGGGCGACGAGGAGCGCGATGTCGTCGCTCGACTGGGCGGGGAGCACCGCGTCGAGGACGTCCTGACAGGTCTCCTCCGGTGTCCGGTCCGGGTGCGCGAGGGCGTGGCGCAGTGCCTCGAGGCCGGTGTCGATGCCCCGCTCCCGGTCCTCGACCAGGCCGTCCGTGAAAAGGACCAGCCGGGAGCCCTCGGGGAGGGTGAATTCGGCTGTCTCGAAGGGCAGTCCGCCGCCGAGACCGAGCGGCGGCGAACCGGGCACCTGAAGGTATTCCACGGTGCCGTCGGGGTGCACCAGGGCCGGTTCGAGATGCCCGGACCGCGCCAGTGAGCACGTCCCGCACGCCGGGTCGTAGATCGCGTAGAGACATGTGGCTCCCGAGACGCTCTCGGCGTCCCGTTCGACGTTCTCGTCGCCGTCGATCCGCGCGACCAGCTCGTCCAGGTGTCCGAGGAGCTCGTCCGGGGGCAGGTCCAGGGCGGAGAAGTTGTGCACCGCCGTGCGCAGCTGGCCCATGGTGGCCGCGGCGTGGAGGCCGTGCCCCACCACGTCGCCGACCACCAGGGCGGCCCGGGCGCCGGGCAGGGGGATGACATCGAACCAGTCGCCGCCCACGCCCTCCAGAGCGGGCAGGTAGCGGTGGGCGACCTCCACGGCGGAGTGGGCGGGCAGGGAGCTGGGCAGCAGGCTGCGCTGGAGTGTCTCGGCCAAGGCGTGCTCGCGTGTGTAGCGGCGGGCGTTGTCGACGGCCACCGCGGCCCGGGCGGCCAGCTCCTCGGCGAAGGCCACGTCCTCCCCGTCGAAGGGAACGGCACCCGAGCGCCAGAAGCTCGCCATCCCCAGCATCGCCCCCCGGGCCTGGAGCGGCACGGTGATCAGGGAGTGGAAGCCGAGGTCCAGCAGGCGCCGGGCGCGCTCGGGGTCCTGGTCGGCCAGCCAGCCGCCGGGGGCGGTCAGATCGGTGTCCAGGACCGCATGGCCCCGCTCGGCACCGAGGGCCACGGGTGAGGTGGGGGCGAAGCGGATCAGCTCTCCCGTCGGATAGAGCGACAGGGCACTGTCGACGCCGTGTACCGCCACCCGGCGCATCTCGGGGTGGGGAGCGGGCGGCACGGCACCCTGCAGGATCGGGTCCAGCAGATCGACCGTCGCGGCTTCGGCGAACCGGGGGACCGCCACCTCGGCCAGTTCTTGCGCGGTGCGCACCACGTCCAGCGTGGTTCCGATGCGTACCCCCGCCTCGTACAGCAGCCCCAGACGCCCCCGTGCCACCTCCGCACGGCCCGTCAGTGCGCGTAGTTCTGTCGTGTCGCGCAGCGTGACCACGCTGCCGACAGGGCGGTTGTCGGGGCCGACCGGCCGGATGTTGACCGCCAGCAGCCGGTCGCCGGCCAGGTGCACCACGTCGGTGACCGCCCGGGCCGAGCCCAGCAGCTCGGCGGTGTCCGCCGCCAGGCCGAGATCGGTGACATGCCGCGACTCGGCGTCCGCGGGCAGGTCCAGCAGCCGCCGTGCCTCGTCGTTGGCGAGCAGCAGCCGGGCGTCACCGCCGATGATCAGTACGCCTTCCCGTACCGCGTGCAGCACCGCGTCGTGGTGCTCGTACATCCGGGTCATCTCGGACGGATCCAGGCCGCGGGTCTGCCGCCGCAGCCGCCAGGAGACCAGCGCCGTCCCGACCGCTGCCACCGCGAGGGCACCCCCGGCGAACCCGAGCAGCTGCGGCAGCTGGGCCTGCACCACGGAGTCCACGCTGGCGACGGTGACCCCGACCGACACGAAGCCGACGATGGTGGTCTTGTTGGTGTCGTAGGCGGGAACCGTCGTGTCCACGGCAAGGCCCAGGCTGCCCTCGAACGTCTTGGTGAAGGGCCGGTCGGCGGCGGCGCCCTCGCGATGGGCGAAGATGTGCTTCCCGATCAGCCTCGGGTCGGGGTGGGTCCAGCGGAAGCCCTGAGGGTCGAAGGCGACCACGTAGTCGACTCCGGTGTGCTTCCGGGTGTCCTCCGCGCGCGGCTGAAGCAGCTTGGTGGGATCACGGGACTTCATGGCGTCCACCGTGCCCGGGGACCGCGCGAAGGACTGGGCCACGCCCATCGACAGCTGCCGGGCCTCCTGCATGCTCGAGTTCCGGGCCTGCACCACGAGAGCCGCTCCTGCGGCGGCGGCGAACAGCACCATGATCACCAGCTGGAGCAGAAACACCCGGCCGGCGACGCTGCGTACCCTCGGCAGGACCCTCCGGCGCCTCCCCGGGGGCCGGCTGCCGGGCTCCGGTCGCGGGCCGGGCTCCTCGAACCGCCGCGAGGCCGACCGAGGCCGCCCCGCGCGGTGTGCGTGGGACCGGAAGGCCGGGAGCCGACCAAGATGCCTGGCCATAGATCTCTTTATCATACAGATCTATATGCGAGCATATTGCGCAATTCGGTCGGTCAGTCGCGTGCCCACTCCTGCCAGCGCCTGGTCACGGAGTCCTGGTTCTTGAGCCACCACTCGACGTCCAGGTCGAAGCCCGACAGCAGGTGCCCAGGGGTGCTCGCCAGGTTCACCGCCGTGGCCTCGGTGAGATATCCGTAGGCGGCGGGCACCACGGGTGCGTCGGGGTAGATCCGTGCCATGTGGGCCTGCACCTCGGGGCGCAGCGCGAAATCGATGAGCCGATAGGCGCCGTCGGGGTTCGCGGAGCCCTTGGGGATTCCGTAGCCGTTGCTCTGTCTGCGAGCGCCGTTCCACTCGTAGGCGAGCGGAGACCCGCGCTCGATCAGACCCTGGAGGCGACCGGCCCACGAGCTGGAGGCCGTGACCCTGCCGTGATCCAGCAGTCGGCCCGGCTCCGCGCCGCCTTCCCAGAATGTCCGCACGGAGCTCTTGATCTCATCGAGGACCTTGAAAGCACGGTTCACATGGAGCGGGTAAAGCCTGTCGAGCGGCACACCGTCGGCGAGCAGGGCGAACTCCAGCTCCGGCCAGTCCACCGTGCCCTGCAGCGCCCGGCCGCCCGGGAAGGCGTCGACGTCCCAGAAATCCGCCCACGACTCGGGCTTCCTCCGGCCGAAGGCGTCGGTGCGATAGGCGAGGACGCTGGCCCAGTAGCTCTTGCCCACGCCATTGGGGGTGAGCAGGGACTCGGCGATTCCGGCGTTTTTGGCGTTCTTCAGCCGGCCGTAGTCCAGTTCCTCGGAGGCGTCCTCGTGCTCGAAGCGCACCAGATTGGACATGTCGATGTCCATCACGTCGAACCGCGGACGGCCTTCCTTGATCTGGGCAAGCATCTGGGTGTTCTCGAAATTCACCACCTTGATCCGGACGCCGGTTTCCTTGGTGAACGGGTCGTAGACGGCCTTGCGGCTCGCCGCGCCATAGGAGCCACCGAAGTTGCGGACGACGAGCGTTTTGCTGCTCTTGGTGGCGCTCCGGCCGCCGCTCTCGCACCCGGTGAGCGCTGCGGCGGATGCGCCGACCGCGATCGAGCCGACTCCGCCCAGGAACGCCCTGCGGTCGATTCCGACGTCTCCCACCGGCTGCCTCCGTCGTGTCTTCAGCGCCGCTGACCAGGCCCGTTCCTGTGTGGCGCTGCCTGGAGTGCGGCATCGCCCGGGGTCAGGCGTTCTGCGCGGAGCCTTGGTCCGTGCTTACCGGGCAAATTATCCCTTTACGGATATGGCGGAGGTGAAGCTCTTCGATTGTGGTGGACCGGGTGTCGCCGCGATGACGCCGCCCGCGGGGGCCCACCGGCTCGCCGGGGAGCAGGGAAACGCCGGGGCGTTACCGCCGTCGCGTGAGCCGGGGGAGGTGGGCGGCCGAGGTTCCCGGACCCGTGGGGATGTCGAGGCGGCGGTGCGGACGCCCGGGGAGGTCGCGGCGCAGGTCGTCCTCCTCGTAGCGGCGGCAGCCCTGGTGCCAGGTGAGGATGCCCGACAGCCAGTTCTCCAGCTCGCGCACGTAGCCGTCCAGGATGCGGCGGGCGTCCGGACCCAGCTTGAAGTCGTCGTAGACGACGGGGAGTTCGTGCTGCGCGACATGCTGGAACTGACGCATCCGGGAGGTCATCAGGTCGTGGACGATGCCGAGGGCGGCCGGGTAGTCGCAGTTGAAGAAGTTCTGGACGACCAGGACACCGTTGTGCACCTCGCCCTCGTACTCGATCTCCTTCTGGTAGGAGAAGACGTCGTTGAGGAGGCAGGCGTAGTCGGCGGCGGCCTTCTCCAACGAGCGCAGCGGGCCGCTGCGGTAGATCTCGGGTGGGACCTGCTGCCCGTGGCCCAGTCGGCACAGGCTCATGGTGAGGTCGGAGCCGAAGGTCATCCGGCGCATCTCGATGTAGTCGACGGGGTCGGGGATACGGTTCTGGGCCTGGTTGGCCAGTTCCCACAGCCAGCTGGAGGTCATGTCCTCGATGGCCGTACGGAAGGTGCGGCGGGCCTGCGGGGTCATCGGGCCGGCGGTGCGGGTCCAGAGGTCGGCCAAGCCGCGCTCCAGCGCGTTGGCGGGGGTGGGCGGCGCGGAGCCGTCCACCGGCATGAAGGACGAGAGCCGCTGGTTGGCGGCCTTCGCCCCGGTCAGGTCCCGGGTGTGGCCGAAGACGACGGGGAAGTAGTCGTCCCCGTACGTGCCCCAGGTCAGCCAGCCGGAAGTGATGTCGAGCTGCTCGGGAGTGGCGTCGGGGTGGATGCCGGCCGCGCACAGGGGGAAGTCGAAACCGGCGAGCTTGCGCTCGGTCCAGATGTGTGAGCCGGGGATGCCGGGCTGGGTTTCGAGCATGCCCATGCGGCGTCCCCACTCGACCACGTGCCGCCGGGCGCCGTCCAGGTGCGGACTGAGCCGGGTGGTGAAGGGCATGAAGAAGTCGGGCAGTCGCGAGGGCCCGACGCGCTGATGCGGGACATGGGTGAAGCTCCGCGACCGGCCGGCCTCGGCCCGGCGGGTGGTCGTCAGCCCGATCCGCGCCGCCGAGGTGCCCAGCCCGCTCGGCAGGAGCGAGAACCCGCCGAGTCCCGACGGGGCCGCACTTCCCTCCGCCCCGCTCCCGTTCATGTAGCGGCTGGACCGCATGTGCCACTCGTGGCCGCCCGACTGCCAGTCCTGCAGCCCCTTGACGTAGGCGAGGACGGCCGCGCACTGGTCCGGGTTCAGGCCGGTCTCGGCGAAGAGCGGGGGGAGCTCGGCGAAGACGGTGTTCTCGAACTGCTGAAGGCGGGAGGTGAGCAGGTCGTTGACGGCGTCGGCGGCCTCCTGTGTGGCGCAGCCGAGGAAGGTCTCCAGGACCAGCACGCCGTTGCTGTTCTCTCCTTCCTCCTCGACCTCGCGCTGGTACGAGAAGAGGTCGTTCCGCAGGTGCACGGCGTCGGAGAAGCTGTCCCGCAGCACCTGCAACGGGCGTGACGCGGCGACCGGCGCGGGCACCTCGGCCCCGATCGCGTACTCGACGAGCCCCGCCGACCAGGGGGCACCGCCGACCTTGCGGCGCATCTCGATGTACTCGACGGGGTTGGGAACGCGGTGGGCGTTGATGTTCGACAGCTCCCACAACGACTCGTTGAGGAGGTTCTCGGTGCTCTCCGCGAACCGCGCCCGCCAGTTGGCCGACATGCTCGGCACCGTACGGGCCCACAGGTCGGCCAGACCGGCCTCGACCGGGTTCGTCGGCTCGGGGACGGCCGCGGCCGGGTCGGTCGGCATGAAGAGCGGCAGCCGGTCCAGGTACGCCTTGGCGCCCTCCCGGTCGTTCGTGTACTTGAATTCCTCAAGGAAGTGGTCGTCGAAGAAGAAGACCCACACGTACCAGTCGGTCACCAGGGAAAGGGCCGGGCCGGGCGCGTCAGGGTGGGTGTACGCGCACAGCAGGGCGTAGTCGTGCGCGTCGAGGTCCCGCTCCTCCCAGACCCCCGAGCCTTCGAGCATGCCCATCTCCCGGGCCCACCGCTTCGAATGCTGCCGCGCTTCCTCCAGATGAGGGTTCAGGCGCGCGGGGTGCGGCATGTAGAAGTCCGGCAGTTCAAAAGGCTGTGTCACGGGTGCCCGGCCCTTTCCTGAATGCGAAGCGTGCGGTCAAGCCGTGTCCGGCGGATCACGCCGGGGCGGGTGCGGGGCGCGCGTGTCGCGTTGCCGGTCGCGCGGTTACCGGCGCCCCTCGGGGGCGCGCGCCCTGACCCGCCTGGCACTCTCTAGTTCTCGTAGTGGCCGATCTCGACGTCTTCGAGGATGCCGAGCGCGTCCGGGACGAGTACCGCCGCGGAGTAGTACGTACTGACCAGGTAGGAGATGATCGCCTTCTCGTCGATGCTCATGAAGCGGGCGTTGAGGCCGGGCTCGATCTCGTCGGGGATGCCTGTCTGGTGGAGGCCGACGACGCCCTGGTCCTCCTCGCCCGTGCGCATGGCCAGGATGGAGCTGGTGCCCGCGGGGCTGACCGGGAGCTTGTTGCAGGGCAGGATCGGGATGCCACGCCAGGCCGGCACCTGGTGGCCCTCCAGCTCCACGCCCTGCGGGTAGAGCCCGCGCTTGTTGCACTCCCGGCCGAAGGCCGCGATCGCCTTCGGGTGAGCAAGCAGGAACTGGGTCTTGCGCCGCCGCGAGATCAGCTCATCGAGGTCGTCGGGAGTGGGCGGGCCACTGTGCGTACGGATGCGCTGCTTCAGGTCCGCGTTGTGGAGGAGGCCGAAGTCACGGTTGTTGACCAGTTCGTGTTCCTGGCGCTCGCGCAGCGCCTCGACCGTGAGGCGGAGCTGCTGCTCCACCTGGTTCATGGGGTCGTTGTAGAGGTCGGCGACGCGGCTGTGCACGCGGAGCACGGTCTGGGCGACGCTCAGCTCGTACTCGCGGGGGCTGAGCTCGTAGTCGACGAAGGTGCCCGGCAGGGTCCACTCGCCCTCGTGGCCGGAGGCCAGGTCGATGGCGGCCTCTCCCTGCTTGTTCTGCGGCGGCCGCGCGGCGGAGCGAAGCGCCTCCAGATGCGTGCGCAGTCCTTCCGAGCGGCCCTGGATCTCCTCGAACGCCGCCCGCGACAGGCTCAGGACGGTGCACGTCGTCACCGCGCGCACGGTGAACTCCCACTCGGCGGCCGAGCCGGTCAGCAGCCCCTCGCCGACGTAGTCGCCGTCCGCGAGCACACCGAGGACGGTCGGGTCGCCGTACTTGCCGGTGCCCAGCTTGTTGCCCTTGCCGTGCGCGATGAGAACGACCTCGTCGGCCGGGCGGCCCGACTCCACGATGGTCTCGCCGGCGGCCACCTCCCGCTGCTCGAACCGCTCCGCCAGCGCGCCCAGCGTCTGCTCGTCCGTGAAGTCCCGCAGCGGCGGCAGCTCACGCAGCTCGGTGGGGATGACCCGGACGTCCGTGCCGGTGGCGACGAACTCGACCCGGCCGTCGCCGAGGGTGTGCGTGAGCCGGCGGTTCACCCGGTACGTACCTCCGGAGACCTGCACCCACGGCAGCAGGCGCAGCAGCCATCGCGAGGAGAGTCCCTGCATCTGCGGAGGAGTCTTGGTCGTACTGGCCAGATTCCGCGCGGCGGCGGTGGCCAGGCTCAGCTGCGGCTGTCGGCCGTCCTGGCCTGCAGGGGGCGGGTCGAGCGGCATAGACATATAGGCGCCATCCATCCATGAGAGCGGGAGAGGGAAACGAAAGCGACGGCCGGTCGCGACTGTCGGGGCGCGGAAGTTGATCTTCGCCCGTATCGGACCCTAACACTCCGTTCCTGGGGTCAACGAGGGCCGCCGGATGGGAAGTTTTCGGTGGATGGGCCCCAATTTCGTTCTGTAGAAGGCCGGTTGTGGCCGTGCGGTCGGTGTGGCTGGTCGGATGGCAGGAACTGTCGGTGGCGCTCCCACGGGCCGTTGGTCCGCAACCCGGCCGAGATCGCCTTCAGCGGGCCCGGGACGATCGACGCCAGGCCGCGTGCGCGGGGAGGGAAATGCCGGTTACGCTGCATTCATGTGTCCCAGGCATAGTGTGAGGCAGCGGTGACGGCCTCCGGCCACGCGGGCGCGTCCGGCATCGAGCTGCGGCACCTGCGGGCGTTCGCCGCGGTGGCCCGGCACCGCTCGTTCACCCGGGCCGCCGAGGAGCTGCTGATCACGCAGCCCGCCCTCAGCCGCACCGTCGCCCAGCTGGAGGCGGGCCTCGGGGTGCGCCTGCTCGACCGCTCGTCGCGCGGCGTCGCACTCACCGATACGGGCGCCGAATTCCTGGTCCACGCCGAGCGCACCCTCGCCGCGTTCGATATGGCCGTGGCCGCGGCGCGCCGTGAGTCCGTAGTACGGCTCGGTTTCAGCTGGCTGCTGCCCGACCCTTGGGCGCAGCGTGCCATCGCAGGCTTCGAGCGCGACACCGACGCGCGGGTCGAACTCGTGCGCTGCGACGACCCGCTGGACGCCCTCGACCGCCAGGCCGTAGACGTAGCCCTGGTACGCGGGGGCAGACCGGTCGGCGCCACCGTGCGGACGGTGGACCTGTACGACGAGCAGCGCGTCTCCGTCCACGCCCGCGAAGAACACCCGGGCGACGGAGTATCCCGCGGTCATCCCCCGGAGGCTGTGGCCGACGCTCTGCGCTGGCAGGACGCCCCCGAGTGGACCCTCGTCGTCAACACCGTCAGCGGCACGACCGGCGCCTGGTGCTGGCCGCACGGGGACGGACCACGGCGCTACGTCGAGACCGCGAACTTCGACGAGTGGATCGAATCGGTGGCCACGGGGCGCGGCATCGGCATCGTCCCCGAGGTCGCCGAACGCCGCATCCACCACCCCGCGCTGCGCTTCCTGCCGGTGACCGGCGCGCCGCCCAGCCCGGTCCGCCTCGCCTACCGCCCGGACACGGGGTCCGCACTGCTGCGCCGCTTCCTGGACGCGGCCCTGGTCGCGGCCGCGACCTGCATCGATGCAGGTGAGGCATAGCTTCAGCCGGAGCGGCATTTCCGCTTACCGGCACGGTCTCCCTACGTTCGACGGCGGAGGGACATGGAGCCGCCGGACCCCCCGGCGCCCCAGCACGGCTCCCTCCTACTGCCCCGACCAAGGAGCCCCGGCACGATGGGATCGCCTTCCCTCCTTCTCTTTCGTCACGACGGCTCGGCCATGGTGGTGGGCGGCCCCATGACCGATCTCGACCTCGGCGGACTGCGCATCGTCTCCGCCCCGACCTCCGACGCCCCGGGCTCGTACGGCTATCTGACCAGGGCCGAAGGCCCGGCGGTCACCGAGGACCGGTTCGCGGACACCGACCTGGTCCTGGTCAGCCACGACAACCACGCGGACAACGTCGACGACCGCGGCCGCGCCTTCGCCCCGGCCGAGCAGAACGTCACCGAGATCGCCCGCCGCACCCGCCGACATCGCCACCATCAAGCACGCCTTCGACGACGCGGGCCTCACACCCGCCACAGCCATCGCCGACTACGGCACGTGGCTCCCCTCAGGCCCTGACGTCCACGCCCCAAGGAGCCCACCATGCCCCTCGTACGCATCGATCTGATCCGCGGCCGCGACCCCGAGGCCATCAAGGCCATCGCCGACGCCGTCCAGCAGTCCCTCATCGACGTCCTGAAGATCCCCGAGCGCGACCGCTTCCAGATCATCACCCAGCACGACCCGGACGAGATCATCGCCGAGGACGCCGGACTCGGCTTCCAGCGCACCCCCGGCGGCACCGTCGTCGTCCACATCTTCACCCAGCGCGGCCGCGGCACCGAGGACAAGCAGCACCTCTACAGGACGCTCGCCGCGCAGCTCGCCGAAGTCGGTGTCGACGGCAAGGACCTGTTCATCAGCTACTTCGAGAACGGCCCCGACGACTGGTCGTTCGCCGACGGCCGTGCCCAGTACGTCGAGGGCGACCTTCCCGTCCCCGGACGCTGACCGCGCCCCCCACGCCGCCCGCGGTGGCATCGCCACCCCCACCATGGCCGAACGGCCGCAACCACCGTTCCCACCTGCCGGAGCATCGTCATGGAACTTGTTCCCAACAACTCCCTCAAGACCGCCACTCCCCAGGAGGGCCGCGATCTGGCCCTCAAGATGGCCCGTCTCGTCATCAAGGCGCCTCAGCCCGACGCCGAGGTCCGCACCCGACTGAGACCCGAATACGCGGAGAACTCCGGCTCCCTCATCGCCATAGGCCAGGTGGTTGCCACAGAGTTCGCCACCATCGCCGCCGCCAACGACTACTGGCGCTGATCCATCCGCGGCTGGAGAAGGCGTGCTTCCGTCGCGCGACGGTCGGCCAGCTAGCGACCCACCGCCCGGTCCAACGCGCCGCCGCACCGTCGCCTCCGTCGGCAGGCACCGCTTCGGCGACAGCGGGTCGGGCCGTACGCCAAGGTGCTCCGGGACGGACGGCGGATCGTCGGTGATCCACTCACCCACTGCCAGCAGGGAGGTCGTTCCGGCCGGAACCGCGCATGCGGTTAGCGCGAGCACGACGACCCAAAGCGTGCCGTACACCGCGCGGATCGCGAGGGCCGGGAACCTCGACCAGCCGCGATCTTGAAAGGCACGTCATTCGCCTGCGGCGTCCTCGGCCTCCCAGCGCAGCAGGTCGCCCGGCTGGCACTCGAGCACGTCGCAGAGAGCGGCGAGCGTGGCGAAGCGCACCGCCTTGGCGCGGCCGTTCTTGAGTACCGCCAGGTTGGCGGGCGTGATCCCTACGCGGTCCGCGAGTTCGCCCACGGACATCTTCCGCCTGGCCAGCATCACGTCGATGTCGACGGTGATCGGCATCAGATCACCTCGTCCAACTCGGCCTGCATCTGCGACGCTTCGGCGTCGCGCGCGACGGCCTGGGTGAGCAGCATCCGCAGTACGAGCACGATGAGCGCGACCCCCAGGATGGCCAGGCCGATCCCGCCCATGATGACGGTGACGCCCGGGTCGTCCCGCTGCCCCGGCGCGTTGATGGCCGTGACCGCGAACCAGATGAGGGCAGTCGCCACGATCGCGCCGATCACACCGTCCACATAGCGGAAGGCGGCGGGGGAGAACACGGTTCCGCGACGCACCATCGCCACCAGCCGCCACACGCAGACCAGGGCGACCTGGACCGACACCATGCCCAGGATCGTGGCCACGCGCAGCGCCGTCAGTGGGAGCGACCCGTCCTCCGGGTCGCTCCCGCTGACCAACGCCCACACCATCCCTGCCTGTACGCACATGGTGCCGGCGAGCACCACCACGAGCACGGCGCGCAGCGCGCGCACGGTCAGCTTTCCCATGACTCATCCTTCCACCGAATAGCGATAGAAATCTATCGAGATTCGATAAGTAAAGCAAGGGTTGGGACGGAAGGTGGGCGGCAGTTTCGCACGGTTGCGCGAGTCTTGATCTTGTCGAAGTCGGCCCCACTTGAACACAAAACGGACGCCGCCCGAGTACACCCACCCTGATGCGCCCGGCCCGGCCCTCATCGTGGACGGGACGCAGGGTCTCGGGACCGTAGAGCACACCGGCGACGCCCCAAGGCGCTGCGTGCACCGAATCCATCAGTGGTCGGCCCTCGCCCCGAGTGAGGGACTGCCGCACCCACAGTGCTCTTTTCCGGACTAACCAATTCCTGGTGCGATTTTGGCGCGCATAGGTGATCATCTGCATACCTGAAGTTCGAACACGGAGGCATACCTTCATGAGACCGACGCGAGCCGTTCTGCTCGTCGTGGCCACCGCCCTGACCCCGGCCCTCCTCTTCACCGCCCCGGCGTTTGCCAACGGTTCGGCGGCCCCTGTCACCACCGCCGTGGCGACCGTGTCCGGCACACCGGTGGACGAGATGTCGGAGGACGAGCTGCGCGTAGCGATCGCCACCATCCTGGCGGACGAGAACAGCGGTCGGGGGGTCGTCCGAGAGGCCAATGAGGCCCTCGACGGCACCGTGGACGACATGCGCACCTTCTTGCGGACCGGCTACCGACTGGCTCAGGCCGAGGACGACCGGGTCGCCATCGCCCGCATCCTCCACGTAGCAACGCAGAACAAGGACAAGCGAGTCATCGAGGAGGCCGACAAGCTCCTGGACGACAACTCCCCGGAGGAGATGCGCGCCTGGCTGGAGACCGGCTACCGACTGGCCCAAGCCGAGGACGACGCCGTCTACATAGCTCGCCTGCTCGCGGCTCCGAACACCAGTGATGCCCTGCGCGCCGCAGCCAACGCTGCCCTCGACGACGGCTCCCCGGAAGCTCTGCGCTACTTCCGCGAGGTGGGGCAGTACGAGGTGGCCGGTTAGGCAAAGCCCTGCCCGATGTGTCCGGCGGCAATCCGGTCAACGACTCGATGCCGCCCTCGGCCCTACGTCCCACGGCTCTGTGTCGTTCCAGAAGCTCGCGGTCCATCCCCCAGGAACCTGAAGCTGGGGTGGCGGGTCCATGAAGCCCGCCGCCATCAGCGAAGCCATCGTCCGGCGGTCCGTGCCGCCGTAGGCCCCCGTCGTCCCGGACCATCCGGTGTCGGGGCTGGAGGTGAAACCGGGACGGAGTAGATCAAGAAATAGTGTGCCAAGCACGCAACTGGGCCTGGCCCCTGACGCCGCGGCATCCAGGTCCGGGTGCGTGGCGAAGTGTGGAGTTCAGAAGTGCCAGCCTTGGTGCGATCCGATGCAGAAGCAAGGGCAATAGGCCAGCATCAGGCCCTGAGGGGTGAGCACCACATGGCAAGGCAGGCCCTCGCCCACGGCGCGGGCACGTTCTTCAACGACCGTGTCCACCCTGAGTCCCGCTGGTCCAAGTGCCCACACCCTTACGCGATCCAACACCGCAGCGCGACGGGCAAGCAGTCCGAGGAGCCCGGCTTCAGGGCCCAGGACAAGGCGATCACGCGGCTGCCGCTGCTGACATTGCGGCCGTGGCGCTGCCGAGACCACGACGCCGCAGACACGCGCTGGAGGATGTCCGCGGCGTCGGATGATCGGATGCTGGGGAGGGTCACGCCGCGACGATGCCCTCCATGCCACCGGTCTCGGCGGAGAAGCGGGGCAGGCCGTCGGTGGCCTTGGTGACCAGCGTCAGCTTTCCGTTGGCCTCGACCCGGAAACCGTCGACGTTGCCTGTCGTGCCGTTCTGCACGTAGAGGAACGCGCCGTCGGCGGAGGCCGCCATGTCGATCGCCCCGCGGGAGTCAGCCGACAGCGGCACCGCCTGCTTGGCCACCACCTTGACCTTCCCGGCGGAGTCCACGCTGTAGGCGGACACGGTGGAGTTGCCGGTACTGGCGCCGTAGAAGAAGCCCCCTGCGGCCTGGATCCAGCACAGTGTGTTCTGCCCGTTCGGCACCGCGGCCGACACGGTGGTCAGCTTGCCGTCGGCCCCGACCTCGTAGGTGCTGACCGTCGACTTCTCCGCCTCGGTGACGAACATCCGGCCACCCTGGTCGAAGGTGAAGCCGAAGGGGACGTTGCCCGCCGACTTGTTCGAGACCGCCTTCTGGGCGAGGGCGCCGTCGGACCCGACGGGGAAGACCTCGATGGTGTTGGTCGACTTGATGGTCACCGCCAGGTTCTTGCCGTCGGGTGTGAACGAGACCTGCGCGGGATTGTCGCTGAAGACCGGCACCGCGGGGCCTTTGACGCCCAGCGAGCGCTTCGAGCCGGGCATGGGCTTCAGGCCGTTGTCGGTGATGGTGAAGCCCTGTACGGATGCCTCGCCGCCGCCGTTGAGTACGTAGGCGGTATCGCCGTACACCGCGACCGACAACGGGAAGTCACCACCGGAGGAGACCGAGTGGCGGTCGGAGAGCTTCTGGCCGGACACGCTGAACGAGGTGACCGACCCGCTGCCCGCGTTGACACCGATGAGCATCCGGTGACGCGCGTCGTACACCAGGGACCCCTGCGAGGCCAGCGCGTCGGTGGGCGCGCCCGTGGCAACCGCTCCCTTCCCTCCGGTCTTGTACGTGTCGGCGGCGGTCAGTTTGCCGGTGTCGGAGCGCTTGAAGATGTGAATGGTGTTGCCGGACACCTCGTTGCCCTGCACGAACACCGCGTGGTCCGCACCGGCGGCGGCCGTGGGGGTTTCCTCGCTGGCGTTGGCCAGACTGAACGTCGCCACGGCGGCCACCACCGTGGTCACGGCTACGGACAGGCCGATCGCACGGCTCTTCGTACGGGTCCTGCGGCGTGTGCTCATATCTGCTGCCTCCTCGTAGGGGGTACGACATGGCCCATCCTCCGAAGCCGCCAGGGTGGCCACGGGGGATTCGCAGGCCACGTCACCCCTTCGTAAGAACCTCACGCGCTCCTGCGACAGTGGGATGTATCGTTCGTTATAGTGAACGTAGAGTTCGCCAGATTTCCTAGTGAGGGTGTCATGCAGGTTCCCGCCTACTACGCGGATACGTACGAAGAGCAGGCCCATACCCAGGTGACCGCTATAGGCGAGCGTGACGGCGCGCCGTGGGTGGCGGTCGAGCACTGTCTGTTCCATCCGCAGGGCGGGGGACAGCCCGCCGATCGCGGGTGGGTGGACGGCCATGAGATCGCCCCCGTGCGGGACCAGGACTCCGGCCTGGTGGTGGCCGTGGCCTGCGGTGAGGCGGCGCTGCCGGTCTTCTCGGTCGGGCAGCCGGTCGAGGTCCGCGTCGATCTTCCGATGCGCATCGCACATGCCGCGCTGCACACGGCCGGCCACCTGATCGAGGCGGCCGGGCGGGCGCAGGGCTGGGCGCTGGCCGCGAACAGCCACTTCCCCGGCCAGGCCCGGATCGAGTTCACCGCGCCCCAGCCCGACGCTCGTCTGGACTCCCCGGAGGGCCGGGAGGAGGCCACCGAGGCGCTGCGGAGGGAGGTGGCCGAGGCCATCGCGCAGGATCTGCCCGTGACCTGGGAGAACGATGCCGAGGGGCGCCGCATCGTGCACCTGGCCCAGCTGCACTCGGCTCCGTGCGGGGGAACGCACGTGCACAGCCTCGGTGACCTCGCCGACGTCGTGCTGCCGACGCTGAAGGTCAAGAAGGGCCGGATCCGCGTCTCCTACAGCGCCGCCCACCGGGAGCGGTGATGGCTCCTCCCTCACCCGGCGACCGTCGGCCCGCCAGCAGCACCGCGATCGCGGTCGGGGCGCAGATCCGCCAGCGCCGTGAGCAGCGTGGCATGAGCAGTGCCGAGCTGGCCCGCCGGGCGGGCTTGAGCAAGGCGACGCTGTCGCAGCTGGAGGGCGGGCGGGGCAACCCGACCATCGAGACCCTCGACGCGCTCGCGATCGCCCTGCGCATTCCGCTGACCGACCTTCTGGCCCGCGACACCGACCCGGGGCCGGTGTTCGTGCCCGGCACCGACCTGACCGAAGGCGAAGTGGGACGCGAGCTGCTGCGCCGGATCAGCAGCGGCAACAGCCTGGAGATCTGGCGGCTGCGCATGCCTCCCGGCACGCACCTGGACGGTGTGCCGCACGCGACCGGCACCATCGAGCACCTGCTCGTCTCCTCCGGCCACCTCACCGCCGGGCCCGCCAACGCCCCTACCGACCTGCGCTCCGGCGATCTGCTCGCCTTCGCGGGAGACGCCCCGCACGTCTACCGCACCGGCCCTGAAGCGGCCGACGTCACCGTCGTCATCGCTTCCCCCATCATCAGCTGAAAGACACCCCCTGAACATGAGCGTCACCGCTCCCTCCGCACCCCAGCCCATATTCACCAGCGACAACGCCGCCGGCGCCTGTCCGGAGATCGTCCAGGCCGTCACCGCCGCGGCCGCCGGCCAGGACCTGCCCTACGGCGCCGACCGGTTCACCGCCAGCGCCCGAGCCCGTTTCGACGAGATCTTCGAACGTGACGTCGATGTCCTGCCGGTCTCCACCGGGTCCGCGGCCAACGCCCTGAGCCTGGCCGCCCTCACCCCGCCCTGGGGCAGCGTGCTGTGCCACCGCGACAGCCACATCAACACCGACGAATGCGGCGCCCCGGAGTTCTTCACCAACGGCGCCAAACTCGTTCCCCTGCCCGGCGACGACGCCCGGATCGACCCGGCCCAGCTCGGCACTGCCGCGACGCGGAAAGTCGGCGACGTGCACAGCGTGCAGCCCTCCGTGCTCAGCATCACCCAGGCCACCGAGACCGGCGCTCTCTACACCCCCGACGAGATCCGTGCCCTGGCCCGTATCGCCAAGGACGCGGGCCTGCGCCTCCACATGGACGGGGCCCGCTTCGCCAACGCGGTCGCCGCCCTGGGCTGCACTCCCGCCGAGCTGACCTGGCAGGCCGGTGTCGATGTCCTGTCCTTCGGGGCGACCAAGAACGGCACCATGACCGCCGACGCCATCGTCGTCTTCGACCGCGCCCTCACCCCTGAACTGTCCTTCCGGGCCAAGCGCGCCGGCCAGCTCACCTCCAAGATGCGCTTCCAGTCCGCCCAGCTCGATGCCTACCTCACCGACGGCCTCTGGCTGCGCAACGCCGCCCACGCCAACGCGATGGCCGCCCGCCTGGGCAATGAGCTCAAGGCCCTCCCCGGTGCCGAGCTGCTGCACGCCGTCGAGGCCAACATCCTCTTCTGCCGCCTCCCGCAACCGGTCATCGACCAACTCCTGAGGGAAGGATTCACCTTCTACCACGACCGCTGGGAGCCGGGCGTCTGCCGCTTCGTCACCTGCTTCTCCACCACCGGGCGCGACGTCGACACCCTCCTTGAGGCCGTCCGCCGCCTCACCGCCTGACCCCTTACCCGGCGCGGTGGGGCGGTCCTTCCGCTGGCGTGCTTCCGGTTCAGACGGTCTTGATCGTGCCGCCGTCGATGACGTAGTCGGCGCCGGTGATGTTTCCGGCCACGTCGGACAGGAGGAACGCGATCAGGGCGGCCACTTCCTCGGGCTCGGTCATGCGGCCGGTCGTGACGTTCTGGGCCGTCACCATCTGCTGGGTGAATTCGGCAAGGCTCATGCCGGATGCGGCAGCCCACTGGCTGACCGTGCCGTTGGGGTCCTGATAGACGGAGGTGTTGACCAGGCCGGGGGAGATGGTGTTCACGCGTACGCCCCGGGGGCCGAATTCCTCGGCCAGGGACTTGCCGAGTGCGGTGAGAGCCGCCTTGGTAGAGCTGATGGCGGCCGGGAAACCGCCAGGCATCAGGGCCAGGATGGACGAGACGTTGACGATCGCTCCCCGGCGCTCGATCAGGCTGGGCAGTGCCGCCCGGGTGGCACGGACGGTGCTGAGCACGTTGATGTCGAACGCGCTGGTCCACTCGGTGTCGTCGATGTCGAGGAAGCCGACGGTTGCCCCGTCCCCGCCTCCCACGTTGTTGACCAGCAGGTCGATGCCGCCCAGTTCGGCGAGCGCGCTGTCGATGAGGGCGGAGACTCCTTCCGTGGTGCTCAGGTCGGCGGACACCGTGTGCGCGCCGGTTTCCTTCAGCTCGGGCGTGACGGTGCGGGCGGCGCCCACGACACGGACGCCTTCGCCGACGAGGGTCCGGACGGTGGCGAGTCCGATGCCCCGGCTGGCGCCGGTGACGATGGCGGTCTTGGCGGTGAGGTTGAGGTTCATGGCACTCCAATGGTCGGTCGTTGTCAGGCGTCGATGGGGCGCCAGGTCGACTGGCCGTTCTCGATGCGGACGCGGCCGAAGGGCACGTCGGCGAAGTGGATGCCGAAGCCGATGGTGTCGGGTTTGGCGAGTTCGAGGACGAGGCCGTGGCGGAGGCTGGTGGACTGTTCAACGTTGTGGTCGGCGGGGACCTCCCACAGCGGGTGGCTGATCTGGATCGGGGAGTGGAAGGCGTCGCCGAAGGCGACCACCCGCTGCCCGCCGGCGTTGATGACGTAGGCGGCGTGTCCGGGGCTGTGGCCGGGGGTGAACATGACGTGGACGCCGGGGAAGATCTCCTCGCCGTCGGCCACGGTGCGCACCTGCGGTTGCATTGCCTTGAGCATGTCGCCCAGGCCCTGCGCCGGGGACCTGGACCTCGACTACGACGCCCTCGAAGTCCCCGCCGACCCCGGCCTGACGATCGTCACCTACACCCTCGCCCGCGGCTCCGCCCACGCGCCCGCGTTCCTCCGTCTGCACACGCACAGCGCGGCTCACGAGTGAACGAGCCCGGCGCCTGGCGGGTGCCCAGGTAGGCCAGCGTCCAGAAGTGCGAGGTCAGGCGGGCCAGCCGGGGCGGCGGCGCGAGGGCGGCGACCTCGGGGCTCGCGTCGTTTGCCCGCTACTGCCGAGTACCCATGGACAAGGAGCTGAACGTCGATCACATACGCGAGCATTGACAATGATTGACATGCCCACGACTATCCAATGGTCCAGGCCATCGAGCATGGAAGAGGTCATCGGATGGCACGCACCAGAACCGCCCTGCTCAGGGTTCTCGCCCTGCTCGCCGGACTGCTGAGCCTTCAGCTCACGGGCCCGGCCCCCCGCGCGACCGCCGCGCCGACCACCTTCACCCACCCCGGAGTGCTGGTGAGCCGCGGCCAGCTCGACTACGCCCGGGCCAAGGTGCAGGCCGGTCAGCAGCCCTGGAAGGCCGCGTACGACGACATGATGGCCAGCTCCTACGCCTCACTGTCGCGCGCCGCCAAGCCACGGGCCGTCGTGGAATGCGGATCGTCGTCCAACCCCAACTACGGTTGCACCGACGAGCGCCAGGACGCCATCGCGGCGTACACCAACGCGCTGGCCTGGTACATGACCCGGGACAGCAGATACGCCAAGAAGGCGATCGAGATCATGGACGCGTGGTCCGCGACCATCACCGATCACACCAACAGCAACGCCCCGCTGCAGACCGGCTGGGCCGGATCCACCTGGCCACGGGCCGCCGAGATCATCAAGTACACCTACGACGGCGGCTGGTCGAACTCCAACCGCTTCGCGACCATGCTGCGCACCGTGTACCTCCCCGAGGTGATCAGCGGCGCCGAGACCAAGAACGGCAACTGGCAACTGGTCATGACCGAGGCGGCGATCGGCATCTCCGTCTTCATCGAGGACCGCACCAGCTACGACAAGGCCGTGAACACCTACCTCGCCCGCGTCCCGGCGTACGTCTACCTGAACACTGACGGCGATCTGCCCGAGCCGCCCGCGAACAGCAGCATCGACACCAAGGCCGAGATCGTCAAGTACTGGCAGAACCAGAGCACCTTCGCCGACGGCCTCTCCCAGGAGACCTGCCGCGACTTCGGGCACACCGGCTGGGGCCTCGCCTCCATCGCGGACATCGCCGAGACCAGCCGCATCCAGGGCCAGGACCTCTACCCGAAGATCCAGGAGCGGCTGCGCCAGACACTGGGCTTCCACACCTCGTACGAGAACGGCGCCACCGTGCCGTCCTGGCTGTGCGGCGGCTCGGTCAAGAAGGGCCTCGACGAGGTCACCGAGGTCGGCTTCAACGCCCTCCACAACCGCCTCGGCATCGCCATGTCCAACACCCAGAAGTACACCGAGGCACACCGCCCCTCCGGCACCGACAACTACTTCAACGCCTGGACGACCCTCACCCACGCGGACAACCCCTCCTGACCGCCCCTCAGCCGTCGAGCGGAAAGTGGCACAGGCCCTCGTGCGGCTCCTGCCCGGTGTGCGCCGCGGGTGCGCGGGTGACGGCCACCGGTGCCGTCTCCGCGCACCGGTCCTCGCTCTTCCAGCAGCGGGTACGGAACCGGCAGCCCGAGGGGATGCCGTACGGGGAGGGGATCTCACCGCGCAGCGGAATCTCCTCCTCGTCCGCCGCCCCGGACACATCGAGCCGGGGAGCGGAGGACATCAGGGCGGCGGTGTAAGGATGCAGCGGCCGGTCGAAGACATCGTCGGCGCGGCCGTGTTCGATGACCTTGCCCAGGTACATCACCGCCACCCGGTCGGAGATGTACCGGACCACGGACAGGTCGTGGGAGATGAACACATAGGACACCCCGAGCCGCGTCCGCAACTCGGAGAGCACATTGAGCACTTGGGCCTGCACCGACAGGTCCAGCGCGGACACGGGCTCGTCGCACACGATGAGGTCGGGTTCGAGGGCCAGCGCGCGGGCGATGCCGATGCGCTGCCGCTGCCCGCCGGAGAACTCGTTCGGGTAGCGGTGGGCGTCGCTCTCCCGCAGTCCGACGAGGGACAGCAGCTCCCGGACCCGGCGGTCCCGCTCCCGGGCCGTGGGCACGATGTCGCGGTGGGTGCGCCACGGCTCGCCGATGAGGTCGGCCGCGGACATCCGGGCGTTGAGCGAGGCGAACGGGTCCTGGAACACCATCTGCACCCGGCGCCGCCACGCCAGCAGATCCTTGCCCTTGAGGGTGAACGGGTCGGTGCCGTCGAAGCGCACCGTTCCCGCGTCCGGCCGCTCCAGCCCGAGCACCACCCTGGCCAGGGTCGACTTTCCGCAGCCGGACTCGCCCACCAGGCCCAGGGTCTCGCCGCGCCCGACCCGGAGGTCGACTCCGTCCACCGCGGTCAGACGGCGGCGGCCGTGGCCGAACGACTTCGTCACGCCCCGGACGTCGAGCAGAGGTGTTCCGGGGGTCTCAGACACGGTCACGGTCCAGCTCCTCGGAGAAGTGGCAGGCGGCCGAGCGCGCGGCGCCCACGGACTCCAGAGGAGGGCGTTCCGCGGCGCAGCGTTCCCGGGCCAGCGGGCATCGGGCCTGGAAGACACAGCCGGACGGCACCGCGCTCAGCTCGGGCGGGCTGCCGGGGACGGCGGGCAGCGGGCGGCCCCGGACGGCGTGCTCGGGAACGGAGTTGAGGAGCGCCTTGGTGTAGGGGTGGCGGGGGCGGGAGAACACGTCCCGCACCGGGCCGGTCTCCACCACGTTGCCCGCGTACATCACCACGACGTCGTCCGCGCGCCGGGCGACCACCGCCAGGTCGTGGGTGATCAGTACGAGCGCCATGTCCCGCTCGGTCTGCAGGTCCCGCAGCAGCCGCATGATCTGCGCCTGCACGGTGACGTCGAGCGCGGTCGTCGGCTCGTCGGCGATTAGCACATCGGGGTCCAGGGCGACGGCCATCGCGATCAGCAGGCGCTGCCGCATGCCGCCGGAGAACTGATGCGGATACGAGCGCGCCCGCAGCCGGGGCTCGGGGATGCCGACGCGCGTCATCAGCTCCACCGCCTTCTCCGCGGCGTGGCGCCGCGACAGCCCGCGATGGATACGGAACGGCTCGGCGAGCTGCCGCCCGACCGGCTGGACCGGGTTGAGCGCGGCCAGCGCGTCCTGGAAGACGATCGACAGCACGGGACCGGCCAGCTTTCGGCGCTCGGCCGGGCTCAGCCGCACCACATCGGTGCCGGACACCCGCACGGATCCGCCCGTCACCTCGGCTATCGGGTCGAGCAGTCCGGCGATGGACAGCGCGGTCATCGACTTCCCGCAGCCGGACTCGCCGAGGAGCGCCAGGGTGCGCCCCTTGCGCACACCGAAGCTGACGCCGTCCACGGCGCGGACCGTGCCGGAGGGGGTGTGCAGATCGACGCGGAGCCCCTCGACCTCGAGCGCCGGAGCGCCGGTCGCGGCGGGCGCGGGCAGGGCGGAGTGCTTCACGCGATCATCTCCGGGGGGACGGCGGCGCGGTTGCCGCGCCGCTTCCTGGGCAGCGTCAGCCGCCACCGCTGGCCGGGATCCGTGGCCAGGCGCACCCAGGCGGCGAGCACCGTGGCGGACACCGTGGTGAGCATGATGGCGAGCCCCGGCAGCACGGCGATCCACCAGGCGGTACGAAGGTACTGGCGCCCCTGGGCCACCATCAGCCCCCAGCTCACCTCGGGCGGCTGGATGCCGATGCCGAGGAAGCTCAAGGACGACTCGGTCAGCATGACGAAGCAGAAGTCGAGCGTGGCCACGGTCAGCAGCGTCGGCAGCGCGATCGGCAGCAGGTGGCGGACGATGATGGCCCGGCCGGGCGTGCCGAACGTGCGGGCCGCGTCGACGAACAGACGGCTTCTCAGCTCGGCTGCCTCCGCGCGGGCGGTGCGCAGATAGACGGGGATGCGCGCGACGGCGAGGATCAGCACGATGTTCAGCGCGCTGGGTGCGAACACGTACAGCACGACCACCGCGATCAGCAGGGACGGAAAGCTGAGGATGACATCGGCGACGCGCATCGCGACGTTCTCGCGCGCGCCTCCGTGGTACCCGGCCCACAGCCCCAGGGCGGAGCCGATCAGCAGCGAGCACAGCACCGCGGGCACCGCGATGGACAGCGTCGTCCCGGCGGCGTCCACCAGCCGGGCCAGCACGCTGCGGCCCAGGACGTCCGTGCCGAGCAGCCCGTAGAAGCCGTGGTCGAGGGAGGGCGGGCGCAGCGAGGCGCGCAGATCCTGCCGTACCGCCCGGTCGCCGAGGAACAGCTTGCCGAACAGCGCGACGAGGAACACCAGGGCCAGGACGGCGGCCGCGGCGGCCGCGGTCCGGTCCCGGCCGAGCAGCAGCCACCAGCGCGGCGGACGGGAGCGCGAGGAGGTTGCCGCACCGGAGGGTGAACGGCCGTCGGGGGCGGGCATGGTGGCTCCTTCGCTCACGCCGGTACCGCCTGGCGCACTCGCGGGTCGATGAGCGCGTGGCAGACGTCGACGAGGATGTTCAGCGCGAAGATCGTCACGGCGGTGAGCAGGACGGCGGCCTGCAACACCGCGAAGTCGCGCTGGAGAATCGAGTCGATCATGAGCTTGCCGATCCCGGGCCAGCCGAAGATCGTTTCCACCACCACCGCGCCGTTGACGAGCCCGACGGCGAGGTCCCCGGCGACGGTGAGGACGGGCGTGACGGCGTTGCGCAGGGCGTGCCCGAACACCACGCGCGTGGCATCGGCGCCCTTGCTGCGGGCGACCTTGACGTAAGGAGCCGACAGCGCGCCGACCATGCTGCCGCGGACCACCTGGACGAGCACTCCGAACGGGCGGATCAGCAGGGTGGCCAGCGGCAGCACCCACACCTCGGGACCGCCCAGGGTGCCGGAGGTCGGCAGCCAGTCCAGGGTCACTCCGAAGACCAGCACGCCCATGATCGCGAACCAGAAGTCGGGGATGCTGGCCGCGGTCATCGACAGCAGACCGGCGAGCCTGTCGACGGCCGACTGCGGCCGGTAGGCGGCGAGGCTTCCGACCAGCAGGGCGCCGAGGACCGCCAGCAGCATGGTCATGCCCGCGAGCTGGAGGGTGACGGGAAACGCCTCCAGCACCATCGAATCGGCGGGCTCCCCGGTGCGCAGCGATGTGCCGAAGTCGAGCCGCGCGGCGTTGGTGAGGTAGTCCCACAGCTGCACCGGGAGGGAGTCGTCGAAGCCGTGGGCGGCGGAGAACTCCGCGCGCTGCTCGGGGGTGGCGCTCAGCGGAAGGTAGAGGTCGACGGGGTCGCCGGTCAGCCGGGCCAGGCAGAACACGCCCAGCACCACGAACACCAGGGGTATCGCGCTGGAGATGATGCGCTTGCGCAGGAAGGACGCCATATCAGTGGTTCCCCGCCTTCCCGGCCTTCGCGGGGCGGACCTCGGACAGCCGCATCTCGTCCCCGGTGGCGGAGTCCGGGCGGTACCGCACCGAGGGCGACAGCCCGAGCAGTCCGCGCATATGGGCCAGATAGGCGTACTGCGCCACCTTCTCGTTCTGATAGGCGAGCACCGCGGCGAAGGCCCGCTGCCGGGCCTTGCCGGACAGCGCGTTCGCCGCCGCGATGCGCCGGTCGAGCCGCGGGGTGCCGAAGGTGGACTGCGGGCCGTCGCTCAGCAGGTACTGACTGGTGGTGAAGGCCGCGTCCCCGGCCTGGTTGCCGTGCATGATCAGCAGCGCTATCGGCCCGACGCCGCGGGGGAGCGGGCGCAGCTGGTACTGCAGGTGCGTGGCGGTATCCGCCATCCGGATCCGTACGTTCAGCCCGATGCGCGCCATCTGGTACTGCAACGCCTCGGCCACCTCCGCGATCCCGGCGAACTGGCCGTTGCGCGCGACGAGGGTGATCCGCCGGTCGACGGGCACGCCGTCGGCGGCGGCCCGCCCGACCAGCGCGCGGGCCGCGGCCTCTCGGTACGGGGTGGTGGCGAGCTTGTCGTTGTGCCCCACCACGCCGGGCGGGACGAGTTGTGCGGCGGGCTTGGCGAGCCCCCCGAGCAGGGCGTCGGCGATGCCCGTACGGTCGATGGCCATGCCGATCGCCTTGCGTACCCGGATGTCGTTCAGCGGTGCCTCACGGCCGTCCAGCCGCAGGGCGGTCGTCTCGTTGTTGGGGTAGGCGACGGTGCTGTCCTTGGTCGCGTCCACGGGGTCCAGCGCCGTCGCGATGTCGGCCTCGCCCTTGTCGATCATCGCGGCCCGGACGCTGGCATCGCCGCGCCAGACATATCTGGCCCGGGGATAGGCGGGGGCCTTGCCCCAGTATCTGTCGTTGCGGGTCAGGGAGATCGAGACCCCGGTCTCCCACTTCCTCACGGCGTAGGGGCCGGTCCCGACCGGTATGCGTACCTTGGCCCGGGTGTCGGTGGTGCGCGGCACGATCTCGATGAAGCTGAGCCGCAGCGGGAGGATGGGGTCGGCCTTTTCGGTGGTGACGGTCAGCCGGGTCGGGCTCACCGCGCGCACGTCGAGCTTTTCGTCGCCGAAGACATAGCCGTCCACATTGCAGGCGAGATCCGAGTTGACGGCGCGTTCGATGGAGAAGGCGGCGTCCTTCGCGGTGAAGGGCCGCCCGTTCTGGAAGGTCACGCCCGAGCGGATGCCGAAGTTCCACGTCCTGGGCTTCGTCTGCCGCCAGCCGGTCGCCAGCAGCGGTTCGAGCCTGCCCGAGGTGGGATCCCGTTCCACCAGCGGTTCGGTGACGTTCGAGCGGACGACGACGCCGGTCGCGGTGAGCGAGGACTCGCAGGGCTCCAGCGTCGGGGGCTCCTGGGTGAGAACCACCCGCAGCGTGCCGCCGCCCGCGCTCCCGGCATCGCCCGCGTCGTCGCTGTTCGCCACGGCACACGCGCTGGTCAGCAGCATCGTCCCCGAGACCATAAGGGTGAGCACGGTGCGCGCCCGGTCGGATCTCATCCTGGCCCCCGAGACTGTCTACATGTGCGTACTCGGTCTGCATTTATAAACGCCGAAGCTAAGGCGGAGGTGGCGGGGCGTCAAGAGATCTGACAGAAGGGGCTGTTGGGGAATCGGAGGTCACACCTCACCCGGACGGCGGGCGTCGGGCGATGGTGAGCACCCGGGGCGCACGAGGCGAACCAGCAGGTCCAGCAGTGCACCGAAGAGCGGATGCGGTGCGTATCAGCACCCGCTCGGTGCGGATCGCGTCGTACGCCCCCTCCGTGAGCCCCGACGCCTCGAGGGCCGTGTCACCCTCCAGCCCGATGCCGCACCCGGCGTCAAGGACGCGCATGCCGGGGCGAATGTCGAGTGAACGTCGCATGGCCCGTTGGACCGCCCGCACACCCGGCAGTTGGTCGACCTCGTCCAGGAACCCGGTCAGGGCGGCCGAGCCCGCGAGGCCACGCTGCGGACGGTGCCGAAGTGCCGTGTGTGAAGGGGGTGTGATCGCTGGACCCTGCCCGCTCGGCGGGGCGGCGGATGACCTTAGACTGCCCACGTCTTCAAGTCGATCAGGAGCACCACATGCAACGCCGCCTCGCCCCCGCACTCGCTCTCGTGGCAGTGACCGCCCTCGCACTCACCGGCTGCGCGCAGGACTTCGAGAAAGGCCCCGAGGGGAAGGTCACCGAAAAGGTCAAGGACGGGAAGAAGTTCTACCTGGTCGTCGATCCCGCCAAGGGGGGCGAGGGGAAGAAGTTCCGGGTCAGCAAGTACGACTACCACGACTGCAACCGGGGTGCGAAGTACCCCAAGTGCATCGACGACTAGGTCCTATTCGAACCGCGCGGTGTCACCCGCTCCTCGGCGCACGATCTGGACCTCGCCGTCGGAGAAGTCGATGACGGTGGTCGGCTCGGTGCCACAGTCGCCCGAGTCGACCACGGCGTCCACCACATGGTCGAGCCGCTCCTTGATCTCCCAGCCCTGCGTCATCGGCTCGTCCTCGCCGGGCAGCAGCAGGGTGCTGGACAGCAGCGGCTCGCCGAGGTCGGCGAGCAGCGCCTGAGTGACGGCATGGTCCGGAATCCGCACGCCGACCGTCTTCTTCTTCGGGTGCGGCAGCTGCCGCGGCACCTCCTTGGTCGCGGGGAGGATGAAGGTGTAGCTGCCCGGCGTCGCCGCCTTGATCGCGCGGAACACATCCTTGTCGATGTGCACGAACCGGCCCAGCTGCGAGAAATCCTGGCACACCAGGGTGAAGTGGTGACGGTCGTCGAGGTCGCGGATCGACCGGATCCGGCTGATGCCGTCGCGGTTGCCCATCTGGCAGCCCAGCGCGAAGCAGGAGTCTGTCGGGTAGGCGACAAGCCCGCCGGATCGGATCCTGTCGGTCACGTTGCTGATGGTCCGCGCTTGGGGATTGTCTGGGTGAACATCGAAGTACTTCGCCATCTGAGGAGCCTAATCGATCGCCGGTCGGGAGGCGCGGCGCGCGCAGCAGGGACAGCCGGTCGGGCCGAGTTGAGCGGCGCGGCGGGTGCCATTCGCGGTGATTGGATCTTCAACGACCGTCGGGCCTAGTGTGCGGGGCAGGCACAGAACATCGCTACGAGGAGAGAACCATGGCGAAGATCCTTTTTGTGATGACCGGCGCCGACGCATGGACGCTGGCGGACGGCAGCAAGCACCGCACGGGTTTCTGGGCGGAGGAGGCCGTCGTCCCGCTGGAGGCGTTCAAGGCCGCCGGGCATGAGGTCACCGTGGCCACTCCGGGCGGCGTGGTGTCGCCGGTCGACCCCGTCAGCCTGGCTCCGGAGGCGGCCGGTGGCGCCGAGGAGGCCGAGCGGCTCGCGAAGGTGGTGGAGACCGCCGCCGAGTTCCGCAGCCCGGCCGTGCTGGCCGAGGTGCCGCTGGAGGACTTCGACGCGGTGTACGTTCCCGGTGGCCACGGCCCCATGGAGGACCTCGCGGTCGACGCCGACTCCGGGCGGCTCCTGACGCTGGCGGTGGACCGGGGGCTGCCGGTGGGCGTGGTGTGCCACGGCCCGGCCGCGCTGCTGGCGGCGGTCAAGGAGGACGGCACCAACGCCTACGCCGGTTACCGGATCACCGCGTTCACCAACGCCGAGGAGCGGCTGGCCGGCAGCGCCGACAACGCCAAGTGGCTGCTGGAGGACCGGCTGACCGAGGCCGGGCTCACCGTCGAGTCCGTCGAGGCGTGGGCGCCGCACGTCCAGGTCGACCGCAACGTCGTCACCGGCCAGAACCCCGCCTCCTCCGCGCCCCTCGCCACCGAGCTGCTCAAGAAGCTCGGCTAGTCGTGGCCGGAGGCGGGCAGCCGCTGCTCGCACCAGATGGTCTTTCCGGCGGTGGTCTGGCGCGTTCCCCAGTTGTGGCTGAGCTGGGCCACGAGCACCAGGCCACGGCCGCCCTCGTCGTAGGCGCGGCTGCGGCGCAGATGGGGCGTGGTGCTGCTGGCGTCGGACACTTCGCAGATCAGCTTGCGGTCGCGGATCAGCCGTAGCCGGATCGGCGTGGCGCCGTAGCGGATGGCATTGGTGACCAGCTCGCTGACCAGCAGCTCGGTGATGAAGGTCAGATCCCACAGCCCCCATGCGTCGAGCTGTTCGACGGCGAGCTTCCGGGCCTGCACGACCAGGGCCGGGTCGGCGGCGATGTCCCAGCTGGCGACCCGGTCCGGGGTCAGGGCGCGGGTCCGGGCGAGCAGCAGGGTGACGTCGTCCGCCGGGCGGTCGACCGCCAGCGCGCGCAGGACGGTGTCGCAGGCCGCGTCCAGTGCCGCCTCCGGCACCGACAGCGCGTCGCACAGCTTGGTCAGCCCCGCGTCGATGTCGCGGTCGCTCGACCGGACCAGACCGTCGGAGTACAGGCCGAGAACGCTGCCCGCCGCCAGATCCAGCTCGGTGGTCTCGAACGGCAGGCCGCCCACTCCGAGCGGCGGGCCGGTGAAGCCGGACACCAGATCGGCCCTGCCGTCGGGGTTGACGAGGACGGGCAGCGGGTGACCGGCCGAGGCCAGCGCGCAGTGCCGGGAGACCGGATCGTAGACCGCGTACAGACAGCTCGCCCCCACCCCGCCGGTGGCCACCGTGTCCGCGTCCGCGCCCTCTTCCGCGGTGCTGTCCCGCTCGTCGTCGGTGAGGTGGACGACCAGGTCGTCGAGGTGGGTGAGGAGTTCGTCGGGCGGCAGGTCGACATCGGCCAGGGTGCGCACGGCGGTGCGCAGCCGTCCCATGGTGGCGGAGGCGTTGAGGCCGTGGCCGACCACATCCCCCACGACCAGCGCGACGCGGCTGCCGGAGAGGGGGATCACATCGAACCAGTCGCCGCCCACTCCCGCCCGGGAGTCCGCGGGCAGATAGCGGGAGGCGGTGTCGACCGCCGTCTGCCCGGGCAGATGCCGGGGCAGCAGATTGCGCTGCAGCGCCAGGGCGGTGGCCCGCTCCCGGGTGTAACGGCGCGCGTTGTCGATGGCCGCGGCGGCCTTGGCGGCCAGTTCCCCGGCGTCGGACAGATCGCTGTCGGCGAAGGGCGGGGCGTCCCGCGTACGCCAGAAGCCGACCATCCCCAGCACACTGCCCCGGGCCCGCAGCGGAGCCGTGATCAGCGAGTACATGCCGTAGTCCAGCACCGCCCCGGCGGGCTCGGGGACCAGCGCCTGCCAGTCGACGCGGGCCCGCAGATCGGGTTCGATCCTCGGCTGCCCCCAGGGCGATCCACGGGCCCGCGGATCGCACCGGGTGAGCCTGGGCGGCCCGTCCACGGGGAGCAGCGGATGATCCTGGCGGACCCCGGCCAGGGCCACCCGGCGCATGTGCGTGGCGCCGTCCGGTGGCACCTCCTCCCCGGCCAGGACGCACACCGCCAGATCGACGGTGACGAAATCGGCGAACCGGCCCACCGCCACCTGCGCCAGCTCCTGCGCGGTCCGCTTCGCGTCGAGGGTGGCGCCGATGGCCGTACCGGCGTCGTGCAGCAGCTTGAGACGGCCATGCGCCGCCTGCGCCCGGTCCCGCTGGCTGAGGGCGCGCACCGCCAGCTCCGAGACGGCGAGACCGATGGCGAGCAGCAGAACGGCCGTCCAGCTCTCCTGGGCGCTGGTGACGGACAGCGTCCCCCGCGGACGGGTCAGGAAGAAGTCGAACCAGATGGTGGCCGACAGCGCCGCGATCACACCGGCGCTCCGATAGCCCAGGGCGGCCACGGCCACCACCACCGCCACCAGCACGAGAGCCGCGTCGGTACGGGGGAAGGCGTTACGGAACGGCACCAGCACCAGCGACACGATCAGCGGCCCCACCAGGGCGAACGCTATCGCTGTCCGGACGTTGCTCAGCCAGCGCACACCAAGCCCCATACCCATCCGAAAGGGGATGTACCACTCAGGCGCGGGGCGGTTCGGGGGACGAGGAGTAGTCCTTGGCGAGGGCGCGGTCGAGTTGCTCGGTGCGGAAGCCGCTGCGCACCGCCCACCAGTAGCTGACCAGCGCGAGGGCGATGATCACGAGCAGATCGTACGGCTCGCCCAGTGGCGGCGTGCCGAGGGGGCCGAATTCGCCGTAGTAGGAGACCGCCAGGACGGCGAGCAGAGTGGCGACCAGCCACACCCCGGCGTCCAGATGGCGGCGTCCCTCCGCGCTGCTGGCCACTCGCAGCGCGGCGAGGAACAGCGCGACGGCCGCCACCATGGCCCCCAGGTACCAGGGGAACTCCCAGCCGCCCCGGCGCTGGGCACCGCTGACGTGCATGAACCAGCCGCCGTACGCGTTGATGACCACCCATGCCACGAGGAAGGCGGCGGAGATCACCCTTCCCGTGCCGCGCCGGACCCAGCCGCTGCGCACCGAGGTGTAGGCGCCGTACACGGCGAGTCCGGCGAAGCTGATGATGAGCAGCTGGATGAGCGCGGAGAAGCCCGCAGCGTAGACGATGAACAGTAGTACATGACCGGGATGCCGATGGCCCGCGACACCGCGCCGTAGTGCGCCAGCAGTTCCTCCCAGGAGGCCCGTCGTCCGCGACGGGCCCCTGATCTGCGCGTTTGTCCCTACTCCAGGCTGTAGATCTGGCCGGTCTGACCGCCTTCGATGGACCGGACATAGGTCTGGGCCACCTCGGCGAGGCCGACCGGCCGGATGCCGGGGAAGAAGTCCCCGTACTTCTCCAGGGACTCGGTGAAGACGGTCGGGCTGATGGCGTTGATCCGCTGCGGGGCGATCTCGATGGCCGCGGCGCGTACGAACGCCTCGACGGCGCCGTTGGCCATCGACGCCGCACTGCTCGTCGGGATGGGGTCGCGCCCCAGCACCCCCGTGATCAGGGTGAACGAGCCGCGTTCCGCGATACGGGGGATGCCCTGCCGCACCAACTCGATCTGGCTGAGCACCTTCCCGTGGAAGGCGGACCGATAGTCCTCGGGGCTCATGTCGAGAACCGGCTTGTACGGAACGTCGCCCGCCGTACCGGCCACCGCGTCCACGGACCCCACGCGCGCGTACAACTCGGTGACCTGCGCGGGGTCTGCGATGTCGTACCGCAGATCGCCGCCGGTCCGCCCGACGGTGACGACCTCATGGCCGCGTCCGGTCAGCGTCTCGCCAACGGCCGTGCCCAGCCTGCCGGATGCTCCGATCAGAAGGATTTTCATGCCGGGGACGCTACGGGCGGCCCGTCGGCGAGGGAAATGTCTGCCGCGCCGCGTCTATGCTCGAGGGTTATGAACGTGGAGCTTCGGCACCTGCGAGTCCTGGCCGCGATCGGGGACGAAGGCACCTTCACCGACGCGGCGGCGGTCCTGCGCATCAGCCAGCCCGCCGTTTCCCGCACGCTCGACCAGCTCGAACGCCGGACCGGTACCCAGCTGGTCGAACGCACCACCCGTCATCTCGCCCTCACCGACGCCGGGCGGCGCCTTTCGGAGCACGCACACCGGATCCTGAGCCAGGTGGAGAGCGCACTCGCCGAGGCCACGTCCGGTTCGGGCCCGCTGCGGGTCGGCTTCGCCTGGGCGGCACTCGGCCGCCACACGGTGCCGCTGCTGCGCGGCTGGCGCCGGGACCACCCGGACACCCCGGTGCAGGTCCATCGCCGGGACGACCCGGAGACCGCGCTGCGCCACGGGCAGGTCGACGTCGCGTTCCTGCGGACAGCGCCCCCGGTGGACACCGGCCTGCGGTCCTTCCCCCTCTACGGCGAACCCCGGGTGGCCGCCGTGTCCGAGAGCGACCCGCTGGCGCGACGCCCGGACGTGCGGCTGGCGGACCTCGCCACCCGGGCCGTCGCGCTCTGCGCCACCGCCGCCACCACCACCGCCGACCTCTGGCCGGTCGGGCAGCGCCCGCGGACCTTCGACGTCGCCAACGTCGACGAGTGGCTGACCGCCATCGCGGTCGGCGACGCCGTGGGCGTCACGGCCGAGGGCACCGAACACAGCCACCCGCACCCCGGCATCAGATATCTACCGGTATCCGACGCACCACCCCTCACTGTCCACCTGGTTCTGCCCGAGGCCCCCGCGCACGTCGCGGCCCGCGCCTTCCACGACCACGTGCAACAGCTCCTGGGGGATCAGGTGGTGGCCAGCAGCAGGTCCTCTCCGCTCGACGGGCGGAGGCCATCGGTGCGGCCCGCGAAATAGCGCTCGGCGTGCGAGGCCCCCGACACATGGCGGACGCCCCGGAAGCCCGCTTCGCGGGCCAGGTCCAGCATCTCCCGCGGGGTGTAGAAGCTGAGGAACGGCGTGCCGGACGCCCGCGCGCCTTCCTCGCTCGCCCGGAGGCCGGGGCGGTCGGCGTCGTCGACGAGTTCGGTCGGCAGCAGAAAGGTCATGGCGAGCGTCGAGCCGGGAGCGAGCCCGGCGATCCGGCGCAGGGTTGCGGCGGTGGCGTCCTTGGTGAGGTACATGCTGACGCCGGTGGAGACGATGACCGTCGGCTGCCCGGGATCAAAACCGGCCGCGGCCAGCCGCTCCAGCCAGGATCCGCCCGCTTCGAAGTCGAACGGCACCAGGTGCAGCCATTCCGGGATGCCATAGCCGAGTTCGGCGAGGCGGCAGCGCTTCCACGCCTGGGGACCGGGCTGGTCCACCTCGAAGATCTCCAGCCGGGAAGCGATCTCGGGCCTGCGCTGGGCGAAGGTGTCCAGACCGGCGCCCAGGATGACGTACTGCGCGACGCCGCGCCCCGCCTCCTCGGTGATCAGATCCTCGATGAACCGGGCGCGCGCCACCATGGCCGCCCGGAACCCGCGGGTGGCGTCCGGATCCATGTCCGGCCGGTCCCGCCACTCCTCGCCGGGCGCCGCCAGCCGCAGCCCGATCTCGTCCTCGACCACATGGGGAGGCGGGTCGACCCGCACATGCATGGCCCGCCAGAGCGCGGTCCGCACGGCGGTGCTGTCCGGCGCCTCGATCTGCTCGCCTGTCATGGTGTTCCCTTCGTCGCGCGCGTGAAGGTGGCGTGAGGTGCTTCACAATGAAATGAAGGGTGACGTGTGGCGAGCTGGGTACGCGCGACACGATCACCGCGTGAGATATCGATGTGATCGGCACAGGTAGAGCATCGTTGGAAGGAGGGCGACATGTCGTCGAAGCGACGTCGCAAGAAGAAGGCCCGTCGTAAGAACGGTGCCAACCACGGTAGCCGCCCCCAGTCCTGATCTGAGGCGCTCTGCCGAGTGGCGATGAGGGACTCCCCGTGCGCAGGGCGCGTGGGGAGTCCCTTGTTCTGCGCGGGGCGGGTCAGGCGGGTTCGGCCACGGTGCCGCGTACGACGAGCTGCGGGCTCAGCACGACCTCGCGGGGGGCGGCGCGGCCCTCGTCGAGGCGTTCGACGGCGGCGGCCACCGCGTTCCGGGCCTGTTGCTCGGCGTTCTGGCTGACCGTGGTCAGGTTGAAGCAGCTCAGCCGGGAGAGGGTGTCGTCGTCGTATCCGGCCACGGACACCTCGCCGGGGACGGCGACCCCGGCGCGGGAGAGGGCTGCCAGGACGCCGATGGCGCACTGGTCGTTGAAGGCGACCACGGCGGTGGGCAGGGCGGCGCCGTCGTCGAGGAGGTGGCGGGCGGCGCGCTCACCGGCCGCCTCGGTGTTCTCGCCGCGCAGGATCCTGATGTGCGTGTCCAGCCCGTGGCGGCGCATGGCGGTGCGGTAGCCGCGGCGCCGGTCGGTGGCGATGACGCCCTTGCCGCCGTCGATGTAGGTGATGGCGCGGTGGCCGAGCCCCACCAGGTGGTCGACGATCTGGCCGACTCCGTCGTCGTCCGCGCTGCGGACGACGTCCAGCTGCTCGTCCGTGATCCGGCGGCCGACGACGATCACCGGCGCCTTGCGGTCGAGGGCGGCGAGCGTGCCGGCGGGGGAGGTCGGGCCGAGGAGGATCAGGGCCTCGCTGCGGAAGGCCAGCAGCGTCTCGACGGCGGTGTGCTCGTCGCGGGTCCGGGTCAGGGTGGAGAGGACGAGGTCGTAGCCGACCTCCTCGGCCGCCGTGTGCAGGTAGTCGACCAGCTCGGCGTGGTAGGGGCTGTGGATGTCGACCATGACGCCGAGCAGCCGGGTGCGCCTGCTGGCGAGCAGGCTGGCGGTGCGATCCGCCTGGTAGCCCAGCTCGGCGGCGGCCTTCAGGACGCGCTGCCGGGTGCGCTCGCTGGGGCCGGACACCCCGCGCAGCACCAGGGAGACGGACGCGGTGGACACGCCTACGCGGGCCGCGACGTCCTCGAGCCGGGGGCGCTTGTTCCCGCCGTTCTGGCGCCGCTCGGAATCGGCATCGTCCACCTGTACCTCCCGGACAGCGATCTCCTCGCACAACACCCTTGACACGCTCTCGAAACGAGCCGATAGTACCAGCACTTAAAGCGCTTTAATTGCTCTTGGCCACTTCTGGTCACCTCGATGAAGCCGGCTCGCGAGTACGGCACCGCATGCCGTGCGCCCGGCTTCCCTCCGCTCTTCCTCCGCTCTTCTCTTCCCGTCGCACAGTGAGGCGCACGAGCCATGAACCGTGTTTCCCCGTCCCGCTCCCGCTCCCGAAGAGTCGTCCCCGTCGTCGCCGTGGCCGCCTCGGCCGCCCTGATCCTCGCGGGCTGTTCCAGCAGCTCCGGCGGGAAGAAGGCCGAAGACGCGGGCAACAACGTGTCCGCGGGCAAGGCCAACACACCCCGCATGACGATCGCGATGATCACCCACGCGCCCTCCGGCGACACCTTCTGGGACACCATCCGCAAGGGCGCCCAGGCCGCCGCCGCCAAGGACAACGTCAAGTTCATCTACTCCAACGACGAAAGCGCGGGCGACCAGGCCAACCTGGTGCAGAACGCGATCGACCAGAAGGTCGACGGCATTGCCGTCACCCTGGCCAAGCCGGACGCGCTGAAGGCCGTGGTCGCCAAGGCCGAGAAGGCCGGTATCCCGGTCGTCGGCTTCAACGCCGGGCTCTCCGTCTGGAAGAAGCAGGGCCTGCTGTCGTTCTTCGGCCAGGACGAATCCGTCTCCGGCCAGGCCCTCGGCAGCAAAATCAACACCACCGGCGCCAAGCACGCCCTGTGCGTGATCCAGGCCCAGGGCGACGTCAACCTCGAAGAGCGCTGCGCCGGAGTGAAGAAGGCGTTCCGCGGCAAGACCGACATCCTCTATGTCAACGGCACCGACATGCCCTCGGTGAAGTCGACGATCAACGCCAAGCTCTCGCAGGACAAGTCCATCGACGAGGTGGTCACGCTCGGCGCCCCGTTCGCCATCACGGCCGCGCAGGCGGCGTCCGAGGCGGGCAGCAAGGCGAAGGTCGCGACCTTCGACCTCAACAAGGACCTCATCTCCGCCATCGAGAAGGGCAGTGTTCAGTTCGCGGTCGATCAACAGCCCTATCTCCAGGGCTACTTGGCGGTCGATTCGCTGTGGCTCTACAAGAACAACGGCAACTACAGCGGTGGCGGTGAGGCGCCCGTGCTGACCGGCCCGGCCTTCGTCGACAAGAGCAACGTCCACACCGTCGCCACGTTCGCCGCGAAGGGCAACCGGTGATGAGCATGGCCCAGCACGCGGCCCCGGCGGTGAGCACGCCGCCGGCTCCCGGCTCGAAGCAGACCGACGGCCGGACGACGCGGCGCTCCCTGGTGTTCAGGCTGTTCGCGCAGCCGGAGGTCGGGGTCTTCCTCGGCGCCGTCGCCGTGTTCGTGTTCTTCCTCGTCGCGGCGCCACCGGTCCGCGACGCCGGGTCGATGGCCAACATCCTGTACCAGTCGTCCACGATCGGCATCATGGCGCTGCCGGTGGCGCTCCTGATGATCGGCGGCGAGTTCGACCTGTCGTCCGGCGTCGCCGTGATCACCTCGGCGCTCACCGCGAGCATGCTCAGCTACCAGCTGACCCTGAACGTGTGGTCGGGCGTGATCATCGCCCTGGTGGTGTCGCTGGCCGTCGGCATGTTCAACGGCTGGATGCTGGTCAGGACGGGGCTGCCGAGCTTCCTGGTCACCCTCGGCACGTTCCTGATCCTCCAGGGCGCCAACCTCGCGGTCACCAAGCTGGTCACCAGCAATGTCTCGACCGACGACATCAGCGGCATGGAGGGGTTCGGCCAGGCCAAGGCGCTGTTCGCCTCCTCGTTCGACGTCGGCGGCGCCCAAGTGAAGATCACCGTCGTGTGGTGGCTGGTCTTCGCGGCCCTGGCCACCTGGGTGCTGCTCCGCACCAAATACGGCAACTGGATCTTCGCGGTCGGTGGCAACAAGGAGTCCGCCCGCGCGGTCGGTGTCCCGGTGACCTTCACCAAGATCTCGCTGTTCATGCTGGTCGGCTTCGGTGCCTGGTTCGTCGGCATGCACAACCTGTTCTCCTTCAACACCGTGCAGTCCGGCGAGGGCGTGGGCCAGGAGTTCATCTACATCGCCGCGGCGGTGATCGGCGGCTGCCTGCTGACCGGTGGCTACGGCTCCGCGATCGGCCCGGTCTTCGGCGCCTTCATGTTCGGCATGGTGCAGCAGGGCATCGTCTACGCGGGCTGGAACCCCGACTGGTTCAAGGCATTCCTCGGCGTGATGCTGCTCGGCGCCGCCCTGATCAATCTGTGGGTCCGCCGCACGGCGACCCGGAGGTGACCCCCATGACCACCATCAACGCCACCCACGAGGCCATCGCGGAGCCCCCGCCCGCGGACGGCGCCCCCGTCGTCGAACTCCGCAAGGCGGGCAAGTCCTACGGCAACGTTCGCGCGCTGCACGGCGTCGACCTCGCCGTCCGGCCCGGCAGGGTGACCTGCGTCCTCGGCGACAACGGCGCCGGGAAGTCCACCCTCATCAAAATCATCTCCGGGCTGCACCAGCACACCGAGGGCGAGTTCCTCGTGGACGGCGGACCGGTGCGCTTCACCACCCCGCGCGAGGCCCTCGGCAAGGGCATCGCCACCGTCTACCAGGACCTGGCGACCGTCCCGCTCATGCCGGTGTGGCGCAATTTCTTCCTCGGCTCCGAGATGACCAGGGGACCCTGGCCGCTGCGCCGCCTGAACATCGACCGGATGAAGAAGACCGCCGACGAGGAACTGCGCAACATGGGCATCGTCCTGGACAACCTGGAGCAGCCCATCGGCACCCTGTCGGGCGGTCAGCGCCAGTGCGTGGCGATCGCCCGCGCCGTCTACTTCGGCGCCCGGGTGCTGATCCTGGACGAGCCGACCGCGGCCCTCGGCGTGAAGCAGTCCGGCGTGGTGCTGAAGTACATCGCCGCCGCCCGCGCCCGCGGCCTCGGCGTCATCTTCATCACCCACAACCCGCACCACGCCTACATGGTCGGCGACCACTTCAGCGTGCTGCGCCTGGGCACGCTCGAACTCAGCGCCGACCGCAGCGAGATCGGCCTCGAAGAGCTGACCAACCACATGGCCGGTGGTGCCGAACTGGCGGCGCTCAAGCACGAGCTGGCGCCGGTGCACGGAGTCGACGTGGAAAAGCTCCCCGAAGAGGCGGACCTCACGTCTCCGGGTCACGCAACACCGTAGTGACAACCTATTGACATGACATTTACGCGAAGGCATCGTACTCGCAGAAGCCGCGTTTAAAGCGCTTTAACTCCGCCGTCCCCGGGCCCGCGAAAAGCGAAGGGAAACCACGTCATGCCGTTGGAAGTGCTGACCATGGGTCGTGTGGGAGTGGATGTGTATCCGCTCCAGACCGGCGTGGGGCTGGCGGAGGTCACGTCGTTCGGCAAGTACCTGGGCGGCAGCCCGAGCAACGTCGCCGTCGCCGCCGCCCGCCACGGGCACCCCTCCGCCGTGATCACCAAGACGGGCCGCGACCCGTTCGGGGACTTCGTCCGCACCGCGCTGAGCGGTTACGGCGTCGACACCCGCTTCGTCGGTACGTCGGACATCGCGCCGACCCCGGTGACGTTCTGCGAGATCTTCCCGCCGGACGACTTCCCGCTGTACTTCTACCGGCTGCCGAAGGCCCCGGACCTCGACATCCGTCCCGGTGAACTGGACCTCGGCGCCGTGCGCGACGCCCGGATCTTCTGGGTCACCGGGACGGGGCTGTGCGACGAGCCCAGCCGCTCGGCCACCCTCGCCGCGCTCGCCCACCGGGCGAAGGCGGGGACGACGGTCTTCGACCTCGACTGGCGGCCGATGTTCTGGAACGCCCCCGAGCAGGCGCGGACGTACTACGCCGAGGCCCTGCGGAACACCACCGTGGCCGTGGGCAACCTCGAGGAGTGCGAGGTGGCGACCGGCGAGCGCGAGCCGTACGCCGCCGCGAAGGCGCTGCTCGCCGCCGGTGTGGAGCTGGCGGTGGTGAAGCAGGGCCCCAAGGGGGTGCTGGCCGTCGGCCGCGACGGTTCGGCCGCCGAGATACCGCCGGTGCCGGTGGACGTCGTCAACGGGCTCGGCGCGGGGGACGCCTTCGGCGGCGCGCTCTGCCACGGCCTGCTCTCCGGCTGGGACACCGGCCGCACGGTCGTGTTCGCCAACGCCGCGGGCGCCCTCGTCGCGGGCCGTCTGGCCTGCTCCGACGCCATGCCCACGGAGGCCGAGGTGGAGGCGAAGCTCCGCTCCGCGAGCCCCGCCTCCGCCGACGACCCTCAGCGAAAGGTGTGACGACGTGCCGTCCGACAACGTGAGCCGGATCGTGGGGGCCCGGGTCCACGACCCCGGCGCCATCGCGGCCGCGGCCACCCGACGCGTGAAGGCCACCTCGCTGCTCGGCGAGCACGGCAAGGCCATGATCATCGCCGCGGACCATCCGGCGCGCGGCGCCAACGGCGTCGGCGGCGACCCCAACGCCATGGCCGACCGCTTCGAGCTGCTGGACCGCCTGTGCGCGGCCCTGGACCGGCCCGGTGTGACCGGGGTGCTGGCCACCGCCGACATCCTGGAGGACCTGCTGCTGCTCGGCGTCCTCGACGGCAAGACCGTCCTCGGCTCGATGAACCGCGCCGGGCTCGCCGGTTCGGCCTTCGAGATCGACGACCGGTTCACCGGCTACGACGCCGAGACGCTCGCCGCGAGGGGTTTCGAGGGCGGCAAGATGCTCACCCGCATCGCCCTGGACGACCCCGCGACCCCGTCCGCGCTGCAGAACACCGCCCGCGCGGTGGACGAGCTGAACGACCGCGGGCTCATCGCGCTGGTGGAACCGTTTCTCAGCGGCTGGCAGGACGGGAGGATCCGCAACGACCTGTCGCCCGACGCCGTCATCAAGTCGATCAGCATCGCCTCCGGACTGGGCCGCCGCACCGCCTACACCTGGCTCAAGCTGCCCGTCGTGGCCGACATGGAGCGGGTGCTGTCCGCCTCGACGCTGCCCGCGCTGCTGCTGGGCGGCGAAGTCACCGACCCTGACGCGGCGTTCGCGTCCTGGGGCAAGGCCCTCAAGTTCCCGACCGCGCAGGGGCTGGTCGTGGGCCGGTCCCTGCTCTACCCCTCCGGCGGCGACGTGGCCGGGGCCGTGGACCGGGCGGTGAGCCTGCTGTGACCACCACGATCCGCCTCACCACGGCCCAGGCCCTGGTCCGCTTCCTGGCGAACCAGTACAGCGAGCGCGACGGCCGCGAGCAGCGGCTGATCCCCGGCGTATGGGGCATCTTCGGGCACGGCAACGTCGCCGGGATCGGGCAGGCGCTGCTCCAGGCCGCCGTCACCCGGGAAGCCGATCTCCCGTACTACCTGGCGCGCAACGAGCAGGGCATGGTCCACGCGTCGGTGGCGTACGCGAAGATGCGCGACCGGCTGGCCACCTTCGCCTGCTCGGCGTCCACCGGGCCCGGTTCCACCAACATGATCACCGGCGCCGCGCTCGCGACGACCAACCGGATCCCGGTCCTGCTGCTGCCGAGCGACATGTTCGCCACCCGGGCCGCCGACCCGGTGCTCCAGCAACTGGAGGACACCCGCGGCGGGGACGTCACCGTCAACGACACCTTCCGCTCCGTGTCCAAGTACTTCGACCGCGTCACCCGCCCGGAACAGCTCATCCCGGCCGCCCTGGCCGCCATGCGGGTGCTGACCGACCCGGTGGAGACCGGCGCCGTCACGCTCGCGCTGCCGCAGGACGTGCAGGCGGAAAGCTTCGACTGGCCGGTGTCCTTCTTCCGGCGCCGGGTCTGGCACATCGGCCGCCCGCTGCCGGAGCCCGCCGCCGTCGAGCGGGCCGTACGACTGCTGCGGGGCGCCAGGAAGCCGCTGATCGTGGCCGGCGGCGGCGTCGTCTACTCGGATGCCCGGTCCCGCCTGTGCGCCTTCGCCGAGGCTACCGGCATCCCGGTCGCGGACACCCACGCGGGCAAGGGCGCGGTGCCCTGGGACCACCCGTGCGCGGTGGGCGGCATCGGCTCGACCGGCTCCTACGCGGCGAACGAACTGGCGAAGGAGGCCGACGTCGTCCTCGGCATCGGCACCCGCTACTCCGACTTCACCACCGCCAGCCACACCGTCTTCGGCAACCCGGACGTCACGTTCGTCAACCTCAACGTGGCGCGCCTCGACGCGGTGAAGCACTCGGCGGAGCCGCTGGTGGCCGACGCCCGGCTCGGCATCGAGGCGCTGGCGGCGGCACTCACCGGCTGGGGGACGGACGCGGAGTACCGGGACCGGACCAGCCGCCTCATCGCCCGTACCCGGGAGATCGAGGAGGAGTGCTTCCACCGCGGCCATGGCCCCCGGCCCGCCCAGACGGAGATCCTCGGCGCGCTCAACCAAGCGCTCGGCGACCGCGACGTGGTCATCAACGCCGCCGGTTCCATGCCCGGCGACCTCCAGCAGCTGTGGCGGGCGCGGGACCCGAAGGCGTACCACGTGGAGTACGCGTACTCCTGCATGGGGTACGAGGTCGCCGCCGGGCTGGGCGCCAAGATGGCCGATCCGTCGCGCGAGGTGGTCGTCCTCGTCGGAGACGGCTCGTACCTGATGATGGCGCAGGAGATCGCGACCATGGTCAGCGAGGGCCTGAAGGTCATCATCGTCCTCGTCCAGAACCACGGGTTCGCGTCCATCGGGTCGCTGTCGGAGGCGCTCGGCTCACAGCGCTTCGGCACCAAGTACCGCTTCCGCGACGGCGATTCGGGCCTCCTCGACGGCGAAGTGCTTCCCGTCGACCTCGCTACCAACGCCTCCTCCCTCGGTGCCGACGTCCTGCACGCCACTTCCGTCGAGGAGTTCCGCACCGCGATGGAGAAGGCCAAGGCCACCCGGCGCACGACGGTCGTCCACGTCGAGACCGACCTCTACGGACCGAACCCGCCCGGACACGGCTGGTGGGACGTGCCGGTCAGCCAGACGTCCGCCCTGGACTCCACCCGCGACGCATACGCGACGTATGCCGCCCACAAGCTCGCTCAGCGGCACTACCTGTAAGGACACCTCGTGAAGACCATTCAGCACTGGATCGACGGGTCCCCGGCCACGGGCGCGGACCCCCGCACCGCGCCGGTGTTCAACCCGGCCACCGGGCAGGAGCAGGCGCGGGTCGCCCTCGGCGGCTCCGCCGACGTCGCCGCCGCGGTCACCGCCGCCGCGCGGGCCTTCGAGGAGTGGTCGGAGACCTCGCTGACCCGGCGCACCCAGGTGATGTTCGCCTTCCGGCAGTTGCTCGTGGAGCACGAGGAGGAGCTGGGCCGGATCATCTCGGCCGAACACGGCAAGACGGTCGACGACGCGCGCGGCGAGATCGTGCGCGGCCGGGAGGTCGTGGAGTTCGCCTGCGGTCTCGGCGAAGTCCTCAAGGGAGGCTTCTCCGACCAGGTGTCGCGCGGTGTGGACGTGCACAGCTTCCGGCAGCCGCTGGGCGTGGTGGCGGGCATCACCCCCTTCAACTTCCCCGCCATGGTGCCGCTGTGGATGCACCCCGTGGCCATCGCCACCGGCAACACCTTCCTCCTCAAGCCCAGCGAACGCGACCCGTCGGCCGCGAGCTTCGTGGCGGAGCTGTACCGGCGGGCCGGTCTGCCGGACGGCGTGTTCAACGTCGTCCACGGGGGCAAGGACGCGGTCGACGCGATCCTCGGCCACCCCGGTATCGAGGCGGTGTCCTTCGTCGGATCGACCCCGATCGCCAAGTACGTGCACGAGCACGCCACCAGCACCGGCAAGCGGGTGCAGGCGCTCGGCGGCGCCAAGAACCACGCCGTCGTCCTCCCCGACGCCGACCTGGAGTTCGCCGCCAACCACATCACGGCGGGCGCCTACGGCTCCGCGGGTGAGCGCTGCATGGCCGTCTCGGTGGCCGTCGCGGTGGGGACGGCGGCCGACGGGCTGGTCGAGGTCCTGGAGCGCAAGGCCCGCGAGGTGAAGGTCGGCCCCGGCGACGCCCCTGGCGTCGACATGGGACCGCTGGTCACCCAGGTCGCGCGGGAGCGCGTCGAGAACGCGGTGGGCACCGCCGCCGCCCAGGGCGCCACCGTCGTCGTGGACGGCCGCGGGCTGAAGCTGGACGGCCACCCCGAGTGCGCCGCGGGCTTCTTCACCGGCCCGTCCCTGCTCGACCACGTCACCGCCGAGATGGACGCGTACCGGGAGGAGCTGTTCGGCCCGGTCCTCGCGGTCGTCCGCGTCGACACCCTCGACGAGGCGATCGACCTCATCAACGCCAACCCGTACGGCAACGGCACCGCCCTGTTCACCGGCTCCGGCGAGGCCGCCCGCCGGTTCCAGCGCAGGGTCAGGGTCGGCATGATCGGCGTCAACGTGCCGGTGCCCGTGCCGATGTCCTACTACTCCTTCGGCGGCTGGAAGGACTCGCTCATCGGCGACTCGCCCGTCCACGGCCCCGAGGGCATCCGCTTCTACACCCGCCCCAAGGTCGTCACCAGCCGCTGGCCGGAACCGGCCCAGCAGCTCACGGCCGGTTTCACCTTCCCCACATCCCACTGACGCGGAACCCGGACCCGACTGGTTTCCCACACCCGCACACCAACCCGTAGGAGGTGGCCATGGATGTCAGGGACGACACGCCCCAGGCCCCCACACAGAGCGACGCAGTCACGGACCATGCCTCGCCCGAGGTCTACCGGCGACTGCGCGTCATCACCATCATCGCCACCTTCGGCGGACTTCTCTTCGGCTACGACACCGGTGTCATCTCCGGCGCGCTCCCCTTCATGGCCCTCTCGGCCGACCAGGGCGGGCTCGGACTCACGCCCCTGACCGAAGGGATCGTCGCGTCCTCCCTCGTGGCGGGTGCCGCCTTCGGCGCCCTGTACGGCGGACGCCTCTCCGACCGGTACGGGCGCAAGCGGGCCATCCTCGGCCTCGCCGTGCTGTTCTTCATCGGCGCCCTGGGGACCGCGCTCGCGCCGGACCTCGTGGTGATGGTGCTGTTCCGGATCCTGCTCGGGCTCGCCGTCGGCGGCGCGTCCGCCACCGTGCCCGTCTTCATCGCCGAGCTGGCCCCCGCCGCACACCGCGGCCGCCTGGTGACCCAGAACGAGCTGATGATCGTGACCGGCCAGCTCCTGGCCTACACCTCGAACGCGGTCATCGCGAAGACCATGGGCGAAAGCGGCGTCTGGCGCTGGATGCTCGCCCTGGCCACCATCCCGGCCGTGCTGCTGTGGATCGGCATGCTGTTCGTGCCCGAGTCGCCGCGCTGGCTCGCCTCCCGCGGCCGGTTCGACGACGCGGTCCGCACCCTCGGCCTCATCCGCGACCCGGAGGTGGTCGAGCCGGAGTTCGCCGAGATCAAGCAGCGGGTCATGGCCGACGCCGACGAACCGCGGGCAAGCTGGGGCGACCTGCGCACACCGTGGGTGCGGCGCCTGGTGGTGTTCGGCTTCGCGCTCGCCACGCTGACCCAGCTCACCGGCGTCAACTCGATCATGTACTTCGCGCCCACGATCCTGCTGGACACCGGACTCGGCACCCAGGCCGCGCTGACCGCCACCATCGCCAACGGTGTCGTCGCGGTGCTCGCCGTCTCCACCGGCATGTGGCTGCTGGGCCGGTACGGGCGACGCCCGATGCTGCTGACGGGACAGATCGGCGTCACCGTGTCGCTGCTCCTGATCGCCTTCTGCTTCCTGGTACTTCCCGAGACGGCCGTACGCAGCTACCTCGTCCTGGCGTCCATGCTGATGTTCCTGCTGTTCATGCAGGGTTGTGTCGCGACCGTCTTCTGGCTGATGCTTTCCGAGATCTTCCCCCTCCGCCTGCGCGGTTTCGCGATGGGCATGGCCGTGTTCGGCACCTGGACGGCCAACTTCGTGGTGACCCTGGTCTTCCCGCCACTGATCTCCGCGGTCGGCGGTGCCACGTTCCTGCTCTTCGCGGCGGTCAACGTCGCCACCATCTTCTACTACCTCCGTACCGTCCCCGAGACGCGAGGCCGCTCGATGGAAGCCATCGAGGCCCACTTCCGCGGCCAGTCCGCCGCCTGACCATCCATTTCACGTCGACCTGACCACCCCCACATGCTGAAAGGCACATCCATGGCCACGTCCGGCAAGCCCCTTTCCGTCGCGGTAATCGGAGCCGGCATGGCCGGCCGCACCCACGCCGCCGGTTACCGCAACGTCAACACGGTCTTCGCGGCCGGCCTGCCGCCGGTCCGCCTGGCCGCCATAGCCGACGCCAACGTCGAGCTCGGCGAGGACGCCGCCCGCCGGTACGGGTACGAGAAGGCGCTCCCCAGCTGGGAGGCGGTGGCGGAGGATCCGACGATCGACGCCGTCAGCATCGTCGTCGGCAACGATCTGCACCGCCCGATCGCCGAGGCCCTGGTCGCCGCGGGCAAGCATGTGCTCTGCGAGAAGCCCCTGGCCGGATCGCTCGACGACGCCCGCGCGATGGCCGAGCTGGAGCGCACCGCCGACGTCGTGACGGCCGTCGGGTACACCTTCCGGCGCTCTCCCGCCATCTCCGCGGTCCGCGACCACGTCCAGCGCGGTGAGCTCGGCGACCTCACGCTGTTCAGCGGCCGCTACTGGTGCGACTACGCCACCGACCCGAACGGGCCGCTGAGCTGGCGCTTCAAGGGCGGTCCCGGTGCCGGCGCGCTCGGGGACGTCGGCGCGCACGTGATCGACACCGCCGAGTACATCGCCGGTCCCATCACCGCGGTCTCCGGCGCCGCCCTGTCGACGCAGATCCCCAAGCGCCCGCTGCCGCTGGGCGCGGTCGTCGGGCACAACGCCGCCCCCGTCTCGGATGAGTTCGGCGAGGTCGAGAACGAGGACACCGCGTCCTTCACCGCGCGCTTCGAGTCCGGTCTCGTGGGCACCTTCTCGGTGTCCCGCACCGCCTTCGGCCTGCCCAACGGGCTCGGCTTCGACATCGTGGGGCTGGGCGGCCGGGCGGCGTTCGACCAGCACCGGCCCGCCGAGTACCTCTTCGACGACGCCCAGCCGGACGCCCGTACCCGCGGCGCGCGCCACATCATCGCCGGTCCGCAGATGCCGTACTTCAAGGGCGGCTACCCGATGGAGGCGCCGGGCGTGGGTGGCGGCAACGCCGAGATGTTCACCTACCAGGCGCGGGCCTTCCTCGACCAGGTCGCGGGCGTCGCCGACCCGCTGCCCGCCTGCGCCACCTTCGCCGACGGGCTGCGGACCATGGAGATCATCCGGGCCATCGTCGAGTCCTCCCACAACGGCGGTGCCGCCGTCACCATCCCGGCCACCTCCTGACCACCCCCATACGAAGGAGATACCCATGGCTCTCAAGCTCGGCGCCTACACCGCCTGTCTGCACGACCGCACGCTCACCGAGGCCCTCGACATCCTCAAGGAGAACGGGCTGACCTCCGTGGAGGTCAACACCGGTGGCTTCATCCCCGCCCCGCACTGCCCGGTGGACCTGCTGCTGTCCTCGGCCACCGCGCGGGAGGAGTACCTGGCGACCTTCGCCGACCGCGGGATGGAGCTGACCGGCCTCAACTGCAACGGCAACCCGCTCAACCCGCTGCCCGGCGTCGGCCCGAAACACGCCGACGACCTGCGCCGCACCATCCGGCTCGCGGGCCTGCTCGGTGTGAAGCACGTGGTGACCATGTCCGGCACCCCGGGCTCCGACCCCGACGCCAAGTACCCCTCCTGGGTCGTGAACCCGTGGGACGGCGTCTACATGGACGTCCTGGACTACCAGTGGGGCCTGGCCGTCGAGTTCTGGAAGGAGATCGACGCGCTGGCCCGGGAGAACGACGTCCGGGTCGCCGTCGAGATGCACCCGCACAACCTGGTGTTCTCCCCGGTCACCCTGAAGCGGCTGGTCGACGAGACCGGCGCCACCAACGTCGGCGCGGAGATGGACCCCTCGCATCTGATGTGGCAGGGCATGGACATCGTGGCCTCCATCAAGTGGCTCGGCCCGCTGGTGTTCCACGCCGCGGCGAAGGACGCGATGCTCTGCCCCGGCGCCGACATCCGCGGCGTTCTGGACTCGTCGTTCACCCGGGTGCCCGCCGACGCCTCCGGCAAGGTGCCCACCGGCTACGGCTTCTGGTGCAACGCCTGGCCCAAGGACCCGGCGTGGAAGTTCGTCGCCGTCGGCGTCGGACACGACACCGCCTACTGGACCGAGTTCCTGCGCGCCCTCGCGGAGGTCGACCCGGACATGGCCGTGAACATCGAGCACGAGGACGCCGCCTACTCCCAGACCGAGGGGCTCGCCCTCGCCGCCAAGAACCTGCGCGGCGCCGCGGCCGACCTCTGATCCACCCCGGCGGCACCGTGGCCCCGTATCCGCAGACGCGGGTACGGGGCCACGGCGTGCCGGGGACCTGTTACCGGGCGCGGGACAGGCTGAGCTTCGCCTTGCTCCCGGAGACCGACTTCACCCAGATCTTCAGGTTGTTGAGCTTGACGGTGCCACCCGGACTGGTGCTGCCGCCCAGGCGCGTTCCGCCGCTGGTGGCCGAGAACTTCACGGTCCGGGAGCTGATGTGCGTGACCTTCAGCTTCCCGAACCCGAACGTGCGGCTGTTGACCTGGATGGTCCGGGGCTTGGAGACGGTGAGGGTGCACCGCCCGTCGTAGCACGGCCCGTGACCGGCCCCGTATGCCATCGGCGTCAGCAGGCCGAATCCCAGTGTGCCCGCCATGGTCAGCGTCGCGGCCGTGGTCGCGGCGCGCCGCCGCATGCCCGTACTCATCAGTTGGACCTCCGGTTGTCGAGGGGATGCTGCCCGGAGTTTCTAACCCGGAGGTCCCGGGACCCCTCCCGAAGCGCCCGGACTCAGGGACGGCTGGTGAGGTAGCCGCCCATGGAGGTGAAGTACTCGGTGGCAGCCATCTCGTGGCCTTCCTCGGTCCGTACGCGCGTGATGGCCAGGCCGCGATTGCGGCCGGTGCGGGCGTCGGCTCCGGCGACGATCACCACGCCGTCGCCCTCGCGGTAGAAGATGCGGCCGGGAGTGCCGCCGTACCGGCCCTGGGACACGACCGCGGCCAGGATTTCGAGGCGCTTGCCCTTGTGGAAGGCGTAGGTGCTGGGGTACGGCTCGGACTGGGCGCGGACCAGGCGTTCGAGGTCCTCCGCGGGCCAGGTCCAGTCGATGCGGATGTCCTCGACGGACCGCTTGTGGAAGAAGGTCGCCTGTGACCGGTCCTGCTTGGTGAACTCGGTCTGCCCGGAGGCGATGAGGCCGAGCGCGCCGACCGTGACCGGGGCGATGAGGCCGACGGTCTTGTGGAAGAGGTCGGTGGCGGTGTCCGTCGGCCCGACCGGGACCGCCTCCTGTCGGACGATGTCCCCGGCGTCCAGCTCGTCGTTCATCATGTGCGCGGTGACGCCCACTTCGGACTCGCCGTTGATCAGGGCCCAGATCAGCGGGGAGAACCCGGCGTACTTCGGCAGCAGCGAGTCATGGACGTTCAGCGTGCCCCGGCGCGGCAGGTCGAAGATGCGCGGAGGGATCCAGGTCCGCCAGTTGTTCGCCACGATGATGTCCGGGTCGGCCTCCTTGAGGCGCTCGAACAACTCGTCGTCGTCGGGGCGGTTGCGGATCAGCACCGGGACGCCGTGCTCCTCGGCGAGGTCGGCGACCGAGTCGCTCCAGATCTTCTCGTACGCGTGCTCGCTCTTGGGGTGCGTGACCACCAGTAAGACGTCGTGTTCGGAGTCCAGGAGGGCTTGCAGGGTGCGGTGCCCCCAGGTCTGGTAACCGAACATGACGACCCGCATGGGGTTCCTCCTCGAAGCAGGGGTTGACCTGGGAAAGTAAAGCAAGGCTTACCTTATTTCGCAACGGGCCCCTCTGTCCCTTCAGTTGGCGCGCCCGGCGCCCAAATCCCCGTCGGTGACCTATCGACAGCCCCACGGGTTTAGCTTAGGCTCGCCTAAGTTGTTGGCGTGTCGCTTTGTCGGCGTGCCCACCCTTTGCACCTTCCGCACGCCTGACAGGCGATTGCCCCGCACGATGGGAGTGACATGTCACGGGTTCTTCCTGGTGACGCATTGCCGGTCCGCGATTTACCGGTCCACGACCTCATAGGCATCGGCTTCGGGCCGTCCAATGTGGCCATGGCGATCGCACTCAGCGAGCACAACGCAACGGTCGGCGGATACGAGGCGATCAGCGCCCACTTCTTCGAGCAGCAGCCGCGCTTCGGCTGGCACCGGGGCATGCTGATCGACGACGCGACCATGCAGGTGTCCTTTCTCAAGGACCTGGTGACGCTGCGGAACCCGGCCAGCGAGTTCAGCTTCCTCTGCTATCTGCAGAGCAAGGGGCGGCTGATCGACTTCATCAACCACAAGAACCTCTTCCCGCTGCGGGTGGAGTTCCACGACTACCTCGAGTGGGCCGCGGCCAAGGTCGACGGCATGGTCTCGTACGGCCACGAGGTCGTCGGCGTCGTGCCCGTCTTCCGTGACGGGGCCGTGGAGTACGTGGACGTGACGGTCCGGTCGGGGGAGGGGCTGGAGGTCCACCGGGCCCGCAACCTCGTCATCGGCACCGGGCTGCGTCCCCTCATGCCGGAGGGCGTGGAGCGCGGCGACCGCGTCTGGCACACATCCGAACTGCTCGCGAAGGCCGACGGGCTGGAGGGCACCTCGCCCTCCCGGTTCATCGTCGTGGGCGCCGGCCAGAGCGCCGCCGAGAACGTCGCCTACCTGCACCGCCGCTTCCCCGAGGCCGAGGTGTGCGCGGTGTTCTCCCGCTACGGCTACAGCCCCGCCGACGACAGCGGTTTCGCCAACCGGATCTTCGATCCCGAGGCGGTGGACGACTACTTCGCCGCGCCCGAGCACGTCAAGCGGCAGCTGATGGACTACCACGGCAACACCAACTACTCCGTGGTGGACATCGACCTGATCGACGACCTGTACCGGCAGAGCTACCGGGAGAAGGTCCTGGGCGCCGAGCGGCTGCGTTTCCTCAACGTCTCCCGGCTCACCGACGTCAAGGAGACCCCCGCCCAGGTCCGGGCCACCGTGAAGTCCCTCGTCACGGGCGAGGAGACGCTGCTCGACGCGGACGTCGTGGTGTTCGCCACCGGCTACAGCCCGGTCGACCCCATCGACCTCCTGGGCGAGGTCGCCGACAGCTGCCTCCGCGACGACGAGGGCCGGGTCCGCGTCGAGCGCGACTACCGCATCGCGACGGATCCCGGTCTGCGCTGTGGCATCTATCTGCAGGGCGGCACGGAGCACACGCACGGCATCACCTCGTCCCTGCTGTCCAACACCGCGATCAGAGTCGGCGAGATCCTGGACTCGCTCCTCGACCGGGGCGGCACGTCCGCCTCCGGCGAGACCCGGCCGGTCGCCGACGGAGTCGGCAGCACCGCGCGGTAGGGATGACGTACGGAGACATGGGCACAACTGCGATCGAGCGCCCCGTATCCGGGGGCGTGACGGAGGCCCGTCGGCGGCGGGGTGTGGGGCTGGGCGCGCTCGTGGTGGTCCTTGTGGCCATGGGGGCGGTGTCGTTGGCCGTCGGTGCGCGCGCGTTGAGCCCCGCCGAGGTGTGGCACGGGCTGTTCGCCGGGCCGGACGCCGACCAGCGGCTCACCGAGATCAGGCTCATCGTGCGGACCGTGCGGGTGCCCCGGACGGTGCTCGCCATCGTGGCGGGCATCGCCCTGGGGGTCGGCGGGGCACTGATCCAGGGGTACACGCGGAACCCGATCGCCGACACGGGCCTGCTGGGGGTGAACGCCGGCGCCTCGTTCGCCGTGGTGTCGGTGATCGCCGTGTTCGGGTTCGCCGATCCGTTCCAGTACGTCTGGTTCGCCTTCCTGGGGGCGGCGGTCGCCGGGGTCGTGGTGTTCGGGCTGGCGAGCATCGGCCGGGGCGCGGGCAATCCGTTGACGCTCGCCCTGGCCGGTCAGGGGATCACGGTGTTCCTGGCGGCGATGACCACGGCGGTCGCGCTGTCGGACCAGAAGTCGCTGAACGCGCTGCGGTTCTGGAACGCGGGCTCCGTGGCCGGTGTCGGATTCGACGTCATCTGGCCGGTGGCCGCGTTCATCGCGGTCGGGCTGGTGCTGGCCCTGATCACGCTGCCCGCCCTCAACCTGCTCAGCCTGGGGGACGACGTGGCGCGGGGGCTGGGCGTGAACATCGCGCTGAACCGGACCCTCGGCATCGTCGCCATCACCCTGCTGGCGGGCGCGGCGACGGCGGCGTGCGGCCCCATCGCGTTCCTCGGGCTCATGGTGGCTCATGTGGCCCGGTATCTGACCGGGCCGGACTATCGCTGGCTGGTGCCGTACGCGGCGCTCCTCGGCGCCGTCGTCCTCCTGGTCTGCGACATCGTGGGCCGTTTGGTGGTGCGGCCGGGGGAGTTGGACGCGGGTGTGGTCGTGGCGCTGCTGGGCGCCCCGTTCTTCGCGGCACTGGTGTGGCGCGGAAAGTTCAAGGACACATGAGCGGAACAGAGATGAAGCGACCGGTGGTCGCGCCGGGCGTGCGGCTCGGCCAGGTGTCGTTCGTGTGGCGGCCGTGGCTCGTATGCGTCACGCTGCTGCTCGCGGCGGCGACCTTCCTGGTGTTCTGCCTGTCCATCGGCGTCGGGGAGTTCCCCATCGGCCTGTCCCGGGTGATCGCCACGATCCTCGGCGGGGGTGAGCGGGTCGACCAGTTCGTGATCATGGACCTGCGGCTGCCGCGCGCCCTGGCCGGGCTCGTCGTGGGGATCGCGCTGGGGGTGTCCGGGGCGATTACGCAGTCGGTGGCGCGCAATCCGCTGGCCAGCCCGGACATCCTGGGGATCACCGGGGGCGCCGGAGCGGTCTCGGTGTTCCTGGTGACGGTGTCGGGCGGGGCGGCCGCGGCGGTCACCGATGCCGTGGGCCTGTCCGTGGCGGCGCTCGCGGGCGGCCTCGGCACGGGGCTGCTGGTGTACTTCCTGGCGTGGCGGCGCGGCATCGACGGCTTCCGGCTCATCCTCATCGGCATCTCGGTGAGCGCCGTGATGGAGGCGATCACGACATGGCTGCTGGTCACGGCCGACATCAAGGACGTGGCGCAGGCCCAGGCGTGGCTGGTCGGCTCGCTGGACAACCGGTCGTGGGGCGAGGTCCGGATGGGCGTGTGGTGCACGCTCGTCCTGCTGGTCGTCGTGGCCTGTGCCGCGTTCCAGTTCAAGCCGCTGCACTTGGGCGACGAGGTCGCCGCGGGCCTGGGCGTCCGGTACTCGGCGGTGCGGGCCGTCATGCTGCTGTGCGCGGTGCTGCTGGCCGGTGTGGCGGTCAGCGTGGCGGGCCCCGTACTGTTCGTCGCCCTGGTGGCGCCGCAGGTGGCGATGCGTCTGGGCAGGTGCCCGACGCCGCCGATGGCGGCCTCTGGCCTGGTGGGCGCGCTGCTGCTGATCGGTGCGGATCTGGTCGCGCGCACGGCACTGCCGATCGCGCTCCCGGTCGGCGTGGTCACCGCCGCGATCGGCGGCCCCTTCCTCGTCTATCTGCTGGTGCGGGCGAACCTCAGGTAGATGGCAAGACATTGGGCAATCCTGAATACAGGGGGACGTGTGAGCACCGAGTGCGTCACGGAGACCGACACCGAGACCGGCACCGAGAGCGAGTCCGGGCACCATGGCGTCGCCCGGCTGGCGGCCAGGGGCATCACGGTCGGGTACGGCGGACGGAACGTCATCGACGGCCTGGACGTGGCGATCCCGCCGGGCGTGATCACCACGATCATCGGTCCCAACGGCTGTGGGAAGTCCACGCTGCTGCGCACCCTGACCCGGCTGCTCAAGCCGGCCAGGGGGACCGTCGTGCTGGACGGTGAGGACATCGACAAGCTCAGGACCAGGGACGTGGCGAAGAAGCTGGGTCTGCTGCCGCAGGCGCCGGTCGCGCCGGAGGGGCTGACGGTGTCCGACCTGGTCGCCAGGGGCCGCCATCCGCACCAGAGCTGGCTGCGGCAGTGGTCGTCCGACGACGCCGGTGTCGTGGAGCGCGCGCTGGCCATGACCGGGGTGGCGGATCTGGCCGACCGCCCGGTCGACTCGCTGTCCGGTGGGCAGCGTCAGCGCGTATGGATCTCGATGACCCTGGCCCAGGGCACCGATCTGCTGCTCCTCGACGAGCCGACCACGTACCTGGATCTGGCGCACGCGATCGACGTGCTCGACCTGGTGGACGACCTGCACGAGTCGGGCTGCACCGTGGTCATGGTGCTGCACGACCTCAATCTGGCCACGCGGTACAGCGACAACCTCATCGTGATGCGGGAGGGTTCGATCCTGGCGCAGGGCCATCCGCGTGACGTGATCACCGCCGAGCTGCTCGACGAGGCGTTCGGGCTGCGCGCCGCGGTCGTCGACGACCCGGTGGGGGACCGGCCGCTGATCGTGCCGATCGGCCGCACCCACGTCCGGCCCGACGGGTCCCGGGCAGGTCACGGCCAAGAAATATCCAAGTAAGGCTAGGCTAGCCTCACTTGTGCGGGATAAAGTTTGCCTGCCCTGAGATTGGGGCGTAGCGGACAGTGCGACAGCAAGGGAATCCGGATGCTCCTCCATAGAACGACGCGTATGACGCCCTGGCGGCGGTTAGCGGCGGCTCTCTCCGCCGCGGCCCTCGGCGTCGGCCTCCTCGCGGGATGCGGTTCCGACTCGTCGGACGAGACGAGCGACGACGCCCCGGCCGCCGCCTCCGGCGCGTTCCCGGCCACCGTGGAGCACGCGTTCGGATCCACGAAGATCGCCGAGGCGCCCAAGCGGGTCGTCTCCCTCGGCTACACGGACGATCAGGCCATGCTGGCGCTCGGCGTCAAGCCGGTCGGCATGGTCGACCAGTACCCGAACCCGGCGGGCAAGAAGCCCGACATCAACACCCAGTGGCCCTGGGTGAAGGACAAGTGGGGTGACACCCGGCCCGAGGTCGTCATGAAGAACGGCGACGCCGGACCCGACTACGAGAAGATCGCCTCCCTGCGGCCGGACCTGATCGTGGCGGTCTACTCCGAGATCGACAAGGCCGCCTACGACAAGCTCTCCAAGATCGCCCCGACCGTGGGCCGCACCAAGGGCGAGAAGGAGCCGTTCAGCGCCCCCTGGCAGGACAACGCCGTGCAGATCGCCAAGGCGCTGGGCAAGGAGGACGAGGGCACCAAGCTGGTGCAGGGCATTCAGGACAAGCTCGGCGCGGCCAAGAAGGCGCATCCGAAGTTCGCGGACCAGACCGCCGTCGCACTGTCCTGGTACAAGAACTCGGTGGCGCCGTTCACCTCCACCGATGTGCGCGGACGGCTGGTGACGGGCATCGGCTTCACCTATCAGACCAAGGTCGACAAGGTCGCGGACGGAAAGTTCTTCACCGTCCTCTCCCCGGAGCGGGTCGACCTGGTCGACGCCGACCGCATCTTCGTCATCAACGACAAGGCGGACCAGCAGGCGTTGAAGAAGTTCAAGCTGTTCACCAACCTGGACGCCGTGAAGAAGGGCAACGTGTCGTACCTGCTGGACAGTGAGGGCCCGGCCGTCGGCGCCGCCATGTCCCAGAGCACGCTGCTGTCCCTGCCGTACGCGATCGACCAGCTCGTCAAGTCGGCCGGTCAGGTGTGAGCGTCACCGACACGCGCGCCGCCCCGGCCACCCTGCGCACGGCCACCGGACGCGTGGCCACCCGATGGGTCACGGCGCACTGCCGCGCGGTGCCCTGGCTGACGGCCGCCACCGTGCTCACCACGGTGGCCGGGGCGGCGCTCCAGGTGCTCCCGGTGCTGCTGCTCGGCCGGGTGGTCGACGGGGTTGCCGAGGGCGAACCGCGCTCGGCCCTGGTCACCATCGGGGTACTGATGGGAGCCGCCGCGCTGCTCGGCGCGGCGGCCACCGCGGTGTCGACCTATCTGATCGGGCGGCTGGGCGCGGATCTGCTCGCGCGGCTGCGGGAAGGCGCCGTCCGCGCGGTGCTGGGGATGCCGAGCGCACGGATCGAGCAGGTCGGCCGGGGGGACGTGCTGTCCCGGGTCGGCGACGATGTGGCCGTCCTGTCCAAGGGCATCAGGACAGCCGTCCCCACGGTGTTCTCGGCGGGCGTGCTGGTCCTCATCGCCACGGTCGGCATGTTCGGACTGGACTGGCGGCTCGGCCTGGCGGGCGCGGGCGCGCTGCCCGCGTACGCGCTGGCCCTGCGCTGGTACCTCCCCCGGTCCGCCCCGCTCTACCAGAAGCAGCGGGTGGCCCAGGCCGACCGGGCGCAGGCGCTGATCAGCGGCCTGAACGGGATCGACACGGTCCGGGCGTACCGCCTGGAGGGCGCCTTCCGGGAAGAGGTCACCCGTGAGTCGTGGCGGGTGCGCGACTTCGGCATCGAGGTGTTCCGGTTCTTCGGCCGGTTCGTCGGCAGGGAGAACCGCGCCGAGTTCATCGGGCTGACCCTGATCCTCGTCGTGGGATACGCCCTGTTGGAGGCCGACGCCGCCACCCTCGGCGACGTGTCGTCGGCCCCGCTGATGTTCCACCGGCTGTTCACCCCGCTGGGCTCCATCATGTTCACCTTCGACGAGGCGCAGAAGTCGGGCGCAAGCCTGACCCGGCTGGTCGGGGTGCTGGGGGAGGCCGCGGAGGACCGGCTGGTGGGCGACGCGGCCGTCGCCCCGGCGGACGCCGCGCCGCACCCGGTGACGGTGAAGGGGCTGACGTACCGCTATCCCGACGCCGAGGATCCGGTCCTTCAGGACGTCAGCCTGACGATCCCGGCCGGTGGTTCGCTCGCGCTGGTGGGCGCGACGGGCGCGGGCAAGACGACTCTGGCCGCGCTGATCGCGGGCATCGGGACCCCGCAGGCCGGGTCGGTGCACATCGGGCCGACCGACCTCGCCGGTCTGGACGAGGCCGGGGCGCGGGCCCTGGTGAGCATCCTGACGCAGGACACGCACGTGTTCTCCGGGCCGCTCGCCGACGACCTGCGGCTGGCCGCGCCGGAGGCGACCGACGCCGAGCTGAGGGACGCGCTGCGCACGGTGGGCGCCGAGGAGTGGGCGGACGCGCTGCCCGACGGGCTGAACACCATGGTCGGCGAAGGCGGCGAGCGTCTGGACGTCACCAAGGTCGCCCAGATCGCCCTGGCCCGGCTGGTGCTGGGCCGGGCGCCGGTGGTGGTGCTCGACGAGTCGACCGCGGAGGCGGGCAGCGAGGGCGCCGCCGAACTGGAGCGGGCCGTCCTGGCCGCGTGCGCGGGCCGGACCACGCTGTTCGTGGCGCACCGGCTGACCCAGGCGATGGCGGCCGACCGGATCGCCGTGCTGGACGCGGGGCGCGTGGTCGAGCAGGGAACGCACGAGGAACTGGTGGCTCTGGGCGGCCGGTACGCGCGACTGTGGCGGGCCTGGCGAGAAGGCAGCTAGGCATCCCGGATGCACAGCCCAGGCCCCCTGATGTCAGGCGAGGTCTTCATGACGTGGAAGGAATGCTGAGTCTTCGATGATGGAACCGAGTGCTCGTCGCGTACTGCTTTCTCCCACGCGCGCTGCCGACGTACGACGGCGAACCGGTGACTTCTCCGACCGGACCATCGCCGAAGCGTGCGCCATCGGGCTGTCGTACTGGGCGACGGGCCTGAGCCCCGACGGCATCGACCTCACCCCCGCCACCCTGTTCGCCGACGTCCTCGGCTGGGTCGACAACGGCGGGGCGGGGCCGGGCGGTTGGGAGGTCGGCGCGGACGACCGCGGCATCGCCCTCCCGGAAGGCGTCGTCACCGCCGACGCTCAGTTGGCGCTGGACGACCTGGCCGACTTCCCGGACCGTCCCCTCGGCACCATCGGCCCGTCCAGCGTGGCGGCGAGGCTGGAGACCCTGGCCGAGTGGAACGACACCCACGCCGACCGGGTCCGCCCGACCATCGTGGAGATGTTCCGCGAGCAGGCGCGGACCCGGCCGGACGCCGTCGCCATCGTCGATGAGCACCGATCGCTGACCTACGCCCAAGCAGCCGAACTGTCCGCCCAGTTGGCGCACCATCTGCTCGACCGCGGGCTGACATCCGAGCAGGTCATCGGTATCTCCCTCGGCCGCTGCGCCGACATGGTGATCGGGCTGCTCGGCGTGCTCCAGGCGGGGTGCGCGTTCGTTCCGCTCGATCCGCGGTGGCCCGCCGCGCGCCGCGCCGTCGTCATCGACGATGCCCGGGTCGTGGCGCAGCTCAACGACTCGGGCGAGCACGTTCCGGGGGAACCGGAGGCCGTGGCCGTCGACCTCGGCGACTGGCGCTACGGCTCGTACCCCGCGCAGGACACCGGGGTCGCCGTCCCCGGGGACGCCCTGGCGTACGTGATCTTCACGTCCGGTTCCACCGGGCGGCCGAAGGGCGCGATGATCCGGCACGAGGCGATCAGCGAGCGCCTGCTGTGGCAGAGCAACGAGATCCTGGGCTTCGGCCACGACGACGCGTCCCTGTTCAAGGCGCCGCTGTCCTTCGACATCTCCATCAACGAGATCTTCCTGCCGCTGGTGCGCGGCGGCAGGCTGGTGGTCCTGCGGCCCGGTGGCGAACGCGACCCGCACCATCTCCTGAGCGTGATCGCCGAGCAGCGCGTCACCTTCACCTATCTGGTGTCGTCCATGCTGGACGTCCTGCTGGAGATCGCGGGCGACTCCGGACGGCTGGACAGCCTGCGGCACGTCTGGTGCGGCGGCGAGGTGCTGACCCCGGAGCTGTACGAGCGGTTCCGCACCCGGCTCGACATCCCGCTGTACCACGGCTACGGCCCGGCCGAGACGACGATCGGCGTCTCGCACGTCATCTACCGGGGCGCGGCGGAACGCCTGTCGACATCAATCGGCAAGGCCAACCCCAACACCCAGCTCTATGTGCTGGACGACGAACTGCGCCCGGTCCCGGTCGGGGTCGGCGGCGAGCTGTACGCGGGAGGGTTCCTCCTCGGGCGCGGGTACATCAACGCCCCCGGCCTCACGGCCTCCCGGTTCGTGGCGAACCCCTTCGCGGGGGACGGCTCCCGGCTCTACCGGACCGGTGACCTCGCGCGGTTCGCCCCGGACGGGTCGCTGGACTTCCTCGGCCGGGCCGACAACCAGATCAAGATCCGCGGCATGCGGCTGGAGATCGAGGACGTCGAGGTCGGTCTCGCGGAGCACCCCCGGGTACGGCACACCTGCGTCGTCGCGAAGAAGAACGCGGCGGGCGGCACCTATCTGGTGGGGTACGTGATCCCGGCCGCCGGGAGCGAGGAGCTGCGCGCGGACGAGGTCAAGGAGTGGGCCGCCGCGCACATGGTGGAGTACATGGTGCCCGCCCACCTCGTCGTGATGAAGGAGTTCCCGCTCACCGCGAACGGCAAGCTCGACCGCCGCGCACTGCCGGAACCCGTCGTCGGCAGGGGCTCGCTCCTTCCGCCCGCCACCGAGAACGAGCGCGTGCTGTGCGCGGCGGTCGCGAAGGTGCTGCGGCTGGACGAGGTCGGTGTCGACCAGGACTTCTTCCAGCTCGGCGGGGACAGCCTGCTGGCGATCTCGCTGCTGGGCGCGGTGCGCGACGCGGGCCTGCACCTCACGGCGCGGCACATCTTCGGCAACAGCACCGTGGGGGCGCTGGCGGCGGTGGCGACCGTCGAGGACACCGCCACCGTGGACCACGGCGATGTCGCGACCGGTTCCGCCGTGGAATCGCCCATCGTGCGGTGGCTCGGCGAGACCACGGACGCGATTCGTGGCTTCGTGCAGTCGGTCGTGCTGAACACCCCGGCGGACCTGACCGCCGACGCCCTCGACGCGATCCTCACCGCCCTGGTCCGGCGGCACGACATGCTGCGCGCCAGGCTGGTGCGCGGCGACCGCTGGAGTTTCGACATCCCGGAGGCGGACCGGGCGGTCGCGTCGTGGCGGGAGAGCGACCGGCCGCTGGAGGAGTGCGTCGCGCTCGCCACCGACGGGCTGGACCCGGCGGGCGGTGTGATGCTGCGTGCCGTCCTGCGGCGCGAGGCGCGGCAGCTGGTGGTGGTCGTCCACCATGTGGTGATCGACGGCGTGTCCTGGCGTGTCCTGATGGACGACCTGGTCACGGCGGGAGGGCAGTTCGCCGCGGGCGAGCCGATCGCGCTGCCCCCGGTGGGCACGTCGTTCCGGCGCTGGACGCAGCTGCTGGGGCAGACTGCGTTCGACGCGGACCGCGCCCACTACCGGCGTCCCCTGCCGGGAGCGGACGCACCCGTGGGCAGGCGCGCGCTGTCGGTAGCCGACACCGTCGCGCGGGAGCGGGTGCGGACCGTATCGGCCGGTTCCGAGGTCACGGCCGCGCTGCTGGGCGAGATTCCCGCGAAATTCCACGCGGGTGTGAACGACGTGCTGCTGACCGCGCTCGCCGTCACCCTCGCCCGATGGCGCCGCGATCTCGGACAGGATCAGACGTTCGCGCACATCGAACTGGAGGGCCACGGCCGCGAAGGGCGGTTTGTGGCGGACGCCGCCGGTTTCGAGCCGGAGCTGTCGCGGACCGTGGGCTGGTTCACCACCCTGTTCCCGGTGACCGTGGACCCCGGCGCGGCAGCCGACTTCACCGCACCGGAGTATCTGGCCACCGCGCTCAAAGCGGTCAAGGAAGACCTCGCCCGGGTGCCGGGAAACGGCGTTTCCTACGGTGCCCTGCGGTATCTGCACGACACCGCTTTCGACGCGCCCGCACCGCAGGTGTTGTTCAACTACCTGGGCCGCTTCGAGGCGGGCGCGTCCGGGGACTGGCAACTCGCGGAATCCACCGGGCAGTTGGGCGAGAAGCGCGATCCGGGGATGCGCCTGCCGCGCGCCCTGGAGTTCAACGCGATCACCGAACCCGCCGCGACCGGCGCCTACGAACTCGTCACCGCCATCTCCTGGCCGGACGGGATGTTCACCGACGAGGACATCGCGACGCTCGGCGCGTACTACCAGGAGGCCCTGGCCGGGCTGGCCGCGCTCGACCGGGGCGGCCACTCGCCCAGTGACTTCGCCCCGGTGCCGCTGACGCAGGCCGATGTCGATGCCCTGGACGGCCCGGCGCTGCGCGACATCCTGCCGTTGACCCCGCTGCAGGAGGGCCTGTACTTCCACTCGGTCTTCGACGACGACTCGGCGGGCGCCTACGTCGAGCAGCAGCTGCTCACCCTGGACGGCGAGGTGGACGCCGACCGGCTCGCGGCGGCGGCCACCCGGTTGCTCACCCTCTACCCGAACCTGGCCGCGCGGTTCACGGCGCTGGCCGACGGCCGGGTGGTCTCGGTGCTGGAGAGCGGCGTGGAGGCGCCCTTCACCACGCTGGACCGCCCCGGCATCACCGACGACGAGATCCGCGCCCTGGCCGAGCGCGACCGCCGCGCCGGGTTCGACCTGGCCACCGGCCCGCTGATGCGCTGCACCCTCATCCGTGGGGGCCCCGGCCGGAACGTCCTGGTGCAGACCGTGCACCACATCATCGCCGACGGCTGGTCGGTGCCGCCGATGCTCCGTGCGCTGCTGGCCGAGTACCACACGCCGGGGACCGGCTACCCGCTCGGCGGCTTCCCCGACTACGTACGGCGGCTCGCGAGACGCGACGACGACGAGAGCGACCGGGTGTGGCGCGATCAGCTCGCCGCCCTGCCCGGCCCCTCGCTGGTCGCCGAGGGCCACACCCCGTCCGACCGGTTCGCCGAGACCGCCGTGGAGCCGGAGGACGACATCGACGCGGCCGTCCGCTCGGCCGGTGTGCCGCTGAGCGTGGCCGTGCACAGCGCCTGGGCGGTGACGCTGGGCGGCATCCTGCACGGCCATGATGTGGTGTTCGGCTCCACGGTGTCCGGGCGGGACGCGGACGTGCCCGGCATCGAGGACATGGTGGGGCTGTTCATCAACACGATCCCCGTGCGCGCCCGGTGGGCCGGTGCCACCACGGCCCGCGATCTGCTCGCCTCGGTGCGGGAACACCAGAGCGCGGTGCTGCCGCACCAGCATGTCTCCCTGGCCAGGATCGGCCGCCAGGCCGGTGCGACGGGCACGCTGTTCGACACCCTGGTGGTGTTCGACGTGGCGACCGACGTGGACGGGCTGCGACGGCCCGGCGACACGCTGGTCATCACCGACATGGTCAACGAGGGCGCGCCGCACTACCCGTTGACGCTGGTGGTCGAGCGCGCGCTCGACGGCCGTCCGCGCTTCAACCTGATCTACGACGGCGAACTGCTGCGGGAGGCGACCGCCCGGGCGATCCTGCACACGTTCACCCGGGCCCTCACCGGCCTGCTCACCCGCCCGGACGCCCCGGTCGACGCCCTGACTCCGGAGGATGCCCGGGGGAGCGCGGCGCCGGTCGCCCCGACCACCCTGGGCGGGCTGTTCGACGCCGCCGCGCGCCGCGACCCGGCCGCCACCGCCGTCACCCAGTGCCGCCTCGACGGCGGCACCCGCTCCCTCACCTACGGCGAACTGGCCGCCGCGAAGGACGAGCTGGCCTCGGCCCTGCGCGCCGCCGGGACCGGGCCGGGCAAGCGGGTCGCCGTGGCCGTCCCGCGCTCCGTCGAGCAGGTGGTCGCCCTGGTCGCGATCGTCAGCGCGGGCGGCGCGTACGTACCGCTGGACCTGGCGTACCCGGACGAACGGCTGGAGTACATCCTCGCCGACGCCGCTCCGCAGGTCGTCCTCGTCGAGCGCGAAGAGCGCGAGCGCTTCACGCGGCTGCTGGCCCGGGCGGGGGTGCGGGCCCGCGTGCTGGTACAGGGGGACGAGTCGCCATCTGCATCCAACGAGCCCTTTGTCACTGCGAGTTGGCACGACCCCGCGTACGTGATCTACACCTCCGGATCGACCGGCAGGCCCAAGGGCGTCGTCGTCCCGCACTCCAGCGTGGTGTCGCTGCTCGCGCACACCCGCCCCGACATGGACTTCGGCCCGCACGACGTATGGGTCCAGTTCCACTCCTTCTCCTTCGACTTCGCGGTCTGGGAGCTGTGGGGCGCGCTGGCGCACGGTGGCGAGCTGCTGGTGCCGGAGTACGGGCTGACCCGCTCGCCGGTCGACTTCCACCGGCTGGTCCGCGAGCGCGGAGTGACCGTGCTCAACCAGACCCCGTCGGCGTTCTACCAGTTCATCGAGGCCGACCGGCATGCCGACGAGCCGTTGCCCGCGCTGCGCCGGATCATCTTCGGCGGCGAGGCGCTGGACCTCGGGCGGCTGCGCGGCTGGGTCGAGCGGCATGGCACCGGATCGCCGGAGCTGGTCAACATGTACGGCATCACCGAGACCACCGTCCATGTCACCCACCGGGTGCTGACCGACGAGGACTTCCGCACCGGCGGCGACGTCAGCCCGATCGGCGGTCCGATTCCCGGCCTGGTCACCTATCTGCTGGATGACCGCCTCCGGCCCGTGCCGCCGGGCCGGGTGGGCGCCATCTATGTGGCGGGCGATCAGGTGTCGCTCGGCTACCTGGGCAGGCCGGGACTCACCGCGGGCCGGTTCGTGGCGAACCCGTTCGCGGGCGACGGCTCCCGCATGTACCACACCGGCGACCTCGCCGTCCGTACCCTCGACGGCGAGCTGGAGTTCACCGGCCGCGCCGACGACCAGGTGCAACTGAAGGGTTTCCGGATCGAGCTGGGCGAGGTGGAGGCCGCGCTCAGGGAACTCGACGGGGTGGTCGATGTGGCCGTCACCGTCGCGGACAGCGGCGACCACCTGGTCGCGCACGTCGTGGGCCGGGTGCCCGCCGATGTCACCGCCCTGCTGTCCGCGAAGCTGCCGGTGCACATGGTGCCGGGCCGGGTGCTGCCGGTCGATGTCCTGCCGCTGACGGTCAACGGCAAGCTGGACCGCAAGGCCCTGACCGAACGCGCCCGAACGGGCGCGGGGCTGTATCCGAATGCGGCTCCGCCGCGGGGCGCGACCAGCCACGACGCACTCGCGGACGAAGACGCCGCGGTGGCCGCACTGCCCCTGCTCGTCGACATCTTCGCCGAAAGCCTGCCTGGCTCCGCCGTGGACGCTGACACCGACTTCTTCCGCGCCGGAGGCGACAGCATCGTCGCCATCACCGTCATCAACCGGGCCAGGGCCCTCGGCCTGCCGATCGTGCCACGGGACGTGTTCCTGTTCCGGACACCGCGCGCACTCGCCGAGCACCTGGGGGCGCGCACACCGCGGGTCGCCCTCGCGCCCGCCCGCCGCGAGGACGGCCCGCTGACGCCGACACCGATCATCCTGCGCCAGCGGGAACTGGGCGGATCGCTCGCCCGGTTCGCCCAGGCCAGAATGGTGGTGGCCCCCGAGGGCACCGGATTCGCCGACGTCGGGCGCGCCGTGAACGCCGTCGTGGCCGCGCATCCGGCCCTCCGGCTGCGGCTGCGCGTCGAGCACGGGGTGTGGGCGCTGCGCACCGAGCCCGCCCGCGAGGTCACCGTCGTGACGACGGACACCACCGACGTGACGGCCGTGGCGAACGAGGCCGCCGGGCGGCTCGATCCCGAGTCGGGGGACGTGGCCGGGTTCTCGTGGCGGGAGGCGAGCCGGACCCTGGTGGTCACCGTGCACCACCTCGCCGTCGACGCGGTGTCCTGGCTGATCCTGCTGGACGACCTGGCCGCCGCCCTGCGCGGGGAGGCCCTGGCGCCGCCGACCACGTCGTACGCCGAGTACGCCGAAGCGCTGACCCTCCAGTCGGCCCAGGTCATCGACGGCCTCGGCCACTGGGTCACCACCCTCCAGGCCCCCGGACTGCTGCCTGACATCGGGGAGTCGCGCGAAACCACTGTCGTGCTCGACCCCGAGGTGAGCGACCGCGTGACGCGTACCGCGCCCGCGGCTCTCGGCGTCGGTCTCACCGAGCTGCTGTGCGGCGCGCTGCGCACCGCGCTGACCCACATCCAGCCCTCGCCCACCGACCTCGCGGTCGAGCTGGAGCGGCACGGCCGGGTCCCGGCGCTCGAACACCACGACTACACCCGCACGGTCGGCTGGTTCACCTCCATCGCGCCCGTACGGCTCACCGCGCACACCGACCCCGTCGCGGCGGCGTACGAGGTGGCCGAACGCCAGCCGGACGAGCGCGGACACGTCGCCTACGGGCAGCTCAGATACCTCAACCCGCAGACGGCCCCGCTGCTGGGCGCCCGCCCGCAGGTGCTGTTCAACTACCTCGGCCGGGGCGGTGAGTCCCAGGCCCTGCGCCTCACCGGTGGCGATCAGGGCAGTCCGTACGCCGTCGAGGTCAACGCCTGGACCGACGCGGCGTCGGGAAGCCTGCACGCCGACTTCACCCTCGCCGAGGGCATCCCGGACGAGATCACCGAGCACTGGCGGCGCGCGCTGGAACACCTCGCGGACGCCGCCATGACGGCCGAGCGCACGGCCCCGGTCACCCCGCTCCAGCGGGGCCTGTACTTCCAGGCCCAGCTGGCGGGCTCGGCTGGACACTACGTGGCGCAGAGCTGGTTCACCTTCGACCGGCGCCTGGACACCGACGCGCTGGCCGAGGCGATGGCGCAGGTGATCGCGCGGCACCCGGTCGTGGGCGCCGGATTCGCCACCGACGACGACGGAAACCCGGTCCAGGTCCTGGGGGCGGGCCGCCGGGTCGCTGTCCGTACGGTCGCTCTCGCCACGGACGCGGACGTCGACGCCCTGCGCGCCCGGGACCGCGACACCGGGTTCGATCCGGCGGAGCCGCCGCTGATCCGGCTGACCGTGGTGCGGCTGCCCGACGACCGCGACGGGCTGCTGTTCAGCTACCACCTGCTGCTGTGGGACGGCTGGTCCCGCGAGATCGTGCTGCGGGACCTGTTCGCCGCCTACCGGGCCGTCCTCGCGGGCGAGTCGACCACACCGGTCCCGGCCACGCCGAGCTTCGAGGACCACGCCCGGGCGCTCGACGCCAGGGACTCCGCCGTATCGGAGCGCTTCTGGGCGGAACACCTGACCGGCCTCCCCGGCCCGACGCTGCTCGCCGGACCGGCGCCGTCCCTCACCGACGGCCTCCCGGCCACTCTCGTGCACACGCTGTCCGCCGAGCGTTCGGACCTGCTGCGGGAAGCGGCCAGGGCACACGGTGTCACGCTGAACTCGGTGCTGACCGGCGCGTTCGGCCTCCTGCTGGGCGCCCATACGGGCCGTAGCGACGCCGTGTTCGGCGTGACCGTCTCCGGCCGGGAGGGCGAGGGGCTGGACGGCATCGTCGGCGTGCTCCTCAACACCGTGCCCCTGTGGACGCGGGCCCGGCCGGACGACACGGTCGGCGCGTATCTGTCGGCCATCCAGACGGCCAGGGTCGAGGCGATGGAGCACGAGCACCTCGGGCTCGGCGAGATCCAGCGGGCCAGCGGGCACGACACCCTGTTCGACAACCTGTTCGTGCTCCAGAACTTCCTGGACATGGACGCGTTCGCCGAGATGAACGCCACGCACGGCATCACCTCGGTGACGGCCGACGACTCCACCCACTACCCGTTCACCTGGGTCGTCACGCCCGGCGACCGGCTCACGGTCAAGCTGGAGTACCGCGACGAGGACGCCGACAACGCCCGCCGTCTCCTCGGCGACTATCTGCGGGTGCTCGAAGACCTGGCCCGGTCGACCGGGCCGGTCGGCGCGCTGCCCGGCCTCGGACCGGATCCCGAGCCGACCGAGCGCACGGACATCGGCACGGACACTGTGGTCGACCGGTTCGACCGGGCGGCGGACCGCGACCCGCGGCGGGTGGCGCTCGTCGCCCACGGCTCGGCCATGACCTTCGCCCAGCTGCGGGACCGCAGCCGCGCCGTGGCCGGTGTGCTCGCCCGGCGCGGCCTCGGCCCCGAGACGACCGTGGGCCTCGCGATCCCGCGCTCCCTCGACTCGATCGTGGCGCTGTTCGCCGTGCTGCGCGTCGGCGCCGCGTACGTGCCGCTGGAGCTGGACCATCCGGACGAGCGGATCGCCGCGATCGTCGCGGACGCCCGCCCGGACGTGATCCTCACCGTGAGCGCCGTGTCGCCCCGGCTGACCGGCGACCTGATCGAGCTGGACCGCCCGCTGCCCGAGGCCGAGCCGTATCGGACGTTCGCACCGGACGACCCGGACCGGCTGCGCCACCCCGCGTACACCATCTACACCTCCGGATCGACGGGGAAGCCCAAGGGCGTGGTGACCGAGTACGCCGGGCTCACCAACATGCTGATCAACCACCAGCGCCGGATCTTCGAACCGGTGCTGGCCGAGCACGGCCACCGGATCTTCCGGATCGCGCACACCGTGTCGTTCGCCTTCGACATGTCGTGGGAGGAGCTGCTGTGGCTCGCCGACGGCCACGAAGTGCACATCTGCGACGAGGAGTTGCGCCGCGACGCGCCCCGGCTGGTCGAGTACTGCCTCGAGCACGGGATCGACGTCATCAACGTGACCCCGACCTACGCACAGCAGCTGGTGGCCGAGGGCCTGCTCGACAACCCGGCCGGGCGGCCCGCGCTGGTGCTGCTGGGCGGCGAGGCCGTCACCCCGGCCCTGTGGCAGCGGCTCGCCGAGACCGAGGGCACGGTCGGCTACAACCTCTACGGACCCACCGAGTACACCATCAACACCCTCGGCGTCGGCACCTTCGAATGCCAGGACCCGGTGGTGGGCGTGGCGATCGACAACACCGACGTCCATGTCCTGGATCCCTGGCTGCGGCCGCTGCCCGACGGGGTCCCCGGCGAGCTGTACGTGGCGGGCATCGGCATCGCACGCGGCTATCTCGGCCAGCCCGCCCAGACCGCGCATCGCTTCGTGGCGTGCCCGTTCGGCGCACCCGGCGAGCGCATGTACCGCACCGGGGACCTGGTGATCCGTCGGCCCGACGGCAACCTGATGTACCTGGGCCGCACCGACCAGCAGGTCAAGATCCGGGGGCACCGGGTCGAACTGGGCGAGGTCGAGGCCGTGTTCGCGGCACACCCGGCGGTGCGGTTCGTCGCCGCGGTCGCCCAGCCCGACCCGCAGGTCGACGGGGCGTACCGGCTGGCCGCCTATCTGGTGCTGGAGGACGCCGAGTTGGCAACGGTCGCCGCCGACGTGGGCGCCGGACTGCCGGACTTCCTGCGCCCGACGCACTACGCCCAGGTCGACAGCATCCCGCTGACGGTGAACGGGAAGGCCGACACCAAGGCCCTGCCGGAGGCCAAGCCGCTGGGCGCGCTGACCACGGCGGGGGAGCGGGGGCCCGCGACGGAGACCGAGACCGTGGTGTGCGAGTTCTTCGCCGAGGCACTGGATCTGGACGACGACGAGGTGAGCGCGGTGAGCGACTTCGTGTCCCTCGGAGGACACTCCATGCTGGCGGTGCGGCTGATCGGCCTGCTCCGCCGCGAGTACGGTCCTGTGGTCACGATCCGAGACCTGTTCACCCTGCGAACCCCGGAAGCGATTGCCCGCCACCTCGATGACCGAGCCCGCCATGACAACTCTTGACATGCAGCGGCCCCGACCGGGGTCCCACATCCTCCGTACCGCGTTGCGCCGCAACATCGGCGCCATGACCTGGGGCACCGTCCTCATGGGCCTGTACCAGGCCGGTGAGACGGCCTTCCCCATCGCGCTCGGCCTGATCGTCGAGCACACGATGCGGGACCGGAGCCTCGGCGCGCTCGGCCTGTCGATCGCCGCGCTGGCGGTGATCATCACGACGGTGTCGCTGTCGTGGCGGTTCGGGATGCGCATCCTGCAGAAGGCCAACACGACCGAGGCACACCACTGGCGGGTGAAGGTCGCCGCCTGTGGACTCCAGCCGGTGGCCAGGGAGGTGGACCTCAAGTCCGGCGAGGTGCTCACCATCGCCACCGAGGACGCCGACCAGACCGCCGACATCATCGAGGTGGTGCCGCTGCTGATCAGCTCCATGGTCTCGGTGCTGGTCGCGGCGGTCGCGCTGGGCCTGGCCGACATCCGCCTCGGCCTGCTGGTGATCGTGGGCACCGTCGCGATCCTGTCGGTCTTGAGCGTGCTGTCCAGGCGGATCGGCTCCAGCACCCAGGAACAGCAGGCCCGGGTGGCGCGGGCGGGCGCGAAGGTCGCCGACCTGATCACCGGGCTGCGCCCGCTGCACGGCTTCGGCGGCAACCACGCGGCGTTCCGGTCCTACCGCGAGGTCAGCACGGAGGCGAAGCACCAGGCGATCACGGTCGCCAAGGTGAACGGCGTGTACGCGGGCACCGCGCTGGCCCTCAACGCGGTCCTCGCCGCGGCCGTGACCCTGACGGCGGGCTCGCTGGCGTGGAGCGGCCGGATCAACATCGGGGAACTCGTCATGGCCGTGGGGCTGGCGCAGTTCATCATGGAACCGCTCAAGCTGTTCTCGGAGATGCCGAAGTACGTGATGATGGCGCGCGCGTCGGCCGAGCGGATGGCGCTGGTGCTGGCCGCGCCGCCGATGACGACCCCCGGGCCGGGGCACCCGGCCGCGGGCGGCGACCTCGCGATCGACGGCGTCCGGTACGGCACCCTGCGCGGGCTGAAGTTCCAGGTGGCCGCGGGCGAGTTCGTGGCGATCGCCGCCTACCAGCCGCGCGCGGCGGCCGACCTGGCGTCTCTCCTCGCCGTGAACGTCCCGCCCGAGGCGTACGAAGGCGTGGTGCGGGTCGGCGGGGAGGAGCTCGCGGACCTGTCGATCGAGGCGGTTCGCGCGTATCTGCTGGTGAACCCGTACGACGGGGAGATCTTCGCGGGCACCCTCCGTACGAACATCGACCCGTCGGGCACCAGCCGGATGGTGCCGGAGGCCGTCGAGGCGTCCATGCTGACCGATGTGGTCGCCCTCCACCGTGAGGGGCTCGACTACGGTGTCCGCGACCGCGGTGCGAACCTCTCCGGGGGGCAGCGCCAACGGCTGTCCCTGGCCCGGGCCCTCGCCGCCGACACCGAAGTGCTCGTTCTGCACGACCCGACGACGGCCGTCGACGCGGTCACCGAGCAGCTCATCGCGCGCAACGTCGCGAAGGTGCGCCGGGGCCGTACCACCATCGTCATCACCAGCAGCCCGGCCCTGCTGGACGCCGCCGACCGTGTCCTCGTCCTGGACGACGGCGTCATCACCGCCGAGGACACCCACCGCCGCCTCCTCGCCACCGACGAGGGCTACTGCGCGGCGGTGGCGAGGTGAACCGGCCTGCCAGCCGGGTGCCCGCTAGCCGAAGGCCCGTTGGCCCAGGGCCCAGGCGACATCCCTGAGCAGGGCGTGCCGCCAGCCCGCCCGGTCGTGGCCGGACGCCGACCGCGAGACCCGCACGGTCGCGCCGCTCCGTTCGGCCAGGGCCTCGGTCAGCTCGCAGTGGGGGAGCATCCGCGTCTCGTGTTCCCCCACGTCGAACGCGACCCGCAGGCCGGACAGGTCGGGGCGCTCCCGCAGGCGTGCGGCGAGGGCGCCGCCGACCGGGCCGCCCAAGGGGTCCGGCAGGTCCATGGCGTCCGGCGTCCACCAGAACGACCCCGACTGGCAGGCGATACGGGTCACCAGGTCCGGGAACTCCAGCGCCGCGTACAGCGCGCTCAGCCCGCCCAGGCTCTGCCCGGCGACCACCAGCCGGTCCACATCGGCCGGTACGCCGGACTCCGCCACCAGCGGCAGCAGTTCGTCCCGGACCGCCTCCCACAGCTCGGGCCTGCACGCGAACTCGGCCTCCCGGTCCTTGGCCGGAAGGAAGACGAGCGTGGCGGCGGGCATGTCGCCGCTTTCGACGGCCGAGTCGAACGCGGTCATGGCCGGGTGCAGATACAGCCAGTCGTCCCCGTCGAGCAGCAGGACCACGGGCCCGCCGCCGCCCACCGGGTGGACGCGCACGGTGCGCCGCCCGCCGAGCCGTTCGCTGCTCCAGCGGATCCGGGTGCGCGGGAGGGGCAGTACGTCCGTGTCCCCGACGACGGGCCAGTGCGGCTGGGCCGGTGCGTCCGGGGTGGCGGCGATGGACCGGTCGCCGCCCGCACCGACGGGGTTGAACGGGTCGGCGTGTGCTTCGTCGTCCACCAGGAACTGGTAGGTCACCCGCAGCCGCGCGGGCATGCGCACCTCGGCGTACCAGCAGTCCGTGTCGCCCCACCGGCACAGCGGCACCGGCTCCGGCCAGCTCTCGAAGGCGAGGGCCGCCGGGGAGCCGCGCCACAGGAACAGGGTCGCCCAGCCACCGTCGGCGGGTAACGACGCGGGTGCCCCCGCCGCCGCCCAGAACTCGTCGGTGCCGGGGGTGCCGGGCAGTCCGAACTCGACGAAGGCGTTCTCCCTGCCGGTCGCGCCCAGGCGCATGAACGTCTCCTTGTGAGAAGGAAGGGACACGGATAAGCTCCTGTCAATTAGGCGAGCCTAACTTAAGTTTGGCGTTCACGTCAGTTGAGAACGGTTTCCTGGCCGAGGGCGCCATGGGGGCCGCCCGCGCACTGCGCCTGCCGCACTCCCAGGCGGACCTCGCCGAGGCCATCGGGCGCGCCGCCCGTACCTGCCTGGCCGAGGGTGTCACCGCCTGCGCCGAGGCGGGCATCGGCGGCACCCTCTTCGGCCGTAGCCCGGTCGAGCTGGGTGCCTACCAACTCGCCAGCGAGAAAGGGCTGTTGCCGCTGCGCGTCCAGCTCATGGTGTCCCCCGGGCCCTCGACCTCGGCCTGCGCACCGGGTTCGGCGACGACCGGCTCTCCGTGGGCGCGCTGAAGGTCTTCACCGACGGCGGCATGATGGCCCGGACCGCCGCGCTCAGCAGCCTGTACGAAGGGCTGGACCGAAGGGGGGAGGTGCAGGACGACCCGGAGGTGCTCGCGGACACGATCGTGGACGGCCACCTGGCCGGGGGCAGCTCGCCGTCCACGCCATCGGCGACCGCGCGGCCGACATCGCCCTGGACGCCCTGGAGCGGGCCCAGCGCCTCCGCCCGCGCCCCGGCGCCCGGCACCGCGTCGAGCGCGCCGGTCTGATCCGCCCCGACCAGCTCCCGCGCTTCGCGCGCCTCGGCGTCAGCGTGGTCGTCCAGCCGGGGCGGCGGCCCGGCGGACGCATCCGCCGGATCCGCGTCCACGCGCTCGGTGCCCCCACCCCATACGAACCGTCAGGGTGACTTGGCTTAGCCTAACCTCAATAGAGTGGCTCCTCTTCGGTGTCCGGCTCCAGTGGCGGGTTGCTCAGCTGCTCGCGCACGTACTTCCAGACCACCCCGATCAGCGCGGCCACCGGTACGGCGAGCAGACTGCCCACGATGCCCGCCAGGCTGCCGCCCAGCGTCACCGCCAGCAGGACCACCGCCGCGTGCAGGCCGAGTCCACGGCTTTGGATCATGGGCTGGAACACATTGCCCTCGAGCTGCTGCACCACCACGATGATGGCCAGTGTGAGCAGCGCGTCCGTCGCACCGCTGGACACCAGCGCGATGAGCACCGCGACCGCGCCCGCGAACAGGGCGCCTACGACGGGCACGAACGCGGACACGAAGGTCAGGACCGCCAGCGGGAGGACCAGCGGCACCCCCAGGGCCCACAGGCCGAGTCCGATGAGGATGGCGTCGAGCAGCCCGACCAGCGCCTGGGAACGCACGAAGGTGCCCAGCGTGTCCCAACTGCGCGCGGCCACCGCCGGGATGTCGGTGGCGAGCCGACCGGGCAGTTGGCGGGCGAGCCACGGCAGGAACCGCGGGCCGTCCTTGAGGAAGAAGAACATCAGGAAGAGCGCCAGGACGGCCGTGACCACACCGTTGATCACGGTGCTCACCCCCGTCACCACCGCGGTGATCATGCTTCCGGCACTGCTCTGTATGCGGGCGGCCGCGGTGTCGGATGCCTCGGAGATCTGGGCGTCGCCGATGTTCAGCGGTGGCCCGGCGGCCCACTCGCGCACCTGGCGGATGCCTTCGGCCACGCCCTTGGTCAGCTGACCGGACTCGGAGGCCACCGGTACGGCGATCAGCGCCACGATGCCCGTGGCGACCAGGAGGAACAGCACGGTCACGGCCGAGGCGGCCAGTGCGGGAGGCCACCCGTGCCCGCGCAGAAAATGGGCCAGGGGCCAGGTCAGCGTGGTGAGGAGCAGGCCGACGACGAGCGGCCAGACCACCGACCACATCTGACCCAGCGTCCAGAGGACCACCGAGGCCATCACCAGGACCAGCAACAACTCAAGGGAAATACGCGCCGATGCGCGGAGCGCGGCGCGGGATTTCGTGGGACTCAACGTGGCAGGCATGGGACAACCCGTACCCCATGCGCGCTTCCCCGGTGTCACCGGCCCCGTGCCTGCGCCAGCTTTGCTTGGCCTCAGGCCCGTAAGTTGTCGCGCTGAGGTGTCTTTTGCCCACCGCGAGCCGTGGGCGATGGTTTCGGGCCAGTGGTGATCCCGCCACGACGGCGGCCTCCGGGCCGCCGCCGGCCGACAGGGAGAGAGCGATGTCCCCGAACCACACCCCGAAATACCCCCTTCCGCCCTTGCTGGGCAGAGGGCCGCAGGGAGTCTTCCGGCGCACCCTTCCCTCCGAACAGCCCACCGGTGAGCGCATGGTGCGCACGCTCGGCCTCACCCAGCTCACCATGATCGGCATCGGCGCCATCATCGGGGCCGGAATCTTCTCCCTGGCCGCGGCCGTGGCCAAGAATGTCGCCGGTCCGGCCGTGCTGATCTCGTTCCTGGTGGCCGGTGCGGCCTCGCTGTGCGCCGCCTTCGCCTACGCGGAGTTCGCCGGGCTGGTCCCCAAGGCCGGATCGTCGTACACGTACTGCGCCGCCGTCCTCGGAGAGATCGTCGGCTGGATCATCGGCTGGGACCTGCTGCTGGAGTACACCGCCATCGTCGCCGTGGTCGCGATCGGCATGTCGGGCTACATGGGCTTCCTGCTGGACGCCGTCGGCATCCACCTGCCCACCTGGGCGCTGGGCGCGCCCGGCACCGGCGACGGCCACCGGATCGATCTGCTGGCGGCCCTGATCTGCCTGGGGGTGGCCTGGCTGCTGACGCGCGGCACCCGCACCTCGGCACGGGTGGAAACGGTTCTGACCTTCGTCAAGATCGCCATCGTGCTCGTCGTGATCGTGGTCGGCTTCACCAAGGTCGACACCGACAATCTGACGCCCTTCGCCCCCTTCGGCCTCGACGGGGCGTTCACCGGTGCGGCGACGGTCTTCTTCGCGGTGTTCGGCTACGACGCCCTGAGCACGGCCGCGGAGGAGTCGGTGGAGGCACGCAGCAAGCTGCCCAAGGCGATGATGCTCTCCCTGGCGATCTCGATGGTGCTGTACGTCCTGGTGTGCATCGTGCTCACCGGCGTCCAGAACTACAGCGAACTCAACCCGAACAGCGGCATCTCCAGCGCCTTCGCGAGCGTCGGGCTGAACGGGCTGGCCAATGTCATCGCCGTCGGCGCGGTGATCGGCATCGTCACCGTGACGTTCTCCTTCATGATGGGCGCGTCCCGCCTGTGGTACGCCCTCAGCCGGGACGGGCTGATGCCCGCGTGGTTCGGCGCCATCCACCCGAAGCGCAAGGTTCCGCACCGCGCCACCTGGGTCATCGGCGGCGTGGCCGCCGTCTTCGCGGGTCTGCTGCCCATCAACGCCGTCGCCGACCTCACCAACATCGGCGTGCTGCTGGCCTTCGTGGTGGTCTGTGCGGCCGTTCTGGTCCTGCGCTACACCAAGCCCCACCTCAAGCGGGGTTTCCGCTGTCCGGGCATGCCCGTCGTGCCGGTCCTCGGGATGGTGTTCTCCGTCTGGCTCATGTCGTTCCTGCACTGGGAGACCTGGGTCCGGATGGGCGGCTGGCTCGTGGCGGGCCTGCTCATCTACGCGCTGTACGGATACCGCCGCACCCGGCGCGTCATGCCCGGGGACTCGGTGGACCTCGACGCCCTCGACGCCATGACGGACTCCGACGAGCCCGAGCCCGAGGCGGGCCAGGTCCCGCCCCGGTAGCGGAGATCACGGCGCGGGCTCCTCGACCGGGTGCAGAAACGGCTCGCCGCCGGGCACCGCGCGCCGCAGGGTGTCGAGCACCGTGCGGAGCAGGGGGTTGGTGTTCTCGGCGCGGTGCAGCGCCATCACCTGGCGGTGCGCGGACCGCTGCGTGAGCCGGGTGGCCTGGATCGCCCCGCTGGGCGCGTGGCCGAGCGCCGGGACGACGGCCACGCCGAGCCCCGTGGACACCAACTCCCGTACGACGTCGTAGTTGTTGCTGCGGAACGCGACCTCCGCGTCGAACCCGGCGGCCGCGCAGAGCCGGACCAGCGAGCGGGCCCCGGCCGTGCCCTCCCCGCTGGTGATCCAGCGTGCCTCGGCCAACTGGGGGAGAGCCGACCCCAGTTGGCTGTCCGCGGCCCGCAGCAGGACCAGGTCCTCCCGCAGCAGGGGGTGGCGGGTCAGCCCGTCGGGCCACTGCCGGGGGCTGAGCCCGTATTCGTAGACCAGGGCGATGTCCAGGTCGCCGCTGCTGAGCAGGGGGATGAGATCCTCCGGTTCGCCCTCCTCCAGCTGGATCCGCGCCCGGGGGTGGGTTTCGACGAGCGCCGACAGCGCGGCGGGCACCAGCCGGACGCTCGCCGTCGGGAAGCTGCCCAGCCGCAGCCGCCCGGTGACCCCGGTGGCCAGCTCCCGCACCTGCTGGTCCAGGTCGTCCAGGGCGGCCAGGGCCCGGCCGCTGAGGTCGACCAGCCGGTGGGCCGCGGCGGTCGGACGGATCCCGTGCGCCTCCCGCTCGAACAGGACCAGACCGGTGTCCTTCTCCAGGGCCGAGATCTGCTGCGAGATCGCGGAGGCGGTGTAGCCGAGGTCGCGGGCCGCGACGGCGAACGAGCCGCTGCCGACGACGGCCTTCAGCGTGAGGAGGTGCTGGGGCTTGAGCAACGCGGCTCCTCGGGGACACGGGGCGGACGGCGGAGACGGTGCACCAGGAGCATAAGGAACGCTTGCCCTCTTCCGTCAAGACTATCGCCCTGCTGGGCCTTGTGGAGGGTCCGCGCGCGCCCACATCGTGGGACGGCCGGGCGCACACGACCGGTGAGTGTCCCACGTGAGCGGTGAGCACAGAAGGAGCGGGCGCGGTGAGCACGACAGCAGCAGGCAGCGGCGGCGTCGACCCGGCAGCGGTGACCCGCGCCCTCGCCCGGGCGGACTGCGGAGAGGTGTTCGGCGACCCGAGACACGCGCGGCCATCGACACCCTGCCCGCCGCGAGGGCCTGGCTGTTCGCCGAACTCGGCGGCTCACTGTCCGGCGAGCACGGCGACGGCCAGGCCCGCTCCGAACTGCTGCCGCTCATGTACGGGCCCGAAGTCATCGCCCTGTTCGAGGAGTTCGAGAGCATCTGGGACCCCGACAACGGCCTCAACCCCGGCATGATCGTGCGCCCACTGCCCATGGACGGCAACCTGCGGGTCAGCCCGCACCGCACGCCGCTCCCGCTGACGACGGTGTTCCCCTTCCACGCCGACGACGGCGACTTCGCCAAGGCCACCCGCCGCTGCGTCGGCGTCGGCAAGTGCCGTACCGCGGCCCCGAGCGGTGGCGTCATGTGCCCCAGCTACCGGGTCACCCGCGACGAGAAGGACTCCACCCGGGGCCGCGCCCGCCTGCTCCACGAGATGCCCCAGGGCGAGGTCATCACCGACGGCTGGCGCTCCCACGAGGTCCGCGACGCGCTGGACCTGTGCCTGTCCTGCAAGGGATGCGGCACCGACTGCCCGGTCGGCGTCGACATGGCCACCTACAAGTCGGAGTTCCTGCACCACCACTACAAGCGGCGCGTCCGGCCCGCCTCGCACTACACCATGGGCTGGCTGCCCCTGCTGTCCCGTCCGGCCGCCCGCATGCCGCGGCTGGTCAACGCGCTGACGTCGTCACGGCTCGCGCCCCTGGTCAAACGGCTGGGCGGCATCGCCGCGGAGCGGGAGATCCCGCGCTTCGCGGACCAGACCTTCCTGTCGTGGTTCCGCAGGCGCGCGCCGCAGGGCGACGGCCACCGGGGGCCGGTCGTGCTGTGGGCCGACTCGTTCAACAACCACTTCACCCCCGATGTCCTCCGCGCGGGGGTGGCGGTGCTGGAGAACGCCGGGTTCCGCGTCCAGGTTCCCGACGGGACCCAGTGCTGCGGGCTGACCTGGATCACCACCGGGCAGCTCGGCACCGCCCGCCGTATCGCCCGGCGCACCACCGCCGTGCTCGCTCCCGCGGTGCGCGCGGGCATCCCGGTCGTCGGCCTCGAACCCAGCTGCACGGCAGCCCTCAAGAGCGACCTGCCCGAACTGCTCGACGGCGACGGGGGCGACGGGGGCGACGGGGGCGACGGGGGCGGCGACGACGCCCGCGCCCTGGCCACCGTCACCCTCGCCGAACTCCTCGTCCACCACGCACCCGACTGGCAGCCGCCGGCCGTCGAGGCCCGCTCGATCAGCCAGACCCACTGCCACCAGCACGCGACCTCCGGGTTCGGCGCCGACGGCACACTGCTGCACCGTATGGGCGTCGACAACACCAGCCTGGATTCTGGCTGTTGCGGCCTGGCCGGGAACTTCGGCCGCTGACGAGCGTCACCGTGCCAGGCCTCCTGAGGACGGCGGGCGGCCGCCTCACGGTGCCTCGGCGCGCAAGGCGTCGGAGATCGACTTGGCGCCTCCGTGCGCGGTGAGGCCGCCGTCGACCGGGATCTCGGCGCCGGTGATGAAGGACGCCTCGCCGGACAGCAGGAACACGACGAGCGGGGTGATCTCGTCAACGGTGCCGGTGCGGCCGAGCGGGGTCTCGCGGATGTTGGCCTCGCGGAATGCGGGGGCGGCGGAGGCGGTCATCTCGGATTCGATGAAACCCGGGTGGATGGTGTTGACACGGATACCGCGCGGACCGAGCTCGGTCGCAGCCGTCCTCGACATGCCCCGCAGCGCCCACTTGCTCGCCGTGTAGGCGACCGGATAGTGGCCGGTGAGCCCGGCGGCGGACCCCACGTTGACGATGGACGAGCCGGGTGGCATCAGCGGGGCCAGATGCTGGATGCCCAGCAGGGGCCCGGTGACGTTGACCGTGTGGACGCGGTCGAAGTCCTCCGGGCGTACCTCGCCGAGGCGGGCCCGCCATGTGACGCCCGCGTTGTTGACCAGGCCGTGGACCTGGCCGTAAGTCTCCCGCAGCACGGCGGCGAGTACGGACCACTCCTGGTCGCTGGTGACGTCCAGACGGCGGCAATCGCCCACCGGCTCGATGTCGGTCGCGATGACCCGGGCCCCCTCACGGGCGAGCGCCTCGGCCTCGGCCGCACCCTGGCCGCGGGCGGCTCCCGTGACGACCAGGAGTCTGCCCGTCAGCCTCCCGCGAGCTCTCGGCTCCGCCGGAGGGGGGAGGTGCGCCCAGCGGCGCGGGACGGTCATGGCCGCTCCCGGGCGCGTCGGCGGGCGGCGGGGAGCGGGACTGGGGCGGGCCCCGCCACCACGGTGTTGGACACGGAACCGATGCCTTCCACGGTGAGGGTGACGGAATCGCCGGGCTTCAGCGGGGAAGGGGTCTGTTCCCCACGCAGGCCCCACAGTTCGGCGAGGCAGCCGCCGTTGCCGCAGGTGCCCGAGCCGAGTACGTCCCCGGGCCGGACCCGGGTGCCACGCGAGGCGTAGGCGGCCATTTCCTCGAAGGTCCAGCTCATGTTGGACAGCAGGTCCCGGCCGACCACCTCTCCGTTGACCTCGGCGGTGAGCGCGAGACGCAGAAAGCCTTCGGCGTCCCGGTACGGCTCCAGCTCGTCGGCGGTCACCAGGTACGGGCCGAGCGTGGTGGCCGAGTCCTTGCCCTTGCACGGGCCGAGGCGCACCTGCATCTCCCGGGACTGGAGGTCACGGGCCGACCAGTCGTTGAAGACGGTGTAGCCGAGGATGTGGTCGCGGGCCTGCGCGGGTGTGAGGTCGCGGCCCTCGTGGCCGATGACGGCGGCGACCTCCAGCTCGAAGTCCAGGACGTGCGAGCCCGGTGGCACAGGGACGTCGTCGTACGGGCCGATGACCGCGTAGGGGTTGGTGAAGTAGAAGACCGGCGCGTCGTACCAGGCATCCGGTACCCCGGCGGTCCCGTCGACCCACCGCCGCACGCCCTCCACGTGCTCCTCGAAGGTCACGAAGTCCCGTACGGTGGGTGGCTGTAGCGGGGGCAGCAGCCGCACCTGGGACACATGGGGTCCGGCCGCGGCATCGAGGGCGGCCGTGCCCGCGTCGAGGAGCGCCGCCACCGCGTCCGCGGGCCGCGGCGGGATCAGCTCGGTGAGCGATCGTGCGCCGGGGACCGGATGGAGAGCGCCGTGGTCCCCGACGACGGCGACGTGCTGCTGATGGTGGTGTTCGTAGGCGGCGAAGCGCATCGTCACGGCTCCAGCTCGGATTTCTTGGTCGGATGTGGTGGGGGATCAGACCGGCGGGGCGACGAACACGCCGCGGTCGACGTCGTTGAACGACTCCTTGGCCACCAGTTCGTTCATCGGGTTGGCCGTGCCCCACTGGTCGGTGACCTCGGGCCGGGAGAAGTCGTAGACGTGCGGGTGCCAGGTGTCCTCGTCGAGCTGCTCCAGCTCGGTGGTGTACTCGACGGTATTGCCGTGGGGGTCCAGGAAGTACGAGAAGGTGTTGTCACCCGCCATGTGCCGGCCGGGGCCCCAGATCTTGCGGACCCCGGCCCGCAGCAGACGGCCGGTGCCGCGCATGTACTCGTCGATGCCGCGCATCTCGAAGGAGACGTGGTGCAGCGCGGTGTGCGGGCCCTGGGCGATGGCCATGGAGTGGTGCTGGCTGCTGATCCGCATGAAGTGCATGACCTCGCCCATGTGCGGCGAGTGCAGGGTGTCGGAGAGACGGAAGCCGAGGTGGCGCTCGTACCACTCCCGGGTGCGGTTCAGATCGGGGGAGTTGAGGACCACATGGGACAGCTTGACCGGGATCGGCTCCTTCTCCTCGATCCTGCGGTGCTGCCGTACCCGGACGTCGGCCGAGACCTCGATGGTGCGTCCGTCGACGTCGAAGAAGCGGAAGCCGTATCCGCCGCCGGGCGTGTCAACCCTGCCCGGCTGAGAGACCAACTGCACTCCGTCCGAGAGGAGTTGTTCGGCGAGGGCATCCACGTCGGCCCGGTTCGCGGCGCCGTAGGAGACGAGGTCGAGCCGCTTCTCCTCCGCCCTGCGCAGCCGTATGACGTACTGCTCCGGGGAGCCCTCGGCGGCCAGGAAGGAGATGCCGGAGTCCTCGGCGACCGTGGCCAGGCCCCAGACGCCGGAGTAGAAGTCGAGCTGCTTGTCGTAGTCGGGCACGGCGAGGTCGACGTGCCGCAGGTGGGTGAGCAGACGTGCGCTCATGGCGGGTTTCCTCCTGTGTGGGGTCAGGCGGGGGCAGGTGGAGGTCAGATCAGGCGCAGTAGGCGTGCCGCGTTGCCGCCGCGTACGGCATCGGCGTCATGGTCCGGCAGCCGGGCGGCGCGCAGCGCGCCGACCGGGTCCTCGGTGCCCATGTCGAAGGGGTAGTCGGAGCCGAGCAGGACGCGGTCGGCGCCGACGACGCGGATCAACTCCCGCACTACGTAAGGGTCGTGGACGAGGGAGTCGAAGTACAGGCGGCGCAGATAGCTGCTGGGCAGGTGTGCGCAGCCCGCGGCCGCGTCGGAACGGGCGGACCAGGCATGGTCGGAGCGGCCGATATGGGTGGGCAGATAGCCGCCCCCGTGCGCGGCGATCACCTTCAGCCCGGGGTGGCGGTCCAGTACACCGGAGAAGATCAGATGGGACAGTGCGACGGCGTTCTCGGTGGGCTGGCCGACGGTGTTGGACAGGTACCACCGGGCCAGGCGCTCGTCGAGCGTGCAGCCGAAGGGATGCAGGAAGAGGATCGCGCCGGTCTGCTCGGCCCGCGTCCAGAGGGGTTCGTACGCCGGGTCCGACAGCTCCTGCTCGGGCGCGTGGCTGGAGATTTCCACCCCCAACAGGCCCTGTTCCAAGGCGTGTTCGAGCGCGGGTACGGCTTGGCCCGGGTGCTGGAGGGGAATCAGGCCCAGTCCGTACAGGCGGCCGGGGGCCCGCGCGCAGTGTGCGGCCGTCGCCTCGTTGGCGAGCCGGTAGACCTTGTCGGCCGTTTCCTCGTCGGCCCAGTAGTGGTAGTGCGAGGGGGAGGGGCTGACCAGCTGCACATCCACGCCCTGCGTGTCCATCGCGGCCAGCCGCAGTCCCGCGTCGGTCAGCTTCGGAACGCGCTCGCGCACCATGGGGCCGTTCACAGCGAGTGCCGCGGGGCCATTGCGACGGGCGTCGAGTGCCCTGGCCTCAGCCGCCCCGGGCAGCTCCGCGACCAGGGCCTCGACCTCGGGTAGCAGGACATGCGCGTGCACATCGATGACGGGTGCCGTCACGGCAGCTCCTTCAGCAGGTTCATCGTGCGGACCAGCAGGCCCGGTACATCGGCGTCGTGTACGCCGTCCAGCTGCCACTGCCCGATCTGCACCGACGCGTCGACAACGGCCCGCACCCGGGGTGCGCGGCGCTCGTAGTAGTCCTGGAACAGCTCGTCGTTCCACTCCCATCCGCTTGTGAGTAGGTCGGCGAGCACGAGGGCGTCCTCCAGGGACATGGCCGCACCCTGGGCCACGGTGGGCGGGCAGCAGTGAGCGGCATCGCCGACCAGTACGACCCGGCCGCGGTGCCAGGACCCTTCGACCAGCAGCCGGTTGAACCAGGTGTAGTTGACCCTCGACGCGTCGGTGATGTGCCGCACGATCTCCGGCCACGCCCCGCCGTAGCCCCGCGCGAGCCGCCGCATCTCCTCCGCGTAACTGGCCGGGTCGATGGTCTCCCGGTGGCGGCGGGCCTCGACGACGTACGCGTAGAGGGTGTTCTCGCTGGTGGGACAGTATCCGGCGATGTAGGCCGGGCCGCCGTAGGCGAGGTCGGTGCGTACCACGCCCGCGGGGCGCGGGGCGGAGGCGCGCCAGATGGCCATGCCCGTGGGTTCGGGTCTGTCGACGATGCCGATCACGGCGCGGGTCGCGGAGTGGACGCCGTCGGCGGCGATGACCAGGTCGTAGCGGCCCTGCGTGCCGTCGCTGAACCGCACCGAGACACCGTCCAGGTCTTGGTCCAGGGCCTCGGCGGTGGTGCCCAGGCGTACGGTGGCGCCGGAGGCGCGGACCGCGTCGATGAGGATCCGCTGAAGCTGGGGGCGCTGCATGCCGAGCGTGGCGGGCAGGTCGTCGCCTCCGGTTTTGATGTCCTCGGCGATGTGCAGGACGGTGCCGTCGGGTGCGGTCACGCCCAGCGAGCCGAAGGGGAATCCGGAGGCCTCCACCCGTTCCCACACGCCGAGTGCGCGCAGGACCCGCAGGGCGTTGCCCTGCAGGGTGATGCCGGAACCGGTGGTGGCATTCCAGCCGGGATCGGCTTCGACCAGGTCGACGGCGATCCCGGCCCGGCGCAGCAGGATGGTGACGGCGTTGCCGGATGCGCCGCCGCCGATGACGAGGACGCTGCGGGCCTTGGTCATCTCGGTCATGGCAGAAGTTCCCTTTGTCCGCTGGTTACTTGACGGCGATCGGGTTGACCGGGGAGCCGACGGCGCCGGTGATGGGAAGGGGCGCGGCGGTGAGCCAGAACTCGTACACACCGTCCGCCGCGCAGTCGGCGGCGAGCGCGTCCGGGTCCCACATCTCGCCGATGAGCAGCCCGATGTGGGGGATGGCGACTTGGTGCAGGGGCTGGAAGGCGCCCTCGAACTCATTGGGCCGCACCTCGAACCCCCAGGTGTCGGTGGCGATCGCGGTGATCTCGGTACGGTGCAGCCAGTCGGCCGTGCTGAAGGACAGGCCGGGCGCCGGACCGCCGGCGTAGTCGCCCCACCCCTCGCGGCGGACGCGGGCGAGCTGACCGGTGCGTACGACGACGATGTCGCCACGGCCGACGCGCACGCCGTGCGCCTCGGCCGTCGCACTCAGATGCTCCTCGGTGATGGCGAAACCGTCGCGCAGCTCGCCGTCCTCGCCCATGCCGCGCCCGACGTCGAGGAGCACACCGCGTCCGGCGACATACGGCGCCATGTGCTCGATACCGGTGACGAGGTCGCCGTCGGAGGTGACGGTCCTGGCGGCGTCGCGCCCGTTCCATGCCTTGCCGTGGTCGAAGATGTGCCCGAGCCCGTCCCACTGCGTGGAGCACTGAAGGGGCATCGCGATCACATCGTCCGCGCCGCCGATGCCGTGCGGGAAGCCCTGGTTGCCGAGGGCCGCGTCGGTGCCGGTGTCCAGCATGGTGTGCACCGGGTTGGTCCGCCGCCGCCAGCCCTTTTGCGGGCCGTCCATGTCGAAGCGCTGCGAGAGGGAGAAGCTCACACCGCGCCGGACGAGGGCCGCTCCCTCGCGGCGCTTGGCCTCGTCGAGGAAGTTGAGGGTGCCGAGGCGGTCGTCCTCGCCCCAACGTCCCCAGTTCGAGTACGACGTGGCGGCCTCTCCTATCGCGCCCTCGGGGTCGTGGCGGTTCACCCGGTCTCCCTGACGCACCGGGTGCGCTGCGCACCCAGCCCGGTGATGGAGCCCTCCATGATGTCGCCGTCGCGCAGCAGCCGCCCCCAGTGGATGCCGTTGCCCGCCGGACTGCCCGTCAGCACCAGGTCGCCGGGCAGGAGCCGGGCGGCCTGGGAGACGTACGACACGAGCCGCGCGACGTTGAAGATCATGTCCTCGGTGGACCCGTCCTGCATGGTGTCGCCGTTCAGCTTCAGCGTGACCCGCAGGTCACCCGGGTCCGCGAGCGACCCGGCGGGGACGATCCAGGGGCCGAGCGGGGTGAAGCCGGGGGCGTTCTTGCTGCGCAGCCAGTCGGTACCGATGGCGGGCATGTCCCGGCGGAAGACCGTCGCCCGGTCGGTGAGGTCGTTGGCGATCGTGTAACCGGCGACGTACTCCAGGGCCTCCTCGACACCGACGTGGTGCGCGGGCCTGCCGATCACGGCCGCCAACTCCAGCTCCCAGTCCGGCTTTTCCGACCATGCGGGGAGGACGACATCGTCGTACGGGCCCGTGATCGCGCCGGGCAGGCCGATGAACACGTACGGCAGGTCCTCGCGCGCCCGCCGGTCCATGATCTCCCCGATCTCGGTACGCGCCTCCTCGGCCGTGCGTGGGTCGTCGGGGGAGCGGTGGGCGACCTCCAGGTCGATCACGTGCTGCCGGTAGTTGGCACCGGACTGGAAGACCTGCCGGGGTTCGACGGGAGCGTGCACCGTCATGCCCTCAAGTGGCCGCCAGTCGCCGGACCCCTCCGCGACGAGGGCGTTCAGCCGGGGCAGAACCTCGGCCCAGCGTTCCAGAAGTCCGCGGAGGGTGAGCCCCGGGGCATCGAGGGCCGTACGCAGGTCGAGCACCCGGCCGGGCGGCGTTACCAGGGCGGGAAAGGGACGCCCGGCGAAGCCATCGGGAGCAGGGGGAGCCTCGGTGGCGGAGAGAGTGCCGAGGGCGAAAGGCCCGGCGAAAGGCGCGGACGGGGCGGCTGGGTACACGGACGTGTCCTCCTCAGTGCGGTGCAACTAATCTGGCCCCACCTGCCGTAATCTGGGAAATCGATTCTGTGGATGCGCATCATCCATGCTGTTTATAGCTTCTGGCCATGCCTTCTGTTATGTCTTCGCCTGCCGGACCCGTGGGAGCGTGCCGTGAACCTGGCCAGCCTCGACCTCAACCTCGTCGTCGCCCTGCGCGCCCTCCTTGAGGAGCGCAACGTCACCCGCGCCGGACGGGCGATCGGCCTCAGCCAGCCGGCGATGAGCGCCGCCCTGGCCCGGCTGCGCCGCCACTTCGCCGACGACCTGCTCTCCCGCTCCGGCGGCCACTACGAGCTCACCGCCCTCGGCCAGGTCCTCCTCGATCGCACCTCCACCGCCTGTGACCTGCTGGAACGCGTCTTCTCCAGCCAGGCCGACTTCGACCCGGCCACCGAGTCCCGCGAGTTCACCCTCGTCTCCTCCGACTACGCCGTGGCCGTCTTCGGCGCCGAACTCGCCCGGATCGTCCACCAGGAGGCGCCGGGCATCCGGCTGCGGTTCACCCAGACACCGCCCGGGATCGTCGACACCGTCGGCACCCTGCTGAGCACCACCGACGGCCTGCTCATGCCGCACGGCATCATCAGCGGCTTCCCCGCCACCGAGCTGTACCAGGACCAGTGGGTGTTCTTGGTTTCCGAGGACAACCCCGAGGTCGGCGAACACCTCACCCGGGACGATCTGGCACGGCTGCCCTGGGTGACGTACCTGCGCACCTACGACGCTCCGGCGGTCCACCAACTCGGCATGCTCGGCATCGAGCCCCGGGCCGAGGTCTCCGTCGACAGCTTCCTGACCCTGCCGTTCCTGGTCGCCGGAACCCGCCGCATCGCCCTCGTCCAGCGACTGCTCGCGGAGCGCCTGCGGGGTGTCTGCCCGGTGCGGATCATGCGGCCGCCCTACGAGGTGGTGACCCTTCAGCAGGCCCTGTGGTGGCATCCCGTGCACACGCACGACGCCGCGCACATGTGGCTGCGCGAGGCGGCCGCCCGGGTGGCGGCATCGATGGGTATCGATCCGGCGGATGAAAGCGATCCGGACTTCCGATCGCGCGAGGACTAGGCGCGGCAGCCGGTGTGGCCGATAGTCGGGGCAGTTCCCGCGCCCGCTGTCCGGGCGCCGTCCCCTTTCGGGTGCACCGATGCCCCTGCGGCTGTACGGCGTCGCACCCCCGTGGCCGCATGTGGAGTCCCCGTATGCCCGGATCCGTTTCCCTGCCCGCCTCCAACCCCGCCACGAGTGCCGAGAAGACGGGCGGCGCGCTGCGCGCCACGCTCCTCATGGCGGGCAGCTGCCTGCCGGTCCTCGGCGCCGTCCTGATCGCTCCGGTGCTGCCGAAGATGCAGGACCACTTCGCCTCGGTGCCCGGCGCGAAGACCCTCGTCCCCATCGTCCTGACGATCCCGGCGCTCGCGCTCGCCCTGCTGGCCCCGTTCGCGGGCGTCATCGCCGACCGGCTGGGCCGCACGCGCCTGCTGGTCGGCGCGACCGTGCTGTACGCGGTGTTCGGCACCGCTCCGCTGTGGCTGGACTCGCTCGCCGCGATCGTGGCCAGCCGCGTCCTGGTCGGCATCACGGAGGCGGCGATCATGACGTGCTGTACCACGCTGATCGGCGACTACTACACCGGCCGGGCCCGGGACCGCTACCTCGCTCTGCAGACCATGTGTGCCTCGGCCTCCGCCACCGCGTTCTTCGTGATCGGCGGTGCGGCGGGCTCGGCGGGCTGGCGCGCGCCTTTCTGGATCTACGCGATCGGCCTCCTCCTGGCGCCCGCCATGGCCGCCACCCTACCCAGGCGCGGGCCGACCGCCGCCACGGCCGAAAAGGCCGCCGAGGCCCGCCCCTTTCCCGTGCGGAGGCTGGCCGGGATCTGCGGGCTGACGGTGTTCGGCGGGACGGTCTTCTACACCGTGCCCGTCGAAATGCCGTATCTGCTCGATGACATGGGCGTGACGTCCACCGGGGCCATCGGACTGGCCACGGCACTCGCCAGCGCTGCCACCGTGGCGGGTGCGATCGCCTTCACCAGGCTGCCCGGCAGACCCGAGGGCAGGCTGCCGGCGGTCTTCGCCCTGTGCGCCCTGGGCTTCGCCGTGATCGGCCTCTCCGGCTCCCCGGCACTTCTGATCATCGGCGGCGTCGTCAATTGCCTCGGCGCCGGTGTCCTGCTGCCCTCGCTGCTCACGGTGGCGATGTCCAGGCTGGGCTACGCCGACCGCGGACGTGGCACCGGCCTGTGGACGGCGGCGTTCTTCGCGGGCGAGTTCCTCTGCCCCCTCGTGCTGATCGGCGTGGAGTCCGCCGTCGGCAGCATGGCCGCCACCGTCGGCCTCCTCAGTCTGGTCTCCGCGGCGGTGGCGGCCGGGCTCCTGCGCGGCCGCCACCGCCGGACCGTGGCGACCGCCGCTGAACTCGAGCAGCGCTGACGCGCACGCCGACGACCCATCAGGTCGAACTGAAGAACCGGACCGCGCTGTCGGCCTCGAACTTGGGCCATGGTGCCTGCCCGCGTTGGCGTGCGGCTGGAGCACGAAGCCCGAGGCGCGGGCACCGCCTCGGCGCCTACTTCGGGGCGAGGCTGGTGGGGCGGGTGCGCAGCACGGCCTCGACGGAGGAGAGCGCGAGGCGGACCGCGCCCGTGATCACGGCCTCGTCGCCGAGGGCCGACAGCCGCCAGCGCGGCGGGTCCACGAGGAGGCCGTCGGCGTGGGCTTGAGCGGCGTCGAGGAGGAGTTCGGCGGCGGGCAGCAGGTCGGGGGCGCCGAACGGGCCGGTGCCGAGCACGACCAGCGCCGGGTCGAGCGCGAGCAGGACCGGGGCGATGCCGTCGGCCAGCCGATGTCCGTACGAGGCGACGGCCCGGGCCGCGTCCGGGTCGCCCGCGGCCGCGTTCCGGACGGTGTCCGAAGCCTGCGGCGCCAGGCCCGGGGGCGGGGGAGCGGGCTCGCCGGGGAAGCGGATGAAGCCGATCTCACCGGCCGCCCCGTGGTGGCCCCGCAGCAGCCGGCCACCGGTGATCACACCCGCGCCGAGCCGCTCACCCAGCAGCACGAAGATCATCTCGTCGGTGTCGCCGCCGACGCCGCGCCACCGCTCGCCGAGCGCGGCGAGGTTGGCGTCGTTCTCCACGGTCACCTGGCAGCCGAGCCGGTCGCGCAGGATGCCGACGATGTCCGCCCGGGCCCAGTCCTTGAGGTTGTCGGCCTGCCGGATGGTGAGGTTGTCCCGGTCGACCAGGCCGGGGGTGCCGACCGTCGCGGCCCACACTCGACGGGTGTCGACGCCCGCCCGGCCGACGGCGGCGTCGATCACCGTCGTCACGGCGCGGGCGCGGGCGCGGCCGGTGAGGTCGGCACGTACCGCCTTGCGCTCGACCGCCACCGATCGCCCGTCCAGGTCGGCGAGGCAGGCGGTCACCGACCGGGCCCGTACGTCGACGCCGACGACGAAGCCTGCCCGGGCCCGGAAGCGGAACCGGCGGGCCGGGCGGCCGGGGGAGCGCTGGCCGCGCGCGGACTCCGCCGCGGCGGTCTCGATGAGGCCGCAGTCGGCCAGCTCGTCCACGATGGCCTCCACCGTGGGGCGGGACAGCTTGGTGGCCTTGACCAGCTCCGACAGCCGGGGGTGGCGCTCCGTGGAGCGGACGGCGGCCAGGATGGCGGCGGCGTTCGTGGCGCGCAGGTCCGCCACGCCGACCACCGCGGGCAGGGGCGGGCCCGGCTCCGCGTCGTGGTCCATCGGCCAGCGCGTCTGCGGGACGGCGGCCGTGGCGGGGGACCCGTCGTCGCGGCCCCCGAGACCCCTGGGCATGACCAACGGATTCAGCCTCCTGGCGTCGGCTCCTGCTGTCGGCCTCCGACAGTGATCGCTGACACCGACCTCTGACACCGACCTCGGATCGGCTCTTGACGCGCCCTTGCGTCATGCCGATTATGAAAGGCAACTGCTTTATTAAAACACGCCCTGCCTCCCCCGCACAGGGCCCCCGCCGCTTCCCCCGCGAAGCCCGGCACCTCCTCCTCGCCGTCTCAGGAGCCCCCGTGAGACCCACCCCGCAGCCCCTGTCCTCCACCGCCCTGTCCCGACGTGCCTTCCTCGCCGCCACCGGCGTGGTCAGCGCCTCCGCCCTCGCCGCATGCGGCAGCCTGACGCCCGGCTCCTCGGCCAAGAAGAGCAGCGCCGGGCCCGCCTCCACCGCCGTGCCGACCGGCAAGAAGCTCACCCTCGTGCTCGCCGACGCGGACGACACCACCATGACGCCGGGCCTCGTCAAGGCATTCATGGACAAGTACCCCAACGTCACCATCAAGCGCCAGTACACCGGCTGGGACGACTACCTCAAGAGCATCAACACCACGATGTCCGCGGACACCGCCCCCGACATCGCCCAGTTCACCTCCGGCATGCAGAACCTCGTCCGCGGTCGGCTGCTGCTCGACATGGGCGCGTACAGCCGTGCGTACGGCTGGCCGAAGAAGTTCCCGGGCCTGGACCAGATCACCTTCTCCGACGACGGCAGGACCGTCGGCACCGGGAAGCTGTACGGAGTGCCCGCCGGGCTGTCGTTCGAGGGCGTGTATTACAACAAGGCCAAGGCCCGCAAGCTCGGACTGCGCTTCCCGCCCGCCACCCTGGGCGACCTCGAGGACATGTTCGCCAAGGCCAAGGCGGCCGGGGAGACCGCGCTCGTCGAAGGCAACCTCGACGGCGGCCTCAACCACCCCTTCAACGTCCTGCTCTCGGTCTTCATGAAGCCCGCCGACCGCGAGGCATGGGCCTTCGGCCACAAGGGCGCCACCATTACCGGACCGGAGGCGCTGAAGGCCGCCCGGACGCTGAAGCGCTGGGTCGACGAAGGCTACGTCACCGCCAGGACCAACGGCCTCAGCGACAACGACGCCACCGCCGCCTTCGCCAAGGGCCAGGGTGTCTTCCGGATCAGCGGCAACTGGGCCGCGGCGGCCGTCGCCAAGGGCCTCGGCGACGACGCGGGTTACGTCAACGCGCCGCCCGCCACCCGTGGCGCGCCGTCGCGCACCACCGGCGCCGGGGTCTACTACAGCGTCTCCAGCAAGTGCGACAACCCCGACGTCGCCGCCGCCTTCCTGGACTTCGCCGCGAGCAAGGGCGCCGCTCCCGTCATCGCCAAGGGCGGCTTCATGGCACCCGACGCGGCCGCCATGCCCCGGCAGAGCGGACTGCTCGCCGAGGTGCAGCAGGGCTGGCAGGGCATCGTCAAGAACTCCGGCCTGGAGCCGTTCATCCAGAACGCCTCCACCACGACCATGGCCGACACCCTCACCACCCAGCTCCAGCTGCTCGCCGGGGGCAAGGTGAGCGCGGAGAAGTTCCTGGCCAACCTCCAGCAGGACTACGAGAACTACCACGCATGACCGCCACCGACCGCCTCGCCACCGGAACCCACCGCCGCCCCCGCGCCGCCCGGCAGCGTCCCCGCCCGCACCCGGCCCGGACCGCACCCGCGACGGCCGGGGCGGGACGAAGGCGCCGCCGCCGGGCCGTGGCGCTGCTGTACGTCCTGCCCGCCCTCCTCCCGTACACCCTCTTCGCCGTCCTCCCCGCCCTGCACACCGCCTATCTGTCGCTCTTCGACTGGGACGGCGTGACCCTGCCGTCCTTCGTCGGCCTCGACAACTACCGGCGCGTCTTCGCCGATCCGCAGCTGCGCGCCGCGTCCTGGCACGCGGGCGCGCTCATCGTGTTCTTCTCCGTCCTGCCCATCTGCCTCGGCCTGGTCTCGGCGGCCATCGTCGCCCGCCGCACCGGGCGCGGCACCGCCCTCATCCGCGCGCTGCTGTTCCTGCCCCAGGTCCTCCCGCTGGTCGCGGTCGCCATCATCTGGCGCTGGGTGTATGCCGACGACGGCACCCTCAACCAGGTGCTGCGCGCCATCGGCCTCGGCGGGCTCGCCGACTCGTGGCTGGGCAGTTTCACCTGGGCGCTGCCCGCCGTCGGACTCATCGGCACCTGGGTCGTCTCCGGCCTGTGCATGGTCCTGTTCCTGTCCGGGACCCAGCGCATCGACCAGGAGATCTACGAGGCGGCCCGGATGGACGGCGCGGGCCCGGTACGCGAGTTCCGGTCGATCACCGTCCCGCTGCTGCGGCCCGAGATCGCGGTCGCCCTGTCGATCACCGTGATCGCCGCGCTCTCCAGCTTCGACCTCATCTACATCACCACCGGCGGCGGCCCCGGCAACACCACCGTCGTCCCCGGCATCCTCATCTACCGCCTCGCCTTCGGCGGCGGCGCCGTCGGCCTCGCCAGCGCCCTGGCCGTCGTCCTGACCGCCGTCATCTCGGTGGCCGTCCTCGTGATCAACCGGCTCGCCAGGGAGGCCCCGTGACCACCGCCACCGCCACTCCGGCCGCCACCACCACTGCCCGCCCGGCCGCCGGCAGGCTCGCGGCGCCTGCCGTCCTCGCCGTGTTCCTGGCCGTCGTGCTGATCCCGTTCCTCTCCCTGCTGCTGGCCGCGCTCCAGCCCGCGGGGACACCGCTCACCGGCTTCGCCTGGCCTCGCGGCATCCACCTGGAGAACTTCGGCCACGCCTGGTCCGCCGCCGGATTCGGCACCCTGCTGCGGTCCAGCGCGGTGATCGCCCTCAGCGTCGTGCCCGCCGCCGTCGTGTGCGCGACCCTGGCCGGATACGCGCTCGCCACCATGGACGTCCCCGGCCGCGGCAAGCTCTACGCGTATCTGCTGCTCGGCCTGGCCATCCCGGTCGAGGTCACCGTCATCCCGCTCTACTACGACCTGCGGGCCGTCGGGCTCACCAACACCGTGCCGGGCCTGGCCCTCGCCGAGATCGGCGCGTTCATGCCGTTCGGCGTGTTCTGGATGCGGGCACACTTCGCGACCATGCCGCGCAGCCTCATCGAGGCCGCCCGGCTGGACGGCGCCTCGTCGTGGACCACGCTGTGGCGGGTCCTGCTGCCCAGCTCCCGACCCGCCGTGACCACCCTCGGCGTCCTCTACTTCGTCTGGAGCTGGAACCAGTTCCTGCTGCCGCTGGTCCTGATCCAGGACCCGAGCCGACGCACCGCACCCGCCGGACTCGGCCTGTTCACCGGCCAGTACGAGGTCGACATCCCGCTCCTCGCGGCGGCCACCCTGATCGTCATCGCCCCCGTCGTCCTCGTCTATCTGTTCTTCCAGCGGCACTTCATCAACGGGGTGCTCAGCGGAGCCCTCAAAGGCTAGACGCCCTCAAAAGGCAGGAAAGGCCATGGCAGAACTCGACATCGCGCTCATCGGCGCGGGCGGCATCGCCCGCACCCACCTGCCCGCCTGGGCCGCGCTCGGCGCCCGCGTACGCGTCTACGCGCCCGACCCTCACACCGCCACGCTCGCCCACGAATTCGGCGCCACGGCGGCCGACTCGCTGCAGGACGCGATCAGTGGCGCCGACGTGGTGGACATCTGCACCCCCACCGACACCCATCGCGACATCGCGCTGGCCGCCCTCACCGCCGGGGCCCACGTCCTGTGCGAGAAGCCCCTCGCGCTGACCGCCGCCGACGCCGAGGAGATGGCGGATGCCGCCGACGCCGCCGGGGTGCTGCTCTACCCCGGGCACGTCGTGCGCTACTTCCCCGCCTACGCCCGGCTCCGCGCCGCCCTCGCGGACGGCGAACTCGGCCGGGTCGCCGTCGCCCGCTTCACCCGCACCGGCCGCTACCCCACCTGGAGCCGCTGGTTCGCCGACCCCGCCCGCTCCGGCGGCATCCTGGTCGACCAGATGATCCACGACCTGGACATCGCCCGCTGGCTGTTCGGCGAGGTCGTACGCGTCCACGCCTACCAGCGCGGCCACCTCACCGCCCCCGCCCCGGTCGGCGCGGTCGCCACCGGAGGCGCGGTGCTCACCCACGAGGGCGGTGTGATCAGCCAGGTCGTGGGCGTCTGGGCGCCCCCGGCCACCCGGTTCCGCACCACCTTCCACGTGGCCGGAACGGGCGGGACCATACGCTACGACTCGCTCGCCGCGCCCGGCCTGCGCGTCACCGGCGCCGTGGCCGAGGAGGAGGACGGGATCCCGGCCGGAGACTTCGGCGAGTCCCCCTACCTCACCCAGATACGCGAGTTCGCCGAGGCGTTCGCGGGCGGCCCGCCGCCCCGGGTGAGCGCCCGCGACGGCGTGGCCGCCGTCCGTATCGCCGAGGCCGCCGCCCTCTCCGCCCGCACGGGCCGTGCTGTCGAGCTGACCGCCTCCAAGGCTCCCAAGGCTGCCAAGGCCCCCAACGCCTCCAACGCCTCCAACGCCTCCAGGGAAGGAATCCCCACGTGAGGGTCGCCGTACTGTCCTTCGCCCACGTCCACGCCGCGACGTACGTCGAGCTGCTGCGCGACCGCGACGGCATCGAGCTGATCACCGCCGACCCCGACGCCCCGCCCGGCGACCCCACGCGCGGCCGCGCCCTCGCCGAGCGGCTGGGGGCGCCGTACGCGGACAGCTGGGACGAGGCGTTCTCGCCGCCCCCTGACGCGGTCGTGGTGTGCAGCGAGAACGCCCGCCACCGGCCCCTGGTCGAGCGCGCGGCCGCGGCCGGGGCCCAGGTGCTGTGCGAAAAGCCACTGGCCACGACGGAGGAGGACGCCCGTGCCATGATCGACGCCTGTGCGGGCGCCGGGGTCGGCCTGATGACCGCCTACCCCGTCCGGTTCAGCCCGGCCTTCGCCGCCCTCCACCGCTCCCTGGCCGACGGCTCCCTCGGGGATCTCGTCAGCGTCCACGGCACCAACAACGGCACCAACCCCGCCCGTATGCGCGGCTGGTTCGCCGACCCGGCACTCGCGGGCGGTGGCGCGGTCATGGACCACACCGTCCACCTCGCCGACCTGATGGACGTCCTGCTGCACGGCGAACAGGCCGTCGAGGTCTACGCCCAGGCCAACACCGTCCTCGACGCCGACTCGCCCGTCGAGACGGCGGGGCTGGTCACCGTCCGCTACCCGAGCGGCGCCGTGGCCACCATCGACTGCAGCTGGAGCCAGCCACCGGCCCACCCCACCTGGGGAGGGCTGACCCTGACGTGCGTGGGGGAGCGCGCCATCGTGGAGTTCGACGCCTTCCCCCGGCTGCTCGGCGGCTTCGACTCCCAAGGCGGCCGCGCCCGCTGGGAACCCGGTGGCACCGACCTGGACGCCGCCATGCTGGACGAATTCCTCGACGCCGCCCGCACCCGCCGCCGCCCCCGCCCGGACGGCGAGGCGGGCCTGCGCACCCTGCGCATCGTCCTGGCCGCCTACGCCTCCCTGCGCACCGGCCGCCCCGCCGCCGTGGGCTGAGCCCTGGCGACTACCGCACCTCGTCGGTGTCGGCAGTGTCGTCTTCGCCTGCCTCCAGCAGACCCGCCGCCGCGCCCACGATGCGCGGATCGGTGGTGCCGACGACCTCCTCGTCCTTGCCGGTGTAGTCGAAACGGGCGAGCACGCTGCGCATGGCCTCGACCCGGGCCCGCTTCTTGTCGTTGCTCTTGACCACCGTCCAGGGCGCGTGATCGGTGTCCGTCTCGCGGAACATGGCGACCTTCGCGGCGGTGTAGTCGTCCCAGCGGTCCAGCGAGGCCAGGTCCATCGGGCTGAGCTTCCACTGCCGTACGGGGTCCACCTGGCGGATCGTGAAACGCGTGCGCTGCTCGCCCTGGGACACCGAGAACCAGAACTTCACCAGGTCCACGCCGTCGTCCACGAGCATCCGCTCGAACATCGGCGCCTGCCGCATGAAGCGCCGGTACTCGTCGTCCGAGCAGAAGCCCATGACCCGCTCCACACCGGCCCGGTTGTACCAGGACCGGTCGAGGAGCACGATCTCGCCCGCGGTCGGCAGATGCTCCACGTACCGCTGGAAATACCACTGACCGCGCTCGCGCTCGGTCGGCTTCTCCAGCGCGACGATGCGCGCGCCGCGCGGGTTGAGATGCTCGGTGAAGCGCTTGATCGTGCCGCCCTTGCCCGCCGCGTCCCGGCCCTCGAAGACGATGACGAGGCGGCGTCCGGTCTCCTTGAACCAGCTCTGCAGCTTCAGCAGTTCGATCTGCTGCAGCCGCTTGTGCCACTCGTACTCCGGGCGCTCCATGCGCTGCGCGTACGGATAGTTCTCCCGCCACGTGTCGACCGGGCTTCCGTCCGGCCGGATGAGCACGGGGTCGTCGTGGTCGCTGTAGTCGACCCGCAGGTCGGCCAGCTCGGACAGCAAGGGCGATGTCGTCATCCGGTCCTCCTTCCGCCTCAGTGGAACTGCGGCACGATCAGATAGATTCCGTACGCCACCACCGCGGCGCACGCCACGAAGCACAGTCCGGCCTGGGTGAGGCCGACGGTGGACCCGGTGCCGTTCCCCTCACGGGCCGCCTCGGCGCGGGCGAGGCCCAGGACGCCGAGGGCGAAGACGGTGACCATGGCGACGGTGACGCCGACACTCACCAGGGTGACCTGGCCGAGCGCGCTCCAGTCGAGATGCATCGTTTTCCACTCTCCGTGATTCGAAGGGCTCAGGCGGCCGTGCCGACCGCGGCCGGGGGCTCGGTGCGGAGGGTGACCTCGTGGGTGTCGTTGACGTTCCGCGCGTCCACCGGGTTCCGGCGCGAGAGGATCACGATGCCGGTGGCGAGGGCCGCGCCGACCAGGGCGACGACCGCCGCGCCGATGTTGCCGCCGTTCGTGACCACGCTCGCGGAGACGCCGCCGACGACCGCGGCGGCGGGCAGCGTGACCATCCAGGCGATGACCATGCGGCCCGCGACGCCCCAGCGCACCTCCGCCAGCCGTCGGCCAAGACCCGCGCCGAGGATGCTGCCGGAGGCCACCTGAGTGGTGGACAGGGCGAAGCCGAGGTGCGCGGAGGTGAGGATGACGGTGGTGGAGGCGGTCTCGGCGGCGAAGCCCTGCGGCGACTGGATCTCGGTGAGCCCCTTGCCCATGGTGCGGATGATCCGCCAGCCGCCCAGGTACGTGCCGAGGCCGATGGCGAGCCCCGCGGAGGCGATCACCCACAGCGGCGGACCGGCGTCATGGCCGAGCGCGCCCGTCGAGATCAGGGTCAGGGTGATGACGCCCATGGTCTTCTGCGCGTCGTTCGTGCCGTGCGCGAGGGAGACGAGCGAGGCCGAGGCGATCTGACCGACCCGGAAGCCCTTGGTCACCGACTTCTTGCGGGCGCGGTCGGTGAGCCGGTACGCGAGGTAGGTGGCCAGCAGCGCGGCGACACCGGCCACGACCGGCGAGGCCACCGCCGGGATCAGCACCTTCTCGATGACCTTGTCGAAGTGCACGCCATGGGCGCCCGCCCCGACCCACACGGCCCCGATCAGCCCGCCGAACAGGGCGTGCGACGAACTCGACGGCAGCCCGACCAGCCAGGTCAGCAGATTCCAGAGGATGGCTCCGACCAGCCCCGCGAAGATCATCCCTGGGGTGACCAGCGTGTCGTCGACGATGCCGCCGGAGATGGTCTTGGCGACCTCGGTGGACAGGAACGCACCGACGATGTTGAGCACTCCGCTCACCAGAACCGCAGTTCTGGGCGTGAGCGCGCCGGTCGCGATGGAGGTGGCCATCGCGTTGGCCGTGTCGTGGAATCCGTTGGTGAAGTCGAAAGCGAGGGCCGTGACGATGACGACCGCCACCAGGAAGGTGATGTGGTCCATTCCTGCATGCAAACAAGCTCAGGCCAATGCCCGGCGAACGCGTGGCAAAGGAAGTACAAGGACAGCGCGCGCAGATGGCGGGAAGGAGCCGGTCGGCTTCAGCCGGTGACCGTGGGGCACGCCCCGTCGCCCCGCTCGGGCAGCGCGGTCGCCGCGGTGTGCAGGAGGGCGAGGGCCTGAGGGAGGAACGGGTTGGGGTCGCTGGTGCGGCGGGTGGCGTAGACCCGGCGGGTGTGGGTGGGGTCGGTGAGCCGGACGAGGTGGGTGCCGGAAGCGTCGGGCGAGGCGGAGGTGTCCACGATGGCGAGTTCGGGTGCGATCGCCACCCCCAGGCCCTGCCGGACCAGCTCGTAGGGCAGGTTGTAGTCGTTCGTACGGAAGAGCACCTCGGGCAGGAAGCCACCGGCCGCGCAGATGTGGCGCAGACAGCGGGCGGCGTCGGTGTCCTCGTGGTAGCTGATCCAGCGCTCGTCCCGCAGATCGGCGAGGCGGATGTGCCGCCGTCCGGCGAGTGGGTGCCCGGCGGGGAGGAGAACGTAGAGCGGCTCTTCGCGTACCAGCGTGTGGTCGAGCCCTTCGGGCCAGCTGTGCGGCACCACGCCGTACTCGAAGATCACGGCGAGATCCAGCCGCCCCTCCACCACCGCGGGCACGGTGACCTGGGGGTCGCCCTCCTCGTAGCGGACGTCGACCTCGGGCCGGTCGCGGAGGAACCCCGTCAGCACCGTCGGCACCAGCCGGAATCCCGCGGACCAGAAGCTGCCCAGCCGCAGCCGCCCGCGCTCGGCGGCGGCGTAGGCGCGCATCTCGTTCTCCGTCGCCGACAGATCGGCCAGCAGCCGCCCCGCGCGCCGGGCGAGCTGGAGCCCGGCCGGGGTGGGGCGCACACTGCGCGGGGAGCGCTCGAAGAGCGCGACGCCCAGGGTGCGTTCGATGGTGGAGATCTGCTGGGAGACGGCGGAGGGCGTGTAGCCGAGGCGTTGGGCGGCCGAACGGAACGAGCCCGCGGCGACCACTTCGCATATCGCCTGCAGCTGCGGCGGGGTCAGCATCAAAGGAACTTAACACTCCGCGTGGAAACGTTCATTCTCCCTGTTCTTGCCCGGGCCACCGCCATACCGCAGATTGGGCGTCCACCAGCCCTGCGCCGGTCCCCTGACCAGCAGCCCAGAAGGGAGGCACCGTGCCCGGAAGGCAGGCGCGAGCCCGCGCCACCGCACTTCCCCTCGCGCTCGCGGCATTGTTCATGCCGACCGCGACGGCATGTGGCGGCACCACGACCGTCAACCAGTCCAAGGTGCCCGAGCAGCGCGTCGACCCCGCACTCCGTGCCCTGCTCCCGCAGGACATCCGCGACAAGGGGTCGCTCACTTCGGCTGTCGGCAACGACTACCCGCCGCTGTCCCTCCTGGACATCGACAACAAGACCGTCATCGGCGCCGAACCCGACCTCATCCGCGCGGTCGGCCAGGTCCTCGGCCTCCGTCTCCACCTGGTGCAGGCGAACTTCGACAGCATCATCGGCGGTGTCCGCTCCCACCGCTACGACGTGGCGATCCAGGCCATGCTCGACAAGAAGGAGCGCCAGTCGCAGGTCACGTTCGTCGACTACATGAAGACCAGCAGCTCGATCCTCGCCGCCGAAAAGGCCGCCGGGAAGATCCGCTCCCTCACCAGCCTCTGCGGCAGCCAGGTCGCCGTCGAGCAGGGCACCTCCCAGGTGGACGACGTGGCGGCGCAGGCGGAGAAGTGCGCCGCGGACGGCAAGCCCGAGCTGGAGAAACTGGTCTTCCCCGACTCCGTCGGCTGCTTCCAGGCCCTGTCCACGGGCCGCGCCGACGCGTTCGTCGGCGGCACCCCCACCGTCGTCTACCAGGCCGAGATGTCGCACGGCAGGTTCCGCACGGCCGGTGAGCCGTACCGCTTCCTGCCGTACGGAATCCTGATCAACAAGGAGGAGCGGACCTTGGTACGGGCTGTCCGCGGTGCCCTGCAGAAACTCATGGACAACGGCACCTACGCGAAGATCCTCAAGCAGTGGAACGTCACCTCCGGGGCCCTGAAGCGCGCCACGGTGAACGGGGGAGCGGCATGACCGAGACCCTCACCCGGACGGACTCCGGCGGCGCCGGTTCCGGCCACGCCGCGGAAACCCTGCGCGCCGTCCCCGTGCGCCGTCCCGGGCTGCGCGTCGCCGCGGTCGCCGTGACCTTCGTGCTGGTCTTCCTCCTGGAGGGCTGGATCACCAACCCCCGTATGCAGTGGGGGACCGTCGGGGAGTTCCTCTTCTCGCCGGTGATCATGGAGGGGCTGCGGACCACGCTGCTGCTGACCGCCCTCGCCATGGCGGTCGGCATCGTCGGCGGTGTCGTCCTCGCCGTCCTGCGGATGTCCGCCAACCCGATCCTGTCCCGGCTGAGCTGGGCCTACATCTGGCTCTTCCGCGGCACCCCGCTGCTGGTCCAGCTCCTCTTCTGGTACTTCCTGTCCGCGATCGTCCCCACCATCGGCCTCGGCATTCCCTGGGGACCGACGTTCGTGGAGGCCGAAACCAACGTCCTCATCACCCAGCTCACCGCCGCCGTCCTCGGCCTCGGGCTGCACGAGGCGGCGTACATGGCCGAGATCGTCCGCGCGGGCATCACCTCCGTCGACGACGGCCAGAGCGAGGCCGCCCAGGCGCTCGGCATGTCCCGCGGGCAGACCCTGCGCCGCATCGTGCTGCCGCAGGCGCTGCGCATCATCATCCCGCCCACCGGCAACCAGGCGATCTCCATGCTGAAGACCACGTCGCTGGTCTTCGCCATCGCCGTTCCTGAGCTGCTGACCTCCATCCAGGGCATCTACTCGCGCAACTTCCAGCAGGTGCCGCTGCTGGTCGTCGCCTGCTTCTGGTACCTCGTGGCCACCTCCGTACTCAACGTCGGCCAGTACTACCTGGAACGGCGCTTCGGCCGCGGCACCAGCCGCACCCTGCCGCCCACCCCGCTCCAGCGGCTGCGCGCCGCAGCCCGGAAACACCGTGAGGAGAGCGCACGTTGACTTCCGCCGTGATCAGAGCCGAGAGCGTGCACAAGAGCTTCGGCCGCACCGACGTCCTCAAGGGCATCGACCTGACCGTCGCCCCCGGCGAGGTGATGTGCCTGGTCGGCCCCTCCGGGTCCGGCAAGTCCACCTTCCTGCGCTGCATCAACCATCTGGAGACCATCGACCGGGGACGGCTGTACGTCCGAGGCGAACTCGTCGGCTACGAGGAGCGGGACGGCAGGCTCCACGAGCTGAGCGACAAGGCCGTCTCCCGGCGCCGCCGGGGCATCGGCATGGTCTTCCAGCGCTTCAACCTCTTTCCGCACATGACCGCGCTGGAAAACGTCATCGAGGCCCCCGTCCAAGTGGCCAAGGAGCCAAGGGACACGGCCCGGGAACGCGGCGCGGAACTGCTCGCCCGCGTCGGCCTCGCCGACAAGACGCACAGCTACCCCGCCCAGCTCTCCGGCGGGCAGCAGCAGCGGGTGGCCATCGCCCGGGCCCTGGCCATGCGGCCCGAACTGATGCTGTTCGACGAGCCCACTTCCGCGCTCGACCCCGAACTCGTCGGCGAGGTGCTGGAGGTGATGCGGGGGCTCGCCGAGGACGGCATGACCATGGTCGTCGTCACCCACGAGATGGGCTTCGCCCGCGAGGTCGGCGACTCGCTGGTGTTCATGGACGACGGCGCCGTCATCGAAACCGGACCGCCCGCGGACGTGCTGAGCGACCCGCGCCACGAACGCACCCGCGCGTTCCTCAGCAAGGTGCTCTGACCATCCAGGAACTCCCCCTGACCCCCACCGAAGGAGTCTCCATGACCCGTGCCCTCGTCATCGGCGCCGGAGTGATCGGCGCCGCCACCGCCCACCGCCTCGCCGAGGCAGGCGTCCATGTCACCGTGCTCGACGCCGGTGGCCGCACCCCGGGCACCTCCAGCGCCACCTTCTCCATCGACGTCACCCACCTGAAGACCCCCCACTCCTACTTCCTGCTCAACCAGCGCAGCGCCGCGCTCCACCGGGAACTGGCGGAGGAGTTCCACGCCCGCACCGGAGCCCCCGGCTGGCGCCACCCCGCACCGCTCGTCCAGTGGGGCCACACCGAGGAGGAACAGCGCACCCTCCGCGCGCGTGCCGAACGCCTCGCCGCATGGGGACATCCCTGCCGCACCGCCGACCCCGGCGAACTGCGCACGCTCGCACCCGCCGTCGCCCCCGCCTCCTGCCGCGCCCCCGAACTCGTCGTGCACTCCGACGCCACCTGGTACGACGCCCCCCTCCTCGCGCGCACCCTCCTCGACCGGGCCGCGGCCCTGGGCGCCGACATCCGCTACGACACCCCCGTCACCGCCCTGCTGCGGGACGGCGAACGGGTGTGCGGCGCCGAGGCGCGGGGACGACGCTTCGAGGCCGATCACGTCGTCAACTGCGCGGGCCCCGACGCCGGACGCATCGCCGAACTGGCCGGGATACGGCTGCCGCTGCGCCGGATCCCCGGCCTGGTGGGCGAGTCCGTCCCCCTCGCCGAGCCGCTGCGCGCCATCGTCGCCACCCCCGGCGTCGATCTGCGCCCCGCCCCGGGCAACCGGGTCTGCGCCATCTCCTGGCCGGTCGACGCCCTCCTCGACCCGACCCCGGCCACTCAGGTGCCGCCCGAAGCGGACCTCCTCGGCCGGTGCGCCGCGGTGCTGCCCGCCTTCCGCGCCCTGGGCGGCACCCGGATCGGTGTCCGCCCCGTCCCCGAAGACGGCCTTCCCCTGGTCGGCGCGCACCCCCACGCACCCGGCCTCTACACCATCGCCACCCACAGCGGCGTCACCCTCGCCCCGCTCCTCGCCGCCCTGGCCACCGAGGAACTCACCACCTCCACCCCCGAATCCACCCTCGCCCCCTACCGCCCCGACCGCGACACCTCACAGCCCATCCGCGACGAAAGCCTGGCCGTGATGAGCGGTCACCGGGCCGAAGCGGGCTGACGGCCCTACCGGCCCAGCAGGTTGCCCGTGTGGGAGAGGCGGCGCGCGGTGGTCAGGAGGGCGTGGATCTGCGGCCCGGCCTGGTTGATGTCGGTCACGGGCGTCTTGAACGGCAGCCGGACGTCGTGGTGGGTGCGGGGGTGTTCGAGGCGCAGGGTGATGCCGTAGCGGTCCATCGCCACGGGGAGGGCGCGCACCATGCCCTTCTCCGGGTGGGGGTGGACGAGGCGCAGCAGCAGCGGGACGAGTTCGCTGTGGTCGTCGACGAGGTGCGTCAGCATGCTCGCCTCAGTGGTCGCGATGGGGTCGAGGGGTGCTGCCTGCAGGGTCTGGAGGGTGACGTACGTGCGTCCCCGGTCGTCGTCCAGAACCGCCTGGCCGAACTCCAGGCAGGTGCTCTCCTTCGACTCCGCGTCGTACGGGGCGGCCAGCAGCCCGGTCACCGTGACCCGGGCGCGAAGGCGGTCGCGTACGGGCGTGGGGGCGATGTCGGTCAGCTCCAGCCGGACCGGAACGCGCATCGCCGTCTGGGCCCCGGGGGTGCCCTCGAACGGCGGGTGGAGGTGGAAGTGGCCCATCGCGCCCGTGCCGTCGAGACGGCGTACTTCGGTGTGGATCCCGTCGCTCACCACGGTCATCGAATGAGCGGCGGCCAGGATCGACCGGACGCGCTCGGCGGCGGTCGGGGTGGTGGCGCGAGCAGAGAAAGGACGCATCCGGAGGCTCCAGGCGCGGATAGGGGAACACCAAGCGGGCTACTTAGGTATGCCTAACCTAACTCACGAAGGGGGATTCGGGTAGTCGTTCCTTCCGAACCGGGCGATCGCCTCCACGATCGCGTCCCGCATCGCGGGACTGCCCGTGTGGCCCGAGTCGTCGATCACCTTCAGCTCCGCGTCCGGCCATGCCTTGGACAACTCCCACGCGGCCTTCAGCGGGCTGCCCAGGTCCAGTCGGCCGTGGATCAGCACCGCCGGGATCCCCGCCAACCGGTGTGCGTCACGGAGCAGTTGGCCGTCCTGCAGCCACACGTCGTTGGCGAAGTAGTGCGCGCAGATCCGGACGAAGGCCATCAGCGCGTCGTCGGATCTGTCGCTGTAGTAGCCCGGCTGGCCGAGCACCTCGTGGGCGATGACCGCGTCCTCCCAGGCGCACCAGTCCCGCGCCGCCTTGACCCGGACCGCCTCGTCCGGGCTGTTCAGCAGCCGGTCGTAGGCGGCCACGAGATCGCCGCCGCGGTCCGGCTCCGGCAGGGCGTCGCGGAACGCCTCCCAGGGGCCGGGCAGCAGCCGTCCGACGCCCCGGTAGAGCCAGTCGATCTCGTCCGGCCGGGTCATGGTGACGCCCGCGATGACGATCTCGGAGACCCGTTCGGGGTGGCGCTCCGCGTAGGCCAGGATCAGCGTCGACCCCCAGGAGCCGCCGTAGAGGAGCCAGCGCTCGATGCCCAGATGCTCGCGCAGGCGCTCCATGTCGGCGATGAGGTGGTGGGTGGTGTTGTGGGCGAGGCCGACGGCCGGGTCGGAGGCATGCGGTCGGCTCTCCCCGCAGCCGCGCTGGTCGAACAGGACGACCCGGTAGACCTCGGGGTCGAACATCGTGCGGCTGCCGCGGCGCCCTCCGCTGCCGGGGCCGCCGTGCACGCACAGCGCCGCCTTCCCCTCGGGGTTTCCGCTGGTCTCCCAGTAGATCTGGTTGCCGTCGCCGACATCGAGGAGCCCGTGCGCGTCCGGTTCGGTGGGCGGGAAGGGCAGGGCCATGGCGGTCTCCTCTGCAAGGCGCGGCGACAACCTCGCGAGGCTAGCCGAGGCCGCCCCTGTCCGCGCGGCGTTTACGCGGACATCGGCGGCCCTTCGTCGCCGACCGTGCCCAGCAGCAGCCTCGCGGCCACCACCGCCCCGTCGGTGCGGATCGTGCCGGACACGGCGGCCGCCCGGGCGCGGGTCCCGGGGGACAGTGCGGTCCTGAGCGCGGCGGACAGGGACGCGGTGGTCGGCGTCGGACCGTCGTGTGCCGCGCCGATGCCCAGGTCGGCCACCCGGCCCGCCCAGTACGGCTGGTCCACCATCTGGGGCACCACCACCTGAGGCGCGCCCGCCCGGGCGGCCGTCGTCGTGGTGCCCGCGCCGCCGTGGTGGACGACGGCGGCCACCCGGGCGAACAGGGCCTGCTGGTTGACCTCGCCGATGACGCAAGCGTCGTCCCGGTCGTCGACCGGTGCCAGACCGCCCCAGCCCCGGGACACCACGACGCGGCGGCCCTGCGCGCGGACCGCCGCCATGGCCACCCGGGCGACGTCCGCCGGGGCGCGCATGCTGCCGAAGCCCACGTATACCGGCGGTGTTCCGGCGTTCAGGAACGCCTCCAGCCCGGCCGGGAGCGGGCGTTCGTCCGGCAGGAACCACGCGCCGGTCTGCACGACGTCGAGGTCCGCCGTCCGCTGCCACGGACCCAGGACGGGGTCCGCCGCCAGCCATGGGCGGCTGGTGAACACATGGTCGCGTACGTTGCCCACCGGCGGCAGACCGATCGCCGCCCGCCGGGTGTTGAGCGCGACGCCGAACAACTCGTCTAGGTGCTCGGCGTCCAGGTCCCACCGCGCCCGGTTGTCGGCCACGTCCGGCGGGAACGGCAGGCCCGCCCGTGGCGGCGGGGGGTGGTGCGGCGACGGCAGGGCGACCGGCTGGTAGCTCGCGTACACATACCGGACGCCCAGCCGCTCGGCCACCGACCGGGCGGCGACCTGTGCCAGGCCCGCCGCCACCAGCGCGTCACACCCCTCGGCCGCGGCGGCGAGCGTGGCGAACTGCGCGGCGACCAGCTCCACCCGGCGTTGGGACAGGTCCGCCGCCGACGGCGGCGCCGCCCCGTGCATCAACGGGCGCACCGGCTCACCGACCGCCACCATCGGCACGCCGACACCGGCCAGCGCTTCCGCGAACTCCTCGTCCGGTGGCGCGCACACCCGCACCTCCGCGCCGAGCGCGCGCAGCCGCACCGCGAGTGCCACCATCGGTTCGACATCCCCGCGCGACCCGTACGCCGACAACAACACCCGCATCCGCGACTCCCCTCGCCGTAGCGGCTCAGCCCTTGAGCGGGCCGCCGTTGATCGCCACCCGGCGGCCGTAGCGGGTGTGCGGGTAGTAGTCGTAGACCGCGTGGTGCTGGACGCAGCGGTTGTCCCAGAACACCAGGGTGTCGGGCTCCCAGCGCACCCGGCAGAAGAGCAACGGGCGCTCCGCGACCACCTTGAAGAGCAGGTCCAGCAGGGCTCGGCTCTCGTCGGCCGACAGCTGCGGGATGCGCTCGGTGTAGGCGGGGTTGACGTACAGGACCCGGCGGTCGGTCTCCGGGTGCCGGACCACCAGCGGGTGTTCGGACACGGGGGCCACGTAGTCCGGCGGCAGGGTGTACCCCTTGAGCGACAGCCCGCCGTCGTGCACCGCGGTCAGCCCGTCCAGCATGCCGCGCAGCGCGGGGGAGAGCATGTCGTGGGCCAGGTACATGTTGGCGAACAGGGTGTCGCCCCCGCAGTCCGGCGCGGGCGTCCGGATGATGTGCAGCATCGAGCCGAGCGACGGCTCCGGGTCGGCGGTGCCGTCGGCGTGCCAGCCGTTGCCCGCCACGTTGCTCGCCTCGGCGCTGGTACGGATCTCCAGCACGTACGGATCGCCCTCCGGTGGCGGCGGGTTGACCGGGCGCGGTTCGCCGAAGTGGCGGGCGAACCGCTTGTGGTCCTCGACGGTGATGTCCTGGCGGCGGAAGACCAGAACGTGGTGGTCGAGGAAGGCCCGGCGGACCTCGGTCAGCTCTTCCTCGGTCAGCTCCCGGGTGAGGTCGAGGCCGGAGATCTCGGCACCGATGATCGGGGTGATCGGCGTGACCTCGATGGTCCGGTACTCGGCCCGTGGGCGGGTGGTGATCCGCTCGATGGCGTCGAGTTCGTACGTTTCCATGGCTCTCCCTGCTGGTCGCGGCGGATGGTGAGGGGGCGGGGTGCCGGTCCGTCAGTGCCGGGCGGCCACCTCGCGGTGGACGGCGTTGACCGCGGTCGTCACCGCGGCCACCTGGGGCGGACGGACCAGGCCGTAGTGGGTGGTGTCCACCTCCGCCCAGTCGGTCGGCGCGGTCAGGTGGGCCCGCCACAGCGCGCGCTGCTCCGCGGGCGAGCCCAGCGGCGGCAGGCCCGGCACCGGGAGCCGGGCCAGCCACACCCGGGCCGGGGTGGCGGCCAGCAGCGGCAGCCGGTGGTCGGCCATGGCACGGAGGTTGGCCACGCAAGCCCGGGTGAGCCGTTCGGCGTACTCCCGGGCCGCCTCGCCGTCCCGGCCGCTGCCGCCGAGTCCCAGCTCGTGCGCGAAGAGGGTCTGCAACTCGCCCTCGCCGTACGACTGGTGGATCGGTCCGGAGCCGGGCGGCGGCGGGTCCAGCAGATGGAGCGTGTCCACGGGCCGCCCGGCCGCTTCCGCTTCGGCGGCCATGCCGACGGCAACCCAGGCGCCGAACGACCACCCGGCCAGCTGCCGGTGCCAGCCGGCGGCCGGGAAGCGTGCCTCCAGCGCCGCGTGGTAGTGGCGGCCCCGCTCGGCAAGGGTCCACTCCGGGCCGTCGGGCCGGCGCAGCGCCGGGTCGGCGATCAATGCCACGGTCAGCCGTGGATCGAGGCCCGCGACCAGGGCGCGGTACGCCTGGAGGTCCCCGCCGACCGGGTGCACCAGGCACAGCACCTCCGTACCGGTGCCCTGCTGCCACACTTCGAGCGCGACCTGCGATCCCGCCGTGCCACTGGCCATGTCACCGGCTGTGCCATCGGCCGTGTCACCGGCTGTGGACACCTCGGAGCGGGCCCGGTCCAGCAGGGTCAGCACCTCGGCCAGCGACACCTGGTGACTCAGCTCGGCCAGATCGATTTCCACGTCGAAATGGCGCTTCATCTCGCCGATGAGGTCCAGCAGGGTCAGCGAGTCGGCGCCCAGGCCGTAGAGCGAGGCAGCCGGGTCGAGGGTGTCCAGCCCCAGCCACTCGCACAGCCAGTCGCCCAGCAGCACGGCCGGTTCGCTCCCGCCCTCCGCGCGAGCAGGCGGCGAACCTGCCTCGACCGGCACACCGGCAGGCTCCGGCGCGGGCCCGGCGTAGAAGGCGCGGGATGCCGTCAGTTCGGTGGTGGAGACCAGCACCTGCGGCAGTTGCGCGGCCAGCGCCCGGGTGAAGGTCCGGCGGCCCTCCTCCACCGTCAGCCCGACCGCCAGATGGGCCTGGTGGCGGACGTCCGCGGCCGGACCGCGCAGCGCCATCCCGGCCTCCCGCCACACGTCCCAGCCGATGGCCAGCCGCAGCGTCGTGCCACCGTCGTCCGGCCCGGACGGCTCATGGTGGGCGAAGGCGTCCAGCACCCCGGCCGCCGCCGCGTAGTCGAGCTGGCCGACCCCGCCCAGCGTCCCGGCCATGGAGGAGCAGAAGACGGCCAACCGCGGCCGGAACCGCTCGACCAGGCGCTCCACCAGCAGCGCGCCGTGCAGCTTGGCGAGCGAACCGGCGCGCGCCACCGCGGGGTCGCGGCGCGCGATCAGCCCTCCCGCTCCGGTACCGGCCGCGTGCACCACGGAGTCCAGCCGCCCGGTACGGCCGGCGACGAGCACGGCGAGCCGGTCCGGGGCGTGGGCGGTCAAGTCGGCGTCGACCAGCTCGATCCGGTCGGCCCACGGCGCCAGCGCGTCCGGCAGTTCCGGCCGCCGGGCCAGCAGCAGCACCCGGCCCGCGGTCCGCTCCAGCAGCCACCCGGCGATGGTGGCGCCGATGCCACCGGTGCCGCCCAGCACCAGGTGGACCGTATCCGCCGCGGTCGGCACCACGGGGTGATCGACGGGCGGCGCCGGTACCGGCACCGTGTCCTGCCGCCACCAGTAGCCGTGGCGCAGCGCCAGGTGCGCGGGCAGGTGCTCGTCGGCGGCCAGCAGCGCCGCGAGCGGCGCCGCCCAGCCGGTCGGCGCGGCGGCCGGGAGGTCGACCCAGTGCCCGGCGGTGGCGCCCTCCTGCGGCGCCACCTCGGTGACCCCGGCCAGCAGCGCCAACTCGGGCCGGTCCACCGGGCCGTCCACCGGCCGGGCCCGGTACGACAGCCACACCGGGCGCGGCGTGAGCCCCGTCCGTCCGGCCGCCGCCCGGATCAGCGCGGCCGGAGCGTCCAGGCAGGCCCGGCGGGCCCGGTCCAGCCGGTCGGCGTCGACCGGGCCGGTCACGCTCAGCGGCAGCGCGTGCAGCCAGTCCACCGCGCCCAGGTCGCCCAGGGCGTCCAGCAGCGCGCCGAGCGAGGCCGGGTCCGCCGGGTCCACCCGGTACGCGTCGTCGTCGAGCCGGGCGAACCGGTCCGCGGCCGCCACCAGCACCACCCGTGGACGGACCGAGCGCAGCGCCCGTACCTCCTCCGGGTCGGCCGGGCCGTCCGTGACCAGGACCAGCGGGCGGGAGGCGGCCGCCGGGGCGGCGGCGGCCGCCCGGCGGAACCGGACCCAGTGCGGCTGGTGCAGCCACTGCCCCTCGGCCAGCCGGACCGGCCATGTGGTGCCGCTCGGGGGCGGCGGCTCGGCCGCCGCCCGCTCGATGCCGTACTCCGCCCGGGCGAAGGACGGCGGCGGGAAGTCCCACGGCGCCTGCGCCGGACCCGTCGGCCATCCGATCCGCTTCCCGGCGAGCCAGTCGGCCACCAGTCGCGGCGCGCCACGGTCCGCCGCCGGGACCTGCCCGGCGCCCGGCCGCACCTCGGTGCCGGTGGCGGTACGCAGCCACCGCACCGCCGACGCCGGGTCCGGGCAGACCGCCGCCATCCGCCAGCGGCGGGCGGGCCGGCCCGCCTGGAGGTGCCGCAGCACCTCCGGGTACGCCTCCGGGCGCTCCGCGAGGTAGGCGGTGATCCGGTCCGCGTCGGCGCGCAGCGCCGCCTCGCTGGAGGCGGAGAGCAGCAGGCAGGGCGGCGGCGCGTCGACCGGCCGTCCCGGCTCGCCCGCTTCGAGCACCGCGTGCGCGTTGGCGCCCCCGATGCCGAAGCTGCTGACCGCCGCCACCCGCGGCCGGCCGTCCGGCCAGGGCAGCGCCTCGGCCGGTACGTAGAACGGCGTCGGATCGGGGCCCAGCTGCGGGTTGAGGGCGCGGAAGTCCAGCGTGGGCGGGATCAGGCCGTGGTGGACGCACAGCGCCGCCCGGACCAGCCCCACCACCCCGGCCGCCGCGCCCAGGTGGCCGATCTGGCTCTTGACCGAGCTGAGCGCGGTACGGCCCGACTCGGGCACCTCGAACGCCTGGCGCAGCGCACCGACTTCGACCGGATCGCCGAGCCGGGTGCCGGTGCCGTGCGCCTCGACGTAGCCGAGGTCGGCGCCGGTACGTCCGCCGCGCCGCAGGGCCGTACGGATCACCTCACGCTGGCCAGCGAGCGAGGGGGCGCCGTAACCGAGCTTGTCCGAACCGTCGTTGTTCACCGCCGACCCGGTGACCAGCGCGTACACCGTGTCCCCGGCCTCGCGGGCCAGCCGCAGCGGCTTGAGCACCAGCATGCCGACCCCGCTGGAGCCGACGGTGCCGGTGGCGTCGTCGCTGAACGGCCGGCAGTGGCCGTCCACCGAGAAGATGTGCTGCGGCTTGTAGCGGTAGCCGTCGCTCAGCCCGGTGTCCACCAGCACCCCGCCCGCCAGCATCACCTCGGCGTCGCCCTGCCGCAGCAGCCCGGCGGCCACGTGCACCGCGAAGAGCGAACTGGCGCACGCCGCCTGGACGGTGAACGCGGGGCCGGTCAGGTTCAGGTGGTAGGCGGCCTTGGTGGCCAGGAAGTCCTTCTCGTGGTGGAGCGCGAGCTGAAAACCGTCCGGCAACTTCTCCGGGTCGGTCTGCCGCAGCATGGTCTGGAAGTAGGTGTTCTCGCCCGCACCGGCCACCAGCCCGACCCGCAGCGCCGAGGTGTCGGCGATACCGGCGTGCGCCAGCGCCTCCACGCAGGTCATCAGCGTGTGCCGCTGCTGCGGATCCATCAGCCGGGCCTCCTGCCGACTGATGCCGAAGTGCTCCGGGTCGAAGCCGAGCAGCCCGTCCATCTGGCTGCGCGCCCCCACAAGGCCGTCCGGGGCGTCGAAGTACTCGATGCCACGACCGCCGCTCCGGATCAGCTCCCAGAAGGCCCGCAGGTCCGGGGCACCGGCCACCCGCACCGCCATCCCGACCACCGCGATCGGCTCCTGGTCCGCCACCTGGGCTGGTCGCGCCGTGCGGGCCGGGCCCGGCTCCGTACCGTCCACGAAGCGGGCCAGCGCACGTACCGTCACATGCTCGAACAGGTCCGCTATGCCGAAACTCAGCCCGAGCGCGGTGGTGCACCGCAGATGGAAACGCATCAGCGCCAGGCTGGACGCCCCGGCTTCGAAGAACGTCTGGTCCGGGCCGATGGGCGCACCGGTCACCGTCCGATACGCGGCGGACAGCTCGGCCTCCCGCTCCGAAAGCCGCTCCCCACCGTCCGGGGCGCGCCGCAGCTCCGCTCCCGGGGCGCGCGGTGCCGCCCGGCGGTCCAGCTTGCCGCTCGGGGTGCGCGGCAGCGCCTCCAGACGACGGAACCGGTCGATCCGCACATGCGGCGGGAGCAGCGGCACCAGATGGCCGTCCAGCTCCCGGGCCGAAGGCGTGTCGCCACGGCACTCCAGACAGGCCGTCAGCCCGCCACCTTCCGGGACCACCACCGCGCCCACCACCCTCGGGTGGCGCAGCAGCGCCGCCTCCACCTGGCCCAGCTCCAGCCGGTGGCCGCTCAGCTTGATCTGCTGGTCGTCCCGGCCGTGGTGGTGCAGCAGCCCGTCGTGGCCGAAGGCGGCGCGGTCGCCGCTGCGGTAGAACAGGCCCCGCTCTCCCGGCAGTTCGGTGAAACGCTCCCGGTTGAGCGTGCCATCGCCCAGATAGCAGCGCGACACCATGGTGCCGCCGATCAGCAGATCGCCCACGCACCCCGGAGGCAGCGGCTCGCCCGCCGGGTCCACCACCCGCAGCAGCGCCCCGGCCACCGGGGTGCCGATGGCGGGGCGCTCCGGCCACCGGGCCGGGTCGCCCGTCAGGCACAGGGCGCTGACCACGTGTGTCTCGGTCGGCCCGTAGTGGTTGAACAACCGGGCCCCCGGCAGCCCGGCGAACCAGCGGCGGATGGCGTCGGTGCACACCAGCTGCTCGCCCGCGGTGACCACCTCGCGCAGCCGTGACGGATAGCGGCCCAGGTGGACGGCGTGTTCGGCGAGCAGTTGCAGCGCCACGTACGGCATGAAGACGCGCTCCACACCGGCCGACTCCAGCTGGTCGAGCAGCGCCGGTGCGTCCTGCCGCCAGCCGGGGCGTATCAGGTGCAGACAGCCGCCACCGCACAGGGTGGTGAAGATTTCCTGGAACGAGACGTCGAACGACAGCATGGAGTACTGCTGGGTCACGGCCGGTGCGCCGAGACCGCCCTCGGCCGCCTGCCAGTGCAGCAGGTTGGCCAGCGTGTGGTCGAAGACCTGGACACCCTTGGGCACACCGGTCGAGCCGGAGGTGAACAGGGTGTACAGCGGACGTCCGGCATGCGGCGGCGGCGGTACGGCGCTCGTCCCGGATTCCGCCAGGGTGACCGTGCGGCGCGCCGTGCCGCCCGGGTCCACCGCGTCGAACGCCGCCCCGCCGCCCGGCGCGAGAAGCACGCACACCGGGTCGGCCCGGCGCAGGATCTGCCGCAGCAGCTCGGCCGGGTAGGCCGGGTCGAGCGGCACCGCGGTCCAGTTGAGCCGGGCGAGCGCCAGCAGCGCCACCACGTGCTCGGCCGACGGCTCCATGTACAGCGCCACCTGCCGCTGCCGCCCGTCACCGGCCGCCAGGGGGTGACCGGCCCGCAGCTCCCCGGCGAGCGCCGCCGCCCACCGCTCCAGCCGTGCGTAGCCGACCGGGCCGTCCGCGGTCATCAGGGCGGGCGCGTCCGGGGTACGGGCGACCTGGGCGGCGAAGCCCTCGGCCACCGTGGTCCAGCCGCCGTACGGATCGGCGCCGCGCCCGAACTCCGGCAGCCCGCGCCGGTACGGGGCCGCCAGCCCGGCGGGCGTACCGGACCGGCCGGTGGCGAGCGCGTCCAGCCCGGTGCGGAACAGCCGGTCCATGGCCTCGACCTCGGCGGCGGTGAAGTGGTCGGCCGCGTACTCCCACAGGCAGTCGAAGCCGTCCGGGTGTTCCACCAGCGAGACGGTCAGCGGCACCTTGGCCTCGGCCGGTGCCCGCCACACCGGCCGGGCGGTGATCCCGGGCAGCTCCAGCGCGCCGAAGTCGGTGTTCTCCAGCACGAACAGCACATCGAATGGACTACGCCCGGCCGGGTGGCCACGGTCGTCCAGCACATCGGCGAGCGACACGTCCTGCCATTCCAGGGTTTCGCGCACCGCCGCGCCCAGCCGCAGCAGTTCGGCGCGCAGCTCGCCGCGCGGCGCCACCGCCACGGGCAGCGGCACGGTGTTGGCGAACATCCCGACACTCGCCTCGAACTCCTGCACAGGACGGCCACTGACCGGCGTGGCGATCCGCGGCCGGGTCCGGCCGGTGACCGCGTACAGGCTCCAGGCGAACACCCCCAGCAGCAACTCGAAGCGGCTCAGCTCCAGTTCGCCGCAGAGCCGGTCCACCGCGGCACGGCGGTCCGGGTCCAGCGCGGTGTGCAACAGGCGGCCCTCGGGGAAGGGCCGGTCACGGACCGGCCGCAGCGGTTCGTCCGGCTCCTCCTCGGCGGACCACCGCTCGCGCAGCCCGGCGCGGAGCGCCCCGTACCCGTCCCCGGCGAACCAGTCGGCCTGCCAGGCGGCGTGGTCCAGCGGGGTGGGCGCCGCGGACACCTCCGGCGGCGCGGTGGTGTCCGGCGCCCGCAGGGCCCGGGCGTAGCAGTCCGACAGGTCGCGGAAGAGCACGGTCAACGACCAGCCGTCCACCGCGATGTGGTGCAGCCGCAGCAGCAGCGTGCCGCCGCCTCCGCCCGCGCGCGGCAGCCAGCACGCGGCCAGCATCCGGGGGCGCGCCAGATCGTGCGGCTCGGCGAAGAACCGCTCGGCGAAGGCGGACGCGACGTCGTCACGGTCGGCAGTGGCCTCCCCATCAGCGAGCGCCGCGGCCTCCGGCTCGGTCCACGGGTCGTACGGCTCGCCCACCACCTGCAGCAGACCGTCCGGCGACGACGCGAACCCGGTGCGCAGCGCCGGATGCCGGGCCACCAGGCCGCACAGGGCCCGGCGCAGCGCGGCCGGATCCACTGGGCCGCCCAGCCGGAGTTCCTGGCCCACCGTGTAGCCACGGGAGGCGGGGAAGCGCTGCTGGTGCAGCCACAGTCGCTGCTGCTCGCTGGTGGCCGGGCCACGGGTGGCCCCGGACGGCGGGCCGGGCACCGGGTAGCGCGATGCGGCTCCGGCATCTGAACCGGCCCGGTCGACCGCCTCGGCGATACCGGCGAAGTCGGCGTGCAACACCTCCGCCTGACCCAGCTCGTACCCCCAGCGGCGGCGGATCTCGAACCGCAGCCGCAGGGCGCGCAGCGAGTCGCCCCCGCTGGAGATCCACCGGTCTGCGGGGCGCAGCCCCGAGGTGCCGAGCACCGCCTCGGCCAGCTCCAGCACCTCGCCCTGCCGGGCGGTCACCTCGGCGGCCGGGCCCGGGTCGGCGGAGCGCTGCCATGGGGCGTCCGCACGGCGTAACAGCGCGGCCCGGTCCACCTTGCCGTTTCCGGTCAGCGGCAGCGCGTCCACCCGGTACACCCGGTGCGGCCGCATGTAGGCCGGTACGGCGGACGTCAGGTGCCGGTCGAACTCCCCGAAATCCAGCTCCGGCCCGGCCACCAGATAGGCCAGCAGCTCGTGCCCGGCGGTCTCCTGATGCTCCCGGGCGCACACGTACGCCTGCCGGATGGCGGGGTGCGCCGCGATCCGCCGTTCCACCTCGGCCGGTTCGATCCGGAAGCCGCGCACCTTCACCTGCCGGTCCGCCCGGCCCAGATACCCGATCACCCCGTCGGCGTCGGCCCGCACCAGGTCGCCGGTGCGGTAGTAGCGCTCCCGGCCGCCGTCGTACCAGGGCAGCCGGACGAACTGCCGGGCGGTCTCCTCGGGCAGATTGCGGTAGCCGGTCGCCACGCCCGGCCCGGACAGCAGCAGTTCGGCCACTTCGCCCGGTGCGGCGACGCGTTCGGCGCCCGGCACCACCAGCAGCGTCCCGGTGTCCGGCAGCGGGCGGCCGATCGGCACCACGTCCGCGTCGAAGTCGCGGGGGATCGGGTGAACGAGCGAGAAGGTGCACACCTCGGTGGGGCCGTAGATGTTGTGCAGCACCGTGGCGCCGCCGGGATGGTGCCGGTACCAGCGCCGCACCACGGCCGGGTTGAGCTGCTCGCCGCCGACCAGCACCTGCCGGGCACCCGCGAAGCAGGAGGGCACGGTGTCCACCACGGCCTGGAAGAGCGCGGTGGTGACGAACAGCGTATCGATCCGCTCCCGCAGCAGTGCGGTGGCGAGCCGGTGCGGCGACTGCACGTCCTCGTCCCGCAGCACGACGCAAGCGCCGCCGGTCAGCAGCGGTGTCCACATCTCGAAGTTGATGGCGTCGAAGGCCGGGTTGGACAGGCAGGAGAACCGGGTCCCCGGCTCCAGCGGCAGCCAGCCCGGCCGTGCCATCCGCATCACACCGGCCTCCGGCAGCTCCACACCCTTCGGGCGGCCGGTGGTGCCCGAGGTGTAGAGGACCAGCCCGGCGGGCCGCTCCGGGAACGTGTCCACCGACGCGGCCCCGTCCGCCAGGGCCTCCAGCAGCCGGGCCGCCGGAAGCGGGCGCACGGAATCCGGGATGTCCTGCGGTGGCGTGGCGCCGTGCACGAGTACGACGCTGCCCGAGTCGCGCAGGATGTGCGCCTGCCGCTCCGGCGGGCTCTGGGCGTCCAGCGGTACGACGCGGGCGCCCAGCCGCAGCGCGCCGAGCACCACCACGACCAGCTGCCACGAGCGCGGCAGGCCGACCGCGACCGCGTCGCCGGGGCGCACCCCGTGGCCGCGCAGCGCCGCGGCCACCCGGGCGCCCGCGGTGTCCAGCGCCGCGTAGCCGAACCGGCGGTCCCGGTCCACCAGCGCGAGGGCGTCGGGGGTGAGCCGCGACTGGAGGTGGACACCGTGTGCCAGACCCGTCGCCACCATGGCCGGGGTGTCGGTCGAGTTCGTCATCAGCGCTCCCGTGCCACGGACGGTTCGGCCGGGCGGGGTGGCTGCGCGGCGTCCGGCCGGTCCAGTTCCGCCACGATCACCTCGGCCACCGCCGACACCTGCGCTCCCTCCAGCAGCTCCCAGTGGCCGCAGTCGAGCGGCACGACCGCGAGCCCCGCTTCGGCCCGCCGCCGCCAGAACTCGCGGGTCGGGTGCGGGCCGGACGCCCCCGGGCCGTCCGCCGCCGCCTCGATCAGGGTCAGCCGGGCGGTGGTCGGCCGCGGCTGGTGGTCGCGGGCGGTCATCCGGCTGTGGTTGTAGGTGTCGTAGTACCGGGTGAGCTGGTCGGCTTCGATGCCCGGGTACATGCCGTTGAACCGCACCAGCTTCTCGGCGAACTCCTCGTACGCCACCGGCTCGATCGCCGCCCGCTCGGCCGGGTCGTCGGTGGCCTGGGTGTCGAGCAGCACCACGCTCGGCCGGGAGTGCCCGGCCAGCGCCAGCCGTCGGCCCATCTCGTGCGCGATCAGGCCGCCGTAGGACAGCCCGCACAGCACCAGTGACTCACCGGGGCGGGCGTCGATCAGCTCCACGTACGCCTCCGCCATCGCCTCGACCGTGGGAAGCCGCCGCTCATCCGGGTTGAGGCCCGGGGCCTGGATGCCCCACACCCCGATGTCCTCGGGGAGCGCACCGGTCAGCGGCAGATAGCAGAAGGCCGTACCACCGGCCGGATGGACGCAGATCAGCCTCCGCCGTCCGGCCCCGGCCCGGAACTCGACGAGGTTCGTCCCCGGCGGCCCGGAGGCGCCCCGGCGCAGCCGTTCGGCGAGCGCCTCGATGGTCGGATGCCGGATCACCTCGCGGATCTGCAGCGTCTCGCCGAACTCCGCGCCGATCGCGTGGGCCATCTTGATGGCCGAGATCGAGGTGCCGCCGACGTCGAAGAAGTTGTCCGCTATGCCGATGCCGGGGTGGAGCAGCAGCCGGGACCAGATCCGGTGCAGCGCCATCTCCACATGGTCGCGTGGCGTGGCGGTGTTGACCTGTGCCGGTAGCGCCGCCCGCGCCCGCTCCAGCAGGGCCGCCCGGTCCAGCTTGCCGCTGCGGCCCAGCGGCAGGCCGGGCAGCTCCACGAAGACCGCGGGGATCATGTAGTCCGGCAGCCGCTCGGCCAGCGCCGCCCGCCACTCGTGCGGTTGCCGGGACGGCGCTTCGCCGCGTCCGATGCCCGCCACGAGCCGTGGCTCACCGGCCGGGTCGAGGTCGGCCAGTACGGCGGCCTCCCGCACCCCCGGCAGCGCCAGCAGCGCCGCCTCGACCTCGCCCGGCTCGATGCGGAAGCCGCGCAGCTTGACCTGGTCGTCGCGGCGGCCGGCGTATTCGGCGGTGCCGTCCGGCAGTCGGCGGGCCAGATCGCCGGTGCGGTAGATCCTGCCGCCCGTGACGAACGGATCGCCGAGGAACCGCTCGGCGGTCAGCTCCGGCCGGTGGAGGTATCCGCGGGCCACGCTGGCCCCGCCGATGTACATCTCGCCCACCACACCGGGCGGCACCGGCCGCATCCGCTCGTCCAGCAGATACAGCCGGGTGCCGGGCAGCGGCCGCCCGATCGGACACGGCCGGTCCACCGGCCGCGGGTCGGTGTAGGCGGTGCTGTACAGCGTGGTCTCGGTCGGTCCGTAGCCGAAGCAGACCCGCAGCCCGGGCAGGGCCGACGCCATGCGGTGCAGTGCCGCCTCCGGCAGCGACTCCACCCCGGTCAGCAACTGGCGTAGCGCCAGCCCGGCCGTCCGGCCCGCCGGGTCCTCGTCGATCCACCGTACGTAGGCGGGCGGCAGGAAGCCCTGCACCACCCGGTGTTCGCCCAGCCAGCGCATCAGCGCGGCCGGGTCGCCGCGTATCACCTCGGGCACCAGGTGCACTTCGGCGCCCGTGGTGAGGGGCAGCAGCAGCTCGTGTACGGAGGCGTCGAAACCGATGCTGGACCACGCCGACGTCGCCTCGCCCGGCGTGGCGCCGAACCGGGCCAGCCACTGGTCGAGGAGGTTGAGCACATTGCCACGGGTCACCGCGACACCCTTGGGGCGCCCGGTGGAGCCGGAGGTGTAGATGACGTAGGCCAGATGCGAGGGCGGGACGGCGGTGCCCGGTGTGCTGTCCCGCTCGCCCTCGGCTTCGACGGCCGTCAGCGCGTGCCAGCCATCGGGCGCGCCCCGCTGGTCGGTGAGCACCAGGGCCGGGCGGGCGTCGGCCACCATCGCGGCCAGCCGTTCGGCCGGTTGCCCCGGGTCGAGGGGGAGCCAGCCCGCACCGGCCTTGAGGATGCCGAGCACACCGACCACCAGCTCGGCCGACCGGCCGGAGTGCAGCGCGACCACCTGGTCCGGGCGCACTCCGCGGGCGGTCAGGGCGTGCGCCAGCCGGTTGGCCCGCCGGTCGAGGCCGTCGTAGGTCAGCCGGCGGTCGCCGTCCACCACGGCGGTGGCCGCCGGGGCGGACCGGACTCGCGCCTCGAACCGTTCGACCAGCCCCTCCGTCTGTGCCGGAGTGCCGGTGGCGTCCCAGTCGGCCAGCAGCGCGGCGGTCTCCGCCTCGTCCAGCAGCGTGTACTCGGCGACCGGCCGCGCGGGGTCCCGGGCCAGCTGCTCCAGCACCCGGACCAGGTAGCGCAGATGGCGCTCGACGGTCTCGCGGTCGAAGAGCGCGGTGGCGTAGTCCAGATCGCCGACGATCCGCCCGTCCGCCTCCTCCAGCGCGAGCACCAGGTCGAACTTGGCCGGGGCGTACGGCATCGGCAGCAGCCGTACCGTCATCCCCGGCAGTTCCATCACGTCCTCCATGGGCGGGACCCAGGCGAGCATGGTCTGGAACAGCGGCGTGTGCGCGGCGCTGCGCGGCGGGTTGACCAGCTCCACGACCCGCTCGAAGGGCAGGTCGACGTTGCTCACCCCGGCCCGGACCGTGGCCCGTACCTGCCGCAGCAGTTCCGAGCCGGTCGGGGAACCCGCCAACTCCACCCGCAGGGCGAGGGTGTTGACGACGAAGCCCATGATGCCGCCGACATCGCCGCGGCGGCGGTTGGCGGTGGGGGTGCCCACCACCACGTCCTGCTGCCCGGACAGCCGGGACAGCACGATCGACCAGCCGGTCAGCAGGGTGGAGAAGAGCGACCCCTGATGCCGCTCGGTGACGGCCTTGAGCGCCGTGGTCAGCTCCGGACCGATCTCAAGGTGTACGCGGTCGCCGGAGTGGTCCTGTTCGGCCGGTCGGGGCCGGTCGGTCGGCAGTTCCAGCAGCGGCGGAGCGTCGGCCAGCTTCCCGGCCCAGTACTCCTCCTGCGCGGCGGGCTCCGCACCGGCCATCCACTGCCGCTGCCAGCGGGTGAAGTCGGTGTACTGCCAGCGGGCCGGTGGCAGCGGGTCCGGCTCGCCGCGCAGCAGGGCGGCGTAGAGCGCGCCGGTCTCGCGCAGCATCATGCTGCGGGACCAGCCGTCGAACATCGCGTGATGCACGGTCAGCACGAGCACATGGTGGTCCGGGCCGATCACCACCAGCCTGCCGCGGGCCAGTGGTTCGGCGGCCATGTCGAACGGTACGACGGTCTCCCGGTGCAGCAGTCCGGCCAGCCGGTCCTCGGCGTCCGGGCGGCCGGTCAGGTCGTCCACCGCCAGCGCGAAGCCGGTGTCCTCAGGGTCGACCTGCTGGTACGCATCGCCCCGGTACGGCACCAGCCGCGTCCGTAACGCCTCATGCCGGGCCGTCAGGGCGTCCAGCGCCCGGCCCAGCACCGTACGGTCCAGCGGCCCGCGCAGCCGGAAGGCCATCGGCTCGTTGTACGCGGCACTCGCACCCTCCCGCTGGGACAGCGCCCACAGCCGACGCTGCCCGAAGGAGAGCGGCGGAAGCGTGGCCGCGTCGGCCGGAGAGGCGGAGCCGGACAACGATGTCATCGACAAGAGCTGCTCTTTCCACTCATGAAGCCGGAACCTGACGAGGGATTTTTCGACAGCATGGATCACGATGTCAATGGTTGTCCGGATCACCGCCGATGCGGGTGCCCCGAGAAGTCTAGGGAGATCCCGGGAACCCGCTGGCCTGCGAATCAGCCCTGGACGGGAGGGGCAGTGCTCTGCCGGACGACGAGCTGCGGGGTGGGGGCCTGCACGGAGCGGGGGGTGGGGCGTTCGGCCATGACGCGGAGCAGTTCGGTGGCCGTGAACGTGCCGAGTGCGAACGTGTCGCGAGTGAGCGCGGTGAGCGAGGGATGCGCCATGGTGGTGAGAACGGAGTCGTCGAAGGACACCACGGAGACCTCACCGGGGACCGGTATGCCCATCTCGGTGGCCACGCCGAGTCCGGCCACCGCCATGACGTCGTTGTCGTAGACGACCGCCGTGTAGCGGGGGTCGGCCTCGAGGAGGCGCCGGGTCGCCGACGCGCCCTGGGCGTCGGAGTAGTCGGTGGCGATGGACGTCACCTCGATGCCCGTGGCGTCGCGCACGTCCTCGATGGCCCGCAGGCGGCGCTGGGTGTGCTGGTAGGCCACCGTGCCGCTGACGTGGCCGATGCGCCGGTGTCCGAGGGCGGTCAGATGGCTCAGGATGCTGACCGTGGCGGCGTGGTCGTCCACCCAGACGCTGGTCAGCGGCAGGGGATTTCCGTGGCTTCCCAGCACCACCGCGGGGATGCCCAGATCGGCGACGAGCTGGGGCCGGACGTCGTCGACCGCGAGGTCGAGCAGGACGAGGCCGTCCACGCGGTGCTCGGCCGCCCAGCGCCGGTAGACCGTCACCTGGGTCTCGGTGTCCTCCACGATGAGTAACTGCGTGGCGATGCCCCGGTTGGACAGGCAGGATTGCAGGCCGGAGAGGAACTGGGCGAAGAAGGGCTCGACGCCGAGCGTGCGCGCGGGACGGGCGATGACGATGCCGACCACGTCGTTGGCCGCGCCCTTGAGCGCACGGGCGGCCAGGTGCGGGCGCCAGTTGAGTTCGTTCGCGACATCGAGGATGCGCTTGCGGGTCGCCTCGCTCAGCCCGGGGCGGCCGTTGACGGCGATGGACACCGCCGCCACGGAGACGCCGGCGAGCCGTGCGATGTCGGTGCTGCGCAGCCGGGCGGGCGATTCCTCGGCGGGCGGGCGACCGCCGGAGCCCGAGTCCGCCCCCGCTCCTGACGAGGCATGCTTCTTCGGTGGCATCGGCCCTCCATCGTGACCCACGTCGACTTTACGCAACCGTGATGATCCGCCGCGGTGACTGGCGAACTGAAACGTATTAATCTGCGGCCACTCGCGATCCTACTAAAACGTATTAGACGACCTGTTGCTTCTCCTCCGCGATGAGGACCACGCATGCACCGTCACTTCAGCAGGACACTTGAGCGGCTCGACCGCGTACGTCGTGAGCGCATCCTTCCCCGGCTCCACCGCCGCCTGGGGGACGTCGAGATCGAGGCATGGACGGTCGGGGACGACGGCGAGCCGGTCAACCCCCGTCATGCCCTCGGGCTGACGGCGGAGCCGCGGCGCGGCCGCCCCGGCTACCGCCCCTTCGCCCTGGGCGACGCCTGGGGGCCCGCGTGGTCCACGACCTGGTTCCGCGTCAGCGGCCACGTCGGGCCCCGGACCCCTGGGCCGGTCGATCTGCTGCTCGACCTGGGCTGGTTCGACCATTCCGTGGGCGGCCACTGCGAGGGCCTGGTCTTCACGCCGGACGGCGGCATCGTCAAGGGCCTGCACCCGCGGCAGACGGCGATCCGGCTCCGCGAAGGGGACACCGGCCCCGGGCTGCTCGGCCCGGACGGCCGCTTCACGCTCTACGTGGAGGCCGCGGCCAACCCGCTGCTGCTGGGTCTGCCGCCGTTCGTCGCCACCGAACACGGTGAGAAGGGCGCGCGGGAACCGTTCGAGCAGTTCCGGCTACGGCGCGCGGAGACCGCCGTGTTCTCGCCGGAGGTGCACGCCCTGCTGTCCGATCTGGACGTCCTCGGCGGCCTGGCCGCCGAACTCACGGAGGACGAGCCACGCCACTGGCGGCTGCTCCACGGCATCGAGCGCGCCCTCGACACCTACGACGAGGCGGACGCCGACGCGAGCGCGCCCCGGGCCCGCGCCCACCTCGCACCGCTGCTGGCCGCTCCCGCGCATGCCTCCGCCCACCGGATCACCGCGGTGGGACACGCGCACATGGACTCGGCATGGCTGTGGCCGCTGCGCGAGACGGTGCGCAAACTCGCCCGTACCGTCTCCAACGCCCTCGCCCTGCTGGACGCCCACCCGGACCTCGTCTACACCATGTCCGCGGCGCAGCACTTCGCCTGGCTCGAAGACCACTACCCCGAACTCTTCGCGCGGGTGCGGCACCATGTGGAGCAGGGGCGGCTGGTGCCCGTCGGTGGCATGTGGGTGGAGCCGGACGGCGTCATCCCCACCGGCGAGTCCATCGTGCGCCAACTCTCCTATGGAAAACGGTACTTCCTCAGCCGCTTCGGTATCGAGGCGCGCGAGGTGTGGCTGCCCGACTCCTTCGGCTACTCCGGAGCGCTGCCACAGCTGGCCCGCCGGGCCGGAGCCCGCTGGTTCCTGACGCAGAAGATCTCCTGGAACGACACCACGACCTTCCCGCACCACTCCTTCTGGTGGGAGGGCATCGACGGCACCCGGATCTTCACCCACTTCCCGCCCGCCGAGACCTACGCCGCCGAGGTCACCGCCCGCGAACTGCGCCACGCGGTGACCACCTTCAAGGACAAGGCCATCGCCTCCCACTCGCTGCTGCCCTACGGCTACGGCGACGGCGGCGGTGGCCCCACCCGGGAGATGGCCGAACGGCTGCGCCGCTTCGCCGACCTGGAGGGCGCGCCGCGCGTGGCCTCCCGCACTCCCGCGGAGTTCTTCGAGGACGCCGAGGCGGAGCTGCGCGAGGTCGAGTCGGCCACGCGGCCACTGGCGCCCGTTTACAGCGGGGAGCTGTACCTCGAACTGCACCGGGGCACCCTGACCTCCCAGGTGGCCATGAAGCGCCACAACCGGGCTTGCGAATCGCTGCTCCGGGCGGCCGAGTACCTGAGCGCCGCGGCCACCGTCCTGCGGGGAACGCCCTATCCGCGGGAGAGCCTGGACGAGATCTGGCGCGGCGTGCTCCTGCACCAGTTCCACGACATCCTCCCCGGCACGTCGATCAGCTGGGTGCACCGCGAGGCCCGCGACACCTACCGGGCGACCGAATCGCGGCTGCGCGGCCTCATCGAGGAGGCGGCGGGCGCCCTGGGCACCGCGCCCACGGACCGGACGGCAGGGCTGCTCCCTCCGTTCGTCCCCGCGCGTCCGGCCGCCGCGGATCCGGTGGGTGTCACCGACGGGGATGCCGGTGCCACCGTTCTGGACGACGGCCTGTTACGGGTCGTGGTCGATGCCGACGGCCACGTCACCTCGCTCCACGACCTGCGCGGTGACCGGGAGGTGGTGCCGCCCGGCTCGCGCGCGGGCGTACTGCAGTTGTTCCGCGACGAGCCGGTGCGGTGGGACGCGTGGGACGTGGACCGCCACACCCTGCGCGATTTCCAGGTGGTCGACGATGTCACCAGCCGGACGGTAGTCAGGGACGGACCCGACGCCGGGGTCGAGGTCGTCCGGCGGTTCGGCGCGTCGACGGTCACGCTGACGATGTGGCTGAGGGCGGGCACCGGCCGGTTCGAGACGGAGTGCGCGGTCGACTGGCAGGAGCGCGAACGCCTGCTCAAGGTCGCCCTGCCGGTCCACGTCATGGCGCGCACGGCACGCTTCGAGACGCAGTACGGATACGTCGAGCGGCCACTCGTGGTGAACACCGAGGCGCAGGACGCCATGTTCGAGGCCGCCATGCACCGGTACATTCAGGTGGCCGACGGCGCCTACGGGGTGGCCGTCCTCAACGACACCATGTACGGCGCCGACGCGCGCGCCGACCGCGACTCCACCGTCGTACGGCTGTCGCTGCTGAGGGGCAGCCGCTTCCCCGACCCCGACGCCGACGTGGGCCGCCACCACTTCCGCTGGGCACTGCTCCCCGGAGCCGACGTGCCCGCCACGGTCGAGGCCGCCTCCCTGTTCAACGCGCCCGGCATCCCGCCGCTCCCGGCACTGGAACCCCTGGTGGGAATCGAGCTGCTGCGAGGCCACGCGATCGTCGACTGGATCAAACTCGCCGACGACGGTTCGGGGGACGTCATCGCGCGCGTCTACGAGACGCAGGGAAGCCGGGCGCGCGCCCTGCTCCGCCCCTGCGCGGAACTCGGCGCGGGCGCCCTCGTCATGGAGACCGACTTGCTGGAACGCGACCGCGTGCCCGAGGACGACCTGCCCATGGCGCTGTCCCCGGCACCGGCCGGTACGCGCCGTCCCGCCGACGGCGCGGTTCTGAACCTCGGCCCCTTCCAGGTGGCGACCCTGCGGATCGCCCCCGGCACCACGTGATGTGCGGCTCCGCCGCGCGCGAAGGCGCCACCCCACACCCCAGATGAGGAGAAGACGAATGACGCCAGCGGGAAGACGGGCCACGTTCCTCGCGGGACTCGCTGCTGGATCGCTGATGCTGTCCGCCTGCGTCATGGGCGGCGACGGAACGTCGAAGGAAGCGGACGGAAAGGTGTCCGGCAAGATCACCTTCCAGACCTGGAACCTGAAGAACGACAAGTTCACCTCGTACTTCAACGACCTCATCGCCTCGTTCGAGAAGTCCCACCCGGGCACCGACGTCAAGTGGGTCGACCAGCCCGCGGAGGGCTACCAGGACAAGCTGTCGGCCGACGCCGCGGCCGGATCCCTCCCCGACGTGGTCGACATGGGGCCGGAGGCCGCCTACACCCTGGCGAAGGCGGGCGTCCTGCTCGACCTGAACAAGGCCGATCCGAAGGCCAAGGGCCGCTACGCGGACAAGGCATGGGAGGCCATGACGTTCGAGGGTCTGGACGGCGGCACGTACGGCTACCCGTGGTATCTGAACACCGGGCCGTCTTTCTTCAACAAGGCCCTGTTCAAGAAGTGCGGTCTGAACCCCGGCAAGCTGCCCGCCACCTACGACGAGCTGTTCGACCAGGCGGAAACCATGGCCGGGAAGTGCTCGGACACGATGATGATCGCCCGGATGCCCGCCATCGAGACCTTCGGCGAGTACGGCGTACCGCTCATGGACGCGAGCGGGAAGAAGTTCACCTACAACAACGCCAAGGGCGTGGAGTACGTCGAGCGGTTCCGCAAGCTCTACGCCAAGAAGGGGATGGACGAAGAGGCGCTGAACAACCTCCAGACGAAGGAGGTGGAGGAGTTCAAGGCGGGCCGCCTGGCCTATCTGCCCGGCAGCTCCTACACACTGGACGATCTGAAGGCCACCGCGCCCGGCGTCTACAAGAACCTGGGCATCGGCCCGCGCATCAGCGACAGCGCCCCCAACATGTACCTCGAGTCCCTCGTCGTCAACGCCGCGACCAAGAACCAGTCCCTGGCCACCGCCTTCGCCACGTACGTCACGGACTCCGCCCATCAGCTGACCTTCGCCAAGAAGGCGTCGGTCTTCCCCTCGTCCGCCGGGACGCTGGACGACGCGTACTTCACCAAGAGCGGCGGGGACCCGGCCACCACGGTGCGGCGGGAGAGCGCCGCCCAGGTGCGGAAGTCGGTCGTATGGTGGCCGCCCGCGTTCTCCGGGGCGGCCGACAGCCAGACGCTGCGGGAGCAGATCGCCCAGGCGCTCCTGGGAAAGAAGTCCGTGAAGGCGGCACTGGACGCCTCCGTCCGGTACTCCAACGAGCGCCTGAAAGCGGACAAGTGACTCTCTCCGTTCAGCGTGGGACCTCCCCGAAGCGAGCCGACCGGGCCGACCGGGCCGATCGCCCCTCGCGCGGCCGGAGGACCGTCCTGGCCACGCATCGCTGGAGCCTGACCCCGTGGCTGTTCCTGCTGCCGGGGCTGACCGTCATCGTGGCCCTGGTCCTGGTGCCGTTCGCGAACACACTGGGGCTGTCGTTCACGGACTCGACCCTGCTGCGGCAGGGGGAGTTCGTCGGCTGGGACAACTTCCGCCGGATGTTCGCCGACGAACGCTTCACCACCGCCCTGCTGAACTCCACGCTCTACACCGTGTGCGTGGTGCCCTGCATGGTGGTCCTCCCGCTCGTCCTCGCCACCCTGGTGAGCAGCGCGGGGCGGCTGACCGGCTTCTTCCGCACCACCATGTACCTGCCCGTCGTCATGTCGCCCGTGGTCGTCGGCCTGATCTGGACGAACATGCTCGACAAACGAGGTCTGGTCAACGCCTTGTTCTCCACGCTCGACGTGGTGACCGAGCCCGTCCCCTTCCTCACCGACCGGTGGCTGCTGCTCTTCAGCGCCATGTTCGTCACCGTGTGGACCGGGCTGGGCTACTACATGGTCATCTACCTGGCGGCCCTGGCCAACATCGACCAGAGCCTGTACGACGCGGCCGCGATGGACGGCGCCGGGGCGGTGCGCAGCTTCCTGGCCGTCACGGTCCCCGGTGTGCGTTCCACGATGACACTCATCGCCGTGCTGTCCTCCGTGGCGGCCTTCCGCGTGTTCGGCGAGGTGTACGTCCTCACCGGCGGCACCGGGGGAGTGGGCGGCGGCGATCTCACCATGACCATGCTGATCCAGCGCGAGGGCACCGGGCTGCAGGCGCGTACCGGGTACGCGGGCGCGATCAGCCTCTTCATGTTCGTCATCCTCGGCGGGATGCTGCTCGCGCAACTCGCCCTGCAGCGCAAGAGGAGTTCCTGATGGCCCGGCTCTCGCCGCGCGTAAAGGGCACGCGCACCGTCGCCGCCCGGCGGCGCAGGGCCTCACCGGGCTCCGCGGCGCGCTACCTGATTCTCCTCCTCATGGCCGTGCTCCTGGCGGGACCGCTGGTGTGGCAGCTCTCGCTGTCCCTCAAGGGCGCCGGTGAACCGCTGTACACACGGCCGCCCGAGCTGATCCCCGACCACCCCACCCTCGACCACTTCGCCACGGTGCTCGACCGCGTCCCCGTGCCGCGCTATCTGCTGAACTCCCTGGCGGTGGCGGCCATGGCCGTGGTCGGCAACGTCGTCGGAGCCACCTGCGCCGGGTACGCGCTGGGCAAGCTGCGCTTCCGCGGCCGGGGCGTGGCGACCGCGATCTGCGTCGCCGCCCTGCTGGTCCCGTCCGAGACCGTCCTGATCGCGCAATTCCTCACGGTCAGGGCCGCCGGGCTGGTGAACACGCTGGTCGGGGTCGCCCTGCCGACCCTGGTGGCAGCGCTGAACGTGCTGCTCATGCGCAACGCCTTCCGCAACCTTCCCCGAGAGCTCGAAGAGGCCGCCATCGTCGACGGCGCCAACGCCTGGCAGCGCTTCATCCGGATCTCCGTGCCGCAGGTCAAGGGCGTGATCGCGGTGGTGGCGATCTTCGCCTTCGTCGGCTCGTGGAACGACTTCCTCTGGCCCCTCATCGTCCTGTCGGACGAACAGAACTACACCCTCACCGTCGGCCTGAACCGGCTGCGCGGCACCTTCTACGAGGACCCGCGGCTCATCGCGGCCGGCACCATCATCGCCCTCGTTCCCATCGTGGCGTTCTTTGCCGTCCTGCAGCGCCACTTCTTCCGCGGGCTGGAAGCCGGCGGCCTGAAAGGTTGAGATGCTGAGGTTTGGAGTCAACTACACGCCCTCTCAGGACTGGTTCTACTCCTGGCTGGCCCCGGATCCGGAGAGCACCCGCCGTGACATGGCGGCCCTGGCCGGGCTGGGCATCGACCATGTGCGCATCCTGCCGCTGTGGCCCGTGGTGCAGCCCAACCGCACCCTGATCCGCCGCCGCGCCCTCCAGGACATCCGCACGGTCGTGGAGATCGCGGGCGACGCCGGTCTCGACGCGAGCGTCGACGTCCTCCAGGGGCATCTGTCCGGCTTCGACTTCGTACCGAGCTGGCTGACGGACTGGCACCGGCGCAGCATGTTCGGCGACCCCGAGGCCATTGCCGCCCAGGCCCGGCTGGTGGAGGCGTTCGACGAACACCTGCACGATGTGCCCACCTTCCTCGGGCTGACCCTGGGCAACGAGGTCAACCAGTTCACCTCGGCGGCGCACCCCAGCCCGATGCCCGCCACCGCGCACCAGGTGACCACCTGGCTGGAGGCCCTGCACGGCACCGGGCCGCGGGACCCCCGCCACTTCCGGCTCAACGCCGAATACGACGCCGTCTGGTACGCCGACGGCCACGCCTTCGTCCCGGCCCACTCCACACGGCACGGCCGGATGAGCGTCGTCCACTCATGGATCTTCAACGGCACGGCGCAGGGGTACGGCGCCCTGTCCCACGAGAGCGTCCACCACGCCGCCTACCTCATCGAGCTGTCCCGCGCCTTCGCCGTCGACCCCGCCCGCCCGGTGTGGCTCCAGGAGGTCGGCGCCCCGCTCAACCACCTCACCGAGGACCAGGCGCCCGACTTCCTTGAACAGACCGTACGAGCGGCGGCCGACAGCGAGGCGCTGTGGGGTATCACCTGGTGGTGCTCACACGACGTGGACCGCGGGCTCGGCGACTTCCCGGACCTCGAACACAGCCTCGGCCTGATCGGCGCCGACGGCGCGGTGAAACCCATCGGGGAGCGCTTCGCCGCACTCGCCGCGGAGCTCCGCGGCAGGCCGCGCCCCGCGCCCCGGCGGGAAGCCGTCGTGGTCCCCGTCGACGGCGCGGACGTCCCCGTATCCCGCGCCGAACTGTCCCCGGGCGGCGGCGTGTTCGAGACCTGGATGCGACGGGCCCGCGCCGGAGCACGCCCCGCCCTGGTCACATCCACGACCGCCACCGACCCGGACGCGCTGAGCGCTCGTGGCATCACCTCCCTCGTCCACGCCGAACCCACCGGGCGCACCTTCTACACCTCGGTCAGCGACGCGGACGTACTGAAGCGGACGCACACCCATGCCGAACACTGAACACGCCCCCGCCACCGTCGAACGCCTCCTCGCCGAGCTGACCCTGACGGAGAAGGTCGGCCAGCTCAACCAGCGCCTGTACGGCTGGCAGGCCGTCGAACGCGCCCCCCGGGGCGGCTTCCGGCTCACCCACCGGGCCCGCGCCGAGATCGACCGCTGGGGCGGCCTCGGCGCCCTGTACGGGGTGTTCCGCGCCGACGCCTGGTCGGGCCGCTCGTGGCACGACGGCATCCGGCCCGAGGAGCGTGCCGAGGTGGCGGCCCTGGTCCAGGACGAAGTGGCCCGGGCGGGCCGCCACCGCATCGGGGTGCTCCTCTCGGAGGAGGCACCCCATGGCCATCAGGCCCTCGGCGGGACGCTGCTGCCCACCAACCTGGCCGTCGCGGCGGGATGGGACCCGGCCCTGCTGGCCGAGGCGGCGGCAGCCGTCGCCGCCGAGCTGGCGGCGAGCGGGGTGCAGCTGGCGCTGGTCTCGGCGCTGGATCTGCTGCGCGACCCGCGCTGGGGGCGGGCGGAGGAGTGCTTCGGGGAGGACCCGCTGCTGGCCGCCGAACTCACCCGCGCTGTGGTGACCGGAATGCAGGGCGGGCAGGACGGCGCGGGCGGCGTCGCCGTCGTACTGAAGCACCTGGCGGCCCAGGGCGAGGCGGTCGGCGGGCGCAACGGCCAGTCCTCCGTCATCGGCCCCCGCGACCTGCGCGAACTGCATCTGCCGGGTGTCCGGGCCGCGGTCGAGGCGGGGGCGCTGGGATTCATGGCCGCCTACAACGACATCGACGGCGTGCCCTGCTGCGCCAACCGCGACCTGCTCACCGGCTTCCTGCGCGCCGAGTGCGGGTTCGACGGCATCGTCATGGCGGACGGCACGGCCGTGGACCGCCTGACCGCGATGACCGGGAGCCCGGAGGCCGCGGCCGTGGCCGCGCTCGACGCCGGGGTGGACCTCTCGCTGTGGGACGAGTCCTTCGCCCTGCTGGAATCCGCGGCGGCCCAGGACCCCCGCGTGGCCGCGCTGGTCGATGCCGCCTGCCGCCGGGTGCTCACCCTCAAGCACCGCCTGGGCCTCCTGCCGGATGCGGACTCGTCCGTACCCCGGCGGGACCGGCTCACCCCGGCCTTCCGCACCACGGACCGGCTGTCCCGCCGCCTGGCCCGCCAGTCCCTGGTCCTGCTGCACAACCCGGGCCACGTACTGCCGCTGACCCCGCCCTCCCTCACCAAGGTGGTGCTCGCCGGGCCCAACGCCCACGAGGTCACCGCGCTGCTGGGCGACTACGTCCCGCCGCTCCCCGCATCATCGGTGGTCTCGCTGGAACACGCGCTGCGCCGGGCGCTGCCCGACACCGAGATCGTGTGCCCGCCGGGCCTGCCCTCCCGGTCCGACCTGAGCGGCGCCGACGCCGTGATCCTCGCCCTCGGCGGGACCAGCCACCGCGCCTACGACGACGACTTCGCCGACAACGGGGCCGTCGCGGGCCACGCCGCGGTGGCGACCGCGGGAGAGGGCGTCGACCTCGCGGACGTGTCGCTGCCCGGGGGCCAGGACGACCTGGTCACCGCCGTACGTGCCCGGTCCGCATGCCCCGTCGTGGCGGTGGTCGTCGCGGGCAGGCCGCACGTGCTCACCACCGTCACGGAGCACACGGACGCCGTGCTGTGGGCCGGTTACCCCGGCCCCCACGGCGCCGACGCCATCACCGACGCGCTCCTCGGCGGCTACGAGCCGGTCGGCCTGCTGCCGTTCACCGCGCCCCGCCACTCCGGAGCCGTGCCCGTGCGGTACAACGACCGCCACTCGGCCACCGAGGTCTACCGGGACGCGCCGGACCCGGTGCTGTTCCCCTTCGGGCACGGCCTGCGCTACGGGGCCGTCGCCTTCGACCACCTCACCGCGGACGTGACCGAGCGATCCGTACACGTCGAAGTCGGCCTCACCAGCCACGACCCCACCGAAGCCGAGGTCGTCGTCCCCCTGTTCGGCCACCGCACGGGCGGGGCGGTACTGCCCCGGCGACGCGAACTCCTCGCGTTCCGCCGGGTCACCGTCCCGCCGCGCGGCCGCGCCACCGTCGCCTGGGACCTGCCCGCCGCGCGCTGCTTCGCCGAGGGCGCGGCCGCCCGGGCCCGCACGGACCTGTACGTGAGCGATCTGAGCACCACGATCCGCCCGTCTCGGTGAAAGCTCAGTGGAAGCGAGGACATGGCATGGCACGACGACAGAGACCACAGCGACACCACCGCACCCGAAGAGCCCGCACCGGCGCGCTGGCAGCGGTACTGGCCCTGACCCTGGGAGCGGGCAGCGCCCTGGCGAGCGACACCCTGCCCTGGCCGGGGGAGAGCGCCGTAGGCGCCAACCAGCCCTATCAGCACGGCTACTCCTCCACCGACCTGCTGCGGTGGAACCCCGCGGACGACACGAACGCCGAGCTGCTGCGCGCCAAGGTGCCCCTGCAGACGCGCATAGTCCCCAACGCGAAAACCCAGCGCACACCGGCGCTTCCGGCCGACACCCAGATGCTCTCCCTCGCGGGCGACTACGGCAACGCGTTCTTCGAAAGCCACCCGTACACCAATGAGTTCAGCCAGTACCTCTTCAACTACTGGCAGTACTCCGATGTGTACGCGTCCTGGCACGGCATGCCCACCGAGGGCGTCCCCGAGGACTACTACGACCCCGACCTCGACTGGAAGGAGAAGTGGTTCGAATTCGGGGCGGTCAACCTCCCCAACCCCGGCTACACCAACGCCGCGCACGCCAACGGAGTGCGGTCGCTTGGCTGCGTCTTCTTCTCCCCGAACGACCGGGGCGACCAGGCGTACACCGAACTGCTCCAGCGGGACGCCGATGGCAGGTTCCCGGCCGCCGCCAAGCTCATCGAGGTCGCCAAGTACTACGGCTTCGACGGCTACTTCATCAACCAGGAGGACGCGGTCGCCCCGGCCGACATCCCCACCTACAAGAAATTCCTCAAGCAGCTGCGTGCCGGCGGCATGTATGTGCAGTGGTACGACTCCGTCGACAACTCCAGCGGCAGGATCTCGTACCAGAACGAGTTCAACTCGGTGAACGGCCCGTTCGTGCGGGACACCACCGAGGGCGACGTGTCCGACTCCATCTTCCTCAACTACTGGTGGAACAAGACCAAGCTCACCCGGTCGAAGACCTACGCCAAGAGCCTGGGCCTCGACCCGCGCAAGAGTGTCTTCGCCGGTGTCGAGGCGGGCATGTACCAGTTCGACCAGCCGTACGACCTCGACAACAACCTCGACACCGACGGTGCCCCCATGAACGGCATCGCCACGCTCGGCGCCGACTTCGTCTCCTCCGACTACGCCAAGAAGACCGACGACAAGGCCCAGTCGGCCGTCTTCGACCGGGAACGCCGCTGGTGGACCGGCTCGTCCCAAGGGAGCACCACACCGGAGGGCAACTGGAAGGGCGTCTCGAAGTACATCGCCGAGCGCTCCGTCATCAAGGGCAGCACCTTCGCCACGTCCTTCAACACCGGACACGGCCTGTCGACCTGGAGTGGCGGCAAGCTCTCCAACGACGCGGAGTGGGGCAACATCAACCTCCAGGACATCCCGGTGACCTGGCAGTGGTGGATCGACGCGGCGAAGTCGCCGCTCAAGGCCGACTTCGACTACGGCCCCGAGTACACGCCCGCCGACCGCTTCTCCTACCAGAAGATCGGCGCCTACAACGGGGGCAGCTCCCTGGCCCTCAGCGGCACGCTCGAAAGCGACAACACCGTACGCCTCTACAAGACCGACCTGAGCGTCACCTCGGGGTCGACCCTCGACCTGACGTACAACAAGCCCTCGGCGGACGACGACTCCGAGCTGCGGCTCGCGCTGGTGCTGGCCTCCGACCCGGGCAAGGTGGTGCAGGTGCCGCTGTCCGGCTCCGGCAAGCACACGAGCGGCTGGACCACCGCCTCCGCCGACCTGTCGAAGTACGCCGGAGAGCGCATCGCCTCCCTCGGCCTCGTCGTCGCCGCAGGCGCCCAGCCGATCAAGAACTACCAGGTCAACCTGGGGGCCCTGGCCCTGCACGACGGCGTCGACCGCACTCCGTCGATGCCGGAGAAGCTGCGCATCGACCAGTTGCTGCCCGGAAGCGACGAGCTGTTCCTGTCCTGGCAGCGAAGCGGCTACGACACGGTGCGCCGCTATGACGTCTACCTCGACGACACCTACCTCGGTGGCATCTACGACGACGTCTACTACGCCAAGCGATTCACCGCCACCTCGGGAAACATCAAGCTCGTGGCGATCGGCCCCGACGGCACCCGGAGCAAGCCCGCGACCGTGTCGTTCGACCTGTCCACGGCCCCGTCCGACGTGACCGCCAAGGCGGCACCGGACGGCACCCTGACGGCGGCATGGTCGGCGGGCCGGACCGGTCGGCCCGTCACCGTGGCCGTCCGCGGCCTCGATACCTCCAAGCCCTTCACCAAGGAGGTCACGGTGCCCGGCAAGCGGTCGAGCGTCACTCTGACCGACGTACCCGTGCGCGGAGGCAAGTACCTCCTCACCGTGAAGACCGCCGACGGCACGGCCACAGGTGTGCGCGGCACGTTTGCCGACGCCGACATCAGTCCCTATCCGAAATCCGCCGTAAAGGTCGCGGGGAACACCTTCACCTTCTCCCGCCCGGCCCTTCGGGATTGGCACACGCTGACCGTCCTCGAAGACGGTCAGCCGAAGTCGTTCGCCACGACCTACGGATCGGGCAGCAAGCCGTACATCGTCCGAGGGCGCACCACCCGTGGGGCGATGACGGTGACCATGTCCGGCGCCAGCAGCAAGGTCGTCGCGGTGCTGGAGGATTACGCCGGGAACAAGGCCACGACGGTGCTGCGCGACAACTGACCATGGGGGCGCCGCCGGTGGTGGCCGAGCCGGGTTTATGAATCCGGACGCAGGCAATCCTTAAAAGCGTTGGCCATAGAATTCGTCAGCGCGAGTAGTATTCGCTGGTCAGTTCGATGAATCGACTGGTGTACTCATCTGCGGCGCCCTCGCTGTCACTCCCCTTTCTCTTCCGTCCCGGGGGTGGGTTTTAGTCTCCTATCGAGAAGTGTCGGCAAGTTGAAATCCCGTCATGTGGCTGTTCGATCCTTTTAGGACTTTGCCAACGGATTACCTTCCTGGATAAGCGAGTAATCGTTTCTTCATATCTAGGATCGCGGGCTATGACCGACACTCCTGGCGGTAACTCCGCCACCCGTGCGCGTTGGCAGACGTGTCTCAAGCTCGCTCGCGAGCTCCTCCTCATCGGTCCGGACGACAAAGACCTCAAGCTCGGCTATCTGCAGACTCTGATCGACACGGGCGACCTCGGCCCCACCACGCACCCGCGCAAGAAGATCCTCATCATCGGCGCGGGTATCACCGGCCTCGTCGCGGGCCGTCTGCTCAAGGATGCCGGTCACGACGTCACCATCCTGGAGGCCAACGCCAGCCGTGTCGGCGGACGCATCAAGACCTTCCGCGCCACCAAGCACCATCAGCCCTTCGACGACTCCGCCCAGTACGCCGAGGCCGGGGCCATGCGGCTGCCCGACTTCCACCCGCTCGTCCTCGCCCTCGTCGACAAGCTCGGGCTCGGCCGCCGTCAGTTCTACAACGTGGACATCGACCCCTCCACCGGAAGCGCCCCCGGCGTCGCCGTCCCTCCGGTGACGTACACGTCCTTCACCGGCCCCACCTGGACCTACGGCGCGGACAGCCCCGGCTTCCGTGAACCCGACAAGCGCGGCAACTCCTGGATCCGCGCCAACCGCGTCCAGGTGCGGCGTGCCGACTACAGCACCGCGCCCGAGCGGATCAACGAGGGCTTCCATCTCACCGACGACGAGGTCCGCGCCCCCGTCGTGAAGATGGTCGACGACGCGCTGGAGTACGTACGCGACTACTACTCCGACATCGTGGACGGGCGGCGCGTCAACAAGCCGTTCGACCAGTGGGTCGAGGGCTGGGCCCGAGTGATCCGCGACTTCGACGGCTACTCCATGGGCGGCTTCCTGCGCGAGTGCGGCGGACTCAGCGACGAGGCGATCGAGGCCGTCGGAACCCTGGAGAACATGTCCTCGCGGCTGCACCTCTCCTTCTTCCACAGCTTCCTGAGCCGCAGCGACATCAACCCGGCCGTCCGTTACTGGGAGGTGCCCGGCGGCAGTTGGCGCCTGCCGCACGCCCTCCACCAGGGCCTGCGCGACGAGGTGAAGCTCGGCCACCGCATGATCCGCCTCGAATACCACGACCCCAGCCGCGATGCCGCCCCCGAGAGCACCGGCGCCGTCGGCCCGAACGGGTGGGGCGTGGCCGTGACGACCGTCGCCGAGAACGACCCGCAGGCCCCGCCGCGCGAGTGGACCGCGGACCTGGCGATCGTCACCATCCCGTTCTCCGCCCTGCGCTTCGCGGAGATCGTTCCCTCGATGTCGTACAAGAAGCGCCGCGCCATCATCGAGACCCACTACGACCAGGCCACCAAGGTGCTGCTGGAGTTCAGCCACCGGTGGTGGGAGTTCACCGAGGACGACTGGCGCAACGAGCTGGAGAGCATCGGCCCCGGCCTCTACGAGCACTACCAGCTCAGCGGCGAGCAGGACACCGGGACCACCCCGCTTCTCGCGTCCGGCGAGGCGGGCTCCGATCTGCTCGGTGCCGCGGTCAAGGACAGCAGCGTCACCGAGGACATGCGCAAGCTCAACAGCACCATGCCGCTGCGCGGACCCGCCGTCCGCCCCGCCTCCCACTGCTTCGGAGGGGGTTCCGCCACCGACAACCCCAACCGCTTCATGTACTACCCCTCGCACCGGGTCGAGGGCAGCACCGGCGGCGTGGTGCTCGCCTCGTACTCCTGGTCCGACGACGCCGCCCGCTGGGACTCCATGCGGAACGACGAGCGCTACGTCTACGCCCTGCGCAACCTCCAGGCCCTGCACGGCCGCCGCGTCGAGGTGTTCTTCACCGGCCGGGGCGCCACCAAGAGCTGGGCCCGCGACCCGTACGCGTTCGGCGAGGCCGCCATCTACACCGCGCACCAGATGACCAGCTTCCACCTGGACGTCTCCCGCCCCGAAGGGCCCGTCCACTTCGCCGGAGAGCACACCTCGCTCAAGCACGCCTGGATCGAGGGCGCTTTGGAGAGCGCCCTCCGCGCCGCCACCGCCGTCCATCAGGCCCCGCAGGTCACCACCCCGGGCCCGGACCAGGGGGGCCGTTCATGACCGCGGTCTTCTCCGAGTGCACCGTCGCCCGCTATCTGGCCCGTCGCCTGGCCGAGCTGGGCATCACCCACCTGTTCGGCGTCCCCGGCAACCACCTGGGCCCGTTCCTCACCACCCTGCGGGCCGAGGGCGACGTCGAGTGGGTCGGAACTCCCACCGAGGGCGGCGCGGGCCAGGCCGCCGACGCCTACGCCCGTATCCATGGCATCGGCGTGGCCGCGGTCACGTACAGCGTCGGCGCGTTCAACCTGCTCAACGCCTGCGGCGGCGCCTACGTCGAGCACGTCCCGCTCATCGCCATCAACGCCTGCCCGCCCTACGAGCAGTGGCAGAACTTCCGCGCCGTCGGCATGCTCACCTCCCACATGAGCCCTCGCCGGGAGAGCAACCTGGACGTCTACCGGCAGGTCACCGTGGAAGCGCAGGTCATCTCCAACCCGGGCCTCGCCCCCGGCCAGATCGACGCCGCGCTCACCGCCTGCCTCTCCGAGCGCAGGCCCGTCTACCTGGAGGTCATGGAGGATCTGTGGGACGAGCCCTGCGCCGTCCCCGAGCAGCCCCTGGTCCGCCGTGAGCGGCCGTTCAGCACCCGCAACCAGACCATGCTGGACAACGCGGTGGATGCCATCCTCACCCTGATCGAGGAGCACCCCGGCCCGGACGGCAGGCCGCGCCCGATCATCTGGGCGGGCGAGGAGATCGACCGGTTCCGCCTCGGTGAGCAGCTCACCGACCTGACGGAGGGCACCGGAGTGCCCTTCTGCACCACCGTCGGTGCCAAGGCCGTCGTCGACGAGGAACTACCTGAGTTCCACGGCGTCTACAACGGCGGGGCCAGCCACCCGGATGTGCACTGGATCTTCAAGGACTGGGCCACCTGCCGGATCGGCCTCGGCGCCTGGTCCACGTCGAAGAACCTCGGCGGGGACCAGTGCGTCGGCACCGACTGGGTGATGGCCGCGCAGGGCGGCGTCAGCGTCGGCACCCGGTACTTCCCCGACGTCCAGCTCGAGCGGCTGCTGCCTGCCCTGCAGGACGCGCTGGTGAAGCGCTTCGGTTCCGGAGGGCTGGCCGCCGACTACTACGCCGAGGCCCACGCCCACCTCGGCGCGTCCGCCGACCGCCCCACCAGCCTCCGGAGCCACCGCGCCACGCTCCGCGCCAGCGGCTCGCGCTCCGGGCACGCCGAACGGCTCACCTACGACGGCGTGTTCGACCGGATCAACCACTTCCTGGGCCACGAGACGCAGACGGACTGGACGGTCGTCTCCGACGCCGCGTTCTCCCTCATCGGCTCGATGAACCTGAGCCTGCCCGCGGGCGGGTTCCTGTCCCAGATCAGCTGGCTGTCCATCGGCTGGTCCGTCGGCGCGGCCACCGGCGCCGCGCTCGCCCCCGAGCGCGACGACGCCCGCCCCATGGTGTTCGTCGGCGACGGTGCCTTCCAGGAGACCTGCCAGGAGATCTCCACGCACACCCGGCTCGGGCTCCGGTCGGTGGTGTTCGTCATGGACAACGGGCACTTCTACGGCATCGAGCAGATGCTGGTGAACCCGTCCTACTACGCCGACCGGGACTCCCGCGCCACGGACGCCACGGACGCCGCCGAGGAAGCCGACTTCTACAACGTCCTCCACCCGTGGCACTACGACCGCCTCGCGGAGGTCTTCTCCAGCAAGAAGACCCCGGCGAACGGGATCAGCATCGCGCACGCCTCCGAGCTGGACGAGCTGCTGGCCCGCCTCGCCGATCCCTCCGACCCGCTCAACGCCGGACCACTGCTCGTCCGCGTCCGCCTGCACCGGCACGACTATCCGCGGGCGATGGCCTACAAGGTGCAAGAGAAAAGGGGTTAGGAATATGTCCGAGATCATCAACGTCATGATCGCGTTCGACGCGTTCTCGATCGCCCACCGCTACACCAGCGCGTCGAGGAATCCCGACTCGCCGACCCAGGTCGACCACAGCCTGATCTACATGACGACGCGCCAGGACCGCATCGTCGGCACGTCGGGAGCCGAACTGAACTTCCGGGCCAACCCCCGGGACATCATCAGGTGGCGCGAGACGACCCTGTCCCTCAACAGCGAATACAGCGTCCTGCTGTACCGGTACGTGAGCGGCGACCCGCTGATCAGCACGCCGCGGATCGTGGTGGGCGACGGCACCTACCCGATGCCGAAGGAGGGCTCCGACGGCAGGCCGGACTTCGTCACGCAGGACTACGAGGACCACTACTGGGAGGCGGACGTCCGCAAGATCGGCCGGGTCACCTACCGCTTCTACTTCCAGGTCCTGGACGGCGACCTGAAACCGGTCGGGTACTTCCAGTGGGACCCGTTCATCACCATCGACAAGCGCTCCTGACAGCGGCGCGGCGGGGCCGGACCCTCGGCCCGGCCCCGCCGTTCGTCAGCGGATCCAGACGGCTCGTCCCAGAATGGCGATTTCGCCTCCCTCGGCCTGGCCGTCGGGCGGGATCACATCGATGACCGGCCCGGTGCAGTCGGTGTTGAGGTAGGCGAGAGCGATTTCGTTGGTGGCGTTGTACACATGGAACCTGTTGTCCTCCAGCGGCACGACGATGCAGCCGCTGGGGTTGACGGAGCGCCAGGTGCTGTTGAAGAGGTCGCCGTGAGCGGCGGAGGCCGTGGGTGCCATGCCGAGGACGAGAGCTCCTGCGGCGGCCAGAATCCCTGCCGTGGTGGTGATGCGGCGCATCATGCCCGACTCCTTCCCGGAGTACTCCGGTCGGTGCGACAGCTCCAGACCGACTGACCACCTCTCTGGATACCGGCACCCACCGGAATTTCGGTGGAGTCCTACATGAGCGCGTTACGCGGCCCGCAGCCGAGGATCGAGCCGGTTCTCGGCTATCTGGCCCGCCACGCCGCCGGAACCCACACAGGTCGACGGGCTCGCGGTGGCGGGTCGGCAGACCGGCGGCGAACTGAACGTACAAGCCCTCCCCACCGGCCGCCGGTGGGCGGCCGGGGTCAGCGGCCGTGGTGGTGCATCACGTGCTTGGTGCGCGAGTAGTCCTGCAGCGCGTAGATCGACAGGTCCCGGCCGTAGCCGGAGCCCTTGAAACCGCCCCAGGGGACTTCGGCGGCCAGTACGAGGTGTGAGTTCACCCAGACCGTTCCGCTGTCGAGGCGGGCGGCGACGTCGTGACTGCGGCGGGCGTTCTCGGTCCACACCGAGGCCGACAGGCCGAGGGGGACGTCGTTGGCCCGCCGTACGGCCTCGTCCTCGTCGGCGAAGGTCTCGACCGTGACCACCGGGCCGAAGATCTCCTGGCGTGCGGCCTCCGCACCCTCGGGGAGGTCGACCAGGACGGTCGGGGCGACGAAGTAGCCGGGGCCGTCGAGGGCTTCGCCTCCCGTCGCCGCTCGCGCGCCTTCGTTCCTCGCGCGCTCGATGTACCCGGTGACGCGGTCGAAGTGTGCCTTCGAGACCATGGGGCCGACCTCGACATCCTCGCCCGAGCGCGGGTCGCCCACGACCAACGTCCGTACCTCGCCGACGAGTTGGTCGACGAACTCCTCGGCCACCGACTCGTGGACGAGTATGCGGCAGGCGGCCCCGCACTCCTGGCCCGAGTTCCAGAACCCGGCGGTGCGCAGGGAGGACGCGGCGGCCGCGAGATCGGCGTCCGGGAAGACCAGAACCGGGGCCTTGCCGCCGAGTTCGAGGTGGACGCGCTTGAGGGTGTCGGCGGCGGCCCGGGCGACGGCGCGGCCGCTGGGGACCGAACCGGTCAGGGCGATCATGTCCACGTCCGGGTGCTCGGCGAGCCGGGCCCCGGCCACCGCGCCGTAGCCGGTGACCACGTTCACCACTCCGGGCGGCAGGAGATCGGCGGTGAGTTCGGCGAACTTCAGCGTGGTCAGCGGGGTCTGCTCGGAGGGCTTGAGGACCAGGGTGTTGCCCGCGGCGAGGATGGGCGCGAGCTTCCAGGCCGCCATGAGCAGGGGATAGTTCCACGGCGTGATCACGCCGATGACGCCGAGCGGTTCCCGCAGGATGACGGACAGGTGGTCCTCGACGTAGTCACCGGCGGCCATCGAAGTGGCCGAGCGCATCGCACCGGCCATGAAGCGGAAGGTGTCGACGGTCATGTCGACGTCGTCCCGGGACACCGCGAGCGGCTTGCCGGTGTTCGCCGACTCCAGCCTGACCAGGAGGTCGGCGTTCTCGGCCAGTCGGTCGGCTATCGCGTGCAGCACGTCCGAGCGGTCCTTGGGGACCAGCCGCGCCCACTGGTCCTTGGCCCGTGCCGCGGCGGCGACCGCCCGGTCGATGTCCTCGGCGGTTCCCTCGGGAATGCGGGCGATGACGTTCTCCGTGCTCGGGTCGACCACGTCCACAAGGTGATCGGGCGAGCCGTCGACGAAGGAACCGTCCACGAAGTGGCGGGCCGGAGGAAGGTCGGCCGCGGAGATCAGCGGAGACGCGTCCGCTGCGCGTCGAACGGTGGCCGACGTGGGACCGGCGGCAGTGGTCATGATCAGTGGCTCCCTGGGTGGTGGGGGAAACGTCCGGGATGCGGTGGCGGGCGAAGGCCCGCGCCGCGGTGCGTCACGCCGACCGTTGCGAAAGCTCCTGGAGCAGGGTGGAGATCCTGGCGGTCGTGGCGGCGTCGAGGCCGAGCACCGGCTCGCGGGGGCTTCCGACGGGGAACCCGGACGCCTCCAGCGCGGCCTTGACCGCCGGAATGAACGGCGCGGACATCATCGTGTCCATCAGCGGGTAGATCCGCGCCCACTCGGCTCGCGCGCGCCCCAGTTCGCCGTCGCGCAACGCACGGTGGATGGAGACGAGTTCGGCCGGTATGACGTTCGCGGTCCCGGCCATGACACCGGCGGCGCCCTCGGCGATCGCGGTCAGCAGCAGGCTGTCCCAGCCGATGAAGGTGGAGATGACGTCGCCGTACCGGTGGATCAGCTGCCCGGCCTGCGCCATGTCGGCGCTGGTGTCCTTGATGTACTGGATGTTCTCGACCTCACGGGCGAGCTGCCCGACGATTTCCGGCGAGAGCGGGACACCGGTGGCCGCGGGCAGGTTGTAGAGCATGATCGGGATGTCCACGGAGCCGGCCACGGTGCGCAGATAGCGCAGCGTCTCGTCCAGCGTGAGCGGCTCGTAGTACGGGGCGACCACCATCAGGACGGAGGCCCCGGCGGATTGCGCGTGGCGGGACAGCGAGACCGCTTCCTTCGTGCTCAGCGCACCGGTCTGCGCGATCACCGGCACACGTCCGGCCACCTGGTCGACGACGGTCTCGACCACCTGGCGCCGTTCCGCGCCGTCCATCGCCGCGAACTCACCGGTGGATCCACAGGCGACGACGCCGTCGACTCCGCCGTCGACGCTGCGGTCGACCAGGCGGCGCAGGGTTTTCTCGTCGATCTGCCCGTCCGACGCGAACGGTGAGGCGAGGGCGGTCAGGACACCGCTCAGCTGTGACGACATGCTTGAGTCTCCTCGGATGTAGCGGGGTGCGGGGGAGAGGGGTGGCGGGCTCATGTGATGGCGTGCAGGGGCGCCGCGGCGTGCGGGGTGGCCTGCCGGTCGGTGGCCAGCAGGCTCTGGGCCTCCTGCGCGGCGGACAGGCCGGTCTGGATCGCGGTCTCGGTGTAGAGGGTGCCGAGGTAGTCACCGGCCAGGAGGACCCGGCCGCTGCGGCGGGTCAGCGTCGGCTGGAGCTTCCCGCGGCCGGGGAAGCAGTACGGCGCGCCGGTGGGCCAGCGCTGCACCTCGGCTTCGACGACCTTGTCGGGGAAGCCCGGCAGGATCTGGCCGAGGTCGTCCAGGTAGATCCGGCGGATCTCCTCGTCGTCGCATTCGAGGAGCCTGCGCGCCAGGCTGCCCGGCGAGAACGTCATGACGCTGCTGCCGGGCTGACGCTCCGATTCCAGACCGCGGGTGATGTTCGACAGGTTCAGCATGACGTTGAAGGACCGCTTCGGCGTGGCGATGGCGTAGGCGTCGTCCCAGACCTGACGTTCGGTCTCGTCGGTGAGGAACGCGGCGCTCACGTACGGGCCGTAGACGACCTTCGACAGGGCCTCCCGTACGTCACGGTCGAGATCCACCGCGACCCGGTGGCTGACGGTCGCGGGCGTGGCCAGGACCACGCAGCGCGCCTCGACCTCCCGTTCGGTCCCGTCCTGCCGGTAACGGACGACGACCGAGCCCTTCTTGTGGACGATCTCGTCCACGGTCGCGTTGAGCCGCACCCGGTCCGACAGGGCCGCGGAGATGCCCTCGGTGAGGGTGGACGGGCCGCCGAGGATGCTGTGCGAGAGGCCACCGCCGATGTTCCACACCAGGCTGAAGTAGCCGACACCGGCACCGGCGGAGATCTGGTCGATGTCGGCGGAGGAGCGGGTCACCGTGGGCTTGAACAGCGCTTCGGCGTCTTCGGGGAGGTCGCCGACGAAATCGGAGAAGCTGCGGTCGTTCATGAAGTCGTAGACCCGCTGCTGCCGGGCGGCCTCGTCCTCGCCGGGCCGCACCCGGACGATCCTCGCGTACGCGGCGACCGCGAGCGCGACCTTGGCACCGGCCTTCACCATCCCGGCGCGGGCGGACCACGGCATGGGGATCCGGAACGGATAGCTCTCCACCCGGCCCTTGAGGAGCAGCTTGCCGTTCATGGCCAGCCCCGCCAGCGATCCCGTCACGGGGGTGGCGTCGATGCCGGTGTCGCGCAGGAGCCAGGCCGTGGAGGAGTTGCCGCCCGCGTAGACGTGTCCGCCCCAGTTGAGCCAGTACGGTCCGCGGCGCTCCGAGCGGATGCGTCCGCCGACCCGTCCCTCCGACTCCAGCAGAAGCGTGTCCCAGTGCCGCAGTCGCCAGGCCGCGGCCAGTCCCGCGATGCCGCCTCCGACGATCACTACGTCCTTCATCATGTCCTTCCCTGGCCGTTGCGGGGGAGATGACTGCGGTCAGACACCCGCCGGGCGCCCGGCGGTCTCGGTGGTCCCGGCGGTCCGGGGGTGCAGCGCGGCGGCCTCGTGCAGCGGCATGTCCCGTGTCTCGGGCGCCCACAGGACGGACACCGCGGCGCCGACGAGGCTGATCGCGGCGGCGGCGATCATGGTGCCGCCGATGCCCCAGCTGGTCAGGGCCAGGGGGACGAGATAGGTGCCGACGGCGGCGCCGATACGGCTGACGGAGGAGGCCAGCCCGACGGCGGAGCCGCGCACCTCGGTCGGGAACAGTTCGTTCGGGTAGATCCACTGCAGGATCTGCGTGCCGCCGATGATGATGGCGTACAGGGCGAACAGGGTCATGATCACGCCCGAGGGGGCGTGGGGGAAGATGCCGAGCAGCAGCAGGGCCAGACCCGACCAGACGAAACTGTGGATGACCAGGGTGCGCCGGCCCATCCGGTTCACCCCGAGCAGGGCGATCACACAGCCGAGGAGGAACATGACGGTGATCAGTGCCTCCCCGATATTGGCGAGGCCGCCTTTGAGCTGGAGCGCGTCCAGGATCTTCGGGCCGAAGGCGTAGATGGCGAACAGCGGCACGACGGAACAGGTCCAGAACACACAGATGTACAGCATGCGTCCGCCATAGCCGGAGCGCAGGATCGCCTTGACGTCGACGTCCTCGTGCTCCTCCGCCGACAGGTCGGCGATCGTCGCCTCGGGACCGTAGACCGTCTTCAGGACGGCCTCGGCCTCGTCGGTGCGGCCCTTGTTCGCCAGCCAGCGCGGGGACTCGGGCGTGCCATGGCGCAGCAGCACGATGATCGTGGCGGGCAGCGTGGCGCTCGCGAGCATCCACCGCCACCCGTCGTCACCGGCCGACAGCAGGATCTCGCCCACGACGTACGCGGTGGCGGCACCCACGAACCACATGACGACCAGGCCGCCCAGCAGCGGTCCCCGGTAGCGGCGCGGCGTGAACTCGGCCAGCAGCGAGGTGGCGATGGGGTAGTCGGCGCCGACCGCCATGCCGATCAGCAGGCGCAGGATGAACAGCCACACCGGGTCGGCGGCCCAGAACTGGGCGATGGAGCAGACGATGATGGCGATCAGGTCGATGGTGTAAAGCAGCTGCCGTCCGAACTTGTCGGTCAGCCAGCCGCCCACGAAGGCACCGAGGAAGATGCCGATGAGCGCGGAGGCGCCGATGAGGCCCTGGGCGGAGTCGGAAAGGTCCAGCTGCGGCGTGATCTGCACCATGGCGACGCCGATGATGCTCAGGACGTAGCCGTCGAGGAACGGGCCCCCGGAGGAGTACAGCGCGAGTTTCTTGTGGAAGCCCGTCAGGGGGGCGTCATCCACTCTGTTTCCTGCGTTTGCGGTCATCACAGCCTCCGGGAGCGGTTTTCGGACGTGCCCGTGGAAGGGCCGTCCGGTGTCTCCAGGTCGGGGTTGACGTCTTTGCCTCGTCGGCGCCGGACACCCGGCCGCCGGATGGCATCGAAGTATGTGAAGGCCAGCGGCGGCCAACAATGCCCCTGGCGTCCGACCCGGCACCGGGGTACCTCCGAATCAGAAGTTCGGCTACGGTTGCCGCCATGGTCGGCCGCCCCCGAAACGCCGTGATCCTCACCGAGAACGAACGGGCCGCACTGCGCTCGTGGACCCGCAGCCGCAGCTGCTCGCAGGCCCGGGCACTGCGCGCGCGGATCGTGCTGGCCTGCGAGGACGAGCCGACCAGCACCGACGTGGCCAGGCGCCTCGGCATCTCCCGCGACATGGTCGGCAAGTGGCGCGCCCGCTTCCTCGCCGAACGGCTGGCGGGTCTGGACGAGCAGCCCCGTGCCGGGCGGCCACCCGTGGCGGACGACGACACCGTGGCCCACGTCCTCGTCCGCACCCTCACCCCGCCACCGCCCGGCGCCGGACGGGCCTGGTCGACGCGTTCCCTGGCCGCCGAAACCGGCCTGAGCCAGAGCACCGTGAGCCGGATCTGGCGGGCCTACCGCGTCCAGCCGGGGGCGGAGGCCACGGCCGGGCCGCGCCGGGCGTGGTCCCTGCCAAACCGCGCCGAGGAGGTGGTCGGGCTGTTCATCGCGCCACCGGTGTGCGTGCTCGCCGTGACGGCCCGGACGGGCCGCGGCGGGGCCGTACGCGCTTCCGCGGGCCGGTTGTTCGGCCGGGAGCGGGAGGCGCCCCACGTCCTGGCCGTGGCCTCCGCCTTCGCGGCGCTCCGGGGCGGGCGGCACACGCGGGACACGCCCTGGACGGACCACCCCGCCCTGCGCACGTTCCTGGAGCAGGCGGGGGCGGCGGCCGATGCCGGGGGAGCGGTGCACGTCCTGGCACACGGCGTCCCGGCGGAAGGCCATGCCGTGTGCCAGGACGTGGCCCCGCGGCTGCGCTGGCACCACGTACCCGGTCCGGCGGAGTGGACCGACGAGGCCCGGCGCCTCCTCGCCGCCGAGGCCCGGCCCGCCGATGAGACCGCCCCCGATCCGCACCGCCTCCGTGACGCGCTGCTGACCTGGTCCACCACCTGGATCCCGGCCGCGGCTCCCTTCACCCGGGTCGCCGCCCCGCGCCCGGTGTACGAAAGCCCGGCCATCTGCGGCCCTGACAACGACTCGAACGCCCAGGACGTGTGCGCGTCCGGCCACGCCGACGCCCCCACGGCGACCCGGATCACATCCCTTGAAGATCCGCCCGGCGCCCCGCACACGACCGACCCCGTCGTGGGACAGCTGCGCGAAGCCCTGCTCGCCGGTTCCCACCGGCCCGGCGACCGCGTCCGGGAGGCACCGCTCGCGGCCCGCCTCGGTCTCTCGCGCCGGGTCGTCCGCGCGGGGCTGCGGGCGCTGGCCGAGGAGGGCATGCTCGAACTGCTTCCGGGCGGCGCGACCGCCGTCCCGGCCATCAGGGCGAAGGACGTCCTGGATCTCTACGCCCTGCGCGCCAGCCTGGGCGCGCTGCTCATCCGGCGCGTCGCCATGCTCGGCCCCGACCACCTCGCCCCTGCGTCAGCGGCCCTGGCGGAGGTCCGCGAGGCCGCCCGGGACGGCGACCATGTCCGGGTCCGTGAAGTCGACTTGAGGTTTCAGGACGCCCTCGCCCGCACGGCGGACCTCCCGCAGGCGGCGCACACCTTCGAACGCCTCACGGCCCGGCTGCGCATGTTCGTCACGGTGCTGGACATGGACTACAGCCAGGCGTGCGACGCCATCACCGACGAAGACACCGGCGTCTACGAGGCGTTGCGCGGCGCCGACGGGAACGAGGCGGCCCGCCTGTGGCGGGTCAAGATCGAACGCTGTGTCCGCTTCATGATCGCCCAGCTTCCCGAGGACGACGCCGCCCCGCATCTGTGGACCACTCTGGCGGGCAGGCCCCGTCTGCGCCGCGACGATCCGCGGGATGCCGCGCACTGACGCGGACAGCGCGTCGACCGCGGCGCTGGAACACGTCAGATGGCGGCAACAGGCCAGATGGCGGCAAACACGTCAGATGGCGGCGCGAATGGCCCGTTCGAAGCCGTCGACGTGATCGCGGGCGAGCTGTGCCGCCTTCTCGGAGTCACCGGCGACGACCGCCTCGATCAGCGGTCCGTGCTCTTCGACGTGGCCCGCCATGTCCGACAGCCGGTCGATGAACAGACACCAGATGCGGGTGGCCAGGTTGTCGTGGCGGACGAGGGTGTCTTCCAGATACGGGTTGTGGGTGGCGGCGTAGATGGTGCGGTGGACCTGAAGGTCCAGGCGCATCAGCTCGTCGGCGTCCGGCCTGCGGGAATCCACGCTCCCCAGCTCCCGTAGGGCGGCGGTCAGGTCCGCGCGGTCCGCGGCCGTGGCGCGCCGCGCGGCCTGGGCGGCGGCCAGGGGCTCCAGCTCCTGGCGCACCTCGGAGATATGGGCCAGGTCGGTGATGTTCACGTCGGTGGCGAAGGTGCCGCGCCGGGGGTAGGTCGTGATCAGGCGCTCGTACTGGAGTCGCTTCAGCGCTTCGCGCACCGGCGTCCGCCCGACGCCGAGGGACTGCGCCAGCTGATCCTCGTTGATCGGCGCGCCAGGGCGGATCTCGAGCATGACGAGCCGGTCGCGGATGGCGCGGTAGGCGCGTTCGGCGAGGGACAGCTCCTCGCCCCTCGGCTCGGTCGCCACGTGCTGCATGAAGCCCCCTTGACCTGTCCGGCGAGCTCTCATACCTTATCGCAGAGGCTGATATATCAGTTGCCCATTAGTTGGCTCTCAGGATGGTGCACAGATGGCAACGAACCCGTCGATCACCACGGACACCGCCCACCTCTCCCTTCCGCTCAGCACACTCGACCCGGATGTCGCCGCCGCGGTGGACGCCGAGCTGCACCGTCAGCAGTCCACCCTCGAGATGATCGCCTCGGAGAATTTCGCTCCGGCCGCGGTCATGGAGGCCCAGGGCTCGGTCCTGACCAACAAGTACGCGGAGGGCTACCCGGGTCGCCGCTACTACGGCGGCTGCGAGCACGTCGACGTCATCGAGCAGCTGGCCATCGCCCGGGTGAAGGAACTCTTCGGCGCGGAGGCGGCCAACGTGCAGCCGCACTCGGGCGCCCAGGCCAACGCGGCCGCGATGGTCGCGCTGCTGGAGCCCGGCGACACGATCCTCGGTCTCGACCTGGCGCACGGCGGTCATCTGACCCACGGCATGCGCATCAACTTCTCCGGCAAGCTGTACAACGTCGTGCCTTACCACGTGCGCGAGTCCGACATGCGCGTCGACATGGACGAGGTCGAGCGGCTCGCTCTCGCGCACCGGCCCAAGATGATCGTCGCCGGGTGGTCGGCCTACCCCCGTCGGCTGGACTTCGCCGCGTTCCGGCGCATCGCGGACGAGGTGGGCGCGTATCTCATGGTGGACATGGCGCACTTCGCCGGGCTGGTGGCCGCGGGCCTCCACCCGAGCCCCGTGCCGTACGCCGACGTCGTGACGACCACCACCCACAAGACCCTCGGCGGCCCGCGCGGCGGTGTGATCCTCAGCCGCGCCGACCTGGCCAGGAAAATCAACTCCGCGGTCTTCCCCGGCCAGCAGGGCGGCCCGCTGGAACACGTCATCGCGGCGAAGGCGGTGGCCTTCAAGGTGGCGGCGAGCGAGGAGTTCACCGACCGTCAGCAGCGCACCCTGGCCGGTGCGCGCATCCTCGCCGGACGGCTGCTGGCCGACGATGTGGCCGAGGCCGGGATCACGGTGCTGACCGGCGGCACCGAAGTCCATCTGATCCTCGTCGACCTGCGCGCCTCCGCGCTCGACGGGCAGCAGGCCGAGGACCGGCTGCACCGCATCGGCATCACCGTCAACCGCAACGCGGTGCCGTTCGACCCGCGCCCGCCGATGGTCTCCTCGGGGCTGCGGATAGGCACCCCGGCCCTGGCCGCCCGCGGCTTCGGCGAGACGGAGTTCCGGGAGGTCGCCGACATCATCGCCCAGGCCCTCAAGGACGAGCAGTTCGGCGACGAGCACGCGGGCCTGCTGCGGGACCGCGTCGAAAAGCTCGCGGGTGCGTTCCCGCTCTACGCCCACCTGAACATCCCCACCTGAAACGGAGACGCGGCATGACCACCCAGCCGCTGCCGGAGCACCCGGACTTCCTCTGGCGCAACCCGGAACCGCGCTCCTCCTACGACGTCATCATCGTCGGCGCGGGAGGCCACGGCCTGGCCACCGCCTACTACCTCGCCAAGAACCACGGCATCACCAATGTGGCCGTCCTGGAGAAGGGCTGGCTCGCCGGCGGCAACATGGCGCGCAACACCACGATCATCCGCTCGAACTACCTGTGGGACGAGAGCGCGGCGATCTACGAACACGCGCTGAATTTGTGGGAGCAGCTCCCGGAGGAGCTGGACTACGACTTCCTGTTCAGCCAGCGCGGCGTCCTCAACCTCGCGCACACCCTCCAGGACGTCCGCGACAGCGTGCGCCGGGTCAACGCCAACCGCCTCAACGGTGTCGACGCCCAGTGGCTCGAACCGGACGAGGTCGCCGAGGTCTGCCCCATCCTCAACGTCTCGCCCCGCACCCGGTATCCGGTCCTCGGCGCCACCTTCCAGCCGCGGGCCGGTATCGCCAAGCACGACCACGTCGCCTGGGCGCTGGCCCGGCGGGCGGACGAGCTGGGCGTGGACCTGATCCAGGGGTGCGAGGTCACCGGCTTCCTCAAGGACGGCGACCGGGTCGTGGGCGTCGAGACCAACCGCGGGCGCATCCTCGCCGGCCGGGTCGGCCTCGCGGCCGCGGGGCACAGCACCGTGCTGGCCGAGATGGCCGGCTTCCGGCTGCCGGTGCAGTCCCATCCGCTGCAGGCGCTGGTGTCCGAGCTGCACGAGCCGGTGCACCCCACCGTGGTGATGTCGAACCATGTGCACGTCTACGTGTCCCAGGCGCACAAGGGCGAGCTGGTGATGGGCGCGGGCGTCGACGCGTACAACGGCTACGGACAGCGCGGCTCCTTCCACGTCATCGAGCAGCAGATGGCCGCCGCCGTCGAGCTGTTCCCCGTCTTCGCCCGGGCCCATGTGCTGCGGACCTGGGGCGGCATCGTGGACGTCACCCCGGACGCCTCCCCGATCGTCGGCACCACGCCGATCGAGAACCTCTACGTCAACTGCGGCTGGGGAACCGGCGGTTTCAAGGGCATGCCGGCCGCCGGTCTGACCTTCGCGCACACCATCGCCACCGGCGAGCCACACCCGCTGAACGCCCCCTTCGCCCTCGAACGCTTCGCGACGGGCGCCCTGATCGACGAACACGGCGCCGCGGCCGTGGCCCACTGAGGAGAACACCGTGCTGCTGATCACCTGCCCATGGTGCGGTCCTCGCGACGAGACCGAATACCACTACGGGGGCCAGGCCCATGTCCCCTACCCCGGAAAGCCCGCGGACCTCACCGACGAGGAGTGGGCCGCGTACGTCTTCTACCGCGACAACCCCAAGGGGCCCTTCGCCGAGCGGTGGATGCACAGCACCGGATGCCGCCGCTGGTTCAACGTCCTGCGCGACACCGTGAGTTACCAGGTGCTGGCCGCCTACCGGCTCGACGAGCCCCGCCCCGAACTGCCCCAGGCCGGAGGGAACCGATGACCGACCAGCCATTCCGGCTCCCGGACGGGGGCCGCGTCGACCGCGGCACCGTGCTGCGGTTCACCGTCGACGGCCGGGAGATGACCGGACACCCCGGGGACACCCTCGCCTCGGCGATGCTGGCGAACGGGCAGGTGGAGGTCGCTCCGTCGCTCTACCGCGGCCGCCCGCGCGGCATCGTCGCCGCGGGCCCCGAGGAGCCCAACGCCCTGGTGCAGATCGACGGCCGGTGCTCGGAGGGCATGCTGCCCGCGACCACGACAGAGCTGTACGACGGCCTGTCCGCCACCACGCTGTCCGGGATGGGACGGCTCGACCCGGCCCCCGACCCCGCCGTCTACGACAAGAAGTACGTCCACACCGATGTCCTCGTCGTCGGCGCCGGACCGGCCGGGCTCGCCGCCGCCACCGCTGCCGCGGGCTCCGGCGCCCGGGTCATCCTCGTCGACGAGCAGCCCGAGCCGGGCGGCTCGCTGCTCGCCGGGCGCACCGAGACGGTCGGCGGGCAGACCGCCCTCGCCTGGGCCGACGAGGTCCGCGCGGCCCTCGACGCCGCCCCCGAGGTCGTCGTCCTGCGGCGCACCACGGTGTTCGGCAGCTACGACGACAACTACGTACTGGCCGTGCAGCGCCGCACCGACCACCTCGGCGCCGACGCTCCCGAGCCGTCCGAAGGCGTCTCGCGCCAGCGGGTGTGGCACATACGGGCCCGCCAGGTGGTCCTGGCGACCGGCGCGCACGAGCGTCCGCTGGTCTTCGCGGGCAACGACCGCCCCGGGGTGATGCTCGCCGGGGCCGTGCGCGGGTATCTCAACCGGTACGCCGTGGCCCCGGGCTCGCGGGCCGTGGTGAGCACCACCAACGACAGCGCGTACGACACGGTCGCCGACCTGCACGCCGCCGGAATCGGCATCGCCGCCGTCGTGGACGCGCGCCCCGAGCTGTCCCACCGGGCCGCCGAGGTGGCCGTGGCGACCGGGGTGCGGGTGCTGACGGGCAGCGCGGTGGCCGCCACCGCGGGCGAGAGCCACCTCACCGGTGTCACGGTCCGGGCCCTCGACGGCCACGGGCAACTCACCGGCGCCCCCGAGTCGTTCGACTGCGACCTGCTGACCGTCGCGGGCGGCTGGAGCCCGGTGGTGCATCTGCACAGCCAGCGTCAGGGCAAGCTGCGCTGGGACGAGGACCTGATCGCCTTCGTCCCCGAGGGCACCGTACGGGACCAGCGGGTCGTCGGCGCGGCCCGCGGGACGTTCGGCCTCGACGGCTGTCTCGCCGAAGGGGCGCGGGCCGGTGCGCTGGCCGCGTCGGACGCCGGGTTCCCGGTGGCCGTACCGCCGCCCGACGACGCCCGGGCAGACGCCGGCCCGGTGCGGGCGCTGTGGCTCGTCCCCGCGTCCGAGGGCGAACCCGGCAGCTGGGACACCCACTTCGTCGACCTGCAGCGTGACGTCACGGTTGCCGACGTCTGGCGGTCGGTCGGCTCGGGCATGCGGGGTGTCGAGCACATCAAGCGCTACACCTCGCTCGGCACGGCGAACGACCAGGGCAAGACGTCCGGCGTCAACGCGATCGGTGTGATCGCCGAGGCCCTCGGCGCGGGGGCGTCACCTGGCGAGATCGGCACCACCGCCTACCGGGCGCCGTACACCCCGGTGGGCTTCGCCGCCCTGGCCGGGCGGGAGCGCGGCGAGCTGTTCGATCCGGAGCGGACCACCGCCGTCCACGGCTGGCACGTCGCGCACGGGGCGGTGTTCGAGGACGTCGGGCAGTGGAAGCGCCCCCGGTACTTCCCCCGGTCCGGCGAGGACATGGACACGGCCGTGGCCCGCGAGTGCCGCGCGGCCCGTGAGGGGGTGGCGTTCATGGACGCCACCACCCTCGGCAAGATCGAAATCCGGGGCACGGACGCGGGTGAGTTCCTGAACCGCATCTACACCAACGGCTTCAAGAAGCTGAAGCCCGGCATGGCCCGCTACGGCGTGATGTGCAAGCCCGACGGGATGATCTTCGATGACGGCGTGACGCTGCGGCTGGAGGAGAACCGCTACTTCATGACCACCACGACCGGTGGCGCCGCCGGGGTCCTGGACTGGCTGGAGGAGTGGCTGCAGACCGAGTGGCCCGAACTCGATGTCCACTGCACCTCGGTGACCGAGCAGTGGACGACCATCGCCGTCGTCGGCCCCCAGTCCCGCGACGTCGTCGCCCACCTCGCACCGGACGTCGACCTGTCCGCCGAGGCGTTCCCCTTCATGGCCTTCCGCGAGACCACCCTGGCCTCCGGTGTCCCGGCCCGTATCTGCCGGATCTCCTTCTCCGGCGAACTCGCCTACGAGATCAACGTCTCCGCGTGGTACGGCCTGGCGGTCTGGGAGGAGGTGTACGCGATCGGCCGGCCGTACGGCATCACCCCGTACGGCACCGAGACCATGCACGTCCTGCGCGCCGAGAAGGGCTACATCATCGTCGGCCAGGACACCGACGGCACGGTGACCCCGCAGGACGCGGGCATGTCCTGGGTGGTCTCCAAGCAGAAGGACTTCGTCGGAAAACGCTCCTACTCCCGTCCCGACACCTCCCGCTCCGACCGCAAGCAACTGGTCGGCCTGCTGCCGAGCGACGGCAGGACCCGGCTGCCCGAGGGCGCCCAGCTCGTCGCGCCGGACGTGCCCATCACCCCCGAGGCCGGGCCGGTGCCGATGCTCGGCCACGTCACCTCCAGCTACCACAGCCCGGCCCTCGGCCGCCCCTTCGCCCTCGCCCTCGTCGCCGACGGGCGGGCCAGGGTCGGGCAGACCCTGCTCGCCCCGGTGGGCGAGGACCTGGTGCCCGTCCTGGTGGCCGACACCGTCCTGTACGACCCCGAAGGGACCAAGCGCGATGGCTGAGCCGACGATCGACGCGGGCGCGGGCCCGGTGGCCCTGCGCACCAGCCCCCTGGCCCATCTGGAGGAGCCGATGCGCGCCGCCGCCGTCAGCGGCGGGCGGGGTGTCCGGCTTGCCGAGTGGCCGTTCATCGCCATGGTGAACCTGCGCGTCGACCCCGCGTCCGAAGCGGCCGACCGCATCGAGAAGACCCTGGGCGCGCCGCTGCCGCGGCAGTGCGGCCAGACCACCGCGTCCGGCCCGTGCACGCTCCTGTGGCTCGGCCCCGACGAGTGGCTCGTGCTGTCCCCGGCCGACGGACCCGCCGTGGCCGCCGAGTTGCGGGAGGCGCTTGCGGACGACCCGGGATCGGTGGTGGACGTCTCGGCGAACCGCACCACCCTGGAGCTGAGCGGCCCGGCCGCCCGGCAGGTGCTGGAGAAGGGCTGCCCCCTGGACCTGCACCCCCGGGCGTTCGGCCCCGGCCGGGCGGCGTCGACCACGGTGGGACCCGTCGCGGTGCTGCTCTGGCAGGTCGACGAGGCCCCGACGTACCGGCTGCTCCCGCGGTCCTCGTTCGCCGACTATCTGGCGCGCTGGCTCATCGACGCGATGAGCGAGTACCGCGGCCCGGCGCTGCTGTAGCGACGCGCGCGGGGATGCGGTCACACCCTGACCGCATCCCCTGCGATCGTGGTCCCCGCACCCGACAGCGACAGCGACCGGGACCGAAGGGGACACCTGAGCCGATGACCGTTCTCGACAACCGGGCGCTGGGCCGTGCGACGCTCGCCCGGCAGCTGCTGCTCGATCGCGCCGACGTACCGGTCCTCGACGCCGTCGCACACCTCGGCGGGCTGCAGGCGCAGGAGCCACAGGAACCGTTCACCGGCCTCTGGTCGCGGCTGCGCGCGTTCGACCCGGCGACCCTGGACGACCTGCTGACCGGGCGGTACGTGGTACGAACCCACCTCATGCGCCGCACCGTCCACCTCCTCACCGCCGACGACACCCTGGCCTGGCGGGCCCGCCATGACCCTATGCTGCGCCAGCGGGTGATGGGCACCTACCGCCGTGAGCTGGACGGGGTGGACCTCGCCGAACTCGCCGCGGCGGCCCGCGCGGTGCTGGCCGACGGCGAGCCCCGCTCGATGGCCGAGGTCGCGCGGGCGCTCGCCGACCGCTGGCCCGCGCCGAGCCCGAGGGCGCTGGGCGAGATGGCGATAGCCGCCCTCGTCCCGGTCGTGCAGCTGCCACCGCGCGGGCTGTGGCGTATGAGGGCGGGGGTGCGCAACGTCCCGCTCTCCCGCTGGCTGGGCCGCGAGATCGATCCGCCCGCACCCGAGGGGACCGACCCGGTCGGCGAGGCGCTGGTGCGCCGTTACCTGGCCGCGTTCGGCCCCGCGGCCTCGGCCGACCTGCGCGCCTGGTGCGGCCTCGCCGGACTGCCAGCCGCGGTGGCCGCCGTCCGCGAAGAGCTGGTCACCTTCCGCGACACGCGCGGCCGCGAACTGCTCGACCTGCCCGACGCGCCGCGCCCCGCCCCCGACACACCCGCCCCGGTGCGGTTCCTGCCCGCGTTCGACAACGCGATCCTCGGCTACCACGACCGCGGCCGGATCATCGACGACGCCCACCGCGGCCTGTCCGTCGCGGGAGCCCGCGTCGTGCTGGTGGACGGCCGGGTCGCCGCGACGTGGACGGCCGACGCGGGCACCGTGACCGTCACCCCGCTGCGCGGCTTCTCCCGTGCCGAGCACACGGCCGTCACCGAGGAAGGCCAGGGCCTGGCGTCGTTCCTGTCCGATGACGCCAGCGACAACGACGGCGCCCGCGTACGGATCGCCGCGTCATCCCGCTGACCGGCCTGTCCGCGAGCCTCATCCCCGGGCGCAGGCTTCGGCGATCGACAGGCTGTTCTCGTAGAGGTGGTGCCGCGTGATCCGGCCGTCCTCGACGGTGAGACGCAGGGCGAACGGGCCCGCGAAGGACTTTCCCGTCGCGCGGACGGTTCCCGACAGGTGTCCCATCAGGACGGCGTCGGTGCCGTCGACGAGGAAGGTGTCGACGGAGGCGCGCGCGTCCTCGGGCACGGTGTGCTCCATCAGCTCCGTGACCTGGGCGGCGCATGCGGCGGCGGTGGACCGCGGGCGGATCCACGGCACCGTGGGGTTCTCGGCGAGCAGCCAGTCGACCTCGTCGGCGAAGAGCTGACGGAGCCGCCCGGTGTCCCCGGCCACCCGGGCGGCAAGGAATTCCCGCACCACGGTTCGGGTGGCCTCGGCGACGGAAGTGGCTGAACGTGCCGCGAGATGTGCGGAGTTGACGGGCATGGCGCTCTCCTCGAAGTGGTGGCCGGATCCCGGCGTGACGTCGCGTCGATGGCTCTGATCCTGCCGGGGGAGGGGAGGGGCGTCGATTACCTCAGGCGTCATGAGCGGCGCTCGAGGACGGCGCGGTGCCGGTTCCGGCGGCAGCCTCGACGGCCTACGATCACGGACATGGTCAACGGCGTGATGTTCGACTTCTCCGGAACGCTGATGCGCATCGAGTCGGTTGAGGAGTGGCTCGGCGCGGTACTGGCGGAGGCCGCGGACCCGGTGGACGGCGAGGAGTTCTCCGACTGGGTGCGGCGGCTGACGGAATGCGGAGCGCTGCCGGGCGGACCGTCGCCCCAGCACATTCCCCCGCGCCTCGAAAGGGTGTGGCGCGAACGGGACCTGAGTGCCGACCAGCACCGGGCGGCCTTCTGTGCGTTGATCGAAGAGGCCGGGCTGCCGAGGGCGGAGCTGACCCGGGCGCTGTACGACCGCCACAAGACGCCCGCCGCCTGGCGGCCGTACCCCGACACCGAGGCAACGCTGCGGAAGCTGCGCCGACGGGGTATTCCGGTGGCCGTGGTCAGCAACATCGGCTGGGATCTGCGGCCGGTCTTCCGAGCGCATCGGCTCGACGGGCTGGTGGACGCCTATGTGCTCTCCTACGAGCTGGGCACGCAGAAGCCCGACCCCGCCATCTTCCGGGCCGCCTGTGACGCGCTCGGCCTGGCACCCCCCGGCGTGCTGATGGTCGGCGACAGCCGCACCGCGGACGGCGGCGCGGAGGCGCTGGGGTGTCCGGTGCACTTCGTCGACCACTTGCCGGTCGATCAGCGTCCGGCAGGGCTCGCGCCCATCCTGGATCGGCTCGGCTGAGGGCAAGAACCGCCCGGCGCTGCCGAGTTCACCGTCGGATCCCACTTGCCTGCCTAAGTTAGGTATCTGTAGCATCGCGGTCGCCCCGAAAAAAAGATACCTAAGGTAGGTATGTATGCGCGTCCGTCCCGCCCACCGCAAGGTCCTCATCTCCGGTGCGAGCATCGCCGGGCCGTCCCTGGCCTACTGGCTCCATCGCTACGGCTTCGAGGTCACCGTCGTCGAGAAGGCATCCACGATCCGCAGTGGCGGCTACCCGATCGACATCCGTGGCACGGCCCGCCACGTCGCGGACCGCATGGGACTGCTCCCGCGGCTGCGCGAAGCGCATGTCGACACCCGCAAGGCATCCTTCGTGGACGCCGACGGGAACCTCATCGGCTCCGTCCGCCCGGAAGCCCTCACCGGCGGGGCGGAGGGGCTGGACCTCGAAGTGCGACGTGGCGACCTGGCGGACGCCCTCTACGCTCCGGTCCGCGACGAGGTCGAATTCCTGTTCAACGACTCCATGGCCACCCTGGACGACCGCGGGGACCGTGTCGATGTCACCTTCGACAGCGGCGCCCACCGCACCTTCGACCTGGTCGTCGGCGCGGACGGGCTGCACTCCCACACCCGCGGCCTGGTCTTCGGCCCCGAGGACCGGTTCCACCGCTACCTGGGCCACACCTTCGCCGGGTTCACCCTCGACAACGACTTCGGCCTCGCACACGAGGGGGTCATCTGGAACGCCCCCGGCCGGTCGGCCGTCCTCTACGGCCACGAGCTCGGTGACCGTGTGCACGGCTTCCTCGCCTTCCGGCAGGAGGAGCCGCCCTTCACCGCCTTCCGCAACCCCGAGGCCCAGCGTGAACTCGTCGCCGCCACGTTCCCCGAGCACACCTGGCACCTTCCGCGCCTGGTGGCCGCCATGCGCGCGGCCGACGACCTGTTCTTCGACATCATCAGCCAGATCCACATGCCCACCTGGGCGCACGGCCGCGTCGCCCTCGTCGGCGACGCCGCCCACGCCACCTCGTTCCTCTCCGGCCAGGGCTCCAGCGTCGCCCTCGTCGGCGCGTACATCCTGGCCGGGGAACTGGCCACCCACGCCGATCACGCCGCCGCCTTCGCCGCCTACGAGCGGACGACACGCCCCTTCGCCGAGCAGAACCAGGCCCTGGCCACCTCGGGCGCCGCCATGATGGTCCCCGGCACTCAGGCCCTGCTCGACGCCCGGAACGAGGCCCTGCTCAACCCCGCCGAACTGACGGCAGCCGAGTTCCGCGCCGCCAACACCGGCCTGGTCCTGCCGGACTACAGCCCTGCCGAATGACGGGTTACAGGCCGTCCCGCACCATCGCGGCGACGATGTTGACGTGCCGGTCGGCGGCGGTCTGGGAGAACTCGTTGTCGTAGTTCAGGCCGTACGGCCAGAAGTGGCCGCCCCCGGCGGAGAGCGTGGCACTGGCGCCGTCGTACTGCCGGACGAGCTTGGTGGCCTCCGTGCCACGCCACGTGCCGCCACTGGTGAGCGAGGCCCAACGGCCGCTCGTGCCGACGCCTATGGTGTGCGCGATCTCGTGCAGCGCGGTGCGCTCGGCCATGTAGGAGCGGTTGCTGCCGAACCGTATGGTCCCGTTGATGTTGCCGTCCGCGGTGGGAACGCCCGGGTCGTACTGCACGGTGATGCTCTTGCCCAGATCGCTGAGGTTGTTGTAGCGGGCCACCGCGGCGTTCATGGCCGAGGTGATGCGGTTGTAGGCGTCCTGCTGGTCCGGGGTGGGGTTGCCGGCCTTCTGCAGCGTCCAAGTGATGGTCGCGAACTCGGCCTGCGTGGTGCGCGGTTGCACGGGGGCGGCTGCCTGTGCCACGGCCGGTGCGGCCATCGTGAACGCGACGGCCGCCAGGGCGGCAGCTACGGTCCGGCGTCTGGGGCGGGAGAGCTTCATGTTTCGTACTCCTCGTAGTCCGTGCGCCGCTGTGCGCGGGCGTTCGACTTTGTGCGGTATTACGAGAAGGCACGGGTGACGACGTGTCAAGGCGATGCGCAGTTTGCGAAAATGTTGGTCTGTTGCGGAAATGGGCGTGGTCAACTGGCATGCCTGCTAAGGGAGTTCAGCAGCGGGCCGTGAGACCGCCGTCCACCGGCAGGCACACGCCGTTGACGTACGCCGCCTCGTCGGAGGCGAGGAAGACGGCGGCCGCCGCGACGTCCCAGGGGGTGCCCATGCGTCCGGTCGGGCTCGCCGCGTGGCGCGCCGCGAGCGCGGCCTCGGGGTCGTCGGCACCGGCCAGGATCTGCTGGGCCACCAGCGGGGTGTCGATCAGCCCCGGAAGGACGGCGTTGACGCGGATGCCCTCGGCGGCGTGGCGCAGCGCCAGGGACACCGTGAGCTGGTTGACCGCCGCCTTCGCCGCGCTGTAGCTGGGGTATGGATAACCGGTGTCGCGTATCGCGGCGATCGACGACACGTTGACGACCGCGCCACCACCCGCCGCACGCATGCGCGGCAGCACGTGCTTGCAGGTCAGGAAGACACCGTCCACGTTGACCGCGAGGGCGGCGCGCCACGTGGCGAGGTCGAGTTCGGTGACATCGCCCAAGCGGGCCACGCCGACGTTGTTGTGCAGCAGCGTCGGCGCGCCGAGGGCGCGCTCGGCCGCCACGACGGTGTCGGCCACCTGCTCCTCGACCGTCACATCGGCCGTCAGGGACAGCGCCTCGCCACCCTCGGCCGTGATCGCCTCGGCCGTACGGCGCGCCTGGTCCGCGTCGATGTCGATCGCCGCGACGCGCGCGCCCTCCCGGGCGAACGCGAGCGCGGCCGCCTTGCCGTTGCTCACTCCGCCACCGCTGGAACCGGCCCCGAAGACGAGTGCGGTACGGCCGTCCAGTCGTCGTCCCCTGCGCATGGCCCGATCCTGGGCGCCGAGAGGTGTCCGGACCACCGACGGCCGTCGCAAACCTGCCGTACCGGATCCTCGATCTGTAGAAAACGGCAGGTCAAAACCCTTCACCTGACAGCGGACATGCGTAATGATCTTCCCCTGACAGTGGCAGCGCCCGGCGGGAGGTGACGCGCGATGCCCGGAGGCCGACTCCAGGACGTCGTGGACGATTTGGCGGAGCGCATAGGCCGCTCCGTCGCGGTCAACGATCCCCGCGTGCACATCCTCTGCGCGAGCCGCCACTTCGGTGACGAGGACCGGGTGCGGGTGCGCGCCGTGCTCCAGCGTGACGCGGGGAGCGCCGCGGCCGGACATATCCTCGCCCAGGGCGTCGACCGCTGGACCGCACCCGGTGTCATCCCGCCCCGCGAGGACCTCGGCATGCGGGCCCGGCTGTGCGCACCGATCCGGTGGCGGCATCAACTGCTGGGCCTGCTCATCGTCATCGACCCCGACGGCTCCCTCCCGGACTCCAGCATCGACGCCGTCACCGCCGCCACGCACACCCTCGCGCCCCTGATGTACCAGGATTTCGCCGCCGACGACACCGAACGCATGGCCCGCGAGGGAGCGCTGAGCCGACTGCTGAACCCGTCGGCCACCGTGCGCGAGACCGGCCGGGACGCGCTCGCACGCGGTGGCCTGCTGCCGTCGTCCCGCTACGCCACCGTCACCGTCGCGCGGACCGCCGGTGAACCACCGGCCGACCGCGGGGGAGCGGTGGAGGTGGCGCTGCGCACGGGGCTGGAGCGGGTGGCGGCCGACAGATCGCGGGACAGGTCGTGGCGGACCGAGTTCTGCCTCATCGGCCCGCAGGGGGTGCTGCTTACCTTCTCCGACCGCCCCCTGCCGCACGAACCGCTGCGCGCCCGCGCGTCGGCCCTCCTCGAACAGGCACGGTCGGTGCTGGCCGGAACGGCGGAGTGCGTCGCGGGGATCGGTGAGACCGTGGACGGCGGCGCCGAAGCGGCGTGGATGTCGTACGAGCAGGCCATCGGCGCCGCCCGCACAGCCGGTGTGCGGGCCCGCGGCGACAGCATCGTCCAGTGGGAGGAACTCGGCGCGCTGGCACCCCTGTCGCTGCTTCCGCCGGACCGCCTGACGCCCGCGCTGCTGCCCGCGCCGCTGCGCACCCTCCTCGCGGGGGACCCGTCGGGCCGCCTCACCGAAACCCTCACCGCCTACCTCGACCACGCGGGGTCGGCCCCGCGCACGGCGGACGCCCTCCACCTCCACCGCACCTCGCTCTACTACCGGCTGCAGCGGATCACGGAACTCACTGGGCTCGACCTGGCCGACGGCGACAACCGGCTCACCCTCCACCTGGGGCTGCGCCTCCACGCGCTGATCCGCTGAGCCACCTGCCCTGGTCGAACGGCTTTCGACAAAGCGAGGAAAGCACCCGGCTGATTCCCGACAGGCAACGGTGGCGTGCTCCGCCGCCGCGCCCCATACTCCGACGGCAGTCCAAGGTCACCCGGGAGCCGCCGCCATGTCCACCATCGCCCCACCCGCCGTCCGTACGGTGTCCGCCACAAGAATCGCGGTCGCCAGTTTCATCGGAACGGCCATCGAGTTCTACGACTTCTACATCTACGGGACCGCTGCCGCGCTCGTCCTCGGCAAGCTGTTCTTCCCCACCTTCTCCGCGCTCGCGGGCACCCTGGCCGCGTTCGCCACCTTCGGCGTCGGCTTCGTCGCCCGCCCGATCGGCGCAGTGATCTTCGGACATTTCGGGGACCGCACCGGCCGCAAGACGATGCTGGTCACCTCCCTGCTCGTCATGGGGACGGGAACGGTCGCCATCGGACTGCTGCCCACTTACCGGGACGTCGGCATCGCGGCACCGGTACTGCTGGTCCTGTGCCGGTTCCTGCAAGGTGTCGGGCTGGGCGGTGAGTGGGGCGGCGCGGTGCTGCTGGCCACCGAGTACGCGCCCCGGGACAAACGAGGGCTGTGGTCGAGCTTCCCGCAGATGGGCCCCGCCATCGGCTTCATCGCCGCGGGCGGCTCGTTCCTGCTGCTGGGCCGGGTGATGGACGACGCGGCGTTCGAGTCCTGGGGGTGGCGGATCCCGTTCCTCGCCAGCTCGGCGCTGGTGGTCGTCGGCTTCTACATCCGGATGCGGATCGCGGAAACCCCCGTGTTCCGGAAGGCGCTGGAACAGCACGAGCGGGCCAAGGCGCCCATCGTCGATGTGGTCCGCCGTCAGGGCGCCACTCTGGCCCTGGCGACCTGCGCGTTCATCCTCGCGCACACGCTCTTCTACACCATCACGACCTTCGCGCTCTCGTACGGCACCACGGTGCTGGACCTCGACAAGGACATGCTGCTGCTGTGCGCGATGGCGGCGGCGCTCGTCCTGGGGCTGGCCACCCCGGTGCTGGCCGTCCTGTCCGACCGGGTCGGCCGCCGCAACGTCTGCCTGAGCGCGGGGGTGCTGGCCGCGTTGTGGGCGTTCCCCATGTTCGCCTTGATCAACACGGGTGAGCCGCTGCTCATCGGGCTCGCGATGGCCGTCGGGATGCTCGCCTTCGCCGCGCTGTACGGCCCGATGGGCGCCTTCCTCCCCGAGATGTTCGCCACCCGCTACCGCTACACCGGCGCGTCCGTGGCCTACAACGCGAGCGGCATCGTCGGCGGTGGCATCACCCCGCTCCTCGCCACCCAGCTCGTCGCCTCCACCGGCTCGTCCGTGCCGGTGTCCGGCTACATCGTGGTGATCGCCCTGGTGTCCGCGCTGTGCGTGTGGTTCCTGAAGGAGACGCACACGAGCGACCTGGGAGACGACCCCTTGCGGCCACACACCGACGGGTGACGGGATGCCGGGTCAGCCAAGGACGTCCTCGGCCATCAGCCGCAGCCGCCCGGCGAACTCGGTGAGCCCGGCCCGGTCGACGTTGCCGAAGCTGACCCGGAACACCTGACGGTCGTCGGGCAGGAAGGCGGTGCCCGGGATGACGAGCGTGTCGTAGCGGGTGACGAGGTCGCGCACGACCTCGTCGGTGCCGCGCCCGGCGAAGGGGTGGCGTACCCAGCCGAAAAAGCCTCCGCGGCTCAGCAGCTCGAAACCGCCCGGCCGGTCGGCCATCACGGTTTCCAGCCAACGTCGCTTGTCCGTCACCTCGTTCGCCCGCGCACGCCGCCACTCCTGGGCCGACGCCAGCCCGGCCCAGGCGGCCTCCTGCCCGACCCGCGGAGGGCAGATCGCCACGCAGTCGAGCAACTTCATCACCTCGCGGTTCAGCTCCGGCGACGCGATCACCGCGCCCACCCGGTAGCCGGGGATGGCGAGGTCCTTGGAGAAGCTGTGCAGACTCACCAGCGTCCCCGCCCAGTCCGGCTCGGCGAACAGCTCATGCGGCGGCTGCGCGGTGTCGCGGAACGAGCGGTAGGTCTCGTCCAGGACCAGAGCGATGTCGTGCCGCTTCGCCACCTCGTAGAACCCCGCGAGCACCTCCGGCGGAAGGGTGACACCGCTCGGGTTGCCCGGGGTGACCAGCACGATCGCCCTGGTGCGCGGCGTGATGAGCGCTTCCGCCGCCTCCGGAGTGGGCACCAGATCGGGCCCGGGCTCCAGGTAGCGCGGCACGACGCCGTTCATGCGCAGCCACATGTCGTAGTTGAAGTAGTACGGCAGGACTTCGATGACCTCGTCGCCCGGCTCGGTGAGCGCCTGGGCCACGAGGCAGAACGCCTGGTTGCACCCCGCGGTGACGACCATCTGGTCGGCCCCCACCGGGCTCCCGTAACCCCGGCCGAGGTCCGCGGCGAACGCCTCCCGCAACCGGGGCAGTCCGGGGGCCGGTACGTAGGCGGCGCCGTTCGGCTCGTGCGCGACCGTGGCGACGTGCTCGATCATCTCGTCCGCGGGCGGATAGCTCGGCGCGGCCTGGGCCAGATCGAGCAGCGCACGCTCACCACTGCGGCCCGCCAGCAGGGCGTAGGTCGCCCCCATCGGCGAATCGATTTCGCGCACGGTTCGCGGGCTGAGTCGCACGTGGGCACTCCTTCACGGACTGGCCGGCTGCTGTCGGTTCACCGCGATGCTACCGAGATCCCCGGCCCGGCAAGCGCTGGCGGTCGGACGCACCGGCGACGTCCTGGACCGCATGGTCGCCGCCGCCGAGCCCGCGAGCGCCGCGGCCGACGACATCGCGTGGATGGGCGCGGAGCCGGAGCCCGTCCAGGTCTTCGACCACGACGTCTACACGGTGCTCCTGGCCGCCGACCCCACCGCGATCCCCGCCGCCCTGCAGCGGGTGCCACCGAAGCGCCGCCCCGCCTCGCCCCGCACCTCCTGCGCTTCTACGCCGACCACTTCCCCGAGCACACCGTCGCCCTGTGCTGCTTCGACAACGCCGACGCACAGCGCGCCACGCCCCACCTCCAGCCGACCCGAGGCTGAACGGGACCGGCGGCGATCCGCCGGATCGGCTCGCGGGGGAAACCGCCGCCGGTGCGTACGCGGTATTTTCCGTATGCCATTGGTCGGACCACTGAGCGCGTTCCCATTCTCCGAATCAGGTTCCGCCATGATCCTTTAGGGAGCTTTATCCTGGCCTCTTCATGGTCACAAATTGGCGCGCCGAGGGGCGAGTTATTCGGCTTGTTCTTGTCGCCCCGGCGCGCCTGGCAAAAAATTGATCATGCATGGTGAAGCGGGATACGTCGGGTTATATGGTTCTGGTTCGGGCGACGTCAGCCGAGTATGTGCCGCGTCTCGGTGCGGTAGGGGATGGCCGGAAAGTCTTCTTGACCCTCATTCAGTCGCCCTCGAAACTCCAAGTGGCACTCATGCATCAGGAGCCGCAAGCGGCGTGCCGGGTCTCGCGATACCGATTTCGCGGGGGGTGTGCGACGGGGGAATCGATGGAGGAAGTGTGTGCGTGACGGCACTTCGCACGCGCTTTCTTCACTTCCTCTCCTCATCTCTTGATGCGCGCAGAGAATGGAGGGGGAATGCCGACACAAGCGGGCTATCCCGGCGTGTACGTCGAAGAGCTTCCCAGCAGCGTACGCACCGTCGCCTCGGTCACCACATCGGTCACCGCATTCGTAGGGCACACCCGCCGGGGACCGTTGAACACGCCCGTGCGGATCACCAGCTTCGCCGATTTCGAACGCCGTTTCGGCGGCCTCACCTCGCAGAGCGCGGTCGGGTACGCCGTTCACCAATTCTTCGGTAACGGCGGGACCGTCGCCGTCATCGTGCGCGTGGCCAAGGCCGGTACCGGCAAGGCGGCCTGCGTCACGCTCCACTCCACCGAAGGGCACAGCGAGTGCCCCGTACTGGAGGTGCACGCCAAGGAGCCCGGAGTGTGGGGTTCCGGGCTGCGGCTGGCCGTCGACTACGACACCAGGTGCCCGGAGGAGACCTTCAACCTCCACGTCCTCGACGCCCGCGGCACCGCTCGCGAGACCTTCTCGGGCCTGTCCATGGACGCGAGCCACGGTCGCTACGTCGAGACGGTCGTGGGCTCCGGCTCCGGCCTGATCCGCGTCAAGGTCGTCGGCGAGGGCCGCCCGGACCCGTCCGGCACCGTGTCCAAGCAGTTCGCCGCCGAACTCCCCGACCTGAACGTCGAGCTGACCGTCAAGATCGGCGAAGTCGAGCGCGAATTCACCCTCTACGACCCCGACTGCGACGGCGAGGCGCCCTGCGACGTCACCGAACTCGCCCTGCTCCTCGAGCACAAGCTGCGCGCGCTGCCCGACGCCCCCGGCAAGCACGCCTACGCCGGAGCGCAGGTCACCGCCTTCGGCCGCCGCGTCCAGGTCGTCGCCGGATCCGTCGACCCCGACGACGTCGTGCGCTTCCTGGGGGAGTGTGCGAACGACCTCGGCCTCGAAGCCTCCGTCAATCCGCCCGTCTTCCCGCTCACGGGCGGCGAGGACGGCGGCCTGCCCGGCCCCCGCGACATGATCGGCAGCGAGGCCCGCAAGACCGGCCTCCAGGCGCTGCGCGACATCGAGGACGTCAACCTGCTGTCGCTGCCGGAACTCGCCTCGTACGAGTCCGTCGACGACATGGTCACCGTCATCTCCGCCGCCCAGCGGCTCTGCCAGGAACGCCGGATCTTCCTGCTCGTCGACTCGCCCTCCGCCTGGGGCAGCGTGGACGCCGCGCGCGCCGGGATCGCCGCGTTCGAGCCCGTACGCAACAACTACGCCGGGCTGTACTTCCCGCATCTGCAGCTCACCGACCCGCTCACCGGCCGGCTGCGCTCCTTCCCGCCGTCCGGCGCGCTCGCGGGCGTCATCGCCCGCACGGACGGCGAGCGCGGCGTCTGGAAGGCACCGGCCGGCACCGAGGCGCGGCTCGCCGGGGTGCGCTCGCTCACCGTCAAGCTGACCGACCGCGAGAACGGGCTCCTCAACCCCCTCGGCATCAACTGCCTGCGCACCTTCCCCCTGGTGGGCCCGCTGGTGTGGGGCGCGCGCACGCTGGAGGGCTCGGACGCGTCCGACAGCGAGTGGAAGTACGTACCGGTCCGGCGACTCGCCCTGCACATCGAGGAGAGCCTGCGCCGCGGACTGCAGTGGGTCGTCTTCGAACCCAACAACGAGCAGCTGTGGCAGCAGATCAGGCTGAACGCGTCGGCGTATCTGCACACGCTCTTCGAGAAGGGCGCCTTCAAGGGCACCACCCCGCGCCAGGCCTATTTCGTCAAGTGCGACAAGGACACGACGACCGACGAGGACATCGCGGGCGGCATCGTGAACGTCGTGGTCGGCATCGCGCCCGTCAAGCCCGCGGAGTTCGTGATCGTCAAGATCCAGCAGATGGCCGGACAGTTCGAGATTTAGGAATGTGATGGCAGAGTTTCAGATCAACGCCCATCGCTTCGACCCGTACAAGAACTTCAAGTTTCTGGTCCTCTGGGACGGTCGTACGGTCGCTGGCATCAGCAAGATCAGCCCGCTGAAGCGGACCACCGAGGTGGTCAAACACCGGAACGGCGGCGACCCCAGCTCACCCCGGAAGTCCCCGGGCCGCTCCGAATTCGAGGGAGTGACCCTGGAGCGTGGGGTCACCCACGATCCCGAATTCGACCGCTGGGCCAACAAGGTGTGGCAGGTCGGCGCCGGACTCGGTTCCGAAGTCTCACTCGCCGACTTCCGCAAGGACATCGTGGTCCAGGTCCTCAACGAGGCGGGCCAGGTCGCCGTCTCGCACAAGCTCTACCGGGCCTGGCCCAGCGAATACCAGGTGCTCGGCGAGCTGGACGCCAACGCCAACGCGGTCGCCATTCAGAGCCTCAAGCTCGAATGCGAGGGCTGGGAACGGGATTACGAGGTGCCGGAGCCGGAGGAACCGTCCTTCACCCACCCCGCGTAAGGCGCCGAGGCGACAACGGGAACGGAACGGAAACGGGCTTGAGGGATGGTGAACACGGGGACCGGGCCCGCGGAGCTGCTGGCCGTCTGGGAAGCGGGCCTGGCGCACCACGGCCCGGACCGCGCCCTGCTGCTGCACCGGGCGGCCCGCCCGGAGTCCGGCACCGACGCGTTGCGGTCGGTGCCGGTGGGCGAGCGGGAGGCGGACCTTCTCGCGCTGCGCCGCGCGCTCTTCGGCGAGCGGATGCAGACGCGGGTGGAGTGCGGTGGGTGCGGGGAGGCGATGGAATTCGACCTCGACGCGCGCGACCTGGCCGCGGTCGGGCCGGAGCAGTCCGACGGGCCCCTTCGTGTGGAGGAGGGCGAGTGGGTGGTGGAGTTCCGGCTGCCCACCGTCGCCGACATCGAGGCGGCGGCCGCGGCCGGGCCCGAGGCCCCGCACCTGCTGCTGGCCCGCTGCACCGTCTCGGCCGTACGGGCAGGCCAGCCGGTCCCGGCCGACCGGCTGCCGTCCGCCCTGCCCGAGCCCGTACGGCGGCGGCTCGCCGAAGCCGCGGAAGCCGCCGACCCGGCCGCCGACGTGACACTCAACGTCGCCTGCCCCGAATGCGGCGAAGCCACCCGGGCGGAGCTGGACATCGCCTCCTACCTCTGGACCGAACTCGACTCCTGGGCACGGGACCTGCTGCTCGACGTCCACCTGCTCGCCACCGCGTACGGCTGGAGCGAGCCGGAGATCCTGGCGCTAAGCCCCCTGCGGCGCCGCTACTACCTGGAGCTTTGCGCAGATGGCTGACTACTTCGACCGGCTGATCGCGCGCCACGCCCCCGCCCGGGCGGCGGGCGCCGCCGACGGGACCGCGCGGGTCCGGCCCCGCCTGCCGGGCCCGTTCGAGCGGATCGAGGCGCTGCGGACCGAGTCGCCGCTGCCGGATGAGCCCGCGCCGCTGTTGGCGGTGGCGGATCAGCCCGCCGTCCGGAACGACGGGTTGATCCGGCACGAGCGCGAGATCCACACCGACCGGCACACCGTCGTACGTACCGAACCGGCACCGCGCGGTGAGCCGTACACGCCCGTCGAGACGCCCCCCGCCCCTCCGCTGCTGCGGCCCGCCGCCCAGCCCACCCCCGGGCCGCGTCCCGGTACCGCCGACACCGCGCGCCCGGAACGGCGGGCCGCCTCGCCCGCCGCCCCCGACACGCCGCGGCGGCCCGCGGCCCCCGCGCGTGCCCCCGCGAAGCCCGCCACCGCCCACCCGTCCGCCGCGTCGCTGCTGCCCCGCGCCGCCGACACCGGCACCGACCGCGCCGCCCGCTCGGCCGCCGCCGCCAACCGCCGGCGGCCGCGCGCCGCCGAGCGCGTCGTCCACGTACAGATCGGGCGGCTCGAGGTCAGCGCCGCCGACCCGTCCGGCCCCGGCCGCACCGGCGCGGCCCGCCCTGAACAAGTAGGACGGCGCGCACCCACGCTGAGCCTGGACGACTACCTGTCGCATGGCGAGAGGAGGGACTGACGCACATGAGCAACGGACTCGCCTTCGCGACGGTCACGCAGGCCCTGGCGATTCTGATCGAGAACAATCTGCGGCCCGAGATCGACATGGCCGTCTCGGTCGAGACCCGCAAACCCCCGGCCGAGCCACCGCTCGATCCGACCATCAACGTGTTCCTGTACCAGGTCACGCCGAACGCCTCCATGCGCCACAACGACCTGCCGACGCGCGCCTCGGACGGCACCCTTCTCAAGCGTCCGGCAGCGGCCATGGATCTCAACTTCCTGATCAGCGCGTACGGGGAGGAGACCGAGCTGGTCGGACAACGCCTCATCGGGTGTGTCGTGCGCACGCTGCACGAGATCCCCGTCCTCCCGAAGGACGTGATCGAGGAGGCGGCCCAGCGGCCCTACCTGGCGGGCAGCGACCTGGCTGAGTCGATCCAGCGGGTGCGCTTCAATCCCATCCAGATGGACGTGGACGAGACCTCGAAGCTGTGGGGAATGCTCCACCAGACCCCGTACGCCCTGTCCGTCTGTTACCAGGGGTCGCTGGTCCTGGTGGAGGGCCGGGAGAAGCCGGTCCCGGCGAAGCCGGTGGAACGGCACACCGTGCGGGTGGCGCCGTTCGGCGCCCCGGGCGCGCCGGAGCGGCCCGGGCCGCTCGGCGAGGCGGAGCCCGCGGAGGCGGCCGGGCCGGAGCAGGCGGCGCCCGAGCCGGGGAGGCGCCGCGCTGCCTCCCGCGCGTCGGCCCCTTCGAAGGGTGCGGCGTCCGCAGCCGCGGATAATCGCGCGGAACAGGCGGCGAATGCCGCCACCGCCTCTGACACCGACACCGCTTCCGATACCGAGGCTCCGGTGGCAGCGAGGAAGCGTACGGGCTCCAAGCGGGCGGCCTCGCCCGCCCGTACCCGCAAATCACCGAGCACTGGCGGCCGCACGGCACCGCGCTCCGGCGGCAAACCACCCCCGGACTCCGGCGGTGCCGGGCCGGCCGGGGACACGGAGAGCTGAGACACGGTGCGACGAGGTACGGGGGCAGGGGACAGCATGGGTACACACGACGACATCGCGGGCGGGGGCACCGCCGGGGACGACGGCCCGGCGCTGGCCGCCGCCGTCCAGGCGGTGCTGGCTCGTGTGGGCGCCCACGCGCACCGCGTCACCCGCGACGACGCCCGCCCGGGGCCTAGTGCGGACCAGGCCGCAGGACAGCCGTCCCCCCAGACGGACGGCCACGCCGAGGCCGCGCCGCACGCCGGGCGCCCGGACCCCGGCGCCGCCCCGTCGCCCGCCCCCGCCGCTGCGGACAAGCGGCCCACGCACCCCGCCGACGCCGCGAACGCAAACTCCGCGAAGGCGGGGAGCCAAGAAGCGACCGAGGCCCTCACCGCGCCACCCTCCGCCACGCCCGCCGCCGTACCGCCCGGCCCCGCCACCCTCGATGCGCTCGTCTCCTGCTTCGGGCTCAGCACCTTCGAGCGTGAGGTCATCCTGCTGACCGCCGCCACCGAGCTGGACTCCACGACCGGCGCCCGGTGTGCCGCCGCGAGCGGGGACCCGGCCCGTACGTACCCCACGTTCTCCCTCGCCCTGGCCGCGCTGACAGAACCGCACTGGAGCGCGCTCACCCCCGTGTCCCCGTTGCGCCGCTGGCGGCTCGTCGAGCTGGAGGATGAGACCCGGCTGACCACTACCCGGCTGCGCCTGGACGAGCGCATCCTGCATTTCCTCGCCGGTTCGCCCTACCTCGACGCCCGCCTGCACGGTCTGCTGCGCCGCACTCCGGTCCCGCGGTCCCTGCCCACCTCGTACGACCTGGCCGCGAATCAGGTGGCCGCCGGGTGGGCCGAGTCCCGCCCGGACGCCCCGCTCCGCGTCGAGCTGGTCGGCGGTGACCAGCGCACCCGGGCGGACATCGCCGCCGCGGCTGCCCGCCGCTCCGGCCTTGGCCTGTACACCGCCGCCGCCGACGACCTGCCCACCGACCCCGCTGAACGCGACAGGCTCGCCCGTCTCTGGCAGCGCGAGGCGATCCTGCTGCCCGCCGCCCTCCTTCTGGAGGCCGGTGAGATGGACCGCGAACAGGCCGCCGCCACCGACGCGTTCATCGCAGGCGCTGCCGTACCCCTCGTCGTCTCCAGCCAGGACCCGCGTCAGAGCGGGCAGCCGCGCGGCGAGCGGGTCACCGTGCCCCGGCTCGACGACGAGGAGCAGCTGAACCTCTGGGCCGACGCCTTCGCGGACGTCCCCGAGGTCGAGGAAGCCCACCTGCGTTCCCTGGTCGCGCAGTTTCAGCTGCCGCCGCACGTCATACGCTCCGCCGCCGCGTCCGTACGCCGCGACCTGCCCGACGCGGAAGAGCTGGACGCCACCGAACTTGCCTGGCGCGCCGGACTCACCGAGGCCCGGATGGGGCTGGACGAGTTGGGGCGGCGTATCGAGCCCAAGGCGTCCTGGGGCGACCTGGTCTTGGCCAAACGGCAGTTGCGCATCCTGCGCGAGGTCGTCGCACACGTACGTCAGCGGGGCACGGTCTACCAGGAGTGGGGCTTCGCCCGGACCCTGCGCAGCGGACTCGGCGTCACCGCCCTCTTCGCGGGCGGCTCCGGCACCGGCAAGACCCTCGCAGCCGAAGTGATGGCCAAGGAACTGGGCCTCGACCTCTTCATCATCGACCTCTCCCAGGTCGTCAGCAAATACATCGGCGAGACCGAGAAGAACCTCCGCAAGGTCTTCGACGCGGCCGAACAGGGCGGCGCCCTCCTCCTCTTCGACGAGGCCGACGCCCTCTTCGGCAAGCGCAGCGAGGTGAAGGACAGCCACGACCGCTACGCCAACCTCGAAGTCAGCTACCTGCTGATGCGGATGGAGGCGTACCGGGGCCTGGCGATCCTCACCACCAACATGAAGAAGGCCCTCGACCCGGCCTTCATGCGCCGCATCCGCTTCGTCGTCGACTTCCCCTTCCCCGGCGAGACCGAACGCGCCGAGATCTGGCGCCGCGTCCTCCCCGCCCAGGCGCCCATGAAGGACATCGACGCGGGCCGCCTCGCCCAACTCACCGTCGCGGGCGGCTCGATCCGCAACATCGCCCTCTCCGGCGCCTTCCTCGCCGCGGAGGAGGGCGACCGCCTCCAGATGCGCCACATGCTGGCGGCGGCCCGTACGGAGTACCTGAAGCTGGACCGTTCGCTCACTCCCTCGGAGGTCCACGGATGGGTCTGAACGAGACACCGCGTACCTCCGCGATCCGCGTCGACATCGGCGAACTGGTCCTCGACGGCTTCGACGCCCGCCTGGACCCGGACCGGGTCTCGGCGGCCTTCCACTCCGAGCTGACCCGCCTGCTGCGGGACCGCGGCGTCCCGCTGGCCGCCTCCGGCGACGGCCTGGCCCTGGACACCTTGTCCGGCCTGCCCCCGCTGCCCCGCACCACCTCCCCGGCCCGCCTCGGCGAGGCCCTGGCCCGAGCCGTGCACGCCGGACTCTCCGGACGGGGGAGGTGACCCGATGAGCAGTACGCAGTCCCAGGAATCCCGCTCCGAACAGTCCGCCGAACAGCGCCGCCGCAAGCGCAAGGAACGCGCCGCCAAGAATCGCGCGCCCGAGCCCAAGGCCATCGTCAGCGGCGCGGGCCAGCCCCTCGACCTCAGCGTCCGCCGCGAACTGGAGGAACAGCTCGGCCACGACTTCAGCCAGGTCCGTCTGCACACCGACCGCGACGCGGGCCACCTCACGGACATGCTGGGCGCGGACGCCGTCGCCGTAGGCCAGGACATCTTCTTCCGCGAGGGCGCCTACACTCCCGGAACGACCGACGGCAAACGCCTGCTCGCCCACGAACTGCTCCACACCATCCAGAACCCGCACGGCCTCGGCACCCTGCACGCGGGCCGCGACCTCGGGGCGGTGAGCCTGCCGCAACAGCCGATCGAGCGCGAGGCGGAGTCGGCGGCGCAGGAATCCGTACGGGGCACGGAGACGCGGCCCGAGGCGGAGGTGGAAGAGGGCCAGGCCACCCCCGGCTGGCTGCGCTACGCCACCGTGGACGCCGACCGGAACCGCATGGAGCAGATCGATCCGGCGACCCTCGTGGACCGGCTGACGAACTCGCTCGTACGGTCGCTGCGAGGCGACCCGGAGGACCGGTCGAAGCGCACCCGTATGCAACTGGCCCGGATGTCCGAAGAGTTGCAGGACGCCGTCCTCGACCGCCTGGAGACCAGGCTCCTCAGCTCGGAGCACGAGCGGGTGCTCGACCTCGTCGACGAGGTTCAGTACGACATCGACCTGGAGCAGAACCCGCTCGAAGCTCCGGCCATCGAGCCGGACACGGCCGGCGAAGTGCGCTCCGAACGCGAGACCGAGCGGCGGGCGACCGAGGAGCGGAAGAAAGAGGAGCAGAAACCCCCGGCGGCAGGGGGACCGGAGAAGGCCCAGCCGACGACGGGCGGTGCAGAGGGAAGCACTCCGGCGAACGAGAGCGCCCGACAGGCCGGTGGGCAGGAGCAGAAGCCGTCCTCCGCGGAGCGGGAGCAGTCCTCGGACCAGGGCGCGTCCTCGGGCCAGAAACAGTCCGAGAGCGCCAAGGAAGACAAGGCCTCCGACGGCTCCAAGGACGGCGAGGAAGACAAGGAAGAGCGAGACGCCGGGGCCGAGAGCGAGGAAGAGGCGGAGGCCCAAAACCGCCCGGACGCGGTCGATCCGCTCGGCCAGCAACTCAAGCAGGAGGACAAACGCGGGCAGGAGCCCCCTAAGGGGTCGCCAACACCCTCAGGCAAGGATACCCAGCTGCCGGGCGCGTTCAGTCGGCTCGACGCCGTACGCAACCAGGACATCGAAGGTCCGGAAGAGAAGGCCGACGAGGACCCGTTCGGCTCCGGAAGCCAGTCGGAGGTCGGGGTCGGGGGTGCGGAGCAGAGCGCCTGGGACATCAAGCTTCAGCCGGAGGACTTCCTTCCGGCGAAGGATCTCGACGTGTCCGCCGTGCCGACCGCGGACAAGCTGGACCCCTCGTCGTCCGCGACCCCCGCGGTCCCGTCGTTCCCCGCGCCGCCGGTCACCAAGGCCGACAAGGTCCAGGCCGAGAGGGACGCGGAGGATGCCGAGGACGCATCGGCGGAGAACGAGCCGGAGGAAGACGCCGCCGACTCGCTCGCCGACACTGAACAGCCAACCGAGACGGACGAAGCCGGATTGGCACGGGAGGACAGCCTCGCTCTGGAGCGTGCCGCCGAGGCACGGCAGGGACCGGGCGTGGCGTCCAAGGACCCGAAGAGCGGCGCCGACCCGAAGGCTGGACCGGTCGACGCACAGGTGACGGTGCAGGACGCGCCGGGTAAGTCCGAGGGCGGCAGCGAAGCCAAGGAAGGCCAGATCAAGGAACAGGCGGGCAAGGAGGAGAAGGGCACCCCCGCCGCGGGCGACAAGTCGGGCGGCGCACCGGAGAAGGCCTCGCAGCAGGCGGCGGGCGGCAAGGCCGCGGCGCAGGGGCCCGCCGCCGAGAAGGAGCGGAAGCAGACGGAGTCCGCTCCGGCGGAGAAGGCGAACAAGAGCGAGCCGAAAGCGGATGCTCAGCCCTCGGGCGGCTCCCAGAACGAGTCGTCACAGAGCGAGTCGTCACAGAGCGAGCCGCAACGTACGGAGTCTCCCGCCCTCGACGCGAAGGAGCTCGCTCCGCAACCCGCAAAGGCCCCCCAAGCCCCGGCTACCGCCGCGTCGGCGCCCAAGGCCGCGCCTGCCTCGAAAGCCGACCCCGCTCCCAAGGCCGCATCCACCCCCGAGCCCGCGCCAGCCCCCAAGGCCGAACGAGCCCCTCAGCCCCGGGCCTCCAGGTCGGCCCCCGCCGCGAGGGCCTCGCGAGGTGGCGGCGGGGGAGGCGGTGGCAAGGCGACCGCAGCCGCCAAGGACAAGGGCAAGAAGGCAGCGGCCGCTCCCAACCTGTCGCAGGTGTCGCCGGAAGCCGGACTGGGCAGCGCGTCCAAGCTGAAGCCGCACCGGGCGCTCGAAGCCCTCGGCGGCGTGGGCAAGTCGGTGGACCGTACCGTCGGCGACGAACATAAGTCGCTCGCGGGCGCGCCGCCGACGAGAGACCGGCCCGCAGGCTCCCCCCAGACCTTGAACGGAAGCCCCGCCGCCGCCGCGCCCGGGCAGTACTCGAACGACCCGGCCAAGAAGGTCGACGCGCCCGAGAAGAAGGACGCCAAGGTTGAGGGGGCCGACGAACCGAAGGGCAAGGTGCCGGGTTCGGACATCCCCGAGCCCAGCAAGGTGGACCTGGGACTGGCCGCAGGCGCCAAGGTTGTCTCGGGCGTCGTCAACGGGATCGGGCATGCCTTCGGCAAGGACGACGACATCATCGACTCCGATGCCCTTGTCGCCAAGATCCTCGACCTGCCGACCAAGGATGACGCCCTCAAGAAGGCCCAGTTGGGGACGGCCCCCGGGGTCGGCATGCAGGGCGACGCCGAACAACGCGCCGGCGAGCAGGGCGGCAACGTCGACGACAAGGGACGCGAACTCCATTCGACAGGCCGGGACGATGCCGGGCGCCCCCTGGGCGAGAAGCAGATCTACCCGCACGCGCCCAAGGAACAGCTCACCGCGAAGGTGCCGGGCGCGAGGGGCCAGGCAGGCGGAGCCCCGGGCGGCGGCGCGAGCACCGGCCGCGTCCCGGCCGACGCCGCGTCCGAGGTGGCCGAGCACGAACGAGGGCCGCAGCTCAAGGCCGCGTTCAGCGACGGCCAGAAGTCCATGTCCGACGAGCACCAGGCCAAGGACGAGCGCTTCCGGCAGTCGAAGCAGGAGCACAAGCAGAAGGTCCAGAGTGAGGTCGACACCAACACCAAGACACAGGCCGGTGAGCGCGACAAGGTCATGTCCCAGGTGTCCGACTCCCGCGAGAAGTGGCGCAAGGAACAGGACGACGAACTCGCGAGTCTCGGCACGAAGAAGACCGAGAAGCACAAGAAGATCCACAAGGACGTCAAGGAGCGGGAAGACAAGGCCGACAAGGACACAGAGAAGCGGAAGGAGGACGACGAGAAGAAGGCCCAGGAGAAGCACGAAAAGGCGGAGGAGGCCGCACACAGGGAGCGCGAGAACAAAAAGGACGAGTCCGGTAACTGGCTCAGCAAGGCATATGAGTACATCAAGCAGAAGTTCCTCGATCTCCGTGACGCCATCGTCGGCTTCTTCAAGGAAGCTCGCAGGCTCATCACGGACCTGATCAAGAACTTCGCGACAGACGTTCTCCGCTGGATCAACGAAGCGCGGAAGTTCATCGTCGAGGCGATCAAGCAGTTCGTCACGGACCTGATCGAGCTGGGCAAGGCGCTCCTCAAGGCCATCGTCGAGATCGCCCAGCGCATCCGCAAGCTGATCATTCAGCTGCGCGACGCGGCCATCAAGTTCGTCACCGATCTGGCCAACAAGCTCAAGAAGGTCATCACCGACCTTCTCAACGCCATCGCCAAGATGCTGAGCGGCATCCTGGACCTGCTCAAGAAGATGCTGCAGGACGTGATCAAGGCCGTCGTGGACGCGGTCAAAGGCATCCTGGCCTTCGCGTCCAAACTGCTGAGCGGACTGGGCGAGTTCATGCTCATCGCGGTCGACTTCCTCAGCGACCCGGGCGGCTGGCTGAGCGGTGCCAAGAACTCTGCCGTGGACGGCGCGAAGAACCACCTGTTCCGAGAGGTCAAGTCGGCCGTCAAGGAATGGTTCCAGTCGAAGATCGAGGAGATCATCGGCGTCCCGAAGGCCATCCTGGACAAGCTGCTCAAGGGTGGCTTCACCCTGGAGAAGATCGTCAAGGAGACGTGGGACGCAGTCGTCCCCCAACTTCCCTTCATCATCGGTGAGATCGTCATCACGAAGGTCATCGCCAAGCTGATCCCGGGCGCCGGCTGGGTGATGGCCGTCATCGACGCCATCCGTACCGCTATCGGCGCGCTCAGCGAGATCCTGCGCGCGATGGGTGCCGTCCTCGACTGGCTGAAGGCCGTCCGCAGCGGCGGCGCGGGCATCCTCTTCGCGAAGGCGGTCGCTGCGGGCATCGTCGCGCTCCTCGAACTGGCCTACGAGGCCCTGCTGTCGGGGATCGGCAAGTACGTGGCGAAGGTGGGCCGCCGCTTCAAGGCCATCGCGGCGAAGCTGGGTCAGGGGAAGGGCGGCGCGGACGGGCGGGGTGGCAAGCCGAAGCCCGACGAGAAGCCCGGACAACCGACCGCACCGAAAACGACGACGCGCCCGACATCAACACCAACGACCACGAAGCCGGGTGTCGAACCGACGTCCAGGAAGCCCACAATGCAATCGCACCCCCCAACCAAACCCGGGCCCGAAACCCCCGGCAGGCCCAAGCCCACACACGACACCAAGACCCCAGCCCCCACCACCAAGGACAAGAACGGCAAACCCAAGCCCGAGGAAGACCACCCGGACACCCGCCCAACCCCATCCCCGAAACCCAAGCCCAAGCCGGAACCCCCGGCAAAGCCGAAGCCCGAGCCGCAGACCAAGCCCACCCCCAAGGATGACAAATCCCCGGGCAGCTCCAAGGACGACAAGGGCCCCGAGAGCAGGCCGAAGAACGACGACAAGCCCGCGACTAAGGACCCTAAGGACCAGGACCCGACCAAGCCCAAGCCCGACAAGGGCGACCCAAAGAAGCCCAAGCCGGACAAAGGCGGCGACAAGCCAGGCCCCCGAAAGCCCAAACCTGAAAAGGGCAGCGACGGAAGGAGGCCCAGACCTCATGGGGATGTCGGTCGGCCCGGCAGGCCGAAGAGCCCCAAAGAAAAGGACAACAGGGAGAATGATGAGAATTCGGAACAGTCGAAGAGAGCTCGACTCATGGAGGTGATCGCCAGAATTCGTCCCATTATAAAAACGCATTTGGAAAAGGGGATCACCGTTGAAGATGACTTGGCTCTCTTGGCCAAGATTCGCAGACACTACCGACTCACGGCTCTGCGAAAGATTGGGTACCCAAACTTCACGGTTTGGGCCTGGCTCAACCCCAGTGGGCCCGTGATTTCTGGACTGACGCAAGCGGAGATAGACCGACTAAAGCGCCTAGGTCGACCCGACCCCTATCCACTTGTGCCTCCCTTCGCGAATGGCGCAAATTTGGAGCCGAAGTCGTTTAGTCAGAAATTCATCAACCAGAAATGGGCGCGCGACCATGGGCGAGTTCCGGCCAGTGGTCGTACTTGGAAAACAAATAACTCAATTGGATTCCAGTACATCGACAAGCATGAGCTATGGGACAAGGCTCCTCAGAGCCATCAGTGGGATTTGATGCATCTGCTCCCGAAGGAGCTCGGCGGCCCCAGTAAAACCACAAATTTTGTACCTGCACCAAATAGCAAGAATAAGGGGTTCTATGACTTATTCGAAAGCAAGGCAGCAAAGGAATTCGGGTACACATCGGAACATGCTACGGACACCAAACCCCCCGGCGATTACCACGTCGATCTGGAACTTCTGAAGGGATCGGCTCAAGGGTACCCCGGAGGCAGGTATCCAAAATGGTTCCCGAAGAGGATGACAGCCATCTATCGTACGTACAAGTACAAGGGGCAGGGCTCCGGAAATAGTCGAAACGACTGGCAGCCTAATTCCTGGAAGGGGCCGGATACTGTCACCTTCCTGCCGCCCCCCAAAGGAAGCCTATCCGTGCTGGACTTGAATAGTGCAAACCTAAGGGACCCGAGCACTAGGATCCGTGCGTATAGGCTTCTGGCGCGCAACGCGAAGATTGTCAGCGCCGTGCAGGCTCTACGTCCCTTCAATGGAATCGAAGACATGAAGGGCCAATTGATCGCGTACAAGATCCCTTCGACCGGACGGAAGATCCCTGGGATTGAAGCGAAATTGCAAGAGATACAGGCCAATCATGATGACGGCCTGTTCATGGTCTGAACCTAGGGTGGATATCCATGCTGAACGACATTGAAAGAGCGCATTTTGCATCGCTGGACGGACTGGCGCAGCAGCCGTTGATCGAAGTGATCGACGAGCGACGGGGGGAAGTCGGTGAGTCTTTCTCGGAGCTTCTTCCCCTGTCTGATTTCAATCAAGACTGGGAAGTCGTCGTCCTGGATGCTGAAATCCTTGATGAAACCTTGAGACTGGATGAAGTGGCGGTGCACTGGCGCACGAGAGAGCCTCTTCCTGACTTCTTCGGGGAGTATCGTCTCCCGAGCCCCTACGAAGTGCTTGTGCAAGACGTTGAACCCCTGACCGAGGGCCTTTCTGAGGCTATCCAGCGGGATTTTGTCCGCCAGCTCAGGTATATCGACCACTCTTACCATTCGGGCTCTGGTTCCACAACATATATCCGTATGATGCCGAGTAGGTTCCCCCTTGAGGTTTGGCAGCACGACCTCGCCATGACCGGTGGATTTCCATACCCCCATGGCTATGTAAAGCTCGACCTCACATACCGCCGATACGTAGAGACATTGCTTGTCACCAAGGGGGCCTGGGGTTGGCAGTATCTGTTCGCTGACGTGCAGTTTCGTGGCAGTCTCCTCGAAGATGCCGGGAGCAACGTCAAGTACATGCTGGACACTTTCCCGGATATATTTCCTGAATTCGACTACGCCGAGCTTCAGCAACGCTTGGAGGCCCGCCTGTGACTCGCTACGCCGACATCCCCAAGCCCATCCGCTCCGGCATCGTCATCGTCGACCCCGACCGCGGCACCCCCCAACGCATCATCGTGCTGCAGTTCAACCCCGACACCCTGGAACGCTCCCTCGCCCCCCAATCCGCCGGTGATCAGGCCGACAGCGGCGGAGGGGGCAGTGGAAGCGGTGACAGAAACGAGGCACTGCGGCTCAAGGGGCCGGCGCAGGAGACGTGGAAGTTCACGGCGGAGATCGACGCCACCGATCAGTTCGAGGTGGCGGCCCCCGACGGGATTCATCCTCAGCTCGCCGTGCTCGAAATGCTCGTGCAGCCGACGACGGCAAAATTACGGGAGGCTTCGCGGCTGTCGAAGAAGGGGACCATCGAGATCACCCCCATCGAGATGCCGCTGACCCTCTTCACCTGGGGGAGCAAGCGCGTCATGCCGGTCCGCATCACCGAGCTGTCGATCAACGAGTCGGCCTTCGATGTGAACCTCAACCCCATACGGGCCTCGCTCAGCATCGGGCTGAAGGTGCTGACCGTCAGCGACCTACCCCCGGGGCACCGGGGCTCGGAGCTGTACCTCGCGCACCTCGCGCAGAAGGAGCGGCTGGCCGCGGCGGCACGCGGCGGGGGCTTAAGCGCGCTGGGGCTGAACAACGGGGACATCGGGCTGGGGAGGGTGTAGAGACAGATGGCCGGGATACAGCCGTACGAGAGCGCGCTGGACGGGATACCGGGGTCGCACCCATACCCCCGGACCAGCCGGTATCACGATGCCGAGATCGGCGTGCACACCCAGCCCGACGGGACCGAAGTGCGGTACGCCAAGCGCCGGTTGTTGCCACCCCTCAACGAAACAGAAGACGAGACCGCACCGCACACCGTCAGCAGCGGAGAGCGGCCGGACCAGCTCGGCCAGCGGTACATGGGGGACCCCGGCCAGTGGTGGCGGATCGCCGATGCCAACCCCACCCTCGACCCCCGGGAGCTGGCCGCCGAGCCCGGCCGGGAGATAGAGATTCCGCTGCCCGGCGGGTTCACGGGAGGGGGCGGCCGTGGCTGACGAGCCCGTGGGGCAGGGGCCCATCCACCTGGAGCTGAGGATGGGGCCCCAGCTCACCCGCCCCGTACCGCCCGAGGTGACCGAGGCACTGCTGTCCGCGCAGATCACCATGACCGCGGGGGAACGCAGCGGCTTTCAGATCGCCTTCGACCTGACCAAGAAGGGGGCGATCATCGATCACCTGCTGCCGGAAGGGTTCTTCGACCCCCGGACCAGGGTGATCATGACGGCGGCCGTCAAGGGAACGCCGATCGTCCTGCTCGACGGGCTGATCGTGCGGCAGGAGGTCGGGGCCAGCAACCAGCCGGGCCAGACCACGCTCACCATCACCGGCGAGGACCTCACGCTGCTGATGGACCTTGAGGAGAGGACCGACCGGTACCCCGGTCTCCGCCCCGCCCGACGCGTCGAGCGGATCCTCGAGAAGTACAAGGACTACGGGATCCGCACCCGGATCATCGACGAGAAGATCCCGCAGACGCCCAACGTCCAGCAGCGCGTGGACTACCAGACCGGCACCGACCTCCAGTACCTCAACGAGCTGGCCCGCGCCAACGGCTTCACGTTCTACCTCGTGCCCGGGCCGGGCCCCGGAGTCTCCCTCGCCTACTGGGGGCCCGAACGCAGGATCGGCCGACCGCAGCACGCCCTCAACGTCAACATGGACGTCAACTCCACCGTCGACCAGCTCACCTTCGCCTACGACGGCACCGCCCGCGAGGAACCCCAGGCCCGCTGGCAGGACCCCAGGACCCGGGACTCCACCCTCCTCCCGCAGCCCGACATCAGCCCCCTCCGGCCGCCCCTCGCCAAGCGGCCCACGCCCGCGCTGAAACGCAAGACGCTCTCCGGGACGGCCAAGTTGGACCGGGGTCAGGCCGAGGCCGAGGCGATGGCGCGGGCGGCGACATCCGCGGACGCGATCTCCGGGTCCGGATCGCTCGACGTCAACCGGCACGGGTACATCCTCCAGCCGCGCCAGCTGGTCGGCGTGCGGGGCGCGGGCAAGACGTACGACGGCGAGTACTACGTCAAGTCCGTCACCCACACCATCCGGCCCGGGTCGTTCCAGCAGAACTTCACGATTTCCCGCGAAGGACTCATCGCCCGCAACAGCACCGTTCGACCGTAGCCACTGCCAGGTCGTCAGCCCTCCAGGTCGTCAGCCCTCCAGGTCGTCAGCCCAGCAGGTCGTCAGTCCGCCAGGAAGGATCAGGAGCACCACATGGCCGTTGCGCCCAACAACCGCTTCCTCGGCAAGTTCCGGGGACGGGTCCGCGACAATCAGGACCCCCTCGGCATCGGCAGGATCACCGCCGACGTGCCGGACGTGCTCGGCGACGAGCCGAGCACCTGGGCCATGCCGTGCTTCCCCTTCGCCGGGGAACAGCAGCGTCCCGCCGGTCAGTACGTCGTGCCGTCCATCGGGGCCGGGGTGTGGATGGAGTTCGAGCAGGGGGATCCGAGCTTCCCCATCTGGACGGGGTGTTGGTTCGGGGCGCGGGAGCAGTTGCCCGAGGACGCGCGGACCGACCCCGCGACCGCCCATCCCGTCGTCATCCAGACGCCCGGCAAACACAAGATCGTGATGTCGGACGTGCCCGCCGAAGGGATTCTCCTTCAGGCACCCGGCGGCGCGTGGTTGAGGATCGACGCCACCGGAGTGCACATGGACAACGGCCAGGGGGCGTCCGTGTCGCTCCGCGGAGACCAGGTCGACATCAACCAGGGCCGACTGACCGTGCCCAAGAAGCGATAAGCGCGGAGCACCAGCAGAACGGGGAGGGAACGCAGTGCCATCCGGAAACCGCGGGAATCTCGTCAGCCACACCACCACCATCAGCTGCCCGCACGGCGGACGGGCGCGGCCGGTGTCCGTCTCATCGCCCGGAGGGGTGCTGCTCGACGGGCAGCCCGTGCCGAACGCCGCCGACGCCTACGCCGTGATCGGCTGCCCGCACACCGTCGACGGGCTCCCCGTGCCGTGCGTCAGCGTCCGGTGGGTCCCGGACCGCGACGGCGTGCTGCTCGACGGCCAGCCCGTGCTGCTCGACACCACCGCCGCGCAGTGCTTCACCGCAGCCATGGTCCCCCAGGGACCGCCGGTCGTGGCCGCCACAGGACAGGGACGACAAGGAGTGGTGTGCCGATGAGGGCACAGCGTACGGATATCGCGTTCCCGTTCAGGGTCGATCGACGCGGGCGCACCGCGCACGCGGACTACGACGACCACGTACGGGATTTGATCGAGCAACTTCTGTTCACCAGCCCCGGCGAGCGCGTCATGCGGCCCGACTTCGGATGCGGGCTGCTGGACCTCGTGTTCACGCCCAACAGCCCCGAGCTGGCCTCCGCCCTCGAACTCTCCGTCCAGGCCGCGCTTCAGCGCTGGCTCGGCGAGCTGATCGACGTGGAGGCGCTGGACGTGGTGAGTGAGGAGAACGTCGTACGGGTCCACCTGAGGTACGTGGTGCGCTCCACCGCCAGCCTCCGCGACGAGGTGTTCGAGGGGAGGGGCGCGGCATGAACCCGCAGACGGAAACGCGGCGCCACCGCGTCCGCGCCGCCCACCTCAACGGCGTCGACGCCGTCGAGGTCAGCGACGACGGCCTCACACTCACCGTCTCCTTCCTCGGCAAGGCACCCCATGACCTCTGCGCCGAGAACGTACGTATCGACGGCGGCCGCCGGGTCACCGGCATCGGCGTCGTGGACATCGCCGTCGAGCGCGAGGACGATCCCGAACTCGACGACAAGCTGTACGTGACCCTCGACCGGACCGGGGACACCTCCCCCTACCGGCTCGCCATCGTCGATACCGACCCCTTCGGACGCCCCGGCGACGAACCCTTCCGCGGCTTCGACCAGCGCTACTATCACGCCGAGTTCCGCTTCCGGCCCGACTGCCCCACCCCCTTCGACTGCACGGAGCCGGAAGGCGGCGAACGAGCCACCTATCGGCCCGCCCCCGTCATCGACTACACCGCCCGCGACTACGACACCCTCCGCGCGGTCGTCCTCGACCGGCTCCGCCTCACCACCCCCGACTGGATCGAGCGCAACGCCGCCGACCTCGGCACCACCCTGGTCGAACTCCTCGCCTACACCGCCGACCAGATCAGCTACCACCAGGACGCCGTCGCCACCGAGGCGTACCTCGACACCGCCCGCCGCCGCGTCTCCGTACGCCGCCATGTCCGGCTCATCGACTACCCGATGCACGACGGCTGCGCCGCCCGCGCGTACATCGCCGTCGAAACCGCCGAGCGGCTGACGCTGCGCCCCGGCACGTACCGCTTCGCCGCCGTGGACGTCCGTACGCTCGCGCCCCGCGACCGGCCCGAGGTCGGCACCGTCATCGACGACCGCGACCTCGCCATGCTGGACGAGCGCGGCTCGGTGGAGGTCTTCGAACCGGTGTCCACCCGCCCCCTGCGGCTGCGGCCCGCGCACAACGCGATCCGCCTGTGGACCTGGGGCGACGAGGTCTGCTCGCTGCCGAGGGGCGCGAGCGCCGCGACGTTACGTGACGAGTGGACCGACGACGGCTGCGAGGAGCGGGCCCTCGACCTGCGCCCCGGCGATCTGCTGCTCTTCGAGGAGGTCCGCGGCCCCCGCTCCGGCACCCCCGGCGACGCCGACCCGGCCCACCGGCACGCCGTACGGCTCACCTCCGTCACCCCCGCCGTCGACCGGCTGGCCGAACAACCGGTGCTGGAGGTCACCTGGGCCGCGGCGGACGCGCTGCCGTTCCCCCTCTGCCTCACGACCCGCGCGGGTACGGACTGCGCACTCGTCGAGGACATCACCGTGGCGCGCGGCAACGTGGCCCCGGCCGACCACGGCCGCTCGCTGACCTGGGGCTGCGAGCCGGGCCTGCCCGAGACCGTCACGGTGCCGCCCGTACCGCCCGTCGCCGGGTCCTGCACGCCGCCCGCCTTCGGATGCTTCGACAAGGACGCGGGCAACGAGCCCGCCCGGCTCATCGACTCCCTCCTCGACGCGACCCGCCACGGCCACCAGCTCACCGCCGCCCACGTGACCGACCTGTTCACCGTCGTCGGCCAGGACCCGACCGAACGCGCCGGGCTCGGCCTGGAGCGCGCCGGGCAGCGGCAGGAGCGGGTCGTGCCCGGCACCGCGTACGCCCAGGCCGAGGCGCTCAGGACGCTGCTGGCGCAGGGCCTCTACCCAGGCATCGCGCCCCGGTTCCGGCCGATGCTGGAGCGCTCGCCGGTCGCCCAGACCGTGCCGTTCCCCGACCCGCGCCACATCGCCGCGGGGCAGGCCGAGCGGCTGGCCGCCATCCCGGACCGCGTCAGGCACCGCCTGCTGGAGCTGTGGCGCAGCGCTCGCGACCACGACGGGCTGACGGACGAGGAAACAGCCGAGCTGACCGTGCTCTTCGGGCTGCGGCTGCTGGAACGGCTGGAGCTGGCCCGGCACCCCGTACGCGCGCTCCGCGAACTGCTGCACCGCTCCGACCAGCTGCTGGCCGCGAAGGTGCGCCGCCTCGCCGTGCTGACCGCACGCGCCGGGGCGGGCACGGTGCTCGATCCACACATCGCCTGGGAGATCGGCCACAGCTGGGGCCGGGCGTACGCGCACGGGCTGCACCCGGACGATCCGGCGCTCCACGGCCCCGCCGCCGCGCTCGCGCCCGACCCCCGGGTCGCGCTCCCCGCCGTACGCGTCGATGACGGTCACCACACCTGGACCCCGCGTCGCGACCTGCTCGCATCCGGCCCCCGCGACCGCCACTTCGTCGGCGAGCTGGAGGACGACGGCCGTATCGCGCTGCGCTTCGGCGACGGCCGCCACGGCGCCAGGCCCGCCCCCGGGTCCCGGCTGCGTCTCCACTACCGGCTCGGCGGCGGCACGGCGGGCAACGTGGGCGCCGAGGCCATCAACCACCTCGTCCTCGCGCGCGACCCGGACGATCCCGACGCCGCCGACCCGATGCGCGTCGCCGGGGTGCGCAACCCGCTGCCCGCCGTCGGCGGCACCGAGCCCGAGCCCGTCGAGCAGGTACGCCAGCTCGCCCCGCTCGGCCTCAAGCGGACCCGGCTGCGGGCCATCACCGCCGAGGACTACGCGGCGCTCGCGGCCGAACTCCCCGGCGTACAGCGCGCGGCGGCCGAGATCCGCTGGACCGGCAGTGTGCAGGAAGCGCACATCGCCATCGACGCGCACGGGACGGGGGCACCACGGCAGGCCCTGCTCGACGCCGTCGCGCACGCGCTGGAGCGGTACCGCCGGATCGGGCACGACCTGGTCGTCGGGCCCGCCCGGCCCGTACCGCTGGACATCGCCGTCGAGGTGTGTGCCGCGCCCGGCCATCAGCACGGGCAGATCCTGGCCGAGCTGTACCGCGTGCTCGGCAGTCGACGCCTCCCGCGGCGGCGGCTCGGCTTCTTCCACCCCGACGCGCTCACCTTCGGCGAACCGGTCCGGCTCAGCCGCCTGGTGGCCGTCGCCGCGGCCGTGCCCGGGGTCGAGAGCGTGGCGGTCACCCGGCTGCGGCGGATGTTCCACCCCGACGACGGAGAGAGGGAGGCAGGCGTGCTGCGGCTCGGCCCGCTGGAGGTCGCCCAATGCGACAACGACCCCGACCGGCCGGAGAACGGCCGCATCGAGATCACCCTGAACGACGGAGGTGCGCGATGAGCGGCGACCGCACCTGCGGCTGCGGCGGCCACGACGAGCGCCGCGCCCCCGACGCCCTCTACAACCCGCCCGGCCGCACCGCCCTGGACTACCGGGTCGGGGAGTACGGCTCGTTCCTCGCCGCCATGCTCGACCGGCTCGCCTCGCCCGCCTACCCCGCGCTGCGCGGCCTGACCGTCCGCACCCCGGACGACCCGGCCGTCGGGCTGCTGGACGCCTGGGCCGTCCTCGGCGACCTGCTGACCTTCCACTCCGAGCGGATCGCCGACGAGGGCTATCTGCGCACCGCCGACGACCACCGCTCGCTCGCGCTGCTCGGCCGCCTCGTCGGCCATGTGCCACGCCCGGGCGTCGCCTCCGACACCCACCTCGCGTACACCGTGGACCGCGACCCGCGCGCCGAGGACGTCCACGTCACCATCCCGCGCGGCGCGATCAGCCACAGCGTGCCCGCCGCCTCCGACGAGGAGTCGCACACCTTCGAGACCGACGAGGACCTGACCGCCCACTGGTCCTGGAACGAGCTGGCGGTGCGGCGCCGCCGCCCCGCCCTGCTGACCCCGGACGACCTGAAGCAGCGCTCCGGCCTGCTCGTCGCCGGAACCTCGACCGGCCTGGCCACCGGCGACCAGCTCCTCTTCGTCTTCGCGGCCTCCGACGACGGCACCCCCGGGCAACGCCTGCTGCTGCCCGTCTCCCGGATCCGGATCGACCGGGACGACGAGGTGACCGCCATCGGGCTGCCGCAGTCCCCGCCCGCGTCCTTCACGGAGCTGGTGGACGAACTCCGGCAGTGGATCACCCCACCGGAGACGGCCCCCGGCACCGCCGACCCCGAACCCACCCCCGACCACCCGAACCCCCGCCCCGTCAGCAGGCTGATCGAGGAGTTCGACACCCAGGTCCTCGCCCCGCTCCGCGCCGACCTCGACGACCTCACCCGCCCCGCCCAGCTCGCCCGCCGACTCGCCGAACCGCACGCCCGGCTCGCGGAGGCGCAGGCGCTCGCCGCCCCGTACGAGGAGGTCGCGGCGTGGTTCGAGCGGCTGGAGGCGGTGATCGGCGAACTGGCCGAGCGCGCCGAGGAACTGGACACCGCCCAGCCCGCGCAGATCAGCCCGCGGTCGCAGCTCACCCACGACCGCCCGGAGCGGACCAGTACCGAGGAGACCGGCCCCGAGGCCCCGGCCGCCCTACGTGCGCTCGGCGCCGTACTCCCCGCCCTGCGCACCCGCGCCGTACGGCCCCCGTCCGGGGCCGCCTCCGGAACCTCCGGGGCCGCGGCCGCCGGGCACCGCTTCGCGCCCGGCTCCGACCTCGCCCCGCAGCTCCTCGCCGCCCTCGACCCGCGCCTCGGGACCGGGCTGTACGCCGCCTGGCGGCGGGCCGCCCCGCCCCAGCAGGCCACCCCGCTGCTCCGCGAGCTGCTGGCGATGCGCGTGACTGCCGCGCCCTTCGGCGCGACCGCGCCGCTGAAGGCCGTGCAGGACGACCGCGGCCGCGTCATCCGGCAGGTCGACTGGCCGCTCACCGGCGGCGCGCTGACCAGCATGCGCGTCGTGTACGACACGGCTGGCAAGGTGCCGGTGAAGGCCGAGTTCCAGCACACCGAGACCGGCACCTCGGTGCAGCGCAGCGAGAACCTGCCACAGAACGAGACCTTCGACCTCCCGCCCGGCCGGATCGAACTGTCCACCCGCACCGGCCAGAACCACGATCTGAGCTGGCTGAGCCGCCGCCCCGTCGACACCCAGGAGCCCGGCCTCACCGCGAGGCTGCTGCCCGGCCTGCCCGCCTACACCCTGTTCGTCTCCCGCCCCGCCGAGGACGGCCGGGTGCACATCGCGGTGGAGGTGGACAGCGGCGAGTCCCCGCAGTGGCGGCTCGCGCGCGGCGAGCAGAAGCAGATCCCCCTCGGCCGGTACGAGCTGACCCTCCGGTACACCCCGGGCAGCGAGCCACCGGCCGTCGAGATCGGCATCGCGACCGTCCCCGAACCCGCCAACCGCCACGTCCTGGCGCTCGACTCCGTCCACAGCGGCATCACGGTCGGCAGCTGGGTCGCCATCGAGCGCCCCCGCAAGGGCGCCGAGGACGGTGTGCCCGGGGACAAGAAACTGGCGTTCGTCACCACCCGCGTCACCGCCGTCCGCACCGCCGCGTACACCAACTACGGCATCACCGGACGCGGCACCGAACTCACCCTCGCCGATCCCTGGCTGGACGAACACGACGTCGTCCTCTCCGCGATCCGCGACACCACCGTGCACGCGGGCGGTGAACCGCTCCGCCTCGCCGACGAGCCGCTCGGCGAGGACGTGCACGGCAACGAACTCGAACTGGCCGAGCTGTACGAGGGGCTGCGCCCCGGCCGCCGCGTCGTCGTCTCCGGCGAGCGCACCGACCTCCCGGGCTCCGCCGCCCTGGGCGGCACCGAACTCGCGGTCATCGCGGCCGTCGAGCAGCGCGTCGACCCGGATCTGCCCGGCGACCACGTCCATACGGTCCTCACGCTCACCGCCGACCTCGGATACCGCTACCGCCGCGACACCGTCCGCGTGCGGGGCAACGTCGTCCCCGCCACGCACGGCGAGAGTCGCGACGAGCCGATCGGCAGCGGCGACGCCACGCGCGCCCACCAGACCTTCGCGCTCTGGCAGTCCCCGCTGACCTGGCTCCCCGCCGACAACCCACTGGGCGCGACCCCCGCTCTCGAAGTCCGCGTGGACGGGCTGCTCTGGCACCGGACAGACAGCCTCGCCGGGCGCGGCCCCCGCGAGCGGGTCTACCTCACCGGCACCGCCGCGGACGGGCGTACGACGGTGACCTTCGGCGACGGCGTGCACGGCGCCCGCCTGCCCACCGGACACGAGAACGTCCGCGCCCGCTACCGCTTCGGCACCGGCGGCCCCGACGGCGCGGCCAACGTCGCCGCCCACCGCATCACCCAGCCCCTCACCCGCCCCCTCGGCGTCACCGCCGTCACCAACCCCCAGCCCGCCACCGGCGGAGCCGTGGGCGACGGCCCCGGCCTCACCCGCCGCACCATCCCGCTCGCGGTGTCCGCGCTCGACCGCCTCGTCTCCGTCCGGGACTACGAGGACTTCGCCCGCTCGCGGGCGGGCATCGGCCGCGCCCGGGCCGCCGAACTCCACGACGGACGCCGCAAGGTGCTGCACGTGACGGTCGCCGGAGTGGACGACGTGCCCATCGCCGACGACGCCGACGTGCTGCGCGCCCTGCGCGCCTCACTCGCCGAATACGGCGACGCCCGGCTCCCGGTCCGGGTCGAGTCGCGCGAACTCGTACTCCTCCTGCTGGTCGCGCGGGTGAAAGTGGCGCCCGACCACACCTGGGCGCTCGTCGAGCCGCGGGTGCGCGCGGCGCTGCTCGCCAAACTCGGCTACCCGGGGCGGGAGTTGGGCCAACCCGCCCGGCTCTCCGACGTCCTGGCCACCGCACAGTCCGTGCCCGGCGTGGACTACGTCGACGTCGACGCCTTCACCGGCATACCGGCCTCCAGCACCCCGCAGGAGCTGAGCCGGCTGGCCACCGAGCTGGACCGGCCACGCGACACCGTCCCCGCCCGGTCCGCCACGTACGACGAGGACACGTACCGCGTCACCGCGTCCGACGGCGAGACGCTCACCGACATCGCGGCACGGGGCGGCATCACCCTCGCCGAACTGCTGCGCCTCAACCCCGACATCACCGACACCGCACGCCTGCCCAAGGGTCGCTCGGTGTTCGTCTTCCGCGGCATCAGGCCCGCACAGCTCGCGCTGTTCACGCCCGACGTCCCGGACACGCTGATTCTGACGGAGGTCACATCATGACCAGGGAGCCGGACGGGCTCGCCGAGCTGCTCCCCGGGTGGCATCGGCTCCGGGACGCCGAGGCGGGCGAGCCCTTGCGCGCGCTGCTCGCGGTCCTCGCCGAGCAGGCCGACCTCGTACGCGACGGGGTCGAGCAGCAATACGAGGACTGGTTCGTGGAGACCGCCGCCGACTGGGTGCTGCCCTACCTCGGTGACCTGGTGGGCTACCGCCCGCTGCCCGGCTACGAGCGGGTGCTCGCCACCGGCCTGCGCGACGGCGGACGCCCCGACGCCTCCCGGCGGCGGCTCGCCGAGGCCCTCGCCCCGCGGCGGGACGTCGCCGCCACCGTCGGCCACCGGCGCCGCAAGGGCACCCTCGCGCTGCTGGAGGAGCTGTCCGCGTCGGTCGCCGGATGGCCCGCACGGGCCGTCGAGCTGTCCCGGCTCGTCTCCCACCAGCAGCCGGTGAAGCTCTTGAAGGGCAACGGGGAGGCCGACGCGCGCAGGCTCGCCCGTGGCCGCCTCGCCGACCTGCGGGACGGCTCGGCGCTCGACCTCGCGGGCGGCCCGTTCTCCACGGTGGCCCGCTCGGTGGACGTACGGCGCGCCGACTCCCGGCGCGGGCAGGGCGGTTACACCCCGGCCGGGGTCGGTCTGTTCGTGTGGCGGCTGAAGCCGTACTCCGCGACGCGGGCGCCCGCGTACTGCGTCGACCGGGCCCGCAACCTGTATACCTTCTCCATCCTCGGCAACGACACCCCGCTGGTGACCCGGCCCGAGCCGGAGCCGTCGGCCTCGCACATCGCCGCCCTCGGCAACGTCCCGGCGTACATCCGGCGCAGGCAGCTCGCGGACCGGCTCGCCGACTATTACGGCCCGGGCAAATCCTTCGCCATCTGGCGCGACGGACACGAGGAGCCCGTACCGCCCTCGGACCTCGTCGTGGCCGACCTGACCGACTGGCGCTACCGCCCGAAGCGCGGGCAGGTGGCCGTCGATCCGGTGCTCGGCCGGATCGCCTTCGGGTCGCGCTCCGCGCCGCGGCAGGGCGTGTGGGTGACGTACCACTACGCCTTCGCCGACGACATGGGCGGTGGCGAGTACGCGCGCGACGACCGCGAGACGCCGCCGGACGCCGAGATCTACCGGGTCGGGCCGGGGTGTGCGTACCAGCGCGTCATGGACGCGTACGGGCAGTGGAAGAACGACCGCCGGGCCGGGCGGTGCGGCCCCGAGGGCATCATCGAGATCACCCACAGCGGCGCCTACCAGGAGCAGCTGGACTTCGACCTCGACCCCGGCGACCGGCTTCAGGTGCGCGCCGCCGAGGGAACCCGGCCCGTGATCCGGCTGCTCGACTGGTACAGCAACCGGCCCGACGCGCTCAACATCCGGGCGCCGGAGGAGTGCGCGGGACGCCGCGACGCGCCGCGCATCGTGCTGGACGGGCTGCTCATCGCCGGGCGCGGGCTCAATGTCACCGGCCCGGTCGGCACGGTCGTCCTGCGTCACTGCACGCTCGTACCCGGCTGGTCCCTGGAGCCGGAGTGCGAACCGCGCTCCCCGGACGAGCCGAGCCTGGTCCTGGAGCGCACCACCGCCTGTGTGCAGATCGAGCGCTCCATCCTCGGCACCATCGAGGTCATGGGCGACGAGGTGCACACCGACCCGCTCGCCCTCCACATCCGCGACTCCCTCCTCGACGCCACCGGCCACGACCGCCCGGCCCTCTCCGCCCCGGACTGCCGCCACGCACACGCCGTGCTGCACGCCCACCGCACCACCGTCATCGGCGAAGTCCACACGCATGCGGTCCAGTTGGGCGAGAACAGCATCTTCACCGGCCGGATGCACGTGGCCCGGCGCGGCATCGGCTGCCTGCGCTTCTCCTACGTCCCACCGGGCTCGCGCACCCCGCGCCGCCACCGCTGCCAGCCGGACCTGGTGGGCGGGGACGAGGCGTGGCGGGTGCGGCCGCACTTCAGCGGCGGGCGCTACGGGACACCGGTGTACGGGCAGCTGGCCGCCGGTTGCGCCGACGAGATCCGCAGGGGCGCGGAGGACGGGGCCGAGCTGGGCGCCTTCCACGACCTCTACCAGCCACAGCGCGAGGACAGTCTGCGCGCCCGCCTCGCCGAGTACGCACCGGCCGGAACCGACGCGGGAGTCGTCTACGTGACCTGACGCCGAGTGCCGCCCGCAGCGCCTTCTCCGAAGCCTTCACGAACCACTGAGGGGGAACCCTTCCGATGCACGCAGACCTCTCCCGCATCACCTTCCGGCCCGACCGCCACTACTCGGCGGTCGTCGCCCAGCAGGGCCGCGTCCAGCTCGACGCGGACGCCAACGAACAGACCGCGATCCAGCTCCAGCAGGCCCGTACGCTCGCCACCGATCTGATCGGGCAGCACGGCGGCCCGGCCGGGAACACCGGCTTCACGCTCGACTTCAAGGGCGGCAGCCGCGAGCTGGACGACCTGCTCATCGGCGGCGGCCGCTACTACGTCGACGGCATCCTCTGCGACGCGACCCGGCCGCAGCCCGGCGAGGCTGTGGACGACGAGGCGGAGGCGCCTGCTTCCGACGACGAGTCCGGACCGGACGACGCGCCGCCCGCGCCGCCCGCCACCTGGACGTACTGGGACCAGCCGGACGCCTACCGGGACCCGGAGCGCCCGGCCGACCGGCTGCCCACGCAGTTCCCGTACCTGGCCTATCTGAAGGTGTGGGAGCGCACGGTCACCGCCGCCGAGGACCCGGCGCTGCGCGAGGTGGCCCTCGGCTCGGCGATGCCGGACACCGCGGCCCGGCTCAAGGTGGTCTGGCAGGTGCTCCCGCTGGAGGGCTCGCGGCTCGACGTCGAGGACGGCCCCGGGGACCAGCGCGACCTGGTCCGCAAGGCGTTCGCCAAGTGGGCCGCGACCGCCGGAGCGCCCGCGTCCCGGCTCGCCGCGCGCAGCGAGCGCCCGGACCACGCGGACGAGGACCCGTGCCTGGTCAAGCCGGACGCCCGCTACCGGGGGCCGGAGAACCAGCTCTACCGGGTGGAGATCCACGAGGGCGGCCCGGCCAAGGGCGCCACCTTCAAGTGGTCGCGGGAGAACGGCTCGGTGGTCTTCCCGGTCGACGAACTCGACGGAACATGGGTGGAGTTGGCGTCGCTCGGTGGCGACGACAAGCTCGATCTGAACGTGGGGGACTGGGTGGAGTTCACGGACACCGCCACCAGCAGCCGCGGCGAGCCGCTGCCGCTGCTGCGCGTGGAGGAGGTGGACCTGCCGGGCCGCCGGGTACGGCTCTCCGGCGAGCCCGAGCCGGGGGTCGGACGGCGCCCGGAGCTGCACCCGTACCTGCGCCGCTGGGACCAGCGGGACGCGTCCCGGCGCCCCCGCAAGGGCTCCGGCGCGGCGGCTCGGCTGCGGCGCGGCGCGATCCCGGTCGAGGAGGGCCGCTGGGTGTTGCTGGAGGACGGCGTCGAGGTGTACTTCGCGCCCGGCGGCACCTACCGGACCGGCGACCACTGGCTGATTCCGGCCCGTACGGCCACCGGTGCCGTGGAGTGGCCGGTCAACGCGGCCCGCAAGCCGCTGCTGCGGGCACCGGCCGGAATCCAGGTGCACTACGCGCCACTCGGATGGGTGTTCGGCGAGGGCGAGGTGGCCGACCTGCGCATGACGTTCGCGCCACTCGCCGCGCCCGTCCCGGCGGCGGACACGGCGGCGCTGGCCGCGGAGGCGGAGGCGGCGGCGCAGACCGAGGCCGAAGCGGACGACGCGGCCGCGGAGTAATGCCCGTCCCGTAGTTGATGCGTCACACACCGACCGCAACTGAATCATGCCCTCGTGGCATCCGTATATGACGAGACATCAGTGGCACCGAAGGAGCACTCCACATGGCAACACCCCTGAGCGCCGACAGACTGCTGAAGGCCCTGCGCGACGAGGGCCTGACCGTCCACGAATACCGCAACTGGCGCTCACACAACCGCAACTCCAAGGGCCCGTGGGGTCCGGTGAACGGTGTCATGATCCACCACACCGTGACCTCGGGCACCGCGAGCTCCGTCGAACTCTGCTACGAGGGCCACGCGTCGCTGCCGGGCCCGCTGTGTCACGGCGTCATCGACAAGAAGGGCGAGATCCACCTCGTCGGCAACGGCCGCGCCAACCACGCGGGCCTCGGCGACAACGACGTCCTGAACGCGGTCATCAACGAGACCAAGCTGCCGACCGACAACGAGGCCGACAAGGACGGCAACGCCCGCTTCTACGGCTTCGAATGCGTCAACCTCGGCGACGGCGACGACCCCTGGCCGGAGGCGCAGAAGCTGGCCATCGAGAAGGTGTCCGCCGCCATCTGCCGCGTACACGGCTGGAGCGAGCGGTCCGTGATCGGCCACCTGGAGTGGCAGCCCGGCAAGGTGGACCCCCGGGGCTTCACGATGAGCTCCATGCGCACCCGCATCGGCAAGCGGCTCGGCGCCAAGCCGGACGGCCCGACCGAGCCCAAGCCGAAGCCGCCGGCCACGTACGAGCCCTTCCCGGGTGCCGACTTCTTCCGCAACGGCCGCGAAAGCAAGATCATCACCGCCATGGGCAAGCGGCTCGTGGCCGAGGGCTGCGACCGCTACGAGGAGGGCCCGGGCCCGGAGTGGACGGACGCCGACAAGAAGTCGTACGCGGCGTGGCAGCGGAAGCTGGGCTACTCCGGCGATGACGCCGACGGCATCCCGGGCAAGAAGAGCTGGGACAAGCTGCGCGTCCCGAACGTCTAGCCCACGGCCCCACCCCCTCGGAACCGGGTGCTACCGCACATTCACCACGGCCGAGGGGGTGGGCCGCCCGCGGCGGCCCAGCGGCTCACCGTGGCCGTCGCGTAGGCGCGATCGGCCGCGGACAGGTCGTCGAAGGTGACGTGGTGGTTCGCGTCAGGGGCCCAGAGGGCGCGGGAGTCACGGCCGCCGGGGTGGAACGGTTCGGCGACGGCAGGGTCCCGGGAGCCGTTGAGGAACAGCATGCGGTCGCCGTGCCGACGGACCCAGCGGTCGATGTCGGGCATGACCGTGGCATCGAAGCGCAGGGGGATGTCGCGCGGGACGAAACTGCGCGGTTGCCCGGCGTCCGGGTACCGCAGCAGGTCGGCCAGGTGGCGGGTGGGGGCGTTCCAGTATCCGAGTTCGGTGCCGAGCTGGTAGAAGTACGGGATCTGCTGCCGGGCGAAGGCGTCGGCGTAGACGGGCAGCAGGGCCGTGTCGTCCAGCCAGGCGTACAGCGCGTCCGTGGTGGCGCCGGGGGCGGGGATGGTGGCGGGGGCCGCCGCGCCGCCGTTCTGCCAGAACATGAACGGAGCCCGCAGGACGGCGATTTCGAGGGCCTTGTCGGCGCTGCCGACCAGGCGGAACGTATCCCCGGTGGCGGCCGCCCACGCCTCGTAGCGTGCCACCAGCTCCGCGCGCCGCAGCAGGGCCTCGCGCTGTGCCCGCGCCAGGGCGGCGCGGGTCTCGGCGGTGCCGGCATTGGCCAGGAAGCGCAGGTAGGCGGAGTCCTCGCGGTCGTCGACGTTGTTGGGGGCGGAGTACACCACGGTGCCGTCCACGTCGTGCGGGTGGAAACGCCGGTGGTAGACACTCGCCATGCCGCCCTTGCTCCCGCCGGTGGAGATCCACGCGCCCGGGTACAGCGTGCGGAAGAGGCGGACGACGCGATGATGGTCGTCGGCGGCCTGCCGCACGGTCAGGTGGGCGTAGTCGCCCGTCGGCGGGCGTGAGACGCCGAAGTAGCGGTGTTCGACCTGGAGTTGGTTGCCGCCCAGAAGGACGGTGGGTTCGGTACGGCGCGGCGTGAGCGCCGCCTCGTACCCGGTGGTGAACAGGACCGTCGGACGGTCGGTGGCGGCATGGAGCAGGGTGAGGCGCTGCTCGAAGGTCCCGGCCGCGCGGTCGGTGTGGTCGACGGGCTGCCGCAGACCGAGGACGAAGAAGCGGTATCCCGGGTCGGCACCGGGCCGTTCCTCGATTACCCGCACCCCGGACAGCGCCCGGAGTGCCTCCACGATGCCGTCGCGCTTCCCCACGGCGTGGGCCGACGCGGGGGCCGTGGCGGCCAGTCCCGCCGCTCCCGTGGCCGTCGACAGGAGCAGACGTCGTCTCGTCCAGCTGCGCATGATGGTCAACCTCCCCGTTACGGCGGCCGGTCGTTCCGTATGCCGCCGGCCGTGGGTCCAGTACAGCCGAAGGACGCGATGGGAAGATCCCGCACGCGGGGGAGCGGCTCCCCCGCGCGGGGGAGGTCTGCGACATCAAGCGTTATCGGGGCTGACCGCGGGGGCCGGAGGCCCTCTCGTCGCGCCGCTCGTCAGGGGTGGCGGTCCAGCTGGCGAGGAGCCTCAGCCGGTCCTCGTCGGCAGTGCCAGGCTCGGCGGTGTAGATGGTCAGCGAGTGCGCCTCGCGGGCGGATATCGGCAGATCCAGAGGCTGGTAGGTGAGCTCCAGGCGACCGGCGTCGGGGTGGTGGAAGCGTTTGACGCCGCCGTGGTGGATGCGCACGTTGTGGGCGGCCCACAGGGTTCCGAACTCGGCGCTGGCCGTGGACAGCTCGCCGACGAGTTCGCGCAGCGCCTTGTCGTTGGGGTAGCGGCCCGCTTCGGCGCGCAGCAGTGCGACGGTGAGGGCGGCGCCGCCGCCCCAGTCGTCGACGAAGTCGTGGGAGTCGTCGTCGAGGAAGTAGTAGCGGGCGAAGTTCGGGCGGCCGCGTCCGCCGGTGGTAGGGCTGTCGAACAGCGGCGCGAACAGAGCGCGGGCGAGCGCGTTGGTGGCCACGATGTCCAGGCGGCCGTTGCTGACGAACGCCGCGGACAGGGTCATGGAGTCGAGCAGCCACTGCACGCGGGGCGGGATGTCGACGGCCTTGCGGCGGCGCCGGGTCGCGGGGCTGGGCTGGGCGGCTCTGGCCAGGTCGAACAGGTAGGTGCGTTCGTCCTCGCTCAGCTGCAGGGTGCGGGCCACCGCGTCGAGGACATCCTCGGACACGCCGCTGATGTGGCCCTTCTCCAGCCGTGTGTACCACTCGGTGCTCACCCCGGCGAGGACGGCGACCTCCTCGCGGCGCAGCCCGGGCACCCGTCGTCGGCCGCTGGTGGGCAGTCCGACCTGCTCCGGGGTGAGCTGGGCACGCCGACGGGCGAGGAAGTCACGAATGTCGGCGCGGTTGTCCGGGCGGCGTTCCATGCTCTCCACGCTACGGCCCGCGCCGTCGGGGAGGGGGGTTGAGCTTGTACCCCCGATAAACGCAGCCTCCCGCGCTCGCGGCAGGGACGGTTTCGTGGAGTGTGCACGCCGAATTCGATCCCTCCGGAGATGACATGCCAACGCGAGGAGCGACCCTCCACGCCCCCGCCGATGTAGGCGCCAAAACCCACGCGCCTTCGCCCACCCGGCTTCCGCCCGTCGTGTATGCGCTGGCCCTGGGCACGTTCCTGATGGGCACGACGGAGTTCGTGGTGGCGGGCCTGCTGCCGGAGATCGCCGGTGATGTGCGGGTCAGCGTGGCCCAGGCCGGGATGTTGATCACCGTCTTCGCGGTCGGGATGATCGTCGGCGCACCGCTGATGGCGATGCTCACGCTGCGCTTGCCCAAGAGGCTGACGCTCATCCTCGCCCTGGGTGTCTTCGCTGTCGGCCACGTCGTGGTGGCTCTGGGTTCCAGTTTCGCGCTGCTGCTGGCGGCCCGGTTCCTGACCGCTTTGGCGACCGGAGCGTTCTGGGCGGTGGCCAACGTGGTCGCCGCACGTGTGGCCGGTCCCGCCGCGAGCTCCCGTGCCTTGGGCGTCGTGGGCGCCGGCGCGATGCTCGCCAACGTCGTCGGTGTGCCGTTGGGTGCCTTCGCCGGGCAGCTCGTGGGCTGGCGGGGACCTTTCTGGGCGCTCGCCGCCCTCGGAGCGGCCGCCACGGCGCTCATCGCCCGCCAGGTCCCGCGCGACACCGACGGCGACCAGGCGATCTCGTTCCGCTCCGAGCTGACCGCTGTGCGCTCGGGGCGCCTGTGGCTGGCGCTGGCGGCTTGCGCGACCACCACGGGCGGCGTGCTGTCGACGTACACCTACATCTCGCCGCTGCTGACAGGCAGGGCCCAGCTGGCTGCCGGACTCGTGCCGCTGGTCCTGGTCGGCTTCGGCGTCGGCGCCCTTGCGGGTTTCCTCGTGGGAGGCCGACTGGGGGACCGCCGTCCGCACATGACGACGATCGTGGCCCCGGCGGTGACCACGGTCCTGCTGCTGGCGATCTGCCTGCTGTCCGCCCGGGCCGCGCCCACGATCGCGCTGCTCGCCCTGCTGGGGCTGTTCGGGCTCGGCGCGAACCCGGTGCTCATCTCCTTGGGGGTCCGCTTCGCGGGCCGCGCCCCCACCCTGGGGTCCGCACTGACCGTGTCGGCGTTCAACCTCGGCACCGCCATCGGCTCCTGGATCGCCGGATTCGCCCTCGAATCCCGCCTGGGAGCCATCGGCCCCGCCGCGGTTGGCGCTGCCGTCGCGGCTCTGACCCTGATCCCCACGGTCATCATCGCGCTCGCCCAGCGCCGCCGCCCGACATCGTCCCCCGCCTAGGCGACACGCCAGGCGACACACAGAACAAGGAGAACCCACCCATGCGTGGAGTAGTGATGTACACGGCCGGCGATGTCCGGGTGGAGGAGCGTGAGGACCCGAAGATCATCGAGCCCACCGATGCCCTCGTGAAGCTGACCGCGACCTGCGTCTGCGGTTCGGACCTGTGGCCGTATCGCGGGGTCGAGCCCGCCGACCATCAGGTCATGGGGCATGAGTACGTGGGGATCGTGGAGGAAGTCGGCTCCGCGGTGGAGAACATCAAGCCCGGAGACTTCGTGGTCGGGTCCTTCGTCATCTCCGACAACACCTGCGAGATCTGTCAGGCCGGGTTCCAGTCCAAGTGCGTGCACGCCGAGTTCGTCGCGCAGACGATCGGCACCCAGGCCGAGAAGGCCCGCATTCCGCACGCGGACGGCACCCTCGTCGCCACTCCGGGACGGCCCGATCCCGAGCTGATCCCCTCCCTGCTGGCCGCCTCCGACGTGCTCGGCACCGGCTGGTACGCCGCCGTCGCCGCCCAGGCCGGACCCGGCAAGACCGTCGTGGTCGTCGGCGACGGCGCGGTAGGAGTCATGGCCGTCCTCGCCGCCCGGCAACTGGGCGCGGAACGCATCATCACCATGTCCCGCAACCCCGCGCGACAGAAGCTGGCCCGCTTCTACGGCGCGACGGACATCGTCGAAGAGCGCGGCGACGAGGGCATCGCGAAGATCAAAGAACTCACGAACGGGCTCGGCGCGCACTCGGTGGTCGAGGCGGTCGGCACCCAGGAGTCATTCCTCCAGGCCGTCGGCGCCACCCGCGGCGGCGGGCACATGGGCTACGTCGGCGTCAACTACGACGTGACCATCCCCGGGATCGAGCTGTTCTTCGCGGGCATCCACACTCTCGGCGGTCCGGCCCCGGTACGCCGGTTCCTGCCTGACCTGATCCAACTCATCTGGGACCGCGAGATAGACCCCGGCAAGGTCTTCGACCTCACCCTGCCCCTGGACCAAGCGCCTGAAGCCTACAAGGCGATGGACGAGCGCCGCGCCGTCAAGGTCCTCCTCACGCTCTGAACTGTGCTCGTCCGTCGTCGACGTCAGCGCATGGGCGTGAGATCGGGATCCGGGTCCTGGCCCGGGGCGACGGCGGCGGACTTGCGGCGCTTGCGGATCACGAATACCGCGACCAGCGCGAGCAACAAGCCGAGGATGAGCACGAGCATCAGGTTGCCGCCGCTCTTCAGCCCCGCGGCGACCCCGATGCCGACCAGAAGTGGCAGTGCCGTCGAGCAGGCCGCCCCTGCCGCCATCGGTGGCAGGAACGTGCGGTACGACATGTGCGCCGCGCCCGCGACGGTGGGTACGAAGCTCCGTACGAGCGGTATCAGCCGGCCGACGAACACGGCCCAGCGGCCACGTTCGCGGAGCATGGCCGCGGCCTTGTCCCAGCCCTTCCCGCCGTACCTCCTGACGAGCCTGGTCTCGCGCAGCGCCGGACCGGCGCGGCGGCCAGCAGGGCCTCCGGCGGTCGGCTGTACGGCCAAGCCCCGCCGATCACCAGCAAGGCCATCCCCACCAGCCGGAACGCATCCTGCGCGGCGAGTTCCGGCACATGCCGACGAGCCACCCGGCCCAGCGCCTGGATGGTGTGCAGTGAGGCGTTCTTGTGCTGGACCGCGACCTCGGTGGACACGTTGTGCTCCAGCACCGCGGCCTGCGCGCTGATCAGGTCGCACAGCACCGGCCGCCGCGCCGCCGACTCGGCCAGGATCCCGGCAAGACGGTCGCCGCGCTCCCGCGGCGTGCCCTCGACGAGCTCGTACGACCGCTCCAGCTCGGCGATCCAGTCCTGGGCTTCCGCGTCCAGCAGCTGGAGCAGGACCGCCTCGCGTGACGCGAAGTACCGCAGCACGTTGGACTTGGCCAGGCCCACGCGTCGGCTCAGCTCGTTCAGGCTCAGCTTCGCGACCGGCGTCTCGGTCTCGGACGCTGGTGGAACTCGTGCCATCGCAGGGGGTCGAGCAGGGTGCGGAGCCCCTGCTGTACGCGGCAACCAGCCGGGCCGCGGTGGCGGGCGGCTGCTACGGCCCCCGCTGGTCGATGGTCGGTCCGACGAAGGTCGCCTCCCCGCCGCGCCGCGCGCTGGACAAGGCGGTCGCCGCGCGCCTGTGGGCCGAATCCGAACGCCTCACCGGCGTCTCCCTCCCCGCCCAGGTCTGACAAGACAGGCATCAACGCCCGGCTGCTCGACGGCGATTCACGTGACTCACCGCTCCAGTGCCAGGCGCTGTGCCGGGCTGAGGCGGTCCGCTCTTGCGGTGAGGGCGTACGTCGCGGGGGCGATGGCCCGCAGGGCAAGGGGGTCGGCTATGTCCGGTTGATGCTGGAGGGTGTCCAGGGCGGCGGTGGCCCGGTCCCGGGGCCAGTTGAGCGCGGTGGCCAGCGTGCGCAGGGTGAGCGGCCGACCGGCGTGCACGAGGGCGGCGAGCACGGTCAGGGCGTCGCGCAGGGCGGCCTCGGTGAGGGCGCGGCTGCCGCCCATCTGCTCGGCGAGCCGGGCGAAGAACCGGCCCATCCTGCCGAGCCGGGCCCCGGCGGTCGTCCCGGTACCGAAGATCTCGATGCCCCGCTGCGCGGCGGTCGCGATCTCGCCGTGTGCGCTGGTGTCGGCCTGCCACGCCCGGAGCCAGACGTCGTCGTCGATGACGTACCGCTCGCGTCGCCCACCCGGATCGGGGTGGCGCACCACCAGTTCCATGGCCTCGAGGTGGCCGATGGACTTGGATACCGATGCCGGGCTGACCTGGAGCCGACGCACCAGGTCGCCCGCCGTCAGGCCACCGGCGTCCGCGGTGAGCAGGCAGACGAACACCCGGGCGGTCATCCGGGGCAGGCCGGTCGCGGCCAGCAGGCTCGCGAACTCGTCCACGAAGCCGCGCGACTCCTCGGCCGGCTGCCCGACAGTCGTCGGCTCGGCCGGTCGGGGAGGCTTGCGCCGGTGGGCACGGTGACCGGCGGCCTGTTGGGCCTGGTCGGCCAGGTAGTCGCCGAGTGCGCCGTTGCGTGCGACCTCGCGGCTGATCGTGGACGTCGGCCGTCCGAGCCGTCGGCCGATCTCGGCGTACCCGAGCCCGTCGGCCAGCCAAGCCGCGATCTGTCGGCGGTCCTCGTGGGTCAGCCTGCCTCCTGGCACCGGCGCTCCTCCTCCCTTGCGTTCAACCACAGCGTATTGCAACGACCGGCGGAAGTAGTTGCATTCATTCACAATCCTGTTGCAACGATTGGTCTTCTAGCTGTCATTTTTCATGCCGTCATGTTGATGAAACATCAAACGCAACGTAGCTTTTCCTCATTCGGAAAAGGAGGGGCAACGATGCACGTGATGAGGACCGATGAGCCGCGGCTCCGGGCCCGGGTCGCCGAACTCCTGGTGGAGTACGGAATCCCGAGCGCCGCGATCGGGATTCTCCACGACGGGGAGCTGGCCGAGTTCGCGGTTGGCGTCACGAGCGTGGAAACGCGGGAACCCGCGACGACGGACACCGTCTACCAGTGCGGCTCCATGACCAAGACGTGGACCGCGCTGGCCTTCATGCAACTCGTCGACGAGGGGAAAGTCGATCTGGACGAGCCGGTGCGGACCTGTCTGCCCGGCTTCACGGTGGCCGATCCCGGGGTGAGCGCCAAGGTCACCCCTCGTCACCTGCTGTGCCACACCAGCGGTATCGAGGAAGCCTACGGCGATCCCGGCGAAGACGACGACGTCTACGCGCGCATGGTCGAGAACATCGCCGACGCGCCCCAGGTCTCCGCACTGGGCCACACCCACGGGTACAGCGCGGCCCTCGGGTACGCCATACTCGCGCGGATCCTGGAGGTGCGGGACGGCAAACCCTGGGACGACGTCATGCGGGAGCGCCTCTTCGCCCCCATGGGCCTGACCAGCACGAACAGTTGGCACGAGCAGGTGGACGACAGCCGGGCGGCGACCGGGCACCTGATCCGGTCCCTCCACGAGGGCCCCATCGTCACGCCGATCGACTACCTGCCACGTGCCTTCGGCCCCGGCGGCAACGTCACCTCCACGACCCGCGAGGTGCTCGCCATGGCGCATGTCCTGCTCAACGAGGGCATGGCGCCGAACGGAAAGCGCATCGTCTCGGCCGAAAGCATCCGAGAGATGATGCGTTCGCGGGTGCCGGTACCGGACCCGTACCTGTTCGGGCCCCACTGGGCGCTCGGCCTCATCGTGTGCGACTGGCACGGCGAGACCGTCTACGCCACCGATGGCAGCACGATCGGCCAGAACGCCCGGCTACGGATCCTGCCGGACTCCGGCACCGCCCTCGCGATGCTGACGAACGGCGGCCCCCGGGAAAGCCTCTACCGCAAGGTGTTCAACGAGATCCTGACCGACCTCGGCGCGGTCACCATCCCGGACCTGCCCGCACCGGACACCACGCTCAACCTCGACCTGTCCAGATACGAAGGCGTCTACGAGCGCCCCGGCGCGCGATACGAGGTGACGGCCGAAGACGGAAAGCTCTCCCTGACCCTGCACCTCGACCCGGTGCAGGCGGAGTTCCTCCAGAAACCGGACCGCATCAGATACGAGTTGCTCCCAGTGAGCGAGACACACTTCCTGATGCCGCCGAGGGATTCCCTGGAGGACACCCAGACGGTCGCGATCTACGACTTCACCAACGGCGCTGCCCGCTACCTCCACACCAACTGCCGGGTGCACCCACGTTCGGGGTGATCCTCAGCCCAACGGGCGGCGGTCAGAATGTGGCGATCGGGTTGACCGGGCTGCCGGACGTACCGGCGAAGCGGACCGGCGCGACCGCGAGGTGGAAGTCCCACTGGCCGAGCTCGGCAGCGGTCGTCGCGCACGCCTCCAGGTCGCAGTTGTCGAGCAGCCACAGACCCATCGCGACGAGGCCCACGGCGTGAACCGGCATCAACACGTCTTCGTACCCCGACGGCTGAACGTCCTGGGGAGTGTCGGCGCCGATCAGCGCGACCCCCCGTTCACGCAGCCACGGCAGGCAGGACGCGTGCCAGCCGGCCTGGGTGAAACCGCTGGCCTCACCGGCCTCGTGCCGGACGCGGCCATAGCCGGTCCGCAGGAGTACCGCGTCGCCGGATCGCACCCGTACGCCCTGGCGACGCTCGGCCTCCTCGAGATCGTCGGGAAACACACCCTGCCCCGGTTCCAGCCACGGCACCTCGCGGACCCTCGCGATGTCCAGCAGGACACCACGCGTGATGATCCCGTTCGCGGCCGCCGTGACGGCCGCCCACGCCGATCCCGTCGCGGCGTCGACCAACGAGTGCGACCGCCCGTTGTACATCGTGCCGTCCCAGAAGATGTGGCACGGCGAGTCGACGTGGGTGAGGGTGTTGCCGTGGAAGGTGATGCCGAGCCGCTCGGACGAAAAGCCCCAGCGCCGGTCGGCGCGGAACGCGGGCACCGGCATGTCCTCGGCCCCCGGCATGTCGGCGGCGCACGGGCACGTCGTTGTCGACCGCTCCATGTCCTCCGGTACGGCGACCTCCCATGCGCACGACACGCTCCTGCCGTGGCGCACGGCCCGCGCCGCCGCCACCCGGACGTCGTCGGTGATGTGGTTCAGGGTGCCGAGCTCGTCGTCGTCGCCCCACCGTCCCCAGTTCGACAGCGTGTGGAAGTACCCGAGCACGTCGTCCTGTGTGGGCATCGGTCGCTCTGTCGTCATCCCAGCATCGACTCCTCCGGCGGTCGGTCAGGAGGTAGGGTACGGCACACCTGTGGCGCCGGAGGCCGTTGACGCCCGGTGACCCACGCTCAAAGAGATACGGGAAGTTCGGACAGACAGCGGCTCCGCGGTGAGACGAACCATCGCAACTCGTCCGAGGGGCCGATCAGCGACACGTCGGGGAACCGTCGCATCAGCGAGGTCACGGCGATGCTGTTCTCCAGCCGGGCCAGCGCCGCGCCGGGGCAGTAGTGGGGCCCGTGCCCGAAGGCGAGATGGGTGTTGTCCTTCCGGTAAGCGTCGAAAACCTCGGGCTTCTCAAAGCGTTCCGGGTCGCGATTGGCTGATGCCCACGAAAGCCAGATGCGATCCCCGGTAGCGATGCCGGTGCCACCGATCCGCACGTCCTGTGTGGCGAAGCGGCGGACAGCGAGCATGGTGGGCGAGTTCCAGCGCAACGCTTCTTCGGTCAAGGCGTGCATGGGCAACTCCCCGGAGGCGAAGGCGACGCGGTGTTCCGGGTGAGTGAGCAGCGCCATGACACTTGTGGCGATCAGGCTTCCGGTGTTGTGGTAGCCGCCGAAGAGCAGCAGAAAGGCCATGGCCACCAGCTCCTCGGAGCTGAGGCGGTCTTCGTTTTCCTGGGCGAGGACGAGTGCCGACAGGAGGTCGTCAGCAGGGCATGCCCGCTTGCGGTCGATCAACGCGACGAGGAAGCGATGCATGTGCCGCATGGCTTCCCGGGATTCCTGGGCAGCTCGGGGAGCCGGGCTGAGCAGAGTGTTCGTCCACTCCCGGAAGTCAGGACGGTCTCCTCGGGGAATCCCGAGCACGCGACAGATGACCTCCATGGACAGAGGCATGGCGAGGTCGGCCACGACATCAGCGCGAGGCCGGGACGACATCCGGTGCAAGAGCTGGTCGGTGATGTCCTGAACGTCGTCGCGCAGCAGCTCGGTGCGGCGGGCCGTGAACGTTCCGTTGACCAGACCCCGGAGCCGGGTGTGGTCCGCGGGGTCCGCGTTGAGCAGGTGGTCGTTGAGCTCGGGCGGCATGGAGGCGCCGTCCCGGCCTCCCGTGCGGGAATGCCGCTTGTTGAGCGAGAGGGCAGGGTTCATGGCCGCGTCGCGCACCTGCTGGTATCCGGTGACGAGGTGGAGCGGCGCACCATCCGCCGCGACGGCCCGGTGGACGGTGCCCTCGCACCTCAAACCCGCGTAGGAGGCATGAGGGTCTGCGAAGAAGGACTCGTCGAGGAGGACGGGATCCTGCGGGGACGGCATGGCGGCTCCCGACTCGGCGTGTCCGTGGTGTCGTTCGTGATCGTGCCATGAACGGGACCACGGGGATGGCAGATGCTCTGAGCAGGAGAAATCACCCCGCCGTCGGCGAGGCAGACTTGATCATGACCCGGCATCGCGTGACACGGTGGCTGTTCCGGATCACACCACGGGACCGTTCAGGAGCGGCATGGATATCGGCGTCTTCATTCCCATCGGCAACAACGGCTGGCTCATTTCGAAGAGTTCTCCGCAGTACATGCCGTCCTTCGAGCTGAACAAGGCCATCGTGCAGAAAGCCGAGGAACACGGGCTCGACTTCGCGCTGTCGATGATCAAGCTCAAGGGGTTCGGCGGCGAGACCGAGTTCTGGGACCACTGCCTGGAGTCGTTCACGCTGATGGCGGGCCTGGCCGCCGTGACGGAGCGGATCAGGCTGTACGCCTCGACACCGATCCTCGCGCTGCACCCGGCCATCACCGCGCGCATGGCCACGACGGTCGACTCGATCGCCCCCGGCCGGTTCGGCGTCAACATCGTCACCGGCTGGGCGCCCGGCGAGTACTCCCAGATGGACCTGTGGCCCGGCGACGAACACTTCGGCAACCGCTACGCCCGGGCCGCGGAGTACGTCACCGTGATGAAGGAGCTGTGGCACGAGGGCGTCAGCAACTTCAAGGGCGAGTTCTACGCCATGGACGACTGCGTGCTGTCCCCGCGGCCGACGAACGGCCACATCGACATCGTCGCCGCCGGGCAGAGCAGCACCGGCATCAAGTTCTCCGCCGAACACGCCGAGTACAACTTCATCCTGGGCAGCGGCGTCAACACCCCGCTCGCGCTCTCGGACACCACGGCCACGCTCGTGGACGCGGCGCGGGAGACCGGCCGCGACGTCGGAGCGCTCTCGCTGTTCATGGTCATCGCGGACGAGACCGACGAGGCCGCCCAGGCGAAGTGGAAGGACTACCACGACAACGCCGACCACGCGGCGCTGGCGTACATGGCGGGCGAGACGGCCACGGACAAGACCTCCGACGGCTCCTCGACCGCCCGGACCATCTCGCTGCCCGAGGGCGCCGTGAACTTCAACATGGGCACGCTCGTCGGCTCGTACGAAACCGTCGCGGCGATGCTCGACGAGGTCGCCGGGGTCCACGGCACCAAGGGGATCATGCTGGTGTTCGACGACTTCCTCGAAGGCATCGAGAACTTCGGTACGCGCATCCAGCCGCTGATGAAGTCCCGGTCGTGACCGGCTCAACGGTCGCTCATGCCCCGCTGACCAGGGAACACGTACCTGGTCGGCGGGGAGTGGCAGCGGATCACCGTCCGTCGTCGTCCTCATAGCCGTCGTCTTCTTCGTCTCCATCATCGTCTTCGTCTTCGTGACGGTCTTCGCGTTCGTCCTCGTCGTCGTCCTGAGACGGGCTCGCTGTGCCGCTGGTGGGCTGCGGCTGCGGGGAGGTGGAGGCGGCCGGGGGGGTTCCTCCGGGGGTGTACGAGGGGGCGCCTCCTCCCGAGGGCCACCTGCTGCCGGAGGACGAGGAAGCCGAGTCGATGATCGTCGACATGGCCAGCAGACACCCGGTCAGGACCAGGGCCGCGGCAACCGCGGTGAGAGCTGTGGTCTTGCGGCTCCCCGAGCGGTCCCGGACGCCTGCGTCGTCGTCTCTCTCCTCGTCGGAGTCACTGCTGCTCCATACGCGTGATCGGGCTCCGGGGTCGGGTGCCACATCTCCTCCTGGTAGCCGATGTCAACACGCTAGTCGCCACTGGTTCAGGGCAGGGACAGCGTTGCTCCAGCGTCCAGTTAAGGGAGGACTAATTTTCGTCAGGCGCCCACCGCCACCGCCACACCGAGCGCGAGCAGGACAACTCCGGTGGCCATCCCCAGCCTTCTGCTGACCGCCGGCCGGGTCATCAGCGCGCGCCCGCGGTGGACGAGCCAGCTGAACAGCAGGTACCAGGCGGCGTTGACCAGGGCCCAGAGCCCGCCGAGCGCGGTGCTGGACAGGAGCACGGGCCCTGCCGACGTGACGAACTGCGGCAGAACCGACACGGCGAATACGCCCGCCTTGGGGTTGCCGAGGCTCGTGCCGAGCCCCATCGCGTAGCCGCCGCGGAAGCCGGTACGGCCCTTCCCGGCGCCGGCCGGGGAAGTGGGGGAGTCCGGGGACTCGGCCCGCGGCGCCGTCGGGCGCGCGGCCAGCAGGGTCTTCACCCCGAGCGTCAGCAGCACGAGCCCGCCGACGATCCGGAGAGCGGCGTACGCACGGGGGCTGGCCAGCAGGACGGCCGACAGGCCGACCGCCGCGGCCACGGACCACAGCAGCAGTCCCGTCGCGTTGCCCGCGATCGTGCCCCGCGCCGCCCGCATGCCTCCCGTCAGCACCTGGCGGATCATGACGGCCTGACCGGCCCCGGGAAGCATGGCCAGCAGCCATGTGGTGAGCAGAAACGCGGGCAGATGGCTGGGCACGGGGGAGGACCTTCCGCGGATGTCGGTTGCCGGGACCCGTCCAGCCTCCCGTGACCAGCACATTTAAGAGAAGTTAAGAGACTTCGGTGCAGCGTTAAGCTGAGTACATGCCGGTAGACCCCGGGCAGCTGCGGCTGCTCGCCCTGATCGAGGAGTTCGGCTCGCTCACCGCGGCCGCGCACGCGCTGCGGCTCACGCCCGCCGCCGTGACGCAGCAGGTGGCCAGGGCCGAGCGCGAGTGGCAAGTCCCCCTCGTGGTGCGTGGGCCGCGCGGGGCAACGCTCACCGAGGCCGGTGCGTTGCTCGCCGCGCACGGACGGACCGTAGAGGAGGCGACGGAGCGGGCCGCGGCGGACATGGCGGCGCTGCTGGGCCACCTGTCGCTGCGGCTACGGGTCGGCGCCTTCCAGGCCGCCGCCCTGCATCTGCTGCCACGGGCGCTGATCGCCCTGCGCTACCGCCACCCGGACGCCGATGTCTCCGTGGTCGACCTGACGTCGGAGCGAGGACTCGGCGAGATCACCGCGGGGAGGCTCGATCTGGCGGTCGTCGCCTCCTGGAGTGCCCCGGCGGATCTGCCCCCGCGGGTGCGCACGCACCGGCTGCTGCGCGATCCCATGGTGGTGGTCCTTCCCGACGACCATCGGCTGGCCACCGGGTCGCCGCCGGGCGGCCCGGTGCGCCTGGCGCAGCTGCGGGACGAGTCGTGGGTCGCCATCATGGCCGGGCACGCCGCCCGTGAACAGCTCGACCGGGCGGCGGGCGAGGCGGGCTTCAGCCCTCGGGTGCGGTTCGAAACGGAGTCCTACGACGTGGCTCAGGCGCTGGTCGGCGCGGGCAGCGGCGTGGCCCTGGTGTCGCGCCTGGCGCTGACCGGCATCCCGGGCACGACCCACCGGGAACTGGTCCGGCCGAGGCTGCACCGCGAGATCCATGCGGTGACCCAGGCCGACACCACGCTCACCCCACTGGTGGAGGTGTTCCTCGGGCTGCTGCGCGACGTCGCGAGCGAACACACCGCCACCTGGCGCGAGCTTCCCGAGGGCGCGAGTGCCCAGGGCTGACGGTCGTCGCACTACTGGGGCGGGGTGGCGGCCCGCGCCAGGATGCCCCGGGCCCGCTCCAGCACCGGCCTGTCGACCATGTGGCCGTCGACGGTCGTGACGGACTCCCCGGCGTCCACAACCGCCCGTGCCCAGCGGAGTTCGCTCTCGGAGGGGGCGAAGCCGTCGGCCACAGGGCCGAGCTGCGCCGGGTGGACGCACAGCTTGCCCGCGTAGCCCAGCCGCCGGGCGTGGGCCGTGTCGGCGGCAAGGGCCTGTGCGTCCCGTACGGCAGTGGTGACGCCGTCCACCGGGGGACGGATGCCCGCGGCCGCCGAGGCGAGGACGAGCCGGGAGCGGGCGTGGGTCAGGGGGAGGGCGTCGTCGTGCGCGACGCCGAGCTGCGCGGCGAGGTCCACGTTGCCGAACGCGGCGCGCACGACGCCCGGTACGGAACACACCTCGTAGGCCCGCTCGACGCCGAGGGCCGTCTCGACGAGCGCGATCAACGCACAGCGTCCGGCGGTACGGGAGGCGACGCCCGCGAGGACGGCGGGGTCCTCGGCCTTCGGGACCATCACCGGGCAGCCACGGTCCGCGGCCATGCGCAGGTCCGCCTCGAACCACGGGGTGCCGGGCGCGTTGACGCGTACGACGGCCCGGTCACCGAGGCCGGGCCAGTCGGCGGCGGCCCGCCGGGCCCGCTCCTTGTCGTCGGCGGCGACGGCGTCCTCCAGGTCGACGATGACGACATCGGCACCGGAGCGGGCGGCCTTGTCGAAGCGGTCCGGACGGTGGCCCGGCACGAAGAGCAGCGTCCGGGCGTCCGCGACGCCCTCGTCGATGTGCGTGGTCATGCGAAGGTCACCTCGGCGGTGGCGTGCTGTGCTTCGCGGTGGGTTGCCGTCCGCAGCCGGGCACCGGTGGCGGAAGGTCCGCCCATGGCGAGGAGGTGTTCGCCCGCGAACACCGGCCGTCGCAGCCGGAAGGACAGCGAGCGCACCCGGCGCTCGGGAGCGTCGCGGCGCACCACGTCGAGCATGAGCAGGGCGAGCAGCGGGCCGTGGACGACGAGGCCAGGGTAGCCCTCCGTGTCGCGGCAGTACGGGGCGTCGTAGTGGATGCGGTGGGAGTTGGCGGTGAGGGCGCTGAGGCGGAACAGCAGGGTCGGGTCGGGCTGGAGGCGCAGCTGCCAGGGCGACTCTGGGGCGAGGCCGGGCGCGGAGCGGTCGTCGACGGTGGGCGGGTGCTGTCCGCCGCCGCCGTGGCCGGAGCGGTAGACGATGTCCTGCTCCTCCACCATGCGGACCCGGCCCGCCTGGCGGAACTCGTGGCGCTCGGTGACGAAGAGCAGTTCGCCGGTGCGGCCGTGCTTGGGTGTCACCGCGGCCAGGCTGCTGATCCGCTCGGCCGGTTCCCCCAGGCGCAGCGGTTCGGTGATGTCGCAGCGTCCGCCCGCGAACATGCGCTGCCGGTCGGGGATGGGCGGCAGGAAGCGGGCGTTGCGCAGATGGCCGTCGGGGCCCAGCTCCCGCTGGGCGGGCCAGTGCAGGAAGTGGAACCACTGCCACAGCGGAGGGAGCGGGCCACCCGCCTGCGCGGCGGGTTCGGGCAGGTCCAGGAGGGCGGACACGGCGGCGGCGGGGACCGGGTCCATGGGGTCGTGAGCGGTGACCGGCTCCGGGTGCCACGTGTCGACGTAGGAGCTGAGGGGAGTAGTGGCGGGCTGCATGGTGGAGGTGACCTCGTGCTTCAGATGAGGGGTGCGGTCTTCGGCGGTCGCGGGGCGGCCGGGGACGTCTGTGCGGCGTCCAGCTGGGAGGTCCGGGACGGTTCCCTGACGACCAGGGTGGCCAGGAAGGTCAGGCCGACGCATCCGGTGACGTACCAGAAGAAGAGGGTCTCCTGCCCGGCGTCCTTCAGGGCCAGCGCGATCGGCTCGGTGAGGCCGCCGAAGGTGGCGGTGACCAGAGCGTGGGGGAGGCCCACGCCGAGGGCGCGGACCTTGGTGGGGAACATCTCGGCCTTGATGATGGCGGCGAGCGCGGAGTAGCCGGTGACGAACGTCAGGGCGACGGTCATGAGGAGGAAGGCGAGCCAGGGGTTGCCGGTGCGGCCGAGGAGCGTCATCAACGGCACGGTCAGGAGCATGCAGCCGCCGGAGAAGGCGAACATGACCGGGCGGCGGCCGATGCGGTCGGACAGGGCGCCGACGGCCGGTTGCAGCAGCATATAGACGAACAGGGCGGCGAAGCCGATCACGGTGACCGTGGACTTGGGGATGCCCGCGGTGTTCACCAGGTACTTCTGCAGATACGTGGTGTAGGTGTAGAAGGCGACGGTGCCGCCGATGGCGAGGCCGAACACCGCGACGAGCTGGCGCGGATATTCGGCGAACAGGGCGACCAGGCCCTTGCGTTCGCGGGTCGCGGACGCGTTCGCGGCGGTGCGTGCCTGCTCCTGCCGGAAGTGTCCGGACTCCTCCATGGTGCGGCGCAGGTACATCACGACCAGACCTGCCGCGGCCCCGATCACGAAGGGGATGCGCCAGCCCCAGGCGTGCAGCTGGTTCTCGGTCAGCAGGTTCTGCAGGCCGATCGCCACCAGCAGCGCGCCGAGCTGGCCCAGCACGATGGAGACGTACTGGAAACTGGAGTAGAAGCCACGCCGCCCCGGGGGCGCGACCTCGGAGAGGTACGAGGCGCTGGAGCCGAACTCGCCGCCGACGGAGAGGCCCTGGGCCAGCCGGGCCAGGACCAGCAGGGCCGGAGCCCCCATGCCGATGGTGTCGTGGCCGGGTGCGAGGGCGATGGTCAGCGACCCGGCGCTCATGAGGGTGACCGACAGGGTCAGGGCCCGTCGGCGGCCGAACCGGTCGGCGTAGGCGCCGAGCAGCCAGCCGCCGAGCGGGCGCATGAAGAACCCGACGGCGAAGACGACCGCGGTGGAGAGCAGCTGGGCCGTCTGGTTGCCCTCGGGGAAGAAGACGGACGCGAAGTAGATGCTGAAGGTGGCGTATGCGAACCAGTCGTACCACTCGACCAGGTTGCCCAGACATCCCCGTATGACGTTCGCGGTGACGCGCTTCCGGTCGGATGCGTGGTCGGGTGTGGGGTGGTGCGCGGATGTGCGGCTCTGCGACATGGAAAGCTCCATTGCTCGTGTCGCCAGGGGAGGGTGGGGCGGCCCTTCAGCGCAGGACGAAGGGGTTGCCGGTGGGGGCGCCGGTGTTGATCCAGACGCTCTTGTCCTCCAGGTAGGCGGTGATGGCGCCGATGCCGTTCTCCCTGCCGATGCCGGAGTCCTTGACGCCGCCGAAGGGCGCCAGATAGCTCACCGCGCGATAGGTGTTGACCCAGACGGTGCCGGAGTGGACGCGTTCGGCCATCCGGAAGGCGCGGCCGATGTCGCGTGTCCACACGCCCGCGCCCAGGCCGTAACGGCTGTCGTTGGCAAGCGCGATGGCCTCCTCCTCATCGTGGAAGGGGATGACCGCGAGAACGGGGCCGAACACCTCTTCCTGGGCGATGCGCATGCTGTTGCTCACGCCCGTGAAGACGGTCGGCTCCACGAACCAGCCGTCGCCGCATTCGGGCCGGGTGGCGGCCGCGCCTCCCAGGGCGAGTTCGGCGCCCTCGTCGCGGGCGATGCGGATGTAGTCCAGCACCTTGGCGTACTGGGCCGGTGTGGTGACCGGTCCGACCTGGGTGTCCTCGTCCATCGGGTCGCCCATGCGCGCGGTGCCCGCCAGTTCCAGGAGCCGTCCGACCACCTCGTCGTGCACGCTGTCCTGCACCAGGAGCCGGGAACCGGCGATGCAGGTCTGTCCGGTCGCGGCGAAGATGCCGGACACGGCGCCGTTGACGGCCGCTTCGATATCCGCGTCCGCGAAGACGATGTTGGGCGACTTGCCACCGAGTTCGAGGCTGACGCGCTTGAAGTCGCGGGCGGCGGCCTGGTTGATCCGGCGGCCGGTGGCGTCGGAGCCGGTGAAACTCACCTTGCGGACCAGCGGGTGTTCCACGAGGGCGGCACCGACGTCTGCGCCGAAGCCGGTGACGACGTTGAACACGCCGGGCGGCAGACCGGCCTCGTGGAACAGCCGGGCCAGCTCCAGAGTGGAGGCGGAGGTGAACTCCGACGGCTTGACGACGACCGTGCACCCGGCGGCCAGCGCCGGTGCGATCTTCCAGGCCAGGAGCAGGAGCGGGGAGTTCCATGGGGTGATGACGGCGACGACGCCGACGGGCTCCTTCCGCGTGTAGGCGAAGTAGCCCTTCTTGTCCATCGGGGGAACGGTCCCCTCGACCTTGTCGGCGAGGCCGCCGTAGTAGCGGAACCACTGGGCCAGATAGCCGACCTGCCCGTACATCTCGGTGAAGAGCTTGCCGTTGTCCCGGACCTCGGTCTCGGCCAGGGCCCGGGCATGGGCGGCGACCGTGTCGCCGAGGCGGTGGAGCAGGGCGCCGCGCGCGCTGGCCGTCCATTCGGCCCACGGGCCGGTGCGCAGGGCGCGGTGGGCGGCCTGTACGGCGGTGTCGACGTCGTCCGGCCCGCCCCGGGCGATCTCGGCCCAGGGCGCGCCCAGGTAGGGGTTGTCGGTGGGAAACCAGTTCTCCGTGGACGGCTCGTGGCGCTGTCCGTCGATGAACATGTCGTAGCGCTGCATGGGGACTCTCGATTCGGCGGCCCGTCGCGCTGGGTGGTTCAGAACGTGTGCAGACCCAGCGCGGCGCGGAAGGAGTTCTTGTTGGCGGCGCCGTCGCGCGGCGGCAGGGCGCGCGGCGGCTCGTCGGTGGCGATGAGCACCTGGGCGTACGTCGTCGCCGCGCGTGCCCGGACGCGGGCGGCCAGGTCGTCGGCCTGCGCGAGGTCGGTGACCCGCAGGGCCTCGCGGATGCCGAAGCCGCGGGCGACGGCGACGAGGTCGGTGCCGAGCCCGGTGTGGCTGGGCTGCATGCCGGTCTCGCCGAAGTGGGCGTTGTCCAGCACCACCACGGTCAGGTTCGGCGGCAGCCGGGCGCCGATGGTGGCCAGTGTGCCGATTCCCATGAGGTGTTCGCCGTCCCCGGTGACGGCGAGGACTGGACGGTCCGGCTGGGCGAGGGCGACTCCCAGGGCGAGCGGCGCGGCGGCGCCCATCGCGCCCCACAGGTAGAAGGTGCCCGGACGGTCACCGGCCGCGAAGACGTCGTAGCTCGGCGAGCCGAGGCCGGTGACGACGAGGGCGTCCTCGGGGAGGCGGGCGATCAGCTCGGCGACGAAGCGCCGCCGGTCGAGCCGGGCATCGGGCGAGGCGGTGGTGGTCATCAGTCGCGCTCCCACTTCTTGCGGCCGATCAGCTTCTGCCCGAGGAGCACGGCGACGCGTTCACCGGCCCCGAAGGCCGACTCCAAGGCGGCCTCGACGGTCTCCCCGACGTCCTCGGGGGCATCGGCGCGCAGGACGGTGATGCCCATGAGTTCCAGTGCCTGCTGGGTGGTACGGCCCATCGGGCTCTGCCACGGGTTGAACTCGGCGTACTCGCCCCGCATCGTCACCAGCGCGAGAAAGGGGAACTGGCCCATCCGCGGCAGCGAGAACATGTTGACGCAGTTGCCGACGCCACTGCTCTGCATCAGCAGTACGGCGCGCTGCCCGCCGAGCCACGCTCCGCAGACGACGGCGACGCCCTCCTCCTCGGTGGTGAGCACGACATCGTGGATGGCGGGATCCCGCCGCGCCTCACGGATGGCGTGGGAGTGGCCCGCGTCCGGGACGTAGGCGATCTGCTGGATGTCGTGCTTCTTCAGCGCCGTGAACACGTCCTCCTGCCAGGAGGGCGGCGCGGGTGCTTGGGACCTGCTCATCCGTGGCGACTCCGTCTGCTCGGGGGCTCAGGTGCCCCACATCATGAGCGCTGATGGAGCTGGATGAACAATAGAAATGTGTGATGCCCGCATTCCGCGTCCGCATGGCCGAAGGCGGCCTGAGCGGGTGTCAGACGTCCGCGCCCGGCTCGTCCGGCGCGTGCAGCCGTGCGGACGGCCACCGCCCGCGTGACACGGCCGCCCCGATCCGGCGGACCAGCTCGTGTGCGACGACCTCGACGGCAGGCGGTACGCGTCCGTAGCGCGGTGTCGCCAGGACGATCGACCGCCACACGTCCGGCTCGGACAGGGGAGCGGCGCTGAGGGTGCCGTTCGCGATGTCGTCGGCGATGCCGAGGCCGGGCAGGACGGTCCAGCCGTGTCCGGCCAGGACGAGCTGTTTCTGTACCCGCATGGAGTTGGTCTGCGCCCTGGTGTCCATCGCGTACCCGGACCGGGTCGCCGCGGCGTCGATCAGGGAACGCAGGGCGTGGCCGGAGGCGGGCATCACCAGGGGATGCGCCGCCACCTCCGCGAACGCCACCGGACGGTCGGCGTGCAGCCCGGCCGCCGGTGGCGCCACCGCCCACAGCCGCTCCCGCACCAGCGGGCGGGCGTTGAGGGACGGGGTGCTGTCCAGGTTGTACAGCAAGGACAGGTCCAGGTCGCCGTCGTCCAGCCACTGCTGCAGATGGCCGGAGTAGCCGGTCATCAGGCGCAGCTCCACGCCCGGATGGGCCTTGCCGACGGCCGACACCAGCGGTTCGGCGAGCAGGTCGCTCGTGCTCTCCAGCAGGCCCAGGGTGACGATGCCGGTCACCTCTCCGGGGCTGGGCTGCACCTCGGCGCGCGCCCGCTCCAGCTCGTTCAGGGCGCGGCGCGCCCGGTCGACCATGATCTGGCCTGCCTCGGTGGGCCGCATGCCCTGTCTCGTGCGCTGGAACAGGGGGACGCCCAGCTCCTCCTCCAGGGTGCGGATCTGCCGGGTGACGGCGGGCTGCACCAGGTGCAGCAGCTCCGCGGCGCGGGTCACGCTGCCCACCTCGGCGACCGTGATGAGCGCCTTCAGCTGCTTGACGTCCATCGGGGCCCTCCCTTCCTCGCCATCCACAGCCCGCATGGCGGCATCACGGATCGCTATTTCACTTCGCCGCACATGAGTGCCCATGATGGTACTCCCGGCCACGTCAGCCACATCTCCGGAGGTCACCGCATGGCCGAACACACAGCGTCCGCTGATGGTCTGCCGCTGTCGGGCATCACCGTCGTGAGCATCGAGCAGGCGGTGGCAGCCCCCTTCGCCACCCGCCAGCTCGCCGACCTCGGAGCACGGGTGATCAAGGTGGAGCGTCCGGGTGGCGGCGACTTCGCCCGCCGGTACGACACCACGGTGCACGGCGAGTCCAGCTACTTCGTATGGCTCAACCGCTCGAAGGAATCGGTGACGCTGGACCTGAAGTCGGAGCAGGGACGCGGAGTGCTGGAGGAACTCCTCGCGCGGGCGGATGTGTTCGTGCAGAACCTGGCCCCCGGCGCCGCCGCCCGCCTGGGGCTGGGCCCCGAAGCGCTGGCCGAGCGGTTCCCCTCGCTCATCCCGTGCTCGATCTCCGGCTACGGCACGAGCGGGCCATGGGCGGACCGCAAGGCGTACGACCTCCTGGTGCAGTGCCAGACCGGCCTCGTCTCGCTCACCGGCAGCGCCGCGGAGGCGGCCCGGGTGGGGGTGTCGATCGCCGATATCGCCGCCGGTGTGTACGCCTACAGCGGCATCCTCACCGCGCTGCTCACGAGGGCCACCCGCGGCCGAGTCCGGGCCGTCGAGGTCTCGCTGTTCGAGGCGCTGGCCGAGTGGCTGGGCCAGCCCGCCTACTACACGGCGTACGGCGGTACGCAGCCGCCGAGGGCCGGTACCCAGCACGCCACCATCGCCCCCTACGGGACGTACACCGCGGCCGACGGCAAGGACGTGCTGCTCTCCGTGCAGAACGAACGCGAATGGGCCGCCCTGTGCGAGCACTTCCTCCGCACCCCCGGCCTGACCGACGATCCGCGCTTCGCCACCGGGGCCGACCGGGTGCTCCACCGGCGGGAACTGAACGCGCTCCTGGCCGAGCGGATCACGGCGTCGGACAGCGGCGAGGTGATGAAGCGGCTCGACACCATCGGCATCGCCAACGCACCGGTCAACGATGTCGGGCAGTTCCTTGAGCATCCCGTGCTGACCGGCCGGAACCGCTGGCGGGACGTGCGGATCCCCGGAGGAGAGACGGTGACGGCGCTGCTGCCGCCCGTGGACCTGGACGGCGTCACGCCACGCATGGACGCCGTTCCCTCCCTCGGCGAGCACACCGGACGCATCCTGGCCGAGCTGGGCTACGACGCCGACCGGATCGACGCTCTGCGCACCGACGGCGCCGTCTGACCCCCACAGCCCACCCAAGACCGCAGCGAGGAGATCGCCTTCCATGAGCACGCTCGACATCCTGGCGGAGGACGAACAGTTCATCGTCCGCACGGTGCACGACTTCATCGACAAGGACGTCCGGCCGGTCGTACGGGAACTGGAGCACACCGACACCTATCCCGAGGCCCTGATCGAGCAGATGAAGGAACTCGGGATCTTCGGCCTCGCCATCCCCGAGGAGTACGGCGGCACTCCGGTGTCCACGCAGTGCTACGTCCTCGTCGCCGAGGAACTGGCCCGGGGCTGGATGAGTCTCGCCGGGGCCATGGGCGGGCACACCGTGGTCGCCAAGCTGCTGCTGCACTTCGGCACGGAGGAGCAGAAGCGGCGGTATCTGCCGAGGATGGCCACCGGTGACATCCGGGCCACCATGGCCCTGACCGAGCCCGGCGGCGGCTCCGACCTGCAGGCCATGCGCACCGTCGCCCGCAAGGACGACGAAGGGTATGTGGTCAGCGGCGCGAAGACCTGGATCACCAACTCCCGCCGCTCGCAGCTGATCGCCCTGCTGTGCAAGACGGACCCGCAGGCGTCCCCCGCGCACCAGGGCATCTCCATCCTGCTGGTCGAGCACGGGCCCGGGCTCACCGTCTCCCGCGATCTGCCCAAGCTGGGTTACAAGGGCGTGGAGAGCTGCGAGCTGTCCTTCGAGGACCACCGCGCGCCGGTGGACGCGCTGCTCGGCGGCGTCGAGGGCGAAGGGTTCGCCCAGATGATGAAGGGCCTGGAGACCGGCCGGCTCCAGGTCGCGGCCCGCGCCCTCGGCGTCGGCCGGGCCGCGCTGGAGGACGCCCTCGCCTACGCGCAGGAACGCGAGTCGTTCGGCAAACCGATCTGGAAGCACCAGTCCATCGGCAACTACCTCGCCGACATGGCGACCTCGCTCACCGCGGCCCGGCAGCTCACCCTCTACGCCGCCCGCGAGGCGGACGCGGGCAGGCGCGTGGACATGGAGGCCGGAATGGCCAAGCTGTTCGCCTCCGAGACGGCCATGGAGATCGCCCTCAACGCCGTCCGCATCCACGGCGGTTACGGCTACTCCACCGAGTTCGACGTGGAGCGCTACTTCCGCGACGCGCCCCTGATGATCGTCGGCGAGGGCACCAACGAGATCCAGCGGAACGTGATCGCCAGCCAGCTGGTCAAGCGAGGCGGACTCGACGCGTGAACGGCGCGGCCCCGACGGGCGGTCCGCACATGGAGGTGAATCGTGCCCGCGCCCCGTGGGTAGGCGTCCGCCGACCGACCAGAAGACGTGAATGCGGAGGCATGCGATGAGGCACGCGAGCGTCGCCCGCCAACTGGTGGACGTCCTCCGGCAGGCAGGTGTGGAGCGGATCTACGGCGTCGTGGGCGACAGCCTGAATCCCGTGGTGGACGCGGTGCGCCGGACCGACGGCATCGAGTGGGTCCATGTGCGGAACGAGGAGGCGGCCGCGTTCGCCGCGGCCGCCGAGGCGCAGCTGACCGGGCGGCTCGCCGTGTGCGCGGGCAGCTGCGGCCCCGGCAACACCCACCTCGTGCAGGGGCTGTACGACGCACACCGCTCCGGCGCCCCGGTACTGGCCATCGCCTCGCACATCCCGTCCCGCCAGATCGGTACGGGATTCTTCCAGGAGACCCATCCGGAGCGGCTGTTCACCGAGTGCAGCGACTACTGCGAGATGATCAGCACCCCGCAGCAGATGCCCCGGGTGCTGCGGATCGCCATGCAGCGGGCGCTCGGCCACGGCGGGGTGTCCGTGCTGGTCCTCCCCGGTGACGTCGCCCACGCCCCGGCGCCGGAGGCGCCCGTCGCCACCGACCTGGTGACCACCCGGGGCAGGGTCCTGCCACCGCGGGAGCAGGTCGAAGCGCTCGCCGAGCGGCTGGACGCCGCCGAGAAGGTCATGCTCTTCTGCGGCGCCGGGGTCCGCGGCGCACACGCCGAGGTCATGCGGCTGGCGAGCCAGGTGGCCGCACCGGTCGGGCACTCCCTGCGCGGCAAGGAGTGGATCCAGTACGACAACCCGTACGACGTCGGCATGAGCGGCCTGCTCGGATACGGGGCCTGCTACGACGCGATGCACGAGGCCGACCTTGTCGTGCTGCTGGGCACGGACTTCCCGTACGACGACTTCCTGCCGCAGGCCCGCACCGTGCAGGTGGACCACGACGCCGGGAACCTCGGACGGCGGACCGTACTGGAGCTCGGCGTACACGGCGACGTGGGGGAGACCCTCCGGGCCGCCCTTCCGCTGGTGCGGCAGAAGGAGGACCGCTCCTTCCTCGACCACAGCCTGCGTCGCCATGCCAAGGCGCTCGAACACGTCGTGGCGGCGTACACCCACGACGTGGACAAGCACACCCCGGTCCACCCGGAGTACGCGGCCACGATCCTCGACGAACTCGCCGACGACGACGCCGTGTTCACCGTCGACACGGGCATGAACAACGTGTGGGCCGCCCGCTACCTCACCCCCAACGGCCACCGCCGCGTGGTCGGCTCCTTCCTCCACGGCACGATGGCCAACGCGCTGCCGCACGCGATCGGCGCGCAGTGCGCCGACCGGAACCGTCAGGTGATCTCCCTGTCCGGGGACGGGGGCCTGAGCATGCTCATGGGCGAGCTGCTGACCGTCAGGCTGCACGACCTGCCGGTCAAGACGGTCGTCTTCAACAACTCCTCGCTCGGCATGGTCAAGCTGGAGATGATGGTCGACGGTCTGCCCGATCACCAGACCGACCACGAGCCGGTGGACTACTCCGCCATCGCCCGGGCCGCGGGCATCCACGCCATCCGCGCCGAGGACCCCTCCCAGGTGCGCGACGCGCTGAAGCAGGGCCTTGCGTACGACGGTCCGTGCCTGATCGAGCTGGTGACGGACGCGGGCGCGCTGTCGATCCCGCCGCACATCACCGGCGAACAGGTCAAGGGCTTCGCGTTCTCAGCCGGGCGCACCGTCCTGGACGGCGGTGTCGGCAAGATGCTCGACCTCGCCCGTGCGAACCTCCGCAACATCCCCCGCCCCTGACCGGCCGGGCACCACGCATCAGGAGGACGTGTCCAGTGAGAGCGCGTTCTTGGCGTGTGCCATGGACGCCTCGGAGGCGGGTCCGTCGGGATTCTCCGTGGCCAGGGCCTGGTTGACGGTGACGAAGTCACGCAGTCGCTGCTCGTAGCGGGAGTACGCGACGCGGTGGTCGCCGTTCGCCCGGGCGAGGCAGTCGGCCAGCACATAGGCGCCCACGAGGGCGAGGCTGGTGCCTTGCCCGGACAGCGGGGAAGGGCAGTAACCGGCGTCACCGAGCAGCGCCACCCTGCCCCGCGACCAGCGGTCCATCCGGATCTGAGCCATGGCGTCGCAGTAGAAGTCGGGTGCTTCCTCGGCGGCCTTGGCCAGGCGGGTCCCTTCCCATCGCAGGGAGGCGAGCTTGTCGACGATGAGCCGCTGAAGGGAGCCGTTGTCCCGGAGGTCGTGGGGGAGCGGGGCCGAGTGGAAGCCGAAGGCGACCCTGAGCTCGGTGTTGTCGCGGACGGGCATGATGCCGAAGCCCGTGGCACCGTCCCGAAGCCATAGCTGCCAGTCGTCCAGGGCGAGGAAGTTGTCCGCGCTGAACACGGAGAGGTAGCTGCCCAGGTGATGCGCGAATCGGTCCTCGGCGCCGAAGGCCAGGCGCCGGACCGTCGAGTGCAGGCCGTCGGCCCCGATCACCAGGTCGAACGTACGGGAGGCCCCGTGCGCGAAGTCGGCGCGCACACCGGTCGTGTCCTCGTCGAGCGCGCTGATGCTGTCGCCGAAGAGGTACTCCACGTCTGCGTACGTGTGCGCGTACACGATCCGTACCAGGTCCTCGCGCAGCAGCTCGATGTCGTCGCTGTTCAGTCGGCCGCTGCTGAAGGTCGCCTCGGTGGAGCGGTCGATCTCGTGGCCGCCGGGATCGAGGACGGACATGCCGCGCATCCGGGTGCGTACGTGCTGCGCCTGTTCCAGCAGGCCCATCCGCTCCACGACATCGAGCGCGACGCCGCGTATGTCCACGGCCTGGCCGCCGGGGCGCGGGCCCGGGGCGCGTTCGACCACGGTGGCCGCGAATCCGCGGCGGTGAAGCCAGTAGGCGAGTACGGGCCCGGCGATTCCGCCGCCGGAGATGAGAACGGTCTGCATGGGAAGCCTCCGATACGCTGTATGCGAGCTGAGCGTACGCCGTACGTGCAGACGCTTCAGCTGGCCATATATGTGGCCTGTACTAGGGCAGTGATGATCCCTTCGGGGTCCTCGCCTGTAGGCTCTGCACTAGTACAGAACGGGAAGGCGACAGGTCGTGACGAAGCCCACAGAAGCATCCGGTCAGCCGCCCTATCTGCGCATCGTGGCCGGGATCCGCCAGCGCATCATCGACGGCGAGCTCGCCCCCGGGGACCGGGTCCCCTCGACCCGGCAGATCGCCAGGGAATCCGGTGTCGCGCTCGCCACCGCCACCAAGGCCCTGACCACCCTGCGTCTCGAGGGGCTTGTCGAGACCCGCCCCCGGGCCGGCACCGTCGTGGCCGGATCCGCTCCCGTCGCGCCGCCCCGCAGGCACTCCCCGCCCGCCCCGGCCCCGGAACCGGAGCTGACCCTCGACCGGATCGTCGCGACGGCCATCGCCATGGCCGATGCCGAAGGACTGCCTGCCCTCTCCATGCGCGGTGTCGCGGCCCGGCTCGGCGTCGCCGCCATGTCGCCCTACCGGTACGTCCCCAGCAAGGACGACCTCGTCCTCCTCATGGCCGATGCCGCGTTCGGCGAGGAGACCTACCCCGCCGATGCGCCCGAAGGGTGGCGCCCACGCGTCGAGCTCGGCGCCCGCACCCTCTGGACCCTGTACCGCAGGCACCCGTGGCTGGCCCAACTCAGCTCGCTCACCCGCCCGTTGATGGTGCCCCAGCTGATCGCCCACGGCGAATGGCTGCTGAGTGCCCTCGACGGCCACGGCCTCGATCCGACCACGCTGTTCGACATACACATCCAGATCTACAGCCATGTCCAGGGCATGGCGGTGCATCTGGAGTGGGAGGCGCAGGCCGAAGCCTCCACGGGCCAATCGGAGGACCAGTGGATGGACAGCCGGGCCCCCGCCCTCCGGGAGCTGATGGAATCCGGCCGGTTCCCGACCTTCACCAAGGTGGTCGGAGCCTTCTCCGACGGCTATGACCTGCGTCTGGACAGTCTCTTCGAATCCGGTCTCTCGGCCCTCCTCGACGGCCTGACGCCCCTCATCGAAGGCCGCTGACGGAAGGCGGCGACCCGCGGGCCGCGTGGTGCTGCCACCCTGCCCGCCGTCCGGCGGAGAAGTCCCGCCGGGCGGCGGGGGCGGATGTGTGCTCGGCCCGGCGAGCATGTCCCTACCGGCCGGAGAGCCGCGAGCACAGATGAGGAGAGACCGTCGTGACCCTGACCCCGTCACCCCCGCCCCCTTTCGACTCCGAGCTGTCGGCCGCACTGGCGATGGTCGCCGAGCAGATCCACCCCGGGATGACCATGGACGGCATCGCCCGGGCGCGGGCGTTGGAGGCCGACATGACACCCGGCGACGACGAACTGCGCGGCGACGGCGCCTTCGAGGTCGAGGACCGGGGGGTGCCGGGGCCCGAGGGCGCCCCCGACATCTCGCTGCTGATCTGCCGGCCGACCGCCCCGGTCCGGAGCGGCCCGCTGCCGGTCTTCTACTGCACCCACGGTGGCGGCATGGTGATGGGCAACAACCGGCTGGGCATCGACATCGCCCTCCAGTGGGCCCGGGAGCTGGGTGGCGCGGTCGTCGTGTCCGTCGAGTACCGGCTGGCCCCCGAGCATCCGCACCCCGCGCCGGTGGAGGACGTGTACGCCGGGCTGCTGTGGACCGCCGAGCATGCCGCGGAGCTCGGGGGCGATCCCGAGCGGATCGTCATAGCGGGCGCCAGCGCGGGCGGTGGCCTCACCGCGGCGCTGGCCCTGCTCACCCGGGACCGCAAGGGCCCGCGGCCGGTCGGGCAGCTCCTTCAGTGCCCGATGCTGGACGACCGCAACGAGTCCCCGTCCACGTACCAGATGACCGGCCTCGGCGTCTGGGACCGCACGGCGAACGAGACCGGCTGGACCGCGCTGCTCGGCGCCGCGCGCGGCGGCCCGGACGTGTCGCCGTACGCCGCTCCGGCCCGGGCGGGGGACCTGTCCGAGCTGCCACCGGCATTCCTCGACGTCGGCTCCGCGGAGACCTTCCGGGACGAGGTCGTCACGTACGCCACCCGGCTCTGGCAGGCGGGTGGCCAGGCCGAACTGCACGTGTGGCCCGGCGGTTTCCACGCCTTCGACGGCTTCGCGCCGCAGGCAGCGCTGTCGCAGGCGGCGCGGGAGGCCCGGCTGACGTGGCTGCGCAGGCTCCTCGGCGAGTGACCCGGTGTAGCAGTATGCGGGTATGGAAGAGCTGGTCGGGCGCCTGACGGCGCTGGACCCGGACGCCAGTGCCGCCGTCCGGGTCATCGCCTACTTCGACCGGCTGGTCGAGGCCCGGGCGGGTCTGGAAGCGCTCGTACGGGGCGCGGCGGTGCTGGCAGGCTGCCCGGCGCGGCTGGCCGACCCCGAACGCCGGGTACGGATCCGGGTCGAGCCCGACGGACGCCGCGTCGACGTGGACGGCCCGCCCCTGGCCGACTGGCCGTCGGCCCCGCCGCTCTGGCTGGAGCGGACGGAGGCCGCGGACGCTGCGGGGGCCGGTGCGGGGACGGGCGCGAGGCCGGTGCGGTCGCATGTCGTCGACGCGGTCATCCTGGAGCGGGCCTCCGCCGCCCTCCGGCTCGTCCTGGACCGCACCCGGGGCCGCGCCCCGGCCGCCCCGGGCGACGACCCCGCCCTGCTGGAGACGCTCCTGGACGGGAGCGCCCCCGAGTCCGTCCGCGTCCACGCCGCCCGCCAACTGCGTCTGGACGTGGACGGCTTCGCCCGGGTGCTGGTCTTCCCCGGCGGCAGGGCCGAGGTGCGGACCGTGCGGCGGGCGGAACCGGCGGCGGGGCTGCCGCCCGGTCGGCTGGGGGTCGGACCGGCCGTTCCCGTGACCGGCCTGCCCGCCTCGTACGCCGCGGCACGGACGGCCCTGCGGTTCACCGCCGACGGCGGTGAACACGACCCGGGCCCCCGCGTGGTGCACGCCGACGACCTCGGCGCGCTGGCCCTGCTCGTGGACCTCGTCGGGCCCGGCACCGAGCCCCACCCCGACGTACGCGCCGTCGACGCGGCCGCCGCCTTGGCCCCGTGGATGCTGGCCGCCCTGCACGCCGTCGCGTCCGGCCCGAGCCTGCGCGCCGCCGCTACGGCGGTGCGGGTGCACCACTCGACCCTCCAGGACCGGCTGGCCCAGGCCGAGGACATCCTTGGCTGGTCCGTCCGCGACCAGCACGGGCGGCTGCGCCTGCACATGGCCCTGACACTGCGGCACCTGGGACGGACGGCGGCGGGCTGAACCCCCCACGGCGGCCCGGACCCGCCTAGGGGCCGGGAGCTCAGCCCGCGTAGCCCATCCGGTGGCTGATCTCCTCGGCACCCTTGACCAGTACGGGCGCGAGTTCGGGGATGCGCTCCTCGGTGAATCGGTAGGCGGGGCCGGAGGCGCTGACGGCGGCGATGACCTCGCCGTCGCCGGACCGGATCGGGGCCGCCATGGCGTGCAGTCCGATCTCGAGTTCCTCCAGCGTCACCGCGTAGCCGCGCTTCCGCGTCTCGGTGAGGCTCTTCTCCAGCTTCGTCCTGGTGGTCAGGGTGCGCGGCGTCAGCTTCTCCATCCCGGACGCCTTGAGCGCCGCGGCGCGCTCCTTCGCGGGCAGGTGGGCCAGCAGGATCTTGCCGCTGGACGTGGCGTGCAGCGGGGTGAGCTGGCCGACCCATCGATGCGTGCCGACCGCGCCCGGGCCGCGCACCTGGTAGAGGTTGACCGCGTAGTGCTCCCGCAGGACGGCGATGTTGACGGTCTCGCCGATCTCCTCGGCCAGCCGCTCGCACACCGGCTTGCCCTGCTGGGTGATGTCCAGGCGGCCCATGACCGATCCCGCCAGCCGCACGATCCCGAAGCCGAGCCGGTACTTGCCCCGCTCGGCCGCCTGCTCGACCAGGCCGCGTGCCTCCAGCGCCCCGAGCAGGCGGAATGCCGTCGACTTGTGGACCTCGATCTCGGCGGCGACCTCACTCACGCCCGCCTCGCCGCGCTGGGCGAGGATCTCCATGACGCTGACGGCACGGTCGACGGACTGCACCCCGGTCCCCGGCGGACTCGCTGTTCCACCATCTGCCGTGTAGTTGCCCATAACGCAACTATACGTGCAGGTCGGCGAGGGTCCCGCTGGTCAGGGCTGTCCTAAGGGCAGTCGTCAGCGGAAGACGACCGTACGTTTGCCGTTGACCAGTACCCGGCTCTCGCTGTGCCACTCCACGGCGCGGGCGAGCACCTGGGCCTCGACGTCGCGGCCGATCGTGACCAGCTCGTCCGGGGCGCGCGAGTGGTCCACGCGGACGACGTCCTGCTCGATGATCGGGCCCTCGTCGAGGTCGGACGTGACGTAGTGGGCCGTGGCCCCGACGAGCTTGACGCCGCGCTCATGCGCCTGGACGTAGGGGCGGGCGCCCTTGAAGCTCGGCAGGAACGAGTGGTGGATGTTGATCGCCCGGCCGTCGAGCTGTTTGCACAGGTCGTCGGAGAGGATCTGCATATAGCGGGCGAGGACCACGAGGTCGACGTCCAGCTCGTCCACGAGCCGCAGCAGCCGCGCCTCCGCCTCGTGCTTCGTCTCCGGGGTCACCGGGATGTGGTGGAAGGGGATGCCGTAGTTCTGGGCCAGCGGCTCGAAGGTGCGGTGGTTGGAGACGATCGCCGGGATCTCGATCTTCAGTGCGCCCGTGGACCTGCGGAAGAGCAGGTCGTTCAGGCAGTGGCCGAACTTCGACACCATGAGCAGCGTGCGGGTCGGGGTCGACGCGTCGTGCAGCTGCCAGGTGATCCGGTGCGCCTCGGCCACCGGACCGAAACCGCTCCGCAGATCCATCAGGGAAACGTCCGGATCAAGGGCGTCGAAGTGCACCCGCATGAAGAAGCGGTCCTGCCGCCGGTCGTCGAACTGCTGGCTCTCCAGGATGTTGCCGGAGTGGTTGACGAGATAGGTGGCCACGGCGTGGACGAGGCCGGCCCGGTCCGGGCACGACAGGGTGAGGACGAACTCGCGGCCGGGCTGCGGTCGAGGAGACATGGCATCCTCCGTTGGTGCGCATTACGCAACGTGGTGAGTGATGCGCAACATGGTCCAGTGCGGTGGCCGGGCGGTCAAGGGGTCCTTTGTGGTCCGCCGCTTCCATGATTCGACCCTTGACAGCACCCTGGGCCCCCTGCACTGTGAGTTGCGCAATGCGAGGCTTGTTGCGCTGACCGCAACTGGAGGTTATGTGATGGCGGGACCGCGAGTGGTCATCATCGGCGCGGGCGTCGTAGGGGCGGCGCTGGCGGACGAACTGTCCATGCGGGGCTGGACCGAGGTGACGGTCGTGGACCAGGGCCCGCTGCCCGCCACCGGCGGGTCGTCGTCCCACGCACCCGGACTGGTGTTCCAGACGAACCCTTCGAAGGCCATGACCGAGCTGGCCCGCTACACCGTCGAGAAGTTCTGCTCGCTCGACGTCGACGGGCAACCCTGTTTCCTGGAAGTCGGCGGCCTGGAAATCGCCACCACCCCCGAACGGCTGGCCGAACTCCACCGCAGGCACGGCTGGTTGCACTCGTGGGGTATCGAGGCCCGGGTGGTCGGCCCCGAGGAGTGCGTCGAACTGCACCCGCTGGTGGCGCGCGAGCGCGTACTCGGCGGACTGCTCATCCCCACCGACGGACTGGCCAAGGCGGTCCTCGCGGTCGAGGCGCAGCTCCGCGCCGCCCGCGACCGTGGCGTGACGACCCTCGGCCACCACGAAGTCCTCGACATCCGCACCGACGACGACAGCCAGGTGACGGCCGTCGTCACCGACCACGGGGAGATCCCCGCCGACATCGTGGTGTGCTGTGCCGGGATCTGGGGCCCCAAGGTGGCCCGCATGGTCGGCATGGACCTCCCGCTGACCCCGCTGGCCCACCAGCTGGCCTGGACCGCCCCGGTACCGGCCCTCGCCGGGCAGGACCAGGAGGCCATCCGCCCGATCCTGCGCCACCAGGACGCCGACCTCTACTACCGCGACCGCTTCGACCGGCTCGGCATCGGCTACTACGGACACCGGCCCATGCCCATCGACGCGGACGACATCCTCTCCGTGGACGCCGCCGAGGAGATGCCCTCCGTCCTGCGGTTCACCGAGGACGACTTCGCCGAGGCATGGACCGAGACCCAGGCCCTGCTGCCCGCGACGAAGGAGACCGAGGTGGAGGAGGGCATCAACGGCCTCTTCTCCTTCACCACCGACGGAATGCCCCTGCTGGGCCAGTCCCCGGACGTGAAGGGCTTCTGGGTCGCCGAAGCCGTGTGGGTCACCCACTCCGCGGGCGTCGGCCGCGCCATGGCCGAATGGCTGGTCGACGGCCACTGCTCGTCGTTCGACCTGCACGAGTGCGACGTCAACCGCTTCGAGCCCCACCAGCTTGCCCCGGAATACGTACTGGCCCGCGACTGCCAGAACTTCGTCGAGGTGTACGACATCCTCCACCCCCTCCAGCCGCCCGGCGCGCCCAGGCCCCTGCGCACCAGCCCCTTCCACCCCCGGCAGCGGGAACTGGGCGCCGTCTTCCTGGAGGCGAGCGGCTGGGAGCGGCCCCAGTGGTACGAGGCCAACGACGCCCTGGTGGAGGGGCGGGACATCCCGGTGCCCGGCGACTGGGCGGCGCGCTACTGGTCGCCGATCGTCGGCGCCGAGGCCCGGGCCACGCGGGAGCGGGTCGCGATGTACGACATGACGGCCCTCAAGCGCCTCGAAGTCACCGGCCGCGGGGCCGCCTCCTTCCTCCAGCACCTGACCACGGGCAACGTCGACAAGTCCGTCGGCTCCGTGACGTACACGCTGACGCTCGACCACGACGGCGGGATCCGCAGCGATGTGACCGTCGCCCGCCTGGGCCGCGACCACTTCCAGATCGGCGCCAACGGCAACCTCGACCTCGACTGGTTCACCCGCCACCTGCCCGAGGACGGGTCGGTGCAGGTACGCGACATCACCGCCGGAACCTGCTGCATCGGCCTGTGGGGGCCCCGGGCGCGCGATGTCCTGCAGCCGCTGGCCGACAAGGACTTCTCCCACCAGGGCCTGAAGTTCTTCCGGGCCAAGCGCGCCCACATCGGCGCCGTCCCCGTCACCGCCATGCGGCTGAGCTACGTGGGCGAGCTGGGCTGGGAGCTGTACACCACCGCCGACATGGGCACCAAGCTCTGGGACACCCTCTGGGAGGCGGGCCGGGAGCACGGGATCATCGCCGCCGGCCGAGGCGCGTTCAACAGCCTCCGCCTGGAGAAGGGCTACCGCTCCTTCGGCCACGACATGACGTACGAGCACGACCCGTACGAGGCCGGGGTCGGCTTCGCCGTCAAGCGCGACAAGGACGACTTCATCGGGAAGGCCGCGCTGGAGCGGCGCGCGGAGTCCGTGACCCGCAAGCTCACCTGCCTGACGACCGACGACCCACGCGACGTCGTCATGGGCCACGAGCCCGTGTACGACGGCGACCGCCCGGTCGGCTACGTCACCAGCGCCGTCTTCGGCTACACCATCGGCAAGGCCATCGCCTACGCCTGGCTCCCCGCCGAACTCGCCACGCCCGGCCGGACCCTGCACATCGGCTACTTCGACCGCCGGATCCCCGTGGCCGTCGCCGAGGAGCCCCTGTTCGACCCGTCCATGCAGCGCCTTCGCGGCTGACGAAGCCGAGGAAGAGGAACCACATGAGCGCGCACATCCTCGACGGACGCCGCACCGCCGCGGAGATCCGCACCGAACTCACCGCACGCGTCGCCACCCTGACCGCGCAGGGCCGGGCGCCCGGCCTCGGAACGGTGCTCGTCGGCGACGACCCCGGCAGCCACGCCTACGTCGCGGGCAAGCACCGCGACTGCGCCCAGGTGGGAATCGCCTCGATCCGCCGCGAACTCCCCGCCGACGCCACCCAGGAGCAGGTCGAGGCCGCCGTCGACGAACTCAACGCCGACCCCGCCTGCACCGGCTACATCGTGCAGCTCCCGCTGCCCCGCGGCCTCGACACCGGCGCCGTCCTCGCCCGTATGGACCCCGCCAAGGACGCCGACGGCCTGCATCCGGCCAACCTCGGACGGCTCGTGCTCGGCGTCGACGGACCGCTGCCATGCACCCCGCGCGGCATCGTCGAACTGCTGCGCCGCCACGACGTACCCCTGGCCGGTGCCCGGGTCTGCGTCATCGGCCGCGGCGTCACCGTCGGCCGCCCCCTCGGGCTGCTGCTCACCCGCAGGTCCGAGAACGCGACCGTGACGCTGTGCCACACCGGTACCAAGGGCATGGCCTGGCACGTACGCGACGCGGACATCGTCGTCGCGGCCGCCGGTTCCCCCGGAATGGTCACCGCCGACATGGTCCGGCCCGGCGCCGCCGTCCTCGACGTCGGCATCACCCGCACCGACGACGGCCTGCTCGGCGACATCCACCCGGACGTCGCCAAGGTCGCCGACTGGGTCGCGCCCATGCCGGGCGGCGTCGGCCCCATGACCCGGGCCATGCTGCTCGCCAACGTCGTGGAAACAGCCGAACGCGCCGCGTGAAGCCACCGGTGGGAAGTCACGCGCTTCCATGTCCGTCGCGTAGTCAGAAAACTCGTTTCCCGGAGGTCGGATGCCCATCCCCGCCATCGACGAGGCGCCACTGAGCGGATTCCACCGAAAACTCACCTTCGCTTGCGCGGGCGGGCGGTCCCTTTCTGGACGGCTATCTCCTCAGCATCATCGGCGTCGCACTGGTCGGCATGAGCAACGAGCTGGGGCTGACCACGGGGGACGAGAGCCTCATCGGTGCCGCCGCCCTGGTCGGCATCTTCGTCGGAGGGCTGTTCTTCGGGGCCGTCACCGACAAGCTCGGCCGTGAGGCGATGTACACCGTCGACCTGGCGGTCCTGGTGGGCGGCTCGCTGCTGTCGGTGTTCGCCACCGAGACCTGGCAGTTCGTCGTGCTGCGCTTCGTGCTCGGCATGGCCATCGGAGCCGACTATCCGATCGCGACGTCGCTGCTGGCCGAATGGGTGCCGAACCGCCACCGGGGCCGACTGCTCGGCATCCTCACCCTCTCCTGGTACATCGGCGCGGCGTCCGCCTATGCGGTCGGCTATGTGATGGCCGAGATCGGCGGCGACGGTACCTGGCGGTGGATGCTCGCCTCCGGTGCCGTACTGAGCGCCGTGATCCTGGTGCTGCGCGTCGGTACCCCCGAGTCCCCGCTGTGGCTGGTGAACAAGGGCCGTACCGCCGACGCCCAGAAGTCGATCAAACGTGCCCTCGGCCGCACCATCTCCATCGACGACCTGATCGCGGCCTCGGCCGCTGAGCAGTCCGTGGAGAAGAACCAGGTCCGTGACCTGTTCGAAGGCATCTATCTGCGGGGGCCTCGGCGAGGGCCACACCAGCAACCTGGGCTCGGCGCTGATCAGCATCGTGTTCGTGCTGGGCTGCCTCCCCGCACTGCGCCTGGTGGACCGGGTGGGCCGCCGCCCCGTCATCACGGGGCGGCGTGGCCACCTCCATCAGCCGGATCGGCGCCGCCGCCGGCACTTCTCTGCTGCCGGTCTCCCTCGACAAGCTGGGCATCGGCACGACCATGCTGATCGGCGCCGGTATCACCCTGGTGGGCTGGCTGGTGTCCCTGGCGTGGGCCGAGGAGACGAAGGGCCGCACCCTGGCGGAGACCAGCGCACTGCCCGGCCGCTCCCGGCCGTCGTCGGGGGCCGATTCAGCGGAGGGAAACTTCGCTCGGCCAACTCCTTGACAGCGGTCGCCCGGACGGAAGATTGTTGCTCATAATGAAGCGGCACGCGCCATGCGCAACAAATCGCGACGGCTCGGTCTCACCGTCCGCCGTTTGTGCTCCCCGCGGACAGCGGAGTTCATTCCTTTCTTTCGCCGATCGTTCCAACGGAGCGATGCGACGTCCCCGCCATCAAGAACATCCGGCCGAAGCCGAGCATTCGGCCGTCTCTCAACGAGGAGAGCGACAGTGACACACGAGGTACGCGCCGTCGTCGCCCGGCAGAAGGGCGCTCCGGTCTCGGTGGAGACCATCGTGGTGCCGGACCCCGGTCCGGGGGAGGCCCTGGTGCGGGTGCGGGCATGCGGTGTCTGCCACACCGACCTGCACTACCAACAGGGCGGCATCAACGACGAGTTCCCCTTCGTGCTGGGCCATGAGGCCGCGGGCGTGGTCGAGGCGGTCGGCGACGGCGTCACCGACGTCGCGCCCGGCGATTTCGTCGTGCTCAACTGGCGTGCGGTCTGCGGCCAGTGCCGGGCCTGCCGCAAGGGCAAGCCGTGGTACTGCTTCGACACCCACAACGCCACCCAGCCGATGAAGCTGGCCGACGGCACCCCGCTGTCCCCGGCCCTGGGCATCGGCGCCTTCGCCGAGAAGACCCTGGTGGCCGCCGGACAGTGCACCAAGGTGGACCCGGCCGCCCCGGCCGCCGCGGCGGGACTGCTCGGCTGCGGAGTGATGGCCGGGTTCGGCGCCGCGGTCAACACCGGCGGCATCGGCCGCGGAGACTCGATCGCGGTGATCGGCTGCGGCGGCGTGGGCATGGCCGCCATCGCGGGCGCCAAGGTGGCCGGTGCGAGCCGCATCATCGCCGTCGACGTCGACCAGCGGAAGCTGAAGTGGGCCGAGGAGTTCGGCGCCACCGACACCGTCGACTCCTCCCAGACCGACGCCGTCGAGGCCATCCGCGCCATCACCGGCGGCTTCGGCGCCGACGTCGTCGTGGACGCGGTGGGCCGCCCCGAGACCTACAAACAGGCGTTCTACGCACGCGACTTGGCCGGAACCGCGGTCCTGGTCGGCGTCCCCACCCCGGAGATGACCCTCGACCTGCCCCTGCTGGACGTCTTCAGCCGTGGCGGAGCACTGAAGTCCTCCTGGTACGGCGACTGCCTGCCCTCCCGGGACTTCCCCGCACTCATCGACCTCTACCAGCAAGGCCGCTTCGACCTCGGCCGCTTCGTCACCGAGGAGATCGCCCTGGACGACGTCGAGGCGGCGTTCGCCAAGATGCACCGCGGTGAGGTCCTGCGCTCGGTGGTGGTCCTGTGACGGCGCGCATCGAGCACCTGGTCACCTCCGGAACCTTCGAGCTGGACGGGGGCAGCTGGGAGGTGGACAACAACGTCTGGCTGATCGGCGACGAACGGGAAGTCATGGTCGTCGACGCCGCACACGACGAAGCGGCGATCGCCACCGCCATCGGTGACCGGCGGGTGGTCGGCATCGTGTGCACCCACGCCCACAACGACCACATCAACGCCGCCCCCGCCCTCGCCGCCCGCACCGGCGCGCCCATCCTGCTCCACCCGGCGGACACGGTGCTGTGGAAGTCCGTACACCCCCAGCGCGAGCCGGACCGGGAACTGGTCGACGGCGAGCTGCTGAGCGTGGCCGGTACCGGGCTGTATGTGCTGCACACCCCCGGACACGCTCCCGGGGCGGTCTGCCTGTACGCGCCCGAGCTGGGAGCCCTGTTCTCCGGCGACACCCTCTTCCAGGGCGGTCCCGGAGCCACCGGCCGCTCCTACTCCGACTTCGGCACCATCATCGCCTCCCTCCGCGACCGGCTGTTCGCTCTCCCCGCCTCCACCACCGTGCACACCGGTCATGGCGGCACCACCTCGATCGGGGCGGAAGCACCGCAGCTCGACGCATGGGTGGCCCGGAGATACTGACGCCCCGTCACCAAGCCCGCAACCGGAGGAGGGCCATGGGCACCCGCGGAACCCACACGTTATCGGCAGAGTTTCCAGGAGAGCCAGGAGAGACGGACGAATGGCCCCTTCGTACGACGTGATCGTCGTCGGTCTGGGCGGCATGGGCAGCGCGGCCGCCTACCACCTCGCCGCCCGCGGGCAGCGAGTGCTCGGCCTGGAGCGCTTCGGCCCGGCCCACAACCTCGGCTCCAGCCACGGCGGATCCCGCATCTACCGGCAGGCGTACTTCGAGGACCCGGCCTATGTGCCACTGCTCCTCCGCGCCCACGAACTGTGGGAGAAGCTGGCCGCCGACTCCGGCCACGAGGTGTTCACGCGGACGGGCGGCCTTGTGATCGGGCGTGAGGACAGCCAGGCGTTCGCCGGTACGCTGCGCAGCGCCCGGCAGTGGGGGCTGGACCACGAGGTCCTCACGGCCGCCGACATCCGGCGCCGCTTCCCCACCTTCAGACCGGGCGCGGAGGACGTCGCCTTCTACGAGCACAAGGCCGGTGTGGCGCGGCCGGAGGCGACCGTCACCGCCCACTTGGACCTGGCCCGGGTCCACGGCGCCGAACTGCACTTCGCGGAAACCGTCTTCGGATGGCAGGCCGACGGCCCGGGCGGCAAGGTCTGGGTCGTCACCGACCGCGGCATCTACACCGCCGACCGGCTGGTCGTCGCCCCCGGAGCCTGGGCGTCGAACCTCCTCTCCGACATCGGCGTGACCGTGTCGGTGGAACGCCAGGTCGTGTACTGGTTCCGGCCCCAGGGCGGAACCGGCCCGTTCACCGCCGACCGGCACCCCGTGTACATCTGGGAGGACCCGGACGGCACGCAGATCTACGGCTTCCCCGCCCTCGACGGCCCCGACGGCGGCGCCAAGGTCGCCTTCTTCCGCAAGGGCGTCCCCAGCAACCCCGAGACCGTCGACCGCCGGGTCCGCTCGGACGAGATCGGTGCCATGGCCGAGTACCTGCGTCTGCGCATCCCCACCCTGCCCGGCCGCTTCCTCAAGGCCACGGCCTGCATGTACGCCAACACTCCGGACGAACACTTCGTCCTCGCCCAGCATCCCGAGCATCCGAGGGTGACGGTGGCCTGCGGATTCTCCGGCCACGGGTTCAAGTTCGTACCCGTGGTCGGCGAGATTCTCGCCGACCTGGCCACCGAAGGCGCCACCGAGCACCCCATCGCGCTCTTCGACCCCCGTCGCGTGCGCCCCGACTTCTCCTGAGGTGACATCGATGACCATCACCAGTGTGTCCCCGAGCTTGATTTCCACGCTGCCGGGGGACTTTTACACCGATCCCGAGATTTTCGCGGCGGAGCAGGAGCGGGTTTTCGAGGCCATGTGGTTCTGTGCGGCCCGTGCCGCCGACTTGGAGAAGCCGGGGAGTTTCCGTACCTGTCAGGTGGGGCGGGAGTCGGTGCTGATCTCGCGTGCGCGGGACGGTTCGGTGAAGGCGTTCTTGAACATCTGCCGGCATCGTGGCGCGCGGCTGTGCACCCAGGAGTCGGGTGAGGTGAAGCGGGCGTTCCAGTGTCCGTATCACGCGTGGACGTACGGTCTGGACGGGAAGCTGGTGGCGGCGCCGAATCTGACGTCGATGCCGGATGTGGACCGGGTCGGGTACGGGCTGATCAAGGTCCATGTGCGGGAGTGGCTGGGGTATGTGTGGGTGTGCCTGGCCGATGATCCTCCGTCGTTCGAGGAGGACGTGGTCGGCGCGGTGGTCGAGCGGCTGGGGGACGCGGAGTCGATCACGAACTACGGCATCGACGGGCTGCGGCTCGGGCGGCGGATCACGTACGACGTGAAGGCCAACTGGAAGCTGATCATCGAGAACTTCATGGAGTGCTACCACTGCGCGACGATTCATCCGGAGCTGACGGAGGTGCTGCCGGAGTTCGCGGATGGATTCGCGGCGCAGTATTACGTGGGGCATGGTGCGGAGTTCGGGGAGGAGGCCCGGGGGTTCACCGTCGATGGTTCGGAGGGGCTGGACCGGATTCCGACGGTGGCCGAGGGGCAGGACCGTCGTTATTACGCGATGACGGTCAGGCCGCAGGTGTTCATCAACCTGGTGCCCGATCACGTGATTTTCCACCGGATGTTCCCGATGGCGGCCGACCGCACGGTGGTGGAGTGCGACTGGCTCTACCTTCCGCATGTGGTGGACAGCGGCGCGGATGTGGAGCGCTCGGTGGAGTTGTTCCACCGGGTGAATCAGCAGGACTTCGACGCGTGTGAGCGTACGCAGCCGGGGATGGCGTCGCGTGCGTACACCAAGGGCGGTGTCCTGGTGCCCAGCGAGCATCACATCGGCGAATTCCACACCTGGCTCCAGACCCGCCTCGGCGCCTAGGGAAGCCCGCCCACCGGCCCGCGCCCCAGCAGCCCGTTCACCCGCCGTGCGACCCCTGCGGCCGGTGGACGGGCCTTTGGGCTGTCCGCTCCCGTGGCGTACGCCCGAAAGGCGTCGCACGGTGCGCACCGTTCCCCGCTGTCGCGGACCGGTCGGGATCCACTCTTGACAACCCCCGGAACAGTGGCAAAGCATGTTGCGTATAGCGAATCAAGTTGTCCTATCCGAGACAGCTCGCTCTCTCGCACACCGCCGCACAGCCGGGTGTCACCGCCCGGCAGACGGCGTCCCACCCACTCGGGCACCGCAACCCGGAGGTACCCCATGATCACGGTGTGCCGGATCGAAGACCTGCCCCCCGGCGAATCCATCCGTGTCACCGACGGCGTCCCCGCCCCCCTCGCGTTGTTCAACGTGGACGGCACGGTCTACGCCATCGATGACACCTGCACCCACCAGGACGCCTCGCTGGCCGACGGCTGGCTCGAGGGCTGCTTCGTCGAATGCCCCCTGCACACGGCCTTCTTCGACCTGCGCACGGGCCACCCGGTCTGCCCGCCGGCCAAGACCCCGGTGCGCACCCACCGGGTCTCCGTGGAAGACGGCCACGTCCTGCTCCACGTCTCCGTCGGGGAGCCCGCATGAGGAGCATCACCGTCGTGGGAGCGTCGCTCGCCGGCCTCAGCACGGTCCGCGCACTGCGCGCGGAAGGCTTCGACGGCGACATCGTCGTCGTCGGGGAGGAGCGGCACGCCCCGTACGACCGTCCGCCGCTGTCCAAGGAGTTCCTCAGGGGCGACATCGGCGTCGACGCGCTCGCGCTCAGCGACGCGGAGGAGTACGAGGAGCTGGAGGCGGAGTGGCTGCTCGGCGAGCGCGCGGTGCGGCTCGACCCCGCGGCCCGGTCCGTCGCCCTCGCCGGAGGGCGCGAGGTGCGCACCGGCGGGATCGTCGTCGCGACCGGCGCCAGCCCCCGGACGCTCCCCGGCACGGACGGGCTGGCCGGTGTGCACACCCTGCGCACCCTGGACGACGCCCAGGCGCTGCGCGCCGAGCTGCTGGACGGCCTGCCGCGCGTCGTCGTCATCGGCGCCGGATTCATCGGTGCCGAGGTGGCGTCCACCGCCCAACGGCTCGGGCTCGACGTCACCGTTGTCGAAGCGCTCGACGTACCGCTGCGCCGCCAACTGGGGCGCGAAATGGGGCTGGTGTGCTCCTCGCTCCACACCGATCACGGGGTTCGCCTGCTGTGCGGCACCGGCGTGGCGGGGTTCACCGGCTACGACCGGGTCACCGGCGTACTGCTGGAGGACGGGCGCCTGCTGCCCGCCGACATCGTCGTGGCCGGGGTGGGCGTGCGGCCCGCCGACGACTGGCTCGCCGGTTCCGGCGTCAAGGTGGACGACGGCGTGGTGTGCGACGCCGGTTGCGCGACCAGCATCCCGGGCGTGGTCGCGGTCGGTGATGTCGCCCGCTGCCCCCATCCGTTCACCGGACGGCACGCCCGTATCGAGCACTGGAGCAACGCCATCGAGCAGGGGAAGACCGCCGCCCGCACGCTGCTCTCCGGCGTGTCGGCTCCCGCCCCGCTCACCGCGCCGCACTTCTGGTCCGACCAGTACCAGGTGCGCATCCAGCTCGCCGGGCACGTCGTCCCCGGTGCCGAGCCCGAGGTGGTCGAGGGCGACGTCGACAGCCGCTCCTTCGCGGCCGTGTACCGGCACGAGGGCGCCGCCGTCGCCGTGCTCTCCATGAACCAGCCGAAGCTGTTCAACTGGCTCCGCCGCACCCTCACCGCTCCCTCGGCGGCCGCGTAACCGACCCCCCGCGGGGCGCGCCCATGAGCTGTCCGGGCCCGCCCCTCCCGTCCCACGGAGTATGGCGTGGCAATCAGCGTGTTCGACCTGTTCTCGATCGGCATCGGCCCGTCCAGCTCGCACACGGTCGGCCCGATGCGGGCGGCCCGCAGGTTCGCCGCCCGGCTGAAGGAGGACGGCCTGCTCGCCCAGACCGCCGCGGTGCGGGCGGAGCTGTTCGGCTCCCTCGGCGCCACCGGCCACGGCCACGGCACCCCCAAGGCCGTCCTGCTGGGCCTGGAGGGCAACGAGCCGCACACGGTCGACGTGGCCCGAGCCGAGCGGGACGTCGAGCGGATCCGCGCCACCCGGCGCATCCGCCTCCTCGGCGCCGAGATCGGCCCGGCCCACGAGATCGGCTTCGACGCCGCGTCCCAGCTGCTCCTGCACCGCCGCCGCTCCCTGCCGTACCACGCCAACGGCATGACCCTCTTCGCGTACGACGAGGACGGCCAACCGCTCGCGGAGAGGACGTATTACTCGGTCGGCGGCGGTTTCGTGGTCGACGAGGACGCCGTCGGCACCGACCGGATCAAGACGGACGACACGCCGCTGACGCACCCGTTCCGCACCGGCGACGAACTGCTGCGCCTGGCAAGCGAAACGGGCCTGTCGATCACCGCCCTGATGAGGGAGAACGAGAAGGCGTGGCGCACCGAGGCGGAGATCCGCGCGGGCCTGCTGGAGATCTGGCGGGTCATGGAGGCGTGCGTCTCCCGCGGCCTCACCCAGGAGGGCATCCTCCCCGGCGGCCTGAAGGTCCGCCGCCGCGCCGCCAACGCCGCCCGCGCCCTGCGCTCCGAGGGCGACGCGCCCGCCCGCGCCATGGAGTGGACCACGCTGTACGCCATGGCGGTCAACGAGGAGAACGCCGCCGGGGGGCGGGTCGTCACCGCCCCGACGAACGGCGCCGCCGGGGTCATCCCGGCCGTCCTGCACTACTACACCCGCTTCGTTCCGGGCGCCGACGAGGAGGGCGTCATCCGCTTCCTCCTCGCCGCGGGCGCCATCGGCATGCTCTTCAAGGAGAACGCCTCCATCTCCGGCGCCGAGGTCGGCTGCCAGGGCGAGGTCGGCTCCGCCTGCTCCATGGCCGCGGGCGGCCTCGCCGAGGTCCTCGGCGGCAGCCCCGAGCAGGTCGAGAACGCCGCCGAGATCGGCATGGAACACAACCTCGGCCTCACCTGCGACCCCGTCGGCGGTCTGGTGCAGATCCCGTGCATCGAGCGCAACGGCATGGCGGCGGTCAAGGCCGTCACCGCCGCGCGGATGGCCCTGCGCGGCGACGGCCGCCACCATGTGTCGCTGGACAAGGTCATCAAGACCATGAAGGACACCGGCGCCGACATGAAGGTCAAGTACAAGGAGACGGCGCGGGGCGGACTCGCGGTCAACGTCATCGAGTGCTGACACCCCGCCCCGGCCCTTCAGCCGCGGCGCCCGCCCGGCTGGTCCGACATCGTGGACCAGCCGATGAGGGCGCCGCGCAGGGCGGCCACCAGGCGGGTGGCGGCCTCGTCCTCCGTCCGTCCGCTCTTGATGAGGTCGAGGATGTCGCGGGGGTCGAACAGGGCGTTCCACAGGAACAGGGCCTCGTCCCCCAGGTCGCCCAGCCCGAGTTCCTCGGCGGTCTGCCGCAGGGGCCCCTCGAGCGCCTCGGCCTGCGGTGCGAGATAGCCGGTGCCCTCGCGCAGCCGTTCGAGATAGCCGCGGTGGGAGCGCATCTGCGCCATCGCCCCGCCGTGCTCCAGCACGAGCGACACCCAGTAGCGGGACACCGCCTCCAGCTTGACCATGCCGGTGGTGGTCTGCCGCGCGCTGAACTCGCACAGTTCGGATCCCACCTGTGACCGGAAGGCGTGCAGGATCTCCTCGACGGAGGAGAAGTGCCGGTACGCCGTCGCGGTGGACACTTCGGCGTGCTTGGCGATCTCGGCCAGGCTGACCTGCGTCGGCGAGCTCTCGAACAGCCGCGCGGCGGCCTTGATGAGCTGCCTGCGGTTGCGCTCCGTGTCACTGCGCATCGGCCGACGCTCCTGTCGCATGCGAACCACCGTTCAGCGGAGGACCGAGAGGCCGCGAGCCGGTCGACGGACCCCCTCGGTGATGGATTCCGGGCTGGCAGCGTACGACAACCGCAAGGGACCCTCGCCCCGCGCGCCGAACCCGCTCCCCGGTGACCAGCGCGGTCTTGTCCTGGCGGAGTCCCATCAGCCCTCCCAGCCGTAGGCGCGCCGCGCGCCCTCGGGGGTGACGATGCCCTCGGCGAGGTCGGCGAGGATGGCCTCCCGGTCCCGCTCCGCGGCCGGGAACTTGCCGCCGCCGCTGGGCAGTTCGATGTCGATCACATCTCCCGGCCGCAGATCGTGCCGCCCCACCGGTTGCGGATGCGGCTCGCCGTTGACCAGTACGCGGTTGGGCGTGCCGGGCTCGCCGCCCAGCACACCGTCGGCCACATGGCGCATGCGCGAGTAGAACATGGAGTGGGTGACGGGCCGGTCGCCGATGTTGCGGATCACCATGCGCTGACCGGGCCCGCCCCGGTACCGTCCGGCACCGGCCGAGTCCGGGATGATCTCCTTCGCCTCGAACAGCACGGGCGCGGACGACTCCAGCAGTTCGACCGGGGTCGCGGACATGTTGCCGGGGAAGGCGGCGATCACCCCGTCGCCGTGCGGACGGGCGCCGGTGCCGCCGTTGACGCAGAGGTTCTCCACGAACCGGCTGCCGTCGGCGCGGGTGCCCGACAGCACATCCACGGTGACCGGGGCGCTGCCGGAGTGGCCCATGACCCGGTCGGGCAGGACGTCCGCCAGCGCGGTGAAGATCGCGGCGTGCGCCATATGGCCGATCCGGTTGCGCATCTCGCACGCGCGCGGCCGCCGGGCGTTGGCGATGGAGCCCTCGGGAGCGGTGACGGTGATCGGTTTGAAGCAGCCCTCGTTGTTGGGGAGGCTGGGCTCCAGCAGGCACTTGAGCGGATAGACGGTGTAGGCGTACGTGTAACACATCGGGCAGTTCGTGCCGTACGCCGATTCGGGGGAGGAGCCCGCGAAGTCCACGGTGATGTCGGAGCCGGACACCTCGATGGCCACGTCGAGGTGGATGTCGCCCTCGAAGTCGCCGATGTCGACGGATGCCTCGTAGCGCCCGTCCGGCACGTCGGCGATGGCCCGGCGCATCGCGTTCTCGGTGAGCTGGTGGATCTTGGCGGCCAGGCCGTCGACCCGGTCGAGCCCGAGGTCGCGCATGAGCGCCAGCAGACCTTCCGCGCCCACGTGGTTGGCGGCGAGCATGGCCTGCAGATCGCCCCGCACCTGGTCCGGGGCCCGGACATTGGCGAGGAAGAGGTCCAGCAGCTGCTCGTTGGGCTGCCCGCCGTCGATCAGCTTGCTCGGCGGGATGCAAAAGCCCTCCTCGTAGACCTCGCGCGCCGAGCCCATGTCGAGGGTGCCGCCGATGTCCGACATATGGGCGACCGAGCCGGAGAACGCGACGAGTTCGCCGTCGATGAAGACCGGGGTCGCGATCGTGACGTCGTTGAGCTGGCCGGTGCCGAGCCACGGGTCGTTGGTGACGAGGCTGTCACCGGGCCGCAGCGTCTCGGCCGGAAACCTCTTCAGGAAGTGGCGGACGGTCGCGGGCAGGGTGCCGATGAAGACGGGAATGCTGGTCCTGGGCTGCGCGAGGGAATTGCCCTCGGCGTCCATGAGCAGACAGGAGTAGTCGCCGACTTCGCGCACGATGCTGGAGAACGCCATGTTCACCAGCGTGGTGGCCGCTTCCTCGGAGAGGGAGACGAGACGGTCCCAGGTGATGCGCAGGGTGATCGGATCGTCCAGATCGACCGGGGCAGCCATCAGCCGACCTCCATCAGGATGTTGCCGTGTCCGTCGAGGATCGCGGTCGCGTCGGGACCGACGTAGATGGCGCACTCGTCCTCCTGGATGAGCGCGGGCCCGTCGATCCTCCGGCCGATGGGAAGGCCGGCGCGGTGCACGAGCGGTGCGTCGCGGCGGCCGAGCTCCCGGCCCAGGTAGACCGGGAGGGTGCGGTGGCCGAGGGCGGCGTCCGCGTCGGCGGCCGGGTCCGGGGTGGCGACCGCCGGTGCCTCGGTACGGGCGCGGCCGCGCCAGTTCACCACCTCGGCGGGCACCCCGGGCAGGACGCGCCCGAAGCGGCGCCGGTGCGCCTCCTCGAACGCGGCCACGAGCGCGGTGATGTCGCCGCCGTCGAGGAACGACCCCGGCACCCGGACGGTGAGTTCGGAGCCCTGGCCGACGTAGCGCACATCGGCGAGGTGTTCGCGCCGGACGGCGGCCCGGTCGACACCGGTCGCATCGAGAACGGTGAGCGCCTCGGCGAAGCCGTCCTCGAACACCGCCCGGACCGCGCCCAGGTCGATGTCCTCGTCCAGCCGGCGGCGGTCGGCGCGGACGAAGTCCGAGGTCGGCGGCGCGGTCAGCAGTCCGAACGCCGAGTAGACACCGGCCCCGGCCGGGAAGTACACCTCGCGTACGCCGAGCAGCTTGCCGAGCGAGTACGCATGGCTGGGGCCCGCGCCGCCGAAGGCCAGCATGGTGAGGTTCGCCGGGTTGACGCCCTTCTCGACCGCATGGGTGCGCAGCGCCTCGGCCATCTTGTGGTTGGCGACCTCATGGATGCCCCAGGCCGCCTCCTCGATCGTCAGGCCCAGCGGCCCGGCGACCCTGGCGAGCGCGGCCCGCGCCGCCGCCACGTCCAGCGTCATCCGGCCGCCCAGGAACGACGCGGGGTCGAGCAGCCCGAGGACCACGTTGGCGTCGGTGACGGTCGGCTCGGTGCCGCCCTTGGCGTAGCAGGCGGGGCCCGGGTCGGCGCCCGCGCTCTCGGGGCCGATCTCCAGCAGCCCGAGCGCGTCGACGCGGGCGATGCTGCCGCCGCCCGCCCCGATCTCGATCATGTCGACCACCGGGAGCTTGACCGGCAGCCCGCTGCCCTTGAGCAGCCGGTCGGCGCGGCCGACCTCGTAGTCGGTGGTGAGGGACGGCTCGCCGCCGCGCACCAGACACGCCTTGGCGGTGGTGCCGCCCATGTCGAAGGCCAGCACCTCCCGGTGCCCGCCCTTCCTGGCGAAGCCGGCGGTGGCGACGGCACCGGCCGCGGGACCGGACTCGATGATGCGGGTCGGGAACTCGCCCGCCACGGACGGGGCCATGAGGCCGCCGTGCGACCCCATCACCAGCCAGTCCCCGTCGAACCCGCCGCCGCGCAGCTTCTCGTCCAGCCGGGCCATGTACCTCCTGGCCTTGGGCTGGATGAACGCGTTCATCGCGGTCAGCACGCCCCGGTCGTACTCGCGGATCTCCCGGGAGACACGATGCGAGACGGAGACGCCGACACCGGGCAGCTCACGGGCGAGGATACGGGCGGCCTCCCGTTCGTGCTCGGGCCAGGCGTAGCTGTGCAGGAACAGCACCGCGACCGCCTCGTACGCCTCCTCGCGCAGTCGGCGCGCCAGTTCGACGACGTCCTCCTCGCGCAGCGGGCGCACCACCTCTCCGGCCGCGGTGACCCGCTCGTCCAGCTCGAACGCCTGGGACCGGGGGAGGAGCGGCGGGGCGGGGGAGCCGTCCAGGTCGTAGATGTCGTAGCGGTACTCGCGGCCGAGGACCAGCACATCACGGAATCCCTTGGTGGCGACGAACGCGGTCCTGGCGCCCTTGCGCTCCAGGAGGGAGTTGATGGCGAGGGTGGTGCCGTGGATCAGCGACGTGACGTCGCGGGCCTGAAGTCCGGCGAGTTCGAGGAGGCCGACCAGACCGTCGTAGGCGCCCTCGGAGGGGTCGGCCGGAGTGGTGAGGGTCTTGTGCCGGTACGTACCGCCGGTGGCGTCGTCCAGGAGGACGAGGTCGGTGAAGGTGCCGCCGATGTCGAACCCCACCCGCCAGCGGGACGCCTCGCGCACTGTGTTCGTCTCCGTCATCGGGATTCCAGACTGTGGGAAAACAAGCGGATCAGCCGTCGCGCAGCGGCTTCCCGGACGTCTCCTTGAGCGCCAGGGTGGTGACGAAGGTGATGAGCGCCGTGAGGACGACGGCGTAGCTGGGCATGCTCGTGTCGCCGGTCCGGCCGATCAGATACGTCATGAGCAGGGGAGCGGCGCCGCCGAAGAGGGCCGTGGTGATGCTGAAGCCGATGCTGTAGGCGCTGTACCGCACACGGGTCGGGAACAGCTCGGTCAGGGCGACCTGGATGACGCCCGCGTGTCCGGCGAAGGACACCGCCAGCAGGACGGCGCCCAGCGTGGCCGCCGCCACGCTGCCGTGCGAGATGAGCTGGAAGCAGGGGTAGCCGAGGACCGCCATGGCCAGCGCCGAGCCCGCCAGCAGGGGCCTGCGGCCGAACCGGTCGGACAGCCGCGCCATGACGGGGATGGTGGCGCTGATCGCGAGCAGCCCCGCCGCGGTGACCAGGAGCGCGTTCGACGGGGTGAACTTCAGCTCCTGGGACAGATAGGTGGGCATGTAGACGAAGACGATGTAGTAGCCGGGCCCGTTGAGCGCCGGGAGGGCGATGGCCAGGCCGATGGCCTTGAGGTGTTCCCGGGAGGTCAGGGCCTCCTTGAGGGGGTTGCGTGACACGTTCCGCGATTCCATGACCGCCTGGAATCTGGGGGTGTCCTCCAGCTTCGCGCGGATGTAGAAGCCGACGGCTCCCAGCGGGACGGCGATCAGGAACGGCACCCGCCACGCCCAGCTGTGCATGGCGTCCTGGCCCACGCCGTCGATGAGGGCCCGGGAGATGAGCGAGCCCACGAGCAGCGCGGCGAAGGAACCGACGGGGAGCCAGCTCGTCGTATACCCCCGCCGCCGGTCCTCGGCGTGTTCCGCGACGAAGGACATGGCGCCCGCGACCTCGCCGCCCGCCGAGAACCCCTGGAGCATGCGCAGAAGAATCAGCAGAGCGGGCGCGGCCCACCCGATGGCCGCGTAGGTCGGCAGGACACCGATGGCGGCGGTCGCCCCGGAGATCAGCAGAATGAGCACCGCGAGCAGTCGCTTGCGGCCCATCCGGTCGCCCAGGGAGCCGCATATCGCCGCCCCGAAGGGACGGATGGCGAAGCTGACCGCGAATCCGGCGTAGGTCAGCAGAAGCGCGGACTCGGCGTCCCCGGGAAAGAACACGACGGAGACGGACCCGGCGAGGAGACCGTAGACGCCGTAGTCGTACCACTCGACGAACGAGCCGATGGCACCGGCGACGGTGGCGCGCCTGACGGTGGTCTGCTCGACCCCCGGCGCGGCGGCGACAGTAGTGGCCAGGGTCTTTCTCCGATCAACTGAACTGCGGGCCCGGCACGGCGGGCCCCGGCCCTCACCGGCTCAGACCCAGTATCCACGACTATGTCGGTGCAATTCGGGCACGGATGAGCCACCGGCGGTGCACCGTCGGTAGTCGTCAGAGGCCCTGGTGGCCGTGCGCCGGATCAGCGGACGGGCAGCCGGATGCCCAGCTCGGAGGCCGCCGCCTGAAGCAGCGGCACCATGGCGACCAGGTCGCCCATGTCGCGGCGGAAGGCGGGCGCGGCGGTGGACAGCGCGGCGAAGACACTTCCGTCCGGCCGCAGGACGGGCACGGCCACGGCGCGCAGGCCGGGATGGTGTTCCTCGTCGGCCGTGGCGTAGCCGCGCGCGGCGGCGCGGGCGACGTCTTCGCGCAGGACATCGCGGTCGGTGATGCTGTTCGGCCCGTGCGGGGTGAGCTCGACGTGGTCCAGGAGGCCGGTGCGTACGTCGTCGGGGGAGAAGGCCATCAGGACCTTGCCCATCGAGGTGCAGTGCAGCGGGCCGTGGCGGCCGGGGTCGCTGCGCACGCCGACCGGCTGGGGGCCGTCCACGTAGTGCACATACAGGTGGCGTGTGCCGTCGAGGACGGACATCAGGGTGGCTTCCTCGGTCTGCCGCGTCACCCGCTGCATGACGGGGAGGGCGGTACCGGCGAATCCGTACACCTGGCCCGCCTGCTGGCCGAGCTGGAACAGCCGCAGCCCCGGCTTGTAGCGCTTGCCGGTGGCCTCGAACTCCACCAGGCCCTCGCGGCAGAGGCTGTTGACCAGGCGGTGCGAGGTGCTGACCGGAACGCCGCTCTCGCGGGCCAGCGCCGACAGCGTGATGCCGTGCGGGTGCTCGCCGACCAGGACGAGCAGCCGGATCGCCCGGCCGACGACATCGGCCGGGACATCGCTGGTGCTCGGGCTGCTCACGCTGTGCAAATTACCACTCGGCGGAATCTCTTTTCATCCAGTGGTTGACATTGCCCGGTCGCGGTCCTGACGATGCTTTCCGTTGAGTAGATAGTTTTTCCATTCAGTGGAAAAAATCGAGGAGTGGCGTATGACGCAGCGAGTGCTCACCACCCGGCCCGCCCTGCCCGGCGGGGGCCTGGACCGGCTGGCGGCCCAATCGGAGCTGGTGCGCTGGGACGGCGACGGCAAGCCCGAACCGGCCGAGCTGCACGCCCTCGCCGCCGGTGCGACCGGCATCCTCTGCCTGGGCAACGACCGGGTGGACGCCGCCCTCCTCGACGCCGCCGGACCCTCGCTGAAGGTCGTCGGACTGGCCAGCATGGGCTTCGACGGAGTGGACCGGGAGGCGGCGGCCGAGCGCGGAGTGGTGGTCACCCACACCCCCGGCGTCCTCGCCGAGACCACCGCCGACCTCACCTTCGGCCTCATCCTCTCGTCCCGACGGCGGTTCGGCGCCGCCCGTGACTCGCTCGCCGCCGGGCAGTGGGGCCTGTTCCGGATGGAGGACTACCTGGGGCTGGACATCCACGGCGCCACCCTCGGCCTGGTCGGCTTCGGCCAGATCGGGCGCGCGGTGGCACGCCGCGCCCAGGGCTTCGGCATGCGCGTGATCCACCACGACCCCTTCGCGCCCGAGGACACCCAGGACCCGCCGTCCAAGGCCGTGGACCTGCCGACCCTGCTCGCCGAGGCCGACGTGGTCTCGCTGCACGTCCCCCTGACCCCGCAGACCCGCCACCTCATCGGCGCCGCCGAACTGGCGGCCATGAAGCCCACCGCCACCCTGGTCAGCACCTCCCGCGGCGGTGTCATCGACGAGGACGCCCTGCTCCACGCCGTGCGCGAGGGAGGCATCCACTCGGCGGGCCTCGATGTCTACGAGCGCGAGCCCATGGGCGCCGACCTGTCCCCCCTGGCCGCCGAGCCGCACGTGGTGACGCTTCCGCACATCGGCTCGGCCACCGAGGCCACCCGGGCCGCCATGGTCGATCTCGCCGTGGACAACGTCATCGAGGTGCTCGCGGGCCGCCCGGCGACCACACCGCTGCCCGGCAGCGCCGCTCTGCCCGGCGCCCCGGCCCGTCCCTGAACCTCACCCGGGGAACCTCACCCGGGCGCGATGACCGGATGTCCCCGGGGCGGCCGGTCATGAGCCGAGGGCGGCGGCCTCGTCCCGGAGTGCCCGCAGCGCCAGCTGCAGCAGTGGGTGGCCTTCGCTGCCGCGCCGGACCGAGGTGAACACCCGCCGCGTCGGACGGGAGCCGCCGACGGGGCGTACGACGGCGCCGCCGAAGGCGATCCCGTGCAGCGCCGAACGCGGCACCAGCGCCACCCCGGCGCCCGCGGAGACCAGTGCGCACACCGCCCGGGAGTCGTCGGCCAGGCACTCCACCCGGGGGTGGAACCGAACGGTCTCGCAGGCGCGCAGGACGACGTCGTGCACCGGGTTGCCGGGCCACGGTGTGATCCACGGATCCGCGCTCAGGTCGGTCAGGTCCACCTCCGGGGCGGCGGCCAGCGGATGGTCGGACGGCAGGACCACGTCGAACGGTTCCGCGTACAACGGCTCGCGGAGCAGCTGATCGCCGCTCTGGCTGGGAGTGTCCCGGTGCTCCACCGCCAGGGCGATGTCGACCACACCGTCGATGAGGAGCCGTCGGCTCGCATGCCCCTCGGCGTCCTTCACGCGGATCCGCACCTGCGGAGCGTGTTTCCTCAGTGGCACCACTGCCGGTGCCACCACCTCGGTGATCGCGCTGGCGAACGCGGCGATGGTCACCTCTCCGGCCAGCCCCGCCGAGCTGGCGGCCATGTCGGCCTCCGCCTGCTCCAGCTGAGCGGCGATCTTCGCCGCGTGGGTGGCCAGCACGGTGCCCGTGGGAGTCAGCCGGACAGTGCGGCCGCGCCGCTCCAGCAGCACATGCCCGACCTCCGCTTCGAGCGCGGCGAGCTGCTGTGAAGCCGCTGATGGGGACAGATAGAGAGCCTGGGCGGCGGCGGTGACGGTGCCGTGCTCGGCCAGCGCCCGCAGCACCCGGAGCCTCCGTGGATCGATCACATGGGGGAGTACATCAGACGGGGAGACGTCTGTGAAGGAGAGCTTCACAGGCAACCTGGGAAATTGCCGATGGACTTCACAGGGTCGGCTCTTCAGAGTGGTCTTCCGTGAACGCAACGGCAACGATCGCCGTCGACTCCGGGTCGTGAACCGACTGGCGCCTTTGGCGTGCTTCCGTCATGCCCTCCCTCCATATGAATCCCCGCCACCCTCCCCGCAAAGGAAGCTGATGTGTCCATGACTGTCGGTTCTCGCCGTGAACACGACCTGCTCGGCGACCGGGACGTACCCGCCGACGCGTACTGGGGCATCCACACCCTGCGCGCCTCGGAGAACTTCCCCATCACCGGTATGGCGATCTCCGCGTACCCGCACCTGACCAACGCCCTCGCCGCGGTCAAGGAGGCCGCGGCGAGGGCCAACGAGGACCTGGGACTGCTGGCTCCGGAGAAGGCCGACGCCATCGCCGCCGCCTGCCAGGAGATACGCCGCGGGGCACTGCACGACCAGTTCACCGTGGACGTGATCCAGGGCGGCGCCGGGACCTCGACGAACATGAACGCCAACGAGGTCATCGCCAACCGGGCCCTGGAAATCCTCGGCCACGAAAAGGGCCAGTACGACATCCTCCACCCCAACGAGGACGTCAACCTCAGCCAGTCCACCAACGACGTCTATCCGACCGCCGTCAACGTCGCCACGATCATCGCCGTACGGGAACTCCTCGACGCGATGACCGTCCTGCGCGAGGCGTTCGCCGCCAAGGCCGACGAGTTCCGCGACACCCTCAAGATGGGCCGCACCCAGCTCCAGGACGCCGTGCCCATGACGCTGGGCCAGGAGTTCTCCACGTACGCCGTGATGCTGGAGGAGGACCAGAGCCGACTGGGCGAGGCAGCCCTGCTCATCCATGAGATCAACCTCGGTGCGACCGCGATCGGCACCGGCCTCAACGCCCCGAAGGGCTACGCCGAGGCCGCCCGCAGCCATCTGGAGACCATCACCGGGCTGCCGCTGATCACCTCCGCCAACCTGGTCGAGGCCACCCAGGACTGCGGGGCGTTCGTCCATCTGTCCGGTGTCCTCAAGCGCATCGCGGTCAAGCTCTCCAAGAGCTGC
>NZ_JBVIVI010000007.1:0-285672 GCF_055595765.1 Streptomyces sp. NPDC040405
GCCGTGATGGTGCGGCCCTCGACGATCGAGCGGAGGTGTGCGGTCGAGCCGGAGAGGGAGGAGTCGAGGAGGGACTGGAGCTTGTTGAGTTCTTCCGGGGTTTCGCGCATACGTCCATCGTCGGCCGTAAACCCGACACCCTCTGTCGTCATTGATGAAGCAGCGGTGAGGTTGCTCCGCGCGGGTTGCGCTCGGTGCTGCGTGGATGGCAACAGGTGGGGGACGAACGCCAGGACATGTTCATGAATTCGCGGTTGATTGACGAGCTGTGATGCCGTTGGTCCTGCTGTCAGGCCGCACGACGCGGTGTTCCCTTGAACTGATTGAGCAGCCATGATGTGCCGCCGTGACGGATTTCGTGGTTCCTCTCGCCATCGCAGTGATCGGGTTAGTGGCAACCGGCTTGGGAGCGGTCGTTGGGGCGCGGGCAGCTAAGTTCGGCGCGGAAAAGAACGCCGAAGCCGTCCGGCGGCAAATACAGGACCAAGGTGCCGTCGAGCACGGTCACTGGATGCGCCAAGAACGCCTCAACACCTACGAAAGCTTTCTTGAAGCCTGGGATGAGTGCCTGCGCCTCCCCCAAAGATCTGCTGACGCCGACTCCAAGTCGCGTCAATCCGGGTCAAGTTCTTTTCCTGAGGGCGATGCCGAGTGCTCGGCTGCCTGTTCCAGTAGTGCCCGTGCGGAGTCCGCGTAGCGCATCGCAGTCTTCTCGTCGAGCCCGAACACCTCGGCAAGGTGGAGCGGATCGGGCCCGTGGGTCAGCGCCTCTTCGAGCTGCCGGACGACGCGGAGCCGCTCCAGCGTCGCGTCCTGGCCGCGCATCGAGGAGCTGATCCAGTGGTTGCTGGCGCGGCTAGTCTTGGTGGCGGTCTGGTTGTTGATCAGCAGATGGAGGTTCGCGGTGCTCGGCCACCGGTTTCGCCGGTGCTCCAGCCAGTCCAGCAGCAGTTTCAGGGTGAGGTCGTCGAGCGGGCGGACGCGTCCGGCGATGGTCAGCCGTCGGTTGCCGAGGTCGACGTCGTCGAGCATGAGCATGCCGATCTGGGTGACCCGGGCGGCGTGCACCGCGGCGAGGGCGAGGATGAGTCGTGTTGCCGGGGTGGTGGCCGCCGCGACGGACCGGCCGACCTGGGCGGGGACCAGCGGCTGGAGCACGCCGTACTCGTACTGGCCGACCTTGATCCGGCTGGTCGGGTTGCGGAAAAGCAGCCCATTCCGCTTGGCCCAGGAGAACAGCGAGCGCAGGGCCACGAGTTGGTCACGCCGGTGGTGGCCGTGCAGTGTCTTAATGTCGGTCCGGACGTCGTCGCGGGTCACTTCCCGCAGGTGGTCATAGCGGTCCGACCATTCCAGCAGGGCCGGCCGGACACGGTTGAGGTAGAGCCAGACCGTGCCTTCCCGTCGCGGGAGGCTGCGGTGGCCACCGTCACGCAGGACGCGGGTCCAGCGCTCGGCCTCCGAGCGGATGCCGGGTGCGAGAGTCCCGTACGCGATCTCGCTACGGTACGAGCGGCAGGTGGGCAGTGCCGAGCCAGCACAGCGTGCGGTACCCGCTCGGGTGGCACCCGAGGTCTTAGGCCGCGTAGCAACCAGCTCGGCCACGGCCCCACCCCTCTAGGGTGGGGCTGTTTCCGTTGTGGAGGGAGAGTCATGGACCGAGTGAAGCTCGTTCAGGTGGCCGAGGACGAAGAGAGTCACGCCGTTGACTGGTCGATCCCTTCGGGGAAGGTCACGCTGTGCCAGAAGGACGCCATGTTCCCCCTGGGAGGCTCGGGAGACCCTTCCTGTCGCGAGTGCCTGACGCTGTACGGCCAGCGTCGCCAGGCCGCCTCTTAAGAGGCGCTAACACAATGAGGTGGATCGGTCCTGGTGCCCGTGCCTGGATGGCCAGTTGGGCGTTGTCCGGCCGTGGGGACTTCGCCTTGGATCGTGTCGGACGACTTATGGGAGCGGATCGAGCCGCTGCTGCCGAAGAAGGAACGGCGGTTCCGGCACCCGGGCCGCAAACCCGTCCCGGACCGGCAGGTGCTGTGCGGGGATCCTGTTCGTGCTCCACACCGGCATCCAGTGGGAACATCTTCCCCAGCAGCTCGGTTTCGGGTCGGGCATGACGTGCTGGCGACGGCTTCGGGACTGGAACGAGGCCGGGATGTGGCAGCAGCTGCACGAGGTGCTGCTGGCCGAGCTGAACGCCGCCGCCCGTCTGGACTGGTCGAGAGCGGTTGTGGACCCCAGCCACGTCAGGGCGTTAAAAGGGGGCTCCAGACGGGCCCGTCGCCGGTCGACCGAGGGCGAGTCGGCTCCAAACACCACCTGATCACCGACGGGCACGGCACCCCGCTCGCGGTCATCCGGTGAGTTCGGCGGCGTCGCGGCCGAGCCGCTTCAGATCCAGCCCGACCTGATCATTCCCACCGGCAAGCGCAAGGGCCAGAACCCCTCCGTCGCGAGCATCTACCGGGCGCTCGCCGAGTACGCCAAGCGCGAGGCATACCCGGAAGCCGTCGAGGCCGCGCAGGCCGACTCCGCCGAACTCCAGGCAGCCGGCGAAGTCCCCCGCCGCGCCTCACTCTCTCTAATCGAGCGGCACTCTGATTACAGAGAGCTACCTGTCACTTCGCGGCAGCTTCGGAAGGACAGGGCCTACTCTTAGCCGCGCCAACCCCCACAGCCGACTGCAAGCCCCTCGTCCCTTGGAATTGAGAACGTTCCCACGTCACGGTTGCTCGTGGTTGTGGGCCGTGGGAGTGCCCTCAAGGAGCTGGCGAGCGAGTTCTGTGAGGGGGTGGTCGAGGCCGTAGAGGCGTTCGCGGTCGGCCAGCACCCTCTCAAAGAGGGTGGTGGCCGCATCGGCGTCGCCAGCAAGCCGGTGGGCGTAGCCGAGGTTACTGCGGGCGGTGATGGTCTCGGAGTGGTCTGGCCCGTAGACCCGTTCGTAGTCGGTGACGGCTTGGTGGTGGAGGTCGATGGCCGTTTCCAGGTCCCCCATGTCGCGGTAGGAGCTGGCCAGGTTGGCGCGGGCGTTAATGGTGTGCGGATGGTCGGGGCCGTGGAGGCGCTGCATATCCGTCAGGTTCTGCTGGTGTAGGTCCCGCGCTCGCGCTAGCTCGCCCTGCAAGGCGTAGAGGTAGGCAAGGTTGGCGCGAGCGACGAGGGTTTCGGGGTGGTCAGAGCCGTGGACGCGCTCGTGGTCGGCCAGGTTCTGCTGGTGCAGAGGTGTGGCTGTCTCCAGATCACCGGCGGCCCGATGGGCGCTGGCAAGGAAGCTGCGTGCCGCGAGCGTGGACGGGTGGTCGGGCCCTTGAAGTCGGATGCGGATGTCCACCGCGTGCTGGGCGCACTCTATGGCCGCGCTGGTGTGGCCGTCGCCCTGCAGGAACGCTGAGGCGGCCACGAGCAGGCCAGCGGTGTGCAGGTCCTCCTCCTCCGCCGGGGTCTGGTCGGTCAAGGCCAGCAGGTGCGGCAAGAGCTCGCGCCACCGGGGCCACCCGGGGACGTTGAACAGCGGGTTCTCCGGCAGTACCTGTTCGAGCAGCAGGGTGGCTCGTTCGCGGGCGGTGGTGATGGCCTCGACGGTGCGATGAGGGTCGGCAGGGTCGGGCAAGCGTGCCACGGCCTGGACCAGGCAGTGGACGGTCACGGTCTGCCGGGTCAGGGTGATCATGCTGTAGTCGTGGAGGAGGGCCAGTGCCTCGTCAACGGCGAAGAGGTCCTCCTCCAGGTCCTCGTAAAGGCCTTCGAGGATGTCGCGCGGCAGCGGGACGGGAGCAAGCCAGGCGAACAGCCGCAGTAGGTCTCCGGCCAGAGGCTGCTGGGCGGTGATCGCTTGGAGGGACAGTTGCCAGATCCGGGCGACGGTGCGCTGGTCTTCGGCCTCTTGACCGCTCGCCGCGGTAGCGGCGAACATGCGGCCCGGGTAGCGACGGAGGCGGTCGAGGTAGGTGGCCGGGCTGATGGCAGTGGACTCGATGTAGGCAGCGGCCTGCTCCAAGGCCAGGGGCAGGTGCCCCAGCTCGTCGGCGAGGCAGGCCAGGACCCGCTCGTCGTCGGGCCCGTCCGGCTCGATGATGCGCATGAGCAACTCCACCGCGGCGTCGGAAGGCAGGGTGTCCAGCGGAAGAGGCTGGGCCAGGCGGCGCCAGCCGGTGGTCCGCCGGCTGGTGATGATGTGCCGACCTGTGGTCATGCCCAGCACCGGAGCTAGGTCACGCGGGGAGGCGGCGTCATCCAGCACGAGGAGCCAGTCCTGGTGAGCCTGCAGCCAGCTCAGCGCCCACTCGGCGCGCTCGGCGCTGGTCGTGGCGGCAAGGTGCTGGCGAGGGTCGAGCCGGGCGGCCAGGTCGGCGAGCCCATAGGTGAGGCTGGAGGCGGAGTCCGCGCTGAGCCACCACACCGGGTTGAACCGGTGCCGGTGCCGGTGGGCGACCTGCAAGGCCAAGGCGCTCTTGCCCGTCCCGCCTAAGCCGTGCAGGACCGGCGGCACCGCCGGACCGGCCTCGCCCAGTGCGGCCTCCAGGTGTGCCAGCGGTTCGACGCGGTCGACGAAGTCGGGGTTCGCTGGCGCGGGCAGGTTGGTGGTTCCCTGCGGGGCCGGCACCTCGGCGGGCTGCCGGACGGCTTCGGTTGGCAGGTGGACTGTGCGGGCGTCGATTGTGGCGTGGTCGCCGGTAGAGACGATGCCGCTGTTGGTGCCGACGGCCACTGCCTGATCGCCGGAGGCCTCGACGTGGTGTCTCTCGCTCACCGCTGGATCGTGGCGCCGTCGCCGGTGCTGATGACCCCGTTGTTCGTCTCCACCGCGACGGCGCCGTCCCCGGAGGCGGTGAAGGACCGGGTTGGCAGGAGCTGGGCCAGTTCCGCGGCCAGCTCGGAGTCCTGCCGCAGGATGCGACGCACCTGGACGCGCAAGGCCGCCTGGGCGTCGTCGTCCTGGGGGTCCTCGGTGACATCTTCGATGGCCTGCTCCAGGCCGTCCCGGTTTTCCTCCCGGCTCCACAGGCGCTGCACGATGCGTTGGCCCAGAGACACCGTCGCGTCGGCGGCCGTGTCCGTGGTCCGGGTGACCACGGCGCTTCCGTAAGCAGTGGCGGCGGCAGTGATGTACGGCACCACGTCGTTGGCAACGGTCAAGGCGTCCACAGCGTTCCCCCTCTGGCGGTTCACCCGAGCATGGCACGACCACCTCCGACCCGGTGGTCTGGCAGGCAACGGTAGCGTGGGGCGATGAGCAGCTACACGGTAACGGTCGGCGAAATGAGCGTGAAGGCCCGATCCATCCAAGAGGCACAGGGAGTCGTGATGGAGCGCATCACCGACCTGCTGGCCCTCGACCCGGAAGCGGCCTCGCAGGGCGCCCTGATGGCCAACAAGGCGTTCTCCGCTGGCACCGTCGACCACGCCGTCGATGCCCACGGCAGTTGGCAGACGGTCATCACCGTCCAGGGCGAACAGGTCAAGGTCTCGATCACCAAGCGACGCTGGTGGCGATGGCGAAACGCTTCGGAGACCACTGCCCCCTGAGGGTGAACGTCTTAGTGCTCGCCCGACTCTCGGCCGCACCTCCACCTCACAGTCGACGGCAAGCCCTTCGCCCACCACCACAGCCAGACGGCTTGTTCAACCCGCCGCTGGGCAGCTTCTCTACGGTCAGGCGGATCACGGTGCCCTCGATGATGGGCAGCGGTCCGTCGTGGTCGATTCAGGCCGCCTGCTGGGTCAGCCTCGGGGCAGCCGGTCCCAGGCTTGCGCGGTCGCCTTGCCGTAGAGGCGGGTGTCGGTGACCGTGACGACGTGCTCGGTGCCGCATGTAGCGGCGGCTCCGAAGACGAACTCGTCGTCGTGCATGGGCGTTCGGCCTCCCTAGTGCTCCCAGCAACGCTGCGCGTGGTCGACCCGGTCGACGACACCTACCGCCGCCAGATGAACCGGCAGCTCACCATGCAGAAGTCCCGCCACAAGCTCGCCCGGGACATCTGCCACGGCAAGCGCGGGCAGATCATGCAGGCATACCGGACGGGGCAGGAAGACCAGCTCGGCGCGCTCGGCTAGTCCTCAACGCCGCGGTGCTGTGGACCACCCGCTACCTGGACTCCGCCGTCACCACCCTGCGGGCACTGCCCGCCGACCAGCGGGAACACGACGTCCTCAACGAGGACGTCGCCAGGCTCTCCCCGCTCAGGCACGCCAATCTCAACGTGCTGGGCCGCTACAGCTTCCTCGCCACCGTCCCGGCCGGCGGGGGCCTGCGACCGCTGCGCGACCCGGCCGCGAGGGACGCAGACGAAGACGGCGCCGGGGGCTGGCCGTGGGGCTCAGCCGAGACCAGTGCGGCACCACTGACAGCGCCGGTGAGTGCGTCGCGTGTAGAGGGGGTCATTCACGTTTTGTCCGCTGAGCGCGGCGCTGGGCTGGAGGCGTGGGCTCTGGGTATCGCTTCCACCAGTGCAGTAGCCGGAACGCCCGTTCGCTGTTCTCTGCAGGCCCGAACAGGGCGGTGCCGACCACCATTGTGACGATGCACATTCCGAAGGTGACCACGACCGTCTGGAGCCCGCCGCCGGCGTGTGGCTCTGCGGATTCCGTCGGGGTGGTTTTGTCCTGGGGCATGGGCGGTCCTTCTGGTCGGCGAGTGCGGGCATGTTATCCACCAGCGGGCGTGTCCCGCCGGAGGTGAATCCGGACTCTCAGGACTTCAAGATCGTCCAGTGGCCCCTTTTGGGCTTACGTCGGAAGTGGCCGCACAATAGCTTCACCGGAGCCCGTCACCCTGTGACGCGTGCTGAACGCGAACGCTTCCGCCATGCCCTCGTCCGGCACCGCGGCGAGCACCAGCGGCCGTCCGGCCGTTTCCGGGTACCGAAAGGGGCATCGGCGGCGTACCAGGTCGAGCCGCACTCCAGACACTCGAACCGGGGCCACGGGTGCTGACGGCCCTCGACCAGGGCCCGCAGCGCCTCGTCCGCAGCGTCGATCTGCGCACGCCGGGCCCGGCTCACCCGCCAGACCCTCGTACGGCAGGCCGATCCGCAATATCGGCGCGACCGCCTGCTGCCCTCGGGCAGAGGCGCGGCTCACTGGTTGCGCCGCCGGACGTTCCTCCTGCCCATACCTCCAGGGTCCTCCCGTCCAGCCGGGCAGGCTAGGGCGGTGGTCATTCCTCGTCGGTGGCGTCCGGGTCGCACAGGCGCTGAGCGTTATCTAGGGTGCGAGGGCGCTGTGCGCAGGTCAGGCGAGGGGAGCTGGGAGAGCAGCAACAGGGCTGCCTCCAAGGATTCCGGGGCGGGTAGGGTGGCGCGGGCCTCGGCGTCAAGATTTGCGCTCCTCCCGCGCGCCACGGGCTGCTTCGGCGAGGAAATCCGTGGCGAAGGACAGCAGCGGGCCGGATTCCCCGTAGGAGGCTCTCCACCACAGGTAGGTGACCGGGTCGAGGATGTGGCACGTCATGAGCGCGTCCCATTCGGCGGCGGCCCGGCATCTTTGCATCTGGTGGTCCTCCTGCGGGAAGTCTCCCGTACGCCGCGCCTGGCCCACATGCAGCACTGCTCCCCGTACGGCATCGTCGCCGCTTTCATCCAGCAGACGCAGCGCGCGGTCCGTGTTGGTGAGGTTGGCCATGCTGACCATGTCGATCAAGCTGACCATGCCGCCGCTGGGCTTGGCTCCCGGTTTGTGGCCCTGTTCTTCCATGAGCTCGCGGAGGCGCCTCGCCGGAGGGCTGGAGGAGAGGAAGGCGTCTTCCAGGGCCTTTTGGCTCAGCTCGGTGAGGGGCTCCCCGATCTCGGCGCAGACGATCCGGAAAGCTTTGCGCAGGCCGGTGCTCGGCGAACTCTTGTCGGGCTTCGCCCCGGTGGATTCCTGCACGTCTTTGACAAAGGTATCGATCTGCGCCTGGCTGATCCCGCGAGATCGGGCAAGGTGGGCGACAATCTCCAGCACCGGCTCAGGAGAGAGGGGAAGTAACGCCTCGATGGCCTTCCCCGATTGGGCGTTGATCTTGGGGATCGGCGGCCCGTACTCGTGTCTCTTCAGGTTCTCGACGCCATTGCGGATTGCGGTCCGGATCTCCCGGGTGGCAAGGGGATCCGGGTTCATCGCCAGCATCCTCCACCCCAGCACCGGGCACAGGTGGCCGCCAGAGCGGGCCATAGCGCAGAGTTTGGCGGCCGTGACCGCGTTATCGATCTCTTCGGCCGTGGCGTCTATGGGCAGGCGCGGGATGAAGCGCGCCCTGTAGTCCCGAAGAAGTGTCCGGTCGCTGTAGACGTCCAGGCCGTAGCCGGCGGCATTCAGGGCCTGCCGGACGGGCCCGAACGCGGTGGGCGGCTTGTTGTTACGGCTCATGCCCCGACGCTAGGCGCAGACGCCGGCGCGGGGTCCAGTTTTCTGCCGACTTTCATTCCAGCGTCTGCGGTCCGATGAGCTCTCGACAACACAGACGGGAGCACCGGAATGCCGGAGTACGAGCAGGAGCGGGAGCAGGAGCGCGCGCTGGAGAGGAGCCGCATCTGGGCCGTGTGGCGGAAGGTCGCGCTGCGACTGGGAGTGCGGCTGGTGATGGAGTTGGTGTTCTGGCACCTGCGTGACATGTGAGCCGTCCGCGTGCCGTTGCTGAGATCTGACTATGACCTCAGCAACGGCGCTGAATGGGCGGTGCCGTCGCGTACCTGTCCGCAGGAAGCATCGTCTGCCTGATTTGTTACCTCGTTTCGGTGGCAACGAGGTCACCACGTTCAGAGAGGCCACGACGTCACGTATGTGCCCAACTTGCCTCTACAGCCCCCGGATATCCGTCAGGCACGTGGCGCCAAGGGGTACTTGCCTCACGTGCCTGACGCCCAATCGGGACCCGAGATAACCTCGTCCCCCTCGTCACCGGGGTTGTGATGCTGATCTGGTGGGGGCGGCAGAGGGTCTTCCCGCCACGTCGCGTCGTACGTGCTCTGCGCGTGCTCGTTGATCACGACGGTATCGAGAAGTGCCCGGTCGATCCGCTCCGCACCGGTGAGCAACGCGTCGGCGGCCGCTTCGCGGATGAGTTCCGCCAGAGAGCTGATGTTGCCTCCAGTGCGACGGTACAGGTACTTCCACTCGCCGACGAGAGTGCCGGGGTGGTGCTTATACAGGACGAGGGCCTCTTCCATCGCGGTGATGACGGAGACCCAGTCAGCTTTCTCTTCCCTGGTCCGGATGCTGTAGGGGGTCATGTGGAGGAGGGTGTTGCGGCCGGCGGTCTGGGTGGCGCGGGAGTCGCCGGTGCCTTCGAGGAAGAGGCCGGAGTGCTTGAGGTCGACGCCGGTGTAGATGAAGGTGGCCGCGGTGTGGTTCGCGATGTGCTTGAGGTGGTCATTGACGACCTTGCCCTCCTTGAGGGAGAGGTCCATGAAGTGGGCGTCGTCGATGATCACGAGTTCGACGCCGACGCGGCGCATGTTTTCGAGGACGAGGCGGGTGATGTCGCTTTTGGTGGCGCCGGAGCGGTAGGGCTGGGCGAGGTACTGGGCGAGCGCGATGGACAGGTCCTTGGGGGTGGCCTGGGAGGGGATGTTGATGTAGACGACGGGCGTGTAGTCGATCAGCCGGCCGTCGAGGACATAGCGCTTGGCGAAGCGTTCGGGGTGGTTGCGCCGCAGTTCGTTCTCGAAGTCGTAGGCGAACGTCTTGACCAGTGTGGATTTGCCGAGGGTGGCGGGGCCGTCGAGGACGATGCTGCGCCGGGCGCCGGCGGGCTGGAAGGCGTTGGTCATCATCCGGCGGCGGATCTGGTGGTGGATGGTCTGCATCTGGCTGGTGTGGACGATGACCAGGGCGCTGTGGTGCGCGGCTCGGGCCGCGTTGTGCGGGCGGCGTTCTTCGGGGCTTAGCTGTTCGTAGACGGCGAGGGGCAGCAGGTCCGGCTTGGGCGGGAGGGCGTAGTCGAGGTATTCGCGCCATTCCTCCTTGGTGCGCGGTTCGGACAGGCCTGGGTGTCTGAAGTCGCCTGGTCCGAAGGGCTCATCGGGCTGGCCGGAAGGGTCAGGGGTGAGCATGGCGGTCAGCCCTCCTGGCTGGTATGGGGGTTCCAGACCTGGGCGGGCTGGACGGTGAACGGGTCGAAGTCGTCGTCTTCGCCGGGCAGGTCGGGGACGGCGTGCAGTGCGGGGACGGTAGGCCTCGCGGTCTCGGGTGCCGGGCGCGGCGGCGGTGCTGCGGCGGGGACTGCCGGAGTGGAGCGTGCTTCGTCCTGGGCCTGGGTTTGGGCGCGGTGCCGGTCGCGGGTGTGGCGTTTGCGGTCGGTCTTGGTCCACGTCTCGGGGGCGTCGGTGCGGTTCTGCAGGTCCCACAGGGCTTTGGCGATCTGCTCCTGGTAGTCCTTGTCCTTCGGGTCGCCGCCGCGGAGTTCGACCAGGCGTTTGGCCTCGCGCAGGGTGATGTCGGTGAAGGGCTGCAGATCGCTGAGTGCTTTGGTCCACCGCAGCGTGTACCAGGTGTCGTTGCGGGGGTTGTGGAAGTAGGCATGCAGCAGGTTGCGCGGGTCGTAGCGGATGGGCCAGCGCCCGTTGTCGTAAGGGGACTTGGCCCGGCGGAACTGGTAGAGCACGTCCTCGTTGTAGATCAGGAAGTTGAGCTCCACGCCGTAGGAGTTGATGGCGCGGCCGTTGTCGGCGATGGGCAGCATTTCGTAGTACAGGTTGGGGTCACGGGGGCAGTCGACGTAGCCGGCCGAGCCGAGTGCCATGGCGTACGCCTCGTTGGGTGAGACGTGCAGGTCGGGGAAGCCGTGCAGGTGCAGCCCGGAGTGGTGCTGGTTCTGGTAGACCGCAATGACGTATTCGGCGAAGAACTCGGCGATCTCGTCCAGGGTCCAGCGGGCTTGCTGCTCGACGTTCTTGCCGCGGTGCGCGGTGTTGAAGCCCTTGTAACCGGCGACGTGCATGGAGAACTGTTCCCGGATCGTCCCGAACAGGCGTTCCACATGGGGTTTGTCGGTGGGCTTCAGCTTGCGGGCGTCCTGCAGATCGATCTTCCATTTGCGGCAGGCGCGCTTGACGACGTCGGACTTGTAGGGCTTGCCGTGGTCGTAGAGCAGGATCTCGGGGTAGACGACGGGCCGGGCAGCGGCTTCAGCGAGGCGTTCGTCGACGCTGAGGTGGCGCTCGTAGGGGACGCGGAGCATCTGGTAGCGCAGGGCGTCGGCCCAATGGGGACGCATCGGCTCGGGTGTCATGACGTCCGCGAGGAGCAGGCCGATGTCGATGGCCTTGGTGCCCAATGGGGTGAGGCGCCAGGCGAGGATGGACCGGGTGGCGACGTCGATGGCGACGGTAAGTTCGACGTTGTAGGTGTCGTTCATCGCGGGGTCGTAGGCCAGGACGTCGAGGGGGGTGGTGTCGAGCATGACGACCTGGCCGGGCCGGTGGGCGATGACGTAACCGAAGGTGCGGTCGGGCTGGTTGGCCTCCGAGATCCGCTGGTAAGCGGGGTCGGAGGGACTGCGGTGGAGGAGGAGTTTGACTGCGCGGCGGAAGGTGTCCGGCTTGGGCAGTGCGACAGCGGCGGGGCCGTAGTCCGCGTCCAGGCGGTTCTGGCAGCGGCGCATGAAGCGGGTGGAGACACTGGAGGAACTGTCGAGGCGTTCGGCAGCGGCCTGCTCTCGGATCGCGGTGATCACCCGCTCGTCGATGTTGCGCAGGGGGTTCTTCAGCCGGGCTTTGCGGCCGTCGACCAGGCCCCACAGGCCCTTCTCTTCCCACTCCCCGATCAGCTGCCAGACACGGCGCTCGGTCAGGCCCAGTTCGGCCGCCTTGGCAGCGACGCGGTCCGTGAGCGGGAGGTCGGGGTGATATTGCGGACGGGGCTCGCCGAGTTCGGCCTCGAAGGAGGAGCCTGAGCGGTAGCCGGTGGTGGCCTCGTGGAGGTGGGCTTCGAGTTCCAGGGCGTCGTCACGGGCCTGTTTGTTCTTCAGGGTCGCCAGGACGCCGCCGGGGTCGAGACCCGCGGTGCCGTTGTCGGCCCGCTCCGGTGGTGCGGCCAGGGCCCGGAAGGAGGCATCGGTCAGCAGGACGCTGAGCATGATGGTCTGCTGGTGCCCGGAGATCGAGCGCAGCCGGACCAGAGCGCCGGTGATGCCGGCGACCTGGTGCTGTTCTTCCTCAAATTCGATCCAGTCCTCGACTGCGATGCGGTAGCGCTGGTCCATCAGACGTACTCCACAACGGGCGCGGCCCACACTTGGGTGTAGTCGCGCAGCGGGCGGGTGAGGTCGAACAGCAGACGGTGGTGCCACATGAGGTGGTAGGTGACAGCCCGTTCGATGTCCGCCTCGGGCCACAGGGAGAGCAACTCGGCGATGCTGACGGGGTGCTGAGCGCGAAAGAGCAGGGTGTCCGCGAGGGGGGCTGCGGCGTTCAAGGGTCTGCGGTAGCCGGCGAGCCATTCGACGGTGGCCCAGAGCTGCGGGTCCGGCTCGCCCACCATCTTGTAGTCCCAGCCAAGTTGTCGGCAGGCAGCCGCCGTGCGGTTGGCCTGGAGACGGACTTTGGGTTTGTCGATCTGCTCGGGGTTCTTGACGTCGAGCAGCAGGACGGATCCGTCGGTGCGGCGGACGAACAGGTCCGGGTAGTGGGTCCAGGGCCCGTCGGCGTCGATGCCCTCGAAGATGAACGGCTGGGCGGCGAAGCAGGCGATCTTCTCGTCGAAGTCGAGGAGCTTCATCCAGCGGGCTTCCAAGAAGCTCTCGTACTCCAGGACCGTGTCGCTGCTGGCCGCCCAGTAAGAGCCGGGGGTGTGCTCCTGCCCTTCGTAGGTGGGGAAGTCGCGGGCGGGCAGGCAGGTCTCGAAGCGCATCTCGTGGGCCTGGTCTGCCGGAAGGAGCCGTTCGGTTCCGGCTGCGTCGTAGTAGTGGATGTACAGCTGCCGGGACGAATGCCGTACGGGCCGCAGGGTCTGTGTTTTTCTCGGGCTCATGCCGCTGTCTTTCTTGGGGTGGGGGAGTCGATCAGGGCCTGCCCATAGGCGGTCAGCTGGCGGGCGACGGGCTCAGGGAGCCAGGTGGCGAAGCGCCGCGCGCCCTCGCGGACGGAGGACCTGGTGGCAGGTGTCCACAGGTCGGGGGCGTAGGCGGGGGCTTCACGGACATCGCCGCCGGTGAAGTGCTGCCAGATCCAGGCGGCGGCGTGGCGGCGGCGCTGCACGGTGACGTCGCGCCCAAGTGGGTGGCACACCTCGAACAGCACGGCGTGCGGGACCGTGGTCAGTTTGGCCAGCGTGCGGCGGCGTGCGGCGTAGTCGATCAGGCTGCGCTCGATGGTGCGGGCGCCGAGTCGTTCGATGTCCCGCCAGAATGCCTCCGCGTCACTGATGCGCTGGACGAGCGTGTTCGTCACGCGGGCGGCTTTGACGGGGTCCATGGCCAGCTCGGTGGCGGCCTGCTGCCAGCTGGTGGCGCCCGCGAGCCGGACCAAGGCGAGAGCGGCCAGGCGCCTTCCGCTCGTGGCAGCGGTGCCGGGGAGATGCCGGGCGATCAGTTCCGTGTAGTCGTCAGAGTTCGCGAGGTGGGGCAGGTGGTCCGCGGTGAACGAGGGCGGGGACTGGGGGCGGCTGGCGAGGAGTCCGGCGACGCGGGAGGCGGGCAGGACAGCGGCGCGTAGCAGGGGATCCAGGCAGGCAGGGCGGGGGATGGGGCGCAGCGGGTCGCTCTTGCCAGGCCTGCGGCGCAGGGCGACGGCCCGGTCCATCCACGTGGCCAGGAAGCTCTGGCAGGTGCTGGAGTCGGGGGCGAGGAGTGCCGGTGCGCTCAGGGCGAGTACGGCTGCGGCGTGCGCGGCGCTGGGCGGGCTGGCTTGCAGCTGACTACCCGCGCCGCCCCGGCTGGCGCGCTCCCGCTCGTGCTGGTCGGCTGTGAAGGCCGCGGCTGCTGTTTCAGGCAGGGCGGCGCACGAGTTGATCTCGTCGGTGGTGGCCACCAGCCGCACCACGGCGGCGGTGAACCGTAAGGCGGCGAAGAACTCCGCCGCTGCCACAGGGCTGCCTGCCACCCGAGCGGGACCGCCGTCGGCGATGTCGAGGATGCGCTGCTGCACGTCGGCGAGCTCAGCCGGGACGGGCACGGTGGGTAGTGTGGCCAGCTTCTGGCTGCACAACCCGGCCTTGCGCCTCCTGCTCGCGGGGCGCCGGTTGTTGCACAGGCCCAGGTCGGGTACCTGGTGCCGGATAGTCAGACCGCGGGGATGTCCGGTGTATCCGGAGCCGAGACGCGCATGGCACTTGCGGCAGGTATCCACCAGCAGGACCCGGTGCTCGGGGCACACGGCGGCCACGCCCAGACGCCACCACAGCGGCCACACTGGGGCGCAAGCAAGGCATTTCGGGCACGCGCGGCTGGACGTGAACAGCGCCCACTCGCGGTTACGGAGCCTGGCATAACTCTTCTCCTGCTGTACCGGCTGGTCTCGCCCAGTGAAATCCAGCACGATGTCCGCATACCGCGACAGATGCATCGCCTGAACCGCATGCGTGTCCAGGCCGGTAGCCGCCCCGATGCTCTGGAGGCTTCGCGGCGTGAGCGCGGTACCGAACCACAGCGGCCGTGCGCCCGTGTAGCCCGGGCGGCATTCCAGCCCCAGCACCTGCGCAGCCCGTCCCGGAGCGATCTGCCAGTCGACCGCAGCACGGCTGAGCCAGGACGGGAACGACTCCCCCTCGGCAGGAACCGGTACCGACGGAAGCCGACGCGGCAGTCCTCGGTCGCCCACCGGGCCCCCTCCCCGATTCGATCTTGTAGGACATCTCCTACAACCGTGGGACTGTACTACGGTTCCGTCTGTGGCGAACAGTGATTCCGATGCGGGCGTCCCGGCTCAGCGGCTGGCCTTCGGGCGCCGTCTTCGGGCTCTGCGTACGCGTGCGGGGATGACCCAGACCGCGGCGGCGGCCGCGGCGGGGATGGACCGGTCCTTTTACGCGGAGGTCGAGGCCTCGATCCACAGCATCTCTGTCGACCGCATTCCCGCGCTGGCCAAGGCTCTGGGCGTGACGCCCTCCGAGCTGTTCCAGGACATGGGTCCGGACCACTAGTAGAGGCCCGTGTTCATGCCGGACCCAGGCGTCTGCCCGCCCATCCCACAGGTTGGGGTGCCACGTCGGCTGCCTGTCGTTCCACTGCCCGAAACAAGGGAGTCGCTGGCCAGCTGGATCAATCGGATCGGCCTGCTCTACGGGATACGCCAGCCGGACATCCTGACCTGCCTGGGGCTTACGGCCCGAGGGGAGATGCGCCCGGTCACTGCGAGCCTGGGCCTTGCTCCCTCTTCCGCTGACGCGCTCAGCGCGGCGACGGGCGTACCTGCGGAAACGATCAGCGGCATGCTGCTGTCACGCTTTACCACCACCGCTCTGCCCAACCTCCCGTCCCCGCCCTATCGGCGTCCGGGGGCGTTGACCGCGTGGGCCGTCGGGGCGTGGGTTCTTCGCCGTCACTCCAACTTCTGCCCCAAGTGCCTCGCCCGGGATGGCCAGTGGCGGCTGGAGTGGAAACTGCCGTGGGCCTTCGCCTGCCTGGACCACATGGTGTACCTGCACAACCGCTGCCCGCGGTGCAATCGGGTACAGAGCGGGCTGTGCTGGGGCTGGGACAGCCGCGTGTGCAGACTGCGATGGCGGACATCCGTCCCCTCGCTCCTGAGCCCCACCCCGTACCCTGAAGGCGACGGAACCACCGTGTGCCGTGGCCGTCTGGACCACGCCGTGACGGTGCCGGTCGACGATGCGCGCGCCCTCGAGGGGCAGAAGCGGCTGCTGCGTTGGCTTTACGGAACGCCGGAAGAGTCTGCCCGGGAGACGGAGTTCGCCTCGCTGACCGCCCTCGCCGCCCAGCGACTCACCCCCGATATGCTGTTCAGGGCCCAGGAGGCACTGTGCTTCCGCTTCGACGACAGCGGCACGACCTGGCCACAGCGCGAGCCGGAGCTGGCGCCGCTGTGGACCAACCCTCTGCAAATGGCCGGTGCCGCACACGTGGCCCAGCGCCTCTCGAGGAACGAGTACCGCCCGGAACGGTCGGTACAGTGGCTCAAGGTCAAGCAGCCAGGCTTCGGAGATCCGGGCGCCCATCTCACACGCCAGCAGCTGTACAGTACCTCCCTGGTTTTCGGGCCGTTCCACCATGACACCGCGCACATGCGGGAGGCCCTACGCGCCGACTTGGTGTCCTTGCCCTACCAGGGCCCCGCCTACATCAACGCTTTGTCCCCCTACCAACTGCACCCCGAAGCCCGGAGCGTAGACGGGCCGCACTCCCAAAGGCAGTTCCCCTGAAGCCGGACGGCGTGAACACCGAGACAGACACCCTCCGGGCCGTGCTCCGGGATGTCTTCGCCCGAGGTGTATTCGGCTTGTTCAAGCGCTTCCCCGGCCACGGCAACTGCGCTTTGCAGACCCATAGTTGACGATTAGGCGCTACCCCTCCTGCCTGATGCGCCCCTCGTCTACTGTCGTCGGCAGGCTCCCGCCGCCGGGACAGCCAGCTCGAGGAGGACCCGATGCCGCCGTCGCCAGCCGCAGCGGACGCGGCCCGGACAGCGCCACGCCGGCTGCCCGTCGTCTCTCTCCCGCAGCCCGGCGAGTCGCTGTTCAGCTGGATCGATCACCTGGCTGCCTACTACGAGGTGGACCGCACTCAGATCATGAACCGGCTTGGGCTGGAACCCGCGACCGCGCACGCCTCCTGTCTCGCACGCCACACCGCCGAACTCCCCCTCGCTTGTGCCGTCCCCCTGCATGTCGCCACGGGCCTCGCCCCCAGACAGCTCCGCGACATGACCTTGTCCGGCATCGTCAGGCAGAGCTCCGGCAGGCTCAGGCGCCATCCCGACTGCCGCTGGGCCCCGGAAGAAACTTGGGCCTTTTGCCCCGAGTGCCTGACACCGCCCGTGCGCTGGCCCCTGTGGTGGTACCAGTCGTGGGCAGTGATGTGCCCCAAGCACGGCTGCTACACCGCGTCCTTCTGCCCGGGCTGCGGATCACCGTTCTCCCCATCCATCCTGCGCAGCGACGCCCCCGGACGCTGCCCCGGATTCCTGCCCCGCGCCGAGGAGCCCGTCACACTCCCATCGCATGGCAAGCGCCGCCCAAAACGACAACGCTGCGGCCGCCCTCTGTGGGAGATCGACACGTCGCCCGCCACCGATCCCGCCGTGCACTCCGTCTTCCACCGGCTGCTCGAGTTCCACGACGCGGAGACCCCGAGCCAGGATCTCCAGCAGTGGTACGACGACCTGCGGACTCTCAGGACTCTCCTCGAGGATCCTCACCCCTTGCGCGTCCAGGTCTTCACCAGCGCCGATCCCGCCCTCCAGGAACGCTTCAGCGCCGTCGAGGGTCCCTCCCTCTGGGACGACCCCGCTCCCGTGATCAGCTGGCGGCGATCCGTCTCCGGCTTCCTCTACCCCATGCGGGTCACATCTGGGAACACCTGGACCTGGCAGCGCGATCCCATCACTTCGGCTGCCAAGCTCACAGTCATCGCCTCGGTCCTCGACAGCCAGGATCCCGCCGCTGTGGCCCGGGATATCTTCACTGTCCCCCACCCGGCCGGGCTCCGCGAATTCGACGACCACCTGCCCTCGTACATGCATCGGGCCAGCCCCACCCTGCGCGAACTCCTCAGCCAGGCTCTCGACACACAGGCCTTCGCCCAGCTCGCCAGCCCCTGACCGAAGGGCACACCCCGCACCGGCTCAGGTCCCGAGGTCGTCGGATGTTGCCACGAACACGGTCGCCAACGCACCGTGTCGACGATCGCTTCCCCGCCAGCGGCGCGCTGTCCACACCCTGGGTCCCAGGCCATGCGCCGCGGATGCTGCTTCCAGTGGGCTCGCCACCGGATCAGTGCAGCCCGCCCCGAGAAGGGAGCCGCTCTCTGCCTCAGTCATCTGCCACTGCGATGGGGAAGAAGCCGTGTCTGCCCGGCCCCGTACCGGTGAACCGGTAGACGGAGGCTCGGGAGATCACATCTGCTGGCGGGTCTCCGTTCTCAAGGATGACGGCTTGTCCGGGGAAGGCGAGCATGTTCCGGTAGAAGTGGTCCACCACGTTGGAGGTCAGGTCGACGTCCTCGCCGATGGGATCGTCGCTGATGGGATCGCGGTAGGTGACGACGGGCGAGTCGAGGACGATGAAGCCCGGGTGCGGCCTGGAGTTACTCAGGCAGAACTGGGCCAGTGCAGTGGTGAATGCCGAGTGCAGCACGGAGCGAACTCCCTTGCCTCGGCTGGCTCGGGGGCGGCCGCCCGCGCGGATGTCCATGGCGTACTGGTCGTACTCCGCGAACTCCACGGCGGGGACCTTCCAGGCTTCCAGAGTGCGGCGCAGAGTCTCATCGAAGGTGGACAGAATCCGGTTGGACACGTACTCGGATGGCCGCTGCCCAGGCCCGACCGTTTCGCCGTCCAGCCGTGAGCGCCGGCCCTCCAGTTCGTCGATGCGCTCGTGCAGCTCCAGGTTCCGCTCGATCTCCGACCGGGCGTGCAAGTGCTCGTCCCTGCGGTTCCGCAGGGGTGCCAACTGGCCTTCCGCCGCGGCGATCTCCTCGTCCACGCGGGCGGTCTTCAGCAGCAAGGTTTCCCGCCGGCCGCTGAGGGCCTCGAACTGGGCGCGCAAGTCCTCGATCGTGGGGAGGAGGTCGGCCAGCAGTGCGCTGGTTTTCTCGGTTTCGTTCTGGACCCCTAGGTGGAGCTGGGTCGTCTCGTGCTGCCCGTGACCGGGATTCTGGTGTTCGGGCTCAGCACCGCAGAAGACACACGTGCCCACGCGGAAGTAGCCCAGAAGACTGCCAGCCTCGGTCACCATCTCCAGCCGTGCGAGGTCCGACCTGTACTGCTCCTCCAGCAGTTCGAACCGGGAGACTAGGTCGCTCACTTCCGCGAGGCGGCCCTCCACCGTGGACAGCTCTTCCGCGGCCTTCATGCGGGCGGTGACGGCATCCAGGTGACGGTCGGTGATCACACGTAAGGTGGTGGAGTATTCGTCGATGGACGCCTGAAGGCGCACCTGCCGGTCACGCAGTTCCCTGACGTTCTCGGATGTGGTCAGTTTGCTCTGCAGATCGAGGATGATCTGGTCGAGCAAGGTGATCTTTCCCTTGTTGACGCGACGCTGCCCGGCGTTGAGGCCGGTGTCGACGTCCGGGGCGCTGTCCCCGGTCAGCATCAGCCGGATGACCGAGGCCGCTGCGGTCTTGCCGCTGGCGGCGGATGAGTGCAGGACGGGGGAGAGGGGGTCGACCATACGCGTTTCGGGGATGACCGACAGATGCACGAGGTCACGCAGAGCCAGATTCCGGCTGCCGCCCGCCTCGTTCTTGCGGATCCTCAGGTCCGCCAGGAACAGCTCGCCCAGGAGGAACAGGGAAAGGCTGTTCTTGCTGCGGGCCGTGTGCGTTGCTGTGACCTGGGTGTCGGCGAAGGCGGTGACCAGGTCTCGCAGGTCCTGCCGGTGGATGTGGATGGTGTTGCTGTTTGGTGCGCGCAGCAGGGTAAGCACCGTGCCGTCCGGCAGCCGCAGTCCCAGCAGGATCTGGCTGTAGCCCTCGGCCTCTGGTACCTCGGGCGCTCGGGTACCGCCGAGCATGTACTCGATGGACTCGGCGATGAACGACTTGCCGGTGTCCGAGGCCCCGTAGATCACCGTCAGTGCCGGGTCGAACTCGACGGTGGCGGTGGGCTTGCCGGAGCCCGCGTAGGTGAGGTGGACCAGGCGCAGATCACCCATGACTCGCCTCGCCCCGTGTGAGGTGAGCTGACGCGCGGGCGATGATCTCCGAAGTCGCGGCTCTGGCGTCCGACCTGGCCGCGAAGTCATGAACAACCCACTCGGCCCGCTCGCGCAGCGACTCGGCGTAGGGCGCCTCCAGGACGTCAACAAAGACCGGGCCCCGGTCGGTGGCCGCGTACATCAGGCCCTCGCTGTGGTCCACCACGCCTGCCAGGCCAGCTCTGATCAGGACCAGGAGCGCTTCCTCCAGGACAGCCCGCTTCCTCCCGAGCTCTCCTGCACGTGCCGGCAAGTCCGGGTGAAGGCTGGGAGGCCCGTCGAATTCACCGCTGTGGAGGAGCACATGGTCCAGTGCGACCAGCTGCGCGAGGTCCATGGGTTCGGGATGGCTCTCGGCCAGGAGGGCAAGGGCGCGTACGCCGACCTCGAGCGGGCTGTTGAGCGCGGTCATTTCTCTCCTTCCCGGCACCGTGTCGGCCAGGAGGGCAAGAGCACGTACGCCGACCTCGAGCGGGCTGTTGAGCGCGGTCATTCCTCTCCTTCCCGGCACCATGTCAGACGCTCCTCGTTCGCCAAGTGATGGCATACCCCTTTACGGGCTTCCGGCTCCACGAAGGGAGCCAGGATCGTCGGGGTCAACTGCACCGTCCCGGCGACGGTCATCACAGCGCCCAGCCGCTCCCACCCATCCGGATACGAGCGTGCCGCCGTCTCCACGACAATGCTGTGCACATCCTTCTTCACCCGATCGAAGTAGGCTGGCGTGGTGGCGTCACGGGCGAACACCCGCAGTGCCTCGGCCGCGTAGAAGGCCACGCGCTGCCGCTTGAGGTGCTCGTCCGCTTCTTCGACGTTGGGCACTTCCTCCAGGCTGTTGATTGTGCCGGGGTAGCGCTCGCGGTAGACGTCGACGAGGCGCTGAACGTAGCGGGCTTCGTCATCGCTGTGCTGCGGAGGCGGAACCATCTCCTGCGGTCCCTGTTCGAACGGGGCATGCGGAAAGCGGTCAAGCCAGTGCGGCGTCGTTTTGTGCTGCGCGAGCATCTCGTCCAGGTCGACGCACTCGAACATGGCGAAGTCGGTGGCAGCAGCCAGCTCCTCGACCGCTCTTCGCTGGTCACCCGTGAGGTCCACCACGATCTTGTCCTTCGTCGTGGACAGTTCCTGCAGGAACTTGGCCCGGCACTCGGACGGCTTCGCGAACTGACGGGGCAGGCTGCGCGAGAACCTCGGCGCGACGAACACGTACCGCGTGGGAACGGTGAACTCTCCGGCCGCAGCGGCCACGAACATCTTGCGCATCTCCTGGGCCGCGGTCGCCCAAGCCAGGGCGGCGGCGTACCGCTTGCACTGGTAGTTGTGCCATTCCCCCTCCAGCCTCTGCTGCGACAGGTAACCGGCCACGTCGATTCCGTGGTCCCCCGAGCCCCCATGCCGTTCGACCAGGACGTACTGCGGCTCAAGAGCCGGAACCCACTCCTTCACGAACTCCTCGAACTCGTCCGGATCGGAGAAGGCGACGATCTTCTTCGGTGACGGCATCGACGCCATACGCAGCGTAGGAGGTAGCACTGTCAGCCGTGGCTGCCCTGCAGCCCCCGACCCTGCACCCTGCGGATCTGACACCCCACCATCCCCCATCTACCAGGCGAGAACACGAATATCACTCCTGAGCAGAGGCCTTTCATACCCGTGCAAGGTCGCACCAAACGACCGGGACAGCGTCGATTGGACGCCGATCGGACGCCCGCCTCGCCTACGTCGCCGTCACTTGTGCCCGCCACCAACTCGATCTCGGCGGCCTGGCATGGAGCGCCGCCGCACAGCAAACAGGAGGCGGATAGCTCCCAGAGGTCCGCGACCGGCAGCCCAGGGCTACAGTTCGACCCGCGAACGGCGCGACCCAGCCTCTCTGGAGGCATGACCCAGATATTGCCGTGGCTGTCGGCCAGCTGGACGGTCACCCCGCGTTCACTGGCTCAGCCCGGCCAGTTCGCAGCCACGCCAAATCTCGACACTGGACGGTGTGTGCTTGTCAGCTGGCTGCCCGGTGATGCTCTGCGAGACGGCGAGGACGTACGAATGCGCGATATGTCGAGCCGGTCAGCCCACGATTTGTCGGTGCCGACGAAGAAACCACCGGCCGCAAACTATCCGCTGGACGCGAGGAACCACCCCAGCAGACCGCGCTGGTCCTCGATCTCGGTGAGCACTCTCAGGAGGTTGCCCTCAGCGTTCGATCCCGGAATTCAGGAATCCGAAGGCCAAACATATGTGTGGATTTTCGTTACCTGCAAGTCGTTCTCTGTCGATCACCCTATAGGGGGACAGCGGCGTTCGAATTCACAAAGCTAGTATCTCGATACCTTCAGTTCATGCAATTGCATGATGGGATTGCATGGCTCGCCAGCCTGCTGGTTTCCTGCACAGCAGGCCGGGAGGGCGCGGGGAAGCCGAATAATCGAACGCAATGGTGCGGAGGTTCTGTATGGACGAGTACCAGAACGGGGTCCCGGCGGGATCCGTCGAAGCGAACTGGGTCAAGAGCAGGAAGAGCACGGCCAACGGCCAGTGCGTCGAACTGGCAGCCTTGCCGGAGGGTAAAGTTGCGATGCGCAACTCGACCGATCCGGGTGGACCGGCGCTCATTTTCAAGGCGTCGGAGATCGACGCATTCCTGGACGGAGTGAAGAACGGCGAGTTCGATGTTCTCGCGGTAGCCAACTAGGCTCAAAAGAAACCCAAATTCGAGGGACACGCGAGCTTCCGCCGTGTCAGGATGGGCAGGTGCCTATTCACGAATGGAGCTCGCGTGTCCACCCGCCCCGATAACTCTCTCCCGCTTTTCGGTCCAGGACGGCTTGCGGACGTCAGGCCGACTGCGGCTGGGCTCCTCCTCGGGGGCGCCCTCCGCCAGCGGCGTGATCAGTGCGGCATCACCATGAAAATTGCCGCGAAAGCGATCGGCGCTTCCGTCTCCAAAGTCAGCCGCCTGGAACGAGCTGAGAGTCCTCCGGACCTGCGTGACGTCACGGCATTGGCCGCCAAGTACAAGGTGAGTGCGGAGGACCGGGCTCAACTGGAGGTTCTTGCCCGGCGCGCCGTCGAAGCCGAATGGTTCGAGCCCTTCTTGGACTTCACCCCGGTGTGGATGCACCGGCTGATGGGCCTGGAAGCGGAGTGCGTCCAGCTCATGACGTACGAGATGAAGATCGTGCCCGGGCTGCTTCAGACCGACGACTACGCCCGGCAGATCATCAGCAACGGCCTGCCGGTTTCTGACGCCGACCAGGTAGAGCCGCGGGTACGCCTACGCCAGGAACGGCAGATGCGGTTCTTCGGTCAGATGCAGACCCCACAAGCGATCTTCCTGTTGGACGAGTCCATTATCTTCCGTCAGGTTGGAAGCCCAAAGACGATGAGCGGGCAGCTGCTCAAGTTACTGAATCTGCTCGACGTACCCGAGGTCAGTATCAGGTTCGTCCCCTTCGACAGCACTGTCGTCTCCAACCACGCTTCCATGACCCACCTCGTCTTCGCAACGGGTGGTTTGCGGCCCATGGTATTCATCGAGGGGAACGATGACGCGACGTACCACTCGAAGACGGAGGATGTGGAGCGTCACGTCGAACTGATGCTGCGGCTCAGTGCAGAAGCTGCTGCTTCACGGCGTCAGAGTCGCAGTATGCTGCAAAGGGCTCTCGAACGGTTCTCCGATTAGCTGCTGCGGTTACGGTCGGGGAGGGACTTCCGCCAGGCCGCCGAACTCGGTCCATTCAATGCTGCGCTGTCGTTGCTGTAGCTCGGAGTCCGGGCGCCAGTCAGTGACGTCTACCAGTCCTGGTGGTTTGACCGTAAGCCCACTGAAGTAGCTTTCCACGTCGCGCTTTTCTCGCACGCACCCCCAATGTCCCTGAGTCTGATCCAGCATCAGCTCCGTCACGTCGTGCCGGAGCTGTGCACTGTCGCTCACCAGGTGGCAGATCGCGACGAAACTGCCCGGCTTCAAACGCTCGACAACCCGCCGTACCAGCTGTCCCGGCCCCGCCTCGTTCGGAATGCAGTGCAGGACAGAAATGAACAGAGCGGCGACAGGCTCATTCAAATCGATGAGTTGTTTGAATTCTTCACACCCGAAGATGTATCCCGTATCCGCGATGTCGGCTGAGATGATCGCGGTTCGGTCGTTCTCATCCAGAATGGATCTTCCGTGGGCGAGGACCACGGGATCACTGTCGATGTATACGACTCGCGCCTGGGGATCGACTGCCTGTGCGATGTGGTGGACGTTCTTCTGCGTTGGCAGCCCCGACCCGAAGTCGATGAACTGCCGTATGCCGTGCTCTCTAGCCAGCACTTGGACGGCGCGCTCGCGAAACCAGCGGTTGTTGCGAGCCACCTCCCTGCTGGTCGGAGCGGAACTCAGCAGCCGCTCGCAAGCTACTCTGTCCGCTTCATAGTTATAATGTCCGCCCAGCAGCCAATCGAACATCCTTGCCGCAGATGGAACCGATAAGTCGATGCGCCTCTTGTCCGTCAACGGACAGACCCCTCCCGGTCGAGCCCCGATCTCTCCAGGGAATGAGGGCCATCATAGGAGGGCAGCCCAAGCGCCACCACCACTGTCAAGAGTGATGGTGGCGAAAACAGGGGCGCAGACGTAGCGTTTCACCGAAGAAGTTTACGCCCGGAGCCGACCGACTTTCACGGATGAGGTATGGACTCCTCCAGACGTTCGAGGGTCGCAGCGGGAAGCTGTCGCATGGCGGCCAGGAGATTGGCTGCCACGCCCGGCGGGTCCACTCCCATAAGATCAGCGACGGCCTTCACCGGCAGCCCCAGTCGGCAATGCAGCACCACTGCGTCAGCGCGCTCGTCAGACAACGAGTCGTACAGTCGGTCGATGGCCGGGTCCCGGCGGCAGAAATCACGACTCGCGGTACTGACCTGGACGCGGAGTTGACGCCAGGCGCCAGCTTCCGGGCGTGGCTCGCGCAGGAGGTTGCCCCATCGGCTCGCGACGATGCCGAACGTGGCGTCAACAGCAGCTCGGCCGACCGGTTCGTCCAGCAAGCGTGCCTGCGCGTATCGGAGGTAGAGAGGCTTCTGCAGCTCCACGAAAGCGAAATAGCCGACATCGCTCCATAGATTCGTTGCGACGAGACCACCTCCACAGAAGCAATGTTCCGCGGCCCGCGCGCCTCGGTGTATGCGGGTGTGGAGGTGCCGGGGAGATGCAGGAGTAGTGCGCCGTTCTTCGTACCGAGGTTCCCACACGGACGTGTCCTTAAGTCCAGGTGCCCTGCAGGCAAGTTCACTGCAGGCCGCTCAGGCGATCGTGCTTCTTCAGCGTGGAGTGGTGGCTGCTCGCGGGCCAGCTAGCGGCGAGCAGGCACTACGTCAGCCTCCGCAGGACCAGCTGAACTGGACGCTCAGACCGCAGGCCGACCTGTCCACCGCGCAGGTGAACTCCCATGGCGCGAACACCTCTGCGGCAACTGCGCCGGCCGCGACCAAGGAGAGTGTCAGCGCAACCAACTGAATGGCAGTGGCGATCGACCTGTCCTCGCAGAACACCGCGGGCATGAAACTAAAACTGATACCGTGCAATTGCCCGGAGGGCGACTGTGTGCGCCCTCGGTGAAATAGGTCAAGCATTCGCATCCCTGCCTTGATCGCATTGCACCCTGGGGAACGGGACGCCCCCCATTCCCCAGGGCGGGCTCCTCACGTGGAGCCGGGATGACGGTATCGCGAGCTGCGGTGCCGAACGGCCTCGAAGGCCCCTCATGCAAAGTCATCTGATAAGCGGAGCCGCGCGAGGTATTTTCACCACGCCCACCTCGAACATAGTGACGGAATTTCGAGCACCCGTTCGTCGCTGAGCGGCGAGACGAGCAGCACCGGCTGCCGGTCGGCCGTCCGTATCTGACCGCGGCAATCGACGTGGTCAGCCGGTGCGTGGTGACGCTGGAGGCGCCGTCGGCGCCGTCGGTCGGGCTGTGCCTGGTGCACGCGGCGATGGACAAGCGGCCGTGGCTGGAGCGGCTGGATGTGGAGGCGGTGTGGCCGATGAGCGGCAAACCGCGCGAGCTGTACGTGGACAATGCCGCGGAGTTCAAGAGCGAGGCCCTGCGTCGCGGGTGTGACCAGCACGGCATCGCCCTGCGCTACCGGCCACTCGGCCAACCGCACTTCGGCGGGATCATCGAGCGGCTGATCGGCACGATGATGCAGACGGTGCACGAACTGCCGGGCACCACGTTCTCCAGCACCGCCGAGCGCGGCGCCTACGACAGCGACGGACAGGCCGCGCTGACCTTGCGCGAGTTGCAGGGCTGGCTGGCGTTGACGGTGGCCTGCTACCACGGCCAGGCCCACGAGACGCTCGGTCGCACCCCGGCCGGAGTTTGGACGGAGAAGGCCTTCACCAGCGAACGCGCCGCCCACGCCCGCGCCGTATCCGAAGCCGCCGGCCGCCACATCGGCCGACCCGTCGCCCACCCCGACGACAAGATTGAGTACGCCAGGCTCCTCAAGAATCGGGGCCACAGCCTCGGGCAGATCGCGGCCAAGACCGGCATCCCCAAGACTTCCCTGCATCGCTACCTTCAGGCATAGCCGCAGTTACAGGCGTTGATCGTCAGCGTATGCCGGTGGCCGTGACGGCCGCGAACGCGCAGAGGGAGGCGTATTCTGCCGACGGCACTTACCTGACGTGTTGACTGCTCGTTGAAGGTGGAACCGTGGATCCTGTGTCGATGGCCACTCTTGCGGCGCTTGCCGGTGGCATGGGCGGTGAAGTGGGTCGTCAGATGTGGGCTGGTCTCACGAGTCTGGTCCGGCGTCCCGGAAGGAGCGAGGGGGATGACCCGGTGTCGGAGGGATCAGGTGCCGGGACCGGTGCGGCGGAGTTGGCCGCGCTGGAGACGGTCCCGGAGGATCCCGTACGGGCAGAGAACCTGGAGCGGGCGCTGCGTGCACGGGCTGACATGGATGAAGATTTCGCACGGGCGCTGCAGCTGTGGAGTGAACAGGTTCGCAGTGGCCTCGGCTGGGACACCAGCAGCGCAGGCACTCCTACCGGTGACACCTACGGTGGGGACCACATTGACCTCCGTCACGGCAGTTTCCATGGTCCTGTTCAGGTCAAAGGGGTGCAGCACAACCACACCTGAGCTGCGGGGAGATGGGCAGTGGGAGATCGTTACAGCGGCGACCACATCGATCTGCGGGGCAGCACCTTCCACGACAAAGTTGGTGTAGAGCATCATTACTATGGCGCGTCGCCAATGGCCTTGGCTTCGCTGCCTGCGGCACCATCGGGCTTCATCGGCCGCGTATCCGAACTTGATGTGCTACTCGGGCTGCTGGCTCCCACAGCAACCCCGGACGCGAGAGCGGTTGCGTCAGTCGCCGGCCCACCTGGCGTGGGTAAGACCGCCTTAGTCTTGACGGCCAGTCACACTGCCTATGAACGCGGCTGGTTCGGTGCCACCCTGTTCATTGACCTTCACGGCTACGATGAAGCGCCCGTTGCACCAGCCCAGGCCCTGGACTCATTTCTGAGGGCCCTTGGCGTTCCTGCCGTGCACATCCCGCCCACCGTGGAGGACCGGGCTGCCTTGTACCGGTCACGGCTCAGCTCCGTGGCCGAAGCCCAAGGGGCGGTGCTGATCATCGCCGACAACGCCTCCGCAGCCGACCAGGTCCGACCCCTGCTACCAGGCATCGGGCCGCACCGGGTGCTCATCACCTCCCGTCACACTCTGCCCACCCTCAGCGCCCGCCTCCTGGACCTGTCACTCCTGCCTCCTGACGACGCGACGCTGCTGCTCGACACTGCGGTACGTGTCGCCGACCCACACGACGACCGCCTCACCACGGCTGCGTCCGACACTCAGGAGCTGGCCCGGCGGTGCGGCCACCTGCCCTTGGCCCTACAAATCGCCGCGGCCCTCCTGGTCATTGACCCCCGCCTGACTCCGACTGGTCTCGCCACGGACTTGGCCAGGGTTCAGAGCCCCCTGGACCATCTGGACGACGGAGAGCGCGCCGTGCGGGCTGCGTTCGACCTCTCCTACCAACGCCTGTCTTCCGCCGTGGTCGACGTCTTCAGGCATCTTGCTCTCAACCCCGGTCCCGACCTGGCCACACAGGCCGCTGCCGCTCTGACGGGCCTCACCATGGGAGAAACCACGCGTCTGCTGGGAGAACTGGCCCGCGCCCACCTGCTGGAGCGGGGGCAGCGCCGCAACCGCTGGTACATGCACGATCTGATCCGGCACTACGCTGCGGAGCAGGTGGTGACCTACACGAAAGACGCTCCTCAACGGGCTCGTGAGTACCTCCAGTCCCGCGAACGGTTGCTGATCGACTATTACGGACGTACCGCTCTGAGCGCTGACGCTCAGCTACGGTCATGGTCCGGGAACGAACCATCCCATCTGTTCCCGGACAGAGGGCAGGCCCTGGAATGGCTGGGCGCTGAGCACAGCAATCTCATCGCGGCCGTCGCCTCCGCCTACGCGACCGGCCATGACTCCGTCGCCAAGGACTTGCCGCTGTGTCTCGCGGCGTACTTGGAGGAGAGGCGATACTTCGACGACTTGCTGACCACATCCAGCATCGGGCTCGCCGCAGCCAGAGAAGCCGGTGACCGCGACTCCGAGTACAGGGCACTGGGGAACCTCGGGATCGCCCTGGAAGGTCTGCGACGCTTCGATGAGGCCAGTGTCATCGCCCATGCGACTCTCTCCCTATGCCAGCAACTCGACGACCGGCACGGTGAAGCGACGGCCCACATCCACGTCGCCCGGGTCCTCGTCGAGCAGGGGCGTTTCGAGGAGGCTCTCACCGCCCTGGAGCAGGCCCACGGCATCTCGATAGAGCTTGGCGATCATCACGGTGAGGCAGCCGCGTGCAACCACATTGGTCGTGTACTGCTCAGGCAGCGGCGTTGCGAGGAGGCCCTGGCCCCGCTGAAGCGGGCCCGTGACCTCTGCCGGGAACTCGGCGATCGCCACGGCGAGGCCACCTCGTGGGGGAACCTCGGTTCCACATATCATCAACTGGGGCGCCTCACGGACGCGGTTTCCGCGCACCAGCAGGACCTGGCCCTGTGTCAGGGGCTCGGCGACCGCCACGGTGAGGCAATGTCCCGGACGAATCTCGGGATCGTCTGGATCGAGCAGCGGCGTTTCGGGGAGGCTCTCCCCTCCCTGGGACAGGCCCGTGACCTCTGCCAGGAACTCGGCGATCACTATGGTGAGGCGACGGTCTGGACGAATCTCGGCATCGTCTTCCGGGCGACCAGACTCTTCGACAAGGCCATTGCCGCTGCAGAACAAGCGATCCCACTCTTCCACGCGGCCGATGCCGCGTATGAGGCAGGACGAGCACTAAGCGGTCTGGCCCTGACTCTGCGTGCCGCAGGGCGTGGGGCGGAAGAGGTCCAAGCTACGTGGGAGGCTGCAGCGGACGCCTTTCGCTCGGGTGGTGCCGACGCGGAGGCCGCAGATGCCACGGTGATGGGAGCGAACCTGGCAGCGAACGATCTGCTCCTCGCCAATGTCCCTCATGTAGGGCCCGCCCCGTTCCCGTCGGCTTCCTGCGAAGAGGTCAGCCGAGAGTAGGTCGAGCACGCCGTGAAGTGCACCGAAGGGAACCGGTGAAGCCGATCTCTACCAACCCCTTCCCGTTGCCCACGTAGTTTTCCCATCGACGGAGGACCCCACCCCAACGAATCCAGTTCTCCCGAGACGTGGCGGAACCAATTTCTTCCGTTCGGCGGCGATGACCGACGCGGAGTGCGATCTGGCTGACGTCGTGACGCCGGAGGGCTGGAGCGCGGGGCGGTCGAGGACGCGGTCGATACGATCGACACGCCCGCCGACATCTTGGCGGCGACCGACTCGCCACGGTGCCGGTCTCCACCGCTGCCCTACACCGCCGACTTGCCCCAGGTGCCCCCGAGAGTGCCCGCGCCCCGGCTCACCGACCGCGGCGCCGAGGACCCGGGCGGGGCCGAAGGGCGCACGAACTACCGATTAGTAGGGGCCGAGGCCAGATCGCTCCACAGACCGCGCCGGATGGGTTGGCCGTCGGTAAGCAGTCCCAGGGCGGCGGCCACCTGTCGCCGGGAGGTCCGAGCTTCGTAGGCCCGCTGTCGGCACGAGCGTCGGCAGTAGTCTCGCTTCCGGCCGGTGCCCGACTGGTGGATCGACGTGCCGCACCACAAGCACAGGCGGTTGCCGTCTTCATCCTGGGGGATCTCCGCCATCCGCCATCGCCTTTCCTGGTCTGCGTCCCCCATTACGCCTAACCGCCATAGGTCCACCAGGTCACGCACAGCGCCTCCGGTATGTAGGCGGAACCGCTCGAAGGTCGCTTCGCGGTCCGGCGGCGGTTGCCGGACCGCCAGCCTCCACAGCGGCGCGTTCCGGCGCGCCAGCAGGTGCCAGGAGCAGATTGCCGAGACGCCCATAGCGGGGTGGTGTTACGAAACCCTTCTGCTACCCCTTGCCGCTCAGTCTCGAGCCAACAGGCCGTTGACCTGGGCAAACGCCAGGCGTCTGTGAGGGAAGGCCCGGGCTGCCCAGAAAATCGCTACGGTGTCACCGGTGCGGCACACGTGTGCCCGCATCGCAGCCCCGCCCCACGGCGGGGCTTTTTTGTTGCCCGTACCGCTGATGGCCCCCGGCGCTCCTCGTTCCGGGGGCCATCGGTGTTTCTGGATCCGGAAGGAAAGCGCACGGTGTCGAATCTCGTACTGGCCACGCTGCTTGTGGTTGGGGTGGGGGCACTTGTTTGTCTCACCGCGATGATGGTCCACGGACGGATCGCCCGGCAGGCGATGCGCCGTGCCCGAGCGGAAGACCTCCCTCAGATGCTGGAGACCAGCGGCCGGACGCTGACCGGTCTGCTGGGCGCCATGCGGTGGCGGGTCCGGCAGATGCTGCCGGGTGGCACCACGCAGACGGGTAGCTCCTTGGGCGATGCGGCGGCATCGCCAGAGGGCGGAACGGGCGCGGGGGAGGCAGGCCAGTGACACGCAAGGGGTACGGGCCGGACCGGGATCCGGTGGGGCGGCACGTCGGCGACGATGTCCTGGGGCGGGCCTTGCGAAAGGTCCTCACCGATGCACAGCGGCGGCTGCTCCTCGACTTCCTTCACGGGGCCCCGAGCCTGCAGTTGGCGAGTCAGATCGGCATCAAGGTCGACGTACTGCTGGGGATCATCTCGGGGCTCCTGGTGAAGTTGCGTGAATCGGAGTATGGCGATCAGCTTCGTCAGGAGTTGCAGAGCCGTTTTGGTCCCCGGCACTCCGCCCTGGTGTGGGAGGGCGCCAAAGAGGTGCCGATTCACCGGTGCGAGCGGGCGGGCTGCACAGCCCCGCCCTTCACCCAGAAGGCGGTCGGACGCCCCCGCCGGTACTGCAGTTCCCGCTGTCGGCAGGCCGCTTACCGGGAGGCCAAACGCCAGGAAGCCCTGGGTCTGAGCACAGCAGCAGACCGGCCCGGCCGGTCACACGCGCGGACCGGCTGGGGAGCCGATGGGCGTCGCCGGAAGTACCGGCTCCAGAACTACGCGGATGAACCAGCGGAGTTCCCGGCCCCGCAGCAGCCTGCGAGGCACTGGCCAATCGCCGAGTGGTATCTGAATCTGTGGTTCCCACGACTACGCCAGACCGCGCATCCCCGCGCCTCGGCCACCTTCTCGGCCCACGGCGGCCGCTTCGGCATTGTGGTGGGGCACGCGAACTCGGGCAAGGCGTCGATCGTGACGTTCGACGGCCAGCACCGTTGGCGGAACCTGTCCCTCGCCTTCCGCAGGCAGGGCACTTCCTGGGAGTTTCTTGGCCGTTGGGCGTCGATGGTCGACGAGCTGCACTTGCTTTCCCCAGAGCCTCCGACGTGGACGCGCTCCGAGCCCTCCGTGCTCGCGCCGGCTCCCACCACGCTGACCAGTCCCCTCCGCGTGAGGCTACCGCCGCGTGCGGTGGCCGGGCTCCTCGCCCAGGTGCCGCTCCCCCTCCCCGTCTTCGGGGACAAGTTCCGCCCCGAGGGCAAGGCAGAGTCCCCCCGGGGCGGCTCCGCGAGTACTCCTCTCAGAATCAAGAACGCGCGCCCGCCAGTTCCAGGGGCGCCTTGGTGCAGGAGGCGTCGGTCTCGACCGCGCCGCCGTCGCGCGTGACCGCCACGGGGCCTGGACGGCTGTTCGGGCCCCGCCGGTGAACGCTCAGCCAACGACCTCGTGCCGGGCCTGGCCCTGGCCCCATCGCGCTCGGCGTCGAGGTTCGACACAAACGCTGAAGGCCCGGGAGCCCGGGCCTTCAGGTGAACCTCTGCGGGGAGGAGCCGAGGAACACAACCTCGACGGGTCCGGATGCGTTCCGCACGGATCTGATCTTCCCACCGGCCTACATCTTGATCAGATAAAGCTCCGGACCTGCGGGCCGTAAGGCTCTCACTGGCGATTGCGCATGCCCAGCTGCACGCCACCGATGGCGGTGACAGCCGTGCCGATACTCCCGACGGCGGCTGCGGCTTCTGTGTTGTGGGTCAGGGACAGGACGACGACCCCGACGATGGATACGAGTCCGGTCAGGACCGTCAGCCACCTGAGCGGAGCGGAGCTGGGCTGCGGGGTCGCGCCTGGGGTACGGTCGAGGGGCGTCACTCGGTCAGTTCTCCTTACAGCAGGACGGGCCGCCTCGACGACACGAGAGGGAGACCTCCGCGCGGCCAGCCGGCAAAGCAAGGACCGCGCAGGGGTCTCCCTTCGTCATGTCACCGAAGGGCGTTTCGGTAGCCACAACCGTACTGGGCGGCGTCGACAGCGAGCGGGCACTCCGTACCCGGTTGGGCCGGGTACCGGGGTGCGTACTGCGCTCCGGGGGAACGTGGTTTGCACCGTCCGGTATCGTGTTCTTCGACCCCTTGCCTTCGCGCTACATTCGTCAAAAAGCGCAGGTCACAGCCAGTTCGCGACTCGCACACGCAACTGTAAGGCTGTGCTCCAAATCACACGATGTACTGCCCATCGAGTGTTGTTCTTTGGGGCTTTCGGCTCTGTTTGGATGATGAACTCCATCTCGAGCTACTCGCCGAACTTGCCGCCGACGCACAGCATGGCGCCTCCCGCGTACCGCTACCGACTTCGCGATGTCGGCGGACGGGCAGCGGTGTTGGCGAGCGTCGGCCGCACGGTCTCCGGGCGCCACCGCTGACCCCGCTTGGGCCCGGATGCCCTCCGGAGTCGAGCACCGCAGCGATCTCGCGGTACGACAGCTCGTCCTCATCACGGAGCCCGGCGGGCTCGAGCGCGGCCTGCTCCATCTCCTCTTCGGTCAGCTCCTTCTTGTGGGCCTGCCAGCCGTGTGGTGGGGCGCCGTACGCGCACTCGCCTTCTCCCCTTGATGCGGCGGCCGCTTGATGCGGCGGCCGCGGCGGAGCTTGGCCACGATCATGCCGCAGTCGAGCTGCCCGAAGATGCCCATCATCTGGCGCATGGCAGTGCGCATCGGGTCCTCGGGAGAGGGCGGGCAGGATCTTGCCTTGGTCGGCCATGAACGCGCGGCCGCCGTGCTGCCACATCTGGACCAGGGCCGCCTCCTGCACAACCAACTCGCGCGACAGGCGGTCCAGGTTCTCGGTCAGGCCATCGGGCTCGCGAGTGGCCTCGCGCCCGATGTCGCCCGCCGCCGACTTGGACGGTCATCTGCTCCGTCCCCTTGACGAACAGCAGGCCGCGCCTGCCCGACCGTGATCAACGTTGACCACGGCCTTCTTCACCACGAGCCCGGTCTGCCCTCAGCTTCGACCGAACCGGTGGCGACCCAAGGGGTCGGACCTGTTGGGGCTAACAGGTCCGACCGGGGCCGAGCTGGGTGGTTGCGGAGCGTCAGGTGAGGCCGACGGCGCAGGGTCGGCGGCTGGTCGGTGGTGTTGGTGAGCATCCGGCGGACGGTCTCCGGGTGCCAGCGCGCCCCTCGTTTCGGCTGGATGCCCTCAGCCTCCAGGGCGGCGGCGATTTCGCGGTAGGACAGCTCGTCGCGCGGAGGCGGCCAGGCCTGCTCCATCCCTCGGCACTCCCAGTCCAGGTGGCGACTCGACCCGCCGCCCAGCTGAGAAAGCACACGTCAGCCCCGGTCGGACCTGTTGGATCTAATAGGTCCGACCGGGGCTGAGTGTGCAGGGTCAGGCGCGACTGACAGCAGCGTTGTCGGTACGCTCCGACTCGTGCTCGTCTCCGTAGTACACGACGATCGCCCCTACGTCGACGAGCTTCCCAACGTTCCGGCTGAGCGTGTGCGAGACAGTCTCCATCCAGGACGACTCGCCGTCGTTGAGAATCTCCTCCGTGTCCCAGTCCGGCACCTCGATCCATACCGTGACGCGGCCGTGCCGGTATTCCAGCTGCCAGTCGACGGCCTTACTCAGCGCGTCATAGATCTCATAGGGGAGCTCGGGCAGCAGCCCCCACTCGGTTCCCTGCATCATGCCGGTCCACATCTTCCGGGCCGCCGTCTCGATCGGATCCGGGCCGGCCGCCGCCTCGTCCGCGCGCCGCCACAGGTCCCGGGCTTCGCCATCGAGCGCGTCCAGGCGCTGCTCGCTAGCAGCGGCAGCCAGGTTCAGGACGATGGCCATGGTCGTGTGCAGGGTGGGCAGCTCCGGCTGACTGAGCGCCTTCTGGAAGGTGCCGTGCGCGAGGCGGGCCGCCTTGGCTGCGGCCCGGCCGCTCAGGCCGGACCGGACGAGGAGGCGGTGCATGAGTTCCACCAGCTCGCGGTGAGGGCCGTACGGCAAGTCGGGCGGGGTGATGTGTCCGGATCGGCCCATCGGGCGGTGCTCCCTGGCAATCGAGGCGGAAGGGACGGGGGAAGTCGTGCGCGGGGCGGGGCCCCAGCGGGCGTACGCCCAGCGGGAGAGCGCCAGCAGAAACCCGACGAGGAGCCCTGCCACGGTCTCCTCGGCAATCGCGCGGAGGTCCATGGCTCGACGATTTCAGTACCGTGGGGCGCCATGGACACTTATGGTCACCGGTCTCTCACGTCAGCCCAGCGACGGCCCGTCTCTGGCCCGTTGCCCAGTCGGCGGCGACCTGGCGGCCGCGTCTCCACCTAGTCCTCGTCGTCGGAGTCAGTTCCGTTGAGATGTCTATGAACCGATCAGTTCGTGGACAGGTGTGGCGTGGCGGCGGCACGCCAGGCTGAGTCGACTTCCGGGCGTCCAACAAAAGTGTTCAGCATGAAGGCCAGACGGGGCTCGCCGTTACGAAACTCTTCACCCTCTCCCCCACAACTCCAGGACCTGCGGAAACAAGCAGTTTGACGAGGGGTCACGAGGTGTGAGAAGCTCCCTCTCGGGACGCCATTCGTGCGTCCCTTTGCTGTTTGAGGCTCTCCTTCTCGGTTGAGAAGTGGGGGCCTTTTGCGTTTCCGACCAGGCCCCCGGAGCCATGCTCCGGGGGCCGTTTTTGTTCCCGGAGGCTCCCACCTTGTTGTCCGCTCTCGCTCCCGGCACCGTGTTCGGCGTGCCGGTCTCGCTGGCGCTCTGCGTCGTTGCCGTACTGGTGGTCATGCTGCTGCTCGTCGCGGCCATGGCGTGGTCCGTGCTGCGCCGGGTCGACCGGGTCGATCTCCCGGTCGCCCTGCTGGGACTGGCTCACGTGATATCTGCGCTGTGCGGGCTCCTGCCATGGGGCAAGCCGACGCCGCCGCCCGCGCTGCCGCAACCGCGCGAAGAAGACCCGCACACGGAGCCGCCAGTTGTGCCGGCTGTGCTCCTGGTCCGGGGTGAGACAGCCGGTGGCGGCCCTCTGGCCCAGCGGGAGGAGCCGTGAGCGGGTTCTGGCGGGGCCATACCGAACCTCGCCCCCGGGTGGAGCGCGTCGCCGGGCTCGACGAGGCACTGAGGTCGATCTCCCTGCGGCAAGCCAAGGCATTCCTGGCCTGGGTGCTCTACGGTGCGTCCGCTGACGTGATCGGCGAGAAGCTCGGCGTGACGCCGGAGAGGGCACGCCAGTTGGTCAGCCTGGGGGCATCGGCTCTACGCCATCCATCGCGAGCCCTAACCATGCGGGAGTATCTCGACACCGACGGGCAGACTCTGCTGATCGACGAAGGTCTGCGTGCCCTGCTCCGGGAATGGCGGCTGGAGGAGATGTTCGCCCCTGAGTGCCGCCAGTGCGGCCACCGCTACCCCCCCAAGGGCTTTAGGGGCCCATCGGGTGGGGCAGGTGGCCGCCCCCGCCAGTACTGTTCGAACGCATGCCGTCAGAAGGCATACCGGGAGCGCCGCCGGTGAGATCACGGTGGCCGGTCCGTGGATCCTGGGTACCGGCACCCCTACGCGGTGCGCTGGCGCTTTCGCAGGGTCGGCGGCTGGTTGGCAGTGTTGGCGAGCATCCGGCGGACGGTCTCCGGGTGCCACCGCTCCCCGCGCTTCGGTCGGATGCCCTCGGCCTCCAGCACGGCGGCGATCTCGCGGTACGACAGCTCGTCCTCGTCGCGCAACTGGCGGGCGCGAGCGCGGCCGGCCTGCTCCATCTCCTCCTCGGTCAGCTCCTTCTTGAGGGCGGTCCAGCCGTACGGCGGGGCGCCGTAGGCGTACTGGCCTTTCTCCCCTTGATGCGGCGGCCGCGGCGGAGTAGGGCTAATTGGGGCTGACCCGCATCGTCCGGCGCTGTTCAGGTGAGGCCAGCGGCGGCGCTGTCGTCCCATAGCGGCGGCCGGTCTCCCCGCAAATGACGCAGCCTCGGGGTCCCGAGCGTCCGCGGCTTCCTGCAGGAGTTCCAGGACGCTTGCGCTATAGCCCGTGGTGTCCATGCCGTCCCAGAACCGGCGGGCAACGTCGTCCTCGGTGGGTCGCGCGGCGGGCCAGGACCAGCACGCGGGCACACCGGTACGGGGACGGCGCCTGTAGCGCCTCTCCGAGGCACCACTCTGACTCGGGACGTCCGTCGAGGCGAAGTACGCCGGTACCGGTAGCATCATGTTCGCTTCACCAGCTTCTCCTCGAACTGCGCCACATACGAGCGCAGTTCACGAGCCCCCGGTGTCTGACCGTCAGATGCCGGACCGAGAAGAAGGTGAGGTGGTGCTGTGAGCGTCCCCCTGGGCAAGCGCAGTACGGAGAAGCGGAGCACCTACGAATGGCTCACGCTCTCCGTCGAGGTAGCGAGCTTATTGGTGGCGATCATCGCGCTGGTGGGACAGTTCACTCAGTGAATCTGAGTGCCCACCCCAGGTCCGGGAGACGACCGCGCCGCTGGACATGCAGCGAGCCCGGTCGCTGGTTGGTCGACCGGGCTCGGTAACGGCAGGAGGCTCGGTTCCGGTCTAGGCCACCGGTTCCGGGCCTCTTTGCGTGCTCTGACCTGGGCGATCTGCACGCGGGCGACTATCGAAGTACATAGACAATCTCAGTTATGCAACATGTCGCCGGGGCCAACCATACCTGCCCCTTGTCTCTTAAGGCTCTACGGCGGAACGCCTTCGCCCGTCTCGCGGCCCTCAGTACAGTACGGCTGACCTGTGAGTTGCATCACAGGACCCGTCCAGGCTCGCCGTCTGCGCCCTGGGCTAACTCGCCTGCGGTCCGTGCCCGCTGTTCCTGCGGCGCAGTGGCCACCATTGCCGGGGAGGGGCCGGAGGTTCCAGGGCCGGGCGCAGCGCTTCGTGGAACTCCGTCAGGGCCCGGGTGATCCGCTCCTCGTCCGCGTAGCTCTCGCCGACTGCCGTGAACACCTCTTCTACGGCCGCCGCGAGTCCCGGCTCCTGGCGCCTCATCAGCGGCGCGACGGCCGCCCCCAGACGGCCGAGGGGTGCCGCCAGCCGTTCTGCCGACGCCGCACTTCCCTGATCCCACTGGCCGATCACGGCGGCCACCGCCTGGTTGGCCGCCATCACTCCCGCGGACCCCCGCCGCGGAGACCCGGCGTAGGCCGCGCTTCCCCCGACCAGTGCCCGCAAGAGGACCATCCCCCTCGCCCTCCATCCGCCCCACAGATGGTCATGGGCGACGCCCGCCACCTTCAGCGCTACCGCCACCGCCACGAATTCGTTGGCCTGCGCTTCGAGCGCGGCCCGGTCCGCCGCGGCTTCCTTACGGGCCTCCGTCCGTCGAGTACGTCTGTCGTTCTCCCACGCTCCGAGGAACAGGAGAACCACGGCACCGACCGCGCCGGGCACCGCGTTGAGAAGTGCATCGTTCATGTGCACCGGGACACCGCAACCAGCCTGCGAGGTTCCAACGGTGGCTACCCGTACGCGTGTTCTGGGGGCCCGTTGGTTCCCTAGACGGCTCTCAGCAGCTCTCAGCGGCTTCCAGCGCGGCCATGGGCTGCCCGGCGGCCACGCGTTCGTCGTACTCGCGCAGCAGCCGCATGACGGTCGCCAGGGAAGGGTCCGGCCCTCGGTACCACATGGCACAGGTGGTAAAAGCCGTCCATGAGGGTCCAGTTGGTCTGGGATAATCCCATATCAGTCCAGGTTGGAGCCTCACAGTCCAGGGCAGTCCGTACAGTCTGTGAGATCTGTGTGAGGCGTGTGGGGACTGCTCTGGGCTGACGCGCGCGTTCTAGGACCCGTCTTCAAACGGATCTTGCCCAGAGCAGGAGTGATGCGAGTGTGACCGCTGCTTCGTAGCAGGTGGCGGTCTTTTCGTATCGGGTGGCGATGCCGCGGAAGCCCTTGAGCTGGTTGGAGCAGCGTTCGACGAGGTTGCGTCGGCGGAACTCGTGGACTATTGCTCACCCAAGTCCGGCCGCAGCAAGGTATGGCACCTGACGTCGGCGGGGCAGCGGGCCGCTCACTAGTGCCGCGTCAGTCAAGGTTTGCCCGGTAGCGAGCCGTCCTGGTGCGGTCAGCTGCAAGGCGCCGGATCGGCCTCGTAGCGGGCCTACTCGGTCGATTCGGCAACGCCGCAGATGGCCGTGCCAGGGCGGCCAGCGGGGTGAACCTTGGCTGACGCGGCACTAGAGCGGTGACGTCCCGATCCGTCCGAACGCAGCGACAGGAGAGAAGGTAATAGCCGCTGGCCTCGCCGAGCACGGCCTGGCCGTCACCGAGACCCTGGTGCGGTGGGGCGCGGTTCTCATGGACTGGGACGTCGAGGTCGCCCACACCATCGACAAGGTGCGCGGCGTGATCTCCGACGCGGTGCTGTACCGGCCCGGCCGGGGCGCCGAGGTCGAGTTGGTCGAGGTCGACCGCTTCACGATGTCGATGTCCCGGCTCGTGGGGAAGCTGTACGCGTATGAGGCGTACAGCCAGGCCACCTACAAGGAGGGCGCGCGCGGCACGATCGGCACGACGAAGTGGCTGTGGCGCGATCGGTACCCCCGCAGCGAACGCTTCCCCGTGGTCCGGCTCATCCTGGCCAACGGGAACGAGGTGTCGCTGAATCAGCGGGCTGCGCAGCTGGCGCGGCGGATCCACGGCATCGGCATCCGGATCGACTACGCCCCGCTGCCCATGCTGCAGCGGCTCCCGTTCGACCGGTGGCGGTGGCGCGGCATCGGCCAGCCCGACGGTGAGGTGCCCCGCCTGGTCTCGTGACTCCCTGCGGCACCGGGCCGCCGGGTCACCGGTTGGACCTGTTGGGTCTAAAGGACCTAACAGGGGTTGAGCTGCACTGCTCGTCGATTCCTGGCGCAGGCTCCGGTGGTCCATGGAACTGTACGTGGCACTGAAGCAGCAGGCCCGGCCCGTGATGACGAGCTTGGCCGCGATGTCCCGCAGGCTCATCTCCTGCTCGCGCAGCTGCAGCGCTATGGCGAGCATGGCATCGTCGGTGACGCTGGCTCCGCCGATCGACTTGCCCCGGGTCCGGGCCGACTCGTGGCCCTCCAGGGTGCGGTCCCGGATGTACTCGCGCTCCATGCCGGACAGGGCGGCGAGCACGGTGAAGACGGCGCCGCCCGGGTCGTGGCTGCCCTGCAGTTCGCCGGTGAGGAACTCCAGGCCGATGTCGCCGGCGCGCAGCTCCTCCGCGAGCGTGGCGAGGTCGATGCCTCGACCGAGGCGCTTGTGCTCGTGCACGACGAGAGTCACGGCGACACCGGAGGAGCGGATCTCGCGGGCGAGGGCAACCGCGGCCTCCAGCTCCGGGCGCTTGGTGGCGCGGGTCGAGATCTTCTCCGAGAAGACCCGGGTGACCCCGGCCGCCGCGAGGGAGTCGAGCTGGGAGTCGAGCGACTGGCGGGCGGTCGATGCGCGGGCGTAGCCGATGCGGACGTGGCCGACCGGTTCGGCGCCGGCCCCGGCCGGGCGCGGCAACTGCACCCAGGGCGTGCCGGGCTTCCGTACTGCGGGGACGGCAACGTTCAGCGCCTTCGCCAGCGAGGGCACGAGCCGGAAGCGGGCGGTGTGGTACTGGATCGCCACCGACCCTTGGTCGTACGGCACGGGGAGCCCGCCGGGGCGGCGCAGGTGGACATGGGGCAGTCGTGCGCTTCAACGCGCTGGTAGTCGTCGCTCACGCGATCACTGTTTCAAATGCCAGCCCATTTGGAACGACCCATGAAACAAGAAACGTGCAGCATGATCGGTACGCGGCAGGATGTTTCATCAGCGACCACCTATGGAACAGCGGGGGCCACTGGCTCCCAAGGCGCCGCTCGCATCCAGAGATCCAACACCTCTCGCCGGACGTCATTGCCTACTGCGAGCGCCTCCAACAAGATCGAAGTGGTGCGCCGAGAAGCTACGCCTGGACCCGCCTCCGCGTTATGCACTGTGCTCTTTGACAGCGACGCACGCGCAGCAAGCTCTCGTATCGCCATATCGCCCTCCAAGCGGAGAGAGCGCAGCCGATTTTGGAACTCCTCCAACGCGGGGTCCTTCCTCTCGGAACGCTTCCTCGGTGGAGTCTGGTATGTGATCTCGCGTTCGCGGGGGCGTACAAGGGCTAGCTCGGATCCCGTGGCTTCCCGCAACCGCAACCACTCGGGTATATCCCGCGCACCGCCCACTGCCCACGCCTCGACCATGGCGCACAGTGTGTCTGTCGATGGCAGCCGCGTACCGCTGAGCGCCGCGTAGATGGATGACTCGCTTGTGTGCCACTGGGATGAACCAGCGATGCCTGAGGGCGAGATCTGCGCCGCAGCCCTGGTGCCACCCGCCCGTGCGATCGCCTCGATCTGCAGCTGCCTCAACCGTGCAGCGAGGGCTCCTAACGGATGGTTCGGATCGATCGGACGACGGCGGTTCGCCATACCTGCACCCTATCTATGGTCCCGTCAACTCCCGCGTGGACGCGGGTGGACCCGCATTGTCTCCAGAATGTCCAGCGGGCAGCTACCGAATGATGGCATGGCCCATAGCAAAACGGCCCGTCGGATTGGTTGGTCGCCCCCGACGGGCCGCGACACCCCACCTGCGTGAACAAGGGAGAGTCATGGCCAACCGTACCCGTGAGAACCAATCGGGCCAGGGGAGCCTTCCGGCGCAGCCCGGTCCACCCCACGAAGCCGCCAGGCCGACATCTCAGAGCTCCCGCATGCGTCTCCTCGACCATGCAGTGCGAGGCGCCGCGTCCGGCACTGCCCGTGCAGTGACGACGTGGGTCATCCGATTGGTCGAACACCACCTATGAAACAGCCGGGTGCCCAGTCCGCAACGGCGTCCCGGCCCGTCGCGTCGGATAACGAGACTCGGCTTATCCGACATGATCGCAGTCGCAGGGAAGAATGCGAGATTCTTTGACAGATCGCCGCCGTCCCGAGCCCGAGAGATGGAAGCTCACAGACCGAAACCCAGGAGGCACCCATGAGCACCTTCTCCCCGAGGACACACCGGCGCGCTCCAGTCACCTTCCAGCGGCGCCCCAAGTTCCAGTGCTTCATGAGGGAGTTCGACCGCACCTTCCTCGTGCTGGGCGCGCACAGGGTCCGCCAAGCCCCAGCACTCCACCGGCGGGCCACCCCCCGCAGGACTTCGCTGCGCTCGTGGCCGACGACCATCAGCGCCAGCCTCCCCGAACTCATGCGCATCACGACGGCTGCGGCGAAACTGAGCCGTGCCGACTTGGTCCAGCTCGTTGAGCGTCGGCTTGCGCCGCACGCTCCGAGGGGCGCGATTCCTTTCTATGAGGTCGAGCTCCTGGGCAAGGCGTTCATCGCCCTTGGCCGCCTGGCGTTGCTCGACCCCGATCCCCAGGTCCGCGCCGAAGCGCAGCAGGCCGTGGATGAGGCGCTGCAGGCGCGGCAGGCCATCTTGACGAGCGCAGGGCTGGGCGACTGGAAGCCGGTGGTTGCCCGGTTCGCCCGGAAGTACCTCGGGATTGACCGGGCCGACGAGGAGTGGCTGGAGGCCGTGTCCATGGCGCTGCTCGGTGACTGGGTGGACGCCCTCGATGCTCTGTCCTCGGGAGATGATCGCACTTTGCACCATCTGAGGCGGGAGCCCCGCACCGTGCACCGGCATCTGATGCCTCTGTGGGAGAGGAAGACCGGGCCTGGCCGGGTGTGGATGCTGGACTACCGCCTGCCCTCCGGCGAGACACTGCTCACGATCGTCGGCGGCTCATACCGGATCGACGATGAAGCCCTGCCCTGGGCTCCGGAGAGGAGCGACGCCATCAGGGTGCTCGGCCGACTGAAGAAGGATGAGCAGCAGGTGGCGCACGCCTATGCCCTGAACGGCGGCTCGTGGACGGAGGCCGCCGTCAGCGCCGGCTTCCCAGAACAGCTCGGGCAGCGGGTGATGCGCAAGCTCCGCAGGCTCGGTCTGCAGTTCCAGCAGCAGCGCGCCGCGATCGGCCCCGCCACTGCGGGAGCCGCCTCATGAACACCGTCATGGAGCTGCTCCTGGCGACCCTGCCCGAGTTCCTGGGAAGCCTCGCCGCCGCCCTCGTCGTCGCTGGGGTCACGGCCGGGGTTCGGAGATTTCGTCGCCAGCCCCCGGGGCGTGGCTGTAACCACACCTCCCCGATTCACCCAGTTACTCCTGTTGGGTCTAACAAGTGAGACGGCCCCTCGGCGGCGCGACCCGTGAGCCGCGATCATGACCACATCACACAAAAAGGATAAAATCACTGACAGGGTGTCACCGGGCCGCCGACCGGGCATCGTCGCCCCGAGCACCAGGCAACTCGCCCTTCCACCGAGTTGCTCCGCTAACGCCCGGGGCCCGCGGGTGGGGTGCCGCTCTTCGAGCCGTACGCCGGGAGAAGGAGTACGACGCGCATCGGGCCCAAAGGCGCGTCGACCTGCCCGTGTACGAGATCCTGCGTGACTCCCTGCCCAATTTCCTCGGCGGCGTGGCCACCGCGCTCGCGCTCGCTGCCGCCAGTTGGGCCACCCAGAAGCTCCGCCAGCACCGCAACCGGGACCAGCCGCCCGGCGACGGGGCCGCGTAAGGGCCCTTCATGCGGGGCCCGTCGACTCCGACGGGCCCTCATCACCTGTTACCGCATCGAACGCTGACCGCCCCTGCGACCAAGGGCCGCCAGAACGCCACAGCCACCGCACACTGAGGCAACCGGTGCCGGGCCGGGTCCGGAAGGTTCCGTGCTCTTCCGGCTGTAAGCGGATAAAACGTCGAACCCGCCCGCTCCCGGCGGCCAGTCGGGCAGACTGCCCTCGGCACGGCGCTGCCGGTACGAATGGGCGTACCGGGAGCGATGTCCGACACGCTCGCGGGGCCGGAGCGGGTGCCACAACACGCATAGGAACCAGACGTACTCGAAGGAGCAGACGCGCGATCGGGCCCCCTCGGCGCGTCGGCATGCCTGTGTACGAGATCCTGCGCGACGCTCTGCCCAACTTCCTCGGCAGCATAGCCACCGCACTCGCTCTCACCGCCGCCAGCTGGGCGGCGCAGAAGCTCCGCCAGCGCCGCGACCGGGGCCAGCCGCCCGGCACCGGGCCGCGTAGCGAGGATTGACCGTCGCGGCCACGATGATCGTCGTCTGTCGCTGGTCAACTCTTGCCCAAGCCCGGATCTCCGGGCCCGGATGTCGGAAGGCTCGGCCTGGATTCCCAGGCCGACCCTTCCGACAGTTTCGTGATCAGGCCTTCAGCTTCGCGACAGGGCCCATGATCCGCTTCTACGGCAAACAGCCCCAGCCGCACGTCTCCCGTGTCTCCGCCGCTGGAGCGCCCGCGTCATTCGGGGCCTGGCTCAGGCGATGCGCCGTCGGAACCTGATGACGCCGTTCCACCAGTTCGCCCGCGTGAGACAGGACATCGCGCTCTGACGCATGAGCGTGACGAGCTTCTCGCGGAACGGCATCCCCTTCTGCTCGGTGCCTTCGGAGTGAGGCACGCGCGTGGTCTCCTTCCGGAAGGCGGGGAGGGAGACGATGGCCCCGGTGATGCTGATCCACATCGAGAAGGCCTCGACGAACTCGGGCTTGATCGCCCACAGGATCACCAGGACGATCAGGAACCCGGTGGTCCGCCTGCGCCGAGGCGCGAGAGGATGGTTCCGGGTGTTCTCATTCGTGGTGGGCATCGCCCACCTCCTGTTCTGCCGACCTGGTCGGCGGTGGGGACCGCGCCGCCCCTTCTGGCCCGTGAAACCTGTCGGGGCGGTGCGGTCTCGTTTCCCTCCGAGCTGTTACTCGGAGGTGTCCTTGGGGGCGGGCGTGGGCAGCCCGCGGTGGTGGAACGGGTGCCGGAGGGCGTAGAGGGGCCGGGAGGCCCGGCCCGAGGGAACGGCGAGGGTCTCGTAGACCTCGGAGCCGCTCTGCTCCAGAACACCGTTGTCGATCAGGTCCCTGATGCCGTTGGCGACGGTCCGCTCGGCCAGGCCGTACCACTGGCTGATCCTGGCGTGGGCGAGCGGGAACTTGGGCACCTTGCCGGGTTTGCGCTGGGCGAGAGCGATCAGGTACATCGCCTTGCCGGGGAGCGACAGGGACGTGTGCAGACCGCGCTCCCAGTACTCGAAGGGCAGCTGCAGGTACGGCGTATCGGTCACAGGCGGCTCATAGACCTCGCCCGATCCGTCCTCGAGGAGCTTGGTGACTGTGGTCCGCCGGCCCTTCCCACGGGCCGTGGTGATGAGGTCCAGTTCCTTCAGGGCCTTCCACGCCCGGGAGACCGCGGACGCACCGGTCTTCTCGTCGAAGATGCCGATGGTCCTGGCCCACGTCGCGGACCAGTCGGTCACCGAGTAGTCACCCCCGCCGGTGACCGCGGCCACCAGCAAGTACAGGTCCAGGGCGCGCTCCTGCCGACTGGCGACCAGGGACCGCAGGGCTCCGTGCGCGGTATCGGGGGCTTTCCCGACCTGGAGGAAGGCCCTCCTGATCGGCACCGTCCTGTTCGCGCGCTTCGAGCGCTTCAGGAGCAGCTCGATTGTGCGCTCCTGGGTCATGGGCATGGAGGGGTCGTCGGCCTCCAGCCCGGGCTCTGTCGCCTGTTTCTCGGTCACCGTCATGCTGTCCATCATCGCATGAAGTAACGGCAGTTGGGCATCTGGTTTCCGCAGTCAGCTCCGCTGACTTGACGGTTGGTAGTCCAATGTAGATTCCTAGGTTCTATGGCTATGTGGATTACCGTGTAAGACGCACATTCAGATGTCCTGTAAGTGGGTCGGCGTGCCGTTGGGCAGTCGGACGTCGCCTGGTTCATCTTTCCTCCGCGCGCAAAAATCTTTGGGTCGCGTGAGGCTTCCACCTCGGTGATGCTGCCCGGGCCACCGGCCCAACTGCAGGCGATCGACTACCGCTACGCCTCCCCGTGCGTGGGATCGAACGACCGGAAGGGCACTGTCAGTGCCGCCTGCTATCTGGTGTCCTGACAGATAAGCCGCGATACGCGTCGGATCGCCAGGAGATGCGATTCATGCCCTTCACCGCGCTGCACCCCGACACTGGCCGCCTCGATGCCACCCTGCTGGATCTCGGATGTGGGATGGAATGGGCCCGGCTCCATAAGGTTCGGCCCCGCGTCCCGCTCACCTGCCCTGAATGCGCCTGGGGCGTCCACGCCAAGGTCTCCCGCTATGGCGTGCGGTTCTTCTGCCACGACCCGGGGCGGCCACCTTCGTGCGAGCTGTCGAACGAATCGTGGGAACACCACATGCTCAAGCTGGAGCTGGCGGGCGCGATCCGCGCCGCCGGATGGTACGCCGAGCTCGAAGTCCCGGCCGAGGACGGTTCATGGCGAGCGGATGTCATGGCGTCTTCCCCGGACGGCGCGCAGCGCATGGCCTGGGAGGCGCAGCTGTCCCCGATCACGGTGGAGGACATCCGGGCCCGGACCGCGCGCTACCGGGGCGAAAGGATCGGGGTGTGCTGGGTCTGTCCGCACAAGAAGCCGCCGCAGTGGATGGGGGCGGTGCCGGCGGTGCGAGTGCGCGCCCCGGAGACGAGGGAACAGCCCTGGGTGGTGGACGACGGGGTGGCGGGCTTCGACTTCGCCGCGGGCGGCTGGGCCTTCCGGGAGGAGGAGTTACAGCAGTTCGTCCGGTGGGTGCTGCACGGGCAGCTCGCACCCTGCAGGAGCCTGCCGCGCTACCGGCGGGTGGTCCGGGTCATCGACGACCAGCACTGGGTGTTCAGGCGGGATCTGTGGTGGACCTCCCGGCAGTCAGTCCGCGCCCAGACCGAGCATGAGGAGATGCGCCAGCGTCAGGAGAAGATCAAGCAGGAGCGCGAGGTCCGCAAGAAGCAGTTGGAGGCCGAGGCCGAGCTTCGGCGCAAGGAGCTGGAGGAGGCGGAAAGGCTCCGCCGCGCGGAGGAGGTCGCCCGCCTCCGGAAGGTGCAGAAAGAGGAGCACCGCGTCCGTATGGCGGAGATGCGTCGGCGGTGGGCGGAGGAGGAAGCACACCGTCAGCGCGAACAGGCCGAGCAGGAGGAGAAAGAGCGCCAGGCCCTGGAGACGGCGAAGGCATGGTGGGCCCGGTTGTCCCGGCAGCAGATCCAGGAGCTGTTCGCCGCCGTGGCTGAGCGGGCCTGTCGCGAGGAGCAGCGGCGAGTGGAGGTCCCGGAGAAGCCCAGCATGGCCGCACACTTCGCCTACGGCGTTCCGCTGTACTCGCAGGGGCGGTTCACCGCCCTGTACGGGATCGTGCGCCCGTGCCCGGACCTCGTTTCCCTTTCGCCGCAGCTGTCACATCAACGCGTCTTCGTCCGTAACGCCCAGGAGGCACGTCAGCTCGGCGAGGTTCTGGGTGGGCGGATCACGCACTTCGACCTGCCGGAGCACGAGCAGCTGACCGTGTACTGAGGTCGGCGCCACGACGCGTGACGTGCCAGGGTCCGCCGCCGAACACTCCTCCGAGCCGACCACGGGTTAGCGACGCAGAAGACGGCAGCCAAGAAGGGGAGCGCGGCGAGGAGGAAGGCATCCGCATGCCGATCCGTGCGAGCGGAGGACGGGACACGACATGAGACTGAACGGCTGGACACTGCGTGAGGCACCGTGAGAAGCCGCAGGTCACGGCGTCGTCATGGGACACGAGCCACGAGACCCTACATGCCCCGTGCCACCGAACCTTGAGCGAGTGTCATCGAAGCTTGAGCGGCGCAACTGCGGGTCACGGTCGCTTGGTCGGCCGCGCTCAAGTTCGCCCGCTACGCGACCCGCAAGCCGCGCCCGCCGGATGGCGCTCAATTCCGTGGTTCCTGTGGCGGTACTGATGCTTGATGACCATGCTGGTCAACTATGGGTAATGAGCCGACGCCGGAGAGTTCCTCGTCATCACAGCTGACACGGCTCGGTCGCTGGGTCGGCTTCACCGTGGGTGCCGGAGCCGCGATCGCAGCGATTGCGCGGGTCGCCCCCCGGCTTTCCGAAGACTTGACGAAGGGTGATTCGGCGGCCTGGCTGGGTGTAGCCACAGCCGTTGTGGCTACGGGTGCCGCGGCTTTGACCGCATGGGCGCAACAGCGTCAGGCCGACCGAGCCATCGACGCCGGTCGTGAGCGTGTTCGCGAGGCCGAGCGCGGAGTGGAAGGTGCTCTGGCTGCTCGCTCCGGACCGGCAATCGTGGCGCCCGGGGGCCCCTCGGTGCCTCGGGAAGAGGCAGAGGCACAACACGATCGGCGGGATCTGGCGCTGGCTCGGTTGTGGTCGCTGACTCATCGCCGACTGGACCTCTACCACGAGATTGCCACGAACCAGGCGCGGCGATCGTTTGTGAGCGCGCAGATCTCAATGGTGGTCGGCTTTGCACTGTTGGTGCTTTTCGTCGTCCTGGCTTTGAACGTGAGCAACACGACCGGCGCGATCGTTACGGGCGGACTTGGGGCGGTCTCGGCAGCGCTGGCTGGCTTTATCAGCAAGACGTTCGTGAAGTCCCAGCAATCTGCGGCTGATCACCTCAAGGCGTATTTTGATCAACCGCTGGAGTTCTCCCGCTACCTGGCGGCAGAGAGGTTACTGTCCGATACAGGGCTGTCCGATGAGAAGCGGGCCGAGGTTGTCGCGGGGTTGGTCCAGACGATCGCGGCGGGACCTGGGTCTAACGCTCCCTTGGGCGTGAACGGTCTGGCACAGCAGTTGCAAGACCGGCTACCCGGCCAGCCATAGGCCTGGTGTGCTGCCCCGCTCGCGCGACGTGACCAGCGCAATCAAACTTCGCTGACACGAACTCGCATCCGTCAAGGTTCGATGGCACGCGGTCAAGGTTCAATGACACTGGACACTGATGCTCCTGGTAGGCCTCCGCCCGGGAATTCGAACTAGAATCGAACGAATGGGTGTGCGGAGGACGAGTGGCGGTCGAAGGCGGGGCCCTGGGCCCGCGCCACGCTCCCGGTCGGCCAAGAGCTCGACGTCATCGTCACCGGTCGCACCCGCACCACGGACGGGGTGTGGTGGTACGAATGCGAGGCGATTCTGCCCGCCCGCCACCGGAGCGCCGACGGCCGCACCCGTACCACCGGAGCGCCCACCCCGATCAGCGTCGAGGCCGATGACATCCGCCCCAATGGGTTCCAGATGAGACGACCACCGCATCGGGCCGAACAGTCACGCTCAGTACTCACACTGAAAACTTTTGTGCGCTACTGAAATCTTCACTGAAAAGAATCTTGAGCTACTGAAATCTTCATAGCCATCCGACAGCAGCCGCCCTCGTGGCCGGTGTTCAGCGCGCCCAGGAGATCGGTGACCTCGGGGCCCCGCACCTCACCGACCACGAGCCGGTCGGGCCGCATCCGCAGCGCCTGGCGCACCAGGTCCCGCAGGGTGACCTGGCCCCGGCCCTCCTGGTTGGCGGGGCGGGTCTCCAGCCGGACCACATGGGGATGGTCGGGCCGCAGCTCCGCCGAGTCCTCGGCGAGGACGATCCGCTCCTCCGGGCCGACCAGCCCCAGCAGGGTGCTCAGCAACGTCGTCTTGCCGGACCCGGTACCGCCGCTCACCAGATACGAGAGCCGGGCGTCCAGCATGGCCCGCAGCAGCTCCGCGCCGCCGGGCGGCACGGTCCCGGCGGCCACCAGCTCGTCGAGGGAGAACGCCCGCGGACGCACCACCCGCAGCGACAGGCAGGTGGATCCCACGGCCACCGGCGGGAGCACCGCGTGCAGCCGTGTCCCGTCCGGCAGCCGGGCGTCCGCCCAGGGCCGGGCGTCGTCCAGCCGCCGCCCGGCCACCGCCGCGAGCCGCTGGGCGAGCCTGCGCACAGCGGCCGCGTCGGCGAAGGTGACGGCGGTCCGCTCCAGCCCCGCGCCGCGGTCCACCCAGACCTGGTCCGGGGCGGTGACCAGGACGTCCGTGACATCGGGCGCAGCGAGCAGCGGCTCCAGGGGGCCGGTGCCGACCAGTTCGGAGCGCAGGGCGGCGACCACACCGAGCACTTCGGTGTCGCCCAGCAGCCGCCCCTCCTCGCGCAGGGCAGCCGCCACCCGGGAGGGAGTAGGATCCGCACCGCTCTTCGCCAGCCGCAGCCGCACCGCGTCCAGCAGGTCCGGGGTTTCGACGCTCATGCGGTGACACCCCCGGCGCCGGGCAGGACCCGTGCCCAGAACTCGGCACAGAACCGGCCGAGCGGGCCGCGCGCGCTGCCGCCCGGGGGCTCGCCACCGTCCATCGCGTCCAGCAGCCCCGGCTCCGGCGGCAGTTGACCGGCCAGCGGCAGACCGAGCAGCCGGGCGATCTCCTCGTCGTCCAGCTCGGGCCCGCACGGGCCCCGCACCACCGCACGCAGATCGCTCAGCACCATGCCCACCGTGGACGCCACCCGGTGGGCGGCCGCGACGGCGCGCAGCTCCGCCGGGACGACCAGCAGACCGAGATCCACCTGCGCGAGCGCCTCGGCCGCCGCCTCGTCCACCCGGCGCGGCAGATCCACCACAACGACCCCGCCGCGCCGACGGGCCGCGGCCAGCACCGCGCGCATCGCCGAGGGCGGGATCACGACCGAATCGCCCCTGTCCCAGCTGAGCACTCGCAGGGAGTGCAGCTCGGGCAGCGACTCCTCCAGCGCGCTCCCGGCGACCCGGCCGCGCGATTCGGCGAAGGCGGGCCACCGCAGCCCCTCCGCCCCCTCGCCACCGAGCAGCACATCGAGGCCGCCGCCCAGCGGGTCGCCGTCGATGAGCATGGTGCGCCGACCCGAGCGGGCCGCCGTGACGGCCAGGGCGCAGGCGAGGGTGGAGGCTCCGGCCCCGCCGCGGCCGCCGATGACCCCGATGGTCAGAGCCTGCTGGCCAACTCCCTCCGCGACATCGGCGATCCGGTCCACGAGCCAGGTCTCGGCATCGGGCAGGAATGCCACATTGTCGGCGCCGAGATCCACGGCCCGGCGCCAGATGCCGTGATCGTCGAGATCGCGCCCGATGAGCAGCACGCCCGCTCTGCGGGCGCGGCCCCGGAGCCCGGCCGCCGCGTCGTCCCCGACGAGAATCAGCGGCGCTCCCTCCCAACTGCCCCGGCGCGTAGGTGCGCCATGCGCCACTTCGGCCTCGGCTCCGGCGGCCGCGCACAGCCTCAGCAGATCGTCGAGAAGCTCTTCGTCCTCGGTGACGATCAGCGGTCTGATGCGCTGTCCTTCTACCGGTGATGACCGTTCCGGTGTGATGGATGCAGTCACGATCCCCTCCCCATTTCGTTACGCGCTCTCACTCACGCGAACGGCGAGTGCAAACAACGCGGAGAATCACCGTGTCGCGATCCTGAAAATCTTGGGGATCTTGGTCGAAAACCGTGGACAACTCATCAGTTGTGAATATCCCAGTCACCTAAACCGGTGACTTCCGGAGTGCAGTCTGGCGATTACACACGGTAACCATTCAGGCTGTGCGGGGGCAGACGTCACCCGGACCCGGATGAGGGGAGCAAGATCTCGTGAAAGGCCCGAAAAAGCGTCCGGACATGCGACGACCCCCGCCGGGGGGGAGAGCGGGGGTCGTCCCCACGGCCGACTCGGGGGGGGAGGAGTCGGGCCGGGTTAGCACGGTCGCGAACGATCCGTGACTTCCATGGTGTACCCGAGAGCCTTCTCAGGCAAACCCACGCGCCTCAGCTTACGCCGAATGGTGGGCCCTATGCTCGGCGTCGTGGAAAACCACTCCTTGCCCCGGACAGCCGCCTTCTTTGACCTGGACAAGACGGTCATTGCGAAGTCAAGCACGCTCACCTTCAGCAAGTCCTTCTACCGGGGTGGGCTGATCAACCGTCGGGCCGTACTGCGTACTGCTTATGCCCAGTTCGTCTTCCTCGCCGGGCGCGCCGATCACGACCAGATGGAGCGGTTGCGCGAGTACCTCTCAGCACTCTGCCGTGGCTGGAATGTCCAGCAGGTGAAGGAGATCGTCGCGGAGACTCTGCACGATCTGATCGATCCCATCATCTACGACGAGGCGGCTTCCCTCATCGAGGAACACCACACCGCAGGACGCGATGTGGTGATTGTCAGCACCTCGGGAGCGGAGGTCGTGGAGCCCATCGGCGAGCTGCTGGGTGCGGACCGGGTGGTGGCCACTCGCATGGTCGTCGAGGACGGCGTCTTCACCGGGGAAGTCGAGTACTACGCCTACGGGCCGACGAAGGCCGAGGCGATCGCCGAGCTGGCCGAGTCCGAGGGATACGACCTGTCGCGCTGCTACGCCTACAGCGATTCGGGGACCGACCTGCCGATGCTGGAGTCGGTCGGCCATCCGCACGCGGTGAATCCGGACCGGGCTCTGCGCCGCGAAGCGGTCGCCCGCGGCTGGCCGGTGCTCTCCTTCGACCGCCCGGTGCGACTGAAGCAGCGAGTGCCCTCGCTGTCCATGCCGCCACGGCCGGTGCTGGCCGCGGTCGCGGCGGTGGGCGCGGCCGCCGCCACCGCCGGTCTGGTGTGGTACGCCAGTCGACGACGCGCCCCTTATGCCCGCATTTGACCTCACCGCAAAGATCTGCGTGGAGGGGTTCCACTTGGCTCCGCGCAGGAGTAGAAAGGAATCGACGGCCCGCGAGACCAGGGGTATCCGGGAGGATCTCCCCCAGACGCACCAAGGCCCCACGGACCGAGCACGGATGCCAGGCACCCACGCGACGCCGACCCGTCGATTACGGGCCAGCCGCACCAGGTGACGGGCGAAGATCCCGGCCTGATGGGCGAATTCTGTGCACGCACTGGTAACCCGGCGGACGTGCCAGCGGCGGCACCCTCGCGGTGCCGCCGCAACTCTGTCCGGACCCGGACCCGGTCCAGGAACACCCTGGGCCCGGAACACCGGAAGCCGGACGGCCTCAGGCCGCTCCCCGCTGCATCGCCTCGCACACGGCCGTGCTCTCCCGCACACCCAGCTCAACCGACCGCCCGCAGTGCGCGATCCAGGCCGCCATACCCTCGGGCGTCCCGGACACATAGCCCTCCAGCCCGGCCACACACGCGGCGGCACCCTGCTCCGCGTGGCCCACCTCCGCCGGGCAGATGGACTTCGGGTCGAGTCCGCTGCCGACCAGCACGATCCGCTCGGCCGCGCGCGCCACCAGGCCGTTGTAGGAGGTGAAGGGCCGCAGCGCGAGCAGTTCCCCGTGCACCACCGCCGCCGTCACCAGCGCCGGGGCCTCGCTGCCCGCGAGCAGCAGCCGCGCCAGGCCGTCGAGCCTACCCGCCACCTCGTCGGCGTCCGGCGGCTCCGGCCCGACCAGTTGCTCCCGCACCGGTTCGCCCGCCAGCCGGGGCCGTCCGACTCTGTCGTCCTCGTCCGCCCCGCCGGCCGCGACCAGATGCAGCCGGGCCAGCACTCGCAGCGGCGACTGCCGCCAGACGCTCAGCAACTGGCCCGCCTCGGCGGTCACCCGCAGCGCCGCACCCACCGTGTGCGGCTCCCCGTCGGCCCCGAAGTCGGTGCGGCGGCGGACCTCTTCGAGCGGCCAGTCGGCGCCCGCCAGCGCCGCGGAAGCACGTGCTCCGCGCAGCGCCGCCTCGGACGTGACCTCATTGCTGCGGCGGCGCATCACCCGGTGGCCGTAGACCCGGTCCACTGCCGTCCGTACAGCCTCCACGGACTCGGCCACACCGGGCAGCGCCGCCAGGGTGGCGAGCGGATCTGCTGACGTACTCATGAGTACGACCCTACGCACCCACTGCCCGGCGCCCCTCGTTGGAGTGGTTTTCTTCACGTAAATCCCTCATGGGAGAGGATCACTCACCTACGCTTCCTGAACATGAAGATCGCTTTCGTAGGCAAGGGCGGCAGCGGCAAGACGACGCTGTCGTCGCTGTTCATCCGCCATCTCGCCGCCACCCGCGCCCCGGTCGTCGCGGTCGACGCCGACATCAACCAGCATCTGGGCGCGGCACTCGGGCTCGACGAGGCGGAGGCCGCCAAGCTGCCCGCCATGGGCGCCCAGCTCCCCCTGATCAAGGACTACTTGCGCGGGACGAACCCCCGGATCGCCTCCGCCGAGACCATGATCAAGACGACGCCGCCCGGCGAGGGGTCGCGGCTGCTGCGGATCGGCGAGGACAACCCCGTCTACGAGGCGTGCGCCCGGACCGTCCCGCTCGGCGACGGGGAGGTGCGGCTGATGGCGACCGGACCTTTCACCGAGTCCGATCTCGGCGTCGCCTGCTACCACTCGAAGGTCGGCGCGGTCGAGCTGTGCCTCAACCATCTGGTCGACGGGCGCAGGGAGTTCGTGGTCGTCGACATGACGGCGGGCAGTGACTCCTTCGCCTCCGGGCTCTTCACCCGCTTCGACATGACGTTCCTGGTCGCCGAGCCCACCCGCAAGGGCATCGCGGTCTACCGCCAGTACAAGGAGTACGCCCGCGACTTCGACGTGGCACTGCGCGTGGTCGGCAACAAGGTGCAGGGCCCGGACGACCTCGACTTCCTGCGCGCCGAGGTGGGCGACGACCTGCTGGTCGCCGTCGGCCACTCCGACTGGGTCCGGGCAATGGAGAAGGGCCGCGCCCCGCGCTTCGCGGAGCTGGAGGAGCCCAACCGCGCGGCCCTGCGCACGCTGCACGACGCGGTGGACGCCTCCTACGAGCGGCGGGACTGGCAGCGCTACACGCGGCAGATGGTGCACTTCCACCTGAAGAACGCGCAGAGTTGGGGGAACGCGAAGACGGGTGCCGACCTGGCCGCACAGGTCGATCCGGCCTTCGCCCTGGACGAGTCCGCCCAGACCGGGCGGGCGGCGGCCACTCCCGCGCCCGCATAGGCGTCCGCAGGCACCCGCACCCACACAGGCACCCGCATTGCGCACCCACCCTGCATGTAGTCATCTCACCTGACTATTCACTCCATAGAGGGAACAAATACCCGCACCCCCCCAAAAGGCTTCCCACTGACTTTACCTAGCATTACGATTCATTTACCAATACTTGGGAGTCAGCACCGCAGTACGCCGTGACCCACGGCCGCGCTCTTGCCCGCGACCGCGAAGCCCCGGAGGAGACGGGAATGTTGAAGCTCTTGGACCAGATCACGCTTGCCGCGCCCGCCCCGCCGCAAGCCGGACTGATGGCCGTCGTGATCGCAGGGATCGCGGTCGCCGGGATCGCCGTCGCCGTCTTCCTGTTGCTGCGCCGCTCCAGCCGACCGCGGCGACCGGCCGCCGAGTCGGCCGGTGCGCCCGCCTGCCGTCCGTGGACGCCCTGGCGCGACCACCACTGCACCCGCCCCGCCCCGGCGGCCGGGGACGGACACGGACACCAACGCGGGCACGGAGAGGGCGCGGGGCAGCTGCTGGGCGGGGTGAGCGCCTTCCAGCGCAACACCGCGCCGCTGGTCCGCGATGAGCTGGCCCGGCTCGCCCGGGAGGGACAGCGACCCACCCAGCTGTTTCTCACCTGCGCCGACTCCCGCCTGGTGACCAGCATGATCACCTCCAGCGGCCCCGGCGATCTGTTCACCGTGCGGAACGTCGGCAATCTGGTGCCGCCTCCCGGCGAGGACGCCGCCTGCGATTCCGTGGGGGCGGCCATCGAGTACGCGGTGGACGTGCTGAGGGTCGGCAGCATCACGGTGTGCGGGCACTCCGGGTGCGGGGCGATGCAGGCGCTGCTCGGCTCGGCGGCCGCGCCACCCGGGGCGCAGACGCCGCTGGCGCGCTGGCTGCGCCACGGCAGGCCCGGGCTTGCGCGCATGGAGCGGATCGGGCGGCTGGGGCGCGGCGAGGTCGCCTTGGCCGACCGGCCGGTGGCCGACGATGTGGAGCGGCTGGCGCTGATCAACGTGATGCAGCAATTGGAGCATCTGACGGCGCACGCCTGTGTCGCGCGACGGGTGGCGGAAGGAGGGCTGGCACTCCACGGGATGTACTTCCATGTGGCAGAGGCTCAGGCGTACGTCCTGGACCCCGGATCGGGCAGATTCCTGGCCGTCCGGCCGGACGACGGCATCCCGGTGGCCGTCTGCGCGGCCGGTCCGGCCGCCGCCCTGGAGCCCGGAAAAGAGGGCGCCGCGGAGGCGCTGGAGGCGATCTGACTACAGGTCTAAACCAATTTACGGCGTCAGCCCTTGTCAGAGCCTGCCCGGGGCTGATGAGCTATGGCCGGGACACAACGGACACCCTGGGAATGGGAGATGTCGTGAGCAACGAAAGCCTGGCCAACCTTCTTCGTGAGGAGCGCCGCTTCGCGCCGCCGGCCGAGCTGGCCGCGAACGCCAACGTGACGGCCGAGGCATACGAGCGTGCGAAGGCGGACCGCCTGGGCTTCTGGGCCGAGCAGGCCCGTCGGCTGACCTGGGCGACCGAGCCGACCGAGACGCTCGACTGGTCGAACCCGCCCTTCGCGAAGTGGTTCGCCGACGGAAAGCTCAACGTGGCGTACAACTGCGTCGACCGCCACGTGGAGAACGGGCTCGGCGACCGGGTGGCACTCCACTTCGAGGGGGAGCCGGGGGACACCCGTTCCCTGACCTACGCCGAGCTGCAGCGGGAGGTCTCCCAGGCGGCGCACGCGCTGACCGAGCTGGGGGTCCAGACGGGCGACCGGGTCGCCATCTACCTGCCGATGATCACGGAGGCCGTCATCGCGATGCTGGCCTGCGCCCGCATCGGTGCCCCGCACTCCGTGGTCTTCGGTGGCTTCTCGGCCGACGCCCTCGCCACCCGCATCCAGGACGCCGACGCCCGCGTGATCATCACGGCGGACGGCGGCTACCGCCGGGGCAAGCCGACCGCGCTGAAGCCCGCCGTCGACGAGGCCCTGACCCGTCCCGGCACCGAGAACGTGCGCAGCGTGCTGGTCGTCCGCCGCACCGGCCAGGAGGTGGCCTGGAACGAGGGCCGCGACGTGTGGTGGCACGAGATCGTGGGCCGCCAGCCGGAGCAGCACACGCCCGAGGCGTTCGACGCCGAGCACCCGCTGTTCATCCTCTACACCTCCGGCACCACCGGTAAGCCGAAGGGCATCCTGCACACCACCGGTGGCTACCTCACCCAGGTGTCGTACACCCACCACGCCGTCTTCGACCTCAAGCCGGAGTCGGACGTCTTCTGGTGCACGGCCGACGTCGGCTGGGTCACCGGACACTCGTACATCGTCTACGGGCCGCTCTCCAACGGGGCGACCGAGGTGCTCTACGAGGGCACGCCGGACACCCCGCACCAGGGCCGCTGGTGGGAGATCGTCCAGAAGTACGGGGTCACCATCCTGTACACCGCCCCGACCGCGATCCGCGCGTGCATGAAGTGGGGCGACGACATCCCGGCCAAGTTCGACCTGTCCTCGCTGCGCGTCCTCGGCTCGGTCGGCGAGCCGATCAACCCCGAGGCGTGGGTCTGGTACCGCAAGAACATCGGCGCGGACACCACGCCCGTCGTCGACACCTGGTGGCAGACCGAGACCGGCGGCATCATGATCAGCCCGCTGCCGGGCGTCACCGCCACGAAGCCCGGTTCGGCCCAGGTGGCGCTTCCCGGCATCGCCGCCACCATCGTCGACGACGAGGCGAACGAGGTGCCGAACAGTGCGGGCGGCTATCTGGTGCTCACCGAGCCGTGGCCATCGATGCTCCGCACCATCTGGGGCGACGACCAGCGCTACCTGGACACCTACTGGTCCCGCTTCGAGAACCGCTACTTCGCGGGCGACGGCGCCAAGAAGGACGACGACGGCGACATCTGGCTGCTCGGCCGGGTCGACGATGTGATGCTGGTGTCCGGCCACAACATCTCGACGACCGAGGTGGAGTCGGCGCTCGTCTCGCACCCCAACGTCGCCGAGGCCGCCGTCGTCGGGGCCACCGACCCGCAGACCACCCAGGCGATCTGCGCCTTCGTGATCACGCGCGGCGGCGTGACCGAGGACGAGAGTCTGGTCGAGGAGCTGCGGGCGCATGTCGCCAAGCAGCTCGGCCCGATCGCCAAGCCCAAGCGGATCCTGCCGGTGGGCGAGCTGCCCAAGACCCGTTCCGGCAAGATCATGCGTCGGCTGCTGCGCGATGTCGCCGAGAACCGCGCGCTGGGCGATGTCACCACGCTCACCGACTCCTCCGTCATGGAGCTGATCCAGAGCAAGCTGCCGTCCGCGCCCAGCGAGGACTGACCAGCGGCCGTAACTGGAGCCCGCGCAGCGGCCGTATCAGCCGTGCAGCCCTCGGCTGAGGGGCGCTCCCGCCATGCGGGGGCGCCCCTCGTCCGTTCCGGTTAAGGTGAGTACCTGCCGCGTTAACGACGCGACAAGATGACGAGGGCGCGCCGGGAAGTCTGGTCGGCACACACCACACGTGTGTCCGCACCCGCCCGACGACCCAGGAGGCCCCGCCCGTGGCCGCGCCCACCAACCGCAAGTTTCTTGGCCGCCTCTCGCTGCCCGAGCGGACATTCATCACCGACGCGCTACGCACCGAGACCGTCGGCGGCATGATCCTTCTTGTCGCCGCGATCGCCGCGCTGATTCTGGCGAACACCCCGCTCAGCGGCGTCTACGGCGACATCAAGGACTTCTCGTTCGGCCCCCAGGCGCTGCATCTGCATCTGTCCGTCGAGTCCTGGGCCACGGACGGCCTGCTCACCGTCTTCTTCTTCGTCGCGGGCATCGAGCTGAAGCGCGAGCTGGTAGCGGGCGAGCTGCGCGATCCGAAGGCCGCCGCGCTGCCCGTGATCGCCGCGCTGTGCGGCATGGCCGCCCCCGCCCTCGTCTACGTCGCCGTCAACGCGACCGGCGGCGGCAACCTGAAGGGCTGGGCCGTACCGACCGCCACCGACATCGCCTTCGCGCTCGCCGTGCTCGCCGTCATCGGCACCGCGCTGCCCGCCGCCCTGCGCGCGTTCCTGCTCACCCTCGCGGTCGTCGACGACCTCGGCGCGATCCTGATCATCGCGATCTTCTTCACCAAGGACATCAACTTCCTCGCCCTCGGCCTGTCCTTCGCCGGGCTCGCCCTCTTCCGGCTGCTGCACCACAAGGGCGTACGCGGCGCGTACATCTACCTCCCGCTCGGCCTGGTGATCTGGGCGCTGATGCACGCGAGCGGAGTGCACGCCACCGTCGCGGGCGTCGCGATGGGCCTGATGCTGCGCTGCACCGTGCGGGAGGGCGAGGACCGTTCCCCCGCCGAGCGCATCGAGCACCGGGTGCGCCCCCTGTCGGCCGGGCTCGCCGTGCCGGTGTTCGCTCTCTTCGCCGCAGGGGTCCCGATCTCGGGCGGCGCCGTCGCGGACGTCTTCACCCGTCCCGAGACGCTCGGCGTCGTCCTCGGCCTGGTGGTGGGCAAGGCCGTCGGGGTGTTCGGGGGTTCGTGGTGCGCCGCCCGGTTCACCCGGGCCGAGCTGAACGAGGATCTGGCCTGGGCGGATGTGTTCGCCGTCGCGACGCTCGCCGGGATCGGTTTCACCGTCTCCCTCCTCATCGGCGAACTGGCCTTCCCCGACGATCCGGCGCTCGCCGAAGAGGTGAAGTCGGCCGTGCTCATCGGCTCGCTGTGCGCCGCGCTGCTCGCGGGCATCCTCGTCAAGCTGCGCAACAACCGCTACCAGCGGCTGTATCAGGACGAGGAGCGGGACGAGGACATGGACGGCATCCCCGACGTCTATGAACTCGACACCCCCGAATACCACCTCCGGATGGCCGCCCTCCATGAGGCCAAGGCCGCGGAGCACCGGCGGCTTGCCGAAGTGGTCGCCGCAGACGACTCCGGTGACGATGGTCCGGCATGATCTGAGACGCCATGATCTGAGAGGCTTGAAAGCCGCAGAACAGCGCAGAAGACGACTGGAAGACGTACAAGAGCAGAGGGAGATGGCGATGAGCGCAGCCGACGACGGCGGCAACCGCAGCCTCGGCCAGCTGGTGGCCACGGCGACCACCGATCTGTCCGCGCTGGTGCACGACGAGATCGCGCTGGCCAAGGCCGAGCTCCGGGTGGGCGCCAAGAAGGCGGCGGTCGGCAGCGGTGCCGGCGTGGCGGCCGGGGTGCTGATCCTGTTCTCGCTTCCGGTGCTGAGTTTCGCCCTCGCCTATGGAATGCGTTCCTGGACCGGCCTCGGCCTCGCCTGGTGCTTCCTGATCGTGGGCGGCATCTACTGGCTGATCGCCGGGATCCTGGGCCTGCTCGCACTGCTGAAGTTCAAGAAGGTCAAGGCGCCGAAGCGGTCCATGGCCTCGTCCAAGGAGACGGCGGCCGTCCTCGGGAACGTCAAGCCGCATCCGCGGGCAGCGGGGAACGGCGGCCGCTCCGTACGGGATGTGACACGCTCGTCGGCATGACCGTCCCTGATAGCTCCGCGTCGGTCGTTCGGCTGGACGGCCCCTGGACCCACCGGGACGTCGCGGCCAACGGCGCGCGCTTCCACATCGCCGAGCTGGGCGACGGCCCGCTGGTGCTGCTGCTCCACGGGTTTCCGCAGTTCTGGTGGACCTGGCGGCACCAGCTGACCGCGCTCGCCGACGCCGGGTACCGGGCGGTCGCGATGGACCTCCGCGGAGTGGGCGGCAGCGACCGTACGCCGCGGGGGTACGACCCGGCCAACCTCGCCCTCGACATCACCGGTGTGATCCGCTCGCTCGGCGAGCCGGACGCCGCCCTGGTCGGCCATGACCTGGGCGGATATCTGGCGTGGACGGCAGCGGTGATGCGGCCGAAGCTGCTGCGGCGGCTCGCGGTGACGTCCATGCCGCATCCGCGGCGCTGGCGCTCGGCGATGCTCGGGGACGTCAGGCAGAGCGCCGCGGGCTCCCACATCTGGGGCTTCCAGCGGCCGTGGCTGCCCGAACGCCAGCTGGTCGCGGACGACGCGGCGGCCGTGGGGCGGCTGATCCGGGAGTGGTCCGGGCCGCGGCTGCCCGAGGACGAGGCGGTGGACGTCTACCGGCGGGCGATGGCCATCCCCTCCACCGCGCACTGCTCGATCGAGCCGTACCGCTGGATGGTGCGGTCGCTGGGGCGGCCGGACGGTTTCCAGTTCAACCGCCGGATGAAGCGGCCGGTACGGGTGCCGACCCTGCATCTGCACGGGTCGCTCGACCCGGTGATGCGCACCCGCAGCGCGGCGGGGTCGGGGCAGTACGTGGAGGCCCCGTACCGCTGGCGGCTCTTCGACGGCCTCGGCCACTTCCCGCACGAGGAGGACCCGGAAGCCTTCTCCACCGAGCTGATCAACTGGCTCAAGGACCCGGAACCGGACCGCTGAGCCCACCGCCGCGGCGACGTTATACGAACATACGTTTCTCGAACAGCCACTTGCCCGGCGCATAGGCCAATTGCCGCAGTCACCGGCGATTACCGACCTTGGGCCAGGGGCAAAGTCCGGAGTATGGGCTGGACGCACGACTACCGTGACGCACCAAGCGGCCGCGGCCCCGAAGCCGCCGCTGCTGCCAATACCGCACTGAGCGTTTCCGAGCGGGGCGGTTCCGGGCCTACCCAAGGCCATGATCCCAATATCGTCGGGATTCCCCGCATCATCCGCCGCCGGGCCCGCTGGGTCTCGGCGCGGCTGCGCCATCCACGCAGCCGGTAGGCAGCGCCTACCGGCGTCGTATCCCCCTCACGCAGGGATTCACTCCGGGATCACGCACGCCTGGATCACACCGGGGAACAGGGGCTAGAGGGCACAACCCTGGCTGTCCACCTGCTGGTCGGCCGTACGCCCCTTCTCGGCGTCCTTGCGCACCTCGTCCGCCGTCAGCGCGTACCCCGTGTCCGCGTCGTCGAGCGACTTGGCGAAGACCACGCCGTACACCCTGCCCTGCGGGGTGAGCAGCGGGCCGCCGGAGTTGCCCTGGCGCACGGTCGCGAACAGCGAGTAGACATCGCGCTGCACGGTGCCACGGTGGTAGATGTCCGGGCCGTTGGCCGTGATGCGGCCGCGGACGCGGGCCGCGCGCACGTCGAACGCGCCGTTCTCCGGGAACCCGGCCACTATCGCGTCGTCGCCGCTGTCCGCGTCGCCCTGGGTGAACTGGAGCGCGGGGGCCTGCAGCGAGGGCACGTCGAGGACCGCGATGTCGCGCTTCCAGTCGTAGAGCACGACCTTCGCGTCGTACAGGCGGCCCTCGCCGCCTATCTGCACGGTCGGGTCGTCGACCCCGCCCACCACATGGGCGTTGGTCATGATCCGGTTCGGCGCGTAGACGAAGCCGGTGCCCTCCAGGACCTTGCCGCAGCTCGGGGCGGTGCCGACGACCTTCACGATGCTCTTCTGGGCCTGCGTGGCCACCGGGGACTGCGCGAGCGCCGGGTCGGGCTGCGGCACCGAGGGGATCGGCTCGTTCGAGAACGGCGAGAAGACCTGCGGGAAGCCGCCCTGCGCGAGCACCGTGGAGAAGTCGGAGAACCAGGTGTTGGCCTCCTCCGGGACCACCTGGGAGACCCCGTACATCACCTTGGACTCGCGGACCTCCTTGCTCACCGTGGGGAGCGAGGTACCGGCCACGAGGGAGCCGATCAGCCAGGCGACCATCAGCATCGCCAGGACGTTCACCAGCGCCCCGCCGGTCGCGTCCAGGGCGCGCGCCGGTGACCACGTGATGTACCGGCGCAGCTTGTTGCCCAGGTGGGTCGTGGCCGCCTGACCGACCGAGGCGCAGACGATCACCAGCACGATCGCCACGATGGCACCGAAGGTGCCGGGCGATGCCCGGTCGGTGGTGCCGTCCCAGATGACCGGCAGCAAATAGATCGCCACCAGGCCACCGCCGATGAATCCGATCACCGACAGCACGCCGACGACGAAGCCCTGGCGATAGCCGATGATCGCGAACCATACGGCGGCGAGCAGCAGCAGGATGTCCAGCACATTCACCGGAACACCGTCTCACGCGCGCCAGTCGAGTGGGACGTGCTTCGCGCGGTCCCATGGTCGTTCCCAGCCTGCGTAGTGCAGTATGCGATCGATCACACCCGCCGTGAAACCCCAGACCAGAGCCCCTTCGACCAGGAACGCCGGCCCCTGGTGACCACTGGGGTGAACAGTCGTCGCCCGGTTCTCCGGATCCGTGAGATCCGCCACGGGAACCGTGAAGACCCGGGCCGTCTCCGCGGGGTCCACCGGCCCGACCGGGCTCGGCTGCCGCCACCAGCCCAGGACGGGCGTCACGACGAAGCCGCTCACCGGGATGTACAGGCGCGGCAGAACGGCGAAGACCTGGACGCCCGCGGGGTCGAGCCCCGTCTCCTCCTCGGCCTCGCGCAGCGCGGCGTGCAGCGGACCGGCCCCGTCCGGATCGCCGTCCTCGGGGTCGAGCGCGCCCCCGGGGAACGACGGCTGGCCCGCGTGCGAGCGCAGCGACCCGGACCGCTCCATCAGCAGCAGCTCGGGGCCGCCTGGGCCGTCCCCGAAGAGCACCAGCACGGCGGAGGGGCGGCCACCGCCCTGCGGCGGCGGCAGGAACCGGCTCAGCTGGTGCGGCTCGATCGTCTCGGCCGCCCGCGCCACGGGGAGCAGCCACTCGGGCAGCCCCTGTGAGCTGACCCCCACGCCTCCGCCGTACGTGCTCGTCACCGGGCGGCTCCCAGCGGGGCGGCAGGGCTCCCCGGATAGTCGGCGGGCGGGCTCAGCCGCTGCCCCGGCTGGCCGCCCATCTCGTACTTCAGCAGCTTCTTCGCCTTGTCCGGATCGGTCTCGCCCTCCCCGTACGCCGGGCAGAGCGGGGCGATCGGGCAGGCGCCGCAGGCGGGCTTGCGGGCGTGGCAGACGCGACGGCCGTGGAAGATGATGCGGTGCGAGAGCATCGTCCACTCGCTCTTCGGGAAGAGCGCGGCGATCTCCGCCTCGACCTTCTCCGGGTCCTCCTGGTCGGTCCACTTCCAGCGCCGCACCAGCCGCCCGAAGTGGGTGTCCACGGTGAGCCCCGGCACCCCGAACGCGTTACCGAGGACTACGTTGGCCGTCTTGCGGCCGACGCCGGGCAGCGTGACCAGGTCCTTCAGGCGGCCCGGCACCTCGCCGTCGAAGCGGTCGCGCAGCGCGGCGGAGAGGCCCAGCAGGGACTTGGCCTTGGCGCGGAAGAAGCCGGTGGGCCTGATCAGCTGCTCCAGCGCCTCGGGGTCGGCGGCCGCCAGGTCCTCGGGGGTCGGGTAGGCGGCGAAGAGCGCGGGGGTGGTCTGGTTGACCCGCAGGTCGGTGGTCTGGGCGGACAGCACCGTGGCGACCAGGAGCTGGAACGGGTTCTTGAAATCCAGCTCGGGGTGGGCGTACGGGTAGACCTCGGCCAGCTCGCGGTTGATGCGCCGGGCACGGCGGACGAGCGCGGTCCGGGATTCCGGTTTGGCGGTCTTCGTCGCCTTAGCGGGCTTCGCGGCCTTTGCGGACTTCGCCGTCTTCGCGGCGTCGGCGGGCTTCGCGGGCGTCGCCGTCTCTACGGGTTCGACGGATGTGGCTGGCTTGGCCACTTTGGACGTCTTCGCCGCTTTCGTCGGCTCGACAGGCGCTTGTTCGCCCACAGCAGAATTACGAGATGCGGTCACCCGTTCGGCCCCCTTGCCCCGTGCTCTCACCGGCGTATTGGACACCCGGCCAGCCTAAGCCCAGCCACCGACATCGGGCCGGGCCACCGGCGAGACCCCGCCCAATCGGACCCCTGCCGCACGGTCCGGCAGGCCAGTGCGTCAAACTTGTGATTGATCGCACTGTTTTACCGTCCGGCATCATGGGGACGACGGTCCCCTGTGCATGTCGACAAGGAGAGACTCGTGGACGACGTTCTGCGGCGCGCCCCGCTTTTCGCGGCGCTCGATGACGAGCAGGCCGCTGAGCTGCGCGCCTCCATGGGAGAGGCCACCCTCGCGCGGGGTGACGCCCTCTTCCACGAAGGGGACCCGGGCGACCGCCTGTACGTGGTCACCGAGGGCAAGGTGAAGCTCCACCGCACCTCTCCCGACGGCCGCGAGAACATGCTTGCCGTGCTCGGCCCCGGCGAGCTGATCGGCGAGCTGTCGCTCTTCGACCCCGGCCCGCGCACAGCCACCGCCAGCGCCCTCACCGAGGTCAAGCTGCTCGGCCTCGGCCACGGCGACCTGCAGCCGTGGCTCAATGCCCGCCCCGAGGTCGCCTCCGCGCTGCTGCGCGCCGTGGCCCGGCGCCTGCGCAAGACCAACGACCAGATGTCCGACCTCGTCTTCTCGGACGTGCCCGGCCGGGTCGCCCGGGCTCTGCTCGACCTGTCGCGCCGCTTCGGCGTGCAGTCGGAGGAGGGCATCCACGTCGTCCACGACCTGACCCAGGAGGAGCTGGCCCAGCTGGTCGGCGCCTCCCGCGAGACCGTCAACAAGGCACTCGCCGACTTCGCGGGCCGTGGCTGGCTGCGGCTGGAGGCGCGCGCCGTGATCCTGCTGGACGTCGAGCGGCTGGCCAAGCGGTCCCGCTGACGCACCGCGCGTAAGACGCCGAACAGCGTGTAAGACGCCGAAAGGGCCCCTGCCGGAATCCCGGCCGGGGCCCTTCGCCATGTAGACCGGTCTACACCGACGATTCCCAGATCAGCCCGGCGATTCTCAGATCAGCCCGTGCTCGCGCAGATAGTCCAGCTGAGCCCGCACCGACAGCTCGGCCGCGGGCCACAGCGACCGGTCCACGTCCGCGTACACATGCGCCACGACGTCCTCGGGCGTGCGGTGGCCGCCCTCGACCGCCGTCTCCACCTGCGCGAGGCGGTTGGCGCGGTGCGCCAGGTAGTACTCCACGACGCCCTGGGCGTCGTTCAGCACCGGGCCGTGGCCGGGCAGCACCGTGCCGACCCCGTCGTCCACCGTGAGCGACCGCAGCCGCCGCAGCGAGTCCAGGTAGTCGCCCAGCCGCCCGTCCGGATGCGCGACGACCGTGGTGCCGCGTCCGAGCACCGTGTCGCCCGTCAGGACGGCGCCGTCGGCCGGGAGGTGGAAGGAGAGCGAGTCGGCGGTGTGGCCGGGCGTGGGCACCACCCGCAGTTCGAGACCGCCGGTGGTGACGACATCCCCCTGTTCCAGTCCCTCGTCCCCCAGCCGCAGCTCCGGATCCAGCGCCCGGACCCGCGTCCGGGTCAGCTCGGCGAAGCGGGCCGCGCCCTCCGCATGGTCCGGGTGGCCGTGGGTCAGCAGCGTCAGCGCGATCCGCTTCCCGGCCCGCTCCGCCGTCGCGATCACGTTCCGGAGGTGCCCGTCGTCCAGCGGTCCTGGGTCGATGACGACGGCGAGGTCGGAGTCCGGTTCGGCGACGATCCAGGTGTTGGTGCCGTCCAGCGTCATGGGCGACGGATTCGGCGCGAGGACGCATACGGCGCGGTCGGTCGCCGGGCCGCCGATCGCACCCCCGCGCGGCTGGCCCGGCAGGGCGGCTGCGTACGTCATGCTTCCGGCTCCCCCGCGGCACCCGGGATGTGCTTGGTGAACTCGTCGTGGCCCGGCCAGCTCAGCACCAGCTCGTCGCCCTCCAGCCGGGCCTGTGCGAGCACGGGGGTGAGGTCCTGGTCCGCGGCGGCCACCAGGGCGTCGTGGACCGTGCCGTGCCGCCGCAGCTGGCGCAGCGTCGCGATGGTCGGCGGCATCATCAGCAGCTCGCCCCCGTCGTAGCCGTCGGCCGCGTCCCCGGGGCGGATCCAGACCGTACGGTCCGCCTCCGTGGAGGCGTTGCGCGTGCGCTGCCCCCGCGGCAGCGCAGCCACAAAGAACCAGGTGTCGTAGCGGCGCGGTTCGAACTCGGGCGTGATCCAGCGCGCCCAGCCGCCGAGCAGGTCCGAGCGGAGCACCAGGCCGCGCCGGTCGAGGAATTCGGCGAACGACAGATCCCGGGCGACCAGCGACAGCCGGTCCGCCTCCCAGTCGTCGCCCGTGGTGTCCGCGACGACCGTGTGCGGGGTCGGGCCCGCGAGGAGCACGCCGGCCTCCTCGAAGGTCTCCCGGACCGCCGCGCAAACGATGGCCTGAGCCTGGGTCGCGTCGCTCTCGTCGAGGCCCAGCCGCCGCGCCCACTGGGCGCGCGAGGGCCCGGCCCAGGCGACCATCCGCTCGTCGCGCGGGTCCACCGAGCCACCCGGATAGGCGTACGCGCCTCCGGCAAAAGCCATGGAGGCGCGTCTGCGCAGCATGTACACGGCGAGCCCGGCCGCGTGGCTGCCGCGGTCGCCGTCGCCGTCCGTTCCGTACTGTTCCCCGTGCGCCCCGTGTTCCCCGTCCTGCCCGCCCGGTGCACTGTCCGGTCCGTCCCGCAGCAGCAGCACGGTGGCGGCCCGGCGCGGCGTCACCGGCTTCAGCTCACCGGCCGACAACAACCGGATGCGCTCTGGCCACTCGGGTGGATACCACTGGCCATTCGTAGTGGACATGGCCGGATGCTATGCGTTTGCGGGCGGATGTTCGAGGGGCCCTTGCCGGGGCCCGGGCCACACGGAAGGGCTAGTCGGCGACCTCGACCTGAATCTCGACCTCGACCGGGGCGTCCAGCGGCAGCACCGCCACGCCGACCGCGCTGCGCGCGTGCACGCCCGCGTCGCCCAGCGCCTGGCCCAGCAGCTCGCTCGCACCGTTGACGACGCCCGGCTGCCCGGTGAAGTCCGGGGCCGAGGCGACGAAGCCGACGACCTTCACCACCCGCACGACCTTGTCGAGGTCGCCGACCACCGACTTCACGGCGGCCAGCGCGTTCAGCGCACAGGTGCGCGCCAGCTCCTTGGCCTCCTCCGGCGTCACCTCCGCGCCGACCTTGCCGGTCACGCCCAGTTTCCCGTCCACCAGCGGCAGCTGGCCCGCGGTGTAGACGTACGGCCCGGTGCGCACCGCCGGGACGTAACTGGCGAGCGGCGCCGCGACCTCGGGCAGCGTCAGGCCGAGCCCGGCGAGCTTCTCCTCGACGGCGGTCATGCTTTTTCCCGCTTCAGGTAGGCCACCAGCTGCTCGGGGTTGTTCGGCCCGGGAACGACCTGAACCAGCTCCCAGCCGTCCTCGCCCCAGGTGTCCAGAATCTGCTTCGTGGCGTGTACGAGCAGCGGCACGGTCGCGTATTCCCACTTCGTCATGGAGCCGACTGTAATACCTGACTCCTGGGGCCTGGTGCGTAGCCCGTGGGGGGACTGGTTAGGCTCCCCAGTGTGAGCAGGCTCCATGTCGTCAGTGGCAAGGGCGGAACCGGCAAGACCACGGTCGCCGCCGCACTCGCGCTGGCCCTCGCGGCCGAAGGCAGGCGCACACTGCTGGTCGAGGTCGAAGGCCGCCAGGGCATCGCGCAGCTCTTCGAAACGGAATCGCTGCCCTATGAGGAACGCAAGATCGCGACCGCGCCGGGCGGCGGGGAGGTCCACGCCCTCGCGATCGATCCGGAGTTCGCACTCCTGGACTATCTCCACATGTTCTACAAGCTGGGGTCGGCGGGGCGCGCCCTGAAGAAGCTCGGCGCGATCGACTTCGCGACCACGATCGCGCCGGGGCTACGGGACGTCCTGCTGACCGGGAAGGCGTGCGAGGCCGTGCGCCGCAAGGGCAAGGACGGCCGCTTCGTCTACGACTCCGTGATCATGGACGCCCCGCCGACCGGCCGGATCACCCGCTTCCTGAACGTCAACCACGAGGTGGCGGGGCTGGCCAGGACCGGCCCGATACACAACCAGGCCCAGGCCGTGATGCGCGTCCTGAAGTCGCCCCAGACGGCCGTCCACATGGTGACGCTGCTGGAGGAGATGCCGGTCCAGGAGACCGCGGACGGCATCGCGGAGCTGCGCTCCGACGGCCTTCCGACGGGCGCGGTCATCGTCAACATGGTCCGGCCCGCGATCCTCGACCACGAGGCCGTCGACGCCGCCGCCAACGGCCGTCGCACGGCCGTGGCCAAGGCGCTCTCGCAGGCCGGGCTGGGCGGCGCGCGCCGCGGCGGCCTGGCCGAGCGGCTGGTCGACCCGCTGCTGGAGCAGGCGCGCGAGCACGCGGAGCGCGTCGCCCTGGAGCGGGCGCAGCGGTCCGAGCTGGCCGGTCTCGACCTGCCGCTGCACGAGCTGGAGCTGCAGACGGACGGCGTCGACCTGGCCGGGCTGTACCGGCTGGCGGCGGATCTGCGCAAGCAGTGGCCGTCGTGAGGGGGCCGGGCCGCGGCACCGGCCCCGGGACGGGCACGGACGGCACGGACGGCACGGACGGCACGGACGGCACGGACGGCACAGGCAGCACGAACGGCACAGGTGGCAGAAGCGGCACAAGCGGCACCCGCCGTACGCAGGAGGCGGCATGAGCATGGACGTGGCACCCCGGCTGGAGACCGACGCGCTGCTGGACGACGCGCAGACCCGCATCGTGGTGTGCTGCGGCTCCGGCGGCGTGGGCAAGACCACCACGGCCGCCGCCCTCGGCGTACGGGCCGCCGAGCGCGGCCGTAAGGTCGTCGTCCTCACGATCGACCCGGCCCGCCGGCTCGCGCAGTCCATGGGCATCGACGCGCTCGACAACGTGCCGCGGCGGGTGGAGGGCGTCGGGGACGAGGCGGGCGGCGAACTGCACGCCATGATGCTGGACATGAAGCGGACCTTCGACGAGTTCGTCGAGGCCCACGCCGACCCCGAGCGCGCCCGCGCGATCCTGGCGAACCCCTTCTACCAATCGCTGTCGGCCGGGTTCGCGGGTACGCAGGAGTACATGGCCATGGAGAAGCTCGGCCAGCTGCGGGCCCGCGAAGAATGGGACCTGATCATCGTCGATACGCCGCCGAGCCGGTCGGCGCTGGACTTCCTGGACGCCCCGAAGCGGCTCGGGTCGTTTCTGGACGGGAAGTTCATCCGGGTGCTGATGGCCCCGGCGAAGGTCGGCGGCCGGGCCGGGATGAAGTTCCTGAACGTGGGCGTGTCCATGATGACGGGCACGGTCAGCAAGGTCCTCGGCGGGCAGCTGATGCGCGATGTGCAAACGTTCGCGGCTGCGATGGACACCATGTTCGGCGGGTTCCGCACCCGCGCCGAGGCCACCTACCGGCTGCTGCAGGCGCCCGGTACGGCCTTCCTGGTGGTGGCCGCCCCGGAGCGGGACGCCCTGCGGGAGGCGGCCTACTTCGTCGAGCGGCTGGCCGCGGATCAGATGCCGCTGGCCGGTCTCGTACTGAACCGGGTGCACGGCAGCGGCGCCGAACAGCTTTCGGCGGAACGGGCCCTGGCTGCGGCGGAGACGCTGTCCCTGAAGAGCGCGGCCGTTCCGGATCCGCCGGGGGAGGGTAGCGTTCCGGCCAACCACGGGGACGGCGCGGAAAATCTTGAGGCCGACGGATTTGTCGATCCCGACTCAGGGAATGCTCAAGCCCGGAACGCCTCAGCAGCGGACAATTCCTCGGTAGCGGACCCCGACGTCTCCCCCACGTCGGCGGAGCGGCTGGCCGCGGGACTGCTTCGACTGCACGCGGAGCGTATGCAGGTGCTCGGACGCGAGCAGCGCACACACGACCGCTTCACGGCGTTGCACCCCGAAGTGCCGGTGGCCCAAGTGGCCGCTCTCCCTGGAGACGTACACGACCTGGCAGGGCTGCGGGCGATCGGCGAGCGCCTCGCGGCGACCCCGGCGGACCAGTCCGAGCGCACGGCAGGCTGACGCCCGGCCCGGGCGGCGGCGCTGCGGTGAGGACGGCAGACACGACGGCCGTCAGGGCAGGCTGACGCCTACCCAGGTGCCCATGGCGCCCGCGTACGAAGTGCCCAGGACGACATGGGGCGACGTGCCCATGGCGACGCCCGCGCAGGCATGGCGATGCGTACGCATAGCGACGCGTACGCATGGCACGCGAGCCCGGAGCCCAGGCCCCGGCATACCGACGTACCCCAGGTACGCCCGGCACGGCGCACGGCCGGAACGGTCACAGCGCCCGCCGCGGATCCCCAATCGTCCGCACCGTCGCGCTCTGCCCATCCGTCCATGCATGCCGTCGTTCCATGCACATCGTCGTGCATGGCGTGGCGGGCTGCCCCAAGGTCCGCAGGCCCCCAGCCCGTGAACCACCTTCGCCCGGCCACGACCGGCCGCGACCACAGTCGCGGCCGTACTCGTGTCGTGCACCCTTCCTCGTCCCGTCGTAGATGAGAGAACAAGCCCGTGACGAGGGGCGGGTGATGTAGTTGTGATGCGATGCGACGTCGTCGCGTACCGGCCTGGCGGCCGACCGCTATCCGACGGCAGCGAAGCGCTCGTACTCTTCGTCGTCGAAGGGCAGAATGCCCGCGCTGCGCTCGTACTCGGTGCGTGCGGTCTCCAGCAGCCTTCGCCAGGAGGTCACCGTCGGGCGGCGGCGCAGCAACGCCCGCCGCTCGCGCTCGGTCATCCCTCCCCACACACCGAACTCGACACGGTTGTCCAGAGCATCCGCAAGGCACTCGGTGCGCACCGGGCATCCGGTGCAGACCGCTTTGGCCCTGTTCTGTGCCGCGCCCTGGACGAACAGTTCATCTGGATCAGTAGTGCGGCAGGCGGCCTGCGCACTCCAGTCGGTTACCCAGCCCATGCTGGCGCCGTCCTCTCCCGAATCGGAGCTCCCCCACGGCGACAAACGGCATATTCACCGTCGCCAGTTGAGGACGTTACGGAAGGCGAGCAAGCCGCAACACCCCCTGCAGGCCCAATCTTGGATGGCCCGAACGGACTATGGGTACGCGGCAGATCACCCAACGGAGTGAGCTGACGACATTTGCGATTACTGGTGCAAACCAGGGCAGTTCACGCGGCGAACGCCGGACAGCTCGGGACACGGGACCACAATCCGGGCACGTCTCATCACTCACTCGAGTGGGGAGGGGAATGCGGTGCGATGTGGCGCGGCAGCACATGCGTGGCTGGCGTGAAACAGCGTATGCGAACACGCGGTCCCCTGTCCGGCGATTCGCCACGTAGGCTGCCTCTTATGGGTTACACGCGCTCGGGCGGAGGGCTGTCCACCGCTCAACAGGCCGCCAAGTTCCTCGGCGTCAGCGCGCTGGCCGGCGCCGTGATGGCCGGGCTCGCGCTTCCCGCTGTCGGGGCATTCGGCCTCACCGCCAAGGAAACGGTCCAGGAATTCGACGATATTCCGGCCAATCTCAAGACGCCGCCGCTCAGTGAGCGGACCACGATCCTGGACGCGAAGGGCGGCGAGATCGCGAAGGTCTACTCGCGCGACCGCACCATCGTGAAGCTGGACGACGTCTCCCCGTACATGCGCAAGGCGATCGTCGCGATCGAGGACGCGCGCTTCTACGAGCACGGGGCGGTCGACCTGAAGGGCGTGCTGCGCGCCGCCAACAGGAACGCGCAGAGCGGCGGCGTCTCGCAGGGCGCCTCCACCCTCACCCAGCAGTACGTGAAGAACGTCTTCGTCGAGGAGGCGGGGAACAGCAAGGAGAAGTTCGCCGAGGCCACCCAGCAGTCCATCGGCCGCAAGATCAAGGAACTGAAGTACGCGATCCAGGTCGAGAAGGAACTGGGCAAGCGGCGGATCCTCGAGAACTACCTCAACATCACGTACTTCGGGCAGCAGGCCTACGGCATCGAGGCCGCCGCCCAGCGCTACTTCAGCAAGCCCGCCAAGGACCTGAAGGTGGAGCAGGCCGCGCTGCTGGCCGGTCTCGTCCAGTCGCCGAGCCGCTACGACCCGGTCACCAACCCGGAGACCGCGAAGGCCCGCCGCAACACCGTGCTGCAGCGCATGGCCGATACGAAGGACATCACCGCGGACCAGGCCGCGGCCGCCAAGAAGAAGCCGCTCGGCCTCGATGTCAGCATGCCGCGCAGCGGCTGCATCACGGCGGTCAAGGGCGCGGGCTTCTACTGCGACTACGTCCGCCAGATCTTCCTCAACGACCCGGTCTTCGGTAAGACGGCGGCGACGCGCGCCAAGCGCTGGAACCAGGGCGGCCTGACGATCCGTACGACGCTGGACCCGCAGGCGCAGGAGTCGGTCCAGAAGTCGATCAAGTCCCATGTGTACCAGTCCGACAAGGCCGCCACCGCCGTCTCGCTCGTCGAGCCGGGCACCGGCAAGGTCCTGGGCATGGGCCAGTCCAAGCCGTACGGCTTCGGCACGGACCAGACCCAGATCAACCTCTCCGCGGACCACTCCATGGGCGGCTCGAACTACGGCTTCCAGGTGGGGTCCACGTTCAAGCCGATCACCGCGGCGGCCGCCCTCGAGCGGGGCATGAAGCCGTACAAGAGCTACTCCTCGCCGTACAAGATGGAGTACCCGAGCCCGGTCAACACCTGCAAGGGCACCTGGAGCAACAGCGAGGGCGCGACGGTCGAGAACGAGAACGAGTCGGAGCGCGGCCCGTACGGGATGAAGGAGGCGACCGCGAAGTCGGTCAACACCTACTTCGTCCAGATGATCAGCGACATCGGCGTCTGCCCGGTGACCGAGCTGGCCGACAAGATGGGCGTCGAGCGGGCCGACGGCAAGGAGCACCACCAGGTGCCCTCCCTCACCCTCGGCACCGAGGGCTTCTCCCCGCTGACCATGGCCAACGCGTACGCGACCTTCGCCAACCGCGGCGTCTACTGCTCCCCGGTCTTCATCGACTCGATCACCGGCCCCGGCGGCAAGAAGCTGAAGGTGCCGCAGTCGAAGTGCTCGCGCGCGATGTCCGAGAAGACCGCGGACACGATCAACACCCTGCTGCGCGGTGTGGTCGAGGACGGCACCGGCAAGCAGGCCGGTCTGCAGAGCCGGGCGAGCGCGGGCAAGACGGGTACGACGGACGAGCGCCGGGCCGCCTGGTTCGTCGGGTACACGCCGAACCTCGCGGGGGCGGTGTGGGTCGGCGGCGGCCCCGGCGCCAGCGACCTCAAGATGGAGAACATCACCATCGGCGGTGTTCCCCACGAGAAGGTCTACGGCGCGGACACCCCCGGTCCCATCTGGAAGGACGCGATGAGCGGCGCGCTGAACGGAAAGCCCGCGCCGAAATTCGTCACCGTGCCGATCAAGGACCCCAACGCGCGCAAGCCCACCCCGGGCAAGAAGCCGGGCCGGGAGAAGCCCGGCCGCGACAAGCCCGGGAACGGCGGCGGCCGGGACAACAAGCCCTGGCCGGACATCTCCCTCCCGCCGGGCGTGATCGGCGGCGGCAACGGGAACGGCGGGAACGGGAACGGCGGCTTCGAGTGGCCGCGGTAGCGGTACGCGCGGCTGACTGAGCGCGGAAGGGGCCCGGACGACCGTCCGGGCCCCTTCTCCGTCCCCTGTTTCTGTGCGGCCCTTGTTTCCGTGCGGCCCCTTGTACTGACCCTTACCCGCCCGCGAGCTGCCGCTTCACCGCGGCGGCGACCCGGCCGCCCTCGGCCCGACCCGCGATCTTCGGGTTCACGATCTTCATCACGGCGCCCATCGCCCGCGGCCCCTCGGCGCCGCCCGCGACGGCCTCCCGCACCGCCTCCGCGACCAGCGCGTCCAGCTCGTCGTCCGTGAGCGGCTGCGGCAGATACCCGGCGAGCACCTCGCCCTCCGCCCGCTCCCGCTCGGCCTGCGCCGCCCGGTCGGCCTTCTCGAACGCCTCGGCCGCCTCGCGGCGCTTCTTCGCCTCGCGCCCGATGATCTTCTCCACCTCGGCGTCGGACAGCTCCCGCGCCCGCTCCCCCGCGACCTCTTCCTTCGAGATCGCGGTGAGGGTGAGCCGGAGCGTGGAGGAGCGCAGCTCATCGCGCGCCCTGATCGCCGCGGTGAGATCGTCATGCAGCCTGGACTTGAGCGTGGTGGTCATGGCGCCGAGTCTGCCAGCACTGGCCGGGAATCACCCGAAGATTTCTCCCCCCGCGGCGTTCTGCGACCATGGAGAGCATGCGCGCGCGATACGGAGTACCTCTGGGAATCACGGCGGTCGGCGCAGCCGGTCTCGCCTACGCCGTCGGCTTCGAAGTGCGGTCCTTCAGGCTCCGCCGCATCACCGTGCCCGTGCTCCCGCGCGGCATGCGGCCGCTGCGCGTCCTGCAGGTCTCCGACATCCACATGGTGAGCGGGCAGCGCAAGAAGCAGCGCTGGCTCCAGTCGCTCGCGGGCCTGCGCCCCGACTTCGTCGTGAACACCGGCGACAACCTCTCCGATCCGGAAGGCGTCCCCGAGGTCCTCGACGCGCTCGGCCCGCTGATGGAGTTCCCCGGCGCGTACGTCTTCGGCTCCAACGACTACTACGGACCGAAGCTGCGCAACCCCGCCCGCTACCTGCTGGAAAAGGCCAGCGGCCGCCACGGTCTGAACGGCAACGCCCCGGCCGTCGGCGCCATCCACAACCCGTGGACGGAGCTGCGCGACGCCTTCGACGCGGCCGGGTGGGTCGGCCTGTCGAACACCCGCGGTCGGCTCAAGCTGGACGACGTGGAGATCGCCCTCACCGGCCTCGACGACCCGCACATCAAGCGCGACCGCTACGCCGAGGTAGCCGGGGGCCCCGAATCCGGCGCGGACCTCTCCCTCGCCGTGGTCCACGCCCCGTACCTCCGCGTCCTCGACGCCTTCACCGCCGACCGCTACCCCCTGATCCTCGCGGGCCACACCCACGGCGGCCAGCTGTGCATCCCCTTCTACGGCGCCCTGGTCACCAATTGCGACCTGGACACCCGCCGCGTCAAGGGCCTCTCCACCCACGACGCCGGGGACCACACCTCCTACCTCCACGTCTCCGCAGGCTGCGGTACCAACCGCTACACCCCCATCCGCTTCGCCTGCCCCCCGGAGGCCACCCTCCTCACCCTCACCCCCCAGGCCCCCTGACCCACCTCCCCCGCCCCGACCTGCGAGCCCCCGGAAACCGGATTTCGTGTCTGGCCACAGGTCCGCTAAAGTAGAGCTCGTTGCTTCGGGGTGTAGCGCAGCTTGGCAGCGCGCTTCGTTCGGGACGAAGAGGTCGTGGGTTCAAATCCCGCCACCCCGACTGAAGGAACACCAGGTCAGGGGCCTGATCCGCGAAAGCGGATCAGGCCCCTGACTCGTTTCTGGGCCACCTTGGGGACACCGCATCGCTGGCGTCGCGATGGCTGGACGGGGATGGCAACGGCAATGGCCCAAGGCGAACTCGCCGTGCTGCACACGGTGCTGGCCGCATCCGGCGCGGGCGTGCGGTTGCGGCGGATGCCGACAGCGCGAGCCGCGGTGCTGACGACGGGGTCGGCCAACGTCCGGCGGGTGCCGTGTGAGAAGGCGATCACCTCTCGGGAAGGACGTACCGAAAGGCGGTCGGGCCGACCCCGTACATGTTCAGCTTGCTGCATGGATGATGCTATTGCAAGTAATTCGCAATAGTGGCTACAGCGTGGACCGGACCTCGCGGGCCGCCGCGACCAAGTGGTCCAGGGAGGCGCGGACCTCGGGCCAGGCTCGGGTCTTCAGGCCGCAGTCCGGGTTGGCCCAGAGGCGTTCGGCGGGGATGGCGGCGAGGGCCGTGCGGAGCAGGGCGGCGGTTTCGGCGGGGCCGGGGACGCGGGGGGAGTGGATGTCGTAGACGCCGGGGCCGACCTCGCGGGGGTAGTGGGCTTCGGCGAGTTCGGTGGCGACCTGCATATGGGAGCGGGCGGCCTCCAGGCTGATGACGTCGGCGTCGAGGTCGTCGATGGCCGGGAGGATGTCCCCGAACTCGGCGTAGCACATGTGGGTGTGGATCTGGGTGTCCGGGCGTACGCCGCCGGTGGTGAGGCGGAACGCCTCGGTGGCCCAGGCCAGGTAGGACGGGCGGTCGGCGGTGCGCAGGGGGAGGGTTTCGCGCAGGGCGGGTTCGTCGACCTGGATGACCGGGGTGCCCGCGGACTCCAGGTCGGTCACCTCGTCGCGCAGGGCGAGCGCCACCTGGCGTGCGGTGTCGGCGAGGGGCTGGTCGTCGCGGACGAAGGACCAGGCGAGCATGGTGACGGGGCCGGTGAGCATGCCCTTGACCGGGCGGTCGGTGAGGGACTGGGCGTACGTCGTCCAGCGCACCGTCATGGGCTCGGGGCGGGAGATGTCACCGGCGAGGATCGGCGGGCGGACGTAGCGGGTGCCGTAGGACTGGACCCAGCCGTGCTGGGTGGCGAGGTAGCCGGTGAGCTGTTCGGCGAAGTACTGGACCATGTCGTTGCGTTCGGGCTCGCCGTGCACCAGGACGTCGATGCCCGTCTTCTCCTGGAAGGAGACGACGTCCTGGATCTCGGCCGCGATGCGCTGTTCGTATCCGGCGGTGTCGATGCGTCCGGCGCGCAGGTCGGCGCGGGCGGTGCGCAGCTCGGCGGTCTGCGGGAACGAGCCGATGGTGGTCGTCGGCAGCGCGGGCAGCCGCAGCCGGGCGCGCTGGGCCGGGGCGCGCTCGGCGTACGGCTCGGGGCGGTGGACGTCGGCGTCGGTGACGGCCTCGGCGCGGGCGCGTACGGCCGGGTCGCGGGTGAGCGCGGAGGTGGCCCGGGAGGCCAGGTCGGCCCGGTTGGCGGCGAGTTGCGCGCCGATGGTGCCGGTGCCCTGGGCGATGCCGCGGGCGAGGGTCGCGACCTCGGCGGTCTTCTGGCGGGCGAAGGCCAGCCAGCGGGCGATCTGGGGGTCGATGTCGCGTTCGGCGGTGGCGTCGAGCGGCACGTGCAGCAGGGAGCAGGAGGCGGCGACGTCGACCCGGTCGGCGAGGCCGAGCAGGGTGCCGAGCGTGGACAGCGAGGCGGCGAGGTCGTTGATCCACACGTTGCGGCCGTCCACGACGCCCGCGACCAGGCGCTTGCCGGGCAGACCGCCGGCGGCGGCGAGGTCGTCGAGGTTGGCGGCGGCGGGCCCGGTGAAGTCGAGCGCCAACCCGTCCACGGGGGCCTTGGCCAGCACCGGCAGGGCCTGGCCGAGGCGGTCGAAGTACGAGGCGACCAGCAGCCGGGGGCGGTCGGTGAGGGCGCCCAGTTCGCGGTACGCGCGGGCGGCGGCGTTGAGTTCGGCGGCGGTGCGGTCCTGGACGAGCGCGGGTTCGTCCAGCTGCACCCACCGCGCCCCGGCCGCCCGCAGATCGGCCAGCACCTCCGCGTACACCGGCAGGAGCCGGTCCAGCAGGGTGAGCGGTTCGAAGTCCGGCGCGACGCCGGGGGCGGGCTTGGCGAGCAGGAGGTACGTGACGGGACCGACCAGGACCGGCCGGGCGGTGTGACCGAGTGCGACCGCTTCCGACAGCTCGGCGACCTGCTTCGCCGAGTTGGCGGCGAAGACGGTATCGGGGCCGAGTTCGGGCACCAGGTAGTGGTAGTTGGTGTCGAACCACTTGGTCATCTCCAGCGGCGCGGCCTCCTGCGTGCCGCGCGCCATGGCGAAGTAGCCGTCCAGCGCGTCGGCTTCGACGGCGGAGCGGTGGCGGTCCGGGACGGCGCCGACCATGACGCTGGCGTCCAGTACATGGTCGTAGAAGGAGAAGTCACCGGTGGGCACCTCGTGGATACCGGCGTCGGCCAGCTGCCGCCAGTTCTCCCGGCGCAGGTTCGCGGCGGTCTCCCGGAGGGCGTCGGCGCCGATCCGGCCCTTCCAGTAGCCCTCGACGGCCTTCTTCAGTTCGCGGTGGTGTCCTTGGCGGGGGTAGCCGTACACGGTGGCCCGTGCCGCCGCGGCCGCGGATGTCGCTGTCACGTAGCTCTCCTTCGCGAGCGTGCTCTCCTGAGGATCCCGGCGGGCTCAGGGGCGCGAAGGAGCGACGAACCGGGCGGGTCGACCGCGCGTCCGATACGCGCGCGTCCGCCTGGTAGGTACGCCGACCCGCCCTCGAGGTCACCGGGATGTCCGCGCGCGATCGGTCGCGCGCGGGCAACGGGCAGGTCTTCGGACTCGCGGGCACGCCTCGTGACGTACGAGGCACCTACTGGCCGTCGCTTCCCGGGTCCGTCTGTCGGACCCAGTGCGTGTGACGGCGGTCGTTCCCGCTCACCGCTGCGGGGCAGTCCCGGATTTCCACCGGGTTCCCTCTTACGACGCGCCTGCCTGGCGGACAGGGCGAACCAGCTGCGGGACCCAGCCTAGGCCGTGCCGCCGGATCGGGGCACCCCCCGCCCGCGCGCGACCGGCAAGCCGCGGGCGGACGGTGGGCAGGACCGCGGCGTACGCGGCCGGGTGCGGCGAAGGGTAGAAAGGGCGTATGCCGCGCCGCCGCTTAGGCTCCTCCCAGCCCGATACCGAGGTCTCGTCTACCGAAGCCCCGGAAACAGAAACCCCCGGCTCCGACGCCGAGGCGATGGTCACCGCCGTGCTGACCGCGTCCCGGCTGCTCGTCGCCGTCTCCGCCCGGTCCTTGGCCGCGGTGGAGGAATCCCTGACGCTGCCGCAGTTCCGGATGCTGGTCGTCCTGGACGCCGGAGGGCCGCTGAGCCTGTCCGGGCTGGCCGGGGAGCTGGGCGTCCAGCCGTCGACCGCGATGCGCATGATCGACCGCCTGGTCACGACGGGCGTGGTCGCGCGCGGAGAGTCTCCCGAGGACCGGCGTACCAGCATGATCTCGCTCACCCAGGGCGGTCGGCGCGTCGTGGCCGAGGTCACCGATCGGCGCCGCCGGGAGATCGCGCGCATCGTCGGCGTCATGCCCGCCGGTCAGCGGCGTCATCTGATCGAGGCGCTGCAGGCGTTCGCCGAGGCGGGCGGCGAGCCGTCCGTCGATTCCGGCCCGCAGGCCCACGCCGCCTGGTGACCGTACGCCCCCGTCGCAGGCCGTCCGGTCGGCGCCCGGCCGGTGGACCCGCGTAACCCTGCGAGAATGATCAACTGCTCTGGGAGACCGTAAGACCGGTGGGTGGCCGGAGGGATGGGGACGTGCGATGAGGCTGCGGGACCGGCTGCGGTACTGGTTCGACGGCACGATGGACCGGGGGACGCCCGCCCTCATCGGCTGGCTCGGCCTCGCCTCGCTGGCGTTGATAGCCGCGGTCTCCACGCTGGTGGTCGCCTTCAGCCACGAGGACACCCGGAAGAGCGGCGGCTGGTCGGGCGTGGTGTGGATGAGTCTGCTGCGTACGCTCGATCCGGGCACCATGGGCGGGGACACGGGCCGACCGCTGTTCCTGGTGCTGATGCTCACGGTCACGATCGGCGGCATCTTCATCGTCAGCGCGCTCATCGGTGTGCTCACCACGGGCCTGGAGAACCGGATCCAGATGCTCCGTAAGGGCCGGTCGCGGCTGATCGAGCGCGGCCACACGGTCGTACTGGGCTGGTCGGACCAGGTGTTCACGGTGATCGCGGAGCTGGTGGAGGCCAACCAGAGCGCCCGCCGCTCCTGTGTGGTGATCCTCGCCGACCACGACAAGGTCGACATGGAGGACCAGATCCGCGACCGGATCCCCGCGACCGGCCGCACCCGGGTGGTCTGCCGTTCCGGAAGCCCGCTGGAGCGGCGCGATCTGGAGCTGGTGAGCCCCGACACCGCCAAGTCAATCATGGTGTTGCCCCCGGTCGGGGACGACACCGACACGGACGTCATCAAGGTGCTTCTGCTGCTCAACAGCCGGAAGTGGAAGGGCCCGCGGCCGAACATCGTGGCGGCCGTGGAGAGTTCGGACAACCTGCCCGCGGCCCGTCTCGCCGCCGGTACGGACGCGCTGATCATCGACGCCGACGACATCGCCGTACGGCTCATCGCCCAGGCGCACCGGCAGTCGGGGCTGTCCAGCGTCTTCAACGAACTGCTCAGCTTCGAGGGAAACGAGTTCTACTTCCAGGACCAGCCCGCGCTGGCGGGCTCGACGTACGCGGACACCCTGGCCCACTACGCGCTGGGCATGGCCGCCGGGCTGCGCAGAAGCGACGGTGAGGTGCTGCTCAACCCGCCGATGGACACCGTCGTCCGCGCCGACGACCAGCTGCTGGTGATGGCCGAGGACGATCTGCTGATACGGCGCGCCGAGACCCGGCCCGAGATCGTCCCGTCCGCGATCACCACCGCGCCGGGTCGGCCGCCGGTACCGGACCGCACCCTGCTGATCGGCTGGAACTCCCGGGCGCCGAAGCTCATCACGCTGCTGGACAGCTTCGTCGAACCTGGCTCGGCGGTGGACGTCGCGGCGCCGCGGCGGCCGCGGAAGGCGGCGCCAGAGGGGCTGAAGAACCTGACGGTCGGCCACAAGCGGTGCGAACCCACCCGCCGGTCGTCCCTGGAGGCGCTCGACCTCGGCGGCTACCAGCACATCGTGGTGCTGTCCGACGACACCATCGACCCCAAGCGCGCCGATGACCGGACGCTGGTGACGCTGTTGCACCTGCGCGACATCGAAGTGCGGCTCGGCGACCCGTACTCGATCGTCACGGAGATGAACGACGACAGCAACCGGGAGATCGCCCAGGTCACCAAGGCCGACGACTTCATCGTCAGCACCAAGGTCATCAGCCTGCTGCTGACCCAGCTGACCGAGAACCGCGACCTCTACACGGTGTTCATCGACCTCTTCGACCCGGAGGGTTCGGAGATCTACCTCAAACCGGCCACCAACTACCTGGTGCCCGGGGCCGAGGCCAACTTCGCGACGGTCGTCGAGGCCGCACGGCGGCGCGGCGAGACGGCCGTCGGCTACCGGCTGGCGCGCCACGCCGACGTACCGCCCGCCTACGGTGTCTTCCTCAACCCCGACAAGGCCGCGCCGCTGGTCCTGGACGAGGGCGACGCGATCGTCGTGCTCGCCGAGGAGTGAGGCGGACAGGTCGGCCTACTGACGGCTCAGGGAGCGGCTGACGCCCGCCGCGGTGGTGGTGGCCAGGATCCAGCCAGTGACGATCAGGAGGTACGAGAGCCACTGGTACCAGCCCTGCGGGGCGAAGGCGCTCTCCTGCCCGAAGCCGATGATGGGGAGGAGCAGGTCGAGGGTGTAGAAGGCCGGGTTGAAATCGGGGGCCTCGCCGGATTTCAGCGGCCGCGGGTGGTGGAGCGCGAAGGCCAGAGTGCCGGTGAGCAGCAGGGCGAAGAGCCAGCCCGCGGCGCGCAGGGGGCGGAAGCCGTAGCCGACGGTGACGTCCTGGAGGTGGCCCCAGGCGCGGGCGTGGCGGGGCAGGGTGCGGCGGTGGCGGCGGAGCTTGGCGAGCTGGACGGTACGGGCGGCGGCCTCGTCGCCCGCGGCGCGATAGGCGGTGGTCAACTGCTCGTAGGGGGCCGGAAGATAGCCGTCCGCCTCGCGTTCCAGGAGCGGCAGCCGCTCTTCGGCGGGGAGGTGCGGCGCGAGGCTGCGGTAGGCGAGGCCGTCGATCCTGACGCGGTCGGGCCAGACCTCGGGACGGATGTGCAGCAGGTCGATCTGGGAGCCGCGCAGGTTCACCTCGCCCTCGATGGGGGCGGCTTCGCGTAGCCACAGCTCGCCGACGACACAGCTGCTGGCGCGCAGGGCCTGGCCGCCGGGGTGGGACAGCCGGGCGTGGGCGAGGTTGAGGTGGCGGGGCACCCGTACGCCGCGGAGGTTGACGCGGCCGTGGGCACGCAGCCGCATGGCGTGCAGATCGGTGCCGACGGTCAGGTTCTCGGCGTGCAGAGCGGTGCCGCCGGGGTCGTGGAGTTCGCTGTCGTCGAGGTTGACCTGGCCGGTGACGGTGGCCTCGTTGAGCCGTATCCGGCCGTGGGCGACGAGGCCCTTGGCCTGGATGTCGGTGCCGATGGCGGCGTTGTTGAGCTGGAGCAACGGCTGTTCGCAGCGGGTGTCCGGGGTGCCCAGACGTGCCCCTTCGAGGAAGAGCCCGCCGGTGATCTGCGCCCCCGCGAGCCGCACCGGGCCGGTCGTACGGCACCTGCTCATCCGCAGGACCCCCTCGGTGTGCAGGGCCCCGGCCGTGAGCTCGGGGAGGGTGGAGTCGCTGAGCACCAGGACGCGCAGCCGGGCCCCGTACAGCTGCGGGGTGCGCTCGAAGTGGCAGGACCGCAGCCGTACGGCGTGCTCGACCACCCCGTACTTCAGGCGCAGCTCCCCGGTGATGCGCGCGCCGGTCAGCTTCAGGCCCGCCACCTCGCCGTCGCGGGTGGGCCCGTCGAGCAACAGCGCGCGCAGCACCTCGGCTCGTATGGTCCGCTCGGGTCCCCAGGAGCCGCCGTCTTCGGGGTCGTCGTCGGCGCCTTCGCGGAAGTCGACGCTCTCGTCGAGTGGGAAGGCCCGCCAGACGCGCCGCTCCGCCGGTGTCAGGTGCGTGATCTCCACCGGCGGGATCGTGTCGCGGCGCGTCCGGGGTGTCAACCGCGCTGTGTCTCGCGGGCTTTCGGCTCGGTGGCGGCGGTTTCGGCGGCGGGAGCCGCGGCGGGCTTGGGGCGGATGAGGCGGCGCGCCAGGGGCTCGGTCCAGCGCGCGGTGAGGGGGCCGATGATGACCAGGATCAGGACGTACGCCGTGGCCATGGGGCCCAGCGACGGTTCGATGCCCGCGGTGACGGCGAGTCCGGCGATGACGATGGAGAACTCACCGCGGGCGACCAGGGTGCCGCCCGCGCGCCAGCGTCCCTTGATGGAGATCCCGGCGCGCCGCGCGGCCCAGTAGCCGGTGGCGATCTTGGTGCAGGTGGTGACGACGGCCAGGGCCAGGGCGGGCAGCAGGACCGGCGGGATGCTGGCGGGGTCGGTGTGCAGGCCGAAGAAGACGAAGAAGACGGCCGCGAACAGGTCGCGCAGCGGGCTGAGCAGGTTGTGGGTGCCCTCGGCGACCGATCCGGTGAGGGCGATGCCCACCAGGAAGGCGCCCACGGCGGCGGAGACCTGGAGCTGCTGGGCTATCCCGGCCACCAGCAGGGTCAGGCCCAGCACCACGAGCAGCAGCTTCTCGGGGTCGTCGCTGGAGACGAACCGGGAGATGTGGCGGCCGAAGCGGACGGCGACGAAGAGGACGAAGCCCGCGACGCCGAGCGCGATGGCCAGGGTGACGCTTCCGGCGGCCAGCCCGACACCGGCCAGCAGGGCGGTGACGATCGGCAGATAGACGGCCATCGCCAGGTCTTCGAGGACCAGGATGGACAGGATGACCGGGGTCTCGCGGTTGCCGAGGCGGCCGAGGTCGCGGAGGACCTTGGCGATGACGCCGGACGAGGAGATCCAGGTGACCCCGGCCAGCACCACGGCAGCCACCGGGCCCCAGCCCAGCAGCAGCGCCATGACGGCGCCGGGCAGGGCGTTGAGCGTGGCGTCGACCAGCCCGGCCGGGTACTGGGTCTTGAGGTTGCTGACCAGATCGCTGGCGGTGTACTCCAGCCCGAGCATCAACAGCAGCAGGACGACGCCGATTTCGGCGCCGATCGCGACGAACTCCTCACTGGCCCCGAGCGGCAGCAGCCCGCCCTCGCCGAAGGCCAGCCCGGCGAGCAGATAGAGGGGGATGGGCGAGAACTGGAAGCGTCCGGCGAGTCGGCCCAGCAGTCCGAGGCCAAGGATGACCGCACCGAACTCGATCAGGAAGACGGCAGAAGAGTGCATCCGTCTGTCACTCCCGCCCCAATATCGCCGCGGCGGCTTCCACGCCCTCGCGTGTGCCGATCACGATCAGAATGTCGCCGCCCGCCAGCCGGAAGTCCGGGGCCGGGGACGGGATGGCGTCCGCCCGGCGCAGCACGGCCACGATGGAGGTGCCGGTCTCGGTGCGCGTCCGCGTCTCGCCCAGCACCCGCCCGTTCCAGTACGAGTACGGGGACAGCTCGATCCGCTCGGCGACCAGCCCCAGCTCGGTCGTGGACAGCAGCGTGGGGCTGTGGTGCGCGGGCATCAGCGCGCTGATGAGCGCCTCCGCCTCGCCCGGGGTGAGCCGCGTGGCCAGGGCGCATTCGTCGGGATCCTCCCGGCGGTACGCGCTCAGCGTCCGCCCGCCGTCGCGGTGCGCGACGACCGACAGCCGCCCTTGGTCCCGCGTCGTCAGGTCGTAACGGACTCCAATGCCCGGCAACGGCGTACTGCTCAACCGCGGAACACCCACAGCGATCCCCTCGTTCGTGCGCGCCTTGGTGCTGGTCGCGCGGGTCGTAGTGTCGTTCGCCCACCGTAACAAATGGTAAAGAGTAAGTAATGGCGGAAAGTGCTCGGAGGCCCGGTGGAACAATCCGCGTTCGGGTGTCCGTACGCCCGGGAGACGCGCGAGAAAGACGGTGATCATGATCGAGTGGCGGCAGCTCAGCGTCGGTATGAGGCCCGTTCCCGAGCCCGTCGCCACCCCGGTCGTCTGGTCGGCGGCCTTCGCCGGGGCGCTGCTGCTGGTGGCCGTCCTCAACTCGCTCGGCGGCCATGGCCGACCGACGCTCGCCCTGATCGCGCTGTCCCTGTTCGCCGCCGTGCTCGGGCTGTGCGCGCGGTTCGTGGCGGCGCCGGGGACTGCGGTGCTGTGCTGGCTGTTCCTCAACGCCTTCGCCATCCCGCCCTCGGGGGAGCTGACCTGGGCGGGCGACCGCGACTCCACCTGGCTCGGGTGTCTGCTCGGCGCGACCGTCGTCGGCACGGCCTGCGCCCGCGTCGTCAACGCCCGGGCGGGCTACCGGCGCATCACGCCGCGCGACCGCTGAGCGGGGGCCGGGTCGTGACGACGGCCGGGCGCCGCGTTCCGCGAAGCCCGGCTCGGGGGAACAATGGCACCATGACCGAGCGCAAGCCACCGGGCATCAGCTTCGAGACATGGGCCGACCGGCAGATCCGGGAAGCGGAGGAGCGCGGAGACTTCGCCGGCCTGCCGGGCATCGGCAAGCCACTCCCCCACCTGAACAGGCCGTATGACGAACTGTGGTGGGTCAAGGACAAGATGAGCCGCGAGGGTCTGTCGTTCCTGCCACCGACACTCGTGCTGCGCAAGGAGGCGGAGGACGCGCTCGCGGCCGCCGCGGATGCACCGTCGGAGCAGGCCGTACGGAAGATCATCTCGGAGGTCAACGACAAGATCCGCGCAGCGATCCGGCGCCCTCCCCCAGGTCCCCCGCTCAATCTGGCGCCCTTCGACGCCGACGAGATCGTCCGGAAGTGGCGGGAGCGGCAGCCGGAAGAACAGGGCTGACCAGGGCCGACCGTGCCGGTGTGGCCGGGGCGCAGGGCCCCGGCCACACCGGACCGCCCTCGGGAGGGCTACTCCTCGTTGCCGTAGGGCCGGGTGATGATCTCCATGCCATGACCGGCCGGGTCCATGAAGTACAGCCCGCGGCCGCCGTAGTGGTGGTTGATCTCGCCCGGCTGCTTACCGTGCGGATCGGCGTAATACGTGATGCCCTGCTCCCGTATCCGCTGGAACGCCGCGTCGAACTCCTCGTCGGAGATGAGGAACGCGTAGTGCTGCATGGTGATCGACTCGGCGGGGATACTGGCGAAGTCCAGGGTGACCCCATTGCTGGTGGAGACCGGTATGAACGGGCCCCAGGCGTCCCCCACCTCCAGGCCCAGAATGCCGGCCAGGAATTCGGCGGATTCCCGGTTGTCCCGGGAGTGGACGATCGTGTGATTGAGCTCGACTGACACTGTGGAATGCCTCCAATTAAGGCAATCTCACGGGCACCTCCATGCCTCACCCAGCCGGTGACCGACACGCGATGCCGTATCTCCGATCCTAGGCACCGTCCCGCTCACCCGTCGAGTCCCTCCGGCCCGCCGCCACGCTGAAGATTCCGCCCTCCGCGTCACGGAGCGCCGCGATGCGGCCATAGGGGGTGTCGACGGGCGGGGAAACGACGCTTCCGCCCAGTTCCACGGTGCGTTCGGCGACCCGATCGACATCCTCGACCTGGAAATAGGCATGCCAGCGGGGCCGCACATTCGGATCGGGGGCGGCCTCCAGGGCGCCGCCGCGCAGCCCGGCAACCGCTTTCCCGTCGATATGCAGGACCACCCGGTCATGCTCGAAGCGGACGTCGCACCGCTCCCGCGCCTGGGCGTCCCAGCCGAAGACATGGCCGTAGAAAAGCGCCGCCTCGAACGCGTCACGCGTACGCAATTCCAGCCACACGGGCGCGCCCGGCCTGCGCTCGCCCCACCAGGCGGAGGTGAGATCACCCTCCCAGATACCGAAGACGGCGCCGTCCGGATCGGCCGCCCAGGCCACCCGGCCATTACCGAATTCCAGCGGCCCGACCGCCACCGTGCCCCCGCGTTCCTGGACGCGCCAGGCCACCTCGTCCGCACTGTCCGCCGCGAAGTACGTCGTCCAGGTGACGGGAAGCGTCACATCCGCCGACGGGGCCGACGCGCCGATGCCGACCGTCGCTACGCCATCGTCGGTGCAGGCGATCGTGTAGCGGCCGTGCCCGTACCGCGTGGGCCGGAACGTCCAGCCGAAGAGATCTCCGTAGAAAGCGTGCGCGCGGTCCAGATCGGCTGCCATCAGGCTCACCCAGCAGGGTGCTCCCTGGACAGCGCGGAACCTCTCCCGCAAGCCGCTCACCTCACTCCGCTCACTCCGCGTCCCTCGCCACGCCCGGCAATTCCGCGAGCAGCCGTCATCGCCCGCGCGTCACGCCCGATATCTTCACTTTCCTCCGATCCCCCGACCCGCGCCACCGCACTGTTCGCCGGGCGCCCCGGAGAGCGGCCGCGGCACGGCTGTGGTACATCACACCGGGGCGCGTCCGCCAACGTGTCACGGACGACCCGCCACGGCAGGGCAGTATTGCGCCCATGTCGAATCTCCGCTCGAACATCGTCACGTGGCTTGGCCGCAAGTACTTCACGAAGATTCAGAAGAACGGGTTCGATCTGTCCAAGATGTCGTTTCTTCCGGATGCCACGCTGGCACCGCTGAAGCGCGACGGACTCGACCCCGTGGCCGATCTCGCCAAAACCCGGGCAAAGGAACCCATCAGCAAGATATGGCTCCCTTTCGGGATCAACGGCTGGCTCGTCACCGGTTATGACGAGACCAAGGAGGTGCTCGGAAAGGCGAAGGGATTCAGCTCCGACTTCACCAACCTCGCCGAGAAGAACATCGGTGTCGCCGAACAGCAGAACCCCGGTGGTCTCGGCTTCAGCGATCCACCGACGCATACGAGACTGCGACGGCTGCTGACGCCCGAATTCACCATGCGGCGGCTCAGCAGGCTCACCCCGCGCATCCACGCCATCGTGGAGGAGCGCCTGGACGAGATGGCCGCGGCCGAGGGCCCGGTCGACCTGGTGGAGATGTTCGCGCTCCCCATTCCGGCCCTCGTCATCTGCGAACTGCTCGGCGTTCCGTACGAGGACCGCGACGACTTCCAGCGGCACAGCACCGCACGGTTCGATCTGTTCGGCGGCGCGAACGCGTCCTTCGGCGCCATGTCGGACTCACTGGCGTATCTGCACGGAATCGTTCGCAAGCAGCGCGAAGAACCGGGTGACGGGCTGCTCGGCATGCTGGTGAAGGAGCACGGCGACGAAATCGACGACCAGGAGCTGGCGGGGCTGGCCGACGGGGTGTTGACCGGCGGTCTGGAAACCACCGCGAGCATGCTGGCGCTGGGCACGCTCGTGCTGCTCCAGGCCCCCGAACAGTTCGCGGCGATACGCGACCAGGACGAGGTCGTCGACCGTTTCGTGGATGAGCTGCTGCGCTATCTCTCCGTCGTCCAGGTGGCGTTCCCGCGGTTCGCGCGCGAGGACATGGAGATAGCGGGCACCAAGATTTCCGCCGGTGATCTGGTGCTGTGCTCGCTGAGCGGAGCGAATCGCGACGAGAAGCTGGGGCCGGATATGGAACGGGTCGATCCGCACCGGCAGACGCCGTCCCACCTGGCCTTCGGCCACGGAATTCACCGCTGCATCGGTGCCGAACTGGCCAAGATGGAACTCCGGGCGGCCTATCCCGCTCTGGTCCGGCGATTCCCGGAGATGCGGCTGGCCACGGATGCCGAGAAGCTCAAGTTCCGGAAGCTGTCCATCGTTTACGGCGTCGACACGCTGCCGGTGACACTGCGTTAGGCGAGCGCGGGAGGGGCGGGAGGGGATCGGGGAAGGAAAGGGGACGGGAAGGGGCGGGGAGAGAAGGGGGCGAGGGCGGGGAATTCACGGGGTGGTTACGGGGAGACGGGGGCTTGGGGATCCGTCAGAAGCGCTCGGTGAGTTGCTCACGCCCGGCCGGCGGCTCATCCGCACGGGGCCAGAATTCGGTAATGGTCTGGATCCTGCCGTCCGGTGCCGAGGTGAAGAAGCTGATGCCCTGCATCTCCTCCTCCTCGTCGCTGAACTCGACCCAGGAGACCGCCTGGTTGGTGTCGGCGACAACGCGCTCGACCTCCAGGCTCCACTCGCCGAGCTGCTCGGCGTTGAAGCGGACCACGCCATCCCGGCCGTCCACCCGCTCCCGGGTCTGCGGAAGCTCGTAGCGCACGTCGTCGGCGAGGGTCGCGCCGAACGCCCTCCAGTCTCTGGCCTGGGCCGTCGCCCAGTATGTCTCCACAGTCGCGGCTATGTCGCTCATCGTCTCCCCCTCCGTCTGCGGCCCGTCTGTCCATGCCCGCCGCGAACGTTATCCACAGGCGCGAGGGGACGCCAGCGCGGATGTCGGGGTGCGGCGCAGAATGGGGTCATGACTGAGAGCACGGAGTCCATGCCGGACTGGGAAAAGCGGTTTCGGGCACCGCGAGTGGGGTTGCCGGAGTGGGCGGAGGACGCCCCGGACCGGTCGCTGTTCGTCTCGAACGCCACGGGCACATACGAGCTGTACGCATGGGATCGCGCGACCGGCGCGCAACGGCAGGTGACGGACCGGCCGAACGGGACGACGGACGGGGTGCTGACGCCGGACGGCCGGTGGATCTGGTGGTTCTCGGATACCGATGGTGATGAGTTCGGGGTGTGGCTGCGCCAGCCCTTCGAAGGCGGCGCAGGCGGCGACGGCGGCCAGGGCGCCGAAGGCGGCGAGGGCGGGAGCCAGGGGGCGGACGAGCCCGCGGCGCCCGGTCTCGAACCCTCCTATCCGGCGGGCCTCGTGCTCGGCCGGGACGGCACGGCGGTCGTCGGCCGGTCCACGGACGAGGAGGGCTCGACGATCCATGTGGTGGCGCCGGGGGCCGAGCCCCGGGAGATCTACCGGCACCGGGAGTCGGCCGGAGTGGGCGACCTGTCGCACGACGGGACGCTGATCGCGGTCGAGCACACCGAGCACGGCGACGCCATGCACTCGGCGCTCCGGGTCGTCCGGCTGGACGGCACGGCGGTCGCGGAGCTGGACGACACCAAGGGCGGCACCGAGGAGCTGGGCCTGTCCATCATGGGCTTCGCGCCGGTCGCCGGGGACACCCGGCTGCTGGTCGGGCACCAGCGGCGGGGCCGGTGGGAGCCGATGGTGTGGGATCCGCTGACGGGGGTGGAGACGGCCCTGGCCATCGACCTGCCGGGCGACGTCGGCGCGGACTGGTTCCCGGACGGCTCGGCGCTGCTGGTCTCCCACGACCACCAGGCGCGCGGCGAGCTGTGGCGGTATGAGCTGGCCTCCGGCGAGCTGACCCGCGTCGAGACCCCGGCCGGGACGATCGCGGGGGCCTCCGCGCGGCCGGACGGCACGATCGAGTTCCTGTGGTCCTCGGCCGAGCAGCCGCCGCAGGTGCGGTCGACGAGCGGGCGGACCGTGCTCGACCCGCCGGGGCTCAAGGCCCCCGTATCGGTGCCGGTCACCGACGCCTGGGTGGACGGACCGGGCGGGCGGGTGCACGCGCTGGTGCAGAAGCCCGAGGGCGAGGGCCCCTTCCCCACCGTCTTCGACATCCACGGCGGGCCGACCTGGCACGACAGCGACTCGTTCGCGGCGGGCCCGGCGGCCTGGGTCGACCACGGTTTCGCCGTCGTCCGGGTCAACTACCGCGGCTCCACCGGGTACGGACGGGCCTGGACGGACGCGCTCAAGCACCGGGTCGGGCTGATCGAGCTGGAGGACATCGCGGCGGTCCGGGAGTGGGCGGTGGCCTCAGGGCTGGCCGACCCCGAGCGGCTGGTGCTGTCCGGCGGCTCCTGGGGCGGCTATCTGACGCTCCTGGGAGTGGGCACCGAGCCCGAGGTCTGGGCGCTGGGCCTGGCCGCGGTCCCGGTCGCGGACTATGTGACGGCCTACCACGACGAGATGGAGGCCCTGAAGGCGATGGACCGCACGCTCCTCGGGGGCACCCCGGAGGAGGTCCCGGAGCGCTTCGCGGCGTCCTCCCCGCTCACCTACGTGGACCAGGTACGGGCGCCGGTCTACATCTCGGCCGGGGTGAACGATCCGCGCTGTCCGATACGGCAGATCGACAACTATGTGGAGCGGCTGCAGCAGCGCGGCGCCCCGCACGAGGTGTACCGCTACGACGCGGGCCACGGCTCGCTCGTGGTCGAGGAGCGGATCAAGCAGTTGCGCTTGGAGATCGATTTCGCTCAGCGTCATCTGAGTCCTGCGGGTCCGGGGCGCGGTCCGGCCGCGGCCCGGCCGGAGGAGCCGCGGGCCCGTCCGGAGTGATGCCCAGCGCGAGGTCGTGGGCGGCCTCGACCTCGCGCCGGAAAAGCCGGAACCACATGAAGACCACGAAGCCCGCGAAGACGAACCACTCACCGGTGTAGCCGAGGTTCTGGAACGCCTTGAGGTCCAGCCCGGTGCCCGCCGCCACGACGGGGGGCACCGGCTTGAGGGCCCCGGGCGCCTGGGAGGAGGTGATCCACGCGTCGTACACCGTGTACGGCACCAGATTGACCAGCGAGGCATCGCTGATCATGCCCAGCTGACCGCGTGGCAGGGCGCCGCTCGTGCTCACCCCGCCGCTGCCCTCGTGCTCGGTCGCCTGGAGTGCCCCGGTGACCGTGACCCGGCCGGACGGCGGCGCGGGCACCCCGGCGGTGTCGGCCTTGGCGGAGGCGTCCCCGGGCAGCCAGCCGCGGACGACGGGCAGCGCCTTGCCCCCATCGACGCGCAGCAGCGTCAGCACATAGAAGCCGGTCCGGTCGCCGAGCCGCCGGTCGGGAACGAGGAGTTGGTGTTCGGTGTCGTACCGGCCGGTGGCGGTCGCCCGCCGCCCGGAGGTCTCCGTGGTGACCGGCAGCAGGTCGCGCAGCGGCTTCGCCGCGGCCTCCTCGGCCCCGGAGGCATCGCGCTGCTGCTGCTCGTGCGTGTCGATGCGCGCCTCGAAGCGGCTGAGCTGCCAGCTGCCCATGAAGAGGCAGAACGGGATCGCCACCACGGTGAACACGTTGATCACCCACCAGCGGGGTGTCAGCAGAAACCGATACACACCCCCACGGTACGGGCCCCACGGCGGGCCCCCGGCGGCGGGCCCCGGCTTCACACCGCCGGGCGGAGGCTCAGGAGGAGGCCAGCAGGCCGGTGCCGTAGACCGTCCCCGCGCAGGCGCCGCTCAGGGTCACGCTGCCGACCGCGGGCTCGCCCGCCTCCGGCGTATAGCTGACCTGGACACTCGCGGCAGGCTGCTCGCCACCGCCGCCACCCGGGGAGCCGCTCGGGTCGCCCGAGCCGGGCTGGTCCGCCGGGCCGTCGCCGGCGTTCGGGGAGGGGCTGGCGGTCGGTGTGCCGTCGCCGGAGGTGGGGCATCCGCTGGTGCCGCCGCCCGACGCCGGGATCCACGCGAACCGGACCTCGTACGCCTGGCCGGGCTGGAGGATCAGCGTGCCCGGCTCGGTGGCCGGGTCGGGCAGCCCGCTGGCCGCGTCCCCCGCCGTGTGATCGACGAAGAAGACCTTCGCGGGGTCCGCTCCGCCCTGCGCGGCCACGCCGAAGGCGCCGTCGCCCTCGACCATGCATGCCTGACCGGAGGTGTTCGCGACGCGGAACGAGCCGTAGATCCGGCCCTCGGCGTCCGCCGTCCCCGTCGAACCGCCGCTGCCGCCGAGCTGGGTGCGGGAGCAGGTGGGCGAGGTCGCGTTCAGCGTGCTGGAGGGGTCGGGGGCGGTGCCGCCCGAGTCGCCGCCCTGGGCGCCCTTGGACGGCTGGTCCTCGCCCTTCTTACCGTCCTTGCCCTTGTCGCCGTGGCCGTCCGTCCGGGCCTTGTCGGAGGGCCCGTCGGGGTCCTTGCCGCCGCTGCCCTCACCGCGCCCGCTGCTGTCGCCCTCATGGGGGGTGCGATGGCTGCTGGCCGCGTTGGCCGGGCGGTCGTTCGAGGCGTTGCTCGCGGACGTGACGTGCACCAGGGCGGGCAGCGCGGCGCCGCCCAGCACCACCGCCGCCACGGCCCCGACCAGGGCCTGGCGGCGCCGCGCCCGGCGGGCGGGCACGGCGCGCCGCAGATGCTCCAGGGAGCGCGCGGTCGGCTCCAGGTCGTCCACCGCGTGGTGCAGCATCCGCCGTAGCGCCTGCTCGTCCACGTCACCCGCGTCGTCCGTACCGGTGCCGTCCGGACCGGTGCCATCCCGACCCGTGTCGCCCGAACCCGCGCCGTCCCGACCCGTGTCGCCCGAACCCGTGCCGCCCGAACCCGCGTCGTCCGAACCCGTGCCGTCGGGGACGGCCTTCAGCGGCTCGCGGCCGGCCTTCCGGTCGGGGTCCTCCGGGCCCGGCGTGTCGTTCTCGTGGTTCATGCGGGAGCCTCCATGGCGACGCGGAGGGCCGCGATGCCGCGCGAGCCGTACGCCTTGACCGAGCCGAGCGATATGCCCAGCGTCTCGGCCACCTGGGCCTCGGTCATGTCGGCGAAGTAGCGCAGCACAAGGACCTCGCGCTGGCGGCGCTGCAGCCCCTTCATCGCCTTGATCAATTGGTCGCGCTCCAGCTGGTCGTACGCGCCTTCCTCGGCACTGGCCATGTCCGGCATCGGCTTGGAGAGCAGCTTCAGCCCGAGGATGCGGCGGCGCAGCGCGGAGCGGGAGAGGTTGACGACGGTCTGCCGCAGATAGGCGAGGGTCTTCTCCGGATCGCGGACTCTTCGGCGCGCCGAGTGCACGCGGATGAACGCCTCCTGCACCACGTCCTCGCAGGACGCGGTGTCGTCGAGGAGGAGCGCGGCGAGCCCGAGCAGCGACCGGTAATGGGCGCGGTAGGTCTCGGTGAGGTGATCGACTGTGGTCCCCGCTGCCATCGCCATCGCGTCGTCAGCGTCCTCGCGCCCTGCCGCGAGGGGCGCAGGGCGGGCGGTCGACCATGGCGCGATCACCGGCATGCCGCCTGATGTGCGCGGACGCGGGGGCCGCACTGCCGTGCCGCCGCGCCCTGGAACCGTTGCGATGCCGAATGCCTCTGCCACGTCTGTTGGACACGCTGCCCCCCGTCAGGGTTGTACGCGCGAGGCACCGCTTTTGACGCTGCACCAGATCCCCCCATGCGCCCCAACTCTCCCCAATGCCCAGTTTTCACAGCGCCCACGGGTGGGCGACCAGAAAGACGCTCCCCGCTCGCTGTCGGTTGCAGCAAGCGGGGAGCGGTACGTCGGACGGGCCATCGGCCCGGACCAACTGGTCCAGGCCATTGACCAGATCACAGGATATTCACATTATCCGGGGCGTGCACCCTGTGCGGTGCGCCACGTGCGGAGGGGGCGCTACGCGGCGGTCAGCTCGGCCGCGATGACCTCACCGATCTGCGCGGTGTTGAGCGCCGCGCCCTTCCGGAGGTTGTCGCCGCACACGAAGAGTTCGAGCGCCTTCGGGTCGTCCATCGAGCGCCGCACCCGGCCGACCCACGTCGGGTCGGTGCCCACGACATCGGCGGGCGTCGGGAACTCGCCCTCCGCCGGGTTGTCGCACAGCACCACACCCGGCGCACCGGCCAGGATCTCGTGCGCCGCCTCCACCGTGACGTCGTTCTCGAACCGCGCGTGCACGGTCAGCGAGTGGGTGGTGATCACGGGCACGCGCACACAGGTCGCGGTGACCCGCAGGCCCGGCAGCCCCAGGATCTTGCGGGACTCGTTCCGTACCTTCAGCTCCTCCGAGGACCAGCCGTCCTCCTTGAGCGAGCCCGCGAACGGCACCACGTTGAGCGCCATCGGCGCCGGGAACGGCCCCGTCTCGCCGACCGCCCGCCGTACGTCGCCCGGGTGCGTACCCAGCTCCGTACCGGCCACCAGCGCGATCTGCTCACGCAGCGCGTCGATGCCCTCCTTGCCCGCGCCGGAGACCGCCTGGTACGAGGAGACGATCAGCTCGCTCAGCCCGAACTCGGCGTGCAGCGCGCCCATCGCGACGATCATCGACAGCGTGGTGCAGTTCGGGTTGGCGATGATGCCGCGCGGCCGGACGCGCGCCGCGTGCGCGTTCACCTCGGGCACGACCAGCGGCACGTCCGGGTCCATCCGGAAGGCGCCGGAGTTGTCCACGACGACCGCGCCCTTGCTGGCCGCGATCGGCGCCCACTGGGCCGAGACCTCGTCGGGGACGTCGAACATCGCGACGTCGACGCCCTCGAAGGCCTCCTCGCCCAGCGCGACGACCTCGACCTGCTCGCCCCGGACGGTCAGCTTCCGGCCGGCCGAACGCGGGGACGCGATCAGCCGGATCTCGCCCCAGACGTCGGCCCGCTCGGACAGGATCGAGAGCATGACGGTGCCGACGGCACCGGTCGCACCGACGACGGCAAGCGTCGGCTTCCGGCCACCGGCACCGCCGGCCCGGGTCATCGGCCGGTCCCTCCGTACACAACTGCCTCGACGCTGTCGCTGTCCAGCCCGAACGCGCTGTGCACGGCGCGGACCGCGTCCTTCACGTCGTCGGCGCGGGTGACGACCGAGATCCGGATCTCGGAGGTCGAGATCAGCTCGATGTTGACCCCGGCGTTCGACAGCGCCTCGAAGAAGGTCGCGGTCACGCCCGGGTTGGTCCGCATCCCGGCACCGATCAGCGAGATCTTGGCGATCTGGTCGTCGTAGCGCAGCGAGTCGAAGCCGATCTGCGGCTTCGCCTTGGTCAGCGCCTCCATCGCCCGGTGGCCGTCCGTCTTGGGCAGCGTGACGGAGATGTCGGTCAGCCCGGTCGACGCGGCGGAGACGTTCTGCACCACCATGTCGATGTTGATCTCGGCGTCCGAGATCGTGCGGAAGATGGCCGCGGCCTCACCCGGCTTGTCCGGCACCCCGACGACCGTGACCTTGGCCTCGGACGTGTCGTGTGCGACCCCGGAGATGATCGCCTGCTCCATGCCTTCTTCTCCTTCTCCCGCTTCCTGCCGATTGCGCACCCAGGTGCCCTGATGGCCGGAGAACGACGACCGTACGTGAATGGGGATGTTGTACCGGCGCGCGTACTCCACACAGCGCAGATGCAGCACCTTGGAGCCGCTCGCGGCGAGCTCCAGCATGTCCTCGTACGGGATTTCGTTGATCTTGCGAGCCTTCTTCACCACACGCGGGTCGGAGGTGAAAACCCCGTCCACGTCGGTGTAGATCTCGCACACCTCGGCCTCCAGGGCCGCGGCCAGGGCCACCGCGGTGGTGTCCGAGCCGCCCCGGCCGAGGGTGGTGATGTCCTTGCTCTCCTGGGACACGCCCTGGAAGCCCGCGACGATCGCGACGGCGCCCAGTTCGAGCGCATCGCGGATGCGCCCGGGCGTGACATCGATGATCCGCGCTTTGTTGTGGACCGCGTCGGTGATGACTCCTGCCTGGCTGCCGGTGAACGACAGCGCCTCGTGACCGAGGTCTTTGATCGCCATGGCCAGCAACGCCATGGAGATTCGCTCTCCCGCGGTCAGCAGCATGTCGAACTCGCGCCCAGTAGGAATCGGGGATACCTGCTCGGCGAGATCGATCAGCTCGTCCGTCGTGTCGCCCATCGCGGAAACCACGACGACCACCTGGTGGCCGTTCTTCTTGGCTTCGACGATTCGCTTGGCGACCCGCTTGATGCCCTCGGCATCGGCAACGGAGGAGCCTCCGTACTTCTGCACGACAAGGCCCACGTGCGCTCCTCGCAGATCTCAATAATGCGGTCGGCTCAGTTTAGCGAGCGGCCGGAAAGTACCCTCCCGATATCAGATAGCGAGACACACGCCTCACCACCTGACCAGGACGGACCAGACGGACCCGGGGGATCATGCGGCACAACGTCCCCGTACCGCGGATACTCCTGGCATCCCGTACCACTCGTTCAGCGACGAACCCTGCCCGCTTCCTGGCGAAGCACACGGGAACGTAACCCAGCTCACAGGGCGCGCGGGCGCCCCGCGGACCTCCCGGTGGGCTCTCAGGGGCGCAGGGAGCGCAGTCCCAGCGGCTCGGCGATCTCCGCGGCCATGACCCGGCCGGCCTCCTCCGCCAGCGCCTCGTCACCGCCCGCGCTGCTGTCCGTGTCCAGCCCGTCCAGCTCGTCCAGCGGGCTGTCCAGCCGTACGTGCGCGACGAGCGACTGGAGCGCGCGCAGGGCGGCGGAGGCGGTCGTACCCCAGTTGGAGAGGTACGAGAACTGCCACCACCACAGCGCCTCGCTGACCCTGCCCTCGCGGTAGTGCGCCATGCCGTGCCGCAGATCCGTGATGATCAGGGCGAGGTCGTCGGAGATGCGGCAGGGGACGGGCTCGCTGCGCGGTACGTACGGGTCGAAGACCTCCGAGTAGACGTCCACCGGCTCCAGCAGCCGGGCGAACCGCTCCCGCAGCTCGTCGACGTCCGGCTCCGGACCGGCGTCCGGCTCGTACCGCTCATCCGGTACGAAGTCCTCGTGCGCGCCGAGCCGCCCGCCGGCGAGGATCAGCTGGGAGAGTTCGAGCAGCAGGAACGGCACGGCGCTGGCCGGTTCGTCGCCCTTGGCGACCTCGGTGACCGCGACGATGAAACTCTCGATCTGATCGGCGATCTGGACCGCGAAGTCGTCGGGGTCCGGGTGGGCGTCGTGCAACGTTGCGTCAGACATCGAGAAGTCTTCTCCCTTCGAAGGCACGACCCAGCGTGACCTCGTCGGCATACTCCAGGTCTCCCCCGACGGGAAGACCACTGGCCAGGCGTGTGACCTTCAGGCCCATGGGCTTGATCATGCGCGCGAGGTACGTGGCGGTGGCCTCACCCTCCAGATTCGGATCGGTGGCCAGGATCAGCTCGGTGACCGTCCCGTCCGCGAGCCGGGCCAGCAGCTCCCTGATCCGCAGATCGTCCGGACCCACGCCCTCGATGGGGCTGATCGCCCCGCCGAGCACGTGATAGCGGCCGCGGAACTCGCGGGTCCGCTCGATCGCGACCACGTCCTTGGGCTCCTCGACCACGCAGATGACCGCGGGGTCGCGGCGCGGATCCTGGCAGACCCGGCACTGCTCGGCCTCGGCGACGTTCCCGCACACCGCGCAGAACCGCACCTTCTCCTTGACCTCGGTCAGCGCGTGAGCGAGGCGGCGGACATCGGTGGGCTCGGACTGGAGGATGTGGAAGGCGATCCGCTGCGCGCTCTTGGGACCGACGCCGGGCAGCCTGCCCAACTCGTCGATGAGGTCCTGGACCACGCCCTCGTACACGCCTGCATCCAATCTCGCGCCGCCGCGCGGTGGCTGTACTGCATATGAATTTTCGGTTGCACCGGTCGAAACGGGGCACAGCGCCCGTCGGGCCGGTCCGTCCGGCCCTGCCGCCCGGGCCCGTCCGGCCCATGGGGCGGACCGGATACGGACCCTCGGTCTCAGACCTTCAGTCTCGGGCCTTCGGCCTCAGAAGGGCAGACCCGGCATCCCGCCCAGCCCCTGCGCCAGCGGGCCGAGCTTCGTCTGCTGCAGTTCCTGCGCCACATGGTTCGCGTCGCGGACGGCCGCGACGACGAGGTCCGCGAGGGTCTCGGTGTCCTCCGGGTCCACCGCCTTCGGGTCGATCACCAGACCCTGCAGCTCACCGGCACCGGTCACGGTCGCCTTCACCAGCCCACCACCCGAGGACCCCTCGACAGGGGTACGGGCCAGCTCCTCCTGGGCCGCGGCGAGGTCCTGCTGCATCTTCTGCGCCTGCTGCAGCAGCTGCTGCATGTCAGGCTGGCCACCACCGGGAATCACGAGTTCGCTCCTGGCTGTCGACTGCGGTTCTCTTCGATAGCCCGAGCCTACGTGCTCCCACGGCGCCTTGCCCTACGCCGTACGGAGGAGACATCCGCACCCGGGATCCGGGCCGCTCGTCCTACGCCGCTGGCCCACCCGGCCTAGTCGTTGGCGATCTCCTCGATGACCGTGGCGCCCAGCTCGCGCACGATCAGGTCGTGCCCGCTCAGCGCGGTCTCGTCCAGATCCGGGTCGTCCTCGGCGGGCATGTCGTCGTACGGCGAGACGGGCGGAGGCTCGGGCTCCCGGTACGCGGACGCCTCGGGGGGCGGCCCCGCGTCGGCGGGGGCGGGAGCCGGGGCCGGGGCCGCCGGTGCGGGGGCGGAGGGGGGCGCGGGGGCGGGCTGCCGGGGCGGTGCGGGCTGGCCGCCGCCTGCGCCTCCGCCGAAGCCGCCGCTTCCGCTTCCGCCGCCGCCGAAGCCGCCGGGACCGCCGGACGCTCCCGGCCCGGACCCGCCGGGCCCGCCGCCCGGACCGCCTGGCCCGCCCGGCCCACCGGAGGGATCGACGATCGCCTCGATGCGCCACTGCACGCCGATCGCCTCGCTGAGGGCCTGCCGCAGGACGTCCTCGCTGCCGCCGTTGGCGAAGCTGTCGCGGGCGCCCACGTTGGGGAACCCGATCTGGAGGGTCGTGCCGTCGAAGCCGGAGACCGTGGCGTTCTGGCTCAGCAGGATCCAGGTGAAGCGGCGGCGGTTCTTGACCGCCTCCAGGATGTCCGGCCACATCTGCCGCACCTGCATGGCGCCCTGCGCCATGCCCGGAGTCGGCTGCGGCTGGCCGGGTCCACCGGCGGGACGCCCCTGCCCGGCCGCCCCCGGTCCGGCCGCGGGCGCGGGTCCGGGAGCGGGAGCGGGCGTGGACGCCCCCGCACCAGGCTGTGCGCTCGTGGGCCAGGCCCCCGGCCGCTGCCCGCCGCCCGCCGCGGGCGAACCGCCGGGCTGCTGCCCACCGCCGCCCGCACCGGGCTGTGCGCTGGTGGGCCAGGCACCGGGCCGCTGCCCGCCGCTTGGCGCCGCCTGCCCGGCCGTACCGCCGCCTCCGCCGCCGCCCGCCGAAGGCCAGGCGCCGGGGCGCCGCGCCCCACTGTCCGTACCGCCACTGTCTCCGGGGCCGTCAGCCGAGACAGGCTGCGCACCACCACCGACGGGCGGCCCGCCTGCGGCCCCGTCGTCCTGTCCGCCGGGCTGCACCTCAGGCACCCTGTGCGCCTCAGGCACCACAGGCTCCTCGGGTACCTCAGGCGCACCCGCGCCCGGCCCGCGCCCCATCGCCGCGCGGGCGGCCGCCGGGCCGGCGGGCCCGGCCGGAACGTGGGCGTCCGGCCCCGGTACGTACCCCACAGCAGGCCCGGGCCCACCGCCGACAGCACCCCCGCCAGCGCCGCCGACACCACCAAGGCCGCCCGCCAGGGCACCCCGCTCCAGCCGCTCCAGCCGCGACTGGACGGACCGCTCGTCGTCGAAGGCGGCGGGCAGCAGCACCCGCGCGCAGATCAGCTCCAGCTGCAGCCGCGGCGAGGTGGCGCCGCGCATCTCCGTCAGCCCCTCGTTGACGAGATCGGCCGCCCGGCCCAGCTCGGCCCCGCCGAAGACCGACGCCTGCGCCTGCATCCGCTCGACCACATCGGCCGGGGCGTCGATGAGCCCCTTGTCCGCCGCGTCCGGCACGGCGGCGAGGATCACCAGATCGCGCAGCCGCTCCAGCAGGTCGGCGACGAAGCGCCGGGGGTCGTTGCCGCCCTCGATCACCCGGTTCACGACCTCGAAGGCCGCCGCGCCGTCGGTCGCCGCGAACGCCTCCACGATCGCGTCGAGCAGCGAGCCGTCCGTATAACCGAGCAGCGAGGTGGCCATGGCGTACGTCACGCCGTCCTCGCTCGCGCCCGCGAGCAGCTGGTCCATGACCGACATCGAGTCCCGGACGGACCCGGCGCCCGCCCGCACCACCAGCGGCAGCACCCCGTCCTCGATCGGAATGTCCTCGCGCCCGCAGACCTCGCCCAGATAGTCGCGGAGCGTCCCCGGGGGCACCAGCCGGAACGGATAGTGGTGCGTACGCGACCGGATGGTGCCGATGACCTTCTCCGGCTCGGTGGTCGCGAAGATGAACTTCAGATGCTCCGGCGGCTCCTCGACCACCTTCAGCAGGGCGTTGAACCCCGCCGAGGTGACCATGTGGGCCTCGTCGATGATGTAGATCTTGTAGCGGCTCGACGCGGGCCCGAAGAACGCCTTCTCCCGCAGCTCCCGCGCGTCGTCCACGCCACCGTGCGAGGCGGCGTCGATCTCGATGACATCGATCGACCCGGGCCCGTTCCGCGCGAGGTCCTGGCAGGACTGACACTCCCCGCACGGCGCCGGGGTGGGGCCCTTCTCACAGTTCAGACAGCGGGCCAGGATGCGCGCACTGGTCGTCTTGCCACAGCCGCGCGGACCACTGAACAGATACGCGTGGTTGACCCGGTTGTTGCGCAGCGCCTGCTGCAGGGGATCGGTGACATGCTCCTGCCCGATGACCTCCGCAAAGGTCTCGGGGCGGTAGCGGCGGTACAGCGCGAGGGACGACACGCTTACGACGATATCGGGGCCCACCGACATCCGGACGCCGCCCGGGTCCCCCTCCACAACGCAAGGGCCCCCCACGCACCCGCCAGAGCTCACTTACCCTTGCTGCCTTCCGGCCCTGGGGGAGTTCGGTGAGATAGCGCCACGTGAGGGGCTGGCCCCCACCCTAGCGGATAGATCGGGGTGGGAACGAGTTCGCGAGCACTCCCGATCGTCTTGTACAGTCTCCAGCGGAGGATTCGCCTAGAGGCCTAGGGCGCACGCTTGGAAAGCGTGTTGGGGGCAACCCCTCACGAGTTCGAATCTCGTATCCTCCGCCGTGCCTTCACCGGGCACAACGTCGAAGGGCCCCACCGCTCGCGGTGGGGCCCTTCGACGTGTCCTCAGCCCTCGTTGTTCTGGATTTTGTCCACAGGGGGTGCGTTCCGGCGCTTGTTGACTTCGAGCAGCAGACGCTGCGCCTCTTCCAGGGAGTAGCGCTCAACCTCTGCTTCGTCCTCTTCCATCCGTTTCCACCCATGGCGGCCTCGCCAACGCAGCGACGTTCTTCGCCATGTGCCCCGCCCTGCCGCCTCACCGAGAGGTACAGGCTCTCCAGGTGTCGGGCTTCAAGCGGTCGATGCGGTGCTCTCACATCGAACTGAGGCAGCCCTTGAGCCGCCCCTGCCCGCCAAGGGGGAACCTCACCTCATTCGGCGCCAGCCGACCGCGGGCATACGCCATTCTTGAACCGGCGCCGGGTTCCGGCTCCGCTGTGACGCTCCCTGGTCTGACGAGGTGCACCCCGCGTGAAGTCCCGATCAACGCTGGCGACGTGGCTGGGCGCCCTCGACGGCTCTCGTCTGGCACGTGTACTCGGAGCGCGCAAAGACGCCGTGTCCCCTCCGGAACCGCGCTCGGTGGGGGAACTGTCGGACCGTCTTCAGCGCCCGGGATCGGTGGCGCTGGTCCTGCCGCGGCTCGCGCTGCCGTACCTCCAGGTGACCGAGGCGCTGGCGGCGCTGGGGGCGCCCGTATCGCGTGATGCGCTGGCGGAGCTGCTGGGAGTGGCGGACGACGGAACGACTCGTGAGCTGGAGGCCGCGCTGGAAGTGCTGGCCGATCACGCTCTGGTCTGGCCGGACGGCGCGGGGAAGCTCCACATGGCCGGGCCGCTGCGGCAGGCATGGGACGCGCCCCTGGGGCTGGATGCTCCGCTGGAGCAACTGCTCGCGGGCGCGACCTCCGACGAGCTGCGCGGCATGCTGGCGGCACTGGGCGTCAAGCCGCCGGGCACCAAGCAGCGGCGACTGGCCGTGCTGGTGGCACACCACAGCGACCCGGAGGAGGTCGCCTCAGTGGTCGCCAAGGCCCCTGCGGCGGCCCGGGAGCTGCTCGGACGCCGAGCGGAGACTGTGCCGAGGGAGCCGCGGTTCATTGTGGTCGGCACTGCTGGTCCCGGCCTCGAAACGGGCGAGCGATGGGCGTTGGAGCGGGGGCTCCTGGTCCAGGAGCGTCACGGCTACGGCCCGGCCCGTATGCCGGCCGAGGTGGCGCTCGCGTTGCGCGGGCCGGGCTGGCACGCCCCGTTCGAACCCGTCCCGCCCCTCGTACGTTTGGCGACTGTCAGCCCGGTGGATGTGGACCGCGAAGCGTCTGCCGCGGCCACGGAGTTCGCTTCGCGTGCCGCCTCGGTCCTGTCGGCCTGCTCGGCGGCCGCGCCGGCCCGGCTGAAGTCCGGCGGGATCGGTGCGCGTGAACTGGCCCGGATCGGAAAGACCGCCCAGGCCGGTGACGCCGTCGTGCGTCTTGCTCTCGAGACGGCGTACGCCGCTGGGCTCCTGGCGCGGGACGGCGATCGTGTGGTCCCCACCGAGGCGTACGACGCCTGGGCGGAACAGGAACCTCCGGAGCAGTTCGCCGTACTGCTTGAGGCGTGGTGGAACCTGCCGCTCGCCCCCACCCAGGCCCGCGACGAGGACAACAAGGCGCTCCCCGCTCTCGCCGGCGCACCGCCTCGCAACGGCTGTGTGCAGGCACGCCATGGGCTGTTGGACGCAGCCGCGCAGCTTCCCGCAAGACAGGGCACCAGCGTCACCTCGGATCTGGGGCCCCTGATCACCTGGCACCGTCCGTTCGCCGACTCATCGCCCCAGGGGGAAACGTCGTTCGCCGCCGTGGTCCGTGAGGCAGAGCTCCTGGGCGTGCTCGCGCGCGGTGCCCTGTCCGCCTTCGGCATCCACCTGCGGACCGGCGACGCGGAAGGTCTGAGCGTCGAGTGCCGACGGCTGCTGCCCTCGCCCACCACGACGGCACGGATCGGCGTCGACCTCACCGCCGTCGTCACCGGCACACCGTCCGCGCGGCTGGCCTCGCTCCTGGACTCCGTCGCCGACCGGGAGACCGGCGGCACCGCATCAGTGTGGCGGTTCAGCGCCGGCAGCCTCCGCCGGGCGCTGGACGCCGGCCGAATCCCGGACGACATCACGACCGACCTGGCCACTGTCGCCGCCGGACCCCTGCCGCAGCCGCTGTCATACCTGATCGCCGACACCGCGCGCGGTCACGGGCGCGTACGCATCGCCCCTGCCGCCTGCGTCCTCCACAGCGACGAGCCCGCCCTGCTGGCCGAGCTGGCCGCCCACCGCCGACTCGCGGGGCTCGGACTGCGGCAGCTGGCGCCGACGGTGCTGATCAGCCGCAGCCCGGCCGACACGACTCTCGCCGCGCTCCGGGACGAGGGATATGCCCCTGTCGCGGAGACGGACGACGGCACAGTACGCATCGAAAAGGCCCGGCCTCGGCGGGCCGCCGCTCCCGTACCCGCTCCGCGCTCCACCAGGACGAGGGACGGCGGCCGGAACGCTGCCACGCGTACGCCGAAGGCACCCGCCGTCGACCCCGACGCCCTGGCCGCCCGACTGCTGGCTGCCCCGCCGACCACGCCCGAACCCGCGCCGTTCGACGGGGGAGTGCCCTTCGCCACGGACACCGAGGAGATCGTCGCGGGAGGGGCGAAGCACCTGCCGTACAGCGACGTCCGCCAGCTCGCCCATGCGGTCGATGCCGGTGAACCCATCACCGTCGAGTACGTCGCCACCGCGGGGAACCGGACCGTGCGCACCCTCAGCCGCCTCATGCTCGACCCGCCCTACCTCGAAGCCTGGTGCCACCTGCGCAACGCCGAGCGCGTTTTCACCCTCTCCCGCATCCACAGCGTCATGAGCTTCATGCCCGACTGAGGACGAGGGGCAGTTTAGTATCGATAGCGATAGTATCTCTAACAAGACTATCGTCGTCGGGAGGCTTGTCGGTGCGTCGTTTCATCGGGCGGGAGCGCGAGCTGAACGTGCTCCGGAACGCCTTGCAGGCGGTTCAGGACGCCGCCGGGTCGGGGAAACCGGGGCAGTGCATCCTCATGCGGGGAAGACGGCGGGTGGGCAAGTCCAGCCTCGTCGAGGAGTTCCTCCGGCGCACCGAGACCCCCTGCCTCTTCTTCACCGCGGCGGGCGGATCGGCGGAGGACGAGCTGACGGAGCTGCTCGACGCCGTCGCCAGGTCCACCCTGCCGGAGCGGGAGCTGTTCCGCGAGGAGACCCCCGATCAGTGGAATGCGGCACTCAGGCTGCTTGCGGAGATCCTGCCCGACGACTCTCCCAGCGTCGTCGTCATCGACGAGGTTCCGTATCTCATGGACCGCGTCGACGCCTTCGAGGGCATGCTCCAGCGGGCATGGGACCGGCTGCTCAGCCGCAAGCCGGTACTTCTCCTCCTGGTCGGGTCCGATCTGTCGATGATGGAGGCGCTGAACGACTACGACCGTCCCTTTCACCAGAGGGGCCGGGAAATGATCGTGGGACCGCTGAACCCGGCCGACATCGGCGAGATGCTCGACCTGTCACCGGCGGCCGCGTTCGACGCCACTCTGATCACGGGGGGTCTCCCCCTGGTCTGCGCCGAGTGGCGGGCCGGAGCGGATGTCTGGGAATTCCTCCGCGATTCCCTGGACAACCCGATCTCGGCACTGCTGGTCTCCGCCGAGCGCTCACTGGCCGCGGAGTTTCCACCGCAGGCGATGAGCAGGGAGGTCCTGCGGGCCATCGGAGCGGGGGAGCGAACCTTCACCAACATCGCTCGCGCGGCCGGCGGCATCGCCCACACCACACTTAGCCGAGCCACTGACGTCCTGACCGAGAAGCGGGTCGTGGCCGCAGAGCTGCCGCTCTCACTGAGGCCGTCGAAGGAACGCCGCTACCGGGTGGCCGACCCCTACCTGCGCTTCTGGCTCGCGTTTCTGGATCCGCACATGGCGGAGATCGAGCGGATGCGGGGAGATCTCACGCTGAGCCGGATCAAGGAGCAGTGGACGAGCTGGCGTGGCCGTGCGATCGAGCCGCTGGTCCGGGAATCCCTCGCCCGCCTTCTTCCGGACGGGCCCCTGCCCGCCGCCCCGGCGATCGGCGGGTACTGGACCCGCAGCAACGACATCGAAATCGACCTGGTCGGGGCCGACCGGCAGCCAGTGGCCAAACAGTTGCTTTTCCTCGGCTCGGTCAAGTGGCTGGAGAACTCCGTGTTCGACAGCCATGACCTGGCCGCGCTGCAGAAGCACCGGGCAGCGATCACCGACGAGCCGGTACCGCTCGTGGCGGTCTCCCGCAGCGGGGTCGGTTGTTCCGGTCTTCAGGCGGTATACGGCCCTGAGGAACTGCTCAGCGCTTGGCGCGGAGTGTGAGCAGGAACTGACCGCATCCTCCGCCGCGCCTTCGACGTTCCCCGTCTCCTCTGCGGTTCTCTCGAGCCGTCAGCCCGATCTTCGAGGCCGTGGGGCTGGACCACCGTCGAGCAACGAGGATCTCCGCCAGTGCCCCTTGATGTCGCCGGGGCATGCGCGCCGCTGTGCGCGGCCGCGCCGCATTAGTTGTCTGTTAGTGGAACACCAACGTGATCTTCGAAGCTGATTGTCGTCCGGCACCGAGACGAGTGAACAGAGCGACTGGAGAACACGATGAACACCGCCACCAACCGCTTCCGCGGACGCGCCGGTCGCCGCTTCGCCGCCGCCGTCGTCGTCGCCGCGGCGCTGGGCCTGGGGTCCACGGCCTGTGGTCCCGAGGACGACGCGGCGGGTTCCTCGGCCTCCTCCGCCTCTTCGGCCGCTTCCGATTCGGCCTCGACCCAGTCCGCGAACGGCTCCACCTCGGGCAAGTCCGCGTCGCAGGGCCGGGACGGCGGCGAGTCCGCCGGGGGCGGGGTTGCCAACGCGGGTAACCGCCACTCGATCGTCGGCACCCTGGCGTACCTCGCGCCCGGCAAGCTGACCGTCAAGCCCGAGGGCGGCGCCACGGAGCAGGCGTTCCTGGTGTCCAACGCGACGAAGATCCTCGGCGCGGCCGCGATCTGCTCCGGCGACTCCGGCAGCGTGACCATCGGCGACGACGGCTTCGGCACCTCGGAGTGCACCGTGGACGAGTTGGACAAGGCTGCGAAGACCAACAGTGTGAGCGTCCGCGTCACCATGGACACCAAGTCCGGCGGCGCCGAGACGGTCGAGGAGAAGTACCACCCGTAAGCCCCGCGCCGCGCACGCCCGGTGGACCCTCCGCGCCGCCGGGCGGGCAACCGCGCCGCTCTCTAGTGGCCTTGTTCGGGAGCGGGCACGGCCGCCTCTCGTACTTCGTGCTGCCGCGGCAGCCGTACGGGCCGTACGGATCGCGTCGGCACCGTGAGGACCGCCAGGCAGCCGACGACGAGGCCGATGCCGACCCAGCCGAAGGCGGGCAGGCGTTCGCCGACGACCAGCACGGCGAGCACCGCCGCGACGGCCGGTTCGAGCAGGGAGAGCGTGGTCGCCGTACTGGCGGGGACATGCGCCAGCCCCCAGCCGAACAGGACGTAGCCCACGAACATGGGCACCAGCGCCATGTAGACGCCGACGGCCGCGTTCGGCCAGGAGCTGAGGAGCGGGGCGCCCGTGGCCAGCAGGACGGGTACGAGCAGCAGCCCGCCCAGCCCGAAGATCGTGCCCATCGCCGCGCGCGAGGCGATCCCGCGGCTGATCAGCCGGTGAGCCGCCCAGGAGTACAGGGCGTACGTCACACCGGCGACCAGGCCCAGCGCCACGCCGAGCACGGTGGCGCCCACGGAGAACGTTCCCGGGTCGTCGTGCGCCCGCGCGGCCTCCGCCGCGCACAGCATGACGGTGCCCAGCAGGCCGAGGGCGGCGCCGAACATCCAGCGGCGGGTGAGCCTCCGCCGGTCTGCGACGCGCTCGATCACGGCCGAGGCCATTGGGGCCGTACCGATGGAGATCACCGTTCCCACGGCGACTCCGGCCAGACGCATCGAGCTGTAGAACGCGAGCGGGTAGACCGCCACCGCCACCGCGCCCAGCAGCACGATGCCCCTTCGCGTACGTATCTCCGGGGCGTGGCGGGCGATCCGGGGCGCGGCCACCAGGGCCTGGAGCAGTCCGCCCAACCCCATCGCGACGGCGCCGACGGCCAGCGGCCCCACGGCCGGGGCGAAGGTCGCCGCGGTCCCCGTGGTGCCCCACAGCACGGACGCCGCCAGCACGCACAGCGATCCCGCGCCCACCGAACCGGCCGCACCTCCGCCGGGCCGCCTCACAGCCGGTCCAGCAGGTCCGCGGCCATCGCGCGGGCGTGCCGCAGACGGGTGTCCTCGCCCTCCAGACCGGCGCGTGCCATCGCGCCCTCCAGCAGGAACGCCAGATGCTCCGCCATCGCGCGTGCCTGCTCGGGGCGGTCGGGCAGCAGTTCCTCCAGGTGACCGGTGAGCAGGCCCTCGACCTCCTCCTTGTGGCGGCGCACCACGGCCCGCCCCTCGTCCCCGGTGGGCAGCTCGGCGGCCGCGTTCAGCAGCCCGCACCCGCGAAAGCCGCGCTCGTAGGCGAACGCCGCGTGATCGGCGTACGCGTCGAAGACGGCGAGCACGCCGCCGCGCGCGTCCCGCACCCGCTCCAGCCGCGCCCGGTACAGCCCCCGCCACTCCTCATGCCGCTCCTCGAGGTAGGCCCGCACCAGATCGGCCTTGGAGGAGAAGTTGTTGTACAGGCTCTTCTTCGCCACGCCCGCTTCGGTCGTGATGGTGTCGATCCCGGTCGCCGACACGCCATCGGCGTAGAAGCGCCGCGCCGCGGCCGCCAGCAGCCGCTCCCGGGCCCCCGTACGCCTCCCGGCTCCGGTCGCCCCCTTGCCGATGTCGCTCATCGTGCCCCTCGGAGTAGGTAGGTCGGTCTACCTACTTTAACCATGCCGAGGGCTGTCGCGGCGAGCGAGGACCGTCCTCGACGTCACCGCCATCAGCGCCGCCATCCACCGCGGTGAACAGCTGAAGCCCCTGAGCAGAAAGCCACACCCTTGCCGTACCCCACCTACGACGCGTTGCTACGGCGTACCGACGCCCCGCCCGGCTCCAGCTGGCACCTCTTCCCCGACCAGCCCGAACGCGGCATGGCCAACTTCGCGGGCCCCGAACAGATCCGGCGAGCGGCGGGCGAGGTCCGGGACGGCCGTGCCTTCAACCTCGACTACGCCCTCGATGCCTTCGACCCGCCCATGTCCCGGGCCCGCGGCATACCCCGTCACCGCATCACCGCCAAGCACGACCAGGCCCGCGACGATGTGCTGGACAAGTTCTTCCTCCAGGCGAGCACCCAGATCGACGGCCTGCGCCACCGCCGCGCGTCCGGGCACGGCTTCTACAACGCCGTACCCGATCACGAGAAGTGTGGAACCGGGCGATCTGGTTCTCGTCCACACCGGCTGGGCCCACTGGTACCTCACCGCCGGACCCGGCGAACGCGCCACGGTCCGCGCCGAGCGACGCGCCACCGGATTCGTCCAGTCGCGCGACGTCGCCGCCTGGTGCTGGGACCACCGCATCGCGCTGCTGGCCACGGACACCTTCGCCGTCGAAGTCCTCCCCGTGGTGCCCGAAAGCGACTTCCACGACAGCGCGCCCGAGGACAGCGGCATGATGCACCAGGAGCTGATCGCCAAACTCGGCCTGCCCCTGGGCGAGCTGTGGAACCTGGACGGACTCGCCGCCGGCTGCCGGGCCACGGGCCGCTGGACCAGCCTCCTGACCGTCAAGCCCCTGAACCTCACCGGTGACGCTCAAGAGGTTGACGTTCGAGGAGTTACGGACCGGCGGTCACAGCCAGCCGCTGCGGCGGAAGCCTCGGTGCATGGCGAAGCAGGCCGTGGCGATGACGGCGATGATCAAGGGGTAGCCGAAGCGCCAGCGCAGCTCGGGCATGTGGTCGAAGTTCATGCCGTAGACGCCGCACACCATGGTGGGTACGGCGATGATGGCCGCCCAGGCGGTGATCTTGCGCATGTCCTCGTTCTGGGCGACGGTCACCTGGGCGAGGTGGGCCTGGAGTATGGAGTTCAGCAGGTCGTCGAAGGCCGCGATCTGTTCGGTGACCCGGGCCAGGTGGTCGGCGACGTCCCGGAAGTACTTCTGGATGTCGAGGTCGACCGCGGGGAGGCGCTGGGTGGAGAGCCGTTCCATCGGGCGGTCCAGGGGTGCCACGGCGCGCTTCAGCTCCAGCAGCTCGCGCTTGAGCTGGTAGATGCGGCCCGGGTCGACCCGGTAGGCGGACTCGGGGGCGAAGACCTCGGTCTCGACCTGGTCGATGTCGTCCTGGACGGAGTCGGCGACCGCGAGGTAGTCCTCGACCACGTGGTCGGCGATGGCGTGCAGCACCGCGGAGGGACCCTTGGCCAGCTGGTCCGGGTCGGCTTCCAGCTCCTCGCGCAGCGGGCCGAGCGAGCCGTGGCGGCCGTGCCGGACGGTGACGACGAAGTCGGGCCCGGTGAAGACCATGACCTCGCCGGTGTCCACGACCTCGCTCGTCGTGGTCAGCTCGTCGTGATCGACGTACCGGACCGTCTTGACGACGGTGAACAGCGTGTCGCCGTAGGTTTCCAGCTTCGGCCGCTGATGGGCCTGGACCGCGTCCTCGACGGCCAGCGGGTGGAGGGCGAACAGCTCGGCGATCCCGGCGAACTCGCGCTCGGTGGGTTCGTGCAGCCCGATCCACACGAAGCCGCGCCCCGCGCGGCGCACCCGCTCGATCGCCTCCTCGGCCGGGCAGTCGCCGGGCTGCCGCTTTCCGTCGACGTACGCCACGCAGTTGACCACGGACGTGCCGAGCGGCGAGCGGGCGTGGTGGTTGAGATCGACGCGGCGGCGCCGACGGGCCAGGCGCGCGACTTTCCGGAGGTTGCCGACCATCGACATGGGAACTCCTTCGGCTGAGCTACGGCCGACGCCTACCCCCGTCAGGGGATCGCACCGGCTGCGCCCACAGCGTACGGCCCGGCTCCGAATCGGCCGAGGCGTCGCCGATGAGTTTGTGCGGGGTCCTCGGTCTGAAAGGAAGAAGGGTTCACCGCACCCGCCCGGAGGGCATCATGCGCAAGATCATCGCCAGCCTGTTCATCTCGCTCGACGGCGTCGTGGAAGCGCCCGACCAGTGGCACTTCCCCTACTTCAACGACGAGATGGGCGCCGCCGTCGACGCGACCTTCAGCATGACCGACACCCTCCTCCTGGGCCGCGAGACCTACGACAGCTTCGCCGGGGCGTGGCCGGAGCGGGAGGCGGCCGGGGGCGAGGACGCCGACTTCGCGAAGAAGCTCGGCGACGCCCGCAAGATCGTCGTGTCGCGCCGGGACCTGTCGTTCACCTGGCGGAACTCCGAGCAGCTGAAGGGCGGGCTGGTGGACGCCGTCGCCGCCCTGAAGAGAGAACCGGGCGGGGACATCGCGATCAGCGGCTCGGTCTCGGTCGTCCGGGAGCTGCTGGCGCACGGGCTGCTGGACGAGTTGCATCTGCTGGTGCATCCGATCGCCGTGCGCAAGGGCATGCGGCTGTTCGACGAGGGCGAGAGCACGATGCCGCTGCGGCTGCTGTCGTCCAAGACGTTCCGCACGGGTGTGCTGTACCTGGTCTACGCCCTGGCCGAGGCGGCCGGCGACGCCACGTACGACGACGCCAAGGCCCATCTGCCGCAGAACGAGCAGTAGCCGGGTTCCGGTCTCGGAGGGCTCGGTTCCGGCCGCATGTGCCCCGGGTCCGTGTGGACCGTACCCCTGCCTGGTGACGCTTCCCCCGAGAGACCCGCTTCCCTACGCGGGGGCGGCGCGCCGCGTGCACATGAACGGTTCGTCGAGCCAGTAGGTGTCGTGCTGCTCGTCGTAGACGATCGGGTACTCGGTGTCCGGGTCGCAGAGTTCGTCGATCTGGGCCCGGTCGGCGGAGCTGATGGTGAACCAGTACTTGTTGGTGTCCCGGGCGATGCGCTCGCATCGGTAGAAGAAGCCCTTCACGCCGGGGCCGAACACATCGCTCCGGAAGTCGGCGGCCAGCTTCTTGTTGAGGTTGATGTTCTCGCAGTCGGCCCTCATGCCCTCGATGTCGGTGGTCTCCGCCGCCTCCGTCGTATATCCCTTGGCGGTGTGGGTCCCCCACGCCGTCCAGGCGCGCTCCGGCAGGTCGATCTGTTCGGCGACCTCGGCGAGCAAGGGGCTGTGGGGTGCGGGTTTCCCGGGCGGCGGCGTGGCACCCACCTCGGCGGAGCCCCCGGCGACGGCCATGCCCAGGGCCGCCAGCAGGAGGAGGAAGGTCCGGATCCCGTTCCGGGGCGAGGACGACGTGGTCATGGTGCGCTCCATTCCGGCCCGGCCCGGTGGACCGGCAGGCGTCGGACGACGGCCGGATCCGGCCGGATCGCACGCTAACCGCTCCCGCGAGTGATCTACGGGATCGACAGGGCTGGCCGAAGCGCCTCTCCCCCACGATCGACCGGACAGACGAACGCCGCCGGTTCCGGCGCGGGAGACCCAGGCATCGAACCCGCTCCGCGCGGGCTGTGCGTTGGCCATGAATGCCGCGGAAATTGTTGACGATTTTGCGGACGATCCATACGTTCACAAGCCGACGGGGGCCGACGCAGAGGAGATGTCAGTGAAGCGCAGGACCATGGTCATGGGACTCGCCGCGGCCGCCGCGGTGTCGACGGCGGGGGTCGGCACCGCCGCCGCCCGCTCGCGGAAGCCCTCGGACGCGCTGGTCTTCGACAAGGACGACTACGCGGTCCTGACGACGACCGTCGCCACGGACGGCGGCGACAGGGACGTGACGTACCACTTCTACAAGGCCGTCCCGTACGTCACGACCCCGGTGGACGCGAAGTACCAGTGCCTGAACGTCAGCGTTCCCGTCGAGATCGACGGCAAGGCGGTCGACGCCACCCGCGCGCCCATCCTCTTCGCCAACTCGGTGGGCGGCTACATGCCGTCGTCCGTCGCGGACGCCACCGGGGTCGGCGGTTCCCCGATGACCCCGCCCGGCGGCGGCGGTGGCGGGGGCGGGGGCGGCATGGTCAGCAACGCCAGGCTGGCCGTGGCCGCCGGTTACGTCGTCGTGGAACCGGGCGCCCGCGGCCGGACCCTCGTCGACGCGGACGGTACGTACTACGGCACGGCGCCGACCGCCATCGTGGACCTGAAGGCCGCGGTCCGTTACGTACGCTTCAACAAGGGCCGCATACCGGGGAACACCGACCGGATCGTCTCCTCCGGAACCAGCGCCGGAGGCGCCCTGTCCGCGCTGCTCGGCGCCTCCGGGGACAGCCCCCTGTACGCGGCGGACCTCGGGGAACTGGGCGCGGCCCCCGCGAGCGACGCCATCTTCGCCAGCGGCGGCTGGTGCCCCATCGCCGACCTCGAACACGCCGACATGGCGTACGAGTGGAACTGGGGCGGCAACAAGCTGAGTTCCGGCGACGCCGTCGACCAGACCCTCTCCAAGGAGCTGCGCTCCGCGTTCGCCGAATACCAGGCGTCGCTGAAGCTGCGGGGGAAGAACGGCTTCGGCCCCCTCACGGCCCGCAACTACGACGCCTACCTGGTGACGACCTACCTCGAACCGGCGGCCACCACCTATCTCAAGGCCCTTACGGCAGCGAGCCGTTCGGCCTATCTGGCCAGCAACCCCTGGCTCACCTGGTCCGGCGGCCGGGCCGCCTTCGCGTGGGCCGACTTCCTCACCCACGTCGGGGCCCGGAAGAAGAACACCCCCGCCTTCGACCCCTTCGACCTCTCCGCGCCGGAGAACAACCTGTTCGGCACGGGTACCACCAAGTCCCGCCACTTCACCCTCTACAGCCTGCGCCACGCCACCGGCAACGACAGCGCACGCCTCGACGCCGACCTGCCCCGGAAGCTCGACCAGATGAACCCCATGTTCTTCATCGAGCAGCGCAACCCCGGCCGGGCGAAGCACTGGTGGATCCGCGTCGGCACCAAGGACAGCGACACCGCGCTCACCGTCGTCGGCAACCTCGCCGCCGGTCTGGAGAACCTGGGCGACGACGTCAACGCCCTGATGTACTGGGACGCCGGACACGGAGCCAACGAGGACGCGGCCGCCTTCATGACGTGGATCGGACAGGTGACGGGCTACGCCGCCCAATCGACCTGACGAGGAGTGTCCCGCGCGGGTACGTTGCTCCCATGAACGACAACCGAAAGGGCAATGCCGCGTAGGCGCCCGTCAGCCCTGCGGCGTGACATCCCGGTACGTGTCCACCACCGCCCGCGGCATCCACCGATCGACCGTCTCTCCGGATCCTGCGTCGCCGCTCTGCGCCGTCTCGAACGAACGCGCTTGTGGCCCGAGGCGGTCGCGGAAGCCTTCTGGCACTGGAGGGCGCTGGCGTACGGCCCTCTCCGACGTGTGACGCAGCCGTCCGCGACACCCCGGTGCGGCATCCCCGAATGCGGCTGCGACCCCGGATTCTTCCGCGACCGCCTCGAAACCGTGATCCACGCTCTGCCCAGGAAGAGCGCACGCGAGCTGCGTGTGCTGGTGTGGTCCCTCGACGCCAGGATCCTGGAGCGGGCCAGGATCATCCGCGCCGACGCCCCGGACAGCCCGTGGTGGCGCGAACACGACGTGGGGAGCGGATAGCCGCACCCGGACCCGGCCGCCTCCGATCACGGGGGCGGCCGGGCGCCGTTCGGCACGCCCGCGGCACCGCTACGCCTCCATCAGCCCCCACCGCACCGCCGCGACCGCGCCGAGCACGAGCGGCGGTGCCAGCCACCATGGCCCCATGACCCGCCACACCGAGGGCATCACGGTGATCAGCGCGGCGAGGGCGCTCGTCCCGAGGGTGAGTACGCACGCCAGGACGATGGCGGCGCGCGCGTCATCGTCCCAGCTTCCCGACGGCACGGTGACCAGCGCCGCGTAGCAGAAGAAGGCCGCGACCAGGTGCAGGAGCACCAGCGGGACGCCCAGGACCCACCGCGCACAGCCACGGTCCTGGTCGGGCACGGCGGCCCCGGTGCGGCGTTCCTCGGACATCACGGGGGCAGCGTAGGGGCAGGGTGTCCGGGGGTCAGGACCGAGGGCCGACCACCGGGGTCCAGGTGCGGAGGGAGGCGATGTCGACGCCGGGGGTGCGGTAGTACGGATCGGCGGCGAGGATACGGTCCAGCTCCTCCCGCTCGACGTCGAAGACCAGCAGGGCGCCCGTATCGTCCGCCCAGGGGCCCGCGGCGACGAGGCGGCGGTCCGCGTAGAGGTCGCCGAGGAGGGCGCGGTGGGCCGGGCGGGCGGCGAGACGTTCCGGCGTCGGCGTGAAGGCCAGTTCCAGGATCAGCATGCGGCGAAGGTAGGCGGGTGAGGATGGGCGGGTCTGTATCGGCCGATACACCGGCGGGCTGTGCACCGGCGGCGGGCATGTCTGGCGCTGCGGGCACGGCAAGCGCTGCGGGCTGGCGGCTGCTCGGCGAGGTGCCGCTGCTGGCCGGGCTGCCGGAGGAGCGGCTGCGCGCGCTGTGGGCCGCCTCGGCGCAGCGCACCTGCCCGGCCGGGCAGGTGCTGGCCGCTGCGGGCGAACCGGCCGCGTACCTCCCGCTGCTTCTGCGGGGATCGGTGGCCGCCACCGGAACGACGGCCTCGGGGCGGGTCGTCCGGTTCGGCCAGTGGTCCGGTCCGTGCGCCCTCGACAAGATCGCCGTGATCGACGGCCGGGGGCACAGCGCGACGTTCACCGCGCTCACCCCCTGCACCGTCCGTCGGCTGCGCCGCGACCGCTTCCTGGCGCTGATCGACGACGCGGCCCCGGACGCCGCCCCGGTGCGCGGCCATGTCCTGCGCGTCCTCGCCGGTCAGGCCCGGCGGCAGCAGGAGCGGTTCATGGCCACCGCCACCGGGTCCGCCGAGGCACGGCTCGCGGCCTGGCTGCTGGAGGAGTCCGCGACGGCGGCCGGGGGCCGGGTTCCGCTGCCGGGCACCCAGCAGGACCTGGGCGACCTGCTGGGCGTCACCCGGGTCACGGTCAACCGCGCCCTCGCCCGGCTGCGCCGCGACGGCCTGATCGAGGTGGGGCCGCGGTCGGTGACGGTCCTCGCCCGGAGCTGCTGGGCCGCCGCGCCGCGGGCTGACCGGCCGGTGGCGGGGCCTCAACCACGGTGCCCTCAGCCGCGGTGCCCTCCGCCGCGGTGCTTCGCGACGCGTACGGGGGCGGCGCCCGAGCTGGGCCGGTACGGGGCGGTGCCCGCGTACGTGGCGCGGTAGCCGTTCTGGCGCAGAGCGTCGTAGCGGGCCCGCGATCCGGTACGGAGGGTGGCGTCGCACCGCGCCTTGCCCTGGGCGTTCGTCACCGCGGTGCACAGCTTGTGGGCGCCGGTGGAGTCGGTGAACCCGACCGTCTGCCCGCGCAGCGGGGCGCCACCGGCGGTGGTCAGCGTGGCGGACAGCCCCTTGACCCGCAGCGACGCGGGCGACGTGTGCCGTTCCACGGTGGCCGCGCTCGCCTTGAGGCGGGTGGACGCGGGGTGGGACGGCGGGATGGCCAGTCCGACCGGGCTGCTCAGCCCGGCGATGGGCACGGTGGTCTGTTCGCCGCCGTCCGCGGGGATCTCCACCACCCGGTCGTTGCCGAAGTCGGCGACGAAGAGGTTGCCGTACGCGTCGACCGCGAGCCCCTGCGGGGTGTTGAGGCCGGTCGCGGGAACGGTCGTCTGCGGGCCGCCGCGGGCGGGCACCTTCACCACCCGGTCGTTGCCCGAGTCGGCCACGTAGAGGTTCCCGGCGTGGTCGAACGCAAGCCCGGTGGGCTCGGAGAGCCCCGCCGTTGCCACGGTGAGCTGCGGCCCGCCGTCCACGGGCACCACCACGACGCGGTCGTTGACGAGGTCGGCGATGTAGAGGTTGCCGTGGGCGTCGAGCGCCAGGCCGTCCGGGTGGACGAGGCCGTTGGTGGGCACGGTGGCCTGCCCGCTGCCGTCCGCGGGGACCGTCACCACCTGGTCGTTGAAGCTGTCGGCGATGAACAGGTCGCCTTCACCGTCGTGGCCCTCGTCGGTTTCGACGGCCAGCCCGATCGGACGGTCGAGACCGCTGGCGGGGACCGTGTCCTGGCCACTGCCGTCCGCGGGGACCGTCACCACCCGGTTGTTGCCGGTGTCGGAGACGTAGAGGTTGCCGTCGTTGTCGAGGGCGAGGCCGGTCGGGCGGGTGAGGCCGGTGGTCGGGACGGTGGCCTGGCCGCTGCCGTCGGCGGCGACCTCCAGCACCGTGTTGTCGGTGTACTCGGAGACGTACAGCTGCGCGACGCGCGGGGCGCGCGGCGCGGCCGTGGCCACCGGTACCAGGCCGGACACGAGTCCCGCCGCACACAGCGTCAGGATTCCTGCCAGCGCGGTCAGTCGGTGCCGTACGGAGAAGCGGCTCATTCCACACCCACCTGTGGTTTCTGGACGGTCGGCCCATGGCCGTGGTCCGACCCTAGAAACCCCCGCCCCACCCTGGCCCGCACCACGCCACCGGCCCACCCGGATTCCACCCGGGCGGCAGGCGCCGGAACGGCCGTATCGGAGTTGCGGCGTCGGAACGCCTGCCGATGAGCACCCGGCGGGCGGTTCGCTCACACCGCGGGCGTCCGGGGTGCGCTGCCGTTCATCCCCGCGTTCCGGGGGCCCGGGACGCGGCGTCCCAGGGCGATGAGTCGGTCGCGCACCATTTCGGACAGCTCCTGCTGTTCCTGGGCCGTCAGCTTGCCGAGCAGTCCGGCCATCTCGTCCTGCCAGTCGGTGTCGCCCCGGACGAGTCCCGGGTTCTGCACCGACCAGTCGAGCACCTGGCTGACCTGGTCCGGATGCTTGAGCAGCCAGAGGGCGGCCAGGGAGACCGGGCCGTTGCGCAGGGCCTGGACGCAGAAGTCGTACTCCTCGGGGCGGTGGGCGGTCCAGGAGAACGGGAGTCCGGCGTCCCCGGACTGGCCCAGGCGCAGTTCGCCGTCGGTGTCGCGGGCGTGGACATCCGTGACGCGGTACGTGAGGCCGACGTTCTCCAGACGCTGGGGCGGGGCCAAGTGGTGCAGCATCTCCGGGGCGCCGAGGCTGCCTCCCGCGGTGGTCTGGTCCTCTTCCAGCCGGTGCAGGCACCGGTCGAGGCTTTCGCGCACCGCGTCCCATCCGTAGACCGTTCGCGAGCGCACGACCTGGGCCGGGTCGTGCACCCACCACAGCACGCGCACGTTCACCGACACGGTTCCATATGCGGTCGGCAGGCCCACGCCGCGGACCTCCGGCTGTTCGCCGAGCCGGACGCGGAACGCCTCCTCGTATCCGCCGAACAGCCCGGGGGACGGTGGCGTCTCCTCGACGGTCGGCAGGAGGGCCCGTTCGCCGCGGGGGCGTTTGGTGCCGAGCACCTGGTAGGAGCCGTACCGGTCTCTCAGGACCAGGGCCCGGTCGCGTCGGCCGGACCAGCGCTGGCGGAGGATTTCCCGCCAGGGGGCGTGGGGGGCGAGGGTGTAGACGGGGGTGCCGGTCTCAGACGTCATGGTGTTCTCCCGTAGGGGTGCGGTCGCTGTCCGGGGGCGGCGGCGCCGGGGTGCCCGCGCGCCAGGCGGCCAGCGCTTCGCGGGCGATGTCCCGTCCGGCCAGTTCGGTGTCCTCATGCCGGTCGATCACGACGAACAGGCGCAGCACTCCGTGCCGCATGTCCCCCGCCAGCGTGGTGAGCAGGGCTTCCACGGCCTCCTTCTGCGGTTCGCTCCAGGTGGCCATGGCGCACCACTGGATGAGGTGGCGGCAGGTCGTATCGAAGGTGTCGTCGTCGTCCAGCGACCGGCGGACGAGATCGATGATCTGGCGGGCGGCCTCGCCGTCGTGGAGCAGTTCGCCCTGGAACCAGGCGGCGTCCCGCAGCAGATGCGGGAAGTTCCGGAGCGCCAGATCCGCGTCGGCCCCGTCCCGGCCCGCCCACTCGGCCAGCTGCCGGAAGACCAGCGCCTGGTTGCCGGAGGTGAAGAGGTCGAGCAGGGCGGAGCGCACCGCCCAGCGCAGGGTCGCCTCCTGCTCGTCGCCGAGGCCGCTGTACAGCGTTCTCAGCAGTTGCAGGGCGAGGTCCGGCCGGGCGAGCCCGAAGTCCGTGCCACAGGTGTACGCGACGGTGGACCGCAGCTCCTGGCTCCGCGCCCCGCTCCATCCGCGGAGGCGGTATTTGATCTCCGAGGCCAGTACGGGGTCCTTCGCCGCCACGCCCATCGCGTGCGCCGCGATGGCCCTGCTGCTGTGGTGGCCGGACTGGGCGAGGGTGCCGATGTGCTGCAGGGCCCTGCGGCCGCCGCCCCAGCCCGCGGCCAGACCCATGACCCTGCCGACCGGCCGGGTCAGTTCCCGTTCGTTCTTGACCTCGTCCATCCAGGCCGTCAGGACCCCGGACAGCTGCCCGTACTCCCGCCAGACGTACCGCAGGACGGTCTCGGCCTGCCGGTGCCGGGTGAAGCGCACCGGTTCCACCGCGTAGCTGTAGCCCGAGGTCGTCCGGGTCTCCTTGGGTGCGCACTGCGCGCGTACGGAGCGCAGCAGGTCCTCCAGGGAGCGCCGGAAGACGAAGTGCGGGTTGGGACGCGGCTGCCGCGGGCCTTGGCCATCCGAGCGGTCACCGGAGGAGTCGTCGGGCGGTGGCAGGACGGAGCTGAGGCGGCCTTCGGCGAGTTCCAGGAGCCGTTCGGACTCCTCCCTGACGATCCGGTGGTCCAGCCCCTCGAAGACACAGGTCGCCAGCAGGAAGGCCAGCCCGTCGGCGTCGTCGAGCAGCTTTCTGATCAGATCCGGCACCTCGCCCTCGGCGAGGAAGCTCAGCCGGTTCCGCAGACTGGCCGGGTCCGTGCCGTCCTCGCCGGAGGCGACCACCGTGGCGACCAGCTCGGCCACTTCGGCGGGGACCAGCTCCGGGACCAGCAGCTGCTCCAGCAGCCCCGGCTCCAGGTTTCCGAGCAGCCGGTCCCGCCGCGCCTCATCCGGCACCGCGGCCTCCATGCGGGCCTCGAACACTGCGCGCGGCGGCGCCGGCCGGCAGGGCACGGGGGTCACATGGAGCTCGCGTTCCAGGCTCCGTACGAGTGCGGGGTCGTCCGGCAGCACGATCACCATGCGGGCGTCGGCGTCGTCCAGCAGGCGCCGCAGATTGCCCACCATGCCCGGCCTCAGGGGGTACTTGGCCAGCAGCCCGTCCACGAGATAGCCGCGGGCCTCGGGGTGGGTGGGCCGCCAGGTGGCGAGGTTCATGTCGCTGTCGACCGCGCGCAGCGCCATGCTGCCGCCGCTGTGCCGGTGCAGAAGGTTCAGCGCGGCGGTGCGGCGGCCGGTGCCGGGTGCCCCGGTGAGGAACAGGACGCGGGTGTGGAGTTTCCGGAGCGCCGTGGGGAACCAGTCGGGCTCGGCGAAGCCCCGGCCCGCGTCCAGGATCTCGTCCGCGGAAATGGGGCCCTCGCGCGCTTCCACGCGCCGACCGCCGGTTCCGGACGCGGGGCCTTCGTTGCGCACGCGCTGATCGCCGTGCACGGAGCCGGAGTTGAAGTTTCCGTACGGGGCGTGGATGACGTACGTCCGCCCGTCCGCCGGGCGGGCTCCGGCCATGTCGTCCAAGGCGCCGTAGAGGCCGTAGTAGCCGAAGCCGTCCTCGTCGTCGTCGAAGCGGTCGGGCTCGTCCCGGCCGGATGCGGAGGGGGTGGCCGTGGGCTCCGGTTCCTCCGGCTTCTCCGGCGTCGCGCCGTCGGTTTCGTCCTTGCCGGGCGAAGCAGCCGGAGCGGCCGGGAGTTCGGGCCGCCTTCCCCGCGTGCTCATCAGCGGCCCACGTTCTTGTCGCCCCCGACCGTGTCGCCCTGTTGGCCGTGGACCGTGCCCGCCTTGCTGCCGCCGAAGCTGTCACCGCCGATATGCGAATTGCTGACGCTCTGGCCGCCGTGCACGGTCCCGGAGTTCACGTTTCCGTAGTCGGCCCGGTTCGTCACCGTACGGGGAGCCGTCGCGCTTCCGGCCCCCTCCGGCCCGGCCTCGTCATCACGGGCCGCCCGGGCCTCCTGGTCCTCGATCACCTGGTCCCCCAGGATGCGGCGGTCGTACAGGGTGCCCGAGGGGGCGGGTACGTACAGCCACGCGCGCTGCGCGAACGACTTGCCCTCCACGGTCGCCGGAACCTCGGTGAAGTGGTCGAGATGGCGTCCCGTGTAGCCGCTCGCCACCGCGTCCTGGTAGCAGCGGTCGGAGAGGATGGCCGCCACCTGGGTGATGTTCTCGCTGGAGGCGGCCAGCATCGCCTTGACCGGGCGGGAGTCGAGCAGCCGGTGGGTGTCGTTGCGCGCGGTGCCCTTGCCGTCCTCCGGATCCCCCGCGTCGGTCACCGGACCGACGTGCAGGCTGACCCGGAGCCGGATGCTCATGGTGCCCATGGAGTGCACGTTGAACTCGGTGAGCACGTCCTGAAGCGTGCTCAGCCAGGGGTGGACGACGAACGGCATCGCGGTCGGGTCGAAGCCGAACACGAACCCGTCGCCGGTGGAGTCGGGGAAGCGCCGGTCGTTCCACACCTCAGCGATCCCCGCGCGCTCGAACGACGTGCGGAGCAGCTGCGGAATGGCCCGGCTGATGACGTCGTGCTCGATGGCCGGATAGCCGGTGAAGTCCTTGGCGTCGACGGCCACGATGCCCCGGTAGGGCGGCAGCGGACGGCTGCGGGTGAACGGGGCGGCGGTGGCCCGGGGGAGCGTGGGGCGGGGCGCGGAGAACTCGGACATCGTGGCTCCTTCGAGGAGTCGGCGAACGGGTACGGAGGGAGCGGCGGTCCGGGCGTCTGTTCCTCAGCCGCTCGGACCGCCGTGCCCTTCGAGGTTCGCGAACCGGCCCCTCGCCTTCCGCTCTCTCGGTGCGGATAACGGGTGACGGGCGCCACAGATGTCTCCGGGGGCCGTCCGTTCATCCCCCGCCGGTGGCGGCGACATGGCGCAAGGCGGGCAGATCGTCGATCACGATGCGCTTGCGCCGGGTCCACACCCGACAGGACTCCAGCTCACGGAGCAGCCGGGTGACGGTGTTGCGCGAGCACCGCAGATGCTGCGCCAGCTCGTCGTGGGTGACGGCGAGTTCCTGGGAGCGCGAGATGTCGGCGAACTTCACGAGGGTCACCGCCAGCCGGTGCAGCACATCGCCGCTCCCGCGGGCCTGCGTCGACTCGCGCAGCCGCGCGAGGGCGTAGCGCTCCAGAACGGGGGACAGCCCGTGCTCGTCGACGAAACGGGTGAACTCCGCGGCCCGCATGACCGCCACCTTGCAGCGGGACAGCGTCTCCACGCTCGCCAGCCGTACGCCCCCGCCCCGCACCGCCACCTCGCCCAGCAGCTCTCCGGGGCCGCGGAAGGCCAGCAGGGTGGGCGCGCCGCCCCGCGAGGTGCGCACGACCTTGGCCACGCCACTGAGTACGGAGAGCACCAGGGTGCCCGGCTCGCCTTGTTGCAGCAGCAACTCGCCGGGCGGATGCCAGCGCGCGTACGACTGCCGGACCAGTTCCTTCCAGATCGTGTCCCCCGCGAGATCCCGCAACGTCTCGCCTGGTGTGCCGCCGGGCTCTCCCACGGAGCCGTATGCGAAGTCGCTCATGCAACGACCCTGTCCTGTGCGGGCCCGCGCTACACGGCCCGTGCTACACGGCCCGTGCTACACGGCCAGCGCTACACGGCCAGCGCCTCCGCGACGGCCGCGCCGGTTTCGCGGGCCGTGAGGTAAGGGCGGACGTCGTGGGCCCGGGGGCCGTTGTGGACGAGGAGGTCGGTGACGCGGGGGCCGAAGGCGGGGGCGAGGGTCTTGGTGAGGGCCACGGCGTCGGCGCGGTCGGCGATGTTGGTCCAGCGGGCGACGGGTGCAGGCCAGCGGGGGCGCGGGCGGGGGCAGGAGGCGGTCGAGGACCAGGCCGTGCCCGGCGAAGTACACGACCACCACGTCGTCCGGGGTGAGCCGGGTGTCGGCCGACCAGTGGCGCAGCTTCTGCCGGATCTGCTCGGCGCCGTCGTAGTCGCCGAGCCCGGGCAGGACGGCCTGGTAGCCGAACTCCTCGAAGAGGCCGGTCATCGCGGCGACGTCCGCGGGCACTTGGGGCAGCTGTTCGTCCTCGGGCAGATGGCAGTACCGCCCGCTGCCGAGCGCTATGAAGTATCGCCGCCCCACCTGCAGCCCCACCGCCGCTTCCCCCACTGCCGTGCGTCCCGCCGTGCTTCCCGCCCTGCGTCGCGAGAACCGTAACCGGATGATCGCAACCCGTGTCCGGAAGCGCAACGGGTGGTGAGGTGGGCCCGCCGCGCCGCGGCTAGTCGATGACCAGCCCCTTGGCCTTCAGGACCGGTTCGAGGCCGCAGACCTCCATGACGCTCTTGCCGGAGCGGTAGGCGGCGATGAAGGCGTCCTCGGCCTCCACCCGCTCCTGGCACTTGGCGATGACGTCCTCCAAGTCCTCGTGGCGGACCACCACGACGCCGTCGGCGTCGGCGCGGACCACGTCGCCGGGGCGGATGATCTCGCCGGCGATGAGGACGGGTTCGGCCATCGGGCCGACGGTCTCCTTGACCGTGCCCTTCATGCAGACGCTGAACGAGAAGACGGGGAAGCCGAGTTCGCGCAGCTCGCGGGTGTCGCGGACGCCGGTGTCGGTGACCAGGCCGCCCAGGCCCTTGGCCACGCAGGCGTTGGCCAGAACGTCGCCGAAGGAGCCCGCCTCGGCGTACTCCCCGGCGGAGACCACGATGACGTCGCCGGGGCTGGCGTGGGCGATGGCGACCTGGAGCATGATGTTGTCGCGGGGCGCGCAGCGCACGGTGAAGGCGGGGCCGCACAGGGACATCGCGGGGTCGACCGGCTTGATGGTCGAGTCGAGGGCACCGAGGCGGCCCTGGGCCTCGTGGATGGTGGCGGCGGAGTAGCCGCTCAGGCGCTTCACCAGGTCCGGATCGGGCCGGTCGAAAGCGGTGTTGACGCGGATCATCGTGCTCCTTCGGAAAAGGTCAGGAGAGGACGGCGCGGGCGCGGGCGATGGCCTCGCAGGCCGCGGTGAGGACGTCGTTCGAGGTGGCGAAGGAGATACGGAAGTAGCCCGGCGAGCCGTACGCGGCGCCGTGGATCACCGCGACCGACTGCGCCTCCAGCAGATGGGCCGCGACGTCCTCGTCGGTGCGGATCTCCTGGCCGGACGGGGTGCGGGTGCCCAGGACGCCGGTGCAGTTGACGAAGGCGTAGAAGCCGCCGTCCGGCGGGGTGCAGGACAGCCCGGGGATGTCGTTGATCAGCTTCACGACGGTGTCGCGGCGGCCGCGGTAGACGGCGACGCTGTCGCGGACGAACCCCTGGTCGCCGTCGAGCGCGGCGGTGGCGGCGGCCTGGCTGACGGAGGAGGGGCAGGAGGAGATCTGGGACTGGAGGGTGTTGATGGCCCGGATCAGCTCGGCGTTGCCCGCGCCGTAGCCGATGCGCCAGCCGGTCATCGCGTACGTCTTGGAGACGCCGTTGGTGTAGAACACCCGGTCGGCCAGGCGGGGTTCGACCGCGGCGAGGCTGTGGACCTGGCCCGTCCCGTAGAAGATCTCGTCGTAGATCTCGTCGGTGAGCACGTGGACGTGCGGGTGGTCGAGCAGCACCTCGGCGAGGGCGCGCAGCTCGTCCGCCGTGTAGACGGCGCCGGTCGGGTTGGACGGGGAGTTGAGGACGACCCAGCGGGTGCGGTCGGTGAGGGCGGCGGCCAGCCGGTCGGGGGTCAGCTTGAAGCCGTCCGCCTCCGGGCAGGGGACGATCACCGGGGTGCCGTCGTTGGCCAGCACCATGTCCGGGTACGACACCCAGTACGGGGCCGGGATGACGACCTCGTCGCCCGCGTCCAGCGTGGCCATCAGGGCGAGGAAGATGATCTGCTTCCCGCCGCCGCCCACCGCGATCCGGCCGTCGGGGTACTCCAGCCCGTGGCGCCGCCGGAGCCGGTCGGCGATGGCGGCCCGCAGCTGCGGGGTGCCGTTGACCGGGGTGTATTTGGTGGCGCCCTGCCGGATCGCCTCGATGGCGGCGTCCTTCACATGGTCGGGGGTGTCGAAGTCGGGTTCTCCGACGGTGAGATCGAGGATCTCCCGGCCCTGTGCCTTCAGTTCGCGGACCCGCTGGGCGGCCGCGGTGCTGGGGGACGGCTTGATGCGGCCCACACGCTGTGCGGTGCTCATTCAGTCGGCCCTTCGCTCGAAGTTGAGCCCGCCCGGCACCTGGAAGGTGGGCAGGATCTCCACATGGCCGATGTTGACGTGGCGCGGCGAGGAGACGGCGAATTCGATGGCGTCGGCGATGTCCTCCGGCTTGAGCGATTCGTAGCCGTCGTAGAACTGGCGCTGCGCCTCTTCCATGTCGCCGAGCAGCCGTCCGAAGATTTCCGTCTCGACCCGCCCGGGGCAGATTTCGGTGACCCGGATCCGGCGCCCGTATCCATCCACCCGCAGCTGGCGGGAGAGGGTGTGCACGGCCGATTTGGTGGCGTGGTAGATGGTGTTTCCGCCGAAGTTGTAGACGCCGGCGATGGAGCTGACGTTGACGATGTGGCCGAGGTCGCGTTCCACCATTCCCGGCATGACCAGCCGCACCAGGTGCAGCACCGCCTGGATGTTGACGGCGACCTGCTCGTCCACCGCGAACTCGTCGGCGGTGAGGATGTTTCCGGTGCGCGAGACCCCGGCGTTGTTGACCAGGATGTCGACCTTCAGGTCGCGCAGTTCCGCGGTGAGCGCGGCGGTGTCGGTGATGTCGACGGCGTGCGGGACGCAGCCGGTGCGCCGGGCGAGGTCGTCGAGCCGGTCGGCGTTGCGGGCGACGGCGTGGACTTCCAGGCCCTGCTTGGCCAGCCGCTCGACGACCACGGCGCCGATTCCGGTGGAGGCACCGGTAACCAGTGCGGTCTTGTAGTCGGAAAAGGGCATCGGGAGTGCGCTCCTTCGTCAGAATCGGGTGGGGGTTACGGAGTTACGCGTCACGCAGCGGCAGATGCGCCTTGTCCGTCACCCGGGATACGGCGATGAGCGTGCCGAGGGCGGTGACGACCGCGTAGAAGGCGGGCATGTTGACGTTTCCGGTCTGGGCGATGAGATAGGTCATCAGCAGGGGCGCGGTACCGCCGAAGAGCGCTGAGGAGACGTTGTAGCCGAGGCCGTAGGCGGAATAGCGCACCCGGGTCGGGAAGAGTTCGACCAGCAGGATGTGGATGACGCCGGTGTGGCCCGCGAAGACGACGGCCATGACGCATGCGCCGAGAACGGCCAGCGCCACATTGCCGGTGCCGATGAGCAGGTAACAGGGAATGCCCAGGGCGGCCATGGCGATGGCGGCCCCCGACAGGACCTTCTTCCGCCCGATCCGGTCGGACAGCTTGCCCATGAACGGAATGGCGAGGGAGATGGCCACCAGGCTGGCCGAGGTGACGAGCAGCCCCTGCACCTTGCTGAAGTGCAGCTCGGTGCTCATGAACGTGGGCATGTAGCCGAACAGCACGTAGTAGCCGGAGCCGTTCATCAGCGGGATGAACAGGGCGAGCAGCATCGCGCGGCGGTGCTCGGAGGAGGTGAACGCCTCCTTGAGCGGGTTCTTCGACAGCCCGCCCGATTCCTTCAGCCGGTTGAAGTTCGGGGTGTCGCTGATGCGCTTGCGGATGTAGAGGCCCGCGACGCCCAGCGGGACGGCGAGCAGGAACGGAATGCGCCAGCCCCACGACTCCATGGCGTCCGACCCGAGGCCACTGGTCATGCCCGCGGCGACCAGCGTGCCGGTGAGCAGCGAGAGGAACGAGGCGATCTGGGCGTAGCTGGTGTACAGGCCGCGCTTGCCCTCGGGGGCGTGCTCGGCGAGGAAGCTCATCGCGCCCGACGCCTCACCGCCGACGGAGAAGCCCTGGAGCACCCGGAGCAGGATGAGGAGGACGGGGGCCGCTATGCCGATACTCGCGTACGTCGGCAGCATGCCGATCGCCGCGGTCGCCACGCTGATCAGCATGATCACGAAGACCAGCATCCGCTGGCGGCCGATCCGGTCGCCCAGGTGGCCGCAGATGATGCCGCCGAGCGGGCGGAAGAAGAACGAGACGGCGTAGCCGAGGAAGACGAGCTGCACCTGCACCGCGTTGGACGCGTCGGGGAAGAAGACGACACCGAGGGTGCCCGCCATGAAACCGAAGATGCCGTTGTCGTAGAGCTCGGCGAAGATCCCCACGCATCCGGCGAGGGTCACCTTTCGCGCGGTTCTCGGATCGACGACGTTGGGTGTTGGTTGTGCGGCGGCGACGGCGGTCATGATGTCTCTTTTCTGGAGCGGGGTCAGGCAGGCGGGGGCGGATCACTCACAGCGGGGGAGGGGACGGGAATTCGGCAGGGGACGGGAAGGAGAAGGGGCGGGGTTCGGAAGGGAATTCAGAAGAGGATTCGGATGGGGCCGGGAATTCAGACGGTGGACGGGACGGGCCCGGTGGCCGAGGGGTCGGGGATGCGCAGCTCGTCGAAGACGGTGCGGACGCGGGTGGCCAGGGCGCGGACGGTGTGGCGCTCGGCCCGGTACGCGGACACCGCCTCCTCCACCGTCCGGTGCCGGAACCGGACCGACTGGCCGGGCCGGGCCTGCCCGAGCGCGGACAGCCCGGTCGCGGTGACCACGGCGAGCACCGGATATCCGGCGGTGACGCCGCGGCCGCGGTGCAGGACGAGCAGTTCGTCGCCCGCGGGCACCTCCACCGCGCCGACCGGCACACCGCGCGAGAGCACCTCGCCGGTCGCCACCCGCCGCGGTACGTCACCGCTCATCCGCAGGCCGATGTGGTTGCTCCGCGGGGTCACGGTGAACGGCGACCGGAACAGCCGCTGGGCGGTGTCGCCGAACTCGGCGAGATCGGGCCCGTCGGTCACGTCGATCGTCCAGGACTCGGCGAAGTGCGCCACCGGGGCGTGCACCCGGAACAGCGGGATGCCGAAAACCGGGTGGTCGACCGGCGGGCAGGTGGCCCGCAAGCCCAGCTCGTCGCCGTCGCGCAGGGTGCGTCCGAAGCCGAGGATCGTGTCGGGGGCGCAGGAGCCGAGCAGGGACGGGGTGTCCACCGAGCCGAGGACGGCCACGTAGACGCGCAGCCCCAGCCGGATGCCGGTGACGGCGATGGTCTCGCCCGCCCGTACCGGCAGCGGTTCCCACTGCGGCCGCGGCACACCGTCCACGGTGACATCGGCGGGTGCGCCGGTGACCGCGATGAGGATGTCGGTGGACGGGACGCAGCCGAAGTCCAGGGCGGTGATCTCCAGCAGCGGAGCGCCCTCGTCGTTTCCGGCCAGCACGTTGGCGACGCGGGCGGAGTGCTGGTCGAGCGCGCCGTTGACCGGCAGGCCGTAGCGGGAGTGGCCGAACCGGCCGAGGTCCTGCACGGTCGCCAGCCCCGCCCGGTGGACGGTGAGGACATCAGCCATGACACGCCTCCAGCGGTGCGCCCGCGTGCTCGTCCCACTGCTCGGGGGCGATCGGTACGAACTGGAACGTGTCCCCGGGGCGGTACGGGGTCAGCGGCCGGGCGTCGAGGTCGAGCACCCGCAGCGGGGTGCGGCCCAGCAGCGGCCAGCCGCCGGGGGACGGCATCGGAGAGATCACGGCCTGCCGTCCGGCCACCGCGACCGACCCGGGTACGACGCTGGTCCGCGGCGAGGCGAGCCGCGGCACCGGCCGCGGGAACGCCGGGCCGTCCATCATCGGGGCCGCGGCCGGGGCGCCGAAGCAGCGGACGGTGAGCGGAGCGCGCGAGTGCAGCTCCACCACCTCGGCCTCGGTGAGCCCCAGTTGCTCGGCGACGACGGGCAGGTCGGGGCCGTACTCGCCGCCGTACACCACCGGTACGACGAAGCGCCGGGGCGCGGGACCGGGACGCGGGCCCTCGGCGAGGCGGCCGCTCTCGTACCGCAGCAGCCGCCGGAGCGTGGTGTGGTCGGTGGTGGCGCAGTCGAACTCGACGAGCAGCGTGTCGTACGTGGGCACGATGCCGTACACCCCGCCGGGCCGGACGGCCTCGACCGCGTCGGCCAGGGCGTGGACGGTCTGCCAGGCCCGGTCCGGCGGAAAACCCACGGCCCTGACCACGACGGCCGAGTCGCCGCAGTCCGCGATGGTGACCTCGCCCGCCATGTCAGGCGCTCCCGACGGCGGTGGCGTCGGCCTTGGCGTCGGCCTTGAGGTCCAGGACCTCGGTGAGCGGCGCGATCTTCACACCGGCGGTGAGCAGTTCCTCGCGGATGCGGCGGGCGAGGGCGATGGCGCCGGGGGTGTCGCCGTGCAGCAGGACGGTGTCGCATGCGACCGGGAGGTCGCGGCCGCCGACCGTGCGGATCACGCCCTCGGTGACCATCCGGACCGTCCGTTCGGCGATCTCCCCCGCGTCGTGGAGCACCGCCCCGGGCTCGCTTCGGGGCACCAGCGTGCCGTCGTCGCGGTACGCCCGGTCGGCGATGCCGACGATGCCGACCCGCAGGCCCAGGGCGCGGGCGGCGTCGGCGAGTTCGCCGTCCTGGGCCAGGACGATCAGCGACCGGTCGTAGGACGCCACGGCCCCGGCCACCGCCTCGGCGTAGTCGGGGCGGGTCGCGACCAGGTTGCCGAGGCGGCCGTGCGGCGCGATGTGCCGTACCCCGGTGCGGTGCGCGGTCGCGAAGGCGTGCAGCGCGCCCAGCTGGTACAGCGTGTCGGTGCGGACCTCGTCCGGGGTCAGATCCATCGCGCGGCGGCCGAATCCGACGAGATCGGGAAAGCTGTGATGCGCGCCCACGGCGACACCGATTTCGGCGCAGCGGCGGACCGTCGCGTCCATGATTCTCGGATCGCCCGCATGGAATCCGCACGCGATATTGGCCGATGTCAGCACGTCCAGCAGCGCCTCGTCGTCGCCCATGGTGTAGGCACCGAACCCCTCGCCGAGGTCGGCCACGAGATCGACGGCATGCTGCATGACGTGCCTCCGGAAATAGAAGAAAGCGGCGTGGTCGCCATTCGGCGAAAGGGAGCTGCGGGAGAGGGATCTTCGCGGGGGGAGAAATTCGCGTTCCGGTGAACGTAATCCGAACGAGAGAAGGCGGCAAATATGCGTTGCGTGTGACGTAATCGCCTCTGGTTATGACCTGGGCCACACCGGCCGCCGACCGGCGGTCGGCGCGGCGCCTACCATGAGGGCCCGCCCGAGGCTGGAGGAACGTGCAGTGGACACCAGGCGTCTGTACTCGTTCGTGAAGATCGTCGACGCCGGGAGCATCACGCGCGCGGCCGACATCCTGCACATCGCGCAGCCCGCCCTCAGTCAGCAGCTCTCGATGCTGGAGACCCAGTTCAAGCAGCAGCTGCTGATCCGCAGCAAGCGCGGGGTGGCGCCGACCGAGGCGGGCCGGGCGCTGTACCGGCATGCCCAGCTCATCCTGCGCCAGGTCGAGCTGGCACAGGCCGCGGTCGACGTGTCGGGGCGGGCGCCCGCGGGCAGCGTCTCGGTGGGCCTGGCCCCGTACAGCATGGGCGCGGCGCTCGCGCTGCCGCTGCTCACCAGCGTGCGCGAGCGCTACCCGGACATCCTGCTGCACATCAACGAGAACTTCGGCGGGGTGATCAGCGAGGCGATCATGACCGGCCGGATGGACATGGCGTTCATCTACGGGGCGGGGCCGCTGCGGGGCGTGCAGTTCGAGCCGCTGCGCACCGAGGACCTGTTCCTGATCGCGGCGCCGGGCAGGGCGACGGAGCCGGGCGGCGGCGCGGACGTCCCGCTGGAGGAGCTGGCGGACGTGGAGCTGCTGCTGCCCAGCCGGATCCACACCATCCGCCAGGTCGTGGACGCCGCGTTCCAGCACGCCTCACTGCAGCCGCGGGTGATCGGCGAGATCGAGTCCGTCCTGACGCTGGTCAGCGCGGTCGGCGCGGATCTGGGCGCGACGGTGCTGCCGTGGTCGGCGGCGCGCGCGATCCTCGACGTGCGGAACCTGGTGGTGCGCCGGATCGTGAACCCGACCATCCCGGTCAAGCTCTCCCTGTGTACGTCCGACCACCAGCCGCTGTCGGAACCCGCCCACGCCGTGCACGATCTGTTCCATGAACTGATCGCCGACTTCGGCTAGCCGTCCGCGCCGGTACGGGCGGGCTCGCCGACCGGCGCGACCCCCGCCCGGCCCGCGGCGGGCTTGCGCAGCAGCAGAAGCGCCGCGTCGTCGTGCAACCGCCCGCCCACGTGGGCCAGCAGTTCGTCGTGCAGCCCGGCGACGGTCCGGGACGGGTCGTCGCACACCTGCCCGGGCACCCGGTCGGCCAGCGGGAAGTACGCCCGGGCGTGGTCGCGCGCCTCGATGACCCCGTCGGTGTACAGCAGCATCTGGTCGCCGTCGGCGAACGGCACCACCTGGAGGCTCGGCGCCTCGCCGCCCAGCGAGGCCAGGCCCAGCGGCGGCGCCGGAAGCACCGGCTCGACGGGCACGACCGCACCGGCCGGGCCGATCAGCAGCGGCGGCGCGTGGCCGCAGTTGACGAGCTCCATGCGCCCGTCGGCGGGGTATCCGGCGACGACGGCGGTGACGAAGTCGTCCGGGGCGAGATTGCGCGCGAGGCTGCGCTCGATGCGGCCGACGACGTCCAGCAGGTCCGGTTCGTCGTACGCGGCCTCCCGGAACACGCCGAGCACCAGCGCGGCGGTGGACACGGCGGGCAGCCCCTTGCCGCGCACATCGCCGACGATCAGCCGGACCCCGTACGGGGTGGACACCAGCGCGTACAGGTCGCCGCCCACCCGGGCCTCCGCCGCGGCGGCGCTGTAGCGGACCGCCACCTGGAACTGGCCGACCCGGGCGGGCACCGGCCGCAGCAGCGCGTTCTGCGCGGCCTCGGCGACCGAGCGGACCGCGGCCAGCACCCGTTCCCGGCGCCTGCGCAACACGCTGGCCAGGCAGCTCGCCAGGGTCACTGCGACGAGCGTCGACAGCACGACCGCCTGCCCGTGGACCGGCGCGCCCAGCCACGCGCCGAGCACCGCGCCCAGCGCGACGGCGAGGAACCCGATCCGCAGCACCGCCCACGGGCGGCACGCGGCGGCAGCCAGCGCGGGGCCGACGGCGAGCAGCGGCAGCCAGCTCGTTCCGTCTCCGGTGACGAAGGCGATCACCGCGACCGCCCCCAGGATGAGTACGGGCACCCCGGCCGCGAACGGCGCGGGGGGATAGGGCTGGTCCAGATGGGTGCGGGCCTGGATCATGTCCGGGTCGACTGCTCTCTCTCGCTCGCTGGGCCCGTTCGCCGGGCGATTGCGACGTCTTGTCCGTTACGTCCAGAGAACCAGCGGTTCACGGCGGGCGACAAGGGCCGGAATTTCAGATAGTGAGCGAAAGGCTCCTGGTCACACGGTCGGCCGTCGGCAGCAGCCGCTCCCGTATCTCCTCCAGCCCCGCGACCCGGTCCGCCCGCCCGGCCTGGAGCGACACCCCGAGCGAGCCGAGCCGGTCCCCGCTGTACACGGGCACCGCGAGGCAGACCGTGCCGAGCGCGTACTCCTCCAGGTCGGCGACCGGCGCGTCGGCGGCCGTGGCGTCCAGCCGCCGCAGCAGCTCGGCGGAGCTGGTGACGGTGTGGGGCGTGAGGTCGGCGAGCGGATGCCGGGACAGATACTCGCTGCGGGCCTCGTCGTCCAGCTCGCGCAGGACGCACTTGCCGAGCGCGGTGGCGTGCCCGGCGTCCTCGAACCCCACCCACAGATCCACCCGGGGCGCCCGCGGGCTGTCGACGATCTCCGCGACCCGGATCTCGCCGTCCTCGTAGAAGGTCAGATACGCGGCCGTCGACAGCGCGTCCCGCAGCCCGGCCAGCGTCGGCCGCACCCGGTTGAGCAGCGCCTGCCCCCGGCTGCCGACCTGGAGCGTGTGCAGCTTGTCGCCGACGACGAAGCCGCCGTCGGGCAGCCGGTGCACATAGCCGTCGTGGACGAGGGTCCGCAGCAGGTGGTACGCGGTGGCAAGCGGCAGCCCCGCCTCCCGTGCCAGCCGTTTCGCCGGCGCACCGCCCTCATGTGCGCCCACGGCCTCCATCAGGCGGAAGGCTCGCTGCACGGAGGTGATGAGCGTAGGGCCTCCTGGAGTCCCCATAGGACCAGCTTGCGCCCGGTACGGCGGCCGGGCAAGGGCGTACGGGGCCGGGGCGCACGCGGGGCCGGGACGTACGCGAACGAGGGCGTCGGCCCGCTCAGATGATCGGGGCCGACGCCCTCGGGGACGGGGCGTACGCGGACGGGGTCAGCCGGGGCTGATACGGCCCCGCCAGCCGCCCTCTTCCTGACCCCGGTGCTCGATGAAGTCCTTGAACCGGTGCAGATCGCCCTTGATCCGGCGGTCGAGCGTGCCGGTCATGTCCGCGGCCTTCTCCGCCATGCCGGTCGGCTCGAACACCATGGCCAGATTGACCTCGGTGTGGCCGCCGTCCAGGGACCGGAAGGTCACCAGGCCCTGCTGCTGCACATCGCCCGAGGTCGTGCGCCAGGCGATGCGCTCGTCGGGCAGCTGATCGACGATCTCGGTGTCGAACTCCCGGTGCACACCGGCGATGGAAGTCGACCAGTGGTTGTGCCGGTCGTCCACCTGCGTCACCTGGTCCACGCCTTCCATGAACCGCGGGAACTCGGTGAACTGCGTCCACTGGTTGTAGGCCGTGTGCAGCGGAACCTCAACCTCGACGGTCTCCCGCACGGTGCTCATCGGTGACTCCTTTCGACGCTGTCACCGCACCGGGTAACCGACTCGGCGGCCGTAAAACGTCGGCGCGCGACGTCAGCGCAGCGGATGCAGCGCGGCCAGTTCGGCGGGGGCGGTGCCGGTCGTGATGGCGTCGGCCAGCAGCCGCCCGGTGAGGGGGCCGAGGGCCACGCCCCACATGCCGTGGCCGCCGTTCACGTACACCCGCGGCGAGGCGGTCGGGCCGACCAGCGGCAGCCCGTCGGCGGTGCACGGGCGCGAGCCGACCCACTCGTCCCGGCGGGCGTCCCAGTCGACGTCCCGCAGCAGCGGACGGGCCGCGGCGATGATCGCCTGGATGCGGCGCGGATCGACCGGCCGCTCCGGAGCCGCCAGTTCCATCATCCCGGCGACCCGCACCCGGCCGTCGCCCAGCGGGGTGCACACCACCTTCTGGGCGGCCAGATACGTCGGGCGCGCCGGTGCGCCCGCGGCGGGGACGCTGAAGCTGTAGCCGCGCCCGGACTGTACGGGCACCCGCACCCCGAACGGGCGGACCAGCCGGTTCAGCCAGGTCCCGGTGGAGACGACGGCGACGTCCGCGCGCAGATCGCCCTGGGACGTGCCGACCGCGACGCCCGTGCCCAGATCGCGGATCCCGGTCACCTCGGCCCGCTCCACGACCTTCCCGCCGCGCTCCCGCACCGCCTCCGCCAGCGCCCGCACGAAGTTGCCGGGGTTCAGCCGCCGCTGCCCGTGCAGCGCGATGCCCGCGCCCACCGCGTCGCTGAGCACCGGCTCCAGGGAACGGGCCCGGTCGCCGTCGACGGTCTCGTACGGAATCTCGTAGCCCGCCGCCCGGGCATGCTCCAGCTCCTCGACCATCCCCGCGCGCTCGGCCGCCGTGCCGAAGGCGAGCAGCATCGGGTCGACGGGGACCGTCGGCTCCGCGACGCCCCCGGCCGCGAGGTCGTCGTACGCCGCGAGCGCGTGCCGGTTCAGCGCGGCGAGGGTGGTGGCCAGCACCCGCCAGCGGCGCGGGGTGCAGTGCCGGGTGAACGACAGCAGAAAGCGGGCCAGCCGCGGATCGGCCCGGGGCGGGATGTAGACGGGCGAGGTCGGCGTGACCAGACTGCGCACCCCGTACCGCAGCGCGGCGGGCTCGGGCAGCGGCAGGGCGAGCGCCGGGGTCAGCCACCCCGCGTTCCCCCACGAGGCCCCGGCCGCGGGCTGCCGCCGCTCGGCGACGGTGACCTCGACGCCACGCTCCTGAAGGGCCCAAGCGGTGGCGAGCCCGACCATCCCGGCACCGACGACGACGGCACTGCGTGGTGTGGACACGGTGGCGTTCCCCTTCCCCTGGCTTTCCACGGCTTCCCCCGGTTTCGCGCACTGCGTACGCATCATGGGCGGGCAGGGGTGTGCGCCGCACTGTCCGCGGGACCGATTGCGCGGGGGCGGGTGTTGTCGCACGGGACAAGGCGGCACGGACCACGCGCCCGCGGAGCCCGCGGCGGGGGGGGAACCGCCGTGGGGCCTCCGCCGCAAGGACGCTCGGCGAGGGGACGCCCGGCCTCAGCGGCGTCCGCCGTGTGGGGTGCTCGGCCGTCAACGGGTCGTGCTCGGGGCGGGGCAGCCGGAAGACGGGCGTCACCACGCCGGGCGCGCCGTCAGGGCGCGGCGTCACCCACGCCGGGCGGGGCGTCACCCGCGGCGAGGGCGGCGTACCGGTACGGCGGGGGCTACCGGATGCGCAGGGCGCGCAGGCGCAGGCGGAGCTGGATCTCGAACTTGGCGGCCGGGTCGGCGAGATCGAGCCCGGCGATCTCATGCGCCCGCCGCAGCCGGTAGCGCAGCGTGTTGGGGTGGATGTGCAACTCCCGGGCGGCCAGCCGGGCGTCCTCACCGGCGGCCAGGTAGCGGGCCAGGCTGTCGAGCAGGTCCGTGCCGCGCTCGCGGTCGTACCGCTCCAGGTCGGCGATCGCGCCCAGCGGGTCCTGTCCGGCCTCGTCGGCCAGGTCGACCGTCTGCATGAGCAGCGCGTCCAGATGGACATCGCGGATGTGGGCGGCGGCGCCGCCCGTGCCGCCCCGCCGGGTGAGCAGCCGGACGACCAGGTCGGCGTCGGCCCGTGAGCGGTCCAGTCCGTCGGGGCCGGGGACGGTACGGCCCACCCCGGCCACCAGCCCGGCCCGGCCCCGGAGTTCCCCGACCACGCGCGCCAGCCGCTGTTCGTCGCGCACCGGCAGCACGGCGTAGCCCGCGCCGTCGGCCTCCGCGTGGACACCGTCGTACGCCGCCCCGGCCGGTCCGGCCACCGCGTCGAGCCCGGCGAACGCGCGCCGCAGCGGCTCGCCGCCGGACGGGGCCGCGGCCACCGGCCGCAGCGCGACGACGGCCAGCGGCCCGGGCGCCAGCGGCAGTTCGGCGGCGGCCTCCACCGCCGCGGGCCCGCCGCCCAGCAGGGCGTGTACGGCCGCGGCCCGCCGCGCCTCCTCCCCGCGCCGACGCGCGATCCGCCGGGCCAGCACCGGGGCGGCCAGCGCGGCCGCCTCCTCCAGCGCCGCCCGCTGCCCCGCGGAGGGCTCGTTCGGCACGATCCCCCAGATGGACCCCACGGACAGGTCGTCCACCCGGATCGGCATGATCGCCCGTGGCAGCACCCCGGACGCGCGGAAGTCCGCGTACAGCGGGGCGGACGAGCCCGCCAGCCGCACGTCCAGCCGCTGGCTGCGCAGCAGCGGCCGGTACCGGTCGGGCACCCGGCGGCTGAGGATCATCGCGACGCGGGCGTCGTCCGAATTCTCCTGGCCGGGCGAGTAGGTGATCAGCTCGGACGCGTCGTCCTCGATGGTGACCGGTGCGCCGACCAGCCCGGCGATGCTGTTGGCCAAGGCGAGGAGGCCGTCCGGGGAGTCGTCGTACATGGCTCCTCCGCTCATGAGCGCGCCGCCGGATCCGGGGGCGCCTCCCCGGGCCGGACGGTATCGATGCTCTGAGGCGGAGATTATCCACGGCCGAACGGCCGGTGACCATCCCCTCCCGCGGCTACCCGATCGCCTGCGGGCGCCGCTGCCCGTGCCTGGTGGCCTGTTCGAAGGCGTGGCCGATCTGCAGAACGGCGAAGTCCGCCCGGTGCGGTCCCACGATCTGGACGCCCACCGGCAGCCCGGCCGGGGTGAACCCGCCCGGGACGGACAGGGCGGGGCTGCCCGTCGCCGTGACCAGGTACGCCGAACGCATCCACTCCAGGTAGTCCCCCATCGCCGCCCCCGCCACCTCGGTCGGGTACTCGATGCCGATGTCGAACGGCGGCACCTGGCTGACCGGGAGCAGCAGCACGTCGTAAGCCTCGAAGAAGACCCGGACCCGGTGGAAGAGCGCGGTGTGCAGCACCTCGGCCCGGGCCACCTCGGGCCCGGTGAGGCGGCGCCCCACCTCCGCGTTCTCCCGGATCGTCCGCTTCAGCTCCGCCGGGTGACGGTCCATGAGCGGGCCGAACGCGACCTCGAACAGCGCGGCCCGCTGCGTACGGAAGATCTCCTCGCCCTCCGACAGGTCCGGGCACGCCCGCTCCACGACGCACCCGAGGTCCTCGAAGACCCCCGCCGCCGCCTCCACGACCGCCGCCACCTCCGGCTCCACCGGCACCAGCCCGCCCAGGTCCGGCGACCACGCCACCCGCAGCCCGGCCGGATCCCGGTCCAGCGGCCGGGCGAACCGGGCCCCCGGCTCCTCCAGCGCGATCGGCGACCGGGGGTCGGGGCCCGCCATCGCGGACAGCAGCAGCGCGGTGTCCGCGACCGTACGGGCCATCGGGCCCTTGACCGAGAGCGTGGTCCACGCGTTCGCCGCGGGCCAGGTCGGAACGCGCCCGGGCGACGGGCGCAGCCCCACCACGTTGTTGAACGAGGCCGGATTGCGCAGCGACCCGCCCGTGTCGCTGCCGTCCGCGATCGGAATCATCCCGCTGGCGAGCGCGGCGGCCGCGCCCCCGCTGCTGCCGCCCGCGCTGCGGTCGGGTGCGTACGGGTTGTGGGTGGCGCCGAAGATCGGGTTGAACGTGTGCGAACCGGCGGCGAACTCGGGCACGTTGGTCTTGCCCAGGGTGATCGCCCCGGCATCCCGGATCCGCTCGATGATCAGGTCGTCCTGGTCCGGTATGCCGTCGGCCAGCGGCGAACCGTGGCTGGTGCGGATGCCCGCGGTGTTGTGGGTGTCCTTGTGCGCGATGGGCAGCCCGTGCAGCACCCCCACCCCGTCCGCCCCCGCCGCCACGATCCGCTCGTCGGCCGCGGCCGCGGCCTCCAGCGCGCGGTCCGCGACGAGGGTGACGATCGCGTTGACGTCGGGGTTGACCTTCTCGATCCGGTCCAGATGCGCCCGCACCAGCTCCCGCGCGGACACCTCACGCCTCCGCAGCAGGGCGCTCAGCTCGTGCGCGGTCTTGTAGTACAGCTCGTCGTCGTGGTCCGTCACGGTAGCTCGCTCTCGTATCTGACCGATGTTGTCCCCACCCCGCCCCTTCCCGAATCAGGGCCCCCTGGCACCCCACGGGACTCCGGTCGGGGAGGGGCGGGGTGGGGGAAGAGCAACTGCACCAGCGCCGCCACCACCAGGTTCACCCCCACCCCCACCAGCCCGGCATTCAGATGCGCCACATCCACCTCGGCCAGCGTCAGCCACGTCACCACGGCCTCCCCCGCCGCCAGCCCCGCCAACGCGGCCCGCGCCGTCAGCAGACGACGCCCGCCGAGGACGGCGAGCAGCCCGGGCACGAGCTGGATGAAGCCGCTCACCGTGAGCAGCTGCAGATCGGCCAGCAGCCCGGGCCGCAGGATGCCGAGGGTGAGGGCGAGCCCGATGGCCAGCACGACGACGCTGTGGTTGACCCGCATCCGGGCCGACTCCCGCCCCAGGGGCAGCAGGTTCTGGGCGACCAGGGTGGAGATGCCGATGCACATCGCCCCGGCCGGAACCATCGCCGAGGCCGCGGCGGCCACCACGACGAGCCCGGTGGCCCAGTCCGGCAGGGCGCCCTGGGCCAGGGTGAGCAGCACCCCGTCGCCGTCCCCGTCGACCCGCGCCACCACCCCCGTGAGCCCGACCATGATCGGAATCATCAGCGCGACCTGGTACAGCGGCATGAAGACGTTGTTCGTACGGATCGCCCGCGGCCCGCCCGCGGCCATCAGCGGCGGCCAGTGGTGCGGCGTCGCCATCAGCCCGCCCGCGATGGCCGAGACCAGCACGCTCGTCGTCCACCACACCTGGTCCTGCGCCCCGCCGTGCACGGTCAGCAGCTGCGGCTGCACCTCATGAACCCGCCGGAACACCTCGCCCACCCCGCCGCCGGCGTAGTGCAGCGGGATGACGACGGCGAGCACGGCCATGACGCCGACCGTCAGCACGTCCTTGAAGTAGGCGCTGTTCTTCAGCCCGCGGATCCCGGACCACAGCACGAAGGCCGCCGTCAGCACCGAGGCCAGCACCATGCTCAGCCGCCCCGACGCCGTGCTGCCCGTGACCAGGCCGACGACCATGCCGAGCCCGGTGAGCTGGAGCTGGATGTAGGGGAGCAGGAAGACCAGCCCGATGACGGCGACGACCTTGCCGAACAGCGGGCTGCGGTAGCGGTCGGCGAAGTAGTCGGCCTGGGTGAGGTAGCCGTTGTCCTTGCCGAGCCGCCACAGCCGCGGCTGGACGAAGTAGAGCAGCAGGAAGGCGAGCGCCAGATAGACGACGGCGTACGTGGCGGCGTTGCCGCCGGTGTACGCGACCCCCGCGACCCCGAGGAAGCTGAAGGTGGTGAACACCTCCCCGGCCTGGAGGAACCACATGGCGGCGGTGCCGAAGTTGCGCCGCCCGACGGCCCACTCGGCGAGGTCGGCCGAGCGCCGGGTCCGGCCGAGGAAGCCGCAGAGGGCGAGGGCGCACATGCCCAGCAGCGATACGGCGAGGACGACGCTCACTGGCCCTCACCCGCCGCCACGCGCTCGCGGTGCCGGAACAGCCCCCACTCGACGGCGGCCAGCGCCGGGGTGAGCGCGAGCACCCAGCCGCCGACCCAGACGTACAGCGAGGGCATGCCGAACCACAGCCGCTCGGCGTTGACGAACGGCAGCCACACCGACGCGAGCAGGGCCAGCGCCGGGACCACGGGCAGGAGTACGAGCAGATTGCGCCGCGACACGGTACCTCCAGGGCGCGAGGGGACTGCGCGGCATTCAACAGACCCGGCCCCGGGTCCGGCATCGTCACGGGCGGCCAACATGCGGCGGCCCCGCCTTGTCCGCGGGGACAAGACGGGGCCCTGACCTCAGAGGCGACTACCGGCCCGCGCCCATCGGAAGCCGGGCGGCCGACGTCCCCAGCCCCGTCGGGCCGAACAGCTGCCGCGGCAGCCGCGGCGCCCCGGCCTCGTGCAGCAGCTCCTCCTCCCGGTACCTGGCGACCTCCCGGTGCCAGGTCAGGATCCCGGTCAGCCAGTCCTGGAGGTCGCGTACGTACCCCTCCAGGCCCGCCCGGCCCTCCGCCGTCAGCCCGAAGTCCTCGTACAGGACCGGGAACTCATGGACCGCGACATGCTGGAACTGCCGCATCCGCGACGCCATCAGGTCATGGACGATGGCCACCCCGGTCGGGTAGTCGCAGTCGAAGAAGTTCTGCACGACCAGGACGCCGTTGTGGACCTCGCCCTCGAACTCGATCTCCTTCTGGTACGAGAAGACGTCGTTGAGCAGCGTGGCGTAGTCCATCGCGGCGTTCTCCAGCGAACGGACCGGCCCGCTGCGGTAGATCTCGGGCGGGACGCGCTTGCCCTGGGCCAGTCGGCACAGGCTCATGGTGAGGTGGGAGCCGAAGGTGTGGCGGCGCATCTCGATGTAGTCGACCGGGTCGGGGATCCGGTTCTGCGCCTGGTTCGCCAGTTCCCACAGCCAGCTGTCCAGCATGTCGTCGACGGTCGTGCGGAACTCGCGGCGCGCGCCCTCCTCCATCGGCCCCGCGGTACGCGACCACAGGTCGGCGAGGGAGCGCTCCAGCCCAGTGGCCGGGGCGGGGGTGGGGCCCGCGTCGAGGGGCATGAAGGTCTTGAGCCGGTCGTTGCACGCCTTGGCGCCGGTGAGGTCCCGCCTCCGGCCGAAGACCTGCGGATAGTAGTCGTCCGCGTACGTCCCCCAGGCGAGCCAGCCCGACGTCAGATCCAGTTCCTCGGGGGACGCGTCCGGGTGGATCCCCGCCGCGCACAGCGGCAGGTCGGCGGCGAGCAGCCGGCGCTCGTCCCAGACGTCCGAGCCGGGGACGCCGGGCTGGGGCCCGAGAATGCCCATCCGGTGCGACCACTCGACCAGATTGCGGCGCGCCCGGTCCAGATGCGGGCTGAGCCGGGCGGTGAACGGCATGAAGAAGTCCGGCAGCCGGGACGGCCCGATCCGCTGATGCGGCACATGGCTGAAAGTGCGCGCCCTGGCGCGCTCCGCCCGGCCGGTGGTGAGCCGTATGTCGGCGGCCGATACGCCAAGGCCGCTGCCGCCGAGACCGCTCAAGGCGAACGGCGACCAGGCGGGCTCGCTCCCGGCCCCGCCGCCGTTCATGTAGCGGCTGGAACGCATGTGCCACTCATGGCCGCCGGACTGCCAGTCCTGGAGCCCCTTGACGTACGCCATGACGGCCGCGCAGGCCGCCGCGTCCAGGCCGTGTTCGGCGAAGAGCGGGGCCAGCTCGGTGAACGTGGTGTTCTCGAACTGCTGGAGCCGCGAGGTGAGCAGGTCGTTCACGGCGTCCGCCGCCTGCTGGGTGGTGCAGTCCAGGAACGTCTCCAGGACCAGCACCCCGTTGCTCAGCTCGCCCTCCTCCTCGATCTCCCGCTGGTACGAGAACAGGTCGTTGCGCAGATGCACCGCGTCCGAGAACGCGTCCCGCAGCACGCGCAGCGGCCGCGACTCCGCGATCACCGCAGGCACCTCGGCCCCCACCGCGTGCTCCACGAGCCCGGCCGACCACGGGGCGCCGCCGACCTTGCGGCGCATCTCGATGTACTCCACCGGATTGGGCGTCCGCCCCGCGTTGATGTTGGACAGCTCCCACAGCGACTCGTTGAGCAGGTTCTCCGTGGACTCCCGGAACCGGGCCCGCCAGTCCGGCGACATCGCGGGCACCGTCCGCGTCCACAGGTCCTTCAGGCCCGCCTCGACGGGGTTGACCGGCTCCGGCATCCCGGCCGCCGGGTCCATCGGCTCCATCGGCATGAACAGCGGCAGCCGGTCCAGATACGCCTTGGCGCCCTCCCGGTCGTTCGTGTACTTGAATTCCTCGAGGAAGTGGTCGTCGAAGAAGAACACCCACACGTACCAGTCCGTGATCAGCGCCAGCTCCGCGCCGGAGCATTCGGGGTGGGTGTAGGCGCACAGCAGGGCGTAGTCGTGGGCGTCGAGATCCTCCTGCTCCCAGATCCCGGAGCCTTCGAGCATGCCCATCTCGCGGGCCCACCGGGTGGAGTGCTCCCGTGCCTCCTGGACCCGGGGGTTCAGCCGGGCCGGGTACGGCATGTAGAAGTCGGGGAGTTGAAAGGGCTGTGTCACTGGTGCGCCGGGACCTCTCCGTGCGACGGATGCCCGCGGCCGTTCAACGGGCCCCGCGGGCTGATCGGCTCGGCCCTACCCAGCGTCCAGACGGCCTATCCGACAGCCCGACGAGTCACATAAGCGTGCGAGCGTTTCCGGCCCCGCCGCGGCGGTACGGCCGCGGCGGGGCCGGGAACGGGCAGCTGACGCGCTAGCGCGACGGTCTCGTGGCCTGCGGCGGGACGACGGCCGTCTGCGGCGTCGAGGCGGACCGGGCCACGACGGCCCCGGGCCCGGATCCGGCCACGGCGGGCCCCGCCGCGGCCGTCACGGCATCCGTGGACCGGAAGGCCCACTCCATCCGCGGCTCCATCGCGAAGCGGAAGATCCGCTGCACGAGCGGGGAGCACAGCGCCGTCACCACCACCGCGGCGATGACCGTGACCACGATCGCGCCCGCCGGGGTGTGCAGCCAGGACGGTTCGTACCAGCCCGCGAAGTGGGAGCCCTTTATGAGGAGGCCGTGCAGCAGATACCCGTACAGCGTTCCGGCGCCGAGCGCGGTGAACCACATCGTCCGCCCGGGCACCCAGGCGAAGAAGCACGCGGTGAGCACCATGGAGCAGCCGAAGAGGGCGAACGTCATCACGATGCCGCTCCACCACGGCGCCCCCAGCTCCTGGGCGCTGTCCCGGTGGTAGAACCACCCGGCGTTCATGCGCGGCACCGCCCAGTACGCGAAGACCAGCGCGACGGCCGCCACGGGCACGGCCGCCAGCCGCACCTCCCGCCGCCGCACCATCCGGAAGTGCTCCGGCCGCATGTGCAGGCCCGCCACGAAGAAGGGCAGGAACTGCAGCACCCGCTGGAGGTCGAGATCGTCGCCAATGTCGGGCGAGCACGCGGCGAGCGCGGCGATCGCGAGCGCGACCGGCACGGGATGGCGCACGATCCGCCACACCGGGGTGGTCACCCGCCACACGAAGAGCGCGATCAGGAACCAGGTCAGATACCAGGGGTCGAGCAGGCTGACCGGGTACGAGGCGTCGCCGCCCGCCCAGCCCTTGAGCAGGCTGTACGCGGTCTCGAAGAGCACGTACGGGACGACGACGCCGGTGAGCAGGCGCTTCAGCCGGTCCGGCCGGAGGTCGAAGTTCCGCGAGAAGTAGCCGGAGATGAGGATGAACGCGGGCATGTGGAACGCGTACACGAACATGTAGAGGGCGGATGCCGCTCTGCTGCCGTTCCGCAGCGGTTCCCAGGAATGCCCCATCGCGACCAGCACGATGGCCAGGTACTTGGCGTTGTCGAAGAACGCGTCACGCTGCTTGGGAGCGGCGGCGGGAGGAGTGGGGACGGGGGTCGGAGAGGCGGGGACGGGGGAGGCGGGCGCGGGGGCCGGGGAGGCGGGCGCGGGGGCGCGCTGCGCGCGACGTAAGGACGAGATGTTCATCACATACGCCACCCCGTGGAACCGACAGCGGCGATCCCGCCTCTTTGTGGGGCTGAGGAGAGGGCTGCGGAGTGGAACATTCCACGCACAGTAGTGGCGGGCACACGGCCACGGGCGGAATGGCTCAGCTCTTGCGCACGACGGGTCACGCCCCCGCCCCCACTGGCACACTGCGCCCCCGCACTCGCCCCCGCGCCCGTCGCCCGTCGCCCCTTTGGCCCGGCTGTGCGCGCGGGCCCCGGTCGCCTCGCCCATGCTGGGGGCCAGTGGGGGGTGACCCGGCGACCCGAGCGTGGCGAAGGGCAGGGCCCCGATGAGGCTTGTCGTCGATCTCAACCGCTGCCAGGGATACGCGCAGTGCGCGTTCCTCGCCCCCGACGTCTTCACCCTGCACGGCGAGGAGGCGCTGCTCTACGCCCCGCACGCGGACGAGTCCCAGCGGGAGAACGTGGCGCGCGCGGCGGCGGCCTGCCCGGTCCAGGCCATCCTGGTCGACGACGAGGACCTGTCCGGTGTCCGCTGACGGCGCGCCGCACACGCTGCGGCGCGAGGGGCGCATCGTGATCGTGGGCGCCTCGCTCGCCGGGCTGCGGGCCGCCGAGACGCTGCGCGAGGAGGGGTTCGCGGGCTCGCTCACGATGATCGGCGACGAGCCCCATGAGCCGTACGACCGGCCGCCGCTGTCCAAGCAGGTGCTGCTGGGCAGGTCCCCCGCCGACCAGACGGCGCTGCCCCGGCGCCGCGCGGTGGACGCGACATGGCGGCTCGGCGTCGCCGCCACCGGGCTGGACATGACGGCCCAGCGGGTGCGGCTGGCCGACGGCGACGAGGTCGGCTACGACCGGCTCATGATCACCACCGGGGTGCGCGCCCGGCCCTGGCCGCATCCCCTGGAAGCCGAGCTGGACGGCGTCTTCGTGCTCCGTACCCGCGAGGACGCGGCCGCGCTGCACCGCCGGCTGTCGGCCGGGCCGCGCCGGGTGCTGGTCATCGGCGCGGGCTTCACCGGCTCGGAGATCGCCTCCGCCTGCCGGGAGCGGGGGCTGCCGGTCACCGTCGCCGAACGCGGCCCGACCCCGCTGGTCGGCGCCCTCGGCGGAGTGCTCGGCGAGGTCGCCGCCGACCTCCAGCGCGCCCACGGCGTGGACCTGCGCTGCGGCGTCATGGTCACCGCGCTGGAGGGCGACGCCGCCGGGCGGCTGCGGCGGGCCCATCTGTCCGACGGCACCGCCCTCGACGCCGATGTCGCGGTCGTCTCCCTCGGCATCACCCGCAACACCGAATGGCTGGCCGGTTCCGGGCTCGGCGCCGGGCCGCGCGGCATCGCCTGCGACGCGGGCTGCCGCGCCTTCGACGTGCGCGGCATCGTCACCGACGACGTCTTCACGGCCGGGGACGTGGCCCGCTCCCCGCATCCGCTCTTCGGCTACCAGTTCCTGTCCCTGGAGCACTGGGGCAACGCGGTCGCCCAGGCCGAGACCGCCGCCCACAACATGATCAGCGCGAGCGCCGACCGACGGCCGCATCTGTGGGTCCCGGCCTTCTGGTCCTCCCAGTTCGGGGTGAACATCAAGTCGGTCGGGGTGCCGTCGCTGGGCGAGGAGATCCTGATCGCGCAGGGGTCGCTCGCCGAGCACCGCTTCACGGCGGTCTACGGATACCAGGGGCGCGTCATCGCCGCCGTCACCTTCGACCAGAGCAAGTGGCTGGCGTTCTACCAGCGGCTGATCGAGACAGCCGCCCCCTTCCCGCCGCCGTTCACCACCGTCGACCGCCGCGCCGAAGGGCTGCGGCCGGTCCCGGCCGACTTCCCGGACCCCACGCTGCCCACCCACGGCCCGACCGTCACGCTCAGCGGCTACTCGCCCGCCGACCGGCGGATCGCCTTCACCCCCGCGCGCGTGTGACCGCCCCGCTCCCCGGCCCGATCCCCGGAAGGACTCCGCCATGGCCCACGGCCCCCTCCTGCGGAAGATCACCGACTACGCCAACCGCGCCGACCCGTACCCGATCTACGCGGAACTGCGCAAAACACCCGTGGTGCACGAGGAGGACGGCCCGTACATCGTCAGCACCTACTGGGAGATCCACGCCCTCCTGCACGACCCGCGCATCAGCTCCGACGCGCGCAACCTCGACCCGCAGGCCGCCGGGGAACCGGCCGGGGCCGAGGAGGACGACCCCGGGCTGCCGCCCGCCTTCCTGAAGCTCGACCCGCCCGAACACGACCGGCTGCGCCGCCTGGCCATGACCCCCTTCGGCCCGCCGCACACCCCCCGGCGGATCCACGCCATGCGCGGCGAGCTGTCCCGCATCGTCGACGAACTGATCGACGGCTTCCAGGACCGGGACCGCATCGACCTCGTCGACCACTTCTCGTACCCCTTCCCGGTCACCGTCATCTGCCGGCTGCTGGGCGTGCCGCGCGAGGACGAACCGCGCTTCCACACCTGGGCCGACACCCTCGCCGCGAGCCTCGACCCGGACCCCGAGCAGGACGCCGCGGAACGCCGCCGCGTCACCCAGCGGGCCCGCACCGAACTCGGCCGCTACCTCTCCGAACTGATCGAGGAGCGCCGCCGCTCCCCCGGCGACGACATGCTCTCCGCCCTAGTCGCCGGGCACGGCCCGGAGGGCCCGATGAGCCATACGGAGCTGCTGAGCACCGCCGCGCTGCTGCTGGTCGCGGGCCACGAGACCACCGTCAACCTGATCACCAACGGCATGCTCGTCCTGCTCCGCAACCCCGACGTCCTGGCCCGGCTGCGCGCCAAGCCCCATCTGGCCGTCCCCCTGGTCGAGGAGCTGCTGCGCTACGACCCGCCCGTCCAGTTGCTCCCCCAGCGCACCCCGCTCTCGGACATCGACATCGCCGGGGTCACCATCCCCAAGGGCGCCTCCGTCTGGCTCGTCCTGGCCTCCGGCAACCGCGACCCCCAGCGCTTCCTCGACCCCGACCGCTTCGACCCGCAGCGCCGCGACAACCAGCACCTGGGCTTCGGCAGTGGCATCCACAGCTGCTTCGGCGCCCCGCTGGCCCGGCTGGAGGCCCAGTTGGCCCTGACCGCGCTTGCCCAGCGCCTGGAGAACCCCCGCCTGCTCGAAGACCCGCCGCCCTACCGCCGCAACGCCGTCCTCCGCGGCCCCCGCCACCTCCCCATCGCCGCGGACGGCCTGCGCTAGGTGGCCGCCGCGACCTTGAGCGAGCACCGCCGCCCGGTCAACGGCATACGGACGACTCGGCCTTGGCGGCGATCTTGCGGGCCAGCCCGCCGAACACCAGCGCGTGGAACGGCGAGACGCCCCACCAGTAGAGGTGCCCGGCCAGCCCGTGCGGGTGGAAGACGGCGCGCTGGCGGAAGACGGTCCCGCCCGCCGCGTCCCGCTCCACCCGCATCTCCAGCCATGCCAGCCCCGGCAGCCGCATCTCGGCCCGCAGCCGCAGCAGACGGGGCGGCAGGACCTCCTCGACCCGCCAGAAGTCGAGGCTGTCCCCGACCCGCAGCCGGGCCGCGTCGCGGCGGCCGCGGCGCAGACCGACGCCGCCCATCAGCCTGTCGATCCAGCCGCGCAGCGCCCAGGCGAGGGGGAGCGCGTACCAGCCGTTCTCGCCGCCGATCCCCTCCACGACCCGCCACACGTCCTGCGGGGAGGCGTTCACGGCGCGACGGCGGTGGTCGGTGTAGAGGGTGCCGCCCGCCCAGTCGGGGTCGGTGGGCAGCGGGTCGCTGGGCGCGCCGGGGGTGGCGGCGGAGGACCAGCGGGTGGCCACGTCGGCCTCGCCGATCCGCCGAAGGGCCAGCTCCAGGGCCCGGTCCACGCCGAGGAGGCCGCCCGGCGGCTCGGGTACGTAGTCCGAGATGTCCCGCTCGGCGCAGACCACCTCGTGCCGCAGGGACTCCACGAGGGGCCGGGCGAGGGTGCCGGGTACGGGGGTGATCAGGCCGACCCAGAGGCTGGAGAGCCGCGGGCTGAGCACCGGCACCGGCAGGATGGCGCGCCGGGGCAGCCCGGCGACGGCCGCGTACCGCCGCATCATGTCCCGGTAGGTGAGGACGTCGGGGCCGCCGATGTCGAAGGCCCGGCTCACCTCGTACGGCAGCGCGGCGCAGCCGACGAGCAGCCGGAGCACATCGCGGACGGCGATCGGCTGGGTGCGGGTACGTACCCAGCGCGGGGTGACCATGAGCGGAAGCCGTTCGGTCAGATAGCGCAGCATTTCGAACGACGCCGAGCCCGACCCGATGATGACTCCGGCCCGTAGCACCGCGGTCGGCACCCCGGAGTCCAGGAGCGCGCGCCCCACTTCGGCGCGGGAGCGCAGATGGGGGGAGAGGTCCCGGTCCGGGACCCCGGCCGGGGTCAGCCCGCCGAGGTAGACGATCCGCCGGACCCCGGCGGCCCGCGCCCGCTCGCCGAAGACGCGGGCGGCGCGCCGGTCGGTCTCCTCGAAGCCGGGCCCGCCGCCCAGCGCGTGCACCAGGTAGTACGCGACGTCCACGCCCGCCATGGCCGCCCCGACGGACTCCTCGTCGGTCACATCGCCGCGTACGGTCTCGACCTCCCCCGCCCAGGGGTGATCGCGGAGCTTCCCCGGGGAGCGGACCACACAGCGCACCTCATGCCCCGCGGCCAGCAGCTCGGGCACGAGCCTGCCGCCGATGTAGCCGGTGGCCCCGGTGACCAGACAGCGCATGCAGCCATGCTTGAGCACGCGAGAAGCCGCCGCAACCGGGCGCTTCCGAAAGGGATCGGGCAAGGGATCGGGCAGCACAAAACCTGCGAGGTGGGCTCCCTTCGCCGGCATTGTCCGGATCAGGTGCTGGAGGTCGCCTTCCGGTCTCCCCGACCTTCCGGCCTCTCAGCCCGGCCATCAGCGAAGCGCTCCGGAGAACCAAAGTCCTCTGTCCTGAACGCCTCTCCGGTCGAGCTCCCTCGCTCGCCCCGCAGGCTGCTTTTAAGGTTACTCCTGACCTCCTTGGGCGACTAGTCCCTTTTCGAGAAAATTCCACCCTTTTGCCAGCGCGCCCCGAAGCCCCCTCCCGGGCCCCGGGCCTGGTACTCCCGCGCCTTGGCTGCGCCGGAAGCCGCTTGCCCGGTAGGCTTTCCGTGTGATCTTCAAGCGCATCGGAAACGGTCGGCCCTATCCCGACCACGGCCGGGAAAGCACCCGCCAGTGGGCGGATGTCGCCCCACGCCCGGTACGTCTTGACCAACTGGTCACGACGAAGCAGCAGCTCGACCTGGAGACGTTGCTCGCCGAGGACTCGACGTTCTACGGGGACCTCTTCGCCCACGTCGTGAAGTGGGACGGCGACCTCTACCTGGAGGACGGGCTGCACCGCGCGGTGCGCGCGGCGCTCCAGCAGCGCCAGGTGCTGCACGCGCGCGTCCTGGAGCTCGACTGACGCCACCCCCGCACGGGGTCGGGGGGCCTTCGCGTTGGCCCTTTCGGGTTGGACTGCACACCAACCATTGATCATTTAGTAGGCATCGTCACCAGGTCGCACTACGCTGCGCATATGAGCATGCTGACCCCTCCCGGCATGGGCGGAAAGTACCGCATCACGGGCGACCGTTACCCGCGCATGCGTCGGCCCCGGAGCCGCCGGCGCCTGGTGTTCGCGGCCCTCGGCTCCGTCGTGGCGCTCGGCCTGGTCGGCTGGGGAACGCTTCAGCTCATCGACGTCTTCTCCGGTGGCGGCGGCAAGGGCGGCGACACGGTGCGCGCGGCGCGCGGCAGCGCGGACTGCAAGCGCGAGCCGGGCAAGGGCCACGACCAGGGCTCCGGGTCGTCGTCCCGTACGGCGGCGAAGAAGCTGCCGAAGCCCTCCGACATCACCGTCAACGTCTACAACGCGACCAAGCGCTCGGGGCTCGCGAAGGACACCGCCGACGAGCTGAAGAAGCGCGGCTTCAAGATCGGGGACGTGGGGAACGCCCCGAACGCGTACGACAAGAAGGTCAAGGGCCCGGGGATACTCCTGGGCGCACCGGGCTCCACGGACGGCGCCTTCCGGGTGCTCTCCACCCAGCTCGCCGGGACCCAGACCAAGAACGACGGCCGCCGCGGCAAGGACGTCGATCTGATCATCGGCTCGGAGTTCAAGGACCTGGTCGGGCAGAAGGACGCCACCAAGGCGCTCACCGCGCTGACCAAGCCCTCGCCCCGCCCGTCGGGCTCGCCCTGCTGAGCGAGCCCGGGCGGGTACCGGGGGTGTCTCGCTAGCCCGCGGTCCCGTACATCCGGTCGCCCGCGTCGCCGAGCCCCGGCACGATGTACCCGTGCTCGTTGAGCCGCTCGTCGATGGACGCGGTGACCACGGTCACGGGCGCGCCGGCGAGCTCGCGCTCCATCACCTCGACGCCCTCGGGCGCCGCCAGCAGACACAGGGCGGTGACGTCGTCGGCGCCCCGCGATATGAGTTCCCGGATCGCCGCGACGAGCGTCCCGCCGGTCGCCAGCATCGGGTCCAGCACGTACACCTGACGGCCCGAGAGGTCGTCGGGCATCCGGGTGGCGTACGTGGACGCCTGCAGCGTCTCCTCGTCGCGGATCATGCCGAGGAAGCCCACCTCGGCCGTCGGCAGCAGCCGCACCATGCCGTCGAGCATCCCGAGGCCCGCCCGCAGGATCGGCACCACCATGGGGCGCGGATGCGACAGCCGCACCCCGGTCGTCGCCGTCACCGGCGTCTCGATGTCGACCCGCTCGGTCCGCACATCGCGCGTCGCCTCGTAGGCGAGCAGGGTCACCAGCTCGTCGGCGAGCCGCCGGAAGGTGGGGGAGTCGGTGCGCTTGTCGCGCAGCGTGGTGAGTTTGTGCGCCACCAACGGGTGGTCGACGACATGGATCCGCATGGCACCGACACTAACCGAGCCGTCCGCCCGCGGCTCCCGCCGGTAACCCCGGCGCGCGCGGACAGTCTGCCGCTGTGCTGGCATCAAACCGCTGTTTCGGGGGAAAGTGGGCAGGAGCGCCCGGGCCCGACGCCCGGACGAAGACCTCGGCCCGAGGGGTGAGGCCATGGCCGACACCGATATGCCCACCGGCAGGACGATGGGCGCCGTGCCCGGACGCGAGAGCGCCGCGGACCGCCGCCGCCGTCGAGACAGCTTCCTGCGCGCGCTGAACGAGGCCCGGCAGGTGCGCGACCGCGTGCGGCCGCGGCTGACCCGCGCCGCCCGTATGCGTGAGGCGATACTGCTGCGTACGTTCCGCTGATGTACCCGAACCCGGCGCACCGCCGATGGAGCGATCAGGTCGGTCCGTTTCGTTTCACGTGAGCCACATCTCTTTGGACTGGTGCACGACGCAGCGCGGAAGACCTCTCGCGAAGCGATGGTTTCTGCCACGATTCCGATTGGGGCGGGACACTGTCCCGCCCGCCCCGGCACGCCTATGACCAGTGGGAGAGTCACGGTGTACTTCGCCGCATTGCTCGCGCGCACCGCAGAAGGGTGGGAAGCGAGCGACACAGAGCTCGATGACGTGGAGACTCTGACCGATTTGATCGAACTGGCTCGTGGGGCCGCCAAGGACGACGACACGGTTCTGGCCTTCATCGAGCACGAAGACGCGTGGTTCGGCGTCGTCCGCGTGGACGGCGAGGAGGACCCGCACATCTACGTATCGGACGCGGCCGCGGCCGCCCGCACCTCGTACGGGTCGATGCTCACCGACGAGCTGCTCGGCCGGGACCCCGACGACGACCTGGACAGCCTCGTCGACCTGGACGGCACCGAGGACGGCGAGCCCGACGAGGACGACGACACCGACCCCGACGCGCCGGTTCCGGTCGGCCCGCTCGGCGACGGCGACATCCTGACCGACCTGGGCATGGAGGAGAAGGAGCTGAAGTCCCTCGACGGGGACGCCCTCGAATCGATCGCCGACATGCTGGGCTGCGGCATGGAGGGCCTGGAGGCGGTGCGCTGACCGCCGCCACACTGGTGTCATGACCGATCCGCTGACCGGCATCCTGCCCGGACCCGACCCCGACCCCCTGCGTGACCCCTGGCGCGCGCCGATGCGCCTCGCGCTGGAGGAGGCCGTACGGGCACCCGAGACGGGGGATGTCCCGGTCGGCGCCGTCGTGCTCGGCCCGGACGGCACGGTGCTCGGCCGCGGCCGCAACGAGCGCGAGGCCCACGGCGACCCCACGGCCCACGCCGAGGTCCTCGCCCTCCGCGCCGCGGCCCGCCGCCTCGGCGGCTGGCGGCTGACCGGGTGCACCCTGGTGGTGACCCTGGAGCCGTGCGCCATGTGCGCGGGCGCCATCGTGCTGTCCCGGCTCGACCGCGTGGTCTACGGCGCGATCGACGAAAAGGCGGGCGCCGTCGGCTCCCTCTGGGACATCGTCCGCGACCGCCGCCTCAACCACCGCCCCGAGGTCATCCACGACGTCCTCCCCGAAGAGTGCGCGGCCCCCCTCACCGCCTTCTTCCGCACCCACTGACCACCCCCTGGTCCACCCCCACCCGGAACCGATTTCGGATCTCGGCCCTTCGTCCGCTAGGCTCTGCCTCGGTAGCGTGTCCGAGCGGCCGAAGGAGCGCGCCTCGAAAGCGCGTGAGGGGGCAACTCCTCCGTGGGTTCAAATCCCACCGCTACCGCTCGAATCGCCCCTCTGACCTGCGGAAACGCAGGCAGAGGGGTGTTTTGCGTGTGGACACGTCCACCAGTTGTGTGGACGTGTCCCGACACGTGAGCCCGTCTGACCCCAACTGACCTGCTGAAACGGCTGTCGATGATGGTGCTTACCGTGGGATCCGGCCCCGCGGGTCCCACAGCAAGCCCGGAAGACCCGCCAGGTGAGAACGTGGCCAGCAGGCGGCCGATGGATTCACGACCGATGGCCGGGCGATCGGCCACGGTCGGCGGCGCAGCGGAAGCGAGGCGTTCAATTGGATGAGCGGCGGTGTAGCTGACATCGTGTTGTCCGGTTCACTGATCTTGATCTCGATGGTTAAGGGAGTGTTGTGCTGATGTCGCGTATGAACGGGGCGAATCGGGCGATGATCTGGGGCACCAGCGGCGTTGCCACTGCCGTACTCGCCCTGACCGCCTGTGCGGCATCTAGTGGAGACGACGGCACCGAGGCATCGAGCAAAGGTGAGAAAAGCGGCGGCGCCACTGCTTCGCCGCACCAGTCCAAGCCGGGCTACAGCGCACCCGACGAGTGGACCGAGCCGGGGAAACGGGCGGTGCTGCCGCGCGGCCATCGTACCGACAGCAACGACAACGAAGTTCTGTTCCCGCACAGTGTCGAGGGCGCCGTCAGCATGCTGTCCGCCGCGAACTCAACAACCGCGGAAGGCAGCCGGGACATGGTGGACGAGCAGATGCGGGCCTACGACTCCTACCTGGCCGCGGCCGACCAGACGCCAGCGAACGAACAGAAGGTCAAGCAGCGGGCCGTCCAGACGGATGCAGCCTTGCGTGAGAAGTTCGGGATACCGGCCAAGGGCGACATGCCGCCAGGCGCCTATTCACGTGTTCGCACTGTCGGCTTCAAGGTCATCGAGGATTCGAAGGACGAGGTCAGCGTTTACATCCTCGCCCGCGTCACCATGAAAGCCGGGGCGATCGAGAAGGAGCACAGCTCCTACACCCGCACTCTCATGGCGGCCGAATGGGAGGGGGATGACTGGAAGATGAGCTCGGCGGCGACCGTCCGTGCCGCGCAGCAGGTCGATGGGGAGTCGCGGCCCGCCCTGGCCGCTCCAGGGGACAAAAAGTTCAACCGCGCTGGCTGGACTGCCATCAGGGAAGCATCCTGAGACGACGGGGTGACCGATGACGCTGTCGGGCCCAGACGTACCGGGAGCGGAGGGCCACCTACCGAGCGTTTCAGCGCGGGCTCCATTTTCTGACGCGTAGCCAGTCGCGAGGGACCATACGCCGATGGTGGCGCACAGCGCTGACAACCGCGTTAGCCGTGGAGGCCGTGCGTACGGCCTGGTCGTTCCCAGGCGCAGCCCGCCGCTTCTCGATGCTCCCCGTGGTGGCGCATCCAAAGCACGACGTCACAGACCCGTAGAGCGCTGACGGTATCCGGCACACCGGCCGACTGGCGCAAATCCATCAGCTTGCGGTGCAGGTCGAAGTCGTCGGTCCGCAGCGCAGCATGCAGGTCGAGCCAGAAGCACTTGGGCCGGCCAAGGATGCAGCGAACGACCCGGTCATAGACGGGCAGGAGACGTGGGCGCTTGCGGGCGAGGAGTTTGCCGGCCGTGACCCACCCGATTCCGGTCTGAGCGTTGAGAAGGTGCCAGGCGGCGTCAGCCGGCGATCCAGGGGCCAGCTCGGCAACCTCGACTTCGGCCATGTCAACGTCGCCAGGGATGCTGCGCAGCAGCTTGGACATCTGATCACCAAGGTCGCGTTCCAGGAGGTCCAGAGAAACCTGCACCGGAATCCTGACCGACAAGGTCTGCACCGCGATGAGGTCATCGGCGGTCACTACGTTTGCGGTTGACGGGTAGTCTCCCCCGCCGGCCAGGTACTCAAAACGGCTTCCTGTGAAAGGCACGGCGCCTGGCTGCAGATCGATGCCGAAGTAGCATCGCAGATCGAAGACGGCCTGATCAGAGGTGATGAGCTTGTTCAACCGACGAGGTAGAGACTGAGTCTGGACGGACACTGGCTACTCCGATAGGCGGTTGTTGAGCGCGGCCACGTACTGGGCAGCGATTCTGTGGTCGCTGCTGAGCCAGACTGGCTCGCTGGGCAAGGCTGCTGGTCACGGTCGGATCCAGGCGGCGAAGGCATCAACGAGACCGGTGTAGAACCTGTCGCCTGGCACGGATCCCGGGTTCTTGCTCGCGTCGTAGAAGGCAACGTTCGTGAAGGTGGCCGAGACGGAGGCGTTGAGGTTCTTGTAGAAGGCAAGCTTGCCGCGGCCGAACCCAACGAAGAGCCAGAAAACCCCGAGTGAAGCAGTGTTCTGGAGCAGTGAGCGGACCTCGGCTTTGTCCCAGGGCTCGTCGCCGACCTGGGTGACAATGAAGGCGGGAACCCTGGCGCCCGATTCTTGGTAGTGGCCTACCGCACGACGCATCGCTTCGGCGACGTTGCCCCAGCCCCAGTCGACCTGGGTATGCAGTTGCCCGATGTGGCCGCGGTAGTTGTCAAGCCGGATCTCTTCCAAGAAGGGCTCCTGCCCGCTGGAGAAGATCACGGGGACGGTGCCGTCGTCGTCGAGGTTGGCCGACAGCGCAAGCATCCGCTCGGCGAAGGCCTGCACCGCGAACGACTCGTACAGCTCCTCCATATGCCAGTCGTGATCCAAAATCAGGTAGACCGCCGCTCGCCGGTCCGCGATTCCCCGGTCCACGAGTACCTGGCTGGCCTGGCGTGCGGGAGTCAGCAGACCGGGGGCTTGCCGCTCCACTTTCGACAAATCCGCCATAGGCCGTGCAGAACCCGCAGTCCCGCACGCCTGGGCAGGGAGAGGCGCAGAGGGCGCGACCGGCTCGTCGGATTCGACATCAACGCCGTAGTCGGTGGCCAGACCGGCCAGGCCGGAGGCGTAGCCCTGTCCCACGGCACGCACCCTCCAGCCTCCGCCGCGGCGGTACACCTCCGCCAGCACCACGACGGTCTCCCCCGACGTGAAGTCCGGTGAGATGAACGACAGGGCTGACGAGCCTGACTGGATGACTGTCAACTGCGGTGCGCGCGTGAAGACCGCGCCCGGCTGCAACGGATCGGCGCTCGCCACGACCACCACACGGTCCACACTGCCCGGCACGCGCGCCAAGTCGGCAGTGACCGCCGAGCCGACGAGCGACACACCGTCTTGGGCCCGGTGATTGTAGAAAACCAGGTCGTTGTCGCTGCGCACTTTGCCATCCGCTCCCAGCAACAGCGCCGAGACATCCGCAGCCAGCCCCTGAACCACCACCGACAACACCACCGGCCCCACCATCAGCGCCGTGTTCTCCCCCTTGCGCAATGACGTTGTCTGCATCCCGCCCCCTAGATCACCAAAGGTGAAATAGTAGACCACCTGCGCTCAACTGTGGCTCTTTTGGACAGAACTCGCCCCTCGGACACCAACGGCGGACATCTTCCGGACACCGAGCATCGTGAGCGGTTCGCATGGCGCCAGCGAGCGCCAGAACGGCCCCTGCAAGTCCCGTCAGCGCGGGTACCACAATGTCCTCGCTGCGGTGCATTACTGGTGCTCACCGGCACACCGTAGACCTGCCGCCCCCGGTCTCCGGGAACGCTTGCCCTACATCCTGGCTGGGCGGGGCGACGCGAGACCCGTCCTACGGGGCGGACAGCTATGCAGCGAACCGCAGCGGGTGTTGTCGTGTAAGGCATACGAGAATGCCCGTCAGGACGACGACTGCGGTGATGAGCGGAGCGGCCAGGGAGTTGGCTGGGTAAAGCATCCACGCCCATGGCTCGGGGCGGCCGCCGCTCCAGCCGGTCGCGGCGCACAGCAGTGGAACGACGGAGACGGTAACGGCTGCCAGGCGGTGGCCGAGGAACGGGAACAGCAGCAGCGCCAGGCCGATGTATCCGGCGATGTTGCGCCCCAGTACCAGGGAGATGCGATCGGCCCCAAGGGCGTAGCACAGGATTGCCGTCCCTGCCCCGGTGGCGGCGGCGGTGGAGCCGAGTGCGGCATCCCATCTGCGCAGGGGGCGGCAGGCGACGCTTTCGGTGCGCTGGTCTCCACGTCCGATGCCGTGGAGCAGCGTGATCGCCGGCAGCAGGGTGATGAGGTGGCCGACGAGGAAGTGTCCGGACTGGCCGGTCAGCACCGGTACGGGAAGCTCGGCGTTGCCCATGAGTAATCCCACCGCTGTGGTCGCGACGATGGACATAGCCAGTGCGGGAACGGCGCGGGCCTTGACCCACCAGATCATGTGTCGCTCCCGTCGAGGGCCAGGTGAGGGCGCACGTTGCAGGCTCGCATGGCCCGGGTGTTGCGGTCGTACCAGGCGAGCTGGACCCTTCGAGGCTGCTTGATGACGCGCTGGGCGAGGGCCAGTTCCGGCGGTGTGACTCGCTGCATGAGGGTGTCGGTCGAAGCGCCGGCGGTGAGGGAGAGCCATGCCCCGACAGGGCCGTAGGCGTCCGCGGCCGGGTAAGGTTCACCGTCATCCGCGCATGTGGGGGATTGCGGGAGCAGCCCTGCCGCCACGTCGGTGAGTACAGCAGCAGCATTGGTGTCGGGCCCGATGGCGAGCTTGGCCTCGTTGCGGCCGGGTCGGTCGGCCATGGTCAGCGTGGCGGGCACTGTGACTCCGGCCTGGCGGAGCTTGTCGGCGGCCTTACGCCCCTCCGCACGGATCATTGCGGCTTGGCTGTCCATCTCGGGCCATAGGCAGATCCGGGGCCGACCCTGGTCGCAAACGAGTCCGCTGGTTGGCCGGGAGATCACCGGATCGGCGCCCATACCGTGTGAAGCGGTCGCACCGAGCGCGGACCCAGCGGTGACCAGCGCGGACGCCGCGAGTATGGCCGGAATGGTCTTGCCGTGATGAATGAGCACCGCGGCGGCCATGCAGATACCCGCTCCGAACACGACCGCGCTCAGCACCGCTGCTGAGTCGAGACTCTGGTCGAGCGCGCAGCAGTCGCTGAGTCCTCCACCGATGAGGTGGCGGATCCACAGGATGCTCCAGGAGGCCGGGTAGGCGTTGGCGACGAAGCTGGTGATCAGTGTGGCCGGGACGGCGATGGCGGGCGCCCACAGACGACCAAGGAGGTAGCCGACCAAGGTGTTGGCTGCGAGCAGCATGGCTTCTGCGGCCAGGATGCCGAGGTTCGGCATGCCGATGCCGACGTTTGCGGCCGTCGCGGAGACCAGCAGGGCCGTAACCATGGCGATCACGCCCATGGCCCATACGGGCAGCAGGAGGGGAAAGGCGATGGCCAGTGGTGAGCGGACAGTGCTCTGGTCGGAGAGGCGTGCGCGTTTGATCCGGCTTCCTTCCCAGGCCCCGGCCGCGGCGCACGTGGGTCCGACGAAGGTCAGGGCGAGGCTGGCGCTGCCGGTGACGGAAAGCCAGTAGTGGGGGGTGACCCACTCGGAGAGGTTGTCACCGAGAGCGATGACGACGAAGCCGACCAGGAACGGAAGGAGACGGGTACCCGATGAGAGGCGGAGAACGGTGCGTAGCAGCACGGGTCAGATCTCCTCGCCGACGAGTTGGGCGTAGGCCGCTTCCGCGCGTTCGCGTGGGCCTTGGCCGCTATCGGTGGTGGCGTGGAATTGGGTGGTGGTGCCGTGGAAGCGGACGGTGCCGTGGTCCAGGACGATCACGTGCTGGTAGATGTCGGCGAGGTCTTCGGTCTGGTGGGTGGAGACGATGATGTGGACGTCGTCGGCGAGTTGCTCGAGTAAGGAGCGGAAGACCTTGCGTTGGGTGGGGTCAAGGCCGGCGGTGGGCTCGTCCATGAGGATGAGTTCGCTGTGGTGGGTGAGGGCTCCGGCGATGCCCATGCGGCGCAGTTGGCCGCCGGAGACCTGGTGGCTGCGGCGTTCGGCGAGCTTGCTCAGTCCCACCCGGGCGAGGGTGGCGGCGGAGGCGTTCCAGGCGTCGGTGCGGTTCATGCCCTTGAGCCAGCCGGCGTAGGCGACCTGTTCGCGTACGGTCAGACCTGGGACGGGCGTGATCTGCTGCGGCAGCCAGGCGACTGCCTTGCGGTACGTCGTCAGGTCCTTGCGGTTTGCCGGGCTGCGGTCCTTCCAGCCGACTGTTCCGCTGAGGGGCTTGAGCTGGGAGGCGGCCAGCGCCATCAGCGTGGACTTGCCTGCCCCGTTGGGGCCCAGCAGTACGGTCGCCGGGCTGTCGATGCGCAGGTCGAACCCGTCTAGCACGGTCGTGTTCCGGTTGTACCGGAAGGTGACGCTACGGAATTCCAAGGCCATGAGTCGCACATTCCGCCGCCTGAACATCCGAGGCGGCTGCGGTAGAGAGAAAACGAAGGCAGTCTGGTGCCCGGGTACAAGGATCGCGCCTTGTACCCGGGCACCAGCGAAGACGGGCCTTACAGGCTGCTGGTTCTAGTAGCGAATGACGACCTTCCTGGCACTCATGGTGTTCCCGCTGCCGAATCCGAACAGCTCGAAGTAGTAGCTACCGGAGGACTGGTCACCCCAGGCCGACTTCCCGCAGGAGTTGCTGCGGGCTTGTTGTCGTCGGGAAGAAGATCGCGGACCTTCCACAGCTTGAGGTCAGCGAATCTGAACCCGCTGCCGCCATCAGTGCTGCAGCCGCTGAGGGTCACCGAGGTGCTGACGCTGTCGTTGTTGTTGTCCTTCCAGCGCGAGGACTCGTTGCCGGGGTGCCAGGCGGTGAAGAAGGTGGTGCGGCTGCCCTCGGCCTGGGCCGGGACGGCGCCGGCGAATCCCAGCAACATCGCTCCTGCGAGGAGACCGACAACCTTGCTGTTCGTCTTCATTCTCTCGTCCTATGTCCTGTACATGGCATAAGCCCATGCAGGCGTGACGGAGGAAGCACTGTTCGCCTTCTCCCCCCCGGGTGCAGCGCTGTCGTGCTTGCGATCGCTGAATGAAGATATCCACACACCGCCGGTACGCGGCGATGATCATGTCAAACAACGACCAAAAGCGTTCGAGTGTCGCACAAATACATCCGTTATTCGAACACATCCAGAATCGACCACACTGCTCCACGTTGCGGGAGAAATGCGCATCCTTGCAGGTCAGGGCCAGGCAGCGAACGAGATTCGCCGCAGCCCTAGCTCTTCGCGCGACCCACGCGGGCCCTGTGGCAACAATGGCCGAGAACGGACAGTCACTGCGTCGTGACAGCCCAGAAGTGCACAGAGCCGCACAGCAGCCCCCACAGAGCTGCGCGAGACTCGATCCGCCCAAGGCCGGTGCGACAGAGTGGCGACTAGGACTTGTCCGGGCGATCACGTGCGAAGCCAGATGACCAGGGCGGCTGTAGTGGCAGTGCCGAGGAAGACGTAGCCGCGTTTGTCGTAGCGAGTGGCCACGGCCCTGCACTGCTTCAACCTGTTGATCGCCCGCTCGACCGTGTTGCGCTTCTTGTACCGCTCCTTGTCGAAGCCGGGTGACCGTCCGCCGCGTGAGCCTTTGCGTAAGCGGGCGGCCTGGCTGTCGGACTTCTCTGGGATGGTGTGCCGGATGCCCCGGCCTCGCAGGTAATCGCGGCAGGGCCCGTTGCTGTAGGCCTTGTCCGCGGCGAGGCTGTCGGGCTTCGTGCGCGGTCTGCCCGGCCCCGGCCGTGGGACGCGGATCTTCTCCAGCACCGGCTGGAACTGGGTGCAGTCGGCCCGCTGTCCACCGGCGACGATCAGGGACAGTGGGCGGCAGCGGCCGTCGGCGCTCAGGTGGAGCTTGCTGGTGAGCCCGCCGCGCGAGCGGCCCAGGCCCTCACCTCCTGCACCACCTCCACCAGGCGGGCGAGCAGGCTCTGCCACGGCGGCTCGACCTGGTGTTCTGCCGTTTCGGCCCCCCTTGACGCGGTGGCCGGTGGCGGATCGGTGCGGGCACCGGCCGCGTGCTGGTGAGCGCGCACGATGGTCGAGTCGACCGCGACGTCCCAGTCGATGTCGCCGACGGCGTCGGCCGCGGCCTGGACCTGCTGCAGCAGACGTTCCCAGGTGCCGTCGGCCGACCACAGCCGGTGGCGTTCATAAACGGTCTTCCACGGCCCGAACCGTTCGGGCAGATCACGCCACTGCACCCCGGTTCGCACGCGGTGCAGGATCCCGTCGATCACCTGCCGGTGATCCCGCCACCTGCCACAACGCCGATTACTGACCGGCAGGAACGGCCGTAGCCGTTCCCACTCCGCATCCGTCAGATCACCCCGCCCCATGCCACATCAACGACCCAGGCACGAAACAGTCACATGATCGACCGGACAAGTCCTAGCTAGGCGCCGTCGTCTTCACTACCCCGGGGACCGCCTCGTTCCGGCCGGTGGCCGAGGACTGGGTCAGCCAGATCCGGGACTCTCTCGGGGATCTGCTGTGAGCGCACAGCAGAACGGCCCGGACAAGGGCCGGGCCGCTGTGCACGCCGCCGCCCTCGACCAGGAGACCGCGGTTCGCTCTGGCGGCGGTCGCGGTCAGCTGGGTCGCCAGTCCATTCCTCCAGCCGCCCGGCCGTTACACTCAGTTATCTAGATGGCATGTGCATGGCTCCCACGTCCGGGCGCAGGAGTGCCACACTCAGGTGACGGCCGGTTCGCCAAACGTCCGAACATGGGCCCGCAGACAGCGAAGCACATGCACTGGACCGCCCTGTGGACACGTCCACACCAACCCCGGATGCAACCGGATTCAGCAGCGTCCAGGAGCATCGAAGAGGGATACTTTGTCCCGATCTCCGGAAAAACCGCAGGTGAAACGGGTCACGTGGATGGGTTCAAATCCCACCGCTACCGCTCGTATCACCCCCCTGAACTGCGAAAACGCAGGGCAGGGGGGTGTTTTGCGTGTGGACACATCCACCAGTGGTGTGGTCACGCCCCGGCGACGGCATTGGCGACAACCCCGCCGAGCAGCCGGGCGGCAGTATCCGCGGGGCGGTCGGCGTCGGCAGACGCTCACCCGACCCGGAGTCGGCCCGGACTCAGACAGTCCCGGGTATCACAAGCCCCGACTCGTACGCCACGATCACCAGCTGTGCCCGGTCCCGCGCCCCCAACTTGCCCATGATCCGGCTGACATGGGTCTTCGCGGTCAGCGGGCTGAGTCCCAACGCGTCGGCGATCTCGGAGTTGTTGAGACCGCGGGCGACCAGCGCGAGCACCTGCCGTTCCCGTTCGGACAGCCCGCTCGGCCCGCCCACCGCGGATGTCGTCGCGGTGTCCGGCGCGCGCAGAAAGCGGGCGATCAGCCGCGAGGTGGGACCGGGCGAGAGGAGGGACTCCCCGGCGGCCACCGTCCGGATGGCGTCGAGGAGTTCGGCCGGCCTGATGTCCTTCACGAGGAAGCCGGACGCCCCGGCCCGCAGTGCCTCGACGATGTGCTCGTCGGTCTCGTACGTCGTCAGGACGAGCACCTTCACCCCCGCGAGATCCTCGTCGGCGGCGATGAGCCGGGTCGCCTCGATCCCGTCGAGGTCGGGCATGCGGATGTCCATCACGATGAGATCGGCCCGCGCCGACCGGGCCAGCGCCACGGCCTCCCGCCCGGTGCCCGCCTCGGCGACGACCTCCATGTCCCCGGCCGACGAGACGAGCATCGCGAAGGAGGCCCGTACGAGGTTCTGGTCGTCGGCCAGCAGTACGCGGATGGTCATCGACCCTCGTCCTCCCGGGACAGCGGCAGTGTGGCGGTCACCTCGAAGCCCTCGGCGGGCCCCGGACCGGCGTCCAGTGTGCCGCCCACGCTACGGGCCCGCTCCCGCATTCCGACGAGCCCGAACCCCGGCGGGCCGTCGGACGGGCCCACCCCGCCGCCCGTCCCGTCGTCCCTGACACTCACCCGCAGTGCGCCGTCCGCGGTCCACAGATCCACCCGCACGGTGAGGTCCTCGCGGCCACCGTGACGTACGGCGTTGGTGAGCGCCTCCTGCACGATCCGGTAGGCGACGGCGCCCACGGAGGGCGGTATGCCGTCCGCACGGACGGACATTTCGACCTTGGCCCCGGCCACCCGGCCGGACTCCGCGAGACCGGCCAGTCCGTCGATCCCGGGCAGCGGCCCCCGCATGTCCTCGGCCCCGGAAACAGAACCGGACACGGAACCGGCCCCCGCTCCCAGATCCGCGCCCACTCCCACGACCGTGTCATGCGCCCGCAGCACCTCCAGCGTCGTACGCAGTTCCCCCCGGGCGGTCCGGCAGGTCCCCGCGATGTCGTCCAGTGCCTGGGCGACGGCCTTGCGGTCGAGGCGCTCGGGGTCGGCGGTGAGGATGTGGGCCGCCACGGACGTCTGCACACCGATGAGCGTGATGCTGTGGGCGAGCAGGTCGTGCAGGTCACGGGCCATCCGCAGCCGTTCCTCGGCGACGCGGCGCCTGGCCTCCTCCTCCCGGGTGCGTTCGGCCCGTTCGGCCCGCTCGACGATGGAGGCGACGTACAAGCGGTAGTAGCGGACGGCGATACCGACGAACAGGACCGCGATGATCCAGCCGGAGATCTCCAGGGACTCCAGCGCCCCGTCCTGGTTGGTGAGGCCGTTGCTGATCACTGTCGGGCCGAGGACGGCGACACCGGTGAGCAGCGTGCGGCGTACGGCGCCGGTCGCCGCGACGGTGTAGAGCGCCAGGACGGTCGCGGGGACGGGCGGGGCGGGGTTGTAGTCGAAGGCGTAGTACGGAGCCATGCAGGCCACCACCCCGAGCAGGGCCAACAACGGACTGCGGCGCCGCCATACGAGGGGCACGTACCCGGCGAGCAGCAGCTTCCAGCTGAGATGGCCGGGCCGGATCCCTTCGCCGCCCATCAGGGCGATGGCTACGGCGAGCACGGCGACGCCCAGCGCGAGGACCGCGTCGTTGCGGGTGCGGTGCGGTGCGGTCAGCGGTTCGCGGTTGATGGCGGACATGATGCGCGCGACGCGACGGGACCGCCCGCCGCCACCGGCCGCCGTCTCCGCCGCCGACCGTTCGCGTACCCCTGTGGTCGTTCCCCGTTCTTCCACGGCTCCATCTTCCGGTACTCGTGCGGGAACCCGGGCGCCCCTCCGGAAGGAGAGGCACCCGGGCGGGCCCGCCGGATCAAGGTGCACGATCAGCGTGCTCAGGGTGCACTGACGGTTTCCGGCTGCCGGGGCGGCTCGGCCGGTCCGCCCGGTCCGGTCCGTTCGGCCGGCTCGGGCTCCCGTGAGAGCACGCCCGGCCACCACACCTTCCGGCCCAGGGCGACGCTGGCGCTGGTCACCAGGTACGTCCGTACGAGGAAGGTGTCGAGCAGGACGCCGACGGCGATCACGAAGCCGAGCTGGACCAGCTGCACCAAGCCCATGTTCATCAGCACGGCGAAGGTCGCGGCGAGGACCAGTCCGGCGGAGGCGATGACGCCGCCGGTGGTGCGCAGTGCGGTGAGTGCCGCCGCGGCCGGTTCCGCTCCCGCCAGGGACTCCTCCCTCATCCGGTGCATGAGGAAGATGCCGTAATCGACGCCGAGGGCGACCAGGAACACGAAGGACAGCAGTCCGAGCCCCGGATCGGTGCCCTCGAAGCCGAGGACCGATTCGAAGACCAGCCCGCCGATCCCGAGGGAGGCGCCCCACACCGCGACGACCGCGACCACCAGGAGCAGCGGTGCGACCAGACTCCGCAGCAGCCCGATCAGGATGAGCATCACGGAGACGAGGACGAGCGGCACGACGATCTTCGTGTCCCGGGCGTTGGTGTCCTCCAGGTCGATCTGCTGGGCGCTGTCCCCGCCGACGTAGGAGCCCTTCAGTTCGTCCCGCAGGGACTTGATGGTGGCGATCTCCCCCGCCGACTGGGGTGCGCTCTTCGCGAAGACGGAGATCTCGGTCCAGCCGTCTCCCGTACGCCCCTTCTCCGCGCTGCCGACTCCCGGGGTGCCGCGGACGGCCGCGAGGGTCTCGTCGGCGCGGCCCTGCGGGGTGATCACGTCGATGGGCTGGCTGCCCTGCTCGGGATAGGCCTTGGCAAGGGTCTTCATCGCGACGACGGACTCCGGCTTGTCGACGAAGGAGTCCTCCTGCTTGACCGGTCCCGGCAGGTTGAGCGAGCCCAGGGCGAGGGCGCCGAGCAGTACGGCACCGCTCGCGAGTACGGTCAGCGGCCTGCGTCCGGCAGAGCTGCCCATCGCCGAGAACAGGCTCCGCCGCTGCTTGGGCATGCTCCCGAAGGCGGGCACGAGCGGCCAGAACACACGCCGTCCGAGCAGTACGAGGATGGCGGGGAGCAGGGTGATCATCGCGATCAGCGCGCACAGCACGCCGACGGTGCCGAGCGGGCCCATGCCCCGGCTGCTGTTGAGGTCGGCGGCGAGCAGGCACAGCAGTCCGGCGGCGACGGTGCCGGAGGAGGCGAGCACGGCGGGCCCGCAGCCGCGCAGGGCGGCGACCATGGCCTCGTACGGTCGCTCGATGCGCCGCAGCTCCTCCCGGTAGCGCGAGACGAGCAGCAGCGCGTAGTCCGTGCCCGCCCCGAACACGAGGATCGTCATCACAGCCGAACTCTGCCCCGAGATGGTCGTGCCGAAGGCCTGGTTGAGGCCGTAGGCGATACCCATCGACATGTAGTCGGCGATCCCGGCGACGACGAGGGGCACGAACCACAGCACGGGGCTGCGGTAGATCAGGATCAGCAGTACGGCGACGACGGCGATGGTGGTGTAGAGCAGCGGTCCGCCGAGCGAGTCGTAGACCGCGCCGGAGTCGATGTCCAGCGGGCCGGTGCCGCCCACATCGACGCTCAACCCGCCTTCGCCCTGGGCGACTTCGCGGACGTCGTTGACGAGCTTGTCCCGCTGCTCCTCGTTCGCCCCGGGCTCGTTGCTGGCGACCGGGTACATCAGGGTCGTGCCGTCCTTGGACGGAACCCCCTTGGGAGCACCGCCGATCAGCTCGTGCTGCCGGGTGATCTCCGCGACCTGCCCGGCCGCGGTCTCCCGGTCGGCGGCGCTGAGCCCGCCGTCCCGGTGGTAGACGAGCACCATCTCGGTGGTCTCGCCCCCGGGCAACTTGTCCTCGATCTTCGCCGCTTGCGTCGAGTCAGCGCTCGCCGGCAGGTAGTCGGTGACCCGGTCCTGCTGCACGTCGGCGAGCTTCGCCGCGAACGGCCCGACGAGCGCGAGCACGGCAATCCACAGCCCGAGCACCGCCCATGGAACGGCTCGCCCGCGTCCCGTCCTCGTCGTGGTTGTCTCTCCGGCCCCCATTGGCCGATCTCCCTCCGGGTGACGTCTGCTTCGGTCCCCAGACTTCCGGTGAGAACCACGGCTTTCGTCGGGCGGGAGGGCGAGGTGACGCGTACTGCCGGGGGCGACGGCGGGTGCGGATTACTCCCTGGGGAGTAGCCGGCGGACGGCGCGCCGCCCCGGAAGGGGCGCGGGACTGTTTCGATCTGCGGCTACCGCCGCGTGTGCGCGAACAGCCCTCACCGGCCCGCAGCACAAATCAATCCCCCGCCGGGAGGGCGCGAGGGGCCCGAGAAGCAGATCCAGCCCGGAGCAGTGGAATCCGACGTCCACCCGAGACGACACCGGGGCTCGGATCGAGACTAGTAACATCACGGGACTACTTTTGATTGAGAACTACTACCGGGATCACCGGAGAGGAGAAGCCGTGCCCGACCATGGGGACCACGTCACCTTCCAGCATGGGCAGGAGTACCTGGCCGCGATCTCCGAGCGCTGGAACTACCAGATCCTGCGGGAGGTGTTCTTCGGCGTTGGCCGCTTCGGCGAACTCAAGCGAGCCCTGGGCATCTCGGCGAACATCCTCACCGCGCGGCTCAACAGCCTGACCGAGCTGGGCCTGCTCACCAAGCGCGCCTACCGCTCCGACAAACCGTGGTACGAGTACGCGCTCACCGACAGCGCCCGCGAACTCGTCGTCCCCGCCATCGCAGCCATCACACGCTGGGCCGAAACCCATGCGACCGATACCGACATCACGCACCACCCGCTGATGCACACGACGTGCGGCAACCCGACCAATCCGTACCTCGCGTGCAGCAGCTGTCACCAGCCGGTCGAGGCCTCGACTCTGCGGCCGACGACCACCGAGGAAGGAGGTGCCGGTCAGCGGAGGGGGTCGGCTCCCGCAGCGCCGGTCGACCTCGATTCGAGGTCCCACTGATCACCTCGTCCGGGGCGACCCAAGGCTAGTGGCGTTTTGAAACTAGTAGCGTTACGCTACTAGTGACAGAACGCCTCCTTGGTCACGGAGAGGACTGATCATGACCACGAACTGGCTCGAAGGGGTTACCGAGAAGCTGATCCCCACCTCACTGGGCCTGATCAACGTGCGCGTCGGCGGCCGTTCCGACGGCCCCGCCATGGTGTTGTGGCCGAGCCTGATGATGGACGGCACCATGTGGCAGTACCAGTACGAGCACTTCGCCCCGACCCACCGCGTAGTGCTCATCGACAGCCCCGGACACGGCAAGTCCGACGCGCTGCGCAAGATCATTGATCTCAAGGACTGCTCCGACACACTCGTCGAGATCCTCGACGAGCTCGGCATCGACAAGTGCGTCCTGGTGGGCAACAGCTGGGGCGGCATGCTCGCCGGGGTCTTCCCGGCCCACTACCCGCAGCGGACCGCGGCGGCGATCGGCATCAACTGCACCGCCTCCCTGCCCACGACGATCGAGAGCATCTGGGCCACCGCACTGGCCACGTACCTCTCACTGCACTCGAAGATGCCGCCGCTGGCCGCCAAGGCCGCCCACGCCGCCTTCGCCGGCCCCACCGCCGAGGCCACCAACCCGGAGTTCACGGAGTTCACCAAGTTCGTGTTGCGGGACGACCCGAAGTCGGTGGCGTGGGCGCTGCGCAGCATCCTCATAGGCCGCAAGGACGAGCACCGCCGCCTGAACACCATCAGGAACGTGCCCGCCCTGATCATCGCCGGCGAGGAGGACAGCCAGTTCCCTGTGCACGTGGTGCGGAAAATGGCAGACGCCATCGAGGGCAGCACCTTCCGTGTGCTCCAGCACACCGCCCATCTCGCCGCCCGCGAGAACCCCGACGGCGTCAACGCCGAGATCGACGCCTTCCTCGCCACCCTGCCCGCCGCGGCCTGACCAGGAGACCACCACCATGGAGAACAACGCACACGTGACGGCCGTGCCCGGCTGGGTCCTGAAGTTCATGGATGCCATCGACACCCTGGGGTTCGACGAGGGCTTCGCGCCGCTGACCGAGGACACCGACTTGTTCTTCGGCACCGAGCACATCCGCGGTGTCGATGCCATCAAGGCATTCTTCGTCAAGATCGACGAGCCGCTGATCATCACCCATGAGGTCCTGGAGTTCTGGGCCGCGGGCGACGGTGTCCGCTTGCTGCGAGGCGAGGCGACGATGGCCAAGAAGAGCGATCCGGAACAGGTGGTGCGAGCCCCGTTCATGCACATCTTCTACCTCGACCGGGAAGAGCCCGTCCGCGTCCGGACGCTCCGCATCACCGCGGGCCCGCTTCGGACCGACGCCGTGATGTGACCTCGCTCCGGGGCCCGACACACGGCGCGTGACACGTCCGGTCGGCACAGCAACGTGCGGGCCTGACGCTGGTGCGAACCCGCCCGAGGCTGCGCTATCAGCATGCTTGTATTCGACTTCGCATGCTTATATTGTCCAAGCATGCTTACGGACGGGCGAATTCCAGGTTCCCTCACCGCGAAGGTCGGCCCATGACGACTCTGCCCCTGCCCGACGCCCGCGCACTCGTCGCGGCCGCGCTGACCACGTGCGGTTATTCCGCCACCGACGTCGAGACCATCGCCGACCACCTGCTCGACTGCGAACTGCGCGGGCTGTCCTTCGGCGGGCTCGCCCGCGCGCTGTCCATAGCGGAGCGAAATCGCACAACCGAGACGCCGCCGCAGCCGATCCGGATCGTGGCCGAGACACCGGTGTCCGCCACCGTGGACGGCGGCGACCAAGTGGGCTACCTCGTCGGCATGCACGCACTGGAGCTTGCCGTGGCGAAGGCCCGCGCCCAGGGAATCGCGGTCGTCGGCGCGCGCAACACCTGGTACACCGGGATGTTCTCGTACTACCTCGAAAAGGCCGCGGCAGCCGGGCTCGCCGGGATGATCGCAGGCAGCGGGCCGGCGATGGTGGCCCCGCACGGCGGCACTGAAGGCCGGTTCGGCACCAACCCGATCGCCTTCGGTTTCCCGGCCACCCCGGCTCCGGTCATCTGGGACATCGGCACCTCCACCGTGATGTACGGGGAGGTGAGGCTGAAGGCGCGGCTCGGGGAGAAGCTGGCGCCCGGCCACGCCTACGACGCGGCCGGGGTCCCGACGCTCGACCCGGCCGCGGCGCTCGAGGGCGCGTTCGGCGTGTGGGGCGGTCACAAGGGCTCGGGGCTCGCTCTGGTCGTCCAACTGCTCGGCATGATGACCGGCGCGGCCGCCGACCCGGCCGGTGTTTCGGACTGCGGCTTCTTCGCCGTGCTGTTCGATCCCGGCGTGCTCACCGACCCGGGCGACTACCGCCGGCGGGTCACGGCCTTCGCGGAATCGGTCCGCGCCACTCGGCCCATCGAGGGCGGCGGCCCGGTCCGGGTGCCGTTCGACCGCTCGGTGACCCGCCGCGACGAGACGCTCCGGCGCGGCACCATCGATGTGCCCGAAGCGGTGGTCACGGCCTTGCGCCAGGAGGCCGGAGGTCTCTGAGGACCTCGACGCCTTCGCACGGCGGTTGGACGGCCTCAGTGTTCGACGACGTGCTCAACGTCGTCGCACTACGAGTCGAACCGCGGCTGGTCACGAAGTCGCTGGCGCCCGCCGGCCCTTGTCCCGTAACGGATTCCACGCAGAAAGCCGAGGACACCATGATCGAATTCTTCACCGGGCTGCAGCCCCTTCAGGCCGGCGAGACCGATCCCGACCGAATGATCTCCAGGATCAAGGAACTGGACCGCTCGAAGGCCATCGACCGGGTCCTCGTCGGATACTCCTCCACCTGGCCGCATAACCACGCCACCGCACCGTTCGCGCTGGCGGCGTCGGAGAAGTTCTCGCCGATCGTCGCGCATCGCCCCGGCGTTATGGCGCCGGTGGCCGCCGCGCGCTACTTCGCCACCCTCGACGTGCTGGCCCGCGGGAGGCTCGCCGTCAATGTGGTCGTCGGTGGCTCCGACAAGGATCTGCGACGCGAGTCGGATGACCTGCCCAAGGCCGGACGGTACCAGCGGGCGGTCGAGTACCTGGACCTCGTGCGGCGCGCCTGGACCGAACCCGAGCCCTTCGACCACCACGGCGAGTACTACACGGCCGAGGCGGTGAAGCTGCAGACCAAGCCGGTGCAGGGGCAGGTGCCGATCTTCATGGGGGGCGAGAGCGCCGACGCCGTGGACTTCGGCGCCCGGCACGCCGACCTGTACATGCTCTGGGGGGAACCGTTCGCCGGCACGAAGGAACGCGTCGACCAGGTCACCGCGGCAGCCCAGAGGTATGACCGCCCGATGCGGTTCTCGCTGAGCCTGCGCCTGTTCATCGGTGACACCGACGACGACGCCTGGGCCCGGGCCCGTGCCGTGGAACGCCAGATCGCCGAGGCCGCCGGAACGCCGACCTTCCTGCGCTCGTCGTCGACCGACACCTCCGTTGGGCGGCAACGGGCGCTCGCGCTCACCGACCACGAGTTGCACGACGACTGCTTCTGGACCGGGCTGACCAAGCTCCTGGGCGGCTTCGCCAACTCCCAGGCACTGGTGGGCACGGAGGAGCGCATCCTGGACACCCTCGGCAGGTACCGGGAGCTCGGGATTGACACGTTTCTCGTGACGACCGGCGCGGAAGCGGCCTGGGACCCGTCGCTGGAAGGCTTCCTGGCCCGGGCCAAGAAGGAGCTGGGATGACGCCGACCGCCGTTCGGGGCAGTGGCGCCCCGGGCCTGGAAAACTACTCCGATCTCGCCGACGGCACGGTCGGCGGCCTCCTCGCCGCCCGCGCCGCAGAACATCCGGACAAGCCCGCGTTCGTCTTCGAAGACAGCGAACTGACCTACAGCGCACTCGACGCGGCAGTCACCGACGTGGCGCGCGGTCTTGTATCGGCAGGCGCCGCCCCGGGCAGCTCGGTGGGGATCCTCCTGCCCAACCGGCCCGAATACCTGCTCACCTGGCTCGGAGCGGCCCGCGCCGGTCTCGTCGAGGTCCCGATCAATGTCGCCTACAAGGGCTCCTTCCTCGACCACGCGCTCCGCAGCACCGGCGTGCGCGTGCTGGTCACCGATGCGGCCTTGCTGGAACTCGTCGCCGACCTGCCCGAAGTACCACGGACACTCAAGACCGTCGTACTGATCGACGGCGACCGTCCCCGCCGCATCCCGACCGGTGTGACGGCACACACCTGGAGCGACCTGCTCGCGGCCGGCGACCCGGCGGCGGACCTCCCCCGCATCGCGCCGCAGGACCCGGTCGCGATCATGCTCACGTCCGGAACGACCGGGCGGAGCAAGGGCGTTGTGTACCCGCACTTGATGCCCCTGGTGGCCGCGCGCGAGTGCGCGGCACAGATGGCCACGACCGCCGACGAGCGGCTCTACACGTGCCTGCCGCTGTTCCACGGTGCCGCGCAGATCAACATATCCATGCACGCCTTCTACGCGGGGGCGACCGTGGTCCTCGGCCGCCGGTTCAGCGCCAGCAGGTTCTGGGACGAGGTGCGCACCCACCGGGTCACCCAGTTCAACGCCCTCGGCTCCGTCCTGCCGATGCTCCTGGCGCAGCCCCCAACCGAGCGCGATCGCGGCCATCGGGCGACGAAGGTGTTCGCCGCACCCGCCCCGCCCCAAGTGCTCCATCCGTTCGAGGAGCGCTTCGGCGTACACGTCGTGGAGGGCTACGGGCTCACCGAGATCAAGAACGTCCTCTACAACCCTCTTGGCGCCCGGAAGGTCGGCTCGCTGGGCCTGCCCACCGCATCCTCCCTTCTGGAGATCCACGACGAGTCCGGGAACTGTGCCGCGCCGGGCCAGGCCGGGGAGATCGTGTACCGGCCCCGCCTGGCGGACATCATGTTCTCCGGCTACCACGGCGATCCCGGAGCGACGCTCGCGACCATGAAGGATCTCTGGTGGCATACCGGCGACCTGGGCTACACCGACGAAGACGGCTACTTCTACTTCATCGACCGCAAGAAGGACGCCCTGCGCCGCCGCGGCGAGAACATCTCCTCCCACGAGGTCGAGTCGGTCCTGCTGGCCTACCCCGGCGCCGTGGCCGCTGCCGCCGTCGGCACACCGTCAGAGCTGGGCGAGGACGAGGTCCTCGCCATCGTGCAGCTCGAACCCGGCCACGAGATGGACTACACGGAACTGTTCGCTCACTGCGACCGGTCGATGCCGCACTTCATGGTCCCCCGCTACTACCGCGTCGTGGACCAGCTTCCCGTCACCCCGAACGGCAAGGTGCGCAAACACCAGCTGCGTGACCGGGGCCGCGCTGATGCCTGGGATGCGCTCGCCGCTGGGCTCAAGCCCACCCGCCACGCCTGAGGAACCGCCATGTCCCTGCCCGACGCAGTACGCATCCGGGAGATCGCCCCCCGGTTGACCTTCCAGGACCATGTGGTCCCGACCGATGCCAAGATCGAACTCGTGCGGCGGCTCATCGCCGCCGGCGTCCGCGCGTTCGAGCTGTCCTCCTTCGTCAGGACCGATCTCGTACCGGGCCTCGCCGACGCCGCGGAGGTGTTCGCCCGCGTGCCGCGAGTGCCCGGACTCAGCCTCGGCTGCTGCGTCGCCAATCTGCGCGGGCTCGCCCGCGCGATCGACGCGGGAGCCGACACGGCGTACTTCCTGCTGTCCGCTGACGAGGAGTTCGCCCGCGCCAACATCGGACGGTCCACGCAGGACTCGATGCGCGAACTGGAGCGCATGGCCGCGTACGCCGCGGACCGGAACATCGTGCTCGGCACCTACGTCATCTTCGCCTGGGGTGGGCCGACCGGCCCCCCGCGCACCGGCGCGGATCTCGAACCACTGGCCCGGCGGCTCCTCGACATAGGGGTGGACCATTGGATTCTCGCGGACTCTTCCGGCTACGCGGCGCCGCCCCAGATGTGCGAACTCGTCACCGCCGCGCTCGCGCACGTGCCGCCGGGGAACCTGACGGTGCAGGTCCACGACGACCGCGGCATGGGCCTCGCCGCCCTGCTCCCACTCCTCGAACTCGGCATCCGCCACATCGACACCTCCCTTGCCGGCAGCGGCGGCCACCCGGCGATGCCCGGCACCCAGGGCGGCGGTCTGTGCACGGAGGACGCCGTGCAACTGCTCGAACTGTCCGGGGTCGACACCGGTATCGACCTGCCCCGCCTGCTGGAGACGGCGAACTGGCTCACCGGCGAGGTCGGCGTGCCCGGCGAGGGATTCGTCCGGCACACCGGTCCCGTACCGAGCACCACCCAGTCCGGCAAACCCCTCTCCTTCACCTGGTGACATCCCATGAGCGTCTTCTCTCCCGCACTTCAGCCACCCCGACCCACACCTGCCGGTTCAGCACCATGGCTCAAGGAGGACCGGTGACGAAAACCCGTACGCCCACGATCGTCGTTGCCGGCGCCGGGCTGACCGGGCTCTCCGCGGCGATCTCCGCCCGCGAGACCGGCGCCCGCGTGGTGCTGCTGGAAAAGGGCAGCCGCGAGGACGTCGGCGGGAACGCCGCCTTTTCCGGCGGGTTGTTTCTGTTCTGCTATGACGGGCCGGATGATCTGACGTCGATCACGGAGGACTTCGAGCCGGGCATGAAAGCCGACCGGATCGAGGCACCGCCGTACACCCGCCAGGCCTACGCGGCCGAGCTGTTGGCGATGAGCGGCGGCCAAGCCGAGCCGCGACTGGTCAATGGGCTCGCTGAACGGTCGTTGGACACGGTCCGCTGGTTGGCCGCGAAGGGCGTTCGCTTCACGTTCAACCGAACCGTGGGGGCCGCGGTCCGCGACGGCGTCCTGCACGTTCCACCCGGCCAGATCCTGACGTGCACCGGCGAGGGAATGTCGCGCGGGTTCGAGCTGATCCGGCCCCTGCTTGCGCACGCCGAGCGGATCGGCGTGGAAATCCGCTGGTGCACACCGCTGGTGGAGGTGGAGCGCAGCGACGGCCGGGTCACGGGTGCCGTGCTCGGCGACGGCGGCGAGACCGTGCCCGCCGACGCGGTGGTGGTGGCCACCGGCGGCTTCCAGGCCAGCCGGGAACTTCGCCGCGAGCACCTGGGGCCGCAGTGGGAGACGGTGCGCCTGCGCGGCACCCGTCTGGCCACAGGCGACGGGATCCAGGCCGCACTTCGCGCCGGGGCGGAGAAGGCCGGGACCTGGGCGAGCTGCCATTCGGCCGCGGTCGACCCGACCGTGCCCTCACCGCAGCGCAGTGCGGCCTCACCTCCGTTCCCGCTGCACGGCTTCTGGCTCGGCGTACTCGTCAACCGCGACGGCGAGCGGTTCGTCGACGAGGGCCCCGGCCCGTGGGTCAAGAACTACTCGAAGATGGGCAAGGCGATCATGCGCCAGCCGGGATGCGCGGCCTTCGAGATCTTCGACCAGCGGACCGCGGCCCGGGTGGCCGACGAGTTCGCCGGCGCAGCCGTGCCCATCGTCGCGCACACTGTCCCGGAGCTCGCCGAGCGGATCGGGGTGCCCGCCGACCGGCTGGCTCACACGCTCGAGACGTTCAACAACGCCTGCCCGCCCGGTGACGGCGCGGCCGAAGGTCGCGGCACGGCCGGCATCACACCGCCCAAGTCCCGCTGGGCCTCGCCCCTCGACCGGCCACCGTTCGTCGCCTACCACGCCGTCGCGGGGCTCACCTTCACCTTCGGCGGCATCCGGATCGACCCGGACGGGCGGGCGCTCGGAGCGGACGGGACACCGGTGCCCGGTCTGTACGCGGCCGGCGAGGCTGTCGGTGGCCTGTTCTACGGCGATTATCCCGGTGGCGCCGCCCTCATGCGCGCCGCGGTGTTCGGCCGCGCGGCCGGAGCCACCGCCGCGGAGGAAACCCAACCTGTTCCTCACCCGGCCTGAAGAGCGCGGAGCAGGCCGGACAGGGACGGGCTGCGGTCGAGCTCGTCGATCTACTCCTCAGGGCGGCCCATGTCCCGGAGTTCGTTCTCCACCACGAGCGCGGCCTGCCGCAGGCGGCCATCAGTGGCGACGATGTCCTCCTGCCCCAGCGTGGCGTTCAACGTTTCGCTGATCTTGAGGACCTCGTCGCTCATCTCGTCCAGGGCGGCCAAGCCTGCCTCGGTGACCTGGAGCGAGAGCGCCCGTTCACTCTCTGGATGTGCGTCGCGGGCCACGAAGCCGCGGTTCACCAGTTGCGTGACCATCCGCGTCATGGTCTGCGGCCGCGCGTAGCAGCGGCGTGAGAGCTGAGCGAGGCTGAGATGAGGCTGATTGGCCAGGATGCGCAGGGCGGTGTAGCTGGACAGCGTCATGTTCCACGGACGCAGTCGCGTGTTCCCGATTCTGGTGACCGCCCGCTCGAACCGGAAGGCGGCATCGATCATCGAGGACGCCTCGTCCATGCCGGCGGTGGCCCCGGTCGGCGACCGGCCGTCGTCGAACGGGTTGATGTAGGGCAGAGCGCGTGTCACCCGTGCAGCATACGGCCTGCTGGACTGGAACATCAGCAAGCTTGCAATAAATCTAAGCATGCTTCTATTATCTAAGCATGCTTACATCACCCTCTCGGCGCCCGGTCCTCGACACCGCGCACTTTCGGGCCGTCCTCGGGCACTTCCCCAGTGGCATCACCGCTGTCACTTCGCGCGATGCGCAGGGCAGGCCGGTGGGCCTGACCGTCGCCTCGTTCACCTCGGTCTCACTCACGCCTCCACTGGTGGCGTTCCTGCCCGGCAAGACGTCATCGACATTCCCGGTCATCGCCGAGCGCGGCACCTTCTGCGTGAACGTTCTCGCCGCCGACCAGGAGTGGATCTGCCGTGCGCTGTCGGTATCGGGAGGCGACAAGTTCGCCGAGGTGACCTGGCGGCCCGGGTCGCACGGAGACCCGGTCATCGACGGCGCGGTCGCCTGGATCGCCTGCACGATCGAAGCCGTACACGACGCCGGTGATCACAACATCGTCATCGGACGGGTCAACGACCTCGACGCCGACAGTACGGCGTCACCCCTGCTGTTCTTCCGAAGCCGCTACAACCAACTCGTATCCGCCTGACCGGCAAGCACCGTGCAGCCCCGCGGCACGGCCTCAAGGGCAGGAGTACCTCGAAGGGTTGACCGGAGAAGGGCCATCACCATGGACTGCGGAGTCCCGCGCGAGCTGCTCGACGATCTCACGGCGGAGTTCGACCAGCTGCGGGCACTCGTCCCATCGGGGACAAGCCTGCGGCGGCCAACTCCGGCCATCGGCTGGGATGTCGGAGCCACCGTGTCACACCTGATCGGTTGTGACCTTCTTGCCAAGGCGGCGGTAGACGACCCCGGTGAATTCCGGCGTGCCCGTCCCGCGACGGACGTGGCTCTGGCCGAGCTCCTCGAACATCACATCGCAGCCCGCCAAGAGCTCTCGGTGGAGCAACTGCGACAGGAATGGGCTGACGCCTTCGCGGCATTGCTGAGGGCTTTTACGTTCTCGCGTCGAGAACAGAAGGTTCCCTGGTTCGGGCCGCCGATGAGCCCGGCGACGCTGGCTACAGCTCGTCTCATGGAGTACTGGGCTCACGGCCAGGATGTCGCCGACGCCCTGAAGACCGTCCGCCGGCCCACAGACCGGATCCGGCACGTTTGTCACCTCGGGTACATCACCTTCGCGTTCAGCTTCGCCAACCGCGGCCTGCCCGTGCCGCCGTCTCCACCGCGCGTCGAGCTGCGCCTGCCCAGCGGCCGGTCATGGGTCCGCGGCCCGGAGAGCGCCCATGCCTTGGTCACCGGCGACGCGCTCGACTTCGCCCTGGTGGTCACCCAACGCAAGCACCGCCTCGACACGTCTCTGACCTGCCGAGGCGAGGTCGCTGAGCAGTGGCTCGCCATCGCCCAGTGTTTCGCAGGCCCGCCCGGCCCGGGGCGGCCGCCGGGCGAAGTAGCCCATTGACTGGCGAAACGGCTGTCGTCGCCATCTGACGGGTCAGTCACGGGTGTTGTCGACGCTGTCCAGCGATTGCCTGCTGGTTTCCGGCGCCCATGCCCAGCAGACGACGGCGCCGAGGAGGAGGACGACAACGCATCCTCCCAGCGCGGTGGTGGTGCCGTAGCTGTCCTCGACCACGGGCAGCAGGAACGTGCTGGCTGCCGAGCCGATGCGGCTGACGGCCACGGCGATCCCCACACCTGAGGCCCGGAGATCGGTGGGGAACAGTTCCGGGGGATAGACGAATTCCAGGTTGACCGCCGCCGACAGCACGAACGCGAACGCCGTGAACAGGGCCACCGGGATGATGGGGCCACTGTCGGCGCCGAGTGCCGTCAACGCCGCCAGGAGGACGGCGCCGATGACGAATGTCCCGATCAGGAAGTGCCGCCGGGAGATCCTGTCGATGATCAGCAGACCGAAGACCGCACCGGCCAGCAGGAAGACGTTGTAGAGGGCTCCGGCTCCCAGCTTGCTGGTGACGCCGAGCGCTTCCATCACCTGGGACGAGAAGGTGCCGAGCGCGAAGAAGGGCACGACCTGGCACACGTAGAACAGGGCGCCGACGGCGGTGCGCTTGCGGTAGGCGGGGCTGAACAGCGTACGAACGCCGCGACGTCTGGTGACCGGTGCGGCGGTGGGCGGAAGCGCGTCCGGGCCGAGCGTACGGCGGACGATCGCGGCCGCTTGGTCCTCGCGTCCGTGCTGGACCAGCCACAGGGGTGATTCCGGAACACCGGTCCGGAACGCGAAGACGAGCAGTGCCGGGACGGCGCTGATGGCGAGCATGTAACGCCAGGCGTCATCGCCGTGCCCGGTCAGCAGGAAGCCGATCAGATAGGCGAACACGTAGCCGGCGGCCCAGGCGACGGCCAGCAGGCTCATGAGCCTGCCGCGGAACTTGCGCGGTGCGTGCTCGGTCACCAGGGACTTGCTGACCACGTAGTCGGCCCCGAGGACAAGACCGAGCAGAAGCCGCAGGACCAGCAGTTGTCCGGCGTTCTGGACGAAGAACTGGGCCAGCGACAGCACGGCGAATGCCAGCATGTCCCAGGCGAAGATGTGCCGGCGTCCGATGCGGTCCGCGATCGGGCCGGTGATGACGGCGCCGAAGAACAGGCCGACCAGAGCCGCCGCGCCCAGGAGCCCGATCCACAGCGGGGTGAGTGCGAGGTCGTTGGTGGCGGCGGCGATGACGATGCCGATGATGCCGAGGATGAAGCCGTCGCTGAACTGGCCGCCGGTGCCCGCGACGGTGACCCTGATGTGGAATCGGGTGAGTGGGGCGTCTTCGTACGCGATGGCCGTGCTGGGGCTCTGCGAGTCGGTGGTCATGTCCGCGGCCCCCCATTGTGGGAGTCCGTACGCAGCTGGTGAGTGGTTGTCTCGTACCCCTGGGCCGCGGACAGTTCCACCCACTGTCGAGTGCGCCGGTGAGATTGCGTTCCCGGTGCGGCCCGTTCCACTTGAGGCCGTCGACGCAGCGTCGGCCGAAGGTGACGGCTGCCGCGGTGAGGTCGTCGAACATCGACGTCAGCGCGTCGAGAATGACCGGCTCCATCACGTTCAGCTCCAACTCACCGGCCGCGACCGCGCAGTCGACCGCGTGACTGTGCCCGCGGACGCGAAAGCTGAGCTGCATGACGTACTCGGGAATCACCGGATTGACCTTGGTCGGCATGATGGACGACCCGGCCTGAACCGCTGGAATCGTGAGGTCACCGAAGCCACCGTGGGGGCCTGAGGAGAGCACACGGATATCCGCCGCGATTTTGGCCATGGTGATCGCGACGCGTGCACCGGCCGCGGCGATCTCGGCATAGGGGTCGAGGTGGGCGAGGCTGTCGTAGGGGTTTACCGCGCTGGTGAGCGTACGCCCGGTCAGCGCGGCCAGCTCCTCGGTGCAGCGCCGGCCGAAGCCGTCCGGGGCCCCGACGCCCGTGCCGACCGCGGTCGCTCCGATCGACAGCTCGCTCAGCTTCGAGACGGCCGCCGTCAGACCGCCCCGGGTACGGCTGATCGCTGCGGCGTGAGCCCGGTGGGTGTCCCCGGCGGTGAGGGAAACGGCGTCCTGCAGACACGTGCGACCGAGGTGCGGAGTCCGGTCGAACTCCGTCGCTTTGCGCTCGAACGCGGCGATCAGCTCGTTCAGCGCCGCGGCAGGCCCCTCGACCAGTTCCGATACGGTCAGGGCCATCGCGGTCGGGTACGTGTCGTTCGTCGACTGTGACGCGTTGACGTGGTCGTTCGGATGCACCGCGATCCCGGCGAGGGCACCGGCCCGCGCGGCGATCACCTCGTTCACGTTCATGTTGGCGGTCGTACCGCCCCCGCCTTGCACCAGCGCGGTGGGGAACTGATCCGAGTGCTCCCCGTTGATGATCTCGGTGCACGCGGTGGCGATCGCGTCGCGGCGAGCCGCGTCGAGCACACCCATCGCGTGGTTGGCCTGGGCGGCCGCCAGCTTGACGCGGGCGTAGTTGCGGACGAACGGCGCGAGATCGCCGAGCGTTCGGCCGCGGACCGGGAAGTTCTCGATCCCCAGCTCGGTCTGTTTGCCGTACAGCACGGTTCACCCTCCTCGAAGCGATGGTGCGCTGACGCGGTAGTTGCGCCGCACCTCACGGAAGCTAAACAACGCCATGCTGTGGCGACAATCAATGTTGCTCTCACAGCACGAGCTGGGGATACGGCTCGGCCCTGGCGCACCGCGGCTCAGATGCTCGCGGCTCTCAGCTGCGGTGGGTGCGGGTTTGGGCTGTGGTGAGGCGCCGCGCCGCGGCCTTGACAGCGGTGCTGTAGCTGTCGAGGGAGCGGAGCATGCGGCTGGTGGGGCCGGAGATGTTGAGTGACGCGACGATGTGGCCCGCCGCGTCGCGGACCGGGGCGCCGACGGAGACGAGACCCGCTTCGAGTTCCTCGTTGGCGATCGTGCAGCCCTGTTCGCGCTCCTGGGCAAGCCGGTCGAGCAGCCCGGACAGACTGGTCAGGGCGTCGGGCCCGTAGCCGGGGGTACCGAGGTCCCCTTCGACGAGGTCACGGACCTCCTCGCTGGTGCTGTCGAGCAGGAGGGCGCGTCCGGATGCCGTGACATGCAGCGGCGAGGTGCGGCCTACCCACCCTCCGGCCTGGAGAGAGTGAGTTGACCGTTCCCGGAGGATGGTGAAGGAGCGGTTCCCCTGCGGTACGGACAGCAGAGTGGTCTCGTGGGTCTCCGCGACGAGCGCCCGCAGGATGGGTTGCGCCGTGCGGACCAGACGTTGATCACCGGCCTTGACGGCCAGTGCGTGCAGCTGCCAGCCGAGCCGGTATCCACGGGTGTCCGGGTTCTGCTCGACGAGGCCGGTGGCGGCCAGCGCCTTGAGCATGCGGGAGATCTGACTGCGCTCGCGGCCGACCTGCTGCGCGATCGCGCTCACCGGGAGCTCGCCCTCAGCCGCGGCGAGGGTCTGCAGCACGGCTGCCACGCGGGCGACGGTCGAGGTGTCGGGCGGCGAGCTCACCCGGGGAGCATATCGTTGCTGTGAGAGCATCACCACGTGTACGGCTGGTCGCTGGCGCTGCGTATGGCCTGGTCACCGAGGCTGCTCGCGGCCGGACAGCCCAGCCCCCGGGCCGCCGGGCCACCGGGCCACCGGCGACGCGTCAGCCGCGGTCGGATGCGTTTTCCAGCAGGTGGTCGATGTGGCGTTGGAGGATGGCCAGCGCCGTGGCCGGGGAGTGGTGGCCTGCCAGGACGTGGGCCGTAAGGCCGTCGGCCAGAGCGAGGAGCGTGTGTGCTTCGCCATCGGGGTCGAGGCGCTGGGCAAATTCCCGGGTGTCCTGGCCGTAGCGGATGAGCCACGCGATGAGGCCGTGGAGCTTGGCATAGGTGGCCTGCAGGACGGCGGCCAGTTTCTCGTCGGCAGGGGCATGGGTGACGAAGGCCAGCCAGACCTGAGCCTGCGTCTTCGATTCCTCATCCAGCAGGGCGAGTTCGGCCAGGGTGTGGGACAGCAGGGTCGACGCGGCCTGGGGGGTGGAGGCGGCGGCGATGCGCTGGTTGGCGCGTTCGCTGACGTGTTGGGAGATGTGCTCCAGCGCGAAGAGCAGCATGTCCTGCTTGGTGCGGAAGCACCGCTGGACGGCGCCCATGGACACGCTGGCCTGGGCTGCGACATCGCGGAGGCTGACAGCCTCCATGCCGGAGCGCGCGATCAGGGTGCAGACCGCCTCGGCGATCCGTCGGCGCCGGTCCTCGTAGTCGACCTGTCTGGGCACGGGTTACTCCTTCCCACGTTCCGATGCACTTGCATCGTATCCGGATCGACTGCACGATGTGATGCGGTCGCATCGGAACGATGCGCGGACACCGGGAGGGAAGGCTCGTCATGGCGAAGCAGCTCAGGGGGACGGACAGCGGCTCAGGGCAGGGGCTGCTGTGGCTGTTCGGTGCCATCCTCGTCATCCAGGGCTTCGGCTCCGCCATCACGGAGGCCGGGTGGGATACGAGCTTTGGCGTCGCTGGCCTCCTGCGGGCAGCCCATATGCCTGAGTGGTCAACGCTGCTGGTCGGCTTCGCGGGTTCAGCCCTGCTGGGAACGGCGGCGCGCCGTCACTACGCGAGGAGCCGGGCGGACCGCCACCCGTGAGAAGCCCGCAGACCACCGGCGGGCTGGTGACCTCGCTGCGTCGCGAGGGCGCGGATGCCGTGCGTCGGGGCACCGTTGACCGGCCGCGCCGGGCTGGTCAGTCCTCCGCGTCGCGGACCAGGAGCGCGATCTGCACCCGGTTGTCGACCGCCAGCTTGGCGAACAGGTTGCCTACGTGCGCCTTCACGGTCGCGACGGTGATGTACAGCCGCTCGGCGATCTCCCGGTTGCCCAGTCCGTCCGCGACGGCCCGGGCGGTGTCGAGTTCTCGTTCGGTCAGTGTGGACAGCCGGTTCCGTGCGGCTTCGCGGGATGCGTCGCGGGCGTGAGCGGACTGCGGGCCGGTGGCCGCGGCGATCACCCGTGCCGTGGCCGCCGGAGACAGCACGGGGTTGCCGTCCGCGACGGTCCGCACCGCGTCGAGGATCCGCGCCGGTTGGGTGTCCTTGAGGACGAACCCGAGTGCTCCGGCGCGCAGTGCGCCGAGGACCAGATCGTCGGAGTCGAACGTGGTCAGCATGAGCACCCGCGGCGGCGCGGGCCGGGTGAGGAGTTCCCGGGTCGTGCTGAGTCCGTCGCGGCCGGGCATCCGTACGTCCATCAGGACGACGTCCGGCCGCTGTTCGTCCACCACGGTGAGCGCGGCGTCCCCGTCGGCCGCTTCCGCGACGACGGTCAGGTCCGGTTCACCGTCGATGACGAGCCGCAGCGCCATCCGCACCAGCTGGTCGTCGTCGACGATGACGACGCGCACCGGCTCCCGCTGGGTATCCACTCATGCTCTCTCTTCGTGGGTGGGGTCCGGCCAGGGTAGCCGCGCCGTGAGGAGGTATCCGCTGTCGGGCGTGGGGTGGTGGTCGAGTTCTCCGCCCGCGAGGGTGAGGCGTTCGGTGAGGCCGAGCAGACCGAATCCCGATGTCGGTGGTGGTGCGGTCGCCGTGGTGGCCGGGGAGTTGTGGACGCCGACGTCGAGGTGGTCGCCCGGTGTTCCGTCGAGGGTGATGTGTACGCGTGCGCCCGGGGCGTGTTTGGCGGCGTTGGTCAGTCCTTCCTGGACGATCCGGTAGCAGGTGCGTCCGACGGCATCGGACGGCGTTCCCGCCACGGTGGTGGTGAGCCTGACGTCCAGCCCGGAGGTGCGGGCGTCGGCCACCAGCTCGGGGATGTGGTCGAGGGAGGGCTGGGGCGGTTCCGGGCGGCCCGGGTCGGCCCGGAGCACACCGAGGACATCCCGTAGTTCTTCCAGGGCCTGGTGGGAGGCGTCGGCGATGCCGCGGACCAGCACGCGGTTTTCCTCAGGGGTGAGGTCGCCGCGGTGGTCCAGCACTCCGGCCTGCATGGCGACCAGGGAGATCCGGTGCGCGAGCACGTCGTGCATCTCGCGGGCGATCCGGTTCCGTTCCAGGGCCCGTGCCTGCGCCGCTCGTGCGGTCTGTTCCCGTTTCGCGCTCTCCGCCTGGTCCCGCAAGGACCGCACTTCGACGCGCCGCGCCCCGATGGCCATGCCCATGGCCACCGCGATGCCCGCGATCAGTGCCGGGAACGCGAGCTGGTACCACGACAAGCCGGGCGGGCTCTGGAACGGGTAGGCCCCGTCGGCGAACTGCGACGCGGCCACAAAGGTCAGCGCGACGCCCCCGATCTCCGCCGGACGGCGACGCGTGGAGATCGAAACCAGCGCCAGAATCGCGGCGCCGGAAGCGAGTGCCGACGCGGTCGAGGCGATCGCGACCGTCATGGCGACGGTGCGCGGGAACCGCCGCCGCCACAGAAGCGCCGTCAGGCAGCCGAGAGCCACCAGCGGATCACCGATGACGAACCACGAGCCCGTTTCGCCCGTCTGCTTCTGCAGCATCACACCGATGGAGAGCCAGAGCGGTATGCCCACCGCCGCGGCCGCGCCCAGCCGCCAGGTCTGCTGCCACCACCCGAGCCGTGGCGCGACGTCCGTGTTCACCCGTCCATTGTCGTGACACCGCGCGGCCGACGAGTCGGTCCGCGGGATGACGCGCCCTCGACCGGAGTCGCATCACCGGCCCGCCTCCGGTCGCAGGCGGGGCGGGCCGCCGGGCCGATGTGCCTGCCGCGCCGCACGGACAGACTCGTTCACATGCCGGGACAACCGATCACCGGACGAAGACGCCCATCCACCGCCGTGCGCCGCCCAGGAGGACATCGGATGCGTAGAAAGACCTTGTCCCTCGCCCTCGCCGCCACCACGGTGGCGACGACCGCGGTGGCACTGACGGTGATTCCGGAAGTGTCGGCGGCGACGCCGGACACGGCGGCGGCCACGCCGGACACCGTGCGGTGGGGCCCGTGCTCGGAGCAGGCCGACTCGCCCCGCAAGGCCACCTCACCCCGCAAGGCCGCCTCACTCCGTCTTGAGTGCTCCACACTCGAAGTCCCGCTGGACTACCGCGATCCCGACGGCCGTCAGATCGAGATCGCGATCTCCCGGCTGGCGAGCGAGAGGCCGTCGCGGCGCCGCGGCGTGCTGCTGACCAATCCAGGCGGCCCCGGCATCACAGGGCTCGGCTACCCGGCCGTTCTCGCCGCCTCAAAGCTGCCGCGGGATGTGCTGGACTCCTACGACGTGATCGGCTTCGATCCGCGCGGCACCGGCCGCAGCACGCCGGTGACCTGCGACCTGACGCGGGCGCAGCGGAACCGCGGCAACGTGCCGCCGTACGCGCACACCGCGGCCGATGTCGCGCGGGAGGCGCCGAACGCGCGGACCGTCGCCGAGCAGTGCGCCACGTCGCGGACGGCGTGGATGCTGCCGCACACCACCACCGCGAACACCGCACGCGACATGGACCGGATCCGGACCGCACTGGGCGAGCCGAAGCTCTCGTACCTCGGCGGGTCCTACGGCTCCTACCTCGGTGCCGTGTACACGACCCTGTTCCCGGGGCGCGGCGACCGGATCGTGCTCGACAGCAACCTGGGCCCCGGCGGTTACGACGTCACGGCCATGCGGTCACTCGCCCGTGGAATGGAGGACCGGTTCCCGGACTTCGCGGCATTCGCGGCCGCGCACCCCGAATACGGCCTGGGCACCACACCGGAGCAGGTGACCGCGAAATTCTTCGAGCTCGCGCGGCGGCTGGAGGCGAAGCCGGTCCGGGGCATCGACGGGACGTTGTTCCGCGGGATCACCTTCGACCGCCTCTACAGCGACGCCTCCATGCCCTCGGTGGCCGAGATGTGGCAGGCGCTCGACGAGGATCGGCCGCTGCCGCCCGACACCCCGCCGTTGATGGACGGCATGGAGAACTTCATGTCCGCCCGTTTCTACGTGATATGCGGTGATTCACGCTGGCCGGGAACGGTCCGGGAGTATCAGCGCGATGTCGCGGTCGACCGGCTGAGGTACCCGATGCTGGGCGGGGCCGCGGCAAGCATCGGACCGTGCGCGTTCTGGCCGGACGAGCGGGCCGAGCCGCCGGTGCGCATCGGCGACCGGGGCCCGTCGAACGTGCTCATGGTGCAGAACGAGCGCGACCCGGGGACACCGCTCACCGGCGCCCGGAAGCTGCGGCGGGCATTCGGAAAGCGGACCACGATGGTGACGGCCGACCAGGGCGGCCACGGCGTCTACCCCTTCGGCCCCAACACGTGCGCGAACGACGCGGTGACGGCATTCCTGACCACCGGGCAGCGCCCCGCGCAGGACCTCGCCTGCGCGGCGGAGCCGAGCGAGTAATCACTCCCGTGCGGTCGCGCGGTACCGGGGTGCGAATTCCTCCTCGACGAACCGCTCGATGGACGTGGGGGTGGAAGTGCGGGCGGTGCGGGGCTGCCGCATCCGGGTGTGGCGGGAGTTCAGGGACGTGCCCACCTCGGCCATCATGTCCGCGACGTCGGCGGACACGCCGTTCCTGCGGAGTTCGGCGTGGAAGGCGGCGACGCTGATCTGCTCGTAGGCGAGGTCGGCCGCGCCCACGGCCTTCGCTATCGCGGCCGTGGCTTCCCGCATGCTCACGTCGCGTTCGCCCTGGAGCTCCAGGACCTCCGTACCGCGCCAGGTCCCGGTGGCCAGTTCCTCCGCGGCTCTGGCGCCGATGTCGCGGGTGGTGACGAAGGGGAGCGGAAGGTCGGGGGCGAAGGGGGCGCTGATGCGGTGGAAGCGCCTGGCGGCATCGATGTGGTCCAGCAGGTTCTCCATGAAGTAGCCCGCCCGCAGCCACAGCGTGTCCACTCCGGGGGCGGCCGAGAGGGCCTGCTCGAAGCGGTGGAGCCCGGCGACCGGGCCGGTGCCCTCGGCGTGTTGGGCTCCCCAGCTGCTGAGCCCGACGACGCGGGGCACACCGGAGGCGGTGACCGCCTGGGTCAGGGAGGCCGTCACCCGGTCCTGGAAGCCGCCGAAGTCGGGGTGGTCGGGGAGGTAGTTGGGCTGGATCACCGCGTAGACGCCGTCCGCGCCGCGGAAGGCATCCGTCAGTGCGGCGGCGTCGGTCTGGTCGGCCTCGCACACCTCGGCGCCCCGCTCGGCGAGGTCGGCGAGCCGCCGGGCCGAACGGCCGACGGCGCGGACGGGGTATCCCCGGTCGAGCAGGCGCACAGCAGCGGCCCGTCCGGTACGGCCACTGGCTCCGGTGATGACGAACATCAACCGCTCTCTTTCTCTCGCGCTCTGTACTGATGCCGGGCGCTCGTCAGGGACCCTTACGCTCCCGGCACGCGTCGGCACGGTAGTCATCCGGTTGTGGGGGCGGGTAGGAGTGGCACACCCACCCCGAGAGCGCGTGCGGACGGCTCCGCGCGACGGCGAAGGTGGCGTACGGCGAAGGCGGCGAAGGCGGCGAAGGCGGCGAAGGCGGCCTTCTTACGCTGGTGGCATGGAGGATTCGAGCAGCCACGGCGGGGACGGCGGTCCACTGGCGGGCTTCCTGCGCGCCAGACGGAAGCGGGTGCGCCCCGAACAGCACGGGCTGGCTCCGGGGGCGAAGCGCCAGGTGCCGGGGCTGCGGCGGGACGAGGTGGCGTACCTGGCCGGGATCAGCACCGACTACTACGTACGCCTCGAACAGGGAAGGGAACGGCGGCCGTCCCGCGCGGTGGTGGACGGGCTGTGCGAGGCGTTGCTGCTGGACATCGCGGCGGCGCGGCATCTGCGGGCGCTCGCCGCCGGTGTGGCGGCCACGGACGGAGCGGAGCCCGGCATGGGCGTGGAGCGGCTGGCGGATGTGCACCGGCTGCTCGGTTCCATGACGGTGCCCGCCCTGCTCGTGAACCGGTGGCTCGACATCGTGGGCGGCAATGCGCTCGGCGCCCTTCTCCACGAGGGGCTGGGGCCCCGGGACAACTACGCCCGCATGGTCTTTCTCGCCCCCCGGGCGCGGTCGTTCTTCGCCGAGTGGCCCGAACTCGCCCGCTGCATGGTCGCGGCCCTGCGCGCACAGGTCGGCTACGAGGCGGGGTCGGCCCGATTGACGGCGCTGGTGGACGAACTGACCGCCGCCAGCGAGGTCTTCAGCGCCTCGTGGAGCGAGCACCACGTCTACGAGAAGACGATGGACCGCAAACTGCTCCGGCACCCGCGAGTCGGGCCCCTCGCACTCAACCAGCATGTCCTGGAGCTGCCGGGAGGCGAGGGCCACCGGATCTGGACCTACCGTCCGGCGGACGACGCGACCTCGGACGCCCTGCTTCGACTGGAGTCCTCGGCAGCGACGATGGGGGCCCGACCGTCCGACCCGGAGGACCACACGTGACCTTGGACATCGCCGCGTTCACCACCCCCAGCCCGGAGCGGCCGCCCGCGCCGGTCCCCGTCGACTGGGCAGCGGTCGAGACCTGGCTGGGGGTGTCGCTGCCGGGCGACTACAAGCGGCTTGCCGACGCCCACGGACCGCTGGACTTCGGCGCGTACGTATGGATCCACGTGCCCTGCGTCCAGGAGAACCGCTTCGACTACGGGGGCTGGCTGCGCGACACCCACCGCGAAGCCCGCATCGCGAACCGCGCGCTGCCGGAGTCGGAGCGGTCGGCCTTCCACCCGGCGCCCGGCGGACTCCTCGCCTGGGGCGAAACCCGCGGCAGCGACGTGCTGTTCTGGGACACGTCCGTCTCGGAGGACCCCGACGAGTGGACGGTGGTGGTCCGCCATCTGGGCCCCGTACCCGGCAGCGGGCTCCTCCCCTGGCATCGCTACGACCTCACGCTCACCGGCTATCTGCGCCACATGGTGCGCGAGGGCTGGGAACTCCCCTCCCCGCCCGGCCCCCTGATGGGCCCGCTGCCCGGCACCGTCGCCCGCACCGCCTTTCTGCCGGAGGCCGGGCCCTGGACGCCGCCCGAGCCCACCGTTCCCCGGCTCACCGAGGCCGAGCGCCGCACCGCCCTGGAGACCGGCACCGGGCTGGATGCCCTGCGCTTGCTGTCGCCGCCGCCCGAGGCCCCGTATCTGGGCGGCGGAACCTGGGAGGGGCTCTTCGAGGAGCTGGGCACGCGGCTGCCACGGGACTACGTGACGCTCCTGGACCTGTACGGCGCCGGGTGCTGGAACGGCTGGCTGCGCTTCCACACCCCGCTGCGCCCGGCCGGCCGGGGTTTCGTACGGCACGTGGAGTCGACTCTGGAGGGCTACGGGACGCTCAAGGAGAAATATCCGGAGGACTTTCCGCTCGCGATGTGGCCCGAGCCCGGCGGCTTTCTGCCCTTCGCCAACTCCATCGACGGCGATTACCTGGGCTGGCTCACCGAGGGCGACGATCCCGACGCCTGGCCCCTGATCGTCTGGCCCCGCCACGCCCAGCAGGGCCGGCCGTGGGACCGCGGCCTCGTCGACGCGCTCCTCGCCTGGCAGCGCGGCACCTTCGTGACCGAGGGGCTGGCGGGGCTGGACGAGGACGACGACCCCGTCGAGTACGCGGGGTTCGAGCCCTGGAGCGACGACGCCTACTGGTGAGCCGCCCCGGCCGGGAGAGGGCCGAAGGGGCGCAGACGCCGCCGGGCCGGGTACGTCAGCGTGCCGGGCCGGTCGAGCCGCGGACCACCAGCTGGGGGGCGAGGCTGAATTCCCGGCTCTCGCCGTCCCGGCCCTGGTCGAGCCGTTCGACGGCGGCCTGGACGGCGAGCGCGGCCAGTTGCCGGGTGTCCTGGCGAACTCGGTGATGTGTTACGGCACGGAGTTGCTCCAGATAGCCGGGTTCAGCCAGAACGCACCCTGAATTTCCCCGTCTGGGTCTGTCTTTTCGAGCTGTTCCCGCTGTGGATGCGCGGCTTCGGCGGAATTACCGGAACCTATGGGACGTTCTTCGTACTCGGCGCCGTCTTCTCCTTCCTCACCTGGAAGACTCTGCCGAATACCAGCGGACGCTCGCTGGAGGATCTCGAAAAGGCTTTCATGAAAGGCGACTTCCGCTGATGCCCCTTTCTGGAACGGCCGTCCGGCCGGGGACCCAGGCCGATCTGAAGGCCGTGGCCGACATCTACACGCACTACGTCCGCCACAGCGTGATCACCTTCGACGAGACGCCCCGCTCCGCCGCCGACTGGGAGCAGTTGCTGGGGAACCTCACCGTCCAGGGTCTGCCCTTCCTAGTCGCCGAGGTGTCGGGCGCCGTCGCCGGGTACGCGTACGCCGCTCCGTGGCGCCCCAAGCCCGCCTACCGGCACACGGTGGAGGACACGATCTACCTCGCGCCCGACGCCACCGGCCAGGGGCTGGGCAGCGCCCTGCTGGGCGGCCTGATCGCCGAGGCGGACCGGGCCGGGAAGCGGCAGATGATCGCGGTCATCGCGGACACCGGCGGTGACGACCGCGCTGCCGCCGACACCAGCAATGCCGCCTCGACAGCGCTGCACCGGCGCTTCGGCTTCACCGACGCGGGCCGGCTGACCGCCGTCGGCCACAAGCACGGCCGTTGGGTCGACACGATGCTCATGCAGCGATCCTTGTCCGGGCAGGGGCAGGAGCCCGGATAGGCGTCGGTGGTCAGTCGGCGGCCAGGCCACCGGCGAACGGCATCGTCCGCCAGTGGCCGATGGCCGGTTTCACGTACTCCGCCAACGCGGGCAGCTGCGGCGCGAGCGCGAGGCAGGCGACGGCCCGCAGCATGCCCACGGCGTTCACGAAGCCCAGGACGTCCTGGTTCAGCGCCCTCATGCCGTTGCGCCGGGCACCGCGGTCGTAGGCGGATGCGAGGTCCGGTCCGAGCCCGGCCAGGTCCCATTCGACGGGACCCAAGGTGACCAGCTCGAAGTCGGCGTAGAGGTCCCCGTCCACCCCGGAGAAGATGTTCGCGGGCGGGGAGTCGCCGTGGATCGGCTGGAGGTCGATCCCCGGGAACGCCGTCTCGAACGCCGCCCGGGAGCGGGTGAGGGGTTCCAGCACCCGCCACTCGCGTCGTGCGCGGTCCAGGTCGGCCGGTCCGATCAGATCGGGGTACTTTTCGAGCAGCGCGAGGCTTTCCGCGATGAACCGCGGTTCGGCCGCGGACAGAAACGACAGGTGGCCCGGGTAGGCGCGCAGCGCGGCGTGCAGATCGGCAACGCTTTCGGAGTTCGCCGCGTAGTCGGGCTCCTTGTCCCGGTCTTCCTCGACGAACTGCCAGAACGTCATCGAGAACCCGTCGCGCCGCACGGGCTCCCGCGGCACGAGCGGGCTCGGTGGGATCACGGGGATTCCCTGGTCGGCGAGCCACCGGGTCGCGTCCAATTCCGTCTGCTGGCGGCGCTCTTGGGACGCGAGGTCCACGTAGTGCGGCAGGACGGTGGGGACCCGGACCACGACCGGTGAGGGCGCCAGGTGGACGACGACGGAGAACAGGTCGTGGAGGACCGCGGCGTCGGTCACGGTGAGACCGAGCGCGCGCCCCGCTCCGACGGCCGCGTCGACCGCGGCGGAAGTGCGGCGGGCCATCTGAGGCGATGTCACGAAATCGGTCATCGACGGATCGTTCCATGGCGCGGAGCGGGGGTGAAAGGGATTTTCCGCACCGGGCGGCGGTGCGGGCGGCATGCGATCGGGCGAGTCGGGTACTCGGCGGGTACGCCTCACAGAGGAGTGCTTCGTCATGATTTTCGCCATCGTCGGCGTTTGTGTACTGCTGGCCGTGCTGGCCTTCTTCGTCCCGCGCCTGTCCCGCCACCCCGAACGGGGCACCCAGCGCACGCTGGGAGTCGGCACGCGCGCCGGGAGCAAGGCCCCCGGCATCCTGGGCCGGATCCTCAGCAAGCCGTTCCGCAGCAGCTCCAAGGCGGTTGGCCGCAGCGGCGCCGCCGGTCGGCGCGCCCGGGGCCGCATGCCGTTCTAGAGGACTCCGGCTTGTCGGTCCCTCGTGCTATCCAGGCTCGTATGACGGACACCGCGTACTCCGCACTGCTGGAGACCATCGATCAGTTCGCCGAAGGGCTGGACCCACAGGAGCAAGTGGTCTGCCTCTACGGCCTGATCGCTCCCCTGCTCGACCGGCTCGAGCAGGAGGACGAGGAGCTGAGCGACGATCCGGAGCTCTCGACTCCGGAGGCGGTGCGGGGGATCCGTGCGGTTGCCGCGGGGGAGCCGACCGATGCCGACGCGATCCATGAGCAGCTGACCGAGGTCGGCCTGTGCTACTCCGAGGACCAGGACCGGGAGCTGCATGTGATGTCGCAGTCGGCCTACGCGGCGGCGGCCTGGCTGCGTCTGCTGACCGGGCGGAAGCTGCGGACGACGCCCTACCTGGAGGGCGACGACGAGGACCCGGTCCCGCCGTTCGCCCCCTCGGCGTTCACGCAGATCATCGACCTCCTGGCCTGGACCCGATCGGGCCAGGTGTACGTCCACTGGGAGGACGCGGGCACCTCACCCGCCGAGTGGGATCTTCCGGCCGCGATACGTGAACTCCAGGCCATGCACCTGGAGATCACCGCCTGAGCCGGAACCGTCCCCGGCCCGGGCGACCGGGCCAGGGACGGCGTCGTCACTGCGGCGGCGGCTGCTGCGGCGGAGGCGGCGGGGGCGGTTGCTGCTGAGGCGGGGGTTGCTGCTGCTGGTTCTGCTGGTTCGGGTCCGTCGGCGGCTGCGGCGGCTGCTGCTGGGGCTGCTGGCCCGGGTCGGACGGCGGCTGGGACGGCGGCGGCGGGGGCTGCTGCTGGGCCGGATCGGACGGCTGCTGGCCGGGGTCCGAGGGCTGCTGGCCGGGATCCGAAGGTTGCTGACCCGGATCCGACGGCTGCTGGCCGGGATCCGAAGGTTGCTGGCCGGGGTCCGTGGGCTGCTGCCCAGGATCCGTGGGCTGGGACGGCTCCGCCGACGGGGTCTCGGACGGACGGAGGGTCTCCAGGCCCAGGGGCGAGTGGCGCCTGATGCTCTTCGGCGCCTCCGCCAGGTTCGGGGCGTTCTGCTCGCCCGGCATCGCCAGGTACTTCGGGTAGTGGGCCGGGGACAGCACCTTGTCCCGTCCCTTCTTGCCCTTGGCCTCACCGATCACCCGCCGGAACAGCTCCGACTTGCCGGCCGTCACCACGGTGATCCGTTTGACCGCGTCCGGGGCCGGGCGGATGACGGTGAGCGCGTTCCGGGAGAAGCCGGACCACTGGGGGCCGGTGAACGTCAGCTCGGCGCCCTTCTTGGGGGCGGCCGTACGGATGGGGTTGCCGGAGGCGCACTTCACGACCGGCACGCCCTTCCTGTTGACGAGCACCGCCGTGCCCGCCTGGAGAACGGTGGCCGCGGGTTTCACCCGGCCCTGGTAGCCGTACGTCCTGGCGTAGGTGTCCGACCGCAGGACGACGCCGGAGAGCCGGTTGACGTAGGCCCGGACGCGCTCCGGCCGGATGTGCTGGACCCGGCTCCAGGCGGCGGCCTTCTTCGGGTTCGCCTTGAGGTCGCGGATCAGCTCCCGCCGGTCGCAGGTCTGGCGCCCCGGGACCCCGGCGTAGAGGCCGGGGGTGTCGCCCTGGAAGGCCCGGCCCCCGTTGGAGGGCGAGACCACATGTCTGCGGTCGTGACCGACGGCAGAGGTGAATGCCGGAACCGAGGTCTTCCCGACCGGTTCCCGGCGGTATTCCGCCGCCGTGGCCCGCCCGGAGGGGGTGACCGTCCCCAGGACCGCCACGGCGGACACGACGGCGACGGATCCGGCAGCAAGTCCTGATCGGCGCGAGGTGAGATGCCATGAGATCGAGCGCATGTCCGTTTCCCTTCCCTCGGACCCCATCCTGCGCTCGCCCCCCATCCGGCCGCGTCCCCCGAAAACCTGACATCCGCCCCCACCTTCGGGGGACTTGTCCGGCACCCCCATCTGCGGAACGCGGCGCAAGCCCCGGCATCCGCGGCGGCCCGGCATACGCAGCCCCCGGTCATACGCAGAACCGCCCCCGATCCGGTGGCCCGGACCGGGGGCGGCCGCTGCCCCTCGCGGTTCTGTGGAGGGGACTCTCCGAACATCGCGGATATATCCCTCGTATCTAGACTAAACGCAAAAGCCCATTCGCGCTCCGGGAGGGAGAAGGCGATGACCGGCCCTGTCGTCGCGGGCGTCGACGGCTCAGAGCGCAGCCTGGTGGCGGCGGAGTGGGCCGCGCGGGAGGCGCTGCGCCGCGGGGCCGGGCTGCTGCTGGCGCACGCGTGTCCGCCGCTGCCGCGCAGGGTGTCCCCGGTGCCAGGGGTGGATGCCTGGCGGCACGTGGGCGAGCAGATGCTGCGGCGGACGGCCGACGAATTCAGGGGCCGCCACCCCGGCCTCGACATCGAGGGGGTGCACAGCGACACCGAACCCGAGCAGGCCCTGCTCGCCGCCGCGGCGGACGCCGAACTGCTGGTCGTCGGGGCACGCGGCTGGGGCGGCTTCGACGGCCTCGCGGTCGGGTCGGTGGCGCTGCACGTGGCGGCCACCGCGGACTGCCCCGTCGTGTCCGTGCCCGACCCGGCGGCGCGGCCGCCGGACGCGGACGAGGTGGTGACCGGTTTCGCCGCGCACGCCCCGGTGGCCGAGACGCTCGGCTTCGCCTTCCGCGCCGCCCTGGAGCGGGACGCCCTGCTGCGGGTCGTGCACGCCTGGGCGCTGCCCCCGGCCTCGCCCTCCGCCTGGATGCTGACCGTGCTGGAGGAGGACCGCGGCCTGTGGGAGGACCAGGAGAGCCAGGTGGTCTCCGACGCCCTGCGGGCGTGGCGGGGGACCTTCCCACAGGTCACGGTGGTGCCGGACGTGGTGCTGCTGGGCCCGGCTCAGGCGCTGGTGCGGGCGTCGGAGCGGGCCCGGCTGCTGGTCGTCGGGCGCCGGACGAGCCCACGGGTGGCCGAGCGCCGCCTCGGCCCGGTCGCGCACGCGGTGCTGCACCACGCGCACTGCCCGGTGGCCGTCGTACCGCACCCCGCCTGACGACCGCCCGGACCCCGCCGGGCGACGGTCCGCACCCGGTGGCTGCCGGGGAGGCCGACGGTCGTACGCCCAGGTCGGGCGGGGCGCGGTGGGAGGGTCTGCCCCGCTCAGCCGAAGAACACGCCGAACTCCGCGTACAGCGCGGGGTCGACGGTCCTGATCCCGGCCGCGGCCTCGGCGAGCGGTATGCGCACGACGTCCGTACCGCGCAGCGCGACCATGACGCCGAACTCCCGCTCGTTCACCGCGTCGACCGCGCGCAGCCCGAAGCGGGTGGCCAGCCAGCGGTCGAAGGCGCTGGGCGTACCGCCGCGCTGTATGTGCCCCAGCACGGTGGTGCGGGCCTCCTTGCCGGTGCGGTCGGCTATCTCCCGGGCCAGCCACTCCCCGACGCCGGACAGCCGCACATGGCCGAACTCGTCCAGCGCGGAGTCCTTGACCACCATCTGCCCCTCCTTCGGCACGGCCCCCTCCGCCACCACCACGATCGGCGCGTACCTGATCTTGAAGCGGTTCTCCACCCAGCCGCAGACCTGGTCGACGTCGAAGGGCTGCTCCGGTATGAGGATGACGTTGGCGCCGCCCGCGATGCCCGAGTACAGGGCGATCCAGCCCGCGTGGCGGCCCATCACCTCGACGACCAGGGTGCGGGTGTGGGACTCGGCGGTGGTGTGCAGCCGGTCGATGGCCTCCGTGGCGATGTTGACCGCGGTGTCGAAGCCGAAGGTGCTGTCGGTCCCCGAGACGTCGTTGTCGATGGTCTTGGGCACGCCCACCACGGCGATCCCCTCGTCCGCGAGGGCCGCGGCCACCCCGAGCGTGTCCTCGCCGCCGATGGCGATCAGCGCGTCCACATCATGGTCGGCGAGCGTCTCCCGGACCCGGTGCACCCCGTCCTCGCTCGCCAGCGGGTTGGTGCGGGAGGAGCCGAGGATGGTCCCGCCGCGGGGCAGGATGCCGCGCACGGCCGACACGTCCAGCGGCACGATCCCGCCGTCGAGGGCGCCGCGCCAGCCGTCCCGCACCCCGACGAAGTCGAGGCCGTGCACCTCGACACCCTTGCGGACGATGCCGCGAATCGCCGCGTTCAGCCCTGGGCAGTCGCCACCACCGGTCAGCACACCGACACGCATCTCCCCGCCTCCCTCCATGAGCTTCGCCGCCCGCCCCTCTCCAGCGTCCACCCATCGTCGCCCGCACGCCCACTCCACGGATCCCGCACCTGTGGATCACCTGTCAGATGATCGGACTGATAAGACTGATGTCTGTGCGGTGTGGATAGACTCCGCCGCGATTGCCCCAGGGGACACGGCGGGAGAGGCAGTACGAAGATGGCCCAGGCCAAGAAAATCGCGCTCTACATGCTGATCGTCTTCGTGCTGTACACGATCATCAAGACCCCGGCACGAGCGGCCGATCTCGTCCAGGTGGGGTTCGAGGGCATATCGGAGGCCGCGACGAGTGTCGGCGAGTTCATGAGCCAACTGGTCAATTGACCGGCTCCCCGGGGTCAGCACCCGGGTGATCACCGACTCCGCCTTCCGAGTACCGACGGAACCGGCTGCCCAACAATGGGGCAATTTCACCACCAACACGTAGTAAAGCGGTGCTTGCACACAGTGCACATGTCTTGTGATGCTATGACCGCTTTGCCGGGTGAGTGCATCGTGAAGGGGTGGCGTGACCGTGTCGGCCCGTACCGCGCCCAGAACCCCGCCCCGCGATGGCGGCAGAGGTGAGGGCGCCAGCGAGAGCGGCAGAAGCCGCGGGGCTGACGCCAGAGCCCTCACCCAGGTGCTCTTCGCCGAGCTGTCCGGCTTCGCCCCCGGCACCCCCGAACACAACCGGGTGCGCGATGCGCTGATCGAGGCCAATCTGCCGCTGGTCCGCTACGCCGCCGCCCGCTTCCGCAGCCGTAACGAGCCCATGGAGGACGTGATCCAGGTCGGCACGATCGGCCTGATCAACGCGATCGACCGGTTCGACCCGGAGCGCGGCGTCCAGTTCCCCACCTTCGCGATGCCGACCGTGGTCGGCGAGATCAAGCGCTACTTCCGCGACAACGTCCGCACCGTGCACGTACCGCGCCGGCTGCACGAACTGTGGGTGCAGGTCAACGGCGCGACCGAGGACCTGACCGTGCTGCACGGCCGCTCGCCCACCACCGCCGAGATCGCCGAGCGGCTGGGACTGGGCGAGGACGAGGTGCTGGCGTGCATCGAGGCCGGGCGCTCGTACCACGCCACCTCGCTGGAGGCCGCCCAGGAGGGCGACGGACTGCCGGGGCTGGTCGACCGGCTCGGCTACGAGGACCCGGCGCTCGCCGGAGTCGAGCACCGCGACTTGGTGCGCCACCTCCTCGTACAGTTGCCCGAGCGCGAGCAGCGTATTCTTTTGCTCCGTTACTACAGCAATCTGACTCAATCTCAGATCAGCGCGGAACTAGGTGTCTCACAGATGCATGTGTCCCGGCTGCTGTCCCGCAGCTTCGCGAGGCTGAGATCCGCAAATCGGATCGAACCGTCATCGTGACGAGGGACCCCCTCCCTGCCCCTCCGGCACTGTAATGTCGACATGGCGCTACAGCGTGTTGCCGACATGTGACATTCTGCAGGAGTCGCGTTTGCCGCGGCCCGACCTCCGGTATTCAGGGGGAGGCTGCGTTTGAACGTGGAGAGCGCAACTGGGATCCGTCCGCGACCTCAAGGGGGTGGCATGTCCGTAGAACTGGGCAGCTCGAAGGTGCTCACCAACGACGCACCGCACGTGCTTGACGACTGCGAAGCCATCGACACACGCACCCTCTCCCGCTCCCTCTTCCTGCGGCTTGCCGCACTCGACCGGGACAGCGAGGAAGCGGGCTATGTACGTGACACGCTCATCGAGCTGAACCTTCCGCTGGTGCGCTACGCGGCGGCCCGGTTCCGCAGCCGCAACGAGCCGATGGAGGACATCGTCCAGGTCGGCACGATCGGCCTGATCAAGGCGATCGACCGTTTCGACTGCGAACGGGGCGTGGAGTTCCCGACCTTCGCGATGCCGACCGTCGTGGGCGAGATCAAGCGCTTCTTCCGCGACACCAGCTGGTCGGTGCGCGTGCCGCGGCGGCTCCAGGAGCTGCGTCTCGCGCTGACGAAGACCAGTGACGAGCTGGCCCAGCGCCTCGACCGCTCCCCGACCGTCACCGAGCTGGCCACGGCGCTCGGCGTCTCCGAGGAGGACGTGGTCGACGGGCTCGCGGTGGGCAACGCCTACACCGCGTCCTCACTGGACTCCCCCTCCCCGGAGGACGAGGGCGGCGAGGGCTCCCTGGCCGACCGGCTCGGCTACGAGGACAGCGCCCTGGAGGGCGTGGAGTACCGCGAGTCGCTGAAGCCGCTCCTCGCCAAACTGCCCCCGCGCGAGCGCCAGATCATCATGCTGCGCTTCTTCGCCAACATGACGCAGTCCCAGATCGGCGAGGAGGTCGGCATCTCCCAGATGCACGTCTCCCGGCTGCTCACCCGGACCCTGGCCCAGCTGCGCGAGGGACTCATCGCGGACTGACCCTGTACTCCTGACGGGCCGTCAGCCACACTGGCCCGATGCGACCCGCAGGGAGCCGGACAACGGGCCGCCGAGGCACGGCAATCGCCGCCTCGGCGGCCGCGCTGTGCCTGGGCACGCTGCTCGGCGGCTGCGCCGGAGGCGGCGCGGGCCATGTCGCGACCGGGGCGGCAGGACCCGGCGACGGGCGGGCCCCGACGAAGGCCGTCCCCCCGGAGGGCGGCGTGGACCTGGTGCCGCTGGACGAGGACGGCGACTCCGGCGAGCACGCCCGGACGGACGGGAAGAGCGCACCGGGGACGCCCGGCACGGACGAAGCGAGCGGCGCGGCCCCCACCACCGGGTCCGGCACCGCGTCCGGCAGCGAGTCCGGTACGCGTACGCCCGGCCCCTCGGCGTCCCCGTCATCGCGGCCCCCGAGCACCGGCTCACCGGCCGCCGGCCAGCAGGGCGGCGACGGCGATACGGCCCCGGGCGGACGTACGAACGACGATCCCGCCCCCTCGTCCCCATCCGGCACCACGCCCCCCTCGCCCTCCACGCCCAGCGGACCGGCCGCCTTGAAGGTCGGCGACCCCGAGCGCACGGCGACCGACGAGCGCTGGTGCGAGAAGGTGACCATCGAGTTCCGCAACACCGGCGGACTGCCCGTCGTATCGGGCACGGTGACGCTGTCGACGCATGTCATCGACGCGCTCGGCCTGGACTGGGCGACGCTGAAGTCGAAGAGAAAGCTGCCCGCGCCGATCGGCGCGGGTCAGAAGCGCACGCGGAGTTGGAAGGTGTGTGTGGACGCCTGGCGGGTTCCGCTGGGGATGCACATCGAGACCCGGGACGTCTCCGTCGACTGGAAGCCGTGGAAGCCCCCGAAGCCCGGGGAGTCCGAGGAGCCCCGGGAGTCCGGGACACCCGAGGCGTCCTGAACGGACGGGCCGGTCAGCCCAGCGCCAGCCAGGCCACCGCCGCGACGATGACGATCGCGGCGACCACACCGACGATCAGGCCGACGCGCGAGCCGCCGCCGCTCGCCGGGGCCGCCGTCTGCGGCTGCCGTCCGCCCTCGTCGACGAACGCGCGGAACATCTGGGTGGATCCGGACGGATCTTGGTTGCCGCTGGGGCTCTGGGGGTTGTTCGCCATGGGCCCAGACCCTAGCGAACGAGCGGATTCCCGCCCACCCCTGGGTCACTCCAGGCACCTCACACCTCAGTGACCCCAGTTGACCGATAAGAGGACAAGCCTTTAAGGGGAATTTACCGCCTCAAGCCACCCTGTCATTTGCCTGTAGCAACTAACTTCTTCTATGGTTGCCTAAAGCAACCTAAAGTCAAGGAGGTGCGATGGCAGCGCAGAGCCAGTACGAAGAGCTGGCCCGTCAGCTCAGTGCCATCGGCACCGTCAAGCGCGGCCTGGGCCGCGCCCTGCCGGCAGACTGCCCGGCGGGCTCGGCCATCGTCCTCATGCTCCTCGAACGCTACGGCGAGATGCGCATGAGCAAACTCGCCGAGCTGCTCGGCATCGACATGTCGGTCACCAGTCGCCATGTGGCCCATGTCGCCGACCGCGGCTGGGTGGACCGCAAACCCGATCCGCTCGACCGGCGCTCGCGGCTGCTGAGCATCAACGCCTGCGGATTGACCCTGCTCAGCCAGGTGTCCGAGCGCTACACGGAGGCGCTCGCGAACTGCCTGAGCGACTGGTCGGACGACGATGTCGGCCGCCTCAATGAACTTCTCGCCCGGCTGCGGACGAGCTTCGGTGACACCCGGCACCGGCCCCTGCCGCACCAGGTCGAAAGCACCACCCGTACACCTTCGCAAAGTTAAGGACATTCATGGCAACGACCACACCGGACGGCGGTGTGCGGGGACCCGCGGGGCACCCCGCCCACGCCAAGCATGGCGGAGGAGGACACCACGGCCACCAGGGCCACGGTGCCGACGCCGCGGCACCGATGACCCACCGGCAGATCATGGAGGCGCTGTCCGGGCTGCTGCTCGGGATGTTCGTCGCGATCCTGTCGTCGACGATCGTCTCCAACGCGCTTCCCGAGATCATCGCCGATCTCCACGGCAGCCAGTCCTCCTACACCTGGGTCGTCACCGCCGCGCTGCTGTCCATGACGGCCGCCACTCCGCTGTGGGGCAAGCTTTCCGATCTGTTCAGCAAGAAGCTGCTGGTCCAGATAGCCCTGCTGATCTACGTCGGGGGCTCGGTCGTCGCGGGCCTGTCGCAGAACACCGGCATGCTGATCGCCTGCCGTGTCGTCCAGGGCATCGGCGTCGGCGGACTGTCCGCGCTCGCCCAGATCGTCATGGCCGCGATGATCTCCCCCCGGGAGCGCGGTCGCTACAGCGGCTACCTCGGCGCGACCTTCGCCGTCGCGACCGTCGGCGGTCCGCTGCTGGGCGGCGTGATCACCGACACCGACTGGCTGGGCTGGCGCTGGTGCTTCTACGTCGGCGTGCCGTTCGCGGTCATCGCGCTGATCGTGCTCCAGAAGACCCTGAAGCTCCCGGTCGTGAAGCGGAACGTCAAGGTCGACTGGTCGGGCGCGCTCTTCATCAGCGCGGCCGTCTCGCTCCTGCTGCTGTGGGTCACCTTCGCCGGTGACAAGTACGACTGGCTCTCCTGGCAGAGCTACGCGATGGTCGGCGGTGCGGTCGTCCTCGGCCTGATCTTCCTGCTGATCGAGTCCAAGGCGAGCGAGCCGATCATCCCGCTGCGGCTGTTCCGCAACAAGACGATCACCCTCGCCTCGCTGGCGTCGCTCTTCGTCGGTGTGGCGATGTTCGCCGGAACCGTCTTCTTCAGCCAGTACTTCCAGCTGGCGCGCGGCAAGACGCCGACGATGTCCGGCGTCATGACCATCCCGATGATCGGCGGCCTGTTCGTCTCCTCGACCGTCTCCGGCCAGATCATCACCAAGACCGGCCGCTGGAAGGTGTGGCTGGTCAGCGGTGGCGCGCTGCTGACCGCGGGCCTCGGCCTGCTCGGCACGATGCGGTACGACACCCCGTACTGGCACCTGGCCATCTACATGGCGCTCATGGGCCTCGGCATCGGCATGATGATGCAGAACCTGGTGCTGGCCACCCAGAACCAGGTGGCCCCGCAGGACCTCGGCGCGGCCAGCGCCGTCGTCACCTTCTTCCGTTCGCTCGGCGGTGCGGTCGGCGTCTCGGCGCTCGGCGCGGTGCTCGGCACCCGGGTCACCGACTACGTCAAGGACGGCCTGACCGACCTCGGCCCCAAGGGCGCCGCGCTGGCCCAGAAGGCGGGCGGCAGCGCCGGAGGCGGCATCCCCGACCTGGACAAGCTCCCGGAGCCGCTGCGTTCGATCATGGAGAGCGCCTACGGGCACGGTGTCGCGGACGTCTTCCTGTTCGCCGCTCCTGCCGCGCTGCTCGCCTTCCTGCTCACCCTCTTCATCAAGGAGGTCGCGCTGCGCACCAACTCGGGCTCGCAGCAGTCCGCCGAAGCCACCACGCCCGCCCCCGCGGACAACGCGGCCGCCGAGGCCGCCGCGGAGACCGGCCCGGACCGGATCGAAGAGCGGGAGCCCGCCCTGGTGGGCGCCCCGTCCGCCGGTCTGTCCACGTCGGACGCCGACCGCGCCCCGGCCGCCGCGGTCGCCCCGCAGCGCCTGGCGGCGTACGCCTCGGCCGGTGACGGCGGAGCCGGACACCAGCCCCGGCAGGGCGTGCACGGCTTCGTGCGGAACGCGGACGGCGGCGCCGTGCCGCGCGCCGCGGTGACGCTGATCTCGCTCGCCGGTCGGCAGCTCGGCCGTTCGGTCGCGCACACCGACGGCTCGTACGCCCTGGACGCCCCGGGCTCCGGCTCGTACGTGCTGATCGCGGCCGCCGACGGCCACCAGCCGCAGGCATCCACGGTCGTCGTCGGCGACGAGCCGCTCGGCTTCGACATCGTGCTGTCGGCCACCAGCGGGCTCGTGGGCACCGTGCGCGGCGCCGACGACGGGCAGCCGGTGGACGCGGCGATGGTCGTGGTCACCGATGTCCGCGGCGAGGTGCTGGCCACCGGCAAGACCGGTGAGCGGGGCGAGTTCAGCTTCGAGGAGCTGGTCGCCGGGACCTTCACGGTCGCGGTGAACGCGCCCGGCTACCGGCCCGCCGCGCTGCCCGTCGAGGTCGGCTCCCAGGGCCTGACCCGGCTGGAGATCGCACTGCAGGCCGGTGCCCGGGTGCAGGGCACCGTACGGGCCGGGGCCGGCCGGCGCCCGCTGCCGGACGCGCGGGTCACGCTGGTCGACGGGGCCGGGAACGTGGTCGCCACCGCCACCACCGGTGAGGACGGCGCGTACGCCTTCACCGACCTGGACGCGGGCGACTACACGGTCATCGCGAGCGGCTACCCGCCGGTCGCGGGCAACCTGACGGTCGCCGGGCACGGGATCGACGGACACGACGTCGAACTCGCCCACCCCGGCGACTGAGAACCCCGGGGCAGGGGCGTGCGAAGAGCGGAGACGCGCCCCCGCCCCGGACCGGGCGGCGCACATTCGCCGGACCCGGAACCCGGAGCCGGGCAGCGGTGTACATCAGGCAGGGGACGGCCTCACACCGCTGCCCGGTCCGGGCGCGAAGACCACAGCACCACGGGAGCAGGAGACGAACGACGGCATGACGACCACTGGGGCAGGAGCAGGCGGGGGAGCGGGGCTGCGGGCGCGGATCCTCACCCGCGACGGATGGGCGGTGCAGCACGCGGTGCTGACCGTCACCGATATGACGGGCGGGCAGGTGCTGCGCGCCCAGGCCGCCGAGGACGGTTCGGTGCGCAGCGAGGAGCCGCTGCCGCCCGGTCCGTACACGATCATCATCACCGCGGTGGGGTACGCACCGGTGGCGTCGACGGCGATCGTCACCGCGGCCGGGCGGGCCGATGTGGGCACGGTGGTGCTGGCCCGGCAGGGCGGGGTGGAGCTGCCGCCGCCCGGGGCGTGGACGCTGGATCCCGCGCATTCGACGGTGGGGGCCGTCGCGCAGCATCTGGGGATCTCCAGTGTGCACGGGCGGTTCACGGACTTCGGCGGGCGGATCGAGATCGCCGAGGACATCGAGAAGTCGCGGGTCGAGGCGGTGATCCAGGCGACCAGCATCGACACCGGAAACGGAATGCGGGACGGCCATCTGAAGTCGCCCGACTTCCTGAACGTGGAGCGGTTCCCGGTCCTCACCTACCAGAGCACGCATCTGAGCGCGGCCGGTCCCGACCGGTGGACGGTGCACGGCGAGCTGTCCATGCACGGTGTCGTGCGGGACGTGGACCTGGAGCTGACCTACCTGGGCACGGGCCCCGACCCCTGGGGCGGGGTGCGGGCGGCCTTCCGGGCGACCGCGGAGCTGCGGCGCGAGGACTTCGCGATGAACTACAACCAGGTGGTCGCGGCGGGCATCGCGGCGATCGGTACGACCCTGCGGGTGGAGCTCGACATACAGGCCGTGCAGGGCGAGGAGCTTCCGGCGGCGGAGTGACCGCCGCGCCGCCCGCTCGCGGGCGCGGGCTAGGGGGTGTCCCGCAGGGCCTCGATACCGGCGATCGCGAAGTCCAGCGCGACGGTGAACTCCCGGTCGCGCATCTCCTCGACGGTCTGACCGCCGCGCGCTTCCATGATCTTGCGAGATTCGTCGAACTCCGGGCGGCCCTCGACCGAGCTCATCACCTCGTGGAGCAGCTCGTCCTGGGTGACCCCCGCCGCCCGGCAGAGGACGGCGTAGCGGCCCTCGATGGTGCTGAAGCCGTAGACGAACTGGTAGACGAGGGAGAGCGCGCTGGTGATCTTCTCGTCCGGCAGTCCGCTGTTGCGCATCACCTGCTGGGCGGCGTTCGAGAAGGCCATCGAGTTCGGCCCGATGTTGATGTACTCCCCCATCAGCGGGGACAGCCACGGGTGGCGCACCAGCACCTGGCGGTATTCGGAGGTGAGTTGGCGCAGCTGCTCGCGCCAGTACCGGGGGTCGGCCGCCAGGTGTTCCCGCTCCTCCGCGGGCTGGACGGCCGCCGCGGGGAGGACGACCTCTCCCATGGCGGCGTCGAGGGCGAGTTCGAGCAGATGGTCCTTGGTCTCCACGTACCAGTAGACCGACATGGCGGTGACCCCCAGATCGGCCGCCAGCCGACGCATGGAGAAGCCCGCGAGCCCGTCGGCGTCCAGCAGCCGGACGGTCGCCGCGATGATCTTGCCATGGTCGAGACCGACCGGCTGATCGCCCTTGCGTTTGGGGGCCTTGCGCTCGGAGAGCCAGACGCTGGACCGCGGGCGGGTGACACGGCTGCCGGTTGCCATGGCGGCTCTCCTTCTGCGCTACGTTGCCGCCGCGTATCCGGCGGACACGATGCGCGACGGGTCATACATATCCGATGCTATGCCGCCGGAGCCGTCTGTGAAGATCGCTCGGCCCGACGGAGCAGCAGCGCGGCCAGCACTCCGCCGACGAGCACGGCCACCGCGCCGACCAGCTGGCTGGTCTCCACCCCGGAGGCGAAGGCGTCGAGGACGGCCGCCCGGTCCTCGGGGGTGCGGGCCCCGGCGAGGGCGGCCGGGAGCGAGCCCGCCCCGGCGGCGGCCGCGGGCAGCAGCGTGCCGAAGCGGGAGTTCAGCACCGCGCCCAGGACGGCGACGCCGAGCCCGTTGCCGCATTCGGTGAGGGTGCCGTTGACCCCGGCGCCCACCCCCGCCTTCTCCGGCGGGATCGCCGACATGATGGCGGTCGCCATCGCGGGCATGGCCAGCGCGATCCCGGCCCCCATCACCACCAGGCCCAGCAGCACGCCGCCGTAGCCGTCCCTGCCGAGGACGGCGATGAGCGCGAGGCCGAGCGCGAGCATCCCCATGCCGGTGACGATGGTCAGCGGCGTTCCGACCTTGGGCAGCAGCCGGGCGCCGAGGCCGGTGAGGTTGAGCGCCACGATCACCAGAGCGAGCGGCGCCGTGCGCAGCCCCGCGTCCAGCGCGTCGTACCCGAGCACGAATTGCAGATGCTGGGTGAGCAGGAAGATCGAGCCGCCCATGCCGAAGGCGACGAGGATGCCGCCCGCGACGGCGCCCACGAAGGAGCGGTTACGGAAGAAGTGCATGTCCAGCATCGGGTACGGGATATGACGCTCCCACAGCGCGAAACCGGCCAGCACGGCGACGCCGACGAAGGCCGACAGCAGCACCCGGGTCGAGGTCCAGCCGTGCCCGGGCCCGGAGATGATCGCGAAGACGACCCCGGTCATGCCGACCGTGGAGAGCAGCGCGCCGAGCAGATCGGGCCGGTCCCCGGTCGGGTTCTTGGACTCGGGGACGAGCCGGACCACGGCGGCGAGGCCGAGCAGGGCGACCGGGATGTTGATCAGGAAGATCGAGCCCCACCAGAAGTGCTCCAGCAGGCCGCCGCCGATGAGCGGCCCCGCGGCGACGCCGATCGAGCCGACCCCGCCCCACACGCCGATCGCCTTGGTCCGCTCGGCCTCGTCGAAGATCTGCACCACGACGGCGAGCGTCGTGGTCATCAGCAGCGCACCGCCGATCCCCATCCCGGCGCGGGCGGCGATCAGCTCACCCGGCCCCTCGGCCAGGGACGCGATCAGCGATCCGACGCCGAACAGGGCAAGCCCCGCGACGAGCATCTTCTTGCGCCCGTAGCGGTCGGCGGCGCTGCCCGCGGTGAGCAGCAGTCCAGCCTGGACCAGCGAATAGGCGTTGATCATCCATTGGATGTCGGCGGTGGTCGCGTCCATCTCCCGGGCGAGGGAGGGGACGGCGACGTTGAGGATCGTGTTGTCCAGCAACACGGTGAGCTGGGCGAGGCAGATCACCGCGAGGATCAGCCAGCGCTGGGGATGGCCACCGGAGGCGGTGCCGGGCGGGGCGGCGGGTCCGGTATCGGCGGTCGGGGCCGTCATGAGGACTCCAGGGAGACATGTGTACGATGCATGGCTGCGCGTTTGCCTTACACCGTACAAATGTAACTCTACGCCGTACAGCGAATTTCCGCGCCCGTACGGCTATACGAGTACGGGCCGGTGGCCGCGGGGGGAACCCGGCCACCGGCCCGTGGTTACGGGGCTGAAGGCGTCAGCTGGAGGACTTCTTCTGCGTCAGGTCGTAGAGCGTGGTGCTGCCCACGGTGACCTTCTTGTAGGTCGCCTCGATCCAGGTCGTGATCTTGGAGGAGGTGCCGTTGCTGCCACCGCCCGGACCGCCGCCCATGCCGTTGCCCGAGGAGATGAAGTAGTGGATCTTCCCCTGCTTCACGTACTCCTTGAACTGGGCGAGGGTCGGCGACGGGTCGCTGCCGTTGAAGCCGCCGATGGCCATCACCGGGTCCTGGGTGGCGAGCTGGTAGCTCGCGGCGTTCTGCGAGCCGATGGCCGCCGCGACCCAGGTGTAGTCGTCGGCGTTCTTCTCCAGCTTCGCCTTCGCCTTGGCGTTGACCTGCTGGCCGTTGAGCAGCCCGCCCATGCCGCCGCCGCCCATACCGCGCCGACCGCCTTCGCCCATGCCGCCGGGCTGACCGTTCCGGGCCTGACCCTGGCTCTGGCCCTGCCCGTTGCCCTGGCCCTGCTGACCCTGGCCCTGCTGGCCCTGGGCGTTGCCGTTGCCGTTCTGCTGCGGTTGGCCGCCGCCCGGGAAGCCGCCGCCCTGCTGGCCGCCCGCGCCACCCGTGCCGCCGGGACCGCCGCCCGGCATGCCCTGCTGACCCTGCTGACCCTGCTGACCCTGGCCCTGCTGGCCACCCTGCATCCCCGGCGGGCCGCCCATGCGCCCGCCGCCGGGACGACCGCCGCCGCCGGGACCGCCGCCCATGCCGCCCGACACCGTGGGACCGGCCGTGATGATCGAGCCGCTCTTCGGCGTCTCCACCGTGTTGAGCGTGTACGCCACCGGCCCGGCCAGCGCCGCCGCGAGACCGAGCCCGGCCACGCCCAGCGCGAGCGTCCGCCCCAGCCGCGCCGCGAACAGCAACCCGACCGCGGCCGCCAGCCCGGCGAACAGCACCGCCCAGCGCAGCCACGGGTGCCAGTCCGCGGACCGGCCCAGCAGCACGTACGACCAGTAGGCCGTGACCGCAGCCGTGACGGCGAGCACCACCGAGGCCACGGTGCCGACGCGGCCCTCGGCCTGCCCCCGCCGCTCCCACAGCATCGTCGCGCCCATGCCCACGATCGCCGCGATGTACGGCGCGAGGGCGATGTTGTAGTACTGGTGGAAGATCCCGGACATGAAGCTGAACGTCGCGAACGTGATCAGCAGCGCCCCGCCCCAGACCAGGAACGCCGCGCGCTGGGTGTCCGTCCGCTTGGCCCGCCAGGTCAGCCAGACCCCCGCCACCAGCAGGATGAACGCCGCGGGCAGCAGCCAGGCGATCTGACCGCCCATGTCGGAGCCGAAGAGCCGGTCGATGCCGGTCTCGCCCCACATCCCGCCACCGCCACCGCCGCCACCACCGCGACCGCCGCCGCCGACGCTGCCGGTCTCGTTGCCGTTGATCCGGCCCAGGCCGTTGTAGCCGAAGGTCAGCTCCAGGAAACTGTTGTTCTGCGAGCCGCCGATGTACGGCCGGGACGACGCGGGCCACAGCTCGACGATCGCGACCCACCAGCCGCCGGAGATCACCATCGCGAGCCCCGCGAGCAGCAGTTGGCCGATCCGCCGGCCCAGCCGGGCCGGGGCGCACACCGCGTACACCACCGCGAGCGGGGGCAGGATCAGCCACGCCTGGAGCGTCTTGGTGAGGAAGCCGAGGCCGAAGCAGACTCCGGCCAGCACCAGCCACTTCGTCCGGGCGTCCTCCAGCGCGCGCAGCACGCAGTAGACGGCCGCGACCATGAGCAGGCACAGCAGCGCGTCGGGGTTGTTGAAGCGGAACATCAGCGCCGCGACCGGGGTCACCGCGAGCACGCCGCCCGCGATAAGCCCGGCGGCCGCGCTGAACCGGCGGCGCACGGCCGCGTAGAGGACACCGACCGTCGCGACGCCCATCAGCGCCTCGGGGACGAGGATCGCCCAGGAGGAGAGGCCGAAGACGCGCACCGCAAGGGCCATCGGCCACAGCGCGGCCGGGGGCTTGTCGACGGTGATGGAGTTCGCGGCGTCCGAGGAGCCGAAGAAGAACGCCTTCCAGCTTTCGCTGCCCGCCTGCACGGCGGCCGAGTAGAACTGGTTCGCGTAACCGGAGGCGCCCAGACTCCACACGTAGAGCACCGTGGTCACGGCGAGCAGGGCCCACAGCGCGGGCCGCGCCCAGCGGGGGTCCTCCGGACGGCCCCGCCACGCCCGCGCCAGGCGCGAGCCGCCGGAAGCGTCGGGCGCGACCTGGGGAGCGGCGGAGGGGAGGGGCGGCGGACCGGCTTCCCGGGTGCCGTAGTCGTATGTCGTCATCGGTTGGTCCTCGGGTCGTGGTCGGTGGTGGCCTCGCTGTCCGACGGGAAGACCCAGGCCCGGAAGAGCAGGAAGCGCAGAACGGTCGCGGCGAGGTTGGCCGCGATGAGCACGGCCAGCTCGGTGCCGTGCGAGGGGGAGCCGGGGGCGGTGTCGAGGGCGGCCAGGGAACCGCTGGTCAGCACGAGGCCGATGCCGAAGACGACCAGCCCCTGAGCCTGGTGACGGATCGCCCGGTCCCGTCCACGGACCCCGAAGGTGAGCCTCCGGTTGGCCGCGGTGTTGCCGAGCGCGGACAGCAGCAGCGCCAGCGCGTTCGCCACCTGCGGGCCCGTACCGAGCCGGAAGAGCGTGTAAAGCGCCAGATAGACGAGCGTGGACAGCCCGCCCACCACACAGAACCCGACGAGCTGACGGGCCAGTCCGCCCGGCACGCCGCTCAGTTCCCGGTCACGCGGATCGTCACCGAACGGGCGGCGCAGCCGGTCCAGCGGGAGCCCCCCGGTGGCCAGCGCGCGCCCCACCCGCCAGACGCCCTTGAGGTCGTCGGTGGCCGTCTTCACGATGTGCACCGTGCTGTTCGGGTCGTCGACCCAGTCCACCGGCACCTCGTGGATGCGCAGCCCCGCCCGCTCGGCCAGCACCAGCATCTCGGTGTCGAAGAACCACCCGGTGTCCTCGACCATCGGAAGCAGCCGCTCCGCGACGTCCTTGCGGATCGCCTTGAAGCCGCACTGGGCGTCGGAGAACCGGGCCGCCAGGCTGCCGCGCAGAATCAGGTTGTACGCGCGCGAGATGAACTCCCGCTTGGTGCCGCGTACGACGCGCGAGCTGCGCGCCAGCCGCGACCCGATCGCCAGGTCCGAGTGGCCGGAGATCAGCGGGGCCACCAGCGGCAGCAGCGCGTTGAGGTCGGTGGACAGATCGACGTCCATGTAGGCGAGCACCGGCGCCTCGGACAGCGTCCAGACGGTGCGCAGCGCCCGCCCGCGGCCCTTCTGCTCCAGCCGGACCGCCGTCACCTCCTCGACGGTGTCGTCCAGATAGGCCGCCACATGAGGCGTGCGGTCCGTACTGGCGTTGTCCGCGATGGTGATCCGGAACCGGTAGGGGAAGGTGCGGGTCAGATGGTCGTGCAGCCGTCGCACACACCGCTCGAGGTCCGCCTCCTCGTTGTAGACGGGGATCACGACGTCGAGCACCGGGCGGCTGCGGTCGACCGCGATATGCCGCCGCGCGGGCAAGGTCTGCAGAGGTGTCTCGGGCGGCGCCGCGAGAGGGGTGTCGGTTCGCATGGAACGACATTCGCGAGCGGCGCTGTCACGGCTGTGTGGTCAGCCTGTGGCCTGGCTGTGAGTGCGTTACGCCCAGGTGAACGGGGAGATGGACGCCGAACACGGTACGCCCCGGCACGCTGTCCACCGTCACCTGGCCGTCGTGCGCGGCGACCACCGCGTGCACGATGGCCAGCCCCAGCCCGGTGCTGCCCGCGGTGCGCGAGCGCGAGGCGTCACCCCGCGCGAAGCGCTCGAAGACATGCGGCAGCAGGTCGGGCGGGATGCCGGGGCCGTCGTCCTCGATCTGCAGCGAGAGGTACGAGGGCGGCTGCGGCGGCCCGAAGGTGCCGGGGTGCGCGGCCGCCTGCGCCATGGCGTACGGGGATCCGTACGGCGCCGCGTAGGGGTTGCCGCCACCGCCGGACGGCGGCGTGCCGTGGCCCGGGCCGTGGCCGAAGGCGTACGGCGAACCGGGCCCGAGGCCGTTGGCGTTGCCGCTGCCGTTGCCGTTGCCGTTGCCGTGATCGTGTTGGGGGCCGTACGACGGGCCGTGCACCATGCCGTACGGCGCCAGGTACGGCGACGGGCGCGGCGAGCTGTTCGGGCCGCCCCACAGCACGCGCGCGGTGACGGTCGTCCCGGCCGGGGTGTGGTTACGGGCGTTGCCCAGCAGGTTGACCAGGACCTGGTGCAGCCGCGCCGAGTCGCCGTACACGAGCGCGGGTTCGTCGGGCAGCTCCAGCCGCCACTGGTGGTCGGACCCCAGCGCCCGCGCATCGCTGACCGCGTCCACCACCAGCGGGGACAGGTCCACCTCGGCGCACTCCAGAGGCCGCCCGGCGTCCAGCCGGGCCAGCAGCAGCAGATCCTCCACCAGTCCTGTCATCCGCCCGGCCTCGGACTCCACCCGCCCCAGCGCATGCCGGGTGTCGGGCCCGATGTCCTCGCGGCCGCGCCGGGTCAGCTCGGCGTAGCCGCGAATCGAGGCGAGCGGGGTCCGCAGCTCATGGCTGGCGTCGGCGACGAACTGCCGTACCCGCGTCTCGCTCTCCTGCCGGGCCGCCAGCGCCGATTCGATGTGCCCGAGCATGCGGTTGAGCGCCGCCCCGACCTGGCCGACCTCGGTCCGCGGATCGGCCTCGGAGGCCGGGACCCGCTCCCGCAGCGCCACCTCGCCGCTGTGCAGCGGCAGTTCCGAGACCCGGGTCGCGGTCGCGGCCACCCGGCGCAGCGGGCGCAGCGAGATGCCGACCATGGTGGCCCCGGCGAGCCCCGCCGCGACCAGCCCGGCGGCGGCGACGCAGACCTCGACCAGGATCAGGGTGTTGACGGTGTCCTGGGTCTGGTTGAGCGGGAAGGCGAGGATGACCCCGCCGTCCCTCGGGTTCCACTTGGCCACGGCCCGGTAGCTGCCGAGGCCGGGGAGGTCGACGGCGTGCACCTTGTCGTCGAGGGGGACGGAGGTGAGCGCCTTCTCCTGGTCGCTGGTCAGCTTGTCCACCCGCTGCGCGGCGTTCGAGAAGTCCGGCAGCATGGGCTCGTCGTTGCTCTTCCCGGACTGGACCGACTTGCCGTTCGGCCCGAGGCGGGCCCCCGCGGTTCCGATGGGCTGCCCGGGCCCGTTGAGGAAGAAGATGCCCTCCGGACTGCGCGGATCGGCCGAGTTGGGCTGCTCGCCCACCTTGCGCATGGCGCCGCCCGCGGACGAGCGCAGGTCGTTGTCGACCTGGCCCTCCAGATACGACTTCAGGGCGATCGTCGTGACCGTGCCGATCACGGCACAGACCACGGCGATCAGCGACACCGCCGAGACGACCAGGCGGGTGCGCAGCGACCAGGGCCGCCGGGCGGCCGACCGGGAGTTCCGCTTGGCGCGCGAGGGGCGCGCCGGGCCGGTTCCGGACGGCGGGGTCGGCGAGGTCGGGTGCGCCACGATTCCTACTCCCCGGGCTTGATCAGATACCCGGCACCGCGCCGGGTGTGGATCATCGGGCTGCGGCCCGCGTCTATCTTGCGCCGCAGATACGAGATGTACAGCTCGACGACGTTGGCCTGGCCACCGAAGTCGTAACTCCACACCCGGTCCAGGATCTGCGCCTTGCTGAGCACCCGGCGCGGGTTGCGCATCAGGTAGCGCAGCAGCTCGAACTCGGTCGCGGTGAGGTGGATCTCCTGACCCGCCCGCGACACCTCGTGGCTGTCCTCGTCCAGCACCAGGTCGCCGACCGCCAGCACCGATTCGCTGCGCGCGGCCGCCGCCCCCGACCTGCGCAGCAGTCCGCGCAGCCGGGCGACGACCTCCTCCAGGCTGAACGGCTTGGTGACGTAGTCGTCGCCGCCCGCCGTCAGCCCGGCGATCCGGTCCTCGACCGCGTCCCGCGCGGTCAGGAACAGCACCGGCACCTCGGGCAGCTCGCGGCGCATCCGGCCCAGGACGGTGAGCCCGTCCATGTCGGGCAGCATGACGTCGAGGACGACCGCGTCGGGGCGCAGCTCACGCGTCGTACGGATCGCCTCGGCGCCGTCGCCCGCGGTCCGTACCTCCCAGCCCTCGTAGCGCAGCGCCATCGACAGCAGGTCGGCGAGGGCCGACTCGTCGTCCACAACCAGCACCCGGACGGGGCTTCCGTCGGGTCGAAGCAGCTCGGTACGCCCATGGGGCGAGGTCGCCATCATGAACGTCAGCTTCCGGCGACGGTCTGAGAGCTTCCTTTCGGCTACCTGTGAATAACCTGAGAATCCTATGGGCCGAGAATGGCCCAAAGGGAATGCTCCAAAGGGATGGTCCCAGGGAACGGGCCAGGATCCGGGAATAGCCGGATCCACCCTCCGGTTCGCGAGGTTATGGCTACTCACCCCGCCCTCGGCAAGATCGGCATCTGGACCGCGGCCCTGCGGGTCTCGGACTCCCTGTCGTCACAGCAGATCAGCGAGGCGGCAGCCGAGCTGGACGCGCTCGGCTACGGCACCCTCTGGCTCGGCGGCAGCCCCGGCCCGGACATGGCCGCGCCGCTCCTGGCGGCCACCGACCAGATCACCGTCGCCACGGGCATCCTCAGCATCTGGGACCACGAGGCCGCCCACGTGGCCGACCGGTACGCCGCCATCGACGCGGCCCACCAGGGCCGCTTCGTCCTGGGCCTCGGCGTCAGCCACAGCGCGCTCGCCGGTGAGCGGTACAAGCGTCCGTACTCGGCCATGCGCGACTACCTGACGGCCCTGGACTCCGCCCCGATCCCGGTCCCCGTGTCCCGGCGGGTCCTGGCCGCCCTCGGCCCGAAGATGCTGGAGCTGTCCCGCGACCGCGCCGCGGGCGCCCATCCGTACCTGGTCACCCCGGAGTTCACGGCCCAGGCGCGGGAGATCCTGGGCGACGGCGCGCTGCTCGCCCCGGACCTCAAGGTCGTCCTCGAACCGGACCGCGACCGGGCCCTCACCATCGCCCGTAACTATCTGTCCATCTACCTGAAGCTGCCCAACTACACCGACAACCTCAAGCGGTTGGGCTTCGAGGACAAGGACTTCGCGGACGGCGGCAGCGAGCGCCTCGTGACGTCCGTCTTCGCCCTGGGCGACGCGGAAGCGATCCGGCGCCGCGTCGACACGTACCTGGAGGCGGGCGCGGATCACCTGGCGGTCCAGGTGGTGACCCCCGACCCGTTCACCACCCTCCCCCGCGAGGAGTGGCGCACCCTGGCGGAGGCCCTCCCCCTCGGCACCAGCTGACGCACCGCTGCGGGGGGGGGCACGGCTCACAGCCCGAACAGCCGGGCCGCGTTCCCGTAACAGACCCCCCGCAGCCAGTCGTCGTCCTGATCCAGCCGGGTCAGGGCCTCCAGGGCGTGCCCGTACCCGTACGGGATGTTGGGGAAGTCGCTCCCGAACAGCACCCGGTCGCCCAGCGCCCCGAGCCGCCCGCGCTCCTCCGGCGGGAACGGCCAGTTCCGCTCGGTGAAGTCGGTGAAGGCCATCGTCGTATCCAGATGCACCCCCTCGTACCGCTCCGCGAGCCCCAGGAAGTCCGCGTACTCCGGCAGCCCCATGTGCGCGATGACCAGCCGCAGCCGGGGGTGCCTGGCCAGCAGCCGGGCCACCGGTTCGGGACCGGTGTGCTTGCCGGGCGCCGGGCCCGAACCGCAGTGGATGACGATGGGCGCACCGGCCTCGGCGAGCATCCCCCACACCGGGTCGAGCAGCGCGTCGCCCGGGTCGTACGCCCCCACCTGCACATGGGACTTGAACACCCGCGCCCCGCCGTCGAGCGCCGCGCCCACGTACCCCTCGACGCCCGGCTCCGGGAAGAAGGTCGCCGTGTGCAGACAGTCGGGCGTACGGGCGGCGAACCCGGCCGCCCACTCGTTCAGCCACGCCGCCATGCCGGGCTTGTGCGGGTAGACCATCGAGGTGAAGGCCCGCACCCCGAACTCCCTGATGAGCGCGAGCCGTTCGTCCTCGCCCTCGCGGTACGTGATGGGCCACTCGATGCCGACCAGCGGCTCGACGGCGTCGAAGTACGCCCAGACCTTGTCCAGGACGTTCTTCGGCATGAAGTGCGTATGCACGTCGATGAGTCCGGGCAGCCCGAGCCCCTGCCAGAAGCGACGGACCGGGACCACGTCAGGATCAGTCATACGGATCACGGTACGACCACCGGAATCACAAACGCCCGGCACGCACGAGGGCCCGGCACCAGATCTGGTGCCGGGCCCTCGTCCAAGTAGCGGGGACAGGATTTGAACCTGCGACCTCTGGGTTATGAGCCCAGCGAGCTACCGAGCTGCTCCACCCCGCGTCGGTGAATGCAACACTACGTCATCTGTCCCGCTGAGGGAAATCCGTTCCCTCCTCGCCGCTCTCCGCCATCCCGACGATGCGCCGCAGCTCGGCGAGATGCCCGGCGACAGCCCGCCTGCCCTCGGAGGTGAGGGAGATCCACGTACGCGGGTAGGAACCGCCGCGCACCTTGCTCACCTCGACGTACGACGCACCCTGCAACACCTTGAGGTGCTTGCTGAGCACCGAGTCGCTCACGTCCAGCGCCTCGCGGACCACCGAGAACTCCAGGGCGTCGACCGCCGCGAGCATGCCGCAGATCTGGAGCCGGTTCGGCGCGTGGATCACTTCGTCGAAGGCCGGGTCGGTCATCGCCCGGCTCGGAGACCCTCGCGTGCCACGGCATCGACCCGATAGCCGGTCGCGACGGTGAGCACCCCGATCACCAGCCCCGCCGCGGCGATCGCGAAGCGCACATCCATCCCCCATTCGAGCCACATCCCCGCCGCGGCGAGCAGCACCAGGGCCGCGCAGTACGCGCCGTAGAGCGATCCGGTGCCCGGTGCGGCCGTGTAACGCTCGAACGAGGCCCCCGTCGCCCTGCGGACCGCCCACTCGAGCCCGAAGACGACGACGGCGACCAGCGGCACGACCGAGGACGCCATGCGCAGACTCATCGAGACGAACGCGAGCACGAGCGCGGCCCCCAGCCCCCAGTGATACCACCAGGGCGCGGAGATACGAGCCGCCACCTGGGCACGCGACGCGTCGACGGCATCGAGGGCGGCGCGTGCCGAACTGGCGTCCACCCTATTGGAGTTGCCCGAACTACTTTCCATGTCGGAAAGAATGGCAGACCACTTTCCACTACGGCAAGTAGTTACGCACCCCGGAATTGCTCTCCCCGGGGTCACGCCTCTGCCTACACACCAGCCCCGGACTCCACAGCCGTCACCGTGAACTCGTCCCCGCACACCCGCAGCCCCGAGGCGACCCGCGCGGTCATGGCGTCCTTCGACCCGGGCGGGTACGCCTTCACCAGCGAGGCGCTCTTCCAGCACGGCTTGTCCGAAAGGCCGTCGTTGATCGTGTGCAGCACGGCGTGCGCGCTGCCCCCCGCGGCCACCGTGATGGGCTTCCCCGCGGCCCCCTCGCGCTCGGCGGCCTTCCCGATCGTCTGCCCGTCCTTGGCCAGCAGCGACACCCCGGGGAACCCGTTCAGCGTGCAGGCGCTCTTCCCCTTGTTGGTGAACACCAGCGAGTACCGGATGTTGCCCGCCCCGATGTCGGCGTTCCCCACCCGCAGACTCATCGACGAGGACTCGCACCGCCCGCCGCCCGCGCTGCCCGCCTTCGACCCGATCTCCTCACCGGCCGCACCCTGGCCCGCCTTCGACCCCGTCGCCGCGCCGCCGTCCTGCGAGGCGGCAGACACGGGCGCCTTCCCCTCGGGCTTGGGCTCGCTGCCCTGGCAAGCCGTAACTCCCATGGCCGCCACCGCCGCCATGCTGGCGACGATGACCTTGCCCCGGCTGGTGAGCGTGATGTGCGACATGGGAACCCCCTTGCTGATGCGAGCGTCTCTCGCATCAACAAGCCTGCCGATCCGCGCTAGTGCCCTGTTAACACGCCAGTGGCACCCCACTAACGCCTCGCTAACGCCCCGTCCCCGCCCTGGTCGCGGGCCGTCCGGAATGATCACCGCATGACCGACACCGTGCCGCCCGTTCAGGCCCTGATCGTGGTCGACGTCCAGTCGGCCTTCGTCGCGGGCCCCGACGCGGTTCCCGAGGCGCCCCGGCTCCTCGACCGGACCACCGACCTGATCGCCGGGGCACGCGCCGCCGGGTCGCTCGTCGTCCACCTCCAGAACGACGGCCCCACAGGGGCGCCCGAGGAGCCGAAGACACCGGGCTGGGAACTGCACCTGCCGGTCCGCAAAGGCCACCGGGAGGCCGTGATCCGCAAGACGGAGGACGACGGCTTTCACGAGACAGGGCTGGGCGACCTGCTCGCCGGACAGGGCGTACGTGCCCTGGCCGTGTGCGGGGTGATGTCCGAGATGTGCGTCAGCGCGACGGCACGCAGGGCCCTGGCGCTCGGCTTCCGGGTGGTCATGCCCCACGACGCCCACGCGACGTACGACATCCCCGCGGCAGCGGGCATCAGCGACGCCGTACCGGCGGCCATGGTGTCGCGCGTCGCCGAATGGGCCCTGGGCGACGAGATCGAGATCATCGCCCGGGCCGCCGACGTCACCTTCGAGCCCCCTCCACGGGCTGCGCCCGGTACACCAGCAGATACCGCCAGAACAGCAGACGCCGCACCGTCGAACCGGGCAGCAGCCGAGCGGATTCCGCACGAGTCCGGTCATACGACAGCGGCGGCGGCCAGACGATCGGGACCTGAACGGACGGCGCGGGGCGCCCCCTGCTCAGCAGGCGGTCCGTCTTGAGGAGGGCCCGCGCCGGGAGGGCCCACACGAAGTCGGTGACCGTCCTGACCGGATAGAGCCCCAGGACCACCAGAACCCCGTCCGGGGCAAGCACCCTCCGCAACGTCAGCACCGTCTCGAACGGCATGTGGTGGAGGCTGGCGATGCACGAGATGAAGTCGTAGTGGCCGTCCGGAAGGCCCGCATCGCGCACATCGGTCTGCCGGTACCGTGGCCCGCCCCCGGCCGCCCGCGCCGCCGCGATGACGTCCGCGCTGGCGTCCACCCCGTCGACGTCCAGCCCCCGCCCCGCGAGCAGCCGAGCGAACCGCCCGGCCCCGCATCCGACCTCCAGCGCGGTCCGTGCCCCGTCCGGCACCTGCTTCAGCAGCAGCTGGTGGTAGTGATCGTTGAAGTTCACTCCCATGCGCCCAGACCCTACCCAGTCCGCCGCCGCCATGGTGCTCGCTGTCGCCGCGCTCGGACTCACCGCCCGCCAGGACGGCGAAACCGGAGCCTCGTCCTCACCCGCCGATCCAGAAGTGAGTTCCCGCAGCAGCGGGCGGCTGCCCCCAGCCGCCGCCCGCGGCCCGACCAAGCGGGCCGCCCTGCCCATTACACCTGCTCGGCCACCGAGTGGTCGCGGGCGGGCACGAGGGTGCCGTCGACGATGAGGACCGTGTCCCTGTGGAACCGGCTCTGCTGCCGGAGTGCCAGCAGGGGACCTATGTGGTCGACGATGCGGTCTGCGGCCGACTTGGAGATCCCGAACAGCGGCGCCAGCTGGCGCATGGGCAAGTTTGTGCGCCAATACGCCGTGACCAGCAGGACGCGATCCTCCAGCGACAGACTCCAGGGCCGGCCGCGCGGTCGATCTGCGGCTTGCTCACGTCGTACCGCGGCTACCAACTTGCCGAAGCAGCACAGGCTCAGCCCCGTTAAGGGCCCTGTCGAGGACGGCACCGGTGCCGTGATCACTCCACCCACACCGTGATCGTTTCAGCCGAGGCGAGCGGGTCGGTGCGGGGCCGGATTGACCTCGGCTGAGCATGGTGCCGTTGGCGACGACAGAATCAACATCACGTTTATTAAACTCGACGCAGTGTAGACTTTCCGGGTGAGAGGGCAGCCCAGCTCCTCGTGAGACCTTTCTGGAGGAAACAGTGCAGCAGCAGAAGTGGCTCATCACCGGCGTCAGCACGGGCCTCGGCCGTGCCTTCGCCCAGGCCGCCCTGGCCGCCGGGCACACCGTCGTTGGAACGGTCCGCTCCGAGGAGGACCTGCGGGCCTTCGAAGGGCTGAAACCCGGGCACGCTCTCGGCCGCATCCTGGATGTGACTGACGGCGACGCCGTCTCGAATGTGGTCGCGGAGGTGGAGCAGAGCGTCGGTCCTTTGGATGTCGTCGTCGCCAACGCCGGCTACGGCCTGGAGGGCACTTTCGAGGAAACCCCGCTGGCCGAGGTGCGGCGACAGTTCGAGGTCAACGTATTCGGGGCAGTGGCCACCCTGCAGGCAGCCCTGCCCCACATGCGCCGGCGCCGCCGCGGACACCTGATGGCCGTCACCTCCATGGGCGGGCTCATGGCAGTGCCCGGCATGTCCGCCTACTGCGGCAGCAAGTTCGCCCTGGAAGGCATCCTGGAAGCACTGGGCAAGGAGGTCGCACAGTTCGGGATCCACGTCACGGCGATCGAGCCCGGCTCCTTCCGCACCGACTGGGCCGGACGGTCCATGACACGCGCCGCGCAGTCCATCGACGACTACGACGAGCTGTTCACTCCCATCCGGGAAGCGCGGCAGAAGGCCAGCGGGAACCAGTTGGGCAATCCGGCCAAGGCCGGGGACGCCGTCGTGCACATCACGTCGGTCGACCAGCCGCCGGCCCACCTCGTCCTTGGCTCGGACGCGCTACGACTGGTCACCGCCGCGCGCACGGCCGTGGACGAGGACATCCGCGCATGGGAGCCCCTCTCCCGTACGACCGACTTCGCCGAGGGCGCTCAGCTCTGATGCCCAGCCACCACCCCGCGCGGAGCCGGCGCGCCACCGAACGCAAGGGCGATGTCCGGGAGCGGGCCATTCTGGACACCTGCGAAGCTCTGCTGGCACAGAAGGGCTACGACGCCATGACCGTCGGCGACATCGCCCAGGGCGCCGGCATCACACGCGGCGCCCTGTACTTCTACTTCGGCTCCAAGCAAGAAGTGGTCACGGCACTCGTGGCCCGGACCGTAGAGCACCTGTGGGAGCGGTCCCGGGCCACCGCGCAGACCGACGAGCCGCGCCGGGCCATCGCAGCAGCCATGCAGCGCACGGTTGAGCTGTGGAACGAGCACGGCCTGGTCATGCGCACGGCGATCGACCTGTCGTTGACCGTGCCGGAGATCGGCGAGCTGTGGAGCCATACGGCTGACTTGTTCATCACGGCCATCACCGCCGTCCTGGAACGAGCCGGCGTTGAGGCCGGCCCCGGACCAGAGCAAGCGTCGGCGATGGCACGCGCCCTGTGCTGGATGATCGAGCGGACCTTCTACCACGCCTCGCAGGAATCCCGCGAGGAGTTGCGAAAGGCATCGTCGACCTGTGAACACATCTGGCTGACCAGCGCCGGCCTGATCACCTGATGCATCTGGTGTGGACGATGAGGCGCGAAACCGGACCCCGTGACTCCGAGCCCCACCGTCCAGGCACTCCGCCAGCGGGAATCCCGCGAGGCGCAGCGTCCTCTCCCAGCCCGGTCAACGGGAGCGGTGTCCACAACTCCCGTGTATGGGCCTTCCGGGTCAGGTTGCGAGACCTGGAAGGTCACTTACGGGACAGCCCTTAATGAGCGGCGAGGATCTCCTCCAGAACGAACGACGCGTCCGCCGGGAGGCCGTCGCCCTCGCGAACCGCTCCGGCGCAGACGACCAGGGCCTTCCAGAGCGCCCAGCCTTGTCCACGCTCCCAGGTCGCCTCGTCTACCGCTAGCCGGTCGCGGAACGCGGCCCGGCTCTTGCCGGTAAGCATCGTCCAGGCGATCGCCAGATCGCAGGCCGGGTCTCCGACTCCGCAGGTGCCGAAGTCGATGACAGCCGCGAGCGCACCGTCCTTCACCAGAAGGTTCCCCGAGGCCACATCAGACCGGAGCCGACGGGCGACATACCTCGTCCCGGGCTCCCTCTCCCGCCGCTGGCCGTTCCGCGCACAACAGCGATGGCCGCAGCCGGCGGACGGTCGGCCATGTACACCGCTCCGCGTAGCCGCCGTTCAACGGCAGGTTGGGCACATGGTCCTGGTCGCGCCGCTGTCAGTGCCCGTCCGCTGCGAACGTCGGGGCGCACCGCGACGGCTGTTCCCGGTGCTTACTGCGTCTGGTGGGGCGCTGAGTGGCCCGGGGGCGCGGCTGAGCGGGGCGGCAGAAAGGAGCGGGCGGCGGCCACGGGCTACAAGCTCGTGGCCCGGACAGAGATGACCGCGCGGGCGATGCCCTGGTCGCCGTCTGATCGCCAGCGCTCGGCGGTTGCCGTCAACGGCCAACACGAGAGGCCCCTTCCATCTCTGGAAGGGGCCTCTGAGCTGCTGCGCGCTCGGCAGGATTCGAACCTGCAACCTCTTGATCCGTAGGTTCGGGCAGGGTGCGGGCAGGGCTCCGCTGGACCTCCCCGACAGCGAGTCACGGCGAGCGGCTGACCGCTTGTGTGTGCCCTCGTTGATGTCAGCATCGATGTCAACTGTGGCTACCAGTGGCCCGGACTGCATGCAGTCCTCACCGCTCAAAGATTGGCGTACACCCCAGCCCGAGCGATCCAATCTTCTCTGCCTCTTCGAGGCCCGCCGCACGGCGCGGGCACGCGCCGCCTCTGCGGCGATGAACACCGCCACAATGGCGCAATGGATCAGGGACCCGCAGCCGTCCTCGGTCATTGAGCCTCCACCGACCTGTAGGCGCAGCTAAGCTTCACGGTTGGCAGATGACGCTGCCTTTGGGGGAGGTTCGGAACCGATGACGCAGGAAAGTCCGTACGAGCGGATCCGAGAAATCGCGAATTCAGCTCCAGGTGATCTAGCGATTTGGAAATCCGGGCGATCGGCTCTCCCCATTGCTTTGTTCGAGGTTTCCAGAAGGCGACTCACCAATAAAATCGAGCGGATTGGAGCTGGCGCCCCCGTAAACGACGATGGTGAGATCGGAGGCAAGTGGGCATCCGTAGTGGCCCACTTGGTGGAATGGTCTTTTCGCTACGGAAATCAGACCGAAGAAGGAAGAGAGCCGACTGAGCAAGATGCCGCAGCGGCTGTCGATCTAGCCGAAAAATGGAAGGCGATCGACATCGCCTTCAATGCAGGAAGGGCTGGTCGCGCCAAAATCTCGCAGACGAAGCGGGGGTTTTGGATCGATCCCTTTAGTGATCCACGACTGGAAGTCCTAGACATCGTCTTAGAGGGAGTCGATACTCTCGCGGCGCCGACTCCCGAGATGGGCCCTGATCTCAGTCCTGCGATTTGCTACCTAAATTCGATGCGCGCTTCGACACCTGGAGGTTCGGCGACAGTCCCCAGGGAAGTGATGGGCCTATTTGTGCAGCACGCCAAGAACAATCTACGCGCACAATACTGGGAGGTGCCGAGATCCACCAATATCGGAGGCATGACCCTCGATGAGGCAATCCCCCTGCTTGGGACCTTGCAGGGGATCGCAGCCACAGGCGCTGAAGTGTTCGCCCGGTACCCAAGCCTGACCATGGCGAATCCGGCTTTCAAGCGAAGCGACCTCGCACAGATGATCGCCCGCTACAACCCGCGTAGCGATAAAATTGAACGCTTCTTGGATTTGTTCACGTACAAAGGCCAAAACGGCAGGTCTCCACTTTCTGCGCCACTCGTTCAGTGGAATGACACACTGACCGTAACTCCACACTTGCTGCATGACTCCCTGACAGAACGTATGGTTCTTCGCGCAGCGTCGGCAGACCACGCCAGTTCCGGAAAACTGGGCGTCGCACTTGGTGACCTGTGTAGTCAGTGGGCGGCCCGCTTGAGGGGTATTCCAGGTGTCGAGGTTGCTGAAGAGGTAAAGATCTTTGACGCTGGAAATAAGAAGCTGGGCGATCTCGACATCGTGGCGCTCGACAGAGGTCAAATGCAAGGCCTGATCATTGAGGCTAAGTGGCCTGTTGACGCCAGAACCTTGAGCGACGCCCGAAAACAAGAAGATGCCGTAGACAAGGGTCGATCGCAAATCGAAAGACTTCAGGCGCGAATGGGAGGCGACGTCAAGGTCAAATTCCCCCATGGATGGCCTAGCTTTTATGATATTGAATGGAAATGGGTTGTAGGGACGGCACGCTTCCTGGATTCACGGCGAACGGGATCAGCTATCCCTTCTGTCAGCTTGCGTCTTGTTGAAGCATTCCTACCTGCAAGCTCTTTGCGAGAACTCTTGGAAACGCTTGAAAACCTTCCTCTGCCTAGAGAAGGAAAAGATTTCCGGCTGGGCTGGAAAAAGGTAAGGATTGGGCGGCACGTACTCCATGTGCGAGCGATCCACATGTTGCGGCCACGCCCCACAAGTCCTCCTCTTGGACGACGACGTGCCGATGGATGGACATGAGCCCGAGGTCTCCATGGCCCGGCGAACCTTGGTTTACAAGTTCGACACGCAGATGCGGTGACCAGCTCGTCGACGCCTGACCCTGGCCCGCCTGCCGCGCGCACGAGTCTCGCGGTGGGGCGATGTGCACTCCGGTTGCCGTCAACGGCTGCCGTCGGGCCACCGCAGGTTCGGTTCGGAGTGCCTCCCCTTGCGACTAGCCCCTGCTCCTCCCCCATCAGAATGAGCAACTCGCATGCGGCGTGCCCGGTCGTTAATGCCACTAACTTCTGTTGGTTGGCCGAACTGAGCTGCTTCCTTACTCAGTCCCTCTAATCCGCCTCCGCAGCCGACGGGTTAACGCGAAGGCATATTTTTACCTAGCAAGTCCCAAATCTTCGCCGATGCTTCACTCCGCGGAGCCACCAATGCCAGAACCGCCGCTACGATCAGCATGAACCGAATATAACCAGCAATCTCATCGCGCCCCGAGAAGGGCAACAGCAACGGAATGAAGATCCCAGCGACCAATAGCAGAACGAACGGAAACACACGCTCAGCGATAGCCTTAACGCGATCTCGAAATACAGCATCAGGCGCATTCTCCAACAATTTACTCCGATCGTTAACTAGAAGGGCGCTTGCGCCGTTAGCGAAAGAGGTTGCGACGTTGTCGAAATCTTGGGCGCAAGACGCGGAAGCAATCAACCTCTTGTGCTGCCTTACCACGTGCGCAACCCTCAAGGCTTCTACTGCCGTCTGCGAGAAAACATCCGCGTGCCACAGGCCGATGCGATAACGGAGAGACAAATCGCGTTGACACGCCTTTGCTAGGCCCTCGATTTCCGCAATCATGTGACGCGAAGTCTTGCTGGATTGCCAATCCGCTCGGCTACCCGCGATCAAGGTAGCCGTCTCCAGCATCATCAGGGCAAGCCCACCATAAACACTACCCCCAAGTCGCGACCTCCGCGCCGTAATTATAACCAGAAGCGCCGCATGAAAGAATGTAGCAATGAAGAACGCAATAGAAATAATCGAGAGCCCACCCATAAATGCAACCCAAGCTCCCCCCAGCAGAGGGTAGGCAGAAATGAAGAATAGGTAAAAGAAAAACATCAGTAGGAAAAAGTTCATAAGAGTGCGAGATCTGCGGCGCTTCCCGCCAATCCGCCTCAAGAGGCCCATCCTAGCCAGAATTACCAGCATTCCAGAGAGTAGCCCGCCAATGACAGCCCCTCCGTCTGATTCTCCAGACCAACGGTGAACCCATACCACGGACACGAAGCCAAGCCCCGCCACCAGAAACGCCACAAGGACCAGCAGGCGCGTGATCCATAATTGCAAGAAATAGCGCGCGGTCGCACGGGGTCGACAAACACAGGGCAATACTTTCGCGCGCATCATTTTTCGCTGATCGGAATTAATGCCAGGCAAGTCATCGACAGCCGAAAGGACATCATCAACCGATTCCCGGAAAGCCGCGCGCGCGTCACTCTTTCGTGATTCTGGAGCCCTCACCACTAATAACCCCTTCCACTTGCCACAAATCCAACGATGGACCTTCATCGACCAGGACCCTACCGGCGACCTACGAAACAGCACCCTAGAGCCGACCACGGCAATGGGCGCGTTGGAGGTCAACAAACTACGCCAATTGGGGGCGCTGGGGTCCGGGGATAGATTCTTTTATGAGCGACGCGGCGCGGACACTCCGACTCATAGGTCGATGGTACGGGGCATCAGCCCAAATATGGGCTACCCCGCCGCTCCATAAAGTGACGGAGGCGCAGGCGCTGGGTGTGATGCATAGGCAGTTCATCCAGCTTGTCTCGTGAAATGAAGCGGAGTTCTGTGGACTCGTCGGAGATGGCGAGTTGGCCGCCGACCGCCTGGGCCGTGAAGCAGACGTTGAACTGTCGGCGCACCTCGCCGTCCGTGTAAGCAATGACGTGGCGTGGGTCGGTATACGTGCCGACGAGACCTGTGATCTCGACGTCCAGCCCGGTCTCTTCCTTGACCTCACGGACGGCCGTGCCCGGCAGGGAGTCGGTCATCTCCATGCCGCCGCCTGGGAGTGCCCAGAGGTCGTTGTCCCGGCGGCGCTGAAGGAGAATGCGGCCCTCCTCGTCGGTGACGACGGCGGACGCGGCCACCACCAAGCTGTTCGGCTCGGGTGCGTTCGGGTCGTCGTAGTACTCGGTGCGTGCCACGGTCAGTCTTCCTCTACGAGTGTCGCTGTCGCCCACACCGCGTCAAAGCTGGCGGCGTAGGTGTCGAACATGCCGCCTACCCCATTTCGCCGCAGATGCCACACGGGGGCGGCAAAGGCATTCACGCCCCAGACGTGGGCGTTCACCATCGCTTGGTCGTCGGCGCGGTAGATCGAGTTGTAGAGCGTCGTGGCGTGGGTGCGCACCTCGATGCCCGGTGTCCCGATGAGGGAGCGGTAGTGCATGAGGGCGAGGCGGCAGCGGGATTCGATCCCGTGCCCGAACTTCTCTTCCTCGCCGCGCAGTCGGACGTTCTCGCTGTCGGGGTCGCCGATGGCGATACGGACCGCGCAGCCTTCGGCGGCTCGCTCCTGCAAGAGGTCGTTGAGCCGGGGATACGCCTCATGCAGGAAGACGGCGGCGTACACCAGGACGTCGATGCGCTCGCGGGCCTGGGCCAGCATGTCCACGAACGCGGACACAGGGAGGTCAGCCCGCTGGTCGTAGAGCGCGACGAGTTCGGGGCTCACCGCGCGGGCGGGGCGCGACTGCCGGAGCGATGGCCATATTGCGTGCACGTCTTCTCCCAGGGTTTCAGCCGCTTTCATGGCCGTGGCTCGACGCGGCGTACGTCCGAGGTTCACCCATCGCTCAACGGACTTGGGGTCCACTTCGACCTTCTCCGCGAGGGTGGCGTACGTCCAGCAGCCAGCCGCCATGGCGGCGCGTAGCCTCTCGTTCGGCATCCGAGTCTCTCTCTGTATCCGGGGACGGCACTAGGGACGTTTTACCCGACCGGGACGTCCTCAAGTGGGAATTGGCGGTGGTTCCTACGTCCTGGTGAACGGCCAGAGGATGCCTCTCATGGGCACCGACAAGACTCTTCGAGCAGACGTGGACGTCGACGCGATCAACGCGACGATCGTCCGCGCCCTGGTGAAGCGGACGGCACTGCCTCCGTACGAGGAACTGAGTGATCTGCACAAGGCACTGGTGGAGCACGTCCAGACACTGATGCCGCTGGCAGAGAAGCAGATCGCCCGTCTGAACCGGGGCACCGTGGCCTGGTACGAGAAGCAGAGCAGATTGAAGACCATCCCGCACGAGCTGACTCAGGGCCTCGGCTCCGGCTTGCAGTCCGCTGACTGGCACGTGCGCAGCCTGGGCTACACGTTGCAGTTCCTGCTCGGCAACGCCGGACTCGGCCAGGAGCGCGATCGGTGATCTGAAGACCGGGCGGGAGCTGCTGCCCATGGGAAGGACCCGCAGCTTCCGCCCTCAATTCCTGTGGGCGTGGTGACTGTGCGGCGGACATCGCCCCGTTCGCCACTGCGCGGATGTCACCCACCACGCCCCGGGGGCGGCGGACACTGCACCGTCCGCCGTCAGCGGTCCGGCTCCCCTGCTCGCTCCAACCCGTTCCGCGGGAAGGGAGCCGGGCCGCGCACAACAACCTCACAAGCAAACCGGACCACCCCTCAAACCCTGGCAGGCGCGGGGTGGTCCGGTCGGAAGTCCCTGATCAGGACCCCGGTGCCGATGGTACCGGGGACGTCGTCGTGCCCGCTTCGGCACCGCCTTGCCCCGGAAGAATCCAGGTGAAGAAAGGGACGGTGACAAGTGCGAGGCACGCACGGCGAGGTGGGTTCGACGCTGGCGATGCGCGATACGTCTACGACACGCTGCCCAGCCACAGCGATACGGGCACCGACGCGGAGCGACCACGACGGGCTGAACCACCGCGCGGCAGCAGCTGCTCCCCGCCCGCCACGTCCGGCGCGGCACGTCTGCTCACGCGGCCGCATCCGTGACGGCGGCAGTACGGCGGCCGGCCACATCGAGCCGGGGACGACGACCGACCTGCCTCATGCCCGGGCTCCCCTCCCTCGCTGCTGGCCGTTCCTACGCGCACAACAGCGAGGGCTGCACCCGGCAGACGGCTGGCCATGTAAGCCGCTCTGCGTAGCCGCCCTTCGGAGGCAGGCCGGTTGGGCGCGTGGTCCTGGCCGTGCCGCTGTCTCTGCGCGTCCGTTGCGATCTGCGGGGCGTATGGAGGTGGCTGTTCCCGGTGCTGGCTGTGTCTGGTGGGTCGCTGATGTGGGGTGGCGCGCTGAGTGGCCCGGGGCGCCGCTGAGCGGGGCGGCAGACAGGAGCGGGCGGCGGCCACGGGCCGCCAGCGCGCGCGGCCCGCGCAAGCGGGCCGCCTTGATCCAGTAAGGAAACTCTGAACAGCTCGGCGCCGGAAGGATCGTAATGCGGGGTGCGCGCAGCCAACGCGCAGCAAACAAGGGGGAACTGGTGCTGACCGAGCAGGAGCGGGCACTGCTGGCGGAGATCGCGGCGATGACTGAGCGTCTGCGCGGAGAGCTGGAAGACGTACGCGCCGAGGTGGCTCACATCAAGGAAGGGCCGTCTACTGGGCCTACCGCGACTTGAGTTCGGCGACTTCCCGCTTGAGGGTCTGGACCTCCGCGTTCAAGGTGCGGAGCTGTTCCCGGACCTCTAGAAGTGCCTCGGTGAGGGGCCCGGCGGTCTCTGCGCTGGCCGGGCCCGCCTCCGCCTCGGAGACCACTCGGGGCCTCTCGATGCGCTTGGGCTCGATCAGTTCGCCTTCGGGGCCGATGACGTCGGCGACGTAGCTGCCGCGGCCCTGCACGGTGTAGATCAGGCCCTCTTCGCGGAGCACGCGCAGCGCACTGCGGGCGGTCATGTTGGCGATGCCGAACCGCTCTTGCAGCTCGCGGTGCGAGGGCAGCTGCTCCCCCGGCTTGAGTTTGCCCGCTTTGATGTCGCTCCGGATGGCCTCGGCTGCCTGCTGGTACGGCGGGCGCGGATCGTGGCTCGGCGGCGTCATGAGCCCAGGGTAGCCCGAGTTAGCCCTAGTTAGCCCACCTATCCCGCAGACTCCTCGAACCCAGATAGCTAGCCCACTTGACCTAGCTAGCCTGGCTAACTCATAGTTGGTGACCCGGCCGCACAAGCGGCTGGCAACCAAGGGAGCAAAGGCATGGCTATGACCCGTATCCGCGTGGGGCTGCTGCCCTCGACGATGTTCATCGCTGGCACAGCGCCGGTGCCGAAGATCAAGGACCCGGAGTCGGGGGCTGTCGCCACCGACCGCGACACCGGCGAGTTCCTGCACACGCTGACCGTCTTCCTCATGGAAGAGGGCCGTGCCGAGCAGATGAAGATCACGGTCCCGGAGAGCGGTTTGCCGGACGGTCTCCAGCCGGGCACCCCGGTGCGGGTGACGGAGCTGTTCGCCACTCCGTGGGCGCGCATCTTCAACGGCCAGCTCTCCGATGGCGTGGCCTACCGGGCGGCGAAGGTGGAGCTTGCGGCGGTGGCCAAGTGAAGCCCGCTCCCGAACGGGCCTACCCGGTCGCGCCGGAGAGCGGGAATGCCGATTCGCGGTTCACCAACGGCCTGGCGCTGGACGTGGCCGAGGTGATCGAGGCGCATGGCTACCCGACGTTCACCTCCGGCCGTGACCTGCTGGAACTCCGGATTTCCCTGTACCGATTCCTCTATAAGGACGCGCTGTGACTGTGGGAGAAATGATTGGGTCCGCCCCGGCTCTGGCCGGGGTGGCCCTGGCCCTGACCCTCGTATGGGCCGTGTGGTGGCTGGTGCGCTATGTGCGTGCCGACAAGATGACGCGGGTCAGCATCTGGCAGGCGGCGCGGGTGCGTCATCGCTGGCGTCGGCTGGCTCCGATGGTCGGGCTGTCGGTGACCGACAAGGCCCCTCCGGCCGTGATCGTGGCGCCGGATGGGAAGGTGCCCAAGCCCAAGGTCCTCATCCCGAAGATCAAGGTCACGCCCGACCGGTACGGCGTGCTGGTCCGTGCGGGATGCCTGCCCAAGGTGGGCCTGGCCGAGTTCCAGAAGGCGGCCCCGTACCTGGCCGACGCCTGGAGGTGTACGCGGGTCTCGGTGCAGCCGGACAAGCCGGGGGAACTGATCATCCGTGGGGTGCGCGTTGACCCGCTGGTGGTGCCTACCGAGCACACGCCCACCGGCTCCGCCCCGGAGAAGCTGGCGGTGTGGAACCTGGGCGTGGACGAGTACGCACAGCCGGTGAACGTGAGCCTGTCGGATGTGCCGGGCGTGACGGTGGCGGGTCTCCCGGGGTACGGCAAGACGTCGCTGATCAACAAGTTCATCTGCGACACCGCGCCATCGGCGGCGGTTCAGTACGCCATCGCGGACGGCAAGGTGACCTCCGCGCATGAGGGGGACTACGCCGACCTGGTGCAGCGGGCGTTCGCGTTCGTCGGGGATGACCTGGCCGAGGCGAACGCGCTGTTCAAGCGGCTGGTGAAGCTGCGGCGGGGCCGATCGGCGTCCATCCGTGCCCTGTTGGGTGTGAAGAACATGTGGCACGTCGGGCCTTCCGCCTCCTGGCCGCTGATGGTCTTGATCGTGGATGAGGCGCACACGTACTTCCGCGACCACAAGGGGTCGGACCCGCAGAGCAAGAAGCTCGCCGCGCTCGCCGCTGAGAACGCCCGGCTTGTCGAGGACCTGGACAAGATGGGCCGGAGCGTTGGATTCCTGGTACTCCTCTCGACGCAGAAGGCGACCGGGGATGCTATCCCCACCTTCATCCGGGACGTGTGCCCGGTGGGTCTGTCCTTCGCGCAGAAGACCGCTGAGGCAGCGGTGGCAGCCCTGGGGGAGGACATCCGGAACTGGCCGGACGCCAACCCGACCGCCCTTCAGGACCCGGCCTACGTCGGCGTGGCGACCATGGCCCGTCAGGGCAGCCCCGGCTTCACCCGTATCCGCACCCCGTACGTGGCTGACGCGGACGCGGACCGCATCGCGGCTGACACCGTGCACCTGACCCGCGACCCGGCCGAACTCCTCGAAGAACTGTCCGCCTCCGTCCTGTGGACCGAGACCCCGATCCCCAAGTGGGAAGCGGCCTGACTCCTCCCCCGGCTTGACCCTCGCACCCCTCGGAAGGAGGTGAAAGGTTTTGTCTGAGGACCGGATCACTCAGCGCACCGTGACCGTGGTCATGGGCATCATCGCGGCCCTAGCGTTCGTCTTCTCCTTCGGCAACGTCTGGGCCCTGGCCCTACGTCTCGGCGTCCCCGGCCCGATCGCGCCGCTGATCGCCCCGATGGTGGACCTGTCCGTGGTCGGCCTCCTGGTGGCCTTGCGCTACCTGTCCCTGCGCGGCGTCGCTGCCGAGCAGATCAGGGCCGCGACGCGGCTGATGCACCTGTCCGGGCTGCTGACGCTGGCCCTCAACATCGCCGAACCCATCGTCGTCGGGCACTACGGCCGAGCCGCCGTGGACGCGGTCGCGCCACTCCTCCTGCTGGGCTGGGGAGCAGTCGGCCCGCAACTCCTGCGCCACTTCCACGCCGTGGCTCACACCGCCACTCAGACGGCCCCAGAGCCAGAGGCAGACCCAGCGCTGGCGGTCGAGAGCGCGCCTGTCCCGGCCCCCGAACCGGTGGCACCGCCGGTCACGACCAAGCCGGAGATCTCCCCGGCGGTCACCGTGCCCGCGCCGCTGCTGAACGCGGCCCGCACCATCGCCGATACCTACCAGGCCGAACACGGCGAGCCCATCACCCCGGTTCAGCTCCGGGCCCGCCTCGGCGTCGCGATGCCGCTGGCCACCGCAGCACACGCCCAGCTCTCCGCCTGATCCCTGGGCCGGTCGTTCCGGCAATCCCCCTTCCCTGCCCTCCCGGGCTTGGTCCGTCATGCCCCGAGCAGCACCCCTCCCCTGGCCGGGTGCTGCTCGGGGCCCCTCTTCCCCGAAAGGACGCGTCACCCGTGAAAGCCCCCTTGGACCTGCGCCACGTGGCGAGCCTGGCCCTGCGGGACCTCATCCACCTCGCCCACCACCCCAACTTCGACCGCGTCCACGACCAGATCCACCAAATCCGCGGCTGCACCCGCCCCGTCCAGCTCATCGGCTCCACCGAGACCCGGGACACGGCGACGAACGCCGTTGTCCGGGCGTACCGCACCGCTGACGAACCCACCGGGCGCCTGCTCACCCCATGCGGCAACCGCCGCTCCTCCCGCTGCCCCTCCTGCTCCCGCCTCTACGCCGCCGACACCTACCACCTGATCCGGGCCGGGCTCTCCGGCGGCAAGAGCGTGCCGGAGGCGGTCCGTACGCACCCGCGCCTGTTCGTCACCCTCACCGCGCCGTCCTTCGGGCCGGTCCACAACCACCGCACCAACGACGCGGGCGAAACCCTCGCCTGCCGCTGCGGCCAACGCCACCCCGCCGACGATCCGGTATTGGGCACGCCGCTGTCCCCAGCCACCTACGACTACGCCGGAGCCGTGCTGTGGAACGCCCACGCCGGAGCCTTGTGGGCCCGTTTCACCACCTACCTCCGCCGGGAGCTGGCCGCCCATCTCGGCATGACGCAGAAGGCACTCAAGGCCGCGCTGCGAGTCTCCTTCGCCAAGGTCGCCGAGTACCAGCGGCGCGGCCTGGTCCACTTCCACGCCGTAGTTCGCCTCGACGGTCCCGAAGGCAGCAACGAGCCTCCGCCCACCTGGGCGACCGCCGACGCTCTCACCCATGCGGTCGAGGAAGCGCGTGAACGGGCCGTGCTCACCGTGGACTCCGACGCCATCGGCGAACGCGAACTCACCTGGGGCGATCAGATCGACATCCGCGAAATCGCGGCCCTGGGGGACGGCGAACTGACCGATCAGAAGGTCGCGGCCTACGTCGCCAAGTACGCCACCAAGAGCGCTGAGGACTCCGGCACGGTGGATCGCTCCCTGCGCTGTGCCCACTGCGCCGGACGCGGGTACCAGCGCGGTCCGGACGGCTTCCGGGATCTGTGCGGCCAGTGCGACGGCACCGGCCAGTCCGAGCCCATCGCGGACCTGCGCGTGCACAGCCACGTCCGCCAGATGATCCGCACCGCCTGGGACCTCGGCCACCTGCCGGAATTCGCGGACCTCAAGCTCTGGAAGTGGGCCCACATGCTCGGCTTCCGGGGCCACTTCTCCAGCAAATCCCGGCGCTACTCCACCACCCTCGGCGCGCTGCGAGACGTCCGCCGTACCTGGCGTACCGAGCAAGCCCGCGCCGCCGACGACGACCGGCCCGAGCTGGACGACGAGACCACCCTCGTGGTCTCCCACTGGCAATACCTGGCCTCTGGTTACAGCCCCGGCGAAGAACTCCTCGCCGCCCAGGTACGCCACGACCTCACCCAAGCACGCGTTGAAGCCGAACGCCGCAAGACAGAAGGAGACCCGTGGCTGTGACTCCGGGCCTGCTCAACGTGGACCAGGTCGGCGCCCGGCTCCAGGTGAGCCGCTGGACGGTCTACAACCTCATCCGTTCACGCGAACTGGCCTCCCTGACCATCGGCCGCTGCCGACGCATCACCGAAACCGCCCTGCACGAGTACATCACCCGCCAGACCGAACGAGAGGCCGCCTGATGGGCAAGAGGAACGTCAACGGAGAGGGCACGATCGTCCAGCGCAAGGACGGTCGTTGGCACGGAGCCGCGTACGTCCTCACGCCCGACGGCACGTACAAACGGCGCTTCGTCTACGGCAAGAGCTGGGACGACGTGCACGACAAGCTGACCCGGCTCAAGGCGGATTCGCAGAGCGGGATTCCGATCGTCACGAGCAAGCTGAGCCTGGGTGAGTACCTCACGTACTGGCTGGCCAACGTCGCGCGTATCAAGGTGCGGCCGACCACGTACGCGGCCTATGACTCCCTCGTGCGGAACTACCTCGTTCCGGGCCTGGGGAAGAAGAAGCTGGCGCGGCTCACCGCGCGAGACATCCGGACCTTCCTCGCCACGACGGCCCGTACCTGCCAGTGCTGTGCTCAGGGGAAGGACAAGGCGCGCCCTGAGCGGAAACGGCGCTGCTGCGCGCTGGGCCAGTGCTGCAAGTCGTACCCGTCCGACCGGACCGTGCGGTTCCTCTTGGTGCTGCTGCGGGCCGCGCTGCAACACGCCGTGCGCGAGGACGAGCTACCGCGCAACGTGGCCAAGAACGTGGAGCTGAGCATGGGCACCAAGCGAGAGATAGAGCCGCTGACCGTGAAGGAAGGCCGTCAGTTCCTGGCAGCGGCCCGTGGCAACCGGCTCTGGGCGGCGTACGAGCTGGCCGTACGGATCGGCCTGCGGCGTGGGGAAGTCCTCGGCCTCCGGTGGAAGGACGTGGACCTGACGGACGGCACGGTCACCATTCGGCAGACGCTCCAGCGTGTTGGCGGGGAACTGCTGATAGCCGCCCCGAAGACCCAGCGGTCGGCCCGCCGGGTCGCACTGCCCGCCGAGTGTGTGACGGCGCTCCGGGCTCGCCGTGCCCAGCAGCATGGGGACCGGCTTGCGGCCGGGGACAAGTGGAAGGACAACGGCAGCGATCTCGTCTTCACCACGAAGAACGGGACACCGATCGAGCCGCGCAACCTCAATCGTTCCTTCACCCTCCTGTGCGACAAGGCGGGCGTCCGGCGCGTCCGCTTCCATGACCTCCGGCACACCTGCGCGTCCCTGCTCCACGAGCAGGGGGCCGACGCACGAATGATCATGGAAGTGCTCGGGCACAGTTCGATCCGCGTGACGATGGACATCTACACCTTCGTCCGGCTGGACTCTCAGCGTTCCGCCTTCGACCGCGTCGGCGATGCCCTGCGTGACATCAGCGGCAGCGATGACGGTGACGGTGACGGCCCGAACGGCGTCCCCGCTCCCGCCTGATCCCGCCCGCCCGGCGGCTGATGTCAGTTTGGATGTCAACGCATACGCCAGAGGCCCCTTCCGATGTTCGGAAGGGGCCTCTGAGCTGCTGCGCGCTCGGCAGGATTCGAACCTGCAACCTCTTGATCCGTAGTCAAGTGCTCTATCCGTTAAGCTACGAGCGCTTGGCTTCCCGGCGGTTTTTCTTGCCGGTCGGCGTTGCGGGAACAACACTACATGACCTGCGCCGTCACGCGAAATCCGTTTCCCCCACCCACTCTGAGCTGGGCAAATACCTGTTTTGAGGTCGGCGAGGCCCGCCACGACAGCAGGGGGAAGGCCCAGCCAGGACGGTCCACGGGAGCCTCGGTCGGGTGACGCTGCGGAGGGGGCCCATCACTCGGAGGGCGTACGCACGAGAGCCCCGGTCGCGAACGACCGGGGCTCTCGAGAAGCGGAGGCTGAGGGATTTGAACCCTCGATGGGCTTTAGGGCCCAAACCGCATTAGCAGTGCGGCGCCATAGACCAGACTAGGCGAAGCCTCCAGCACACCGTGTCGCGCGAGCGCGATGTGGTGTGTGCAGATGATGTCACAGCCCAGCGGGATGTCACCAATCGCCGCCTACGGTACTCGGCAGGCGGGCAGGACCGCAAAGCTCTTTGGGGGCGCAGTGCCCGGATGGCGGCGCAACGCGCGCGGAGGAGGCGCGTTAGCAGGGGCAGGGGCAGCGTGCCCCGGTCCGATCACACCAGGAGTACTGACATGCCCCTGCTGCATCGCCTCGCCGTCACCACCGCCGCCGCCCTCGCCGTCACCGTGTCTGCGCTGAGCCCCGCGGGGGCCACGCCGCTGCCGCTGCCGGTGTCGTACGAGGGGGAGAGTTCCGACCGTCTCGTCATCAGGATGAGCGAGACGGGTCGGCACCTCGACGCCGTGCGGTACGTACTGGCGTGCCACCCCACCGGCGGTACGCATCCCCGGGCCCGGGCAGCGTGCCGTCAGCTGGACGAGCAGACCGAGTGGGGACGGGATCCGTTCGCGCCGGTACCGCCCGGGGCGATGTGCACGGGGCAGTACGGCGGGGAGGCCGTAGCGACGGTGAGAGGGCGCTGGGCGGGCCATCCCGTCCATGCTCGCTTCACGCGAACGAACGGATGTGAAATCGCCCGGTGGAACCGTTTCTCGATCGTTTTGCGTCTGCCTGGGAGCTGACCTGGGGATTGGGCCGGGAGTGTGCGGCGGAGGGGGCCGCGAGGTTTGTCCGGGCGTGCGCCGAGACGCGCACGTCGTCCTGCGACCTCCCTCTCATCTACCGCCGCGCCCGCCCTTGGTGCCCGTAGACTCCCCTGAGACACTCCACGGACAGGCGGCACAATGACCGCGGGTGTCAGCAAGGTGCGGTAAGTCAGGGAGGAAGCGTCGTCGTGAGCAGCAGGCCATCCCGAGGCGCTGCTCGCCTCGCAGCGATACTCGACGCTCTTCCCGACGCGCTGGTGCTGGTCAACTGCAACGGCACGATCGTCAACGCCAACCACATCGCGCTGGAGTCGTTCGAGGCTCCGGGCACCGCCCTCGTGGGCCGTGGTCTGCTCGATCTCCTTCCCTCCTTCGATCCCAACCGGATCCCCGGGTCGATGCGCAGGCCCGGGGAAGTGGAACAGACGATCAGCACCAAGCCGACCCGGATGATCGCGCGGCGCACCGACGGGGCCCAGATCCCCGTAGAGGTGACCAGCGCGAACGTGGAGGACGGGCGGACTCCGTACGCCGACCAGTACAGCTATACCGGCGACGAGCTGCTGATGCTCATCGTGCGGGACCTGACCGGGACGCTCGACACCGAGGCCGAACTCGCCCGCCAGCAGCGCCAGACCGAGATGATTCTGCGCGCGGCGGCGGAGGGCGTGGTCGGCGTGGACACCGAGGGCAAGGTGGTCCTCGTCAACCCGTCCGCGGCGCAGATCCTCGGCTTCCGGGCCAGTGACCTGGGCGGTCAGGAACTTCACTCTCTGGTACACCACTCGCGCCCGGATGGTTCCCCCTTCCCGTACGAGGAGTCCCCGCTCGCGGACACCCTGCGCTCCGGCCGCAAGCACCGGGTGCGCGGCCAGGTGCTGTGGGCCAAGGACGGGAGCGCGGTACCGGTCGACCTGACGACCGCGCCCGTACGGGACGGCGAGCAACTCGTCGGCGCCGTCATGACCTTCACCGACAGGCGCGCCGAGGATGCCCTCGCCACGGCCCACGCCGAGGAGGTGGAAAGCCTCACGGCGCAGCACGCCAAGGAGCTGGAGGAGCTTCGCGACGAGCACGCGAAGGCGTTGGAGGAGCTGCAGGGGCAGCTCGACCGGGAGCGGCAGACGTCCGCGGAGCGGCTGGACGCCCTCGCCGCCCGCAACGGCCAGCTGCTCGCGGTGCTCGACCAGTCGCTGCGCGGTCCGCTCCAGGAGCTGCGCAGCGAACTCGGCGTCCTGGCCGACGATCCGGCCGGGCAGCTGTGGCCCGAGGCCAACCAGATCCTGCACCACCTGGCCGCCGGGTACACCCGGATGACCACGCTCGTCGACAACGTCCTGAGCTATCAGCGGCTCGACGCGGACGGCGAGGAACTGACCCGGTGCGCGGTCTCGATGGACGAGGTCGTGGCCGCCGGTGTGGAGGGCGCGGTCGAGCTGATCGGCCCGGGGCGCGCGCAGTTCGCCGTGCACGCCCCGCCGATCGAGGCCGAAGTGGACCCGCAGCGGGTGGCCCAGGCGCTCGCCCATCTGATCGCGGACGTCGCCGGGGTCGACTCGACCGGCAAGGCGGCCTCCGGCGGGGGCGGCGCGTCCGGGGACTCGACGATCGTGGTCGCGGCGGCGCAGCGCGGCAACGTCGTACGGATCGAGGTCCGCGGGCCGTACGCGGGCGGCGACCCGGTGCACGAGCCGATCGTGCGCGGGATCGTGCGCCGGCACGGCGGCGTGCTGCAGACGCATGAGATGCCGGGCATGGGCGGGCACGCCTACGTCCTGGAGGTGCCGATCTCGGCGGCGGCCGCGGACCAGGAGCGCGCGAAGGCCGACGCCCAGGCGGTGTCCGGGGGCGCGGACGGTACGCACGGCACGCAGGGGCAGGGCACCTCCGGCGGCGGAACCGGCGCGGCCGCGGACACCTCCGGCGGCGGCGCGGACGGCGATCCGAACGGCGCCCCCGGCTCCGGCGATCCGCAGGGCGCTCCGGGGGACGCTGCGGGAACGGACACGAGCAGCGCGCAGAACGGTTCCGTATCCACCGCACTCCCCGCGGAGACCGGTTCCACCGGTTCCGATCCGCGGCAGCAGAACCAGACCGGCGAGCACCACCAGGGCGAGCAGGACCAGCCGCGGCCGACCGGGCGGCGCCGGGCGCGCCCGCGCCCCGACGAGGCCACGGCGGCGGACGGCGGTACGGACGGCCAGGGCGGCGGAGGCGGTCCGCAGCCGGTCGGCCCCGCCGCGATGGGCGTCGTACCGCCGCAGGGCATGGCCGCTCAGCCCCCGGCCGCGGGCGGTCGGCGGCGCGGCTCCCCGGCCCAGGAGGCCGACGGTCCGTACCCGGCGCAGCAGGGCGGCCAGGGCGGAGGCGGCCGCTCCCCCTTTGCGCTGCCTCCGGCGGCGGCCGACGCGAACCGTCCCGGCGCGAATGGCCCGGGCGGAGCCGGTACGAGCGAGTCCGCCGTGCCCGCGCTCCCCGCCGTCCGCACCCCCGAACAGCAGCAGCCCGCCTGGGGCGACGCGTCCCAGGACTCCGCCGAGGGCGATCAGGCGGCCCAGCTCGCCGGACGCCGCCGCGCCCGACGGCCCCTTTCCGAGACGCCGAACCGGTCGGCGCCCGAGCAGCCCCAGGCTCAGCCGCAGCCCGCGGGGGAAGTGGCGCGGTCTCCGTTCGCGCTGCCGCCCGCGGCGGCCGACCGGGCCCAGCCCGGCGCGCTGCCGCCCGAGCTGGGCCCCGCCGGGCCCAACGGGCTGGTCCCCGCGCAGCACGGTGGCCGGGACCCGCGCATCGGCGCCGCTCCGCAGGCGCAGGCCCAGCCGCAGGGCGGTGGCCTGGCCGTACGGGGCGAGCCCGTGCCCCCGGGCGGCACCGCGCGCAACGGAGGCTGGCCGTCCGGTCCCGGCCAGGCCCCGCAGGCACCGGCCCAGCAGGGTCGGCTGCCGCAGGGTCAGGGCGGGCCACAGCCCCCGCGCCCCGGAACGGCCGGGCCGGGCGCCGGACCGGGCGCCGCACGAGGTGCTGGACCGGGTGGGCCGGGCGCCGGTCCGGGCGAGTCCGCCATGCCCGCGCTCCCCGCCGCCCGCACCCCGGAACAGCAGCAGCCCGCCTGGGGCGAGGCGTCGCAGGACTCCCTCGGCGACCAGCAGGCGGACCAGCCCACCGGGCGGCGCCGCGCCCGGCGGCCTCTCTCCGAGGATCAGCCGGAGTCCGTGCCCGGGGCGCAGCCCCCTGCGCAGCAGCTGCCTCCCGAGGTGCCGCGCAACGCGCCGCCCCAGAGCCCGCCCCAGAACGCACGCCAGAACCCGCCCCAGGGCGACCCCCAGGCACCCCCGGCTCCCCAGGGCGCGCCCCAAAGCCCCCCGCAGGGCGCTCCGCAGGGCGCGGACACCACTCAGGGGCGCGCGTTCAGCGTGCGCACGCTGGGCCAAGGGGTGCCGTTCGCGCAGCAGGTCAGCGAACACCAGCGCACTCCACAGCCACAGCAGCCCCAGACGCCCTCCGGTGGTACGGCCACCGCGGGATCCGGCAGGCGGCGCAAGCTGGCCGCCCGGCCCGACATGGCGGAGCAGAACACCTCGGCAGAACTGGAACCCGCGGCCAGCCGCGCCCACCCCCAGGCCCCGGGGCAGGCCCCTGGCCAGGCCGGGCCCCCGCCCGGAGCACAGCCGCGCAGCCAGCCCGGCCCGGGGCCGCAGCCGCCCCGCCCGGCCTCGCCGCAGAGTTCGGGGCGCGCCTTCGCGATCGGCGCGCCGGACGAGGGAGCCGAGGGGCCGGAGCCGCTGGACGGGCCCAATGGCGCCATCGAGATCGTCGACGACCGCACCCCGCCGCCCGACGACGAACTGCCCCCGGAGCCGCTGGACAACCCGCGCCGCCTCCTGGTGTGGCCCGCGCCGGACATGTCCACGCAGCAGGCGCTGAGCGACCGCGGCTACCGCCCGGTGATCGTGAACTCCCGCGAGGAGGTGGACGCGCAGATCGCCGCGTACCCGGCGGCGCTGTTCGTCGACCCGCTGACCGGGCCGATCACCCGGACGGCCCTGCAGTCGCTGCGTACCGCAGCGGTCGCCGCCGAGGTGCCGGTGCTGGTGACGGCGGGGCTCGGGCAGGCGACGCGGGAGGCGGCGTACGGGGCCGACCCGGCCGTCCTGTTCAAGGCGCTCGCCCCGCGCGACAGCGAACAGCATCCGCCGCGCGTCCTGCTGATCGAGGAGCACGAGCCGATCGCGGCGGCGCTGACGGCGGCCCTGGAACGGCGCGGCATGCAGGTCGCCCGGGCCGCGACGGACGCGGACGCGGTGGCGCTCGCGGGGCGTATGCGGCCGAATCTGGTGGTGATGGACCTGATGCAGGTACGCCGCCGCCGGGCCGGGATCGTCGACTGGCTGCGCGGCAACGGGCTGCTCAACCGCACCCCGCTGGTCGTCTACACCTCCGCGGACATCGACCCGGCGAACCTGTCGCGGCTCACTTCGGGCGAGACGGTGCTGTTCCTCGCGGAGCGCTCGACGAGCAACGAGGTGCAGGCCCGGATCGTCGACCTGCTGGCGAAGATCGGCACCAACTGAAGACTTGGCGCCCTCTGAAGGCTCGGCACCGGCTGAGGGGAACGGCCTCAGCCGGGACAGCCTCAGCCGGGGCGGCCTCAGTCGAGCGTGGTCACCTCCAGCTCTCCGTCCGCGTACCGCTTCCGGATGACCTTCTTGTCGAACTTCCCCACGCTCGTCTTGGGCACCTCCGGGATCAGGGCCCAGCGCTCCGGCAGCTGCCAGCGCGCGACCCGCTCGGCGAGGAACTCCCGCAGCCCCGCGTAGTCCACGGTGGCACCCTCCTTCAGCACCACCGTGGCGAGCGGGCGCTCGTCCCACTTGTCGTCGGGCACCGCCACCACCGCCGCCTCGGCGACCTCCGGATGGCCCATCAGATGGTTCTCCAGCTCGACCGACGAGATCCATTCGCCGCCCGACTTGATGACGTCCTTCGCCCGGTCGGTCAGGGTCAGATAGCCGTCCGGGGAGACCGTGCCGACGTCGCCGGTCTTGAGCCAGCCGTCCTCGGTGAACTTGTCCTCCGGCCGCATGGGCTCGCCCGACGCCCCTCCGTAGTACGCGTCCGCGACCCACGGTCCGCGCACCTCCAGTTCGCCGACCGCGACCCCGTCCGTGGGCACGACCGCGCCGTCGGGCGCGATCAGCCGGTACTCCACGGAGGCCGGGAACCGGCCCTGCGTCACCCGGTACGGCCACTCCTCCTCCGCCGTGAGACCGGCGGGCGGATGGGCCATGGACCCGAGCGGCGACAGCTCCGTCATGCCCCACGCGTGCACCACCCGGATGCCGTGCCGCTCCTCGAACGCCTTCATCAGGGACGGTGGGCAGGCCGACCCGCCGATGTAGACATGGGCGAGGCTCGATACGTCCCGTGGCCTGGTGCCGAGCTCGGCGAGCAGTCCCTGCCAGATGGTGGGGACGGCGGCGGCCAAGGTGGGCCGGGCGGCCTCGATCATGTCGGCGAGCGGGGCGGGCTGCAGGAAGCGGTCGGGCATCACCATCGAGGCGCCCGCCATGAAGGCGGCGTGCGGGGTGCCCCACGCGTTCGCGTGAAACATCGGCACTACGGGAAGCAGCGTGTCCCTCGCGGACATGCCGAATGACTCGGCGCTGTTGACCTGCATCGAGTGCAGAAAGATGGAGCGGTGGCTGTAGGCCACGCCCTTGGGGTCGCCGGTCGTCCCGGAGGTGTAGCACAGGGCCGCGGCCTGGCGCTCGTCGGTCACCGGCCAGGGAAAACGCTCGGGACGGCCCTCGATGAGTTCCTCGTAGTCGTGGACATTGGCCCGGCACCCGTCCAGTACGGAACGGTCGCCCGGCCCGGTGACGACGACGTGCTCCACGGAACCCAGCTCGGGCAGCAGCGGGGCGAGGAGCGGCAGCAGCGAACCGTTCACCACGATCACTCGGTCGGCGGCGTGGTTGACGATCCAGGTCAGCTGGCCGGTGGGCATCCGGAGATTGAGCGTGTGCAGCACGGCGCCCATGGAGGGGACCGCGAGATACGCCTCCAGATGCTCGCAGTTGTTCCACAGGAGCGTGCCCACCGTCTGCCCCTGTTCGACGCCCAGCTCGTCGCGCAGCGCGTTCGCCAGCCGGGTGGCGCGCAGGCCCACATCGTGGAAGCTACGGCGCTGCGGCTCACCGCCACCGGTCCAGGTGACCACCTGGGCCTTGCCGTGGGCGAGCGCTCCATGCTCGAGAATGCGGGTCACGGTCAGCGGTACGTCCTGCATCGTGCTGAGCACCGTGGCCTCCAGGGTCTTACGGTTACGCGCGGGTAGTCCGCCGATTGTGCAAGCGACCGGCGGGTATGTCACTACCCCGCTTGGCCCTCGGACTCCCCTTCGACCACTCGCCATTAGGCCGCGCGGCACAGCTCCGGGTCTTCGCGGAGCTTGGCGAGGGCGCGTGAGACGGCGCTCTTGACCGTGCCGATGGACACCCCGAGGACCTCCGCCGTCTGGGCCTCGCTCAGGTCCTCGTAATACCTGAGTACGACCATGGCCCGCTGGCGGTCCGGCAGCCGCAGCACCGCGCGCCACATCATGTCGCGCAGGACCTGCTGCTCGGCGGGGTCGGGCGCGGGGACCGGGTCCGGCTCGGGCAGCTCCTCGCACACGAACTCGTCGACCTTGCGCTTGCGCCACTGGGAGGTCCGCGTGTTGACCAGCGCGCGGCGCACATAGCCGTCCAGCGCCTTGTGGTCCTCGATCCGCTCCCAGGCGAGGAATGTCTTGGCCAGCGCCGTCTGCAGCAGGTCCTCGGCGTCGCAGACGTTGGGCGTCAGCGAGCGGGCGGTGCGCAGCAGCATCGGACCCCGCGCCCGTACGTACGAGGAGAACGACGGGAACGCGGCGGGGGAAGCCCCTGGGCACACGGTCGTGGTCATGCCCCAACGCTAGGGAGTGAGCGGCTCACTGCGGATCGGTCCCAAGTGCCGAAGCCGCATCAACCTGAGGTTGTAGGGGTAGGGGTACCGACACCTCCTGCGGATGGAGAGCGTACGACTTCTGTCAGGGTTGTGCCGGAGGGGGCACCCGGCGTTCACCCCCGGCGGCCGACGGCTCAGCTGATGATCGCGACCGGCGCGTCCACCTTGTTGCGGTCGATCTGCATCGTCCGGCCGCCGTGCTTCTCGCTCACATTGCCCACGTACTGATGGATGCGACGGTGCGGATGCCATGCCTTCGGGGCCAGGACCGGCTCACCGGCCAGCGCCGCCTTCCCGTTCCAGCGCGCGAACCACATCACGGAGGGGAGATCACGGATCCCCGCCTTCCGGGACCTCTCCACATGCCGCACCCCGGACTCGGCGCTGCTGTAGAAACCGGGGAAGAAGCCATGCGACCGCACCTCGCGGTTCCAGCCGCGGATGAAGGAGAGCGTGGTGGCCGCGCAGCTCGCCTTCCCCTGGTCGTATGCCTCCATGTCCAGGTAGAGCGCGCTGCGCTTCTTCATCGCCAGCGCCTTCGCGCGGGCCACCGCGTCCTTCCCCTCCTTGCGCCCCTGTGACCAGGGCGTGCCGCCGATGGCGACATGCCTCTTGTTCTTGTTGCGGACGCAGGGGGACTGGGACCCCACGAAGATGGGCAGCACACGCCATCCCATGCTCTTCACTCCGCGCATCCAGGAGACGCTGAGGTTGGGCTGGCTGGGGCAGGCCCGGCCGCGACCCGCGTAGTAGACGCCGACGGCGCGGTACCGGGAGACATTCCACGCGCGCAGTGCGGCGAGCGAGGGAGCGTGGCAGGTGTCGAAGCCCCAGCCCTGGAAGACCTTGGCGCCCAGGGGCCGTGGGTCGGGGAGGACTTCCGCCGAGGCGGAGGCGGGGCCGGTGACCGAGGTGACCAGCACCGCGATCAGACTGGCAGCCCAGCCCATGAACATCCATCTGCTCTTCTTTCCTCGGTTCATATGAGGAGTCAATGTGGACACCGGAGGGCCGGTGCCGCAGACACGCGCGTGGTTCAGCCGTCTGCGCCGAGGAGGAGCCCGGATGTCGGTACCCCGGTGCCCGCGGTGACCAGGGCGCGGGCGGCGTGCGGCACCTGGTTGACGGACGTGCCGCGTATCTGACGGACGGCCTCCGCTATCCCGTTCATCCCGTGCAGATATGCCTCGCCGAGCTGACCGCCGTGGGTGTTGAGCGGCAGCGCGCCCTCGGCGACATACCCGGCCGCCTGGCCCCGCTCGCAGAAGCCGAACTCCTCCAGTTGCATCAGCACGAAGGGCGTGAAGTGGTCGTAGAGGATGGCCACATCGATGTCGGCGGGGGTCAGCCCGCTGCCGCTCCACAGCTGCCGCGCGACCACGCCCATCTCCGGCAGCCCGGAGAGATCGTCCCGGTAGAAGCTCGTCATCTGCTCCTGCGCCCGGCCCGAGCCCTGCACCGCCGCCGTGATCATGACGGGCGGACGCGGGAGGTCACGGGCCCGCTCGACGCTGGTGACCACGATCGCCTGGCCGCCGTCCGTCTCCTGACAGCAGTCGAGCAGCCGCAGCGGCTCCACGATCCAGCGGGAGGCCGCATGGTCGGCCAGGGTGATCGGCTTGCCATGGAAATAGGCGGCCGGGTTGGTGGCGGCATGACGGCGGTCGACGACGGCCACCTGGCCGAAGACCTCGGGCGTCAGACCGTAGGTGTGCAGATAGCGCTGCGCGGCCATGGCGACCCAGGACGCGGGCGTCAGCAGGCCGAAGGGCAGCGACCAGCCGAGCGCCGCCCCCTCGGCCGACGGCTCGCGGTGCCGCACCCCGGATCCGAAGCGACGCCCGGAGCGCTCGTTGAACGCGCGGTAGCAGACGACGACCTCCGCGACCCCGGTGGCGACGGCGAGCGCGGCCTGCTGCACGGTGGCGCAGGCGGCGCCCCCGCCGTAGTGGATCCGAGAGAAGAACGTCAGCTCGCCGATGCCGCACGCCTGGGCCACGGTGATCTCCGGGCTGGTGTCCATGGTGAACGTGACCAGCCCGTCGACCTCGGCCGGGGCGATCCCCGCATCGTCCAGCGCCGCCCGGACGGCCTCGGCCGCGAGCTTCAGCTCGCTGCGACCGGAGTCTTTGGAGAACTCGGTGGCGCCGATGCCCACGACGGCGGCCCGCCCCCCGAGCCGGTCCGGCCGACGGGCGCTCATCGGACCGCCCCCGCCGGGGAACCGGTGGGCGCCTCTGCGGTCAGCTCCGCGAACAGCTCCACCGTGACCGTGCCGGTCACATGGCGGCCTATGGCGTTCGTCCCGGTCACGGCGACCTCCGCCATGCCGTCGGCGATCGAGCTGATCTCTCCGGTCAACACCATTTCGTCCCCGGGGTAGTTGGGGGCACCGAGCCGGATGGCGACCCTCCGAAGACGGGCCCGGGGCCCGAAGTGGTCGGTGATATACCGCCCGACCAGGCCGTTGGTGGTCAGAATGTTCATGAAGATGTCCGGAGAGCCCTTCTCCCTGGCCGCCTCGGCATCGTGGTGCACATCCTGGTAGTCCCGCGAGGCGAGAGCGCCGGAGACGATGAGCGTCCGAGTGATCGGGATGCGCAGTGGGGGCAGCGCCTCGCCCGCGCAGGCCGTGATCGTCATACGGCCGCCTCCTCCGTGAGCAGGGTGCCCAGCTCGGCCAGCAGGGCGGGGGCGGGGCCCAGATACGCGTCCAACTGCCGCCCCCACAGGAAGTGCCGGTGCACCGGATGCTCCACATCGGCGCCGATACCCCCATGCAGATGCTGCCCCGCGTGGACGACCCGTCTGCCCGCCTCGCAGGCCCACCAGGCGGTGGTGAGCGCGTGGGTGGCCGCGGACAGCCGCTGGTCGTAGCGCCAGGCCGCCTCATAGGCGGTCACCCGGATCGCCTCGGTGTCCATATGGGCATCCGCGGTGCGCAGCAGCACGCCCTGCTGGGCGGAGAGCGGGCGCCCGAACTGCTCACGGACGGAGGTGTGGTGGACCACCCGCGCCACCGAACCCTGGCAGACGCCCGCCTGCAGCCCGGCGAAGGCCGTACGAGCCCTGCCGAGCACATCGGCCCAGGCGCCGGCGTCGCCGAGTGGCTCGGCTGGTGCGTCATGGAGCGTCAGCCGCCCCGCCGCCCAGGGCGCGGTGGTCTCGATGGGTGCGGTCCGGACGGGCGCGTCGGAGGGATGCGCGGCAGGGGTGGATGCGGCAAGCGTGGATGCGACAGAGGTGGCCGGGGCAGACGTGGGCGGGGCGGAAGTAGGGGCAGGGGCAGTCGGGGCAGAGGTAGCCGGGGCCTCGATCAGGAAGCAGCGTGTGCGCCCGTCCTCCGTGAGCGCCGGGACCAGCACATGTTTCGCGACCCGCAGCCAGGGGACCATCGGAAACGTGCCAGTCAGCGCCCACCTCGCGGCGGTGCGGCGGGCCGAGGCCACCGGCGGACGGGAACCGGCCCGGTATGCGGCCGTCGCCACCGCCGTACCGTCCCGGAGGGCGGGCAGCAGCCGCGCGCGCTGCTCCTCCGTGCCGTGGAGGGCCACCGGCAGCAGGCCGTACGCACAGCTCGCCGCGAGCGGCACCTGGGCGGTCACCCGGCCCTGCTCCTCCAGCAGCAGCACCAGACCGACCAGACCGATTTCCTCCACGGCGGCGGGCAGCCCCGCCGCGCAGAGCGCCTTCCACAGGTCGCCGTCGACACCGGTGCCGAGAGCCGACAGCCGCTCATGGGTGGACAGATCGCCGAAGATCTCCGCCGCCAGATCCCGGGCGGCCTGCTGCTCAGCGGTGGGCGTGAAGTCCATCAGGCCACCGCCCCTCGGAAGACGGGCAGCTCCAGCTCGTCGTCGGCCCGCAGGAACTCCAGCTCGACGGGCATGCCGATGCGCACCTTGTCGTACGGCACCCCCGTGATGTTGCTGACGATGCGGACCCCCTCGGCCAACTCGATCAGGCCCACGGCATACGGCGGTTCGAAGGCGGGGAAGGGCGGATGGTGCATGACCACGTAGCTGAACACCCTGCCCGCGCCGGAGGCCGCAACCGTGTCCCACTCCGGCGAACCGCAGCCGCCGCACCCCGGCAGCCAGGGGAAGCGGAGGCTGCCGCACCCGGTGCAGCGCTGGATGAGCAGCTGGTGGGCGGCGACTCCCTCCCAGAACCCCGCGTTGTCCCGGTTGATGACGGGACGCGGGCGCTTCGCCTTCGGCTCCAGCTCCGGTTTCTGCTCCAGCTCCGGTTTCTGCTCCGGCGTCGGCGTCAGCTTCGGCCCCGGTTGCTGCCTCGGCCCCTGGCGTACCGGCGCGTACTTGAGGATGCGGAAGCGATGCGTACCGACCGGCTCACCGCCCGCCCAGATGTCCATCCTCGTGGTGACGAAGTGTCCCGTGCCCAGCTTGGTGGTCTTGCTCGGCGACACCGACTCGATCACCGCGTCGAAGGTGATCCGGTCTCCTGGGCGCAGCGGCCGCAGATACTCCTGCTCGCAGTCCGTGGCGACGACCGAGGTGCAGCCCGCCTCGTCGAGCAGCGCCAGCAGCTCGTCGTACGCCTCCGACCGGGCCGAGCCGCCGGGATGCCCGCCGAGCCCGCCCATCGTCCACGCCTGGAGCATCGTCGGCGGTGCGATGCCCGGATAGGCGGGGTTGGTGTCGCCCATCGCCTCGCACCAATGCCTGATCATGGGCTCGTTGACCGGGTCCCTGCCCTCACCGCCGCTCGCCGCCACCTGGCCCTCGTAGGCCCGCAGCCTCCCGTACAACTCGCCCGACTCAGCCAACTCGCTCAGCTCAGTGGTCATCGCCGCCCCCGCCGCATGCCGAGCCGCATCGTCGCCACGATCTCCCTCTGCACCTCACTCGCCCCGCCCCCAAAGGTGTTGATCTGCGCGGCCCTGTTCATCCGCTCCAGCTCGCCGTCCCCGAATGCCCCCGGCGACCCCGACCGGATCAGCCCCGCGTCTCCCGTGATTTCCTGACATAGGGAGTACACCGCCACCGCGCTTTCGGTTCCCGCGAACTTGACGCCGCTCGCGTCGCCCGGGCTCAGCGTCCCCGCCCCCACGTCCCCGACCAGCCGCCAGTTGAGCAGCCGGGTCGCCGCCAGCCGGGCGTACGCCTCCGCCAGCCGGGCCCGTACCCAGTCCTGGTCGGCGGGCCGGGCTCCGGTGTCCGGATCGGGGGTACGGGCGTGGGCGAGGACGGCCTCGTAGAAGTCCTCGGCCTGCATGCCGATGGCGGCGAGCGCGACCCGCTCATGGTTGAGCTGAGTGGTGATCAGTCCCCAGCCGCCGTTCTCCTCGCCGACGAGGTGGCCGGCCGGGACGCGCACCGCGTCGTAGTAGGTCGCGGTCGTGGTCAGGCCCGCGACCGTCTCGATCGGTGTCCAGGAGAAGCCGGGGGCGTCGGTGGGCACCAGGATGATCGAGATGCCCTTGTGCTTGGGCGCCTCCGGGTCGGTGCGGCAGGCGAGCCAGATCCAGTCGGCGTTCTGGGCGTTGCTGGTGAAGGTCTTGGCGCCGTCGATCCGCCACGACTCGTCGCCCCGCCCCTCGCTCCCGTTCTCCCCGTCCCCCTCCCGCACAGCCTTCGTGCGCAGCGAGGCGAGGTCGGTGCCTGCCTCCGGTTCCGAGTAGCCGATCGCGAAGACGATCTCACCGCTGAGGATGCGCGGCAGGAAGAACCGCTTCTGCTCCTCGGTGCCGTACCGCATCAGGGTCGGACCGACCGTGTTGAGCGTGACCATGGAGACCGGTGCGCCCGCCCGGTACGCCTCGTCGAAGAAGACGAACTGCTCGTCGGGGCCGCGTCCTTGGCCGCCATACTCGACCGGCCAGCCGAGTCCGAGCAGCCCGTCGTCGCCGATCCGCCGCAACAGCCGCCGCTGGGCCGCCGGGTCTCCCGACAGGGCCGCACGGGCCTCGGGAGTGATCAACTCACGGAAGTAAGCGCGGAGTTCCTCGCGCAGCTGCCGCTGGCGGGGCGTGGGGGCGAGGTGCATGAGCAGCGGACTCCCCTGGGCTCGACGGTGTCGTACGACCGCACGGGAAAGCTTTCTGACTATCCGTCAGATAAATTGGCGCTGTCAAGCACTGCCGAGCGCCGACAAGCACTGCCACGCACCGCCAAGCCCCGACGAGCGCCGCCACGCACCGCCAAGGACCGCCAAGGACCGCCGAGCACGACCACGCGACGACACCGAAGCGCCGCCGCGTGACCGTAAACGACCTCACCCGTCCCGTTTCACTCAATGAATCACCACTACTCACTCGCGCCGGTCATGCGGGAACACCTGCCATGACGGAAAGTTGCCCACCAGGCGGCAGACGAAGCGCACCGAACGACGTATTACCACGCAAGCATGATGAACTCCGTTCAAACCTTCGACGCACCCCCGCGCCCCGGACCGCCCCGACGCGCCGACCCCCTTCCCCTTATCGGACCTTTGTTCGAAAATGGAAGGCATGGCGAACACTCCACTCGCCCATGCCCTTGCCGCCGCCGCCCATGGCTTCCGCGTGATCCCGCTGACCCGGGCGAAGCTGCCCGCCGTGCGCTCCCCTCACCACCACGACCCCGTCCCCCTTCCCTGCCGCGGCGCCTGCGGGCGGCTCGGCCACGGCGTCCACGACGCGTCCGCCGACCCGGCGGCGATCCGGGCGCTGTTCGCCGCCGCCCCCTGGGCCACCGGCTACGGCATCGCCTGCGGCTGCGCCCCGCACCACCTCATCGGCGTCGACCTCGACCTCAAGCACGAACCGCGCGTCGACGGCGCCGCCGCACTCGTGCGCCTGGCCCGCCGGTACGCCTTCGCCGTCCCCCGCACCGTCACCGTGCTCACCCCCGGCGGCGGGCGCCACCTGTGGCTGTGCGGGCCGCCCGGGATCGCCGTCCCCAACTCCGTCGGCCGGATCGCCCCCGGCATCGACATCCGCGGGACGGGCGGCTACCTCGTCGGCCCCGGCTCGGCCACCTCACGCGGCCGCTACCGCCTGGCGCCCGGCTCCCCCGCCTGGCGGCCCGCCCCCGCACCACCCGCGCTCCTCAGCCTGCTGCGACCCCCGGTACGTAAGCCACTGGCCCAACCGAGCAGCGGCGGAACGCCCGGGCGCGACGCCGCCCTCGTACGGTTCGTCCGCGAATCCCAGGAGGGGCGGCGCAACGACCGGCTGTTCTGGGCCGCCTGCCGGGCGTACGAGGCGGGCGCGGGGGACGAACTGGCCCCCGCCCTCGTCGAAGCAGCGCTCCACACCGGCCTGACCCGGCGCGAAGCGGAGGCCACGGTCGCCTCCGCGGCCCGCAGCACCACCGGCCACCCCTTGCCGCCGGTCGCATGACCGCCGCCCCGTGACGGCGTGAACGCGCCGCTAGCCCGCGGCCGCGGCCTTGAGGTGGTCGAGGGAGTCCCGCATGACGTCGGCCAGCTTCCGCCCGCCGGGTTCGCCGATCCAGCGCTCGTACGCGACCTTGAAGACCGCGACCCCGGCCTCGGCGCTCAGGCTCGCGGTCGGCTCCGCGACACCACGTCGCCGTAGCGCGTCGGCCACAGCGGAGGCGAGCGAGGCGAGCTTCAGCAGCTCACGCTCCTGAAGTCCGGGGTTCGCGGCGATCACGGTCTGGCGCTTCAGGGAGAACTCACGACGCTCTTCGAGTCGGGCGAAGACGACCCGGAGAGCATCGACCACCGCGTCGAGGGGAGCTACGGCGTCGGGCGTGCCGACGATGGTGTTCACGCAGGCTTCGAGCAGCTCGGTCTGACCCGAGAACAGCACTTCGCGCTTGTCGGCGAAGTGGCGGAAGAACGTGCGCTCCGTGAGGCCCGCCCGGTTGGTGATCTCCGCAACCGTCGTCTGCTCGAATCCCCGCTCGACGTAGAGCTCCAACGCCGCCCGTTCCAGCCGCTCACGCGCGCCCGGCTCCCATCGACCCATGACCCCGATCCTACGCGATGACAGTGACTGACATCACGGTGGTACGATTCCGATGACAGCGACTGACATCGTCTCGTCCGGAGACGCGCCCTGCGCCGAGGACAGGCCAACCCTGGAGGTCTCACTGATGCGTGTATTCGTCACCGGCGCGTCCGGCTTCATCGGCTCCGCCGTCGTTCCGGAGCTCATCCGCGCGGGCCACCAGGTCCTCGGTCTCGCCCGCTCCGACGCCTCGGCCGAGGCCATCGCCGCAACCGGGGCCGAGGTGCACCGCGGCAGCCTCGACGACGTCGACAGCCTGCGCGCGGGCGCCACCGCGGCCGACGGGGTCGTGCACCTCGCGTTCATCCACGACTTCTCGGACTACGAGGGCGCCATCAAGACCGACCTACGCGCCATCGAGACCTTCGGCGCCGCGCTCGAGGGAACCGATCGCCCGCTCGTCGTCGCCTCCGGCCTGCTCGGAGTCGCCCCGGGACGGGTCGCGACCGAGCGGGACCAGCCCGGCGACGCGACCGCGGGCCCCCGGGAGGCCAGCGCACAGGCGACGCTGGGCTTCGCCGCACGCGGCGTCCGTGCGTCCATCGTGCGTCTCGCCGCGTCGGTCCACGACGAGGGCGACCACGGCTTCGTCCCGCGGCTGATCGACATCGCCCGCGAGAAGGGCGTCTCCGGCTACGTAGGCGACGGATCCAACCGCTGGCCCGCCGTCCACCGCCTCGATGCCGCACGGCTGTTCCGGCTCGCCGTGGAGAAGGCCCCGGCCGGATCGGTACTGCACGGCACCGGCGAGGAGGGCGTACAGCTCCGCACCATCGCGGAGGTGATCGGCCATCACCTCAACCTGCCGGTGACCTCCCTCCCCACCGAGAAGGCCGCCGAGCACTTCGGCTGGCTGGCCCGCTTCCTCGCCGCCGACGCCCCGGCGTCCAACGCCCTGACCCGCGACCTCCTGGACTGGCACCCCACCGGCCCGGGCCTCACCGACGACCTCGCCCGCCACTACTTCACCCCCGGACCGCCTGACCCCGGCGCCTCCGCCCCACTGGAGCACCGGCAGCACTCACGCGAGCCGTGAGCGCCTGTCGAGCGACCGCCGCTAGCAATGGGTCAGGAGGCGGTCGGCGCCTCCTCCGGATCGTGTCTGAGCAGGAGGCAACGATGCGTCGCATTGGGCTTGTTGTGGCAGCGGTGACGAGTGCGGTGACCCTCGCCCTGTCGTCAGCGGGATCGGCCGTGGCCGCCGAGGGCACCTTGACCGTCGGTCTGACCAAATACACCAATCCGAGCGGCTGTTACACGACGAACGTCTGGCCCATGTTCGTGGTGAACAACACCAACCAGCCCGCCGCCGTCTTCGACCTTCCGAACTGTCAGGGGGATCAGATCGGTCAGGTCGGGCCGGACGGATCCAGGGTGTTCGAGTTCGGCACCAGCGTCTCCATCTCCTGACGCCAGCGGACACAGAAGGGGTGCCCCTCAGCTCGGGGCACCCCTTCTGACCAGCTACTTCGCTGACCTCGGCGGAGGCTGTGGGATTTGAACCCACGGTGACATCGCTGCCACGACGGTTTTCAAGACCGTTCGCTCCGTCGGGCCGCCCCCTGCCTTGACCTGCGCTTCAGCCTTCGCCCCACCGCTATAGGAGCGAACCCTGGCCACAGGTTGGCCGCGAGCCGCCGAAATTGCGCCGTGCGGCGTGGCACTCGTCTGCCCCAGCAGGCGACGAAGGCCCAACGACTGTCTGGTGTGCCGTGCGTGCTCCATTTCCGGATGGTGAAGCGCTTCTACTCGTCAAACCATTTTTGCTTATCGGCAATTTCCATAACCGGCGGAAAGCGGCGGCGAGTATCGGAACCGGCGTGAGCTGCAGCGACCAGTCGTGTTGGCATGTCCCACGAGTGCTTCATAATCTGAGGCCGCATATCCCTAATAGCTTTGAGTCCCATCCTCTCATGGTGAGGATACCTGCGCCTTGAACTAATGCCCCGTCGGACACCAGAAGAAACGAGACGAAGGCCATCGTCAATGCTAAGTCGACCAGCGATCATCTCAACGATGAGATGATCCATGAAGATCGAGCCTGCTAGCTTGTCCTTAGACCTGGATCGCAGAAATGTAACCGTCACCTTCTGGCGATCTGGCGCCGAGAGGCGACCGTGCAGTAGTGCGACGGTACGCCAATTCAAGTCTGACAGAGCAACTCCCTCAAGTGTCAGAGAACTGCGAGAGTACTTCGCATAGAATTCGGCGAGTTCACAAGCTTCAAGGACGGCCGCATACGCGGTATCGTCCAACTCCTGAATAGCACGATTGAAGGTTTTGACGAGATCTGCTAGGGAATTGGGATGCACCCACGAGAATACCGCGACAACCCATAGGCTGCGATCGATAGAGTCACCAGCACGCTCGTATTGGCCTTCCCACCAAGCGACTTGCCGCGGTCGACGCCGCGCATTCCGCAATCTATCCAGAAGCGAGCGACTCTCATCGAATAGCGAATTGGCGCCTGCACCCCTCTCGGCTGGGTCTTTGGTGGCTACCGCAACATTGGCCAGTGCGTGCTCACGCCAGGTCTTTCCAAACGTAGCGTGTATCCTGTCGAGAAATTCTCGCCAGAAGGTAAACGAAAGCGCAAATTCGGGATCGTTGATTTTTCCCGCATGCCGGAGCAAGGCGGAATACTCATCAGCGCGCTTCGCGGCTTCCGAAATTTCGAGGCCCAGATTATAAACCACAAATCGTGCGTACTCAGGACTCCGAAGTACATTAGCAAGAATCGCTGGCTCAGTCGCACCGATAACAGCAATATCAGACTTCGCATTCAGCGTCGTGAATTCACTATCCCCTACGCCGTCTAGAATCGCCGTAATGGCTTGGTGTCGCTCAGTGGACGACAAGTTTTCTAGCTTACCACCCGCCTGCAGATATGCGACAAGCCCCCAGTTAATGCCAGCAGGATCCATTGTCTGCAAGATGCTCTTAAAACGAGCAAAATCCAGATACTTGAATACTGTCAGCCAATTCCCGACAGTGAGCCAAGAAATCAATTCTTCGGGCTTCTTTTCAGTGGCCTCCCTATACCAAAGGTCGGCAATCAAAGAGTTCTCGGGCTGCTGCCGAAGTAGTTGACAAACGGCCTTAAGGGGTTCTCCGGGAGTTGCCGATTTCACAAGTGGCCAGATATGGTCCACGAGATTTTCATAGCCAGCAGATGGCGACAGCTCAAGGGAAGCACCAGCCCCGTAAGCCCCACCTGGCGAGTTCATGCTTTTAGCGGCTGCCCAACGGATTCCCGGTTTATCGAAGACGGCCTCCAAAATCCTTTTCATTGAGGCTGTCGATTGCGTGAATACCCAGTCTTGCAGCAAACAGATGGCTAGCGTCCTGGGATACACTGCATCGGCTACATCGTTCTCTTCAATGAGCCGCGCAGTCCGATCTGCTAGGTCAAGAAGCTCACCTTTGGAAAAACATCCAGCGAAGAACCTTGTCACGTTCATCCAGTAGGGATTCGGTGCGATTCCATCGAATCGGTCTGGCTTCGTGCCGGTCTGATTCCTAGTGGCTGGGGCATAGGGCGCAGTCTCGTACAAGTATTTGGCTGCAAAGTACTCCCGTAGAGGTTGCACCTCAAACTCGTACGTTCCCTCCACACGAGAGACAAGAGCAACCACCCTCTCCACCACTCCTGTCAGGAGAGAGTCGATGAGCTCGGCCACCCTACGTTGCATAGAGGGGCTACTGGCTGTTTCTCGTTCCAAGAAGGAAATGAGAACATCACGAAGTTCTTCCGTACTGATACGACCCGTCGCTCCGTTAACCTCAGCACGGGCGTGCAAATAGTAGCCAAGGTAGCGATGAATGTTTATCAGCAGTTCCCGGTTTTCGCGAACGGTTCGGTCCTTCTCGGCTTCCCGGTTAAGGAAAACATCGATGTAGGCGTCGTAGAGTTCGGTCCGCTTATCTGGGAGCGTTGACCCCCTCAAATGGGTTAGGCTGAGAAGAATTGAGAGCTGCATGGTGTTTTTAGCGAGCTCTGCCATGTGTGGGGCTCGAAGCTTCTGTTCCAGGGTGGCAAGCAGCATTGCCAGATCTGTCTCATCCAAATTGCGAGCATTAGCCCATTTCCTTGTGTATTGCATGGCTAGGCGCGGCTGGATGGCCGTGAGTGCCAAATAGAAGAATTTAGAACCGTCGAATGTCGGCGACCCCGCCACTGCTGTTGGTCGGCTAGTGATCACCAGCTTTAGATCTGGATTACGGCTTTCCAGGCGGGTGGCAGCTGCGGATACTTCATCAACCACCCGCTGCCGATCATCCAAATCGGCCACCTCATCCAGTGCGTCGAGAATGACCAATACAGCCGCTTCTTGCAGTACAAAAAGCAGGTCCGATACGTCGAACGGCACTCCTCCAGAATACCGTTCAACATGGGCAGCCAAAGCACTTTCGAGTGAACGTGGGCGCCCATGCTCGGTGCTTTCTCCTGGCGCCCAGGGGTCGATTCCCTTAAGCCAAGTGGCTAGGTCTCGAAGTTCCATTTTGAACGGCATCATCAAAGGGCTAACGGCGTCCTGCGGAGGAAGATTGGCAGCTGCTTCCGAATGCAGGATACGAGCCCGGTGAACCTGGGCAATGTACTGTGCGAAGGTCGACTTTCCCTGACCGGGAGCTCCCTCAAGTACGATCCTTGAAACTGAGGAGCCGAAGGCGTGGCTTAGTAGCAGACTGGCGGCGCCGACGGAATGTTCGGCACTTGGATCATTTCCTGTATCAAAAGTCAATACGTGAGAACCAGGCTCTTCGAAGAGGTTAATGTCGTCGAGAATGAACCCCTCATCCTCTCCTTCCTCGCGGTCTCTAAGTATCGACATGACGGAGTGGCGATAGTTGGAAATATTTCGCCTAGCTACTTTTTCAGTGATCCTGCGGGGAATCGCTGGCACGTCAATGAATAGGTCGAAGATAGGGCTGGGAGAAAGGTCCGCCTGCTTAAAGCGGACTTTTGAGTCCCGCTCACTTTGATCAGCGAAATAGGCACCCAAGGCATTCGATCGACGGCGCTTATCCTGTCCGCTCCCGGTCGTCTCCCATAGAATTCTAATTATATCGGCGCCAGATAGCAGACTGGGGTATTTCAGTTTGAGGTTGTAATTGACGTCTAGGCGTCGATCAATATCATCCCTCCACCAGCACGATGCGCTGACAGGCATCACTTTATCCATATGGGCCTGAACCTTGTCCATGCGCCCAGAATCCAAGTGCGAGGTGCCTGAAAGGTTAGTCATCAAGACGAATGATGTGGCCCCCCGATCGGCAAGCCTCTTGACTTTCTCGACTTCTCCGTTTATGGCATCAATAATCCATTTAAGAGGGTCTGCGATACCTGACGGATTACGCGCGTACTTGACCTGAAACACGATTTTTCCGTTAGCTTCCGGAGCTGTGGCATCTCTCCCTCCATCCGGCATCCCAACGGGGTAGCACTGGACGCCGGGGTACTCGCAAAGCAGTAGCGACTGGCAGAGCATCTGGAAGCGTTCGTCGAGTAGTGACTCGTAGTGGTAGTCCATGACAGCCTCCGCTCGTGCCAAACTGATCCTTCATCATATAGTGACCGGGTGCACTCCCACAGTGAAAGTCCCTCCTCCGGTGTGGGGGGAGTCACTGGCCGCGCCTCTGTCAAGCAGCCTGACCACGAGGCGCGATGGGTGTTTTGCCATGGCGAGCGGGCCGACGACTCACCTCTAGGCACCCTCAGCCTCAGCGTCTCCGCCATCGACCACACAGCGTGGGGCGCCCATGGGTTGATGGGCGCGGCGCCGTCGTCTTGGTGGAGCGTCCTCGCCCCAGTCATGGAACGCTAGGTCATGAAGCACGAAGACGTGAGCACTCATGAGCAGTGAAGAGTGGAGGAGGTCAGATGTCCGGGGCCAGCCCGCGAGGTACGTATCTCGTGATCGCGGATACTCTGCGCAAAGAGATCAGCGAGGGGCAGATTACTTCGACGCTGCCCTCTGAAGCACAACTCATGAGAGACCACAACGTATCTCGGACGACGGTCCGGCGGGCATTGGCGCTGCTGCAGGATGAGGGCCTGATCCACTCGGTGCCCGGGGCCGGGCGTACGGTAACTGGCACATCCGACCAGCGCCCGTTGGTCGAGCGCATGACGGAGCTGATCACGGCGACTCCGCTGGCGGTCGGGGACACGTATCCCTCCGAGGCACGGCTCTGCGAGGACTTCGGGGCGTCGCGGACAGCGGTGCGTCGAGCACTGGCTCAGATGGAGGGGCAAGGGCTGCTCGCCACGGCTCAGGGCAAGGGACGCATGGTCCGTGCTCTCCCGGCCTCCGCCCAGACTTCGTAGGCTTGCGGGCATGGCATTGATCGAGCGGGCGTACGCGCTCTCTGAATCGCTTCTGGCAGAACCGCTGCCGCGTCGGTGGGCGCACTCTCTGGGCGTCGCGAAGCGCGCTGCTTCCCTGCGTCCGATCCTCGGCCGCGATGCCGATCTCATGGAGGCAGCCGCGGTTCTCCACGACGTCGGGTACTCCCCGTCGATCGCCACCACCGGCTTCCACCCCCTCGACGGCGCGCGGTTCCTGCGGGACCAGGAGAACGTGGACGAGCGCATCGTTCGGCTCGTGGCCCACCACTCCTGCGCGCTCCTGGAGGCTGAGGAGCGGGGACTGCGCGAAGAGCTTGAGGGCGACTTCCCAATGGAGCGGCCCGAGCTGGTGGACGCCCTGATCTTCTGCGACATGACGACGACCCCGGACGGTGGGCACACGACGCCGACCGCGCGGCTGGACGAGATCGTGCAGCGCTACGGGCCGGACACGATCGTCGGCCGCTTCATCCAGCGCGCGGCCCCCGAGATCCACGCCGCGGCTGAGCGGGTCGAGAGTCGCATGGCCGTAGCGGAAGCAGGTCAGCCGAGGTAGGGATCGGTCCGGGAGGCATCCAGGCCGTGTGTGATGCGCAACCGCATCGACGGATGGATGTCGAGGTCATCGAGGTCCGCTGGGGAGACCCAGCGGACCTCTTTCGATTCGTCGCTCGTTCGGAGTTCGCCACCGATGGGATGGGCTCGGAAGCAGATCGAGAACTGCTGGCGGACCTCTCCGTCGTCGTACGCCATTACGTGCTGGGGGTCGGTATAGAGGCCGACGATGTTGTCCACCTCGACCGCGATGCCGGTCTCCTCCACCACTTCTCGGACCACGGTTTCGGAGACAGTTTCTCCGATGTCGTGGCCGCCTCCGGGGAGAGCCCACCGATCGTTGTCGGTCTTGTGAATGAGCAGTAGACGTCCGTCCGCGTCCTGGACCACAGCGGTAACGGACGGGACGACGGAGTTGGCTTTCGGTGCATTCGGCTCGCGGTAGTAGTCGGTCCTGCTCATGCGTGGATTCCTGCGCAATCGGTGGGTGAGGAAATCGGGCGCGCGCTCTCCCAGACACGCTCAACGCTCTCGGCGTACGTGTCGAATAGCTCGCCACCTGGCACGCGCTGGAGGTGGAGGACAGGAGCCAGATAGGCACCGACGCCGTAGACGTGGCCGTTGGCCAGCAGTTCGTTATCGGCACGGTAGATCGAGTTGTAGAGCGTGGTGCTGTGCAGCCGGAACTCCACGCCGGGGAGGCCGAAGAGGGAGCTGTAGTTCAGCAGGGCGTTACGAATTTTCCCGGCCATCGCCGGGCCGATTCCCTCGTCATCACCTCGGGTCGCGACGGCCGCGCTGTCCGGGTCGCCGAGCATGAACCGGACCGGCACTCCGGCGCTCGCCTTCTCCTTCACGACCCGGAGGAATTCCGGGTCCTCGGTGAGCCAAAAGCCGGAGTACACCAGCACGTCGAAGTGGCGGACGGCCTGGGCGAAGAGAGTCGGCCAGAGACTGTGTGGCACAGCTGAACGGTGAGGGTAGAGCTTCACGAGTTCGGCCCCACCGGCCTGTGCGACTTCCGCCATGGTGCGCTCATCGGGCCAGAGGTAGGAGACCTCGTACCGCAGCAGCGAGGCAACGGCGTACTGGAACCGGCGGTAGGGCTTGCGGTTCGGGTCGCTGATCCACCGCTCCACCGTCTTGGCCGCAACCCCCAAGCGCTCCGCGACCTGTTCGAGGGTGAAGCCGCGCTCCAAGATCGCACCTCGGAGCCGCTCGTTGGCCATTTCGTCCTCCCACGGGGCAGGGACGTCTTGGGACGACTTCGACCCTAGCGAGTCGTCCCAGAGCCGTCCATCAGCGCAGTCGTACGTCTGACTCCCTGCCAGCAACCTAGAGGCACACCAAGAGAGCGCACCCAGCTTGGCGGAACGTTTGACAGGTGAAGCGATACAGGTATTACATGTATCGCATCGCGCCGGACGGCCCCGTGAAACGGGTCGGAAGGGAGCGGCTGTGCGTTGAAAACCGAAGAAACGGCGGCCGGGGAGGCCGGAAACATCCCCGGACGTGCGGCTGGTGGCCGTCTTGGGTGACACCGGGGCGGCCGCGCTGAGCGAGCGGATCATCCCCGTACCCGAGTGCTGGGCAGACGGGCGCGACGACCGAGGCACCTAGCCGCACGCACGCCTTTAAGGGCGGCACATGGGCACCTGGAGAGGGCCTGTCTGGATGCCGCACCTGCGAGAGGCAGTCCGGGGGTGATGGCCCCACCACGACTGCCGCTCGTCATGCAGACAGGACGCCAGAACGGGCTTCGAGCCCCCTGGCTTGCCTGTCTGCTTGATGAGAGCGCAAAGCGGCCCTGCCCGGTGCTGGAACACCGAGACAGGGCCTGAGACCACATCACCTGAGTCGACAGGAGAACGGTCCTGATGAACAAGCGTATCGCCCCGCGCGGCGCCGTCACCCAGCTCACCGAGGCCGAGCGGGCGGAACTGAGCCGCAAGAACGAGGAGCAGAACAACCGCAGCAAGTCCAGCGCCAAGCTCAAGCGCAGCTGAGGGGGAAGCGCAATGGACCGCAACAGCGCACCGTCCCCCACGGTCGAGCAGCTGCAGGCTGACGCTCGCCGGGACTACCAGCAGCACAACAGCCCCGAGACGCAGGCCGCGGCCCGTGAACAGTCCGGGCAGGCCCGCACCGACGGCAACGCCGCGGGCGGCTCCTGGGGACGCCGCCACTAACCGGCCGCAGCGTCCCTCGTTCCGCACCAACACCCACCCGGGGCGGCTGGCCTCCGACCAACGACAGCCCGCCGCCCCGGACTTCCCCTGCCCATCCGACGACTTCGGAGCCTCACGTGAAGAGCTTCATCGGCCACCACCAGGTGGCCACGGACACCGACTACCTCGAACTCGCCCTCGGCACCCCGCTGGAACTGTGGCTCGGCGAGCCCGACGAGAGCGCCGAGGAGCGCGCGGCCCGCCTGGACGCGGCCCGCGACATCCTGGCCGACGACCCCGAGCTGATCGATCGCGTGACCCGGATCGCCGCCGAGGCGATCGAGACCCACGCCCCGTCGCTCCTCACCAGCGTCGGGATCCTCTCGCGCCCGGCCCGCAGCAAGGACCGCGCCGCGACGAAGGCGGTGGCCGCATGAGCGCGATCAACAACTCCGACGATCCGTCGCTGCTGGACATGATCGCCGCCGACGAGCAAGCCCTGCTCCGCACCGGCCAGGTGGCCCGGGAACTCCTGGCCCGCCACGCCGACCTTCCGCTGAAGGGGGTGCGCCTGCGATTCGACAACGAGCTGTGGTTGAACCCGCCCACCGCTGACGGTGTGCGCGCGTGGGCACGGCAGCTTGGCGCCGAGACAACCACGAACACCGACGACCCCGGCTACGGGCCCGTGTTCCGCCACACCAACGCCGAAGTCACCCTCGCCGGGATCAAGGTGCGGGTGTGGCACTGCCACATCCTCGATGACGCCGAGGTAGCCGCCTGGCGGGAGAGCGAGGGCCGGTCATGAGCCACACCCTCACCGCATTGTCCGCCGCCGCCCCGCTGGCCGCCGGATGGACCGTTCACAGCCTCTGGCAGCGCCGACTGATCGACCGCGCCGGACGCGACGCGTTGACCGGCTTGCCCCGCCGGGCCGCGTTCGAGCAGAGCACCGTCCGGATGCTGCGAAAGCCGCAGCGGGACGTGGTGGCGGTGCTGGTCATCGACCTGGACGGCTTCAAGCAGGTCAACGACGTCTATGGGCATACGGCCGGTGACACCGCGATCCGCGAGACCGGCCAGCGGCTGGCGAAGTGGGCCGAGCCGCTGGGCACCGTGGCACGGCTCGGCGGGGACGAGTTCGCTGCCGCGATCCGCTGCCCGGACGCCGAGACCCTGCGCGGGGAGCTGACGCACCTGCACCAGTGGCTGTGCTCCACGGTCACCTACGACGGACTGCCGCTGCCCCTGGGCGCCTCCATCGGCGCCTACCAGCACAGCACCGGCCAGGCCGTCGACCTGTCGGCGGCGCTGCGCGTGGCGGATGAGGCCATGTACGGGGTCAAGCAGACCGGCGGCGGCTGGGTCATCACCCGCAGCCTCACTCCCACGTGCCAGACCGTCAACGGCCGCCGCGACGGCCGCCGGGGCACCGCCCACGACATTCTTCAAGAGGACTCATGACCGGCATGCTGCCCCAGAATCCGTACATCACTGCGGTGAGCGACGCGCTCACCTCGGCCGGGCTCCCGGTCGCCGACGCCTGGACGTCGGAGGCCGAGACCTTCGGCGTGTACTGCCACCTCAACGCCGTGATCACCCTCGCCCCGGACATCACGGGCCTCGACGAGGACGAGTGGGCGCATGGGCTGATCCTCCTGTGGGAGTGGCACACCGGCCGCGAGGAGGAGTACGAGCGCGGTCCGTCCTGGCAGTGGGCCGAGCTGCTCGACCACGGCCGGAACGGAGAGCTCGACCCCCTGCCGGTGCACGGGTACGCCGCGCCCTCGGCAATCGTCACGGCGGTCCGTGCGGTGACCGAGTCGGGGAAGGCCGGGCCCCTCGTGCTCGGCGAGTGGGACCGAGCCGCCGAACTGACCGCGGCCGTTGAGCGCTGGGACGCGCCCGACGATGAGGGCCGCCCCGGCATCGCCCCCGAGGGAGGCGCGAGGTGACTCCAGACACGATGACACCCGCCGTGGCTGACGACGTCGCGATGGCTGCCGCGCTGGCGGAGGTGAAGGCGGAGATCACGCGCACCGACAGCAAGGCGTCGGTGCTGCTGGCCTTCAACGGCGCGCTGATGGCGGGGGTGTGGACCGTCACCACCAGCCTCCGCCTTCCCTCGGCGGCGCTGGCCGTGGGTGCGGTGGGCGTGAGCCTGCTGGTGGCCTCGGTCGCCGTTCTGCTGGCCGCAGCCCGCCCGAACCTGGGCGGCGCCCATCCCAAGGGCTTCCCGCTGTGGGCGACGCTGCCTGCCGATCAACTCCGCGCGGTACTGACCGGAGATGACCTGGCGGAGCACGTCACCCGCCTATCCCAGCTGGCCGTGGGCAAGTTCGCCCGGCTACAACGCGCGGTGGACTACACCCGAGCCGCCGGAGCCGCGTTCATCGCCGCCACGCTGCTCGCGGCGGTCCTGGCCATTGGGGGAGGTGCCCGATGATGACGTCCTGGCTGTCCGGCCTGTTTCCGGCCGCGCAGGGCTGGCTGTCCTGGGCCGCTCCCCTGACTGGCACCGTGCTGGTGCTCGCACTGGCAGCGTGGGCGGTAGGGCGGCTGCGCAAGTCGGTGTGGCTGTCCGGCATCGGCCCCCAGGCCGTCGTCGCCCTCGGCGGCGTTGCGGTCTCCGTCCATGGCCTGTGGGGGTTCGCCACCGGCACCGCAGGACTGCCTGCAGTGCTGGCGGTGGCGTTCATCGCCGTGTTCGACGCGGCCGAGATGACGCTGCTGGTCATGATGTACCGGGCGGCCAACCCGGATGTGGGGTGGACGCCGGAGCTGCGGCTGATGCACCGCACCGCCTGGCTCCTGGTGGGCTTCTCCGCCGCGATGAACGCCGTCCACGCCCCGAACTGGTGGGCCCGCCCGGTCCTGGCCGCCATCCCCGGCCTGGCCGCCTGGCTGATCGAACTGCAACTGCGAAGCAAGCTGCACCACGAGCGCCCCGACGAGGACGAGACGGGCGGCCGACCGGGCCCGGTCCGGCTGGTGGTGCTGCTGTGGCAGCACGCATGGGCCACGGTCTTCGCTCTGCTGGGGCTGGACGCGCGTACGTCTTCCTCGGCGATCGCCCGGGCCGCTCTCGCTCAGCGGGCCGCTCTGCGGGTCTACCGTCTGCGCCTGGCCCTGGAAGCCACAGAGGCCGTGGCCCAGCCGCGATCGATGCGTCGGTCGCGTCGGCAAGTCGAGCGGCTGCGCGGGCGAGCGCAGAAGGCGTTGGCGAAGGCCGACGTGGCGACCGACAGCGGGCAGTCGCTCGCCCTGGGGCGGCGGATGGCCGAACTGACCCGGGTGGAGGACGTAGCCCGACTCGACTACTCCGACGCGCCCGCCGTGGTGGCGTTCATGGAGGACCTGGCAGTGACTCCGGGGGTGGAGCGTCTGGAAGCCTCGACGCTCGCCGAGCAGGCGCAGAATGCGCGGGAGGAAGCCGAAGCCGCACAGCGGCGCGCGGATGCCGCGCGGGAGCGCGCGGAAGATGCCCTCAGCGCCGCGCAGCGTGACCTCGAAGCGGTCCGTGAGGAGCACGCCGAGCTGCTTGAGCAGCGGCAGGGTGTGGACGGTGCGGTGGAGGCTGCGCGGCAGCGCGCGGAGGACGCGCGGCAGGCAGAGCAGGCCGCGCGGAAGCGCGCGGACGACCTGATCACTGCCGCACAGCAGCAGGCCGACCACATCCGCACCACCGTGGACACCGAGCAGCAGCAGCTGAACAAGCTGACCATCGGCACCGACAAGCTCCAGCGGGCACACAGCGAAGCGCAGAACGCATTGCAGCTCGTCAGGGAGCAGATCGAGGAAGCTTCCGCGCTGCGGGACCGGCTGCTGAGGGACATCGCCGAGCATGCGGGCAGTGATCCCGACCCGGTGTTCAAGTCCGAGGCGAAGCAGTCCGGATGGCAGCTCTACCTCGACTCGGTCACCGCCGGAGGCGGGGGCGAGCCGAGCGCGGCGGACTTGGCCGAGCGGTGCTCGGTGGATCCGGGGAACGCGCGGAACTGGCTGCGTGACTTCCGTGCCGCGCGCGCCGCGCAGCTCACCGCGCACCAGCCGCGCGCCCTGGCCGCCGTCAACGGCGCCAACCGCTCATGACCGCCCTGCCGGTCTATCTCTGGCGTCTGGCGCCGGACGGGTTGGCCACCCGCCGTCAGCTCCGCGCGATGGACCTGCGTCCCGGCGGACAGGACGTCGTCGCCGAGCTGCAGCGGCCCCGCCGCAAGCGCGGGCCGCTGGTGGCGTACCTGTACCGCATCGACCGCGCGAAGCCGGTCCGGCCGATGACCCCGGCTCGGTGGGCGGCGCTGGCCAAGGCGAACGCCGCCCGCCGCGCCTGCCCCGGCTGCCGACGCGACGCCGGATACGTCATCCCGCCCTCGCTCGGCATGTGCGTGACCTGCGCCTACCCGCTTGGTCTCGCCGCCTGACCTGCAATCACCCGATTCACACGATGCTCGTTCATGCCTTTGGAGGCACAAGTGAAGCAGCGTCTCTTCCCCCTGCTCGTCGAGGCCATCGCCGCGGCCATGGCTGGCTACCTGGGGTACCAGCTCACCACGTACGACGTACCGCTGGCCCTCGTTGTGGCCTGCGCTCTGGCGTTGTACATCGCTTTCCGCGAGAGCCTGCACCAGGTCTCGTGGGCACGCAGGACGATCACGCACCGCTGCACGGTCCCCGGCTGCGACTTCACCGTCCAGCTGACCGACATCGACGCGGCTGAGAACCGCCGTTGGCAGGAGGTCGCTGCCGCCCACCCCAGCCACACCTGACAGTCGTCCGGCACCACCAGTGAAGGCCAGCCCAAGGCGTCTGGCTGGCCTTTGCTGCGACTGCCGGAAGCAGTCGAACCCGGAGCGGCTAAGACGCCCCGGGGCACACGCACCATCCCACGGAGGAGCCATATGGCAGAGGAGAAGTGGTCGCCTGACCTGCTCAAGACGCCGGAGGACCGGGCAGTCCACCTCGCGCAGCGGCGGGCGCAGCTCGGACCGATCATCGATGACCTGCGGCGGCTGGCCCGTGAGGTGGCCGCCGATCTCAAGGAGCGCGGGGCGCTGGAGGGTGACCTGCCGTTCCAGGCCAAGGCCCGTGCCTGGACGACTGGACGTCCGATGTTCCAGGCCGTTGACGAGCTGGAGGCGGCCATCACGCACCTGGTGGCGTTCGGCGCCCGCTACGAGCGGTCGTATGAGGAGCTGCCGGAGAAGCGGGCCAGGAAGGCGGAGAAGAAGCAGCGGGTCAAGGAGTTGAAGGCGTCCGGCGGCGCACCGCAGCTTGAGCAGCAGCGGGAGGACGAGGCCCAGCAGGCCGGTGCGGGTGGTCTCTTCGACCACCTCACGAAGGGCGCGTGATGCCTGGCAAGGACCCGGAACGCGCGAAGCGGCTCCGCGCTGAGCTGTGGGCGCCGCGGGTCAACGAGGCCGCCGACGCCCGGGCGCGGGCCATCGTCCTGTTCGACATGGCCCGCGCCAGGCTCGCCGACGATGACCCGCTCTGGCGGTCGCTGGCGTCGGAGCTGTCGCGCTACCTGGACAGCAAGCAGTGACGCTCCGCGTTCAACAACAACGGGTTCAACGAGGCGATCCGGCCTCGCACGCATAATGCGTGCGCGTCACGCGCACGCGTACGCGAGGCGGCCCGCTACGTCAAGTAGTCGAGAGGGGCGGCCGATGGCCGACGACGACCCGGGGAATGTGATCACACTCCCCGTCATCAACCTGAATCCGCCGGGGGACGACCCCCCGGCACCGGACAGCGGACTGCCGACCCTGCCGGACACCCCGCCCGCCGTGCCACCAGGGCGCATCAACCTTCCATCGCCCGACCTGGACGGCGACCAGGACGAGGACGACCCCACCCCGGGGATGGTGGCGCACGCCGCCGATGCCGGGTCCCCCGCACGGGGAAACGCCTCCATGGCCATGGTGGCCATGGCCGGTATCGCCGTGGCGGCCCTGCGCGGAGCCTGGAACGTGGCCGCGTACCTCACGGCCCGGCGCGAGCACCAACAGGCCGTGGCCGAGAAGGCGCGGCAGGAAGCCGACAAGGGCCGGGCAGACGTGGACAAGGCCAAGGCGGAAGCCGACACGGCCCGCCGTAAGGCCCGTATCCAAAGCGGCCCGGAGTACGGCCGCAACGCCACCAAGGGCGGCACCAAACCGGGGCCCTTGTCGTCCCGTACGGCGTCGGCCGTTCCGGCCAAGCCTCACCCCAAGGCAGGGCACCCCCATGCGGCCACCAAGGCCGATGCGGCAAAGAGCAGGACGCCCGACGTCAAGCGGGCCGCCGACGCGCGCAGGGAAGCGCGGAAGGACGCCGCTCGCACGGGCGGCAAGAAACCACCCGGGCCGTCCTCCTCGGTGGGCGCCAGGAAGGACCTGGGCACGCTCGGGAAGATGGCCCTGGCGCGCCAGGGCCGGAAGAACGACGACGCCAATGCGGCCCGGAAGGCTGATGCCGACCGCCGTAAGGCCGATCGGGCCAGCGCCCGGAAGCAAGCCGAGAAGGACACCGACGCCAAGCGGGCCCGGAAGGCTGCCAAGGACAAGGCCCGGAAGGACCGGAACGGCACGCCGGACGGCTCGAAGAAGCGCGGCAGGGGAGGGCCGCACTCGCCCGGCAAGGCCGGGAAGGACGACAGCGCATCGAAGGTCGATCTCACCAAGAATCCCAAGGGCGGCGAGGGCAAGGTCGATCCGCCGAAGGTCAACCTGTCGAAGGGCCCCGGGAAGCCGGGACCGTCCTCGTCGCACACGCCCGGCGGTAAGCCGGGCAGCAGGCCGTGGAGGGGCCGAACCAAGACGAACAGCACAAAGCAGGGCACAAAGCAGGGCACAAAGCAGCGCCGGAAGGGGCGTCAGACTCCGCCAACTGGCAAGCCGGGCGCCTCGGGTGGCCACGGCCGTAAGCGCGGCCCACGTGGCGGCCCGCGCCCGCAGGATGCGCCCCGAGCTGACGGCGAGTGGTTGCGTCCTCCGCCCGGCTGGAAGGTCGGCTACTCCACCGTCATCACGCGGCCGGACCGCGAGAGGCCCAAGCCGCAGCCCGCGGCCATCGGCCGGGGACGCCCAGGTCTGCCCGCCGGAACATCCCCGGCCGCCACAGGGGCCGGTACCACTGCCGGGCCGACCGGTCCGGCGTCAGCGCCACAGAAGGGAGCGCGGCCCATGGGCGGAGCGCCAGCCGTGCGGACCACGCAGTTCACGGACGCCGAGCTGACGGTCTATGACGTCATCGACTCGGACGAGGACATGGCCGAGGAGATCCTGGCGGGCGCCGAGCACGCCAAGGTGGTCGCCGACCGATGCGAGCAGCTGACCTCCACCCTGGAGTCCCTGCGCGCTGAGCTGATCGGCAAGAAGGTCCCCGGCGTCCTGGTCGGCTGGACGGCGCGGCTGATCGAACGGGCCGGGGTCGTCCAGGGCAAGGCGGAGGGCCTGGCCGCAGCGCTCCCCCGGGCCTCCGAGGCCATCGCGGCCGCGGGCCAGCATGCGGCTGCCGCCGACAAGCACCGCGCCGACGCGGTCAAGGACGCCGGACACGTCGCTCCGGCCGAGCGCGAATACCACCAGGAGTAGCCATGAGCGAGATCGAACCGGCAGGCGTCGGCGGCCGTATCGCGGACGTGATCGGCGACGGGGTGACCTTCACCATCGTCACCGTGAGGCTCGCGTCCGCGTCCGTCTCCATGGCGTCCCTGTCCCAGGCCGTCAGGGGCGCCTACAACTACGTCGAAGGGTGCGCCAAGTCGGTTGACCGGCTGGCCGACACCGCCGCCTCGCTCCACGTGGACGCCGACGTGATCGCCGCGCACCGCGACGCGGCGGCCGTCATGCGCTCCGTGCTGGCCGAGGCCGAGGAGCTGGCGAACGAGGCGGCCGAGATGTCCGGCGACTTCCGCCAGGCCGCCGACGGCCATGAGGCCGATTACGGTCCGGTCGCTGCCGCCATGCAGACCGGCGACGCCGACGTCGCCGACCGGACCTACTACAGCAACCGATAGACCGCAGCGCGATGAGGGGCGGCCCGCCGAACGGGCCGCCCCTTCGCGCGCCCTCTACAGCCAGGAGGTCATGATGCCGCCGCGCACCTACATCGACACCGCACGGGACCGCATCGGCCGCGTGGCCACCGCGGCCGGGGCCGCCACCCTCACCGCAGGACTCTTCACCGACGCGGTGACGCACCCGGGCTTGACCGCCGCCGTCGGCACGGCGCTGCTCGGAGTGGGTTTCTCCCCCCGCCTCATGGCCGCGCACGAGAAGGTCAAGCTCGCCGCCATGATGGTCTACGCCTCGCCGCACGCGGGCATGGCTGGGATCCTCGTCGCTGAGCGGGTCGCCACCGGTGGTGTGGCTCGCCTGGTGGAGGCAGGCACCGTCGCCGCTTGGTCGGCCGGTGTCTGGTGGATCCGCCCCGCGGCTCTGGCCAAGCGCATCGCCAAGCCCTGGCCCGCCACCGAGCAGCTGCAGGAGACGGTGCCCGCCGCCGTCGTCGCCGACGAGGCGTCGGCGACGACGGCGGCCCGCTGGTGGGCGGAGAACGTGGCCCGTGAAGGCGGCATCGCCCCTGGCACACGGCTGATCGCCACCCAGCGGATCGATGCGGACCGCGCGGCGGCCGTTATCGCTGCGACGACACCTGGCGAGCCCGTACCGGAGATCAGCATCACGCGGCTGTCCGCGCTGATGGACCGCCCCGAGGAACTGATCTCGATTGACCCGATCCCCGGCCGGGGCGCGGGCCTGCGCATGCTGACCGTCGGCAAGAAGCGCGAGGCATCCGGCGACACCTGGACCGAGATCGCTCGCTCCGCGCTGCCGGGCGTGGAGCTGGTAGAGGCGAACACGTACGAACTCAAAGAACTGCGCTGATGGCATCTGTCAAGGAATATGTGCTCAAGACTCCCCCGGGGGGAGTGAAGAACATCGACCACGACGCGCTGTGCGACCTGCTCAAGATCGATGACCCCTCGCGGGTCATCTTCGAGCAGGCCCGAGGGGAAGCGGTCGTCAGGGTCTTTCCGACCCACCCCCTGACGAACATGCGCTCGGCGGCTGTCGCTGACCTGACGATGGACTCGCGCGGCCGGATCACCGTCGGTGCGTACTACGACGGATCGCCCCTGCGAATCCGGCTGTTCGACCCGAAGACCGGCAACGCCCAGCGGATGGCGATCTTCGGCACCACCGGGGCCGGGAAGTCGCGGGCGCTGCAATCGGTCCTGGCGGCCTGCAAGCGCTCCGGCATCGTCGTGCACCTGGCGGACCTCAAGGAGGGTCAGAGCGTCCCCGAGGCGGCCGGGAAGGTCGCCACCAGGGTCACGACGCAGAAGGGCGCCATCCGGCTTCTGCGCCGCCTGGTCCGCGAGGCCGAGCGACGCATGAAGGCGTACGGCGAGATGGGCCGTTCCGGCTTCATCCTCGGCGATCCCGACCCGCTGATGTACGGCGTCATCGACGAGGCCAACCGCCTACTGGAGAAAGGGGCGCCGTACCGCGACGAGGCCGCCGGACTCATCAAGGAGCTGGGCCGCACCGGCCGCAGCGTCGGCGTCGGCATCATCCTGGCCGCGCAGGCCGGTCACCTTGAGGAGATGGGCGGAAGCGACACCCTGCGCGGCATGCTCAAGGAAGGAGAGGTGATCCTGCTGCGCTGGTCGTCCGCGATGATGGCCCAGCTCGTCTCCGACGGCCTGCTCCCCCGGGGCGAATCGCTCCAGCCGATCCCCAAAATCGTCGGCCAGGTCCGCCGCATCCGCCGGTGGAACGAGGCCGCCGACGAGGACGAGGACGAACCCAACTCGCAAGGCATGTGCTACCACCTGACCTCGTCGCGGCCGACGAGCATGGCGCGCTTCTTCCTCGTCGGCTCCATCGCACCGTGCCGCGGCCACGACCCCGTCATCCTCGCGCTGTACGGCGACGGGCCGCCCCCGGGCAAGCCGCTCGACCTGGACGACGGGCCAGATCCCGAAGGGGCCGCTCCTGGGGGCGCTCCAGCACCACCGGGCGCGGCGTCCGTACCGGCCACGGCGGAGGCCGTGCCGCCAGGGCCGGTGACGCTGGCGGACCGGATCACCGCTGCCCTGTCCGGCGGCCCGCTGTCCGAGGCCGACCTCCTCACGGCCGTCAACGCCGACGGCCACAAGCAGATCAAACGCGGATCGCTCCGCACCCGCATCTCCGACCTCCGCAGGGACGGCGTGATCGGGCCGCCGCACGACGGCCTGGTGACGCTGTCGTAGTCGCCCGCCATGCTTTCTCCAAGGGAGGAGACAGCATGGACTTCGACTTCGAATGCTGGGACTGCGGCGCAGACTGCGTTGTCTACGGCAAGCCAGCAGGCTTTTGGACAGAGCAGTACCGGCTACCCAGCGAATGGGACTGCTGGAACTGCGGCGCCACAAACATCACCCCTGACTAACCCCAATACCACCCCAGCCACGAAGGCCCCGGAGGCAAAGCCTCCGGGGCCTTCGCCTGCTCTGTCACGTTCAAAGGAGCTGCCGTGATCGTCTCCCTGTCCACCGTGCTCGTCCTCGGCGCCGTCCTGGCCCTCATGCTCCGCAACCGCGCCCTCGGCACCGGCGGCGCCACGGTCGCTGCCCTGTTCGGCTTCTGCCTCGCCTCCACCGGCGCGGCTCCCACGATCAACGACGCCCTGCAGTCCCTCGCGGACTCGCTGAGCCGCATCGGCTGAACACGCCTCGCCCTCCCGCACCAACCGGCCTCGGAGGCAGCAATGCATCAGCACGACCCGCGCACCAACATCCCCGGGGACCTCGCCCCGCACATACCCACCGACGTCTACCAGCGTGCGCAGGCCACCGGACAGCCCATCGTCATCGTCGTCAACGGCACCGACCAGACCGGCTTCCCGTGGCGGCGCGTCTTGATCCCGTTCGCGATCGCCGGGGCGGTCGTCGCCGGGGGCTGGGGACTGGCCGCCGCCCTGTGCTGGCTGATGGACGTCGCCGCCCACACCGCAACAGCCATCGCCGGGGCCGTCGCCGGACCCATCGGGGTCGGCGGCATCACCCTCAAGCTCTTCCACTCCAAGAACAAGTAAGGAGCCCCAATCCCATGGAAACTCCGTACCTCCCTGGAAGCCTCATCGTCCTGGTCGGCCCGCCCGGCGCGGGCAAGTCCACCTATGCCCGGCGCCACTTCCCGACCGGCCGTCTGTGCCTGGACGGCTTCAGGGAGATGGCGACTGACAATGCCGCCGACCAGTCGGCCACACCCACCGCAGCCCAGATCCAGAACCTCCTGCTGGAGGCCCGACTCGCACGCGGCCTGACCACCGTCGTGGACAGCACCAACGTGCTGCCCCACGTCCGCGCCGGACTCCTGGCCCGCGCCCGCTACTACCAGCGCCCCGCCATGGCGGTCCTCTTCGAACTGCCGCTGGCCATCTGCCAGGCACGCAACACCGCCCGCGCCCGCCAGGTCCCGCAGCACGTGGTGCGCGAGCTGCACCAGATGACCCCGACGGCCGAGCAGCTGGCCGCCGAGGGATTCACCAACGTCCGCACCATCCGGCGCTGCGAACCCGCCCGCCGTTGACGCCCGGGGCGGCGGCCTCCGACCAAGGACAGCCCGCCGCCCCGGCTTCCCCTGCCCATCCACAACGGAACAGGAGAACCACCAGCATGCCCGAACCCGCTCCGATCCGGCGAGACCGCCCCGCCCCCGACCTCCTGCGAAGCGCGCTCGACCTGGCCAAGGCCGGTGTGCCGGTGCTGCCGCTCCGCCAGGGCAAGGTGCCTTTCGGGAACTGCCGCGCCTGCGCGGACCAGACCTGCGGCGGCCGACCCAACATGAAGACCGCAGGCCCGTGCCAGTGCCCCGCCGTCTGCCACGGCTGGGCCGCCGCCACGACCGACCCCATCGTGATGACCTCCCACGCATGGGACCCGAAGTGGCGCCAGGCCGTGGCCGTCGCCTACCACCCCGCCGGGGCCGAGCTGACCGTCGTAGACCTGGACAACCCCCGTGCCGTCGAGTGGGCGCGCCTGACCCTCCCGGCCACTCGGACCGTGCCGACGACGCGCGGCGAGCACTGGATCTACCAGGGGACGATGCCCTCGGCCAACGACGTCCGGCCCGGTGTGGACGTCAAGTCCCGTATGGCGTACGCACGCTGGCTCGGCCCCGGCACCGGCACGATGTCCGAACTGCCTTCCGCCGTCCGCGCCCTAGTGGTGAGGGAAGAGACCACTCCCGCCCGCGGAGCCGTGGTCTCTTCGTCCCTCAGCCGAGCCGAGTGGGACCGGACCGTGGCCACCGGGTGCAGGCACACCGAACAGTACGTGCGCACCGGTCTGGCACGGGGTTTGGCCATGGTGCGCAGCCACAAGGAATCGGGCGCCGGATCACAGGCGTTCGGGGTGGCCCGGTTCTTGGGAGCCCAACACGCGAAGTGCCCCGGACCCTGCGGCTTGGACGTCATCGGGGGCCAGATCATCGCCGCCGCTGTCTCCGTCGGCGTCCCCGAGGCGTACGCGGAACGAGCCGTCGCCAACGGACTCAACGGCGCAGGAGCGGCCACGTGACCTCCCGTCCCGACAGCAACGGACGGCGGCCTCAGGGCGCCGTACAGGCCCCGGCCGAGACGGCCGTAGGCGCGCCTGAAGACGCCGCCCGTCAGGGCGTCCTTTCTGTCTCTTGCCCTGACGGGCAGCAGGGAGATGGTCGGCACCCGGTTGCGTGGCTCCACGTCACCGCACCGCCGGACTGGCAGGCCGTGCCCACCGCCACCTCGAAATGCTCCTGCGGCCGGGACCGCAGCGCGGTCGGCAGGCGCCGAGTGCTCGCCCTGATCGCCGACCACGAAGCCCACAAGAATGCCTGCCCGCTCCGGATGTCCCAGGAAGGGGCGACCGCCGCATGACACCCGACACCGACCTGTGGGCGGGCTTCGACCCGCTGGCGGCCGAGGCCGTCACCGGGCCCGTCTGGGACGAGCCCGTACCCCTGACCCCGCACCGGACGCTCCCGGAGTTCCCCGTGGACGCTCTGCCCGTGTGGCTGGCCGACATGGTGACCGCCGTCGCAGAGGAGACCCAGACCCCGGCCGACCTGGCCGGATGCCTGGCCCTGTCCGTCATCGCCACAGCGGCTGGCGGCCGGGCCACGGTCTGTGTGCGGGGACGCTGGCGCGAGCCGGTCAACCTCTACACCGCCGTCGCCCTGGACCCCGGCAACCGCAAGTCCGCAGTCTTCGCCCTGATGACCGAGCCCCTGATGGCAGTGGAGAAGACCCTGGTGGAACTCTCCGGGCCAGCCCGCGCCGAGGCCGAGACCACCGCGCGCCTGGCCAAGGCCGCCGCCGACAAGGCCGCTGCCAAAGCCGCGAACGCCGAGCCGGGCCTGCGTGACCAGCTCACCGCCGAGGCCGTCGAACTCGCGCAGGCCGCCGAGGACATCAAGGTCCCCTGCAAGCCGCAGCTGGTAGCCGATGACGTGACGCCGGAGAACTTGGCCACCCTCCTTGCCGAGCAGGAGGGCCGCATCTCGGTCCTCTCGCCGGAGGGCGGGATCTTCGACATCATCGCCGGACGCTACAGCGGCACCCCGAACATGGAGGTCTTCCTCAAGGGCCACGCCGGGGACATGGTGCGGGTCAACCGGCAGGGCCGCGATGCCCAGCACATCGAGCATCCCGCCGTCACCATGGGGCTGGCCGTTCAGCCCGAAGTGCTGGAGTCCATCGGCCAGATCAAGGGGGCGGACGGCCGCGGGCTGCTCGCCCGCTTCCTGTACGCCCAGCCCGAATCCCTCGTCGGCCGCCGCAACCTCACGCCCGACCTCATCCCTGACGACGTGGCCGACGCGTACGCCCAGCGGCTCGGTGGGCTGGCGCTGGCCATGGCCGGATGGATTGACCCCGCCGTTCTCACGCTGACGCCTGAGGCGGACCAGGTGATGCTCGCCTACCAGAAGGTCACCGAGTCCAGGATCGGCAAGGGCGGCTCCCTGTCCGGCATCGTGAAGTGGGCCAGCAAGCGCGACGGAGCCGTAGCCCGCATCGCCGGACTGCTCCACCTGGCCTCCCACCCCGATCACGGATGGGCCCGGCCCATCGAGGCCGCGACGCTGGCCGCCGCAACGCGCCTCGGGGACTACTTCACCGTCCACGCTCAGGACGTCTTCGACTCCATGGGCGCCGACCCTGCCCAGGAAGCAGGCCACCAGGTCCTCACCCATATCACCGACGCCCGCCTCACCGGCTTCACCAAACGCGACCTCTTCCGCGGCCTGCCCCGAGGCGACTTCCCCGCCATCGCCGACCTCGACCCTGCCCTGGCACTGCTGGAGGAACACGGATGGGTTCGGCAGCAGCCCCAACCGCCGCGCTCCGGACGGGGCGGCCGACCACCCTCCCCGCGCTACGACGCCCACCCGCGCCTCACCCGAGGCGCCTGACACAACCCTCGCCGGACCGACAGAACTGACAGAACCCCGCCCAGCAACCTCTGACCTGTGAAAACTGTCGGACCGGTGGCTGTGACAAAACCTCCGGAAACTCTGACAGAACCCCAACCGCTCGGCGGGCCCCTCCGTGACAGAACCCCCTGCCAGGAGGTTCTGTCAGAGTTTTCGCGAGTTCTGTCACGACGGCACATCATCCCGAAGCGGCAGGTCAAAGGGCTGGTGCCCAGGTTCTGTCAGTTCTGTCACCGATCTCAGGGCAGCGGCCCCCGACCAAGGACAGCCCGCCGCCCTGTTCGCCCATCCCGACACCACTCCAACAGGAGGACCCCTGTGCGCAAGAGCACTAGGAGCACGACCGCGACGTCGGCCGCCGCCAAGAACGGCAACCAGCGACTCAAGCTCCCCGAGGTACTGAAGGAGATCGCCATGTCCCGGTCGGCCTTCTACCGGATGAGGGCCAAGGGCAAGGCGCCCAAGTGCACCAAGCTCCCAAACGGGCAGCTCAGGGTCCGCCGCGCTGACCTCGACGCCTGGTGGGAGGCGAACGAGGAAGCGTCCGTCTGACCCAATCCGTTCGAAGGGGCGCGCCGTCACGGCGCGCCCCTTCTGCCTGTTCAGGAGACACATCGTGTTGACCTACGACGTACGGATCTGGGGCATCCGGAAGCGCAACAGCAAGAGCGCCCCCTTCCAGCTCCGGTGGTCGGTCGGCGGCAAGACCCACTACCAGGCGTTCCAGAGCGAGCCGCTCGCCGATGGGCGCCGGGCTGAACTGAAGTCGGCCGTCCGCGCAGGCGAACAGTTCGATGCAGAGACGGGCCTGCCCGCATCCGAGCTGCGCGAACTCAACTCCCCGACCTGGTACGAACACGCCTGCGACTACGCCCTCATGAAGTGGCCCAACGTCGCCGCGAAGCACCGCGCCGGGATCGCCGAGGCGCTGACCAACATGATGCCCGTACTGATCTCCGGGCCGAAGAAGGGAACGCCGGATCCTGAGGTTCTGCGCCTGGCGCTGCGCGTGTGGGCCTTCCAGTGCGTCCGCGATGACGAGGGCGAGTTCGCGGCCCGGAAGGACGTGGAGGACCCGCCGGAGGAGATCGCGGCCGCACTGGCGTGGGTGGCGAAGCACTCCGTCAAGGTCGTGGACATGGACAACTCGGATCGGATCCGCCGGGCTCTTCGTGCCCTCTCCACCAAGCTGGACGGCACGGCATCGGCGGACAACACGTTCCGGCGCAAGCGCACCGTCCTGAGTAACGCCCTGCGCTACGCGATCGAACGGGGCCTGCTCACCGTCAACCCGCTGAGCCGGATCGACTGGGACCCGCCGGAGACGGACGACGAGGTGGACTTCCGCTACGTTCCCGGCCCGGAGTTGATGCGGGATCTGCTGGAGGCCGTGAGGGCCCAAGGGCCGCGCGGGGAGCACCTTCACGCGTTCTTCGGGTGCCTGTACTACGCGGGGATGCGCCCTTCCGAGGCAGCCGCGCTGACCAAGCGGGACTGCAAGCTGCCGGAGTCCGGTTGGGGCGAACTGATCCTCGCGGGGAGCCGACCAGAGGTCGGGGCCGGGTGGACGGATGACGGCAAGTCGTACGAGGTGCGCGGGCTGAAGCGACGGGCCCGGAACACGACCCGGCCGGTACCCATTCCGCCCGTGCTCGTGCAGCTGCTGCGCAAGCACTTGGACGCGTACGGGACCGCCCCGGACGGACGGCTCTTCCGCGCCGTGCGCAGTGGTCGGGTGCGCTCGACGGAGTACACGGAGGTCTGGCAGGAGGCCCGGCGGAAAGCTCTTCCCGCCGCCGAGGTCCATACGCCGCTCGCCGAGGTGCCGTACGCAGCGCGGCACGCGGGCCTCTCGCTATGGATCAAGGCGGGCGTGGATCCGGTCGATGTCGCCCGGCGGGCCGGGCACAGCATCGCCGTGCTCTGGAAGTTCTACGCGAAGCTGCTGCGCGGGCAGCAGCACCGGGCCAACCAGCTGATCGATGACGCGCTCAACAGCACGTCTGACGAGGCCCAGTGACGGAGGGCTGCGGCCGTCAGTTTGGCCACAGGTTGACCACACACGCTGGTCAACGCTGGGATTCAAGTGGGACAGGGTGAGACAGAAAGCAGGTGGGAGGGGGCTCCGGAATTCCCGGAACCCCCTCCCACCTGCACTTTTTCTACCTGCGCGGAGGCTGTGGGATTTGAACCCACGGTGACATCGCTGCCACGACGGTTTTCAAGACCGTTCCCTTAGGCCGCTCGGGCAAGCCTCCCCGCGCCACCTTGGTGGCGCGGGGATCAGCCTAGCGTGTCAGCTGTCTCCCTTGCGCTGCCCCAGGGTGACGTCGACCGTTGAGGTCTTGCCGTCGCGCTTGTAGGTGAGGGTGACCTTGTCGCCGGGCTTGTGGGTCCAGATCTCGCTGATCAGGGTCGGGCCGCTGTCGATGGCGGTGTCGTCGAGCTTGGTGATCACGTCGCCGGACTTGAGGCCCGCCTTGGCGGCCGGGCCGCCGGGGACGACGGCGGGGCTGCCGCCGGTGCCGTTGGCGGCGATGGTGGCACCGGCGCCGCTGTCCTTCATGCTGACCGTGGCCTCGATCACCGGGTAGACCGGCTGGCCGGTCTTGATCAGCTGCTGGGCGACGTTCTTCGCCTGGTTGATCGGGATGGCGAAGCCGAGGCCGATGCTGCCGGACTGCTGGGACTCGCCGAGGCCGCTGCCGCTGCCCGCGGACTGGATGGCCGAGTTGATGCCGATGACGCCGCCGTCCGCGTTGAGCAGCGGGCCGCCGGAGTTGCCGGGGTTGATGGAGGCGTCGGTCTGCAGGGCGCTCATGTAGGAGGAGTTGCCACCGCCGCCGTCGCTGGAGGCGACCGGGCGGTTCTTGGCGCTCACGATGCCGGTGGTGACGGTGCCGGAGAGGCCGAAGGGGGCCCCGATGGCGACCGTGGCGTCGCCGACGACGACCTTGTCGGAGTTGCCCAGCGGCAGCGGGTCGAGCTTGGCGCCGGAGGCGTTCTTGAGCTTGATGACGGCGACGTCGTAGCCCCGGGCCTTGCCCACGACCTCGGCGGTGTACCGCTTGCCGTTGGAGAAGGTGGCGGTGAGCTTGCCGTTGTCGGCGGCGGAGGCCACGACGTGGTTGTTGGTGAGGATGTGGCCCTGCTTGTCGTAGACGAAGCCGGTGCCGGTGCCGCCCTCACCGTTGTTGCCCTTCGCCTCGATGGTGACGACGCTGGGCAGGGTCTTGCCCGCGATGTTGGACACGGAGCCGGGTGCGCGGCTTTCCGCCTTCGGGTTGCCGACGGCCGAGACGGTGGTGGTGTCACCGCTGTCGTTCTCCCGGTCAGCGGCCCAGAAGCCGACGCCGCCGCCGATGCCGCCCGCGACCAGCACGGCGGCCAGGACGGCGGCCACGAGCCCGCGGGGCTTGCGCTCCGGCGTCCCGGGAGGAGGCGGTACGGGGGCGGTTCCCCACGGGTCGCCCGGGCCGCCGCCCTGGGCGCCGGAACCGGGGACGGAACCAGGGACGGAACCCGGGCCGCCCGGCTGGCCGCCGTCGGAAGGCCACGGTCCGGCGCCGGAGCCCGGAGCGCCGAAGCCCGGGGCACCGCCGTTGTCGCCCGCACCGGTCGACGCGAACGCCGCCGGGGGCTGGGTGGGGGCCGGGGGCTGGGCCGGAGGGGTGGGGGACGGCGCCGGGGCGTTCGCTTCCGCGGTCTGGTCCGGAGCCGGGCCTATCGGCGCGTCCGGTGCGGCCGGCTTCGCGCCCGCGGTGGGCTCGAAGTCCGGCGCGGGCGGCACCGCGGGGTTCGGGTGCGGCGCCGGAGGGGCCGGTTGCGGCCCGGCCGCAGGCGGTACGGCAGCGCCCTCGTTCTCGGTGCTCACAGCTGTCTCCTCAGGTGCACGACAGTTTTTCCATGACGGCCCACGCGTACGTATTACCGTTGTCAGCTTTTCCCACAGCGCGTCAGACCGCCGTAAGGAGCGGCGGCCGTGTGGACTACCACCCTTTATCCCGGACAATTCGCCCTGCCGCCATTCCGGGCAACGGCGGGAAGCGGAACCTTCCACCGAGAGACACCGGGCGGTGGCACCATAACGCGGTGACCTATGCGCGTTCTGACCGGGACATCCGCCCGGGTCCGCACACCGTGTCCGTCGTGGCCCACCGCGGGGCCTCCGAGGATGCGCCGGAGCACACCCTGGCCGCGTACCGCAGGGCGATCGAGGACGGCGCCGACGCCCTCGAATGCGATGTCCGGCTGACCGCCGACGGCCAGCTCGTCTGCGTCCACGACCGGCGCATCGACCGCACGTCCAACGGCCGCGGCGCGGTCTCCGGCCTGGAGCTGGCCGATCTCGCGGCCCTGGACTTCGGGTCCTGGAAGGGGCAGGCCACCGACAAGGAAGCGCCGGACCGGAGGAGCCGGGACAGTACGTCCGTCCTCACCCTCGAACGGCTGCTGGAGCTGATCGCCGACGCCGGACGCCACGTCGAGCTGGCTATCGAGACCAAGCACCCCACCCGGTGGGCGGGCCAGGTCGAGGACCGGCTGATCCAGCTTCTGCGCCGGTACGGGCTCGACGCGCCGCCGCCCGGCGAGCCGCCGCCCGTGCGCGTCATGAGCTTCTCGGCGCGCTCGCTGCACCGGGTGCGGACCGCGGCGCCCGCCATCCCCACCGTCTATCTGATGCAGTTCGTCCTGCCCCGCCACCGGGACGGGCACCTCCCGCCGGGGGTACGGATCGCCGGGCCCAGCATCCGGATCGTGCGCAACCACCCGGCCTATGTGGCGCGGCTGCAGCGCGCGGGGCACCGAGTGCACGTGTGGACCGTCGACGAACCGGCCGATGTCGAGCTGTGCCTTCGATTGGGGGTCGACGCGCTGATCACGAATCGCCCTAAACGGGTACTGTCCCAACTCGGGCGCTCATAGTGGGCATTACGAGGCGTGCACCGGCGCGTTCGTTACGTATTCGATCGTGACGAGTGCGTCACACGATGCCACTTGGCCGGTTTCCGCTCCAGCCCATCGGGGCATCCATCCCCTGGCGTGGGGCTAAGGAGGTCTCGGGGGTGGCGTTGGTGGTGGCACAGCAGGTGCCGACGTCGTCGACCATGGCCGTACCCCATGGTCCTGCGGGCGTCCGCGTGGCAAGACAGTGGATGCGCGGCGATTTGGGCAGGACTGGGGTATCGGATTCGGTCATAGACGACGCAGTGTTGATCCTTTCGGAACTGCTCAGCAATGCATGGCGACATGGCAGCCCATGGCGCTCCGCCCCTGGCGGCGGGACGGTTCGCGCGGCATGGAGCGTCGACGAAGACGATCGGGTGACGGTCGAAGTCACGGATGGCGGTGGCCCCACAAGGCCACTTCCGGCCAAACCTTCCGTTACGGCCCGCGGCGGCCGCGGGCTGAACATCATCAGGTCCCTGGCCGACGACTGGGGCGTGCGCGACGGCACGGGCGAGGTGACCGTATGGGCCCTCCTCCCGGCCGACACCGGCTTCTCCGGCCGGGTCATGCTGCCGACCGACCTCGGCGTGGATCTGCGCGCGGAGCCCGGTCTTCGTACGAACGCCAACGCGAACGGCGGCACGAGCGTCCACACGAACCTCGACGCGAACATCGATCCCGATTTCGACCGCGAGCTGGGCTTCGCCGATCTGGACGAGCTGGCATGACCGACGCGGCGCACCTGGCCGACGAGGTTCGGCCGAAGGGCTAGGCTCCCGCCCGTACGCATCGCCGTAGGACGGCGTACGCGCCGATACGAGCCCGTAGCCGATACGCGCGATTTACGAGCGCATACGAGCCCGTACGGACCAGCCCTGAGCCGCCACGATCGGGAGACAGCCACACCATGGCCAAGAAGCGCCGCCCCCAGACGAAGGCCGCAGGACCCCGGGGCACCACGGGCGACATCCCCGTGGTGGGTGCGCGGGAGCCCTGCCCGTGCGGTTCGGGCCGCCGCTACAAGGCCTGCCACGGCCGGGAGGCCGCCCACTCCGTCACCGAGCTGGTGCAGCGGCCCTTCGAGGGCCTGCCCAGCGAATGCGACTGGGTGGCGCTGCGCGAGCTGGTGCCCGCCGCGACCGTCCGGCTGTCCCTCGCCGAGGGGCTGCCCGAGGGTGTGCCGTCGGTCACCCTGGCGACCGTGCTGCCGATGGCCTGGCCCGCGCTGCGCCGGGACAGCGGCGCCGTGCTGGTCGGCCTGCAGAACGACACGGCCTCCGGCGACCTCAGCCGCGATCTGGCCGACACGCTCCGGCGCGCGCTGACCGCCGAGCCCGGCACGCCGGTGTCGGCCCAGCGGGCGCCCGGCGACGGTCCGCGCCTGCAGGATCTGCTCGACCCGAACGGCGCTTTCACGCCGACCCTGCACGAGGGGTTCGAGTTCTGGCTGGAGGACGCCGCGAACGCGACCGGGGAGGTCGCCGCGTCCCTGGAACGGGCCAACGCCGCCGCGATCCCGACCGCCCGGCTCACCGGTGTGGAGGCCGCCTACTGGTGCGAGACGCCGGAGAAGAACCACCTGCGCTGGGTGATGTCCACCCCGGAGGAGAAGCTGCTCGACGCGCTCGCGCGGCTGCATGCGGCGGGGGCGTCCTCACTGGGCGAAGACACCCGTCTGGTGGGCTCTTTCCGGGCTCACGGGCTCACCGTGCCGGTGTGGGACCTGCCCCGCGGCATGGGCGCGGAGGACACCGAGAAGCCCGCCGCGGAGCTGGCGGAACGGCTGGGCGAGGCACTCGCCTCGGACGAGCCGCTCACCGCCGAACAGCGGCGCGCCCGAGGCGGTCTCACCAACCGTCAGGTGACGCTCAGCTGAGCCTCGCGACGCTTCGGCCGAGCGGCCCGGACGGCGTGACGCTGCTCACAACTCACCGTTACGGCCTGCAAGTACGCGTCCGGAAATCCGCGATCGAATTTGCTTAGGGCCGATCTCTTGTTACGGTTCTAAAAGCCCGGTCGCTGGTGCATCCCCCGTCGCCAGCGACCGGGCGCTTGCGTGTCCGGTACCGGAACGCACGGGTCCGGTACGGACCAACCGGCCGCGGCGCCGCGGGAGTTGCCCCCGCCGCAGGCCCTGCCGCCCGAGCAGCCTGAGCACAGGCCCCCACAGACTCCGCAGGCCCCGCCGCCGCGGCACCGGGCCACTGAAGATCCCCCGAAAGCACCACACGCGGCGAAGCCGTGGGCCGCGCCGCGTGTGACGTTGACGTGCGTGGTGTTGACGAAGGCGCCCGAGGCTGCCGAGCGTGGCGGGCGCCGAGGGCGCGGGGGCGGCGCAGGGGCCGACGACGAGCCGCCCGGGTCGGCCGGGTCAGTAGGCGAGCCGACTGCCTCCGTCGGGCGCGCTGCTGCTCGCCTCGACGAGCGCGTCCACCACGGTGGCCACCTCCGGCAGCCAGGGCCGCCCGCGGCGGCGCTGCGGCGCCCGCTCCCAGCGCACCCGGCCGAGCCCCGTCTGCGACGGCGGCAGCACCAGATAGCCGCCCTCGCCGTGGAACCTCAGCGAGCTGGGCACCCAGTCCTGGCGGTTGAGGAGGTCGCCCAGCTCTTCGAGGGAGTACGGGGCGACCAGCAGCGACCAGCGGGTGGGCGTGGCGACCACCGGGCCGAGCCGGACGCCCGCCCGGTCGAAGGCGGCCAGCGCCTGGGCCCCGGCGACCGCGGGCAGGCTGAGCGCGCACGGGGCCGGGCCGCCGGTGGCGAGGAGGAGCGGTGCGTTGGGGCGGTTGGTCCACCACCAGCGCACCATGCGCGGATCGGTGGTGGCCGCGAGGAGAACGGGGTCGAAGGGGTGTCCGCCCGGCACCGCGCAGTCCGGGTCCGGACAGCCGCACACCCGCATGCGTCCGCCGCCGGACTGGAGGCCGATGCCTGGCAGGACGGGCCACTGCCACTCGGTGGCGCAGGTGAGCGCCGCGCGGAGCAGCGGCGAGCGTGCGCCGCGCCGCAGCGAGAACTTGCGTCGCCTTCCGAGGATCTCGCGCATGAGCGCTCGTTCCTTTCCGTTAACGCCGAGGGCTGTATCCGTTCGCACTACATGGCACTTCACATGGCACTTCGTGGCGCTGCCGGGCGTCGTTCGGCCACTCACAGCACGTGGATCACAAGTCACTGCGCGTACAAGGCAGCGCATCACGCCGCGGGCCGAGCGTGGAACGTGGCGAGGGGTGGCGCGCGCATGGCGCTTGCCGTCCTGGGTGGTGCGTTTCCTCGCCACTCGGGGAGGGGCGCGGCCGTTGTGGTCTATGACGCCTGGACCGGCCGCGGGGTTCCGGGGCGGTCCGAACTGCCCCAGGCCCTCTCCGAATGTGTACCCGCCGCGATGGAGACGACGCGCTGTCGAATGACGTCAGTCGACCTCAAATTGACAGCGTAACGACTTTTTTTCGGCCAAGTTCAATTCCCCACAGACACTAACAAGAGCACCGGGACAATGCTGGACATCGCCTCTCTCGTGCGTGTACATCTGGAGACAGTAGCGGCACAGTAGCGGCGCAGCATGACAGGGGGTTTGCGATGCTATTGAGCAAGCTGGGCGCAACGGGTGAAGGCAGCGGTCCATGAACTCGCCCCATCCGCCGAAAGTGGCTGGAATCGATTCTTCCCTACCCGCACCCACGCAAACTGCCGATCCCATCAGCCCGCCCCTCGCAGCGCCGGAACCCGGTGTTCAGGACCGGCTCGCCGGGTGGGTCTCGGATCTCACGACGCTTCACGAGCTCACCGAGCGGCTGGTCCACACCAGCACTCTCGACGACGCGCTGAGGGAGCTGCTGCGCGCGGGCGCCGCGCTCGTGGGCGCGCAGCGCGGGCTGGTCGCGCTCGAACCGGCGGACGGGCAGGGCCCGGTGACCACCGTCGGCCTCGGCCTCGGCCGCGCCGACCTCGGCCAGCTGGAGACGATCCCGGGCAGCTCCGCGCCCGGGGGCCATCTCCTCGACGGGCTGCCCGAGCCGGGCGGCAAGCGGCGCGCCGACGTCACCCACCCCGACATCGCGGGCGAGGCCGGTCTCACCCCCCGCCATCGCGAGGTCGCCGCCCGCCTCGGCTTCGCCGCCAGCTACGCCGTCCCGCTGGACCCCTTCCCCGGCGCCTCCGGCCCCGGTCCCGGTTCCGGGCTCGCCATCGTCCCCGCGCCCGCCGCGGAGGACCCGTCCCCGGGCGCGGGCGACCGTACGGCGCCGGGCGCGGGGCAGGGCGCCGCGCAGGCTTCCGCCCCGGGCGGCGTCCCCGGCATGGCGGGGGTGCCCGCCGGGCGGCTCGGCGCGGTCGCCTGGCTCTACGACGAACCGGCCGAGCCCGAGGAGCACCAGCGCCATCTGGTGGCGCTGTACTGCCGTTACGCCGCCGCCCACATCACCCGGCTGATCGAGCTGGCCCGCGCCCGCGCCACCGTGGCGACCGTCCGGGAGGAGCTGCTGCCCACCCGGCTGCCGCGGCTGCCCGGGGTGCGCCTGGCCGTGCGCCACCGTCCCGGCCCGCAAGGCGGCGGGGACTGGTACGACGCGCTGCCGCTGCCGGACGGCGCCCTCGGCCTGTCGGTCGGCGCGGTCACCGGTTCCGGGCCGAGCGCCATCGTCGCGATGGGGCGGCTGCGGGCCTCGCTCCGCGCGTACGCCGTGATGGAGGGCGAGGATCCGGTCGCCGTGCTCTCCGATCTGGAGCTGCTGCTGCGGCTGACCGAGCCCGCCCGCTCCGCGACCGCCCTGTTCGCCTACTGCGAGCCCGGGGCGCGCCGGGTGCTGCTGGCCGGGGCGGGGCACTGCCCGCCGCTGATCACCGGGGAGCGGCGCACGGAGTTCGTGGAGACCACGCTGTCCGCGCCGCTGGGCATGCTCTCCTGCTGGGAGGCGCCGAGCGTGGAGATCGAGCCCGCCTGCGGAGAAACGCTTTTGTTCTACAGCGACGGGCTGCTCCGCCGCACCGGTGAGCCGATGGACCGCGCCTTCGCCCGGCTGCACGCGGCCGCGGCGGGCGCGCCCAGGGCGGTGCGCGCCGATCCGGACGCCTTCGCGGACCATGTGCTGCTGGCGATGCTCTCCGGCGAGGGCGGGGAGAGTCCCGACGCCGATACGGGGGAGGGCGCGGAGGACGTCGTCCTGCTCGTCGCGCACTTCGACTGAAGCGACGGCTGAGCGCCGCTGATCCGGCCGCCGATCCCCAGCAGACCGGCGGCCGACCGGCGGCTGATCAGCGGCGCCCCTCGTGTCTCCCGGGGCCCGTACCCCCGGACCTACCATGGGAGAGGTCCAGTTCGAGGAGGATGACGTGACCGAGGAGCCCACTCCTGACGCCCTGGAGACCCCGGAGGCCGAGGAGCAGCCCATCAAGCAGCGGAAGAACGGTCTCTACCCGGGCCTGTCCGATGAGCTTGCCGAGAACATGAAGTCCGGCTGGGCGGACACCGAGCTGCACGACCTGAGCCCCATCGAACAGGCTCCGCACACCGCCCGCCGCCGCGCCGCGCTCTCCGCGCGCTTCCCCGGCGAGCGCCTGGTCGTCCCCGCGGGCAACCTCCGTACGCGCTCCAACGACACGGAGTACAGCTTCCGCGCCGCGACCGAGTACGTGCACCTCACCGGCGACCAGACGGAGAACGGCGTCCTGGTGCTGGAGCCGGACGCGGGCGGGGGCCACAAGGCGACGGTGTACCTCCTGCCGCGCTCCAACCGGGAGAACGGCGAGTTCTGGCTGGACGGCCAGGGCGAGCTGTGGGTCGGGCGGCGGCACAGCCTCGGCGAGGCCGAGCGGCTGCTGGGCCTGCCCGCCAAGGACGTACGCGAGCTGGCCGGCCAGCTCGGCGACGCGACCGGCCCGGTGCGCGTCGTACGCGGCCATGACGCGGGCATCGAGGCGGCGCTGACCGACAAGGTCACCGCCGAGCGCGACGAGGAACTGCGGGTCTTCCTCAGCGAGCAGCGCCTGGTCAAGGACGAGTTCGAGATCGCCCAGCTGCAGGCGGCCGTCGACTCGACCGTGCGGGGCTTCGAGGACGTCGTGAAGGTCCTCGACAAGGCGGAGGCGACCTCGGAGCGCTACATCGAGGGGACGTTCTTCCTGCGCGCCCGCGTCGAGGGGAACGACGTCGGCTACGGCTCGATCTGCGCCGCCGGTCCGCACGCCACCACCCTCCACTGGGTGCGCAACGACGGCCCGGTCCGCTCCGGCGACCTGCTGCTCCTCGACGCCGGGGTCGAGACCACCACCCTCTACACCGCGGACGTCACCCGCACCCTGCCGGTCAGCGGCAGCTACACCCCGCTCCAGCGGAAGATCTACGACGCGGTGCACGAGGCGCAGGAGGCGGGCATCGCGGCGGTCAAGCCGGGCGCGAAGTACCGCGACTTCCACGACGCCGCCCAGCGCGTCCTGGCCACCAAGCTCGTCGAATGGGGCCTGGTCGAGGGCCCGGTCGAGCGCGTGCTGGAGCTGGGTCTGCAGCGCCGCTGGACGCTGCACGGCACCGGCCACATGCTCGGCCTGGACGTGCACGACTGCGCCGTGGCCCGCACCGAGACCTACGTCGCGGGCACGCTGGAGCCCGGCATGTGCCTCACCGTCGAGCCCGGGCTCTACTTCCAGCCCGACGACCTGACCGTGCCCGAGGAGTACCGGGGCATCGGCGTCCGGATCGAGGACGACATCCTGGTGACGGAGGACGGCAACCGCAATCTGTCGGCGGGGCTGCCACGGTCCGCCGAGGACGTCGAGGCGTGGATGGCCCGGATCATCGCCCAGCGCGGCTGAGGCGAGGCGGCCCCACGGGGCCCCAGGCGATCCGGCGGGGGAGCGGCGAGCACCGCTCCCCCGCCGTCGTTGGACAGCTTCCCCCGGTGAAACCCCCGATACGGAGAGACGCGCGACTACGACGCCCTGAGCAGGGAGTCCTCGCGCCACTTGAGAATCTTGTCGAAGCTCACCACCACTCCGCCGCGGCCCGGTCGGTCGCGATAGCGGACGTGATCGGTGAGTGCCTCGATGAGAAAAAGCCCCCGCCCGTGCTCCGCGTGCGCGGGAGCCGGGCTGTGCGGATGCTGCTGCCTCGGCGCCGACGCCGGACGCCGCTCGCTCCGGGTGCGCGACTCACGGCGCACGGTGCCGCGGCGGGCGAAGCCGGGGCCCGAGTCGGTGACCTCGATACGGCAGGTGTCGCCGTCGATGAAGGCCGTGACGCGGTAGTCCCCGCCCGTACCGTCGCTGCCGCCGTGCTCCACCGCGTTCGCACATGCCTCGGAAAGGGCGACCGACAGATCGTAGGAGATCTCCGGATCGACTCCGGCCGTCTCCATGGTGCCGAGGAGCAGTCGTCGTGCGAGCGGAACGCTCGCCGCCTCGCGGGGCAAATGGAGTGACCACCAGATGCTCATGCTCCAGCCTCCCGGCCGCGGCTCGACATACCGTTACGTATTGCCTGGGTCCATGGTCCGTAAGCGTCCGATTGACGTGACTCCGCTCATTCGGCGGACGCGCGCGGTAGGCGCATCGGTGTATAGACCTGTCCCGGTGTGCGCCGGTACGCCCTACCCGCCGTAGGGAACGCGTTTACCCAGTGGGATGATGGCGCGGCCATGGCTTCCCCTGTCGCCCGTGCGGGTGCCGATCTGCGCATGTTGCGGGCCGCGGTATTCACCGCGGCCTGTGTCGTGCTGTCCGCGGCGGGCCATGTGCTGGCGTCCTGTGCGACCGTGCCGCTGTGGACGCTCGGCGTGGGGGCCGCGGCGATGTTCGCGGTGGCGCTGCCGCTGGCCGGGCGGGAGCGGTCGCTGCCCGGGATCGCCTCGGTGCTGGCCCTGGGGCAGCTCGCGCTGCACTGCCTCTTCGGATACGGGCAGCAGCAGGCGGCCGCCGCCGCGGAGGCCGCCCACCGCGCGGACGCCGGTGAGGGCCGCGTCATCGGCATGGCGGCGAAGCTGCTGTGCACCACGCTCCCCGGCCGCCTCGACGCCGCCACGGCGCACCGGATCGTCGCCCGGTCGGGCATCGACCCGTCGTCCCTGCACGCGCCGTCCACCGCGGCGCCCGGACCCGAGCACCACATGGGGCTGACGGCCCTGCTGCCGTCGCTGCCGATGACCCTGGGCCATCTGCTGGCCGCGCTCGCCGTCGGCTGGCTGCTGCGGCGCGGCGAGAGGGCCGTATGGCGGGCGGTACGGCTGTCGCTGGACGGGGCGCGCGGAGTCGCGGAGGCCGCGCTCGTACGGTCGCTGCGCGCCGCGCTGGGGCTCGTACGGACGCTGCTCGCCGGGCTCACGGGCGCCGCGTACGACGCCGCGCCGCCGCGCCCGCGTACCGACGCGCCGGACGAGGGCGGGACGACGGCCGTCGTCCTCCAGCACAGCGTGATCAGGCGGGGACCGCCGCGCGTGGTACTCGCGGCCTGACCGACGCGACACGCCTCCAGCGGGACCGGAGGGTGGCCGCGCGGACGCCGCATGCGCGCCAACCCACCGATCACTCCTCATTTGGAGCGTTTGACATGAACGCCAAGCGTCGTCGCCGTCTGCCGGTTCTCGGCGGTCTCACCGCGGGCGCCCTGGTGCTGCTCGCCGCGGGCCCCGCCTTCGCGCACGTCAGCGTGCAGCCGGGGCAGGCCGAGAAGGGCGGCTACAGCACCGTCGACTTCAAGGTGCCCAACGAGCGGGACGACTCCTCGACCGTCAAGCTCGAGGTCAACCTGCCCACCGACCACCCGCTCGCCTCCGTGATGCCCCAGCCGGTGCCCGGCTGGGACGTGAAGGTCACCAAGACCAAGCTCGCCAAGCCCATCGAGACCGACGACGGCAAGGTGACCGAGGCGGTCAGCAAGATCACCTGGACCGGCGGAAAGATCGAGCCGGGCATGTTCCAGCAGTTCCCGGTCTCGGTCGGCCCGCTGCCGAAGGACGCCGACCAGCTCGCCTTCAAGGCCCTCCAGACGTACGACGACAAGGAGGTCGTGCGCTGGATCGAGGAGCCCAAGGAGGGCGCGCCGGAGCCGGAGAACCCGGCGCCGGTCCTCAAGCTCACCGACGCGGCCGAGGGCTCGGACGGGCACGGCTCCGCGACCGCGGGCGGCGCCAAGGGGACGAAGGCCACGGCGTCCGGCGACACGGCGAAGACCGCCTCGGCGTCGGATGACGACGGCACCGACACCACGGCACGGGTGCTGGGCATCGCGGGCATCGTCATCGGCGCCGCCGGGGTCATTTTCGGTGTGCTCGCGGGCCGCCGCCGCTCCGCCTGACCCACCCGAGAACCGCGTGTGACGGCACGGCGGGCCGCGCGTCCCGACCCGGCGCCGCGGTCCGCCCGGCGGGGGGGGCCAGAGGGCGGCACCAACACACCCACACCCCCAACCACCCCCCCTCCCTGGGGGGAAGAATTCCGCGAACCAAAAAGCCAGGATACG
>NZ_JBVIVI010000007.1:285682-547824 GCF_055595765.1 Streptomyces sp. NPDC040405
CAGCGTCTACGACGCCTCCACCCTCGCCACCCTCTGGTTCGCGGGCCCCCCCTCCCCCCCCCTCCTCCTCCCCCCCCCCCCCCCCCCCCCCCCCCCCCCACCACCCACGCACCACCGATCCATCGATCTCTTTGGAGAACAGCTCCATGCGCACCAAGATCCTGGGCTCCGCCCTCGTCGCCGCCGTCGCGCTCACCCTCACCGCCTGCGGCGGCTCCGGCGACGGCGGGGACAAGGGGGACAGCGCCGCCAGCGTCTCGGGCGGGCAGAAGACGGGACAGGCGATCGTCCTGAACAACGACGCCAAGGCCAAGCCCGACCTCGTCCTCACCGACACCGAGGGCAAGAAGTACGACCTGCTCAAGGAGACCAAGGGCCACCCGACCCTGCTCTTCTTCGGCTACACCCACTGCCCGGACGTCTGCCCGCTGACCATGAGCAACCTCGGCATCGCCGTGTCCAAGCTGTCCAAGGCCGAGCGCGAGAAGCTGCGGGTCGTGATGGTCACCACCGACCCGGAGCGCGACACCCCGCAGCGGATGCGGAAGTGGCTGGACGCCCAGGGCGGCAAGGACTTCGTCGGGCTGACCGGCGACTTCGACACCATCCAGGCCGGAGCCAAGCCGCTCGGCATCTTCATCGAGAAGCCGAAGAAGGAGAAGGACGGCAGCCTCACCGTCAACCACGGCGCCCAGGTGCTGGGCTTCTCGCCGAAGGACGACAAGGGGCACTGGATCTACACCACGTCGACCTCGCCCCAGCAGTACGCCAAGGACCTCCCGAAGATCATCAAGGGGGAGAACCCGTGACCGCCCGGCACCGGGCCGCCGCCGCGGCCGCCCTCGCCCTCGGACTGACCGGCACGCTCACCGCCTGCGGCGGCGACGACGGAGGCAGCGGGGACCGCCCCGAGCTGTCCGTCGGCGGCGCGTACATCCCGCGGCCCGCGATGGGCGACATGGCGGCGGGCTTCCTGACCGTGACGAACAAGGGGGGCGGCGCCGACAAGCTGACGTCCATCACCACCCCGCTCGCCCGCGACGTCACCCTGCACACCACCAAGGGCACGCAGATGAAGCAGGTCAGCTCGCTCGACGTGCCCGCGAACGGCCAACTCAGGCTGTCCAGCGGGGGCGATCATCTGATGCTGACAAAACTGACCCACAAGCCGAAGGTCGGTGAGAAGGTCGAATTCACCCTGCACTTCGCCACGTCCGACGCCATCAAGATCAAAGTCCCGGTCGAGCCGATGACGTACCGTCCCAAGGACTGACAGCCGATGCCCTCGCTGATCTCCCCGACCGTCCGGCCCCGGACCGGTGTCCGGACCTCCGTCACCGCGCGGCGGCTGCTGTCGGTCCTCGGCGCCCTGCTCGCTGCGCTGCTGTGCGCGCTGAGCTTCGGTGCCGGGCCCGCGTCCGCGCACGCCGCGCTCACCTCCACCAGCCCCGGTGAGGGAGCGGTGGTGAAGTCCGCGCCGTCGGACGTCGCGCTCACCTTCACGGAGGGCGTGCTGCTCGGCCGGGACGCGGTGCGCGTCCTCGACCCCAAGGGCAAGCGCGTGGACGCCGGGAAGACGGCGCATGTGGACGGCAAGTCGTCGACCGCGGCGGTCGCGCTGCGCTCCGGGCTGCCCGACGGCACCTACACAGTGGCGTGGAAGGCGGTCTCGGAGGACAGCCACCCGGTGAGCGGCGCGTTCACCTTCTCCATCGGCGCGCCGTCCAAGACCTCGGTCAAGGCGCCGTCGGGCGAGAGCGGCGACAGCACGGTCACCACGCTGTACGGCATCGGGCGGTACGCGGCCTACGGCGGGTTCGCGGCGCTGGTCGGCGCTTGCGTGTTCGCCGGGGTGTGCCGGTCCTCCCGGCCGGTCCGGAAGATCGCGGTCGGCGGCTGGGCGACGCTCTTCGGGGCCACCCTGATGCTGTTGCTGCTGCGCGGGCCGTACGCCAGCTCCGAGGGGCTCGGCAAGGTCTTCGACCTCGGCGGGCTCGGCGACGTCCTCGACACCAAGCCGGGCGCGGCGCTGCTGTCCCGGCTGCTGCTGCTCGGCGTGGCGGCGGTCTTCCTGGCCGTGCTCTTCGGTTCGTACACCCGCCACACCGAGGCGGAAGAGGAGGACGCCAAGCGCCGCCATGACCTCGCCTTCGGGCTCGGCTTCGGCGGCGTCGTCGTCACGGTGGGCCTCGCCGCGACCTGGGCGATGGCCGAGCACGCCTCGGTCGGCATCCAGCGCCAGCTGGCCATGCCGGTCGACGTGATCCACCTGGTCGCGGTCGGGGTGTGGCTGGGCGGTCTCGCCTCGCTCGCGGTGACGCTCCGCGCGGGCGTGCCGATCGAGCGGGCGGCCGTGGTCCGCTTCTCCCGGCTCGCCTTCGGCTCCGTCGTCGCCCTGGTCCTCACCGGGCTGTACCAGTCGTGGCGGCAGGTCGGCTCCTGGAAGGCGCTGACCGGCACCGACTACGGGCGGCTGCTGCTGATCAAGGTGGCGCTGGTGGCGGTGCTCGTCGGCATCGCCGCCTTCTCGCGCCGCTGGACCAGCCGTCTCGGCGACGCCACGGCCGAAGTCGCCTCCTCCGCCGTCTCCGCCGCGGCGGAAGCGGAGGGCGAGGCCAAGGCGATGGTGAAGGCCGGGCAGCCGGTCCGTACCGGCGCCGCCGGAGCGTCCGACGCCGGGGCGTCCGACGCCGGAGCGTCCGACGCCGGTGAAGGCGCCGCCGAGGGCTCCGGGGCCGACGACGACCCCGTACGCACCGCCCAGCTCGCCCGTCAGCGGGCGGCCAAGGACCGGACCGCCACCCGGCGGGAGCGCGACGCTGACCCGCAGCGCAGCGGACTGCGCCGTTCCGTGATCGCCGAGACCGTCGTGGCCGCGGTGCTGCTCGCGGTGACCACCGTGCTGAGCGGCACCCAGCCGGGCCGGGCGGATACCGGGAAGCCCGCGGCCGCCGCGGCCGTGGACCCCGGCGGGCTGAACGTCGATCCGGTGAGCGTGTCGATCCCGTACAACACCGGCCCCAAGAGCGGCCGCGGCAAGGCCATCGTCATGCTCGACCCGGCGCTGCCCGGCGACAACGCCCTCAACGTCTTCATCAGCGACTTCGCCGACCGTCCGATCGACGTGCCGGAGGTGAAGGTCGCGCTGACTCTCAAGCAGAAGGGCCTCGGCCCGCTGTCGATCCCCCTCAAGCACCGCTCCACCGGACACTGGAACGCCCAGAGCGTCCAGCTCCCCATGGCCGGAAAGTGGCTGCTGTCCCTCACCGTACGTACCTCCGACATCGACCAGGTGACGGAGACCAGGAACGTGAAGATCGCGCAATGAGCACTCAGCAAGCCCCGAAAACCGACGAAACCCCACAAGACCAGCAAGCCGCCCCCGCCGGGGTGTCCCGGCGCCGACTGCTGGGCTCGGCCGGCGCCGCGGGCGCGGCCGGGCTCGTCGCCGGCGGGGCGGCCGGCGCGTACGCCGCGGAGGCGACGCGGGATACGCCCCGGCCGCTCAGCTCGGTCGGCTCGACGGCCGTCCCCTTCTCCGGCAAACACCAGGCGGGGATCACCACCCCGCTGCAGGCCCACGGCCATCTCCTTGCCTTCGACCTGGCGCCCGGCGCGAACCGCAGACAGGCCGCCGCGCTGCTGCGCCGCTGGTCGAGGACGGCGCGCGAGCTGGCCGAGGGCAGGACGCCGCCGGACGACACGGGCATCGCGCTCGACGCCGGACCGTCCTCCCTCACGGTCACCTTCGGCTTCGGCCGCTCCTTCTTCGGCAAGGCCGGTGTGAAGGACCAGCTCCCGGAGGCACTCGCTCCGCTCCCCGACTTCGCCTCCGACGCGCTCGACGCGAAGCGCAGCAACGGCGACCTGTGGGTCCAGATCGGCGCCGATGACGGGCTCGTCGCCTTCCACGCGCTGCGCGCGCTCCAGCGAGAGGCCGGGGACACCGCCCGGCTGCGCTGGCAGATGAACGGCTTCAACCGCGCCCCCGGAGCCACCGGCCACCCCATGACCGTGCGCAATCTGATGGGCCAGGTCGACGGCACGAACAACCCCAAGCCGGAGGAGCCGACCTTCGACCGGCGGATCTTCGTACCGGACAAGGGGGACCCGGCCTGGATGGCGGGCGGCTCGTACGCCGTGGTGCGCCGGATCCGGATGCTGCTCGACTCCTGGGACAACCTCTCCCGGGAGCGGCAGGAGAAGGTCGTCGGCCGCCGCAAGTCGGACGGGGCCCCGCTGTCCGGCGGCACCGAGACGACCCCGGTGCGGCTCGACAAGCTGAACGCGGAGGGCGGGCTGGCCATCGGGGGCGCCGCCCACGTACGGGTCGCGGCCCCCGAGTCGAACCAGGGCGCGGCGATGCTGCGCCGCCCGTTCTCGTACCACGACGGCTTCCGCGACGACGGGGCGCCGGACGCGGGGCTGCTGTTCATCGCGTGGCAGGCGGATCCGATGAAGGGGTTCGTACCGGTGCAGCGGAAGCTGGACCTCGGGGACGATCTGTCCCGGTTCCTGCGGCACGAGGCGAGCGCGCTCTTCGCGGTGCCGGGCGGCTGCGCGCCGGACGGGTACGTGGGTCAGGCACTCTTGGAAGGGTGAGCGGGGGATGAACCGCCTCGGCCCCGGAAGCCGCTGGGTATCGTGGCGGCTCTCATACGATCACAGGGAGCCACCGTGATGTCGGCCAGTCAGTATGTCTACCTCGGCCCCGAGGGCACCTTCACCGAGGCCGCGCTGCGGTCCCTGCCGGAGGCTGCCACGCGCGAGCTGGTCCCGATGGTCTCGGTGCCCGCGGCGCTGGACGCCGTGCGCAGCGGCGCGGCGGCGGCCGCCCTGGTGCCCATCGAGAACTCGGTCGAGGGCGGGGTCACGGCGACCCTCGACGAGCTGGCCACCGGCGAACCGCTGACGATCTACCGCGAGGTGCTGCTGCCGATCAGCTTCGCGCTGCTGGCGCGGCCGGGCACCACGATCTCGGACGTCAAGACGGTGACCGGGCACCCGGTGTCCCAGCCGCAGGTCCGCAACTGGCTGGCGGCGAACCTGCCGGACGCCCTGTGGGAGTCGGCCGCCTCGAACGCGGACGGCGCGCGGCTGGTGCAGGAGGGGCGCTACGACGCGGCGTTCGCGGGCGCGTTCGCGGGGCCGAAGTACGGTCTGGAGCCGCTGGTCACCGACATCCACGACGCGGAGAACGCGATGACCCGCTTCGTGCTGGTCGGCCGCCCGGCCCGGCCCGCCGCCCGGACCGGCGCGGACAAGACGTCCGTGGTGATCTGGCTCGGCGCCGACCACCCGGGCGCGCTGCTTGAGCTGCTCCAGGAGTTCTCGGCACGCGGCGTCAACATGATGCGGATCGAGTCGCGCCCGACCGGCGAGGGCATCGGCCGCTACTGCTTCTCGGTGGACTGCGAGGGGCACATCACGGACCGGCGGGTGGGCTCGGCCCTGATGGGGCTGAAGCGGGTCTGCCCGAAGGTCCGCTTCCTGGGCTCGTACCCGCGTGCGGGGGTGGACGCGGCGGACCTGGCGCCGCTGCGCCACGGCACCTCGGACGAGGCGTTCACGGAGGCGGCGGAGTGGCTGGCCCGCTGCCAGGACGGGCGGGGCTGAGCCCGCTCGGGACCGCGTGAAGGGGACCGCGTACGGGGGCTGAGCGCGGCCGGGACGTCGGGCCCGGGGCCGGTCAACGCCGTGCCGGGTCATCTTCACGGAAAAGTTATCCACAGGCTCGGCCGCACGCTGGGGACAAGTCGACACCACCAATCCGGCAATGTCGACACATCACCACAGTCACCTCATCGGCTCACAACACCGGACATTGCGGAATCCGTCACCGCAATTCCCTTGATCCGCTCTTTGGAGTGAGGGATTCCTCTCTCAAAGAGTGTGTGAACGCGATTCGATAGGGGAATCCATCGCCGAGCACTCGGCGGACTAAACGATCACCTCGACATCCACAGATCTCACACACAGGCTGTGGATAACTCCCGAGTATCCCAACAACCCTGTGGACAACGGATCGCCAACTCGCCCCGCACGCAGGGCAAGCCAGTCATCTCTTTGCCCCTTTTCGGGGAATGCGCACGCATTCCTTGACGCCGCCCCCCACAGGAATTCCCAGGTTTTCCCACAGCCCTAAATGGGGGCAAAAAGGGGCACACCGGAATATCGCGTCGAGCCCCCGAGGTCACACCGGTAACCTGGGGGGGTGATTGACCTTCGCCTGCTCCGTGAGGACCCCGACCGAGTGCGCGCCTCCCAGCGCGCCCGTGGAGAGGACGTCGGCATCGTCGACGCCCTCCTGGCCGCCGACGAGCGGCGCAGGTCCTCCAGTGTCCGCTTCGACGAGCTGCGCTCCGAACAGAAGGCGCTCGGCAAGCTCATCCCCAAGGCATCCGGGGACGAGAAGGCCGAGCTGCTGAAGAAGGCCGGTGAACTGTCCGCCGCGGTCAAGGCGGCCGACGCCGAGCAGGACGTGGCGGCCGAGGAGACCCAGACCCTGCTGCGCCAGCTGGGCAATCTGGTCCACCCTGACGTCCCCGTGGGCGGCGAGGACGACTTCACCGTCCTGGAGACGGTCGGCACCCCGCGCGACTTCGCGGCCGAGGGCATCACCCCCAAGGACCACCTGGAGCTGGGCGAGCTGCTCGGCGCCATCGACACCGAGCGCGGCGCCAAGGTCTCCGGTTCGCGCTTCTACTACCTCACCGGCGTCGGCGCGCTGCTGGAGCTCGCGCTGGTGAACGCGGCGATGGCGCAGGCCGGCGCGGCGGGCTTCACCCCCGTGCTCACCCCGGCGCTGGTCAAGCCGAAGGCCATGGAGGGCACCGGCTTCCTGGGCCAGGCCGCGGAGGACGTCTACCACCTGGACAAGGACGACCTCTACCTGGTCGGCACCTCCGAGGTCCCGCTCGCCGCGTACCACATGGACGAGATCCTGGACGCGGAGCAGCTGCCGCGGCGCTACGCGGGCTTCTCCTCCTGCTTCCGCCGCGAGGCCGGGTCGTACGGCAAGGACACCCGGGGCATCTTCCGGGTGCACCAGTTCGACAAGGTCGAGATGTTCGTCTACACCACGCCGGAGGAGGCGGAGGCCGAGCACCAGCGGCTGCTGGAGTGGGAGAAGCAGTGGCTGACCTCGCTCGAACTGCCGTTCCGGGTGGTCGATCTGGCCTCGGGTGACCTGGGCTCGTCCGCGACGCGGAAGTTCGACTGCGAGGCGTGGATCCCGACCCAGGGCAAGTACCGCGAGCTGACCTCGACGTCCAACACCACCGAGTTCCAGTCGCGGCGGCTGTCGATCCGGATGCGCGAGGGCAAGAAGGTCCGCCCGCTGGCGACGCTGAACGGCACGCTGTGCGCGGTCACCCGGACCATCGTCGCGATCCTGGAGAACCACCAGCAGGCCGACGGTTCGGTGCGGGTGCCCGAGGTGCTGCGGCCGTTCCTGGGCGGGCGCGAGGTCCTGGCACCGGTCGCCCGGTGAGCGCCGCCACCACCTTTCCGTATCCCCTGGTCGCGACGGATCTCGACGGCACCCTGCTGCGGCCCGACCACACCGTCTCGGCCCGTACCCGTGCCGCGCTCGCCGCGGCGACCGCGGCCGGAGCCGCCCATATCGTCGTCACCGGGCGCACCGTGCCGGTGGCCCGGCACATACTGGACGACCTCGGCTACGAGGGGCTCACGGTGTGCGGCCAGGGCGCGCAGGTCTACCACGCGGGCGAGCGCCGGCTGCTGACCTCCGTCACGCTGGACCGCCAGGTGGCCATGCTGGCGCTGGAGAAGATCGAGGCGGAGATCGGTCCGCTGCTGCTGGCCGCGGCCCGCGACGGGCTCGACGGCGAGGTGCTGTTCGGCCCGGGATACCGGGTGGGGCACGGGGACATGCCGCTCAACTCGTTCAGCGACCGGGACGAGGTGTGGTCCGCGCCCATCAGCAAGCTCTACATCCAGCACCCGGAGCTGGGCGACGACGCGCTCGCGGATGCCGCGCGGATCGCCGCCGGGGGTCTGATCGGGGTGACGATGGCGGGCGCGGGTCTGGTGGAGCTGCTGCCGCTGGGGCTGACCAAGGCCACGGGCCTCTCGCTGGCGGCCCGCAGGCTGAAGGTGACGGCGGCGGACACCATCGCGTTCGGCGACATGCCCAATGACATACCGATGTTCGGCTGGGCGAAGCACGGTGTCGCGATGGCCAACGCGCACGACGGCCTGAAGGCCGTCGCCGACGAGATCACCGCCTCCAACGAGGAGGACGGCATAGCCGTGGTGCTGGAGCGGCTCCTCGGCTGAGCCTTTGGCTGAAGACGGATGACGTATGACGACGGGCGGCCCACGGCGGGCCGCCCGTCGTCATACGGGGTCCGGGGCGTCAGCCCAGGTTCTTCACGGCCTGGTAGTAGGTCCACGCGGTGCCGTCGCAGGCGGTCTTCTGCGCACCGGAGTAGGCGGAGCACACCCGCTTGAGGTCCTCGTAGAAGGCGCTGTCGATACGGGCCTTGTTGGCGTCGAAGATGCCGAGCGCCTTGTGGTTGCGGTACCCGAAGTCATGGCGGGCGCAGGAGGTCTGGAAGGGGAAGCCGAAGGGGTTGTCGGGGGAGCTGCTGCAGTAGTCGGTGGACCAGTCGAACGCGTACGCGGCCCAGGCGCCCTGGTTGTTGCGGGCCGCGAGCCAGGTGTTGTAGCTGCTGGCGCTGGTCTGGGTCCAGCTCGCGAGCACCTGCGCCTTGTCGGCGGGGGCGGCCTGGGCGGGGGCGGCCAGGGCGACGGCGGCGGCCGCGGTGACGACGGTGGTGGCAAGACTCGTGACGAGACGACGCATTTCGGTTCCCTCCGTTGGTTGCTGACGGCAGCTCAAACCACCCGCGTGGGACACGGGTTGCGGGAGGTGTGAGGTGGCGCACATCCAGAATTCGGCAGGTTCCTGACAAGCGTCAAGATCTAGACAGGCGTATGCATGAACAGAGTTCAACCAACGGAGGTTCGGAGGTTCCTCCAAGCGGCCCCGGATCAGGGACAGTTCACGGAATGCGCCGCGGCGGGTTGTGCGGTGAGGCGGGCAGCGGACCCGGTCCCTTGATCTTCCGGATCATCGGCGACGTCTCCATGTGCCGTACGGCGGGCAGCGCGGCGACCCGCGTCGTCAGATAGGCGTAGAGCGCCGGTACATCGCGGCACACCACGGTCGCGAACAGATTGTTCGGCCCCGTGGTCGCGCACGCGAACGCCACCTCGGGATGGTCCGCGAGCGCCTGCCCCATGGCGCCCAGCTCCGACGGCGGCACCGACAGCCACAGCCCGGTCGCGATCTCCTGCCCGAACACCGCGCGGCCGTAGTCGACGTCGAAGTACAGCGTGCCGTCGGCGCGCAGGGCGGCGAGCCGACGGCGCACCGTCGACTGCGACCAGCCGGTGGCGGCCGCCAGTTCGGCCAGCGGCGCCCGGCCGTCCCGGGCGAGGACCGCCAGCAGCTTCCGGTCGTCGGCGCCCAGCGGCTCCCGCGACTCCCCCGGCTCCCCTTCGGAGGGTTCCGCGGTGGGCGGGCTCAGCAGTGCGACCTGCTCGGCGGTCAGCGAACCGGACTTCATGACCAGGCCCTTCGGCCCGCCGAAGAACTCGTGCAGCACACAGTGCGCGCTCACCCCCACCACCCGGGGCGTGCGCGGCAGCTTGCCCAGCAGCAGCTGTTCGCTGTCCCAGCCGGACTCCGCCCGGGCCATGGCCACGACCTCGGTGCCGTTGGACATCACGGTCACCCAGGAGGTGTCGGGGCGGCGGGCCAGCGCCTCGGCCACCGTCAGGGCCGCGTCCGGCAGGCACTGCACCCGCACCATCCACATCACCTCGCCGACCGCCGCCGGATCGGTGAGGCCGAGCACCCGGATCGCCCCCGTGGTCCGCAGCCGGGTGTAGCGGCGCGCCACGGTCTGGTCGGAGACGCCCAGCACCTCGGCGATGCGGCTGAACGGGGCCCGGCCGTCGAGTTGGAGGGCGTGCACCAGCGCCCGGTCCAGATCGTCGTACGCGTCGGATTTCACCGGCCAAAGCTAACCGATGTCGCATAACGCCATTGGCGCGGCGCTGGCTGGAGGCGAAGCCGGTGCCACGGTGACCGTATGGGCCACGGGGCTCCGGCATCGGGCCCGCCCCCTGCTACTTCTCGGAGATTCCCCATGCGCAGCACATGGTGGCCGCTGGCCGCCATCACACTCGGCAACTTCATGCTGCTGATAGACGTGACCATCGTGAACACCGCGCTGCCGCAGGTGGCGCACGGACTGGACGCGTCCTTCACCTCCCTCCAGTGGGTGATGGACATCTACGCGCTGGCGCTCGCCGCGCTGCTCATGGTGGCCGGTTCGGCGGCGGACCTCTTCGGCCGTCGGCGGCTGTATCTGCTCGGCCTCACCGTCTTCGCGCTGTCCTCGCTGGCCTGCGGGCTCGCCCCCGACGCCGGGGTGCTGATCGCCGCCCGCGCGGTCCAGGGCGCCGGGGCGGCGGCCATGTTCGCCACCAACACCCCGCTGCTGATGGCCACCTACTCCGGACGCGCCCGCGGCGTCGCCTTCGGGGTGTGGGGCGGCATGAGCGGGGCGGCCGCGGCGGCCGGTCCGGTGCTGGGCGGGGTGCTCACCGAGTACGTCGACTGGCGGGCCATCTTCCTCGTCAACCTGCCGCTGACGGCCATCGCGGTCTGGATCACGCTCCGTACGGTCGGCGAATCGCGCGGCGCGCCGGGAGCGCGCATCGACTGGCCGGGCGCCGCCTTCTTCACCGCGTGCGCCGGTGCGCTGACGTACGGGCTGATGCGGGGCGGCGAGGAGGGCTGGTCCGACACCGGAACGGTCCTCTCCCTGACCGGTGCCGCTCTCGCGCTGATCGTCTTCGTCGTCGTGGAGTGCGGGGCCCGTCAGCCCCTGCTCGACCTGCGGCTGCTGCGCCGCCCGTCCTTCGCGGTGCTGATGGCCGCGGCCCTGCTGCTCCAGGCGGCGGCCTTCCCCTACCTCACCTACGCCGGGCTGTGGCTGCAGTCCGTACTCGACATGAGCCCGGTACGGGCGGGGCTCGCGGTGACGCCGATGGCGGGGGTCTCGCTGATCGTCGGCGCGGCGGGCGGGCGCCTGATGGACAAGGTCGCGCCGGGGCGCACACTCGGCGGCGGACTGCTGCTGGTGGGCGCGGGCGCACTCGTCAACGCCACGCTGGTGGACGCCTCTTCGGACTGGACGTCCTTCGCCCCGGGCCTGGCGCTGGCGGGTCTCGGCATCGGCCTCGCCATGCCCGTCCTGGTGTCGGCGGCCCTCGGCGCCGCCCCGCCGGAGCGGGCGGGCATGGCCAGCGGCGCGGTGAACACCTTCCGCCAGCTGGGATACGCGCTCGGCATCGCGGTCCTGGGCACGGTCTTCGCGACGCGGGTCCGGGACGCGGTCACCGACAGCGGCACCGTCCCGCCCCGGGCCTCCGGCCAGGCGGCCGACGCGATCAGCGGCGGCCACGCCGACGCCGTCATCGCCGCCGCCCCACCGGACCACGCGGCCGCGGCCCGCACCCTGGTCCACGAGTCGTTCGCCTCCGGCCTCGACCGGATCTGCCTGATCTCCGGCATCACGGCCCTGGCGGCGGGCCTCCTCGTCCTCACCGTCGTCCGCGACCGCCCGAAGCCCCCGACACCGAACCCTCAGCCCGACCCCTCCCCGACGGAGCCGATCGCGGCGTAAGCGCCCGCTTCCGTCCCCGGCGCCGTCAACACGACGGAGTCGCGTAACCCTGCTGCAGTCGGATCGTTGTTCTAGATACGCGTTATGCGCGGCGGCAACGCGAGTTCGAGCTTCGGCCGGGCGACGGATCGCTGGATGACACAGCGGTTGGGTCCGAAAGAGGTATGGCAGCCTCCGCTCCTGGTCCCTGGATACGGGCGGCCATCGGCCCCTGGCTAGTGGGGCTCGACCACACCCGTATCCACACCGGAAGGCACAGCCATGCCACCCGAGACCGCACTGCTGGAGTCGCGCGCGCTGCGCGACAGCGTGATCGAACGGACCGACGTCCTCGACAAGGTCAAGATCCTCGCCATGCTCCCCGATGGGGTTCACGTCACCACACGCATCGTCGCGGCTTACTTCGAGGTTGGGGAAGAAGCCATCAAGAGCCTGGCCAAACGGCACCGGGAGGAGTTCCACGGCAACGGGATGCACACACTCCGAGGCCCTGACCTGCAAGTCTTCCATAGGTCCAATTCGGACCTATGGGATCCGAGTTATCCACAGGCCATCACGCAGCTGACCCTCTACCCCCGCCGCGCCGTGCTCAACGTGGCCATGCTGCTGCGTGACAGCGATATCGCCAGGCGGGTACGGACGTATCTGCTCGACGTCGAGGAGCGCGCCCGGGCGGGGCAGGGATCCGGCGCGGGGCGGCCCCCGCTCGAACAGATCCTCACCGAGCGGCTGCTGGAGGGGCCGATCGGCACCCGGCTCGACGCCGTCGAATCGCGGCTGGCCGACGTCGGTTCCGCGCTGCGGGAGCTGACCCCGTGGCTGGCCAGGATGTCGGCCCGGCTGGACGGCATGGACCAGCGGCTCGACGCGCATGGGCGGGTGATCTGCGCCATGAGCGAGCGGCTCTGCGACCTCGGCGAGGACATGAAGGAAGTCCGCCGGGATGTCGCCCGGCTCAAGACCGCGGTGGAGCCGGGGCGTTCGGCGCGGGGTAAGAGGCGGCGTCGGCAGTAGCCGACAGGGTCCCGGGCGGTGGTAGCCGCCCGGGACCCGAGCATTTAGGTGGCATAGGCATCTAGATAGATTGTAGGATGACTGGGCAACCGGTCGAATCGAAGAGGAGTCACAGGTCATGGCCTTGCGTGCCGCCGGGCGGCAGTCGCTCGTCGACACCGTCGTGGAGCAGCTGCGCGCGCAGTTCGCCGAGGGCGAGTGGAGGGTCGGTGACCGCGTGCCGACCGAGCATGCGCTCGCCGAGCAGCTTCAGGTCGGCCGGAACACGGTCCGCGAGGCGGTTCGCGTCCTCGTGCACGCCGGAATGCTTCAGTCCAGGCAGGGCGAGGGCACCTTCGTGGTCTCCACCACCGACCCGGCCGAGGTCATGCGGGACGTACGGCGCGCCGGGATCCGGGACGTGCTGGAGCTGCGTATCGCGCTGGAGGCCGAGGGCGCCCGGCTCGCCGCGCTCCGGCACCGGCCCGCCGATCTGGAGCGGATGCGCGCGGCGCTCGCCTCGCAGGCGGCCTTCGAGGACGCCGAGGGGCAGCCGGAGTCGGGGAGCCATGAGCTGTACGCGGCGCATGACGTCGCGTTCCACACCGCGGTGGTCGAGGCCGCGCACAACGCCGCGCTGAGCGCCACGTACGGCTGGTTCAGCACTTCGGTGCGCGAGGCGCTGGTGGCGTCGCTCGGCGACCGCGAGATGCCGCGCATCGTGCCCGGCGACCACCACGCCCTCGTCGACGCCATCGCGTCGGGCGATCCGACGGCGGCCGAGGGCGCGGCGCGGGCCCTGCTGGAGACGCCGAAGCGCGCCGTCGAGACGTTGCTCGACGCGGGCTGAGCCACCCCGCCGACCACCCGACCACCCCAACACCCCCACCATGGAACGGAGCTGTCCTTGTCACGCCCGCACACCCCCGCCCCCGAGGCCGAGCCGCTGCTCGTCGACGCCGAGACGGATCTGCGGCCGACCCCGGAGGTGGCCGCCGCCCGGCGGACGCTGCGCGCCCATCCGGCGCTCGTCCTGGTCGGCATCGTGCTGGCGTCCCTCAACATGCGCGCCTCGCTCGCCGGGGTCTCCCCGCTGCTCGGCGAGATCAGCGGCGACTTCGGGCTGAGCGCGACCGCGGGCAGCCTGGTGACCACGATCCCGCTGATCTTCATGGGGCTGGCCTCGCCGCTCGCGCCGCGGCTCGCCCGGCGCTGGGGCACCGAGACGGCGCTGCTGGCGGCGCTGGTGCTGCTGGGCGGCGGGGTCCTGCTGCGCGTCGCGCCGCCGCTGGTCGCGCTGTTCGCCGGGTGCGCCCTGGTCGGCAGCGGGATCGCGCTGCTCAACGTGCTGATGCCCGGCCTGATCAAACGGGACTTCCCGGACCGGGCGGCGGTGATGACCGCCCTCTACTCGACCGCGATGATCGCCGGAGCGACCGCCTCCGCCGCGGCCGCCGTCCCACTGGAGAACGTGCTCGGCGGCTGGCGCGGTTCGCTCGCCTCCTGGTCGCTGCTGGCCGCGGTCGCGGCGGTGCTGTGGGTTCCGCAGGCGGTGCTCGCGCGGCGCGGTACACACCATGGCCAGCCCGCGGCGGCACCGGCGCGGGCCGGGGACGGCCGGGCGCTGTCCCGTTCGCCGCTGGCCTGGCAGGTGACGCTGTTCATGGGGCTGCAGTCGCTGGTCGCGTACGTCACCATCGCCTGGATGCCGACGATCCTCACCGACCACGGCATGGGCAAGGCCACCGCCGGCCTGGTCTTCGCCTTCAGCACGCTGGTGCAGATGGCCGGTTCGTTCGTGGTGCCGCTGCTGGCCGGGCGGATGCGCGCGCAGCGGCTGCTGGCGGTCGTGGTGGCCGGGCTGATGGCGTCCGGGATCGCCGGACTGCTGGTGGCCCCGGTGCCCGGGGCCTGGGCGTGGGCGGCGCTGATCGGCGTGGGGCAGGGCGGCTCGGTGGGGCTCGCGCTCACCATGATGGTGCTGCGGACCGGGGATGCCCACACCTCGGCGCGGCTGTCGGGGATGGCGCAGACCTGGGGTTATCTGCTGGCCGCCGCGGGCCCGCTGGCGCTCGGCGCGGTGCACCAGGCCACCGGCGGCTGGACGCTGCCGCTCCTGCTGATGCTCGCGGTGTGCACGGCGCTGGGCCTGCTGGGGCTGGGCGCGGGGCGCGACCGCAAGATCGCGTCCTGACGGACCGCGCGCCCCTTCCCCACGTCCCCGCGTTCACAGCTCATCCGCAGGCGGCAAAGGGGAAACGGACAACTCCGGCCGTCACGCTCGCTGTCATCGGGCACCGGCGACGATCGGAGGACGAGATGAGCGGCATGAGCGGTGTGAGCACGAAGTGGCGGCGGATGCTGCGGGCGCCGTGGATCGTGGCCGGTGCGGTCGCGACCGTAACCCTCGGCTCGTCCGCGGCCGTGGCTTCCGCCCTCGACCAGGCCAACGCCGCCCCCGGACACACCACGGCGGCGGTCGTCACGACGACCGCCGCCACGGGGGAGACCGGCCGCCTCGTCAACCGCTGGCGGCCGTAGGTGCCCTGAGGAGGACGCTCACTCCTCCCCGGCGAGGGTGAGGGAGCGCATCTTGTGCCCCGCGAACCAGGTGGCGGCGCCGGTCGCGACGATCAGCAGGACGACGCCGGTCGTCAGGCCCACGTCCGAGGTGACCGCCTCGTCCGTGATCTTCTGGGCGATCGCCAGCGACCACTGCTGGACGCTGAGGGTCTTGGCCCCGGCCACCACGCTGCCGAAGAAGGCTTCCCAGACGAGGGCGTAGACCAGGCCGAACACGACCGCGTGCCGGGTGATCGTGCCCAGCAGCAGGAAGATGGCGCTGTAGGCGACGGATGCCACGGCGGCGGCCACGGCGTAGCCGACCGCCAGGTTGTGCGTGTTGCCGTTGAGGATGAAGCCCGCCAGCAGCGTGGGCAGGGCCGAGAAGGCGACCGTGACGCCGATCGCGACGATCAGCTTGGTGACGATGATCGTGGGCCGCTTCACCGGCTTGGCCAGCAGATAGATGACCGAGCCGTCGTCGATCTCCGGTCCGATCGCCCCGGTCCCGGCGATCACGCCGATCAGCGGGACCATGGTGGCGATCGCGAAGCCGCCCAGGATGGAGTTGGCGGTGGAGTCGTCGACGCCGGTGAGCATGCGTACGGCGAGCGAGATGGCCACCAGCAGCGCGGGCAGCACGAAGAGGATCAGCGCGCGGCGGCGGCCGAGCAGGGCTCGGTAGGTGAGCCGGGCGACGGTGGGATGGTAGAGAGCGGGCATCGCAGGGGCTCCTTTCAGGCCGCGACGAGGTAGGAGAACACGCTCTCCAGGGACTCGTCGGAGGGTGAGACCGTGAGGAGCCTGATGCCCTGTTCACGGGCGACACGGGGCAGCAGTTCGGTGAAGCGCGTGAAGTCGACGGCCTGGATGTGCAGTCCGCCGTCGGCGCCGTCGCTCGCGTCCACCTGGATCCCGGTGGTCGACGGGTCGGCGATGAGGGCGGCGGCGAGCGCGCGGTCGTCGCTGGACCGTACGAGGTAGCGGTGCGGACGGTCCGTCATCAGGCGGCGGATCTTGCGGAAGTCGCCGGAGGCGGCGTGCCGCCCGGCGACGATCACCTCGATGTGCGAGGCCAGTTGCTCGACCTCCTCCAGGATGTGCGAGGAGAACAGCACAGTGCGGCCCTCCGCGCCCATCCGCCGCAGCAGCTCCATCAGCTGCATCCGCTGGCGCGGGTCCATGCCGTTGAACGGCTCGTCGAGGAGCAGCACCGACGGCTCGTGGACCAGGGCGGAGGCCATCTTCACGCGCTGGCGCATGCCCTTGCTGTACGTGGAGATCTTGCGGGCCCCGGCGTAGTCCATCTCGACGGTGTCGAGCGCCTTGCGGGCGGCGGCCCGGGGGTCGGACAGCCCGTGCAGCTCGGCGTTGGCGATGACGAACTCGCGGCCGGTGAGGAAGTCGTACATCCCCTCGCGCTCGGGGACGATGCCGATGTGGCGGTAGGCCTGCTCGTTGCGCCAGATCGCGGCGCCGTCGAGGGTGACGCTGCCGGTGGAGGGGGCCAGGAAGCCGCCCATCATGTTGATGAGGGTGGACTTCCCCGCACCGTTGGGGCCGAGGAGCCCGGTGACCCCGGGGCCGATGGTCATGGTCACGTCGTTGACGGCCACGACGTTCCCGAACCAGCGCGAGACGTTGTCGATGGCGATCGTGGTCACAGCCCGACCTTTCGGTAGCGGCGCATCAGCAGCCCGAACGAGCCGGCGATCAGGCCAAGGAGGACGAGGACGTAGACGGCGCCGGGCCCGGCACCCGGGCCGAAGCCGCCGGGGTACGAGGAGCTGGCGCCGAGGAACGCCGTCTGCACTCCATCGATGATCGTGATGGGCGAGAACAGCCCGAGCCAGCGCACCGCACCGGTGGCGTCCTGGGCGTACGCGATGGCCTGGACGGTGGACACCGCGCCGTAGGAGATGGTCAGGACGGCGATCACGGCGGCGACGCCGAAGCCGCGCCGCGGGGTGATCGCGGCGACGACCAGGCTGATACCGGCGAAGAGGAGCGAGAGCAGACCCACGGAGACCAGTCCTTGCGCGAAGCCCTTCGTCTGGTCGGCGAAGTCGAGCTTGGCGAGCAGGGCCCCGACGTAAAGGATCACCAGGGGCGAGGCGGTGAGCAGGAAGAGGGCGGAGGCCATGGCCCCGCACTTGGCCAGCACATAGTCCACCGTCTCGATCGGGCGCGAGAAGTAGAGCGGGATCGTCTTGAAGCGCAGATCGCGGGAGACGGCCTGCGGGGCCTGGGCGGCGATGTAGAGGCCGATGACCGCCTGGAGCATGATCGCGTACCGGGTGTACTCGACCGGGAGCTTTTTCAGGTCGGTGGCGATGGCGACCGAGACGATGATCGCCGCGGGCGCGCACATCACGGCGAACAGCAGCATCGGCGCGACCTTGGACTTCGCCGAGCGGCCGAGGCCGTAGGCGCCGCGCAGGCTCTGCGAGAAGAGCGAGCGGCGGGCGTACGCACGGCCGAGCCGGGGGCCGTCGTAGTGGCGGTAGCCGATGTTGTGAATGACGTCGGCGCGCTGCTGGGGCACGGTCTCAGACGGCATCGACGGCACCTCCGTTTCCCTTGCTGGTCCCGTCTCCGGCGTCCTCGTGGCCGTCGTCGGTGCTGAAGATCTCCGCGATGCGGTGGCGGCGCTGTTCCATGCGGACCAGGCCGAGGCCGAGACCGGCGATGGCGTCCCGGACCGTGTCGTACGTCTCCTCGCCCGCGACGTCCACGAGCAGCAGATGGTCGGAGGCGGGCGCCCCGTCCGCGCCGCGGCGCGCGGGCGAGGCGGTGAGCCCGGCCCGGTCGAGGGCGGCGCGCAGCGCGGCGGTGCCGTCCGGGTGCTCGTCGGTGTCGGTGACCTCGACCGCGAGGGAGGCCGTCACCTGGGTGAAGTCGCTGGTGGAGCTGGAGCGCAGCAGCTTGCCGCCGTCGACGACCACCACGTGGTCGCAGGTCCGCTCCAGTTCACCGAGGAGGTGCGAGGTGACCAGGACCGAGATGCCGAAGTCGGTGTGGATGCGGCGGATCAGGGCGAGCATGTCGTCCCGGCCGACCGGGTCGAGGCCGTTCGTCGGCTCGTCCAGCAGGACCAGCTTCGGGTCGTGCACCAGTGCCTGGGCGAGCTTGACGCGCTGCTTCATGCCCGTCGAGTAGCCGCCGATGGGGCGATATCGCTCCTCGTACAGCCCGACATGGCGCAGCGTGTCGGCGGTGCGCTCGCGAGCGGCGGACGGCGGCAGCCCGGACATGCGCGCCATGTGGACGACGAACTCCGTCGCCGACACATCGGGCGGCAGGCAGTCGTGCTCGGGCATGTAGCCCACGTTCTCGCGGATGGCGCTGCCCTCGGTGGCCACGTCGAGGCCGAGAACGGCGGCGCGACCCTCACTGGCGGGCGACAGACCGAGCAGGATCTTGATCAGAGTCGACTTGCCGGCGCCGTTGGCACCCACCAGGCCCGTAACGCCCGGTGTGATGTCGACGGACAGCCGGTCGAGCGCGGTGACCCTGGGGAACCGCTTGCTCAAGCTTTCGGTGGCGATCACAGTCACGTGTTCGACGGTAGTGGTGTGAGCCACAGTCCACGTCACCCCAGATGGCTGCTTTTCCCTAGTCCTCCGGTCTGACACCCCCGTAGGGGGGCGGGGGTCAGGACTGGAGTCCGGGCGCGCCCCACACCGGGAACCAGCGGCTCAGGTCCTGCTCGATCCGCAGATCGTCCCCGAGCAGCGCCCGCACCTGGAGTTCCAGCGCGTTGTCCCGCTTCTCGGCGGCGCCCGGGAGCGGTGCGAAGGGATAGAACGTGCCGCGCTTGTACAGATAGACGAGCGCGAGCGAACGCCCCGCCGCCTCATGGAACCCGAGCAGCGAACACAGCAGCTGCGGGCCGAACCCCCCGTCCTGGAGCAGGGTGTTGACCGCGTGCAGGTCGTTCACCAGGGCCGCCACGTCGTCCGGCGGCTGCCGGGCCAGCAGCCACGTATAGCCGTAGCCGTCCTGGCTGAACTCGACGGGCACCCCGCCCCGGTCGGTGTCCGCGTCCAGCAGCTCCCGTACGTCCTGCTGGAGCCGCCCGAAGGCGCCGCCCTCGACGCTGGCGAAGCACACCGACCCGAGCCCCGTCGGGGTGAGCCCGGCGCCCGCCTCCAGGGTGACCGCGGCCGACGGCAGCCCGAAGAGCTGGTCGAGGTCGGGCCGTACGGGCTTGCTGCGGCCGAGGATGATGTCGAGGAGTCCCATGCGCCCTCAGCTCCGCCCCGGCTGGCCCAGCTGGGCGGCGATGCGCCCGAGCTGCCCGAGCCGCTGCTCCAGCGTCGGGTGCGAGGACAGCAGGCTGCTGAGGCTCTGCCCGGAGAGCGCCGGGGCGAAGAAGAAGGCGTTGAACGGCTCGGCCTTGCGCAGATCGCGGGTCGGGATGCTGGCCATCTGCCCGGTCACCTTGGTGAGGGCGGCGGCGAGCGCCGAGGGACGGCCGGTCAGCAGGGCCCCGGCCCGGTCGGCGGACAGCTCGCGGTAGCGGGACAGCAGCCGGGTCAGCAGAAAGCTGATCGCGTACACCACGGCGCTGACCAGCGGGATCAGCAGGACCGCGATGCCCACGTTGTTGTTGCGGCTGCTGCGGGACAGCCCGCCCCACAGGGCGGCCCGGGTCATGATGCCCGCCAGCACGCCGAGGAACGAGGCGATGGTCATCACCGCCACATCGCGGTGCGCCACATGGGACAGCTCATGGGCGAGGACGCCCTCCAGCTCGTCCGGCTCCAGCCGCCGCAGCAGCCCCGTCGTCGCGCACACCAGCGCGTTCTTCTGGCTGCGGCCGGTCGCGAACGCGTTCGGCACATCGCTGTCGGCGATCGCCACCCGCGGCTTCGGCATATCGGCCAGCGCGCACAGCCGGTCCACCGCACCGTGCAGCTCGGGCGCCTGCTCCGGGGTGACCTCCCGGGCGCCCATGCTGAACGCCGCGATCTTGTCGCTGAACCAGAACTGCGCGACGAACAGCCCGCCCGCGATGAGCAGGATCAGCGGCCAGGCACCGCGCAGCAGCGCGATCAGCACACCGACGAAGACCACGTAGAGCAGGCCGATGAAGAACATCGTCACGACCATGCGGGTGGTCAGCCCACGGTCGGGGGCATAGCGGGTACGCGACATGGGTGCCTCCACAGTCACTGCGGCAGCGGGAGTCTCTCTACCCCGATTCTGCTCCTCATTCCGGCCTTCGCGGCATATACGGCGTCCATGGCATGCAACAGGATGTACCGGAAGGCGGGGTCAGAGGGCGGCGACCCGCTCCACACCCTCCGTGGCGATCTTCTCGAAGACCCCGGGATCGGCCGCGAAGACCGAGTCGGCGATCGGCCAGTGCAGCACGATCTCGTCGATGCCCAGCCGCGCGTGCTCGCCCGCGAAGTCGACGAAGGCGTCCACCGAGCTGAGCGGCCCGGTCCCCTCCGGGGTGAAGCCGGTGAGCAGGATCTTGTCCGGCCCGTCCGCGTCCCGCCCGGCGTCGGCGCAGGCCTTGCCCAGCCGCTCGATCTGGCGGCCGATGGCGGCCAGCGAATCCGCGGGCGTCCCCGTCTCGAAGAGCTTCGGATCGCCCGTGGTCACCCACGCCTGCCCGTACCGCGCCGCGAGCCGCATCCCGCGCGGGCCGGTGGCCGCGACCGCGAACGGCAGCCGGGGGCGCTGCGCACAGCCGGGGATGTTGCGCACCTCGTGCGCGCTGTAGTGCTCGCCCTCGTAGTTCACCACGTCGTGCGTGAGCAGCCGGTCGAGCAGCTCGACGAACTCGCCGAACCGGTCCGCCCGCTCCCGCGGCGTCCACGCCTCCTCCCCGCCGCGCAGCAGCGCCGTCGCGTCGAAGCCGGAGCCGCCCGCGCCGATGCCGAGCGTGACGCGCCCGCCGGAGATGTCGTCCAGCGAGATCAGCTCCTTGGCGAGCGTCACCGGATGCCGGAAGTTGGGGGAGGTGACCAGCGTGCCCAGCCGCAGCCGGGAGGTCGCCGCGGCGGCCGCCGTCAGCGTCGGCACCGCCCCGAACCAGGGCCCGTCGCGGAAGCTGCGCCAGGACAGGTGGTCGTAGGTGTACGCCGCGTGGAAACCCAGCTCCTCGGCGCGCTGCCATAGCTCCCTGCCGCCGTCGGCCCAGCGGTGGACGGGCAGGATCACGGTGCTCACTCGCATGGCGTCGAGCCTAAGCGGTACCTCTGACAGCAGCAGCGCAAGGTCGTACGGGCCCCAGTCGAGCGCCCTTCCCGCACCGATGAGCGGCCCATGCGGGAGGATGGTTGCCGTGACCCCAGCGATCGAGCAGCCCGAGAACCCGGCCCCTGACCGTTCCGCCTCCGCCACGCCCCGCCCCCGGCTGATCGCCACCGACCTCGACGGCACCCTGCTGCGGGACGACAAGACGGTCTCGGACCGGACCGTCGCGGCCCTCGCGGCGGCCGAGCGGGCGGGCATCGAGGTGTTCTTCGTCACCGGCCGCCCGTCCCGCTGGATGGACGTGGTCAGCGCCCATGTGCACGGACACGGCCTGGCGATCTGCGCGAACGGCGCCGCCGTGGTCGACCTCCACCAGGGCGGGCTGCTGGTCGAGGTCCGCCCGCTGTCCGCCGACCGGGCGCTGGCCGTCGTGGAGACGCTGCGCCGGGCCGCCCCCGGCACGTCGTTCGCGGTCGAGCGCAGCGGCGGCATCTTCTACGAGCCGGAATACCCGCCCTTCCACCTCGACCCGGGCGCGATCATCGCCCCCGCCGAGAAGCTGCTCGACGACGGCTTCCCGCACGCCGACACCCCGGTCCTCAAGCTGCTCGCCCACCACAAGGAACTGGCGCCCGACGCCTTCCTCCGGCTGGCCCGCACCGAGGCGGGCGAGCACGGCGCCTTCACCCGCTCCAGCCCGTCCGCCCTGCTGGAGGTCAGCGGGCTGGGGGTCAGCAAGGCGTCCACGCTGGCCATGTGCTGCGCCGAGCGCGGCATCGCCGCGGCGGAGGTCGTGGCGTTCGGCGACATGCCCAACGACCTGGAGATGCTGACCTGGGCGGGCACCTCGTACGCCATGGCCAACGCCCACCCGGACGTGCTCGCCGCCACCACGCACCACACCGGCGCCAATACCGAGGACGGCGTCGCCGCCGTCATCGAGCGGATCCTCGCCGGACAGCCGGAACGGTGAAACGGAACCGCCCCCGGCCACCGAGGCCGGGGGCGGTCGTGTCCGACCGGGGTCGGTTTACCAGAAGACGACGGCGTACCCGTTGCCGCCCGTGGTGCCGTTGCCTCCCGCGGTGCCCGGGGCGGAGCCGCCGCTGGGAGTACCGCCGGCGCCGCCGTTGCCGCCCGCGCTGGTGTTGGTCAGCGGAAGGCCCACGATGCCGTCGACCGCTTCGCCGCCCTCACCGCCGTCGTCGCCGTCCTCGCCGCTCTCACCGGTCCGGTTGACCACGTAGATGCTGTTGCACGCACCGGTGCCGCCGGCGCCCCCGGTGCCCGGCGTACCCACGGTCGCGCCGGTCGCGCCACCGCCGGCGCCGCCACCGAGACCGCCGCCGGCGATGAGCTGCGGGCCGAGGATGGAGGCCAGGCTCGTCGGCCCGCCGTTACCACCGGCCGTACCCGTGGTGCCGGTCGCGGTACCGCCGGCACCGCCGGGACCGGCGGTGCCGCCGGTACCCAGGTCAACCGTGTAGGTGGCGAACGGCGTGACCGGGATGACGCACCAGGTGAAACCGCCGGCCCCGCCGCCACCGCCGGTGCCGCCCGCGGCGGCGCTGCTGGCGCCACCACCGCCACCACCGCCGCCGCCCGCGCCCCAGGCCTGGATGTGCACCGAGGTGACTCCCGGCGGCGGCGTGAAGGTGCCGTCCGCGGTGAACTCCTGCACCCCGTGGATGATGGTCGGCGGCTTCGGCGGCTTGGGGTGGCCGCCACCGCCGGTCAGCGTGGTGTCATCCGCCTGGACGGGCGCCATGGTCAGCAGCTGGCTGGAAATGGCCGCCGCGGTCGCGACGGAGGCAAAGAAGACCCGGCGGCGCGTCCGGGATCGCTGAGGAGTAGGGCTCTGGCTGTTCACGTCATGACTTCCTTCCCCGCAAGAAATGTCGCGGAGTGCGAAGGGATACGAAGGACCGAGGGCGGCCCGCGAGGCTCATCCCACCCGCGAGTTCGGCGCCGCGCATTCTGACGGCCTGATAGTTGGACCGCGTAGGTGAGGAGTTGGGCCGCCTGGGCTACGTACGCTCCTGCAACGGCACCTGCCAGACCACCGTCGTACCGCCCCGGCCCGGCCCGTTCTCCGACGCGTCCTCCACTCCGAACCCCGGCCCGTAGCTGCTCGACCCGCCCAGCGCCTCCGCCCGCCGGGCCAGGTTCGCGAGCCCGCTGCGCCGCCCGCCCGCCGGAACGCCCACCCCGTCGTCCGCGACCGTCAGCCGCACCGCCGGGCGCCCGTCGGCGAGCCGCGCCGTCACGTCCACGACCACCTCGATACGCGCCGCCCGGGCATGGCGGAAGGCGTTGGACAACGCCTCGCGCAGCGCCGCGACGAGGCTGGAACCGGCCGGTTCGCCGACCCTGGTGTCGACCGGGCCGAGGAAGCTCAGCGACGGCTGGAAACCGAGCGGCACCGCGGCCGCCCCGACCTCCCGCAACACCCGCGTACGCAGCCCGGACGGCGCCCCCTCCGGGCCCTGCTGCAGCGCGAAGATCGCCGTCCGTATCTCCCGGATGGTGGCGCCCAGTTCACCGGCGGCCCGCTCGACCTGTTCCTCCACCTCCGGCCCCGCCGCGTGCCGTCGCACGCTCTCCAGCAGCATCCCCGTCGCGAACAGCCGCTGGATCACCAGGTCGTGCAGATCCCGGGCGATCCGGTCCCGCTCCTCCAGCACCGCCAGACGTTCCCGGTCGCGCTGCGCCTCAGCGAGCACCAGCGCGACCGCGGCCTGCGCCGCGAACTGGAGGGCGAGCCTGCGCTCGGTGGCCGTGAACGGCCGGGCGCCGGGGCCACGCGGGGTGGCCAGCACCCCCAGCACCCGGTCGCCGCTGCTCAGCGGCAGCATCATGCTCGGTCCGTAGCGGCCCAGGACGGCGGAGGCCGGATCGTCGAGGAAGACCGGCTGCCCGGCCAGCAGCCGCGGCACGGCCGGGGAGCGGGCCGGGACGACGGTGCCGAGCAGCGCGGCCCCCTCCGGAGGGTTCGCGGCGTCCACCGCCACGATCTCCAGCCCGCCGCCCTCCTCCGGCACCAGCACGATGCCCGCCGCCGAACCGGCCAGCTGACGGGCCTTCTCCGCCACGACCACCAAGGCGTCCTCGGCGTCGCCGGACAACAAGGAGTGGGTGACGGCCACCGACCCGTCGATCCACCGCTCGCGCTGCCGCGTCGCCTGGTGGAGGCGGGCGTTGCCGATGGCGATCCCCGCCTCCGTCGCCAGCACCTTGACCAGGTGCAGATCGGGCACGCTGAACTCCCCGCCGTCCCGCTTCTCGGCGAGGCACAGATGGCCGAAGACCTCGTCCCCGACCCGGATCGGCACCCCGAGGAAGGATCGCGGCAGCGGCTCGTCCGACAGCAGCCCCGCCCCCGCGGACCGGCCGCTGAGCAGCGCGCCGCACCGCTCCCGGTCGGCCTCGGTCACCCCGTACGTGATGACCTCGGCGAGCCCTTGGCCCACCGCGTCGTTCACGCCGATCGCCGCGCACCGGGCGCCCGCAAGCTCGGCCGCGGTCTCGGCGATGCGGTCGAGGACGACGCGCAGCTCCAGCCCGGTGCCGATGGAGCGCATCGCCTCCAGCAGCCGCGGAACGCGCGCGGTCAGCTCGGTGGACAGCCCCTGGAGCCCACGGGTCGCCTCCGCGGCGATGTCCAGGGGGTCCGGTGAAGGTACCGAGGCCGCCATGGTCCGAGCCTATTTTTTCGGCGCCCGATCCGCCTCCGGGGCGCCGAAGCCCTCCCCGGCCGACCGCCGGAAGGCCCCCGCCAGCCGGTCGGACGCGGTCGCCCCGGCGCCGGAGGCACCGTCGGGCCCCGGCCGGTCAGGCAGGGGCACCCGAGCGCAGCGGGGGCGACTCGGCCACGCGCCGCGTCGCGGTCTCCGCCGCCTCGCGCTCCAGCATTCGGCGGAACGGCCCGCGCACCGCGGCCAGTTCCCCGTACGTACCGCGCTGTACGGCTCGGCCGCCGTCGAGCACGATCACCTCGTCGACCGCCTCCAGGCCCGCGAGCCGGTGGGTGATCAGCACGGTCGTACGGCCCCGGGTCGCCGTCAGCAGGTCGGCGGTCAGGGCGTCGGCCGTCGGCAGGTCCAGGTGCTCGGCGGGCTCGTCCAGCACCAGCACCGGGAAGTCCGCCAGCAGCGCGCGGGCCAGCGCGAGCCGCTGCCGCTGGCCGCCGGAGAGCCGGGCGCCCAGCTCGCCGACGTGGGTGTCGAGACCGTCCGGCAGCCCGTCCACCCACTCCAGCAGCCGGGCGGCGGCCAGCGCCGTGCGCAGCTCGTCGTCGCTCGCCCCGGTGCGCGCCAGCCGCAGGTTCTCCCGCAGCGAGCTGTCGAAGATGTGCGCGTCCTGGGCGCACAGCCCGACCAGCCGCCGCACCGCGTCCCCGTCCACGGCCGCCGCGTCCCGGCCCGCCAGGGTGTACGTACCGTCCTCGGCGTCCAGGAACCGCAGCAGCACCTGGGCCAGCGTGGTCTTGCCGGAACCGGAGGGGCCGACGACCGCGACCCGGCGGCCCGGCTGCAGCTCCAGGTCGAACCCGTCCAGCGCGCGGGTGCGCTGCTCCGCGTGGCGCGCCGACAGCCCGCGCACCACCAGCGGAAAGGCCGACGGGGGTGGCTCCTCGGCGCCGCCGTCCCGGACCGGAAGCGGCGCGTCGATCACTTCGTACACCCGCTCGGCGGCCCGCCGCACCCGCTGCCGGTGCTGCACCGCGAGCGGCAGCCCGGCGACGGCCTCGAAGGCGGCCAGCGGCGTCAGCACCACGACGGCCAGCCACACCCCGTGGATCCGCCCGTCGGCCACCGCCCCGACCCCGGCCCAGGCCGCGACGGCCACGGTCAGACCGCAGACGAGGGCGGACAGCCCGGCGCCCGCGCCGGTGGCGGCGGCGCCCCGCCGGGCGATCCCGGTGAGCACCCCGTCGGCCCGGCGCACCGCGTCCAGCCGACGGGGCAGCGCGCCCGCGACCGTCAGCTCGGCGGTTCCGGCCAGCAGGTCCACGACCTGCGCCGACAGCGCGCCGCGCGCGGGCGACAGCCGACGCTCCGCGCGCCGGGCGAGCGCGCCCGACACGGCGGGCACCACGGCCCCGGCCACCAGCAGCCCGGCCGCGAGCACGGCTCCGGCCTCGGGCAGCACCCAGGCGGTGAACGCGACCGAGGCGGCGCTCACGACCAGCGCCGCGCCGACCGGCAGCAGCCAGCGCAGGAAGTAGTCCTGGACGGCGTCCACATCGGCCACCAGCCGGGAGAGCAGATCCCCGCGCCGGGTCTCCTTGAGCCCCGCGGGCGCCAGCCGCTCCAGCCGCCGGTAGACGGCGACCCGCAGTTCGGCCAGCACCCGGAGCACGGCGTCGTGCGAGACCAGGCGCTCGGCGTAGCGGAAGACGGCCCGGCCGATGCCGAACGCCCGGGTCGCGGTGACCGCCACCATCAGATACAGCACCGGCGGCTCCTGGGACGCCCGCGAGATCAGCCAGCCGGACACGGCCATCAGCCCCACGGCGCTCAGGAGCGCGAGGCTCCCGAGCAGCAGCGCCAGCCCGAACCGCCCCCGCCCGCCCCGCGCACCGGACCGCACCCGCCGAAGCGCCCCGAACGCGGCACCGGTCCGCTCCGTCGCGGTGTCCGGGCAGCCCCCAGCCGAGGGGTACGACACGGCGGGCCCGCCCCCGCTCGCCGCCGCGGTCTCCGAGTGCGCGTTGTCCGTACCCAACGCCGATGGCTCCGGGCGCGCGCCGTCCGGTTGCCGCCCCAAGCCCACGTCAGGGGCGGCTGAGGCTCCGCTCGCCGCTGCCGACGCGTCGTCCGGCCCCGCGAGGCGCGCCCCGGCACGCGCGGGCCCAGCCGCCCACGCGGCATCCACAGCGCCGCCCCCGTCTACGGCAACCTCACGCTCGCCCGCACCCGCATGCGCCGACGCACCGGCAGCCGGGTCAACCGCCTCCACCCCAAACCACGCCGAGTCGCCAGACCCACCCCGGCCCACACCCGGCCCGCCGTCCCCGCACCCGGCCGCGACCGCGGACGCGTCCGCGGTCCCCGGCAGGGCGATCACGCGGTCCGCCAGCGGCAGCAGGGCCGGGCGGTGGACGACCAGGAGGACCGTACGGCCCTGCGCCAGCCGCCGCACCGCGTCGACGACCGCCGCCTCCGTCGCGCCGTCGAGGTTCGCCGTGGGCTCGTCGAGCAGCAGCACCGGGCGGTCGGCCAGGAAGGCGCGGGCCAGGGCGATCCGCTGGCGCTGGCCCGCGGACAGTCCCGCGCCCATCTCGCCGAGCCGGGTCCCGGCCCCCTCCGGCAGCGCGGAGACGAAGCCGAGGGCGTCCGCCTCCCGCAGGGCGTCGCGCACCGCCGCGTCGTCGGCGTCGGGCCGCGCCAGCCGTACGTTGTCCGCGATGGTGCCCGCGAACAGGTAGGGGCGCTGCGGCACCCAGGCGATCTGACGGCGCCAGCTCTCGGGGTCGAGCGACGCCAGGTCGCGGCCGTCGAGCAGCACCCGGCCCTCGGACGGCTCCGCGAAGCCGAGCACGACGTTCAGCAGGGTCGTCTTGCCCACGCCGCTGGGGCCGGTGATCGCCACGGTCTCTCCGGGGCGGACCTCGAACGAGGCCGGGGCCAGGGAGGGCGCGGTGCGCCCGGGGTGACGGACGGTCAGCCCGTCGACCGCGAGCACGGCGTCCCGGGCGTCGGGCGCGGGCGGGCCACCGGCCGCTGCCGGTTCCCGCTCCAGCACGGCGAACGCCTCGTCCGCCGCCGCCAGGCCCTCCGCCGCCGCGTGGTACTGCGCGCCCACCTGACGCAGCGGCAGATACGCCTCGGGCGCGAGGACGAGCACCATCAGCCCGGTGTACAGGTCGAGTTCGCCGTGGACGAGCCGCATGCCGATGCCGACCGCGACCAGCGCGACGGACAGCGTGGACAGCAGCTCCAGGGCGAAGGAGGACAGGAAGGCCAGCCGCAGCGTCTTCAGCGTGGCCCGCCGGTAGTCGGCGGTGATGGACCGGATCGCGGCGGCCTGGGCCTTGGCACGGCCGAAGACCTTGAGGGTCGGCAGTCCAGCGACGACATCGAGGAAGTGGCCGGACAGCCCGGACAGCAGCCGCCACTGGCGGTCCATCCGGGACTGGGTGGCCCAGCCGATGAGCACCATGAACAGCGGGATCAGCGGCAGGGTGGCGACGATGACCACCGCCGAGACCCAGTCGGCGGTGACGATCCGGGCGAGGACCGCCGCCGGAACCACCACCGCCAGACCCAGCTGGGGCAGATAGCGGGCGAAGTAGTCGTCCAGCGCGTCGATGCCACGGGTGGCGAGGGTGGTGAGTTCCCCGGTGCGCTGGGAGTCCAGCCAGCCGGGCCCCAGCCGTACCGCCCGGTCCAGCAGCCGCAGCCGCAGCTCCGATTTGACCGCGGCGCTCGCCCGGTGCGCGGCCAGCTCGGTCAGCCAGGAGACGGCGGCCCGGCCCCCGGCGACCAGCGCCAGCCAGATCAGCGGCGACGTCAGGGCGCCGGTGCCCTCGCCGCGCTGGAACGCGCCCACCACGATCTCGGCGATCAGCATGGCCTGCGCGATGACGAGCCCGGCCCCGACGAGCCCCAGCGCCACGGAGGCCGCCAGGAAGAACCGGGTCGCCCGCGCGTACCGGAGCAGTCGGGGGTCGATTGGTTTCACGTGAAACACACCACCTGAAGCAGCGGCCGCGTCAGTGGGCGGCGGGGATGTGCCGGGTACCGATGCGCTTGCGGAAGACCCAGTACGTCCACGCCTGGTAGGCCATGATCAGCGGCATCATGATGACCCCGACCCACGTCATGATCTTCAACGGGTAGGCGCTGGCGGCCGCGTTCGCCGCCGTCAGGCTCCACTTCGGGTCCAGCGAGGACGGCATGACGTCCGGGAAAAGCGCCAGGAAGAGCATCGCGACCGACGCCGCGATGGCCACCCCGGACAGGCCGAACGCCCAGCCCTCGCGCCCGCGCGCGTTCATCACCAGGGCCGCGGCCAGCGCCGCCGCCACGACGACCACCGCCACCACGCTCTGCCCGTTGCCGCTGTCGGCCTGGGTCCAGCCGAGGAACGGCAGCGCGGCCACGGCCGCGACCGGGCCCAGCCAGGCCGCGTACCGCCGCGACCGCGCCCGGATGTCCCCGTCCGTCTTGAGCGCGGCGAAGACCGCGCCGTGGAAGGTGAACAGCACCAGCGTGACGACGCCGCCGAGCAGGGCGTACGGAGTGATCAGGTCGCCCGGGCCGCCGGTGTAGTTCTTGTCCGGGCCGATCGGCACCCCGTGCACCATGTTGGCGAAGATCGCGCCCCACAGGAACGCGGGCAGCAGCGAGCACCAGAAGATCGCGTGCTCCCAGTTGCGCTGCCAGCGGTCCTCGGCGCGCTTGTGCCGGTACTCGAAGGCGACACCGCGCAGGATCAGGCAGACCAGGATGGCCAGCAGCGGCAGATAGAAGCCGCTGAAGAGGGTCGCGTACCAGTCGGGGAAGGCGGCGAAGGTGGCGCCGGCCGCCGTGATCAGCCAGACCTCGTTGCCGTCCCAGACCGGCCCGATGGTGTTGATCAGCACGCGGCGCTCGGTGCGGTCCCGGGCGAGCAGCTTGGTCAGCACTCCGATGCCGAAGTCGAAGCCTTCGAGGAAGAAATAGCCGGTCCACAGGAAGGCGATCAGCAGGAACCAGAAGTCGTGAAGGTGCATGAGTCTCTCCGGCCGTCGTGACGCGTCAGTACGCGAAGGTCAGCGGCTTGTCGGCGTCGTCCTCCGCGGCGGACCCGCCGCCCGGGCCGCCCGGTCCACCCGAGGGCAGCCGCAGCTTGGGGTCCTCGGCGGGCGGCTTCTCGTCGGTGTCCGGCCCGGCCTTGGCGTACTTGGCCAGCAGCCGCACCTCGATCACGGCGAGCACGCCGTACAGCAGCGTGAAGACGCCGAGGGAGATGAGGACCTCGGTCTGGCTCACCCCGGGGGAGACCGCGTCGGAGGTCTTCATCAGCCCGTACACCGCCCAGGGCTGGCGGCCCATCTCGGTGAAGATCCAGCCGAAGGAGTTGGCGATCAGCGGGAAGCCCATGGTGAGGATGCCGATCCGCCAGGACCACTTGGTGAGCACCGGGCTCATCTCGCGGTTCCTGGTGAGCATGAGCCGGGGGACCTCGTCGTCGGCGGTGCGGAAGGCGGGGTCGAGCCAGCGCTTCTTGCGGGTCGTCCACAGCCCGATGACACCGGCGGCGAAGGAGGTCATGCCGAAGCCGATCATCAGCCGGAAGCCCCAGAAGGTCATGAAGATGCTGGGGATGTAGTCCTCGGGCTGACCGCCGTAGGCGGCGGCCTCCTTCTGGGCGACGTCGTTGATGCCGGGGACGGCGTCGGTGAAGTTGCTGTGCGCGAGGAAGGACAGCGCCGCGGGGACCTCCAGCTCGACGCTGTTGTGCCCCTTGCTGACGTCGCCCACCGCGAAGACGGAGAAGGGCGCGGGCGCCTGGGTGTCCCACAGCGCCTCCGCCGAGGCCATCTTCATCGGCTGCTGCTCGAACATCACCTTGCCGAGCGAGTCGCCGCTGATCGCGGTGCCCATTCCGGCGATGACGGCCACGATCAGACCGACCCGCAGGCTGGCCCGCATCGCCCCGATCTGCTTCTTCTCCTTCGACCCGGGTTCCTCGCCGCGGAGCTGCTTGCGCTTGGCCCGCCACAGGTGCAGGGAGGCGATGCCCACGACGAAGGCGCCGCCGGTGAGGAAGGCGGCGGTGAGGGTGTGGAAGACCACGACCAGGGTGGTGTCCTGGGTCAGCACCGCCCAGATGTCGGTCAGCCGGGCCTTTCCGGTGGCCTTGTCGATGGCGTAGCCGGTCGGGTGCTGCATCCAGGAGTTGGCGGCGAGGATGAAGTACGACGACAGGACGGTGCCGAGCGAGACGATCCAGATGCAGGCGCAGTGGATCTTCTTCGGCAGCTTGTCCCAGCCGAATATCCACAGGCCGATGAATGTGGACTCGAAGAAGAAGGCGAGCAGCGCCTCCATCGCGAGCGGGGCACCGAAGACGTCACCGACGAAGCGCGAGTAGTCGGACCAGTTCATGCCGAACTGGAACTCCTGCACGATGCCGGTGACGACGCCCATCGCGATGTTGATCAGGAAGAGCTTGCCCCAGAACTTGGTGGCGTGGAAGTACTTCTCCTTGCCCGTGCGCACCCAGGCGGTTTCCAGCCCGGCGGTGATCGCCGCAAGAGAGATCGTCAGGGGCACGAACAGGAAGTGGTAGACGGTCGTGATCCCGAACTGCCATCGCGCCAGGGTCTCCGGCGCCAGAGCCAGCTCCACGAGAATCTCTCCTTACGGTCTTGCCGCGCTCCCCCGGAGGCGAGCTTGTGAACGTATTCACATTCACAAGCAATGATACGCACACGCCTTCGGCCCCTTCCACCTGGGGTGGGAGGGGCCGAAGGGAACATGCCTGGGTATCCTTCGCCGCTACGGGAGGGCCCGCCCGGACCCTTGACAGCACCGGGCCGACGGCGGCGGACCGACGGGGGCGGGCGCCGCGCTCACAGCTCCTTGCGGAACTCCTCGGCGGCCCGCAGGAAGAGGTCGTTCGCCTCCCGCTCGCCGATCGTCACGCGCGTCCCCTCGCCCGCGAACGGCCGCACGACCACGCCCGCCGCCTCGCACGCCGCCGCGAAGTCGGCCGTACGCTCCCCCAGCCGCAGCCAGACGAAGTTCGCGTGCGAGTCCGGCACCGTCCAGCCCTGCCCGGTCAGCGCCCCGACCACCCGCGCCCGCTCGGTGACCAGCGCCTCCACCCGCTCGCGCAGCGCGTCCTCGCTGCGCAGCGAGGCGACCGCGGCGTCCTGGCCGAGCTGGCTGACGCCGAAGGGAACCGCGGTCTTGCGCAGCGCCGCCGCGACCGGCTCATGGGCGATCGCGAAGCCGACCCGCAGCCCGGCCAGGCCGTACGCCTTGGAGAAGGTCCGCAGGACGCAGACGTTCGGCCGCTCGCGGTAGAGGTCGATGCCGTTGGGGACCGAGACGTCCCGGATGAACTCGATGTACGCCTCGTCCAGCACCACCAGCACATCGGACGGCACCCGGTCCAGGAACCGCTCCAGCTCCGCCCGGCGCACCACGGTGCTGGTCGGGTTGTTGGGGTTACAGACGAAAATCAGCCGGGTGCGGTCGGTGATCGCCTCCGCCATCGCGTCCAGGTCGTGGACCTCCGCGTCGGTCAGCGGGACCCGCACCGAGGTCGCGCCCGCGATCTGAGTGATGATCGGATATGCCTCGAAGGACCGCCAGGCGTAGATCACCTCGTCGCCCGGCCCGGCCGTCGACTGGACGATCTGCTGAGCCAGGCCGACCGAACCGGTCCCGGTGGCCAGATGCTCCAGCGGTACGTCGAAGCGGCTCGCCAGCTCGGCGATCAGCGCGGTGCAGGCGAGATCGGGGTAGCGGTTGAACGACGCCGCTGAGTTCGCGACCGTCTCCAGCACCCCGGCCAGCGGCGGATACGGGTTCTCGTTGGAGGACAGCTTGAAGGACCGGGGGCCGTCCGCGGCGGCCGGCTTACCGGGCTTGTACGTCGGAATCCCGTCCAGCTCGGCCCGCAGCTTGGGGTTCTTCTCACTCACCGGCAGTCCTCCTCGGCCCTTCCCTTCGGCTCCGTGCGCAGGCTTCGCACACGGCAATAGTGCACACCTTATGAGGATTGCCCCGCCCCGCGTACCCGCCGGGGGCGCCCGCGTACCCCCGGGGGGAGCGCCCCGCTCATGTGCGCGCGCCGGTGGCGAGCGCCGTGGCGCGCATCCCTCGTGCAGGTGAGTTGAGACCTCTTCGAGACATCGCGCAATCGCCAGGTGTGGATATGCCAGAGGCGATCAGACCCCTCCCGGACACCCCAACTGGCTTTCTTTCCAAGGGAATTGGGCAGAGCGCTCATGCAGAAACGTGCCTTCCGAATACCGATGGCGGAATCGCGCAGACCGGGTGCCCGGGCCCTACTATCGGCTGGCCATGACAGCAGCAGGGAAGCACCAGGTGAGCCGGTCGGCCGGCCGCCGGTTAGGCAGGGCGGGCATCCGGGACGTGGCCGCCGCCGCCGGGGTCTCGATCACGACCGTCTCCGACGCGCTCAACGGCAAGGGACGGCTCCCGGATGCCACCCGCCGCCACGTCCGCGAGGTCGCCGAGCGGCTGGGCTATCGCCCGTCCGCCGCGGCCCGTACCCTCCGTACCGGCAAGTCAGGGCTCATCGGCCTGACCGTGACCACGTACGGGGATGAACCTTTCACCTTCACCGAGTTCGCCTACTTCGCCGAGATGGCGCGGGCCGCGACCTCCGCCGCGCTGGCCCGCGGCTACGCGCTGGTCATCCTCCCGGCCACCTCCCGCCACGACGTGTGGTCCAACGTCGCCCTCGACGGCACCATCGTGATCGACCCGTCCGACCACGACCCGGTGGTCGCCGAGCTGCTCCGCCAGGGCCTCCCGGTCGTCAGCGACGGCCGCCCGGCCGGCACCCTGCCGGTGACCGCCTGGGTCGACAACGACCACGAGGCGGCCGTGCTCGGCCTCCTGGACCACCTCGCCGAGGCCGGGGCCCGCCGCATCGGGCTGCTCACGGGCACCACCACCGACACCTACACCCGGCTGTCGACCGAGGCGTATCTGCACTGGTGCGAGCGGGTGGGCCAGGATCCGGTCTACGAGGCGTACCCGGCCCACGACCCCTGTGCCGGGGCCGTCGCCGCCGACCGGCTGCTCGCCCGCCCGGACCGCCCCGACGCGGTCTACGGGCTCTTCGACCCCAACGGCACGGATCTGCTCGCCGCCGCCCGCCGCTACGGGCTGCGCGTCCCCGAGGACCTGCTGCTGGTGTGCTGCAGCGAATCCACGGTCTACCGGACCACCGAGCCGCCCATCACGACGCTTTCACTCAAACCGCGCCGGATCGGCACCGCCGTGGTGCAGCTGCTCATCGACGCCATCGAGGGGCTCGACAGCGACCGCCCCCTCGAGCAGGTGATACCCACCGAACTGATCGTGCGGACGTCGTCCCAGCGCCGTCCGCCGCGTACGACCGTCAGCCCGCCGCGCAGCCGCGCCGGAGGATGATCTGAGAGTGACTCAAGGATGACCCGAGGAGGACCTGAGGCTCATGGGCTTCCCCTACCGGGCCAATCCGGGATAAAAGACCGTCCGAGCGGGATCGAGTACCGATTGACGGCACCCTGGTGCGTCACAAGCCCTCTCGGTCATTCCTATGATGGGCGGACGACACCGCGGACCGCCGTCGACCAGGCAAGGTCCACAAGGTGGCACGGCGGCGCGATGGTGGAGGGGTCGATGACTCAGGGGGCCGGTCTGGAAGCCACGGCAGGGACCACGGCGGCGGTGCCGCCCGTGCCCGCGTACGGGGCGTCCACGCCGCCCGGTCCGGTGCCGCCCGCACCCGCACCCGACCCGCTGCCGGACGGGTACACCCCGACCGAGCGGCTGCCGGTGCTGGGCCCGGGGCACACCATCGCGGACACCCAGTTGGTGCCCCCGCAGGACCGGCCGACGATCGCCCTCACCTCGGTGACCGATCCCGACGCCGACCCGCTCGACGACGAGGGCCCCGGCCCGCTGTTCGTCGTGGGCGACGTCCACGGCTACCACGACGAGTTGCGCGAGGCGCTCGCCGCCCAGGGCCTGATCGACGACAAGGGCAGCTGGGCGGCCGGGAACGCCCGGCTGTGGTTCCTCGGCGACTTCACCGACCGCGGCCCGGACGGCATCGGCGTCATCGACCTGGTGATGCAGCTGTCCGCCGAGGCCGCCGCCGCGGGCGGCTACTGCAAGGCGCTGATGGGCAATCACGAACTGCTCCTCATCGGCGCCAAGCGGTTCGGCGACACCCCCGTCCACTCCGGCGCGGGCACCGCCTCCTTCCAGGCCGCCTGGCTGCTCAACGGCGGCCAGCGCACCGACATGGAGCGGCTGGAGGACCATCACCTCCAGTGGATGTCACGGCTGGACGCGATGGCCGAGGAGGACGGGCATCTGCTCGTGCACTCCGACACCACCGCCTATCTGGAGTACGGCGACTCCATCGAGGCCGTCAACGACACCGTCACCGAGACCCTCCAGCGCAGTGACGCGGACGAGTGCTGGGACCTGTTCCGCAAATTCACCAAGCGCTTCGCCTTCCGCGACGAGGACACCGGACCGTTGGCCGTCCGCGAATTGCTCGGCGCCTACGGCGGGGAGCGCATCGTTCACGGGCACAGCCCGATCCCGTATCTGCTGGGCGAAGTCGGCTCGGAGGACGGCGAGGACGATGGCGCGCCCGCGGTCGACGGCCCGCATGTGTACGCGGACAATCTCGCGGTCGCGATGGACGGCGGCGTCACCATGGCCGGGAAACTGCTGGTCGTGCAACTGCCGCTCGGCGCCTGAGGGTGATGCGGACGCGTCGGAGAACGACCGGAGAGCGCCACCGGAGCTGAGCAAATCGCGAAACTTGCTGTCACCCCGCGCCGGATCGGCTCTACCATCGGTTTATCCGTCGCAGGCTCTCCTCCGTTTCCGCCCGACTGCCGGTGAAAGCCGGCACCAAGGCCCTACGGAGTATCGGGGGATGCACCATGAAAAGCGCTCCGCACCTGTTCGCCGAGGACCGCCCGGAGTTCGAGCGAGTTCTCGACGAGGTGCTGCGTACCGCGGACCACCGACCGGATCTGAAGGGCATAGGACAGCGGCTCACCGCCGAGCAGCTGCGCACCATGGCGCTCAGCGCCTCGTCCGCCATCACCGCGTGCGCGGCCGCCGAATACCAGGATTACGTCCTCGCCCGCACCAAGCTGCGCCAGCCCGCCCCGCCCCTGGCGATGCCCGGGGCGCCGGAGGACGACGGCGACCACGCGCACTCCGCCGGGTTCACCGGCGCCGTCCTGGACGCCTCAGGAGCGGGGCTGGTCCCCATGCTCGCCGTCCTGGCCCCGGTGCTGGCCGGGACCGCCGCGATCATCTTCCTCCTCGTCGGCTACGTGCTGCACGTTCTGGACCCGGCGCCGTCCATCTCCCAGCCGATGATCACCGCGGGCTGGTTCTTCGCCGCGCTCACCGCCGCGGGCATCCTGCTCGCCGCCGTCGGCCTCCTCATCACCGCGCTGCGCAACGGCTCCAGCGCGATCCGCGGCGAGGCCCTGGCCGAGCAGCTGGAGGAGGTGGACCGCGCCAGAGAGGCATGGCGCCAGGCCCTGCTGGAACGGGGCGTCCTCCCCTTCCTCCACGAGGCCCTGGCCAACCCCTCGGCCCCCACCCCGTGGACCGCCTACGTCCCCGGCCGCTCCGAAGCGGGCCGCACCCCCCACCTCGGCTACAGCCGCCCGGGCTTCAGCACCGACGACGAGGGCCCCAGGGCCCGCCCCCGCTACACCAGCCCGGACTACACCAGCCCCGATTACGGCGGCCCGGAGAACCAGCCGGACTAGCCGCTCGCCCGACCGGTGGGCGCCGGCACCCGCGTGAACGGATCGGCCCGGCCCCGCAATAAAACTCGGGTACGGCTGGACGACCCCTTTCGTGAGAATAGAGCAATGCGGGGACCACCCTTGTGGGTGACGACGAACAAAATTCACCCCGCAACAATGAGCGAGAAGAGCTTGCGAGTTGCTGCCGAGGCGGCCACGGATCACCTATCCGGTGACACACGAGAAAGCCCTTCACTGAATTCATCACCCACGAGGGGAGAACGATGATGGGCCGTGCGTTACACGCGAAATCCGTGACCCGGGCGGCGGCGCTCTGTGCCGTCGGCGCGGCGATGGTGCTCACGTCAGGGATGGTCCCGGCGGGCGCTTCGAGCCCGTCGTCCCTGCCCAGGGACGTGGTGACGGATGTCGACGACGTCTACCTCGTGAGCCGTGAGGCGGGCATGCGGTGGGAGACCTACGGGGGCGGCACCGGTGTCGGAGCCAAGGTGACCGCCAATCGCAGGGACTACGAGGACCACTTCTTCACGTGGGAACTCATCGATGTGCAGCCGGGCACGGACTGGATGATCCGGCATCGGGCCTCCGATAAGTGCGTCAGCGTCGCGAATACCGACCTCAAGACCGGAGCCACGCTCCAAAACTGCTCGAAGAGTGACACCAAGCAGAAATTCAAGTTCCAGAACGACCCGGCGACGGTGCGAGACGCCGACCGCCCCAACTGGCCCCACGACGACAACGCGGGAATCATGATCAAGCCGGTGGGGGACCTCTCCAGAGCGCTCACCCTGGAGAACCACGGCGACAAGACCTGGACGTACCTGGAGCTCAACCGCGCGGTGGCGTCCACGTCCCAGCTCTGGCGGGTCATCCCCAACCCGGTGCCGGAACAAAGGTGATCCGAGAGCCACCATGGGCGCCTGACCGGTATCAGCCCTGGGCAGGCGCCCTTGAGCCGACCGCCGTACGAGAAGGCGACAGCGGCGCCCAGATCAGGGCTGGCAGGCTTGTGCCCCGAGGCGGACCACGCACCAGGTGACGGTCGCATCCTGCTGTGCCGGGCGGGACCGGCGCCACAACGGCCGGGCCGCCGGGCTCCGGAAAGTGTGTTTCCGGAGCCCGGCGGCCGTAGAGCAGGGCCGGTCAGTCCGCGATCGGCAGATAGACCCGGTTGCCCGCGGCGGCGAACTCGCGGGACTTCTCCGCCATTCCGGCCTCCGCCTCCGCCTCGTCCATCGCGGCGCCGTGTTCGCGCCGGATGTCGTGGCTGATCTTCATGGAGCAGAACTTGGGCCCGCACATGGAGCAGAAGTGCGCCGTCTTGGCGGGCTCCGCCGGAAGCGTCTCGTCGTGGAACGAGCGTGCCGTGTCCGGGTCGAGGGCCAGGTTGAACTGGTCCTCCCAGCGGAACTCGAAGCGCGCGTCGGAGAGCGCGTCGTCCCATGCCTGGGCGTCGGGGTGGCCCTTGGCCAGATCGGCGGCGTGGGCGGCGATCTTGTAGGTGATCACGCCGGTCTTCACGTCGTCACGGTCCGGCAGCCCCAGGTGCTCCTTGGGGGTGACGTAACAGAGCATCGCCGTGCCCCACCAGGCGATCATCGCGGCGCCGATCCCCGAGGTGATGTGGTCATAGGCGGGCGCGACATCCGTGGTGAGGGGGCCCAGGGTATAGAAGGGGGCCTCCTCGCAGATCTCCTGCTGGAGGTCGACGTTCTCCTTGATCTTGTGCATCGGGACATGTCCCGGGCCCTCGATCATCGTCTGGACGCCGTGCTCCTTGGCGGTCCGGTTGAGTTCGCCGAGCGTGCGCAGCTCCGCGAACTGCGCCTCGTCGTTGGCGTCGGCGATGGATCCGGGGCGCAGCCCGTCACCCAGCGAGTAGGTGACGTCGTACGCCGCGAGGATCTCGCACAGCTCCTCGAAGTGCGTGTAGAGGAACGACTCCTGATGGTGGGCCAGGCACCAGGCGGCCATGATCGAGCCGCCGCGGGAGACGATGCCGGTCTTGCGGCGCGCGGTCAGGGGCACGTAGGGCAGCCGTACGCCCGCGTGCACCGTCATGTAGTCGACGCCCTGCTCGGCCTGTTCGATGACGGTGTCCTTGTAGACCTCCCAGGACAGCTCCTCGGCCTTGCCGTCGACCTTCTCCAGCGCCTGATAGAGCGGCACGGTGCCGATGGGCACCGGGGAGTTGCGCAGCACCCACTCCCGGGTGGTGTGGATGTTGCGGCCGGTCGAAAGGTCCATGACCGTGTCGGCGCCCCAGCGGGACGCCCAGGTCATCTTCTCGACCTCCTCCTCGATGGACGAGGTGACGGCGGAGTTGCCGATGTTGGCGTTGACCTTCACCAGGAACCGCTTGCCGATGATCATCGGCTCGCTCTCCGGGTGATTGACGTTGGCGGGCAGTACGGCCCGGCCCGCGGCGATCTCCTCGCGGACGACCTCGGGGGAGACGTTCTCGCGGAGCGCCACGTACTCCATCTCCGCGGTGACCTCGCCCCGGCGGGCGTAGCCGAGTTGGGTGATGGCGGCGGCGCCGTCGCGGGCCCGGCGCGGCTGGCGCGGCCGTCCGGGGAAGACCGCGTCGAGGTTGCGCAGGCCACCGCGGGGCGCGGTGTGTTTGAGCCCGTCGTCCTCGGGCCGGGCCGGACGGCCGGAGTACTCCTCGGTGTCGCCGCGGGCGATGATCCAGTTCTGCCGCAGCGGCTCGAGGCCGCGGCGGACGTCGGTGTCGATCTGGGGGTCGGTGTACGGACCGGACGTGTCGTACAGCGTCACGTCCTGGCCATTGGTGAGGTGCACTCGGCGGACCGGGACCTGGATGTCCGGGCGGGAACCCGTGACATATCCCTTATGCCAGCCGAAATCGGTGGCGTTGTCGCGCATGTGTGCATCCTGCTGAGTCATGAGACCCACTCCCTACGCCGGCATTACCCGGTAACAGGTTCAGCGGTCGGCGCAGCTGGTTCGCGTCAGCGCCCTCTCAGCCCGGTGCTCCGAGCTCCCGCGATTGCAAAGGTGCCCTCACGCTAACGGTTTCCCCGCATCCCTGAACAGGGGGCCTGCCACTCTTGCGATGATGCGACGGTGACCGCGACCCAGCAGGACCACCCACCCGAGCAGCCCCACCCGTCCGGCAAGGCCCACTCCCACGGCCACTCCCACGGCCACAGCCACGGCCACGCGCACGGCCCGGCCGCCCCCGTCTCCGCACGCCTCCGCAAGGTCATCGCGGTGGTGCTGATCCCGTTCGCCATCGCCGTGGTCGCCGGGCTGGTCGCGCTGTGGCCGGGCGGCCCCGACCACACGACGCAGGGCCGCAGCGGGCTCGGTTTTGACCAGGAGACGGTCTCCGGCCGGGTGGTGAAGGTGGAGGAGGTCGACTGTGCCGACGTCAACGCGCAGCCGCAGGCACCCACCGAACCGGGTGCGCCGGGCGGCGCCCAGCCGCCCGGCGGCGGGGCGAGCGGAGCCACGGGTGGCGGGAGCGGCGGCGGGAAGACCATCTGCGAGAAGGCCACCATCGAGGTCACCTCGGGCAAGGACAAAGGCCGTGAATTCCCCGAAATCGTCCAGCCGAACGCCTCACGGAAGTTCAGCGCCGGGCAGGAGCTGAAGCTGTCGTACGCGCCCAAGGCGCCGAAGAACCTCCAGTATTCGGTCTCGGACGTGAACCGCTCGTTCCCCATGGCGCTGCTCGCCGGGCTGTTCGCGCTCGCGGTCGTGGCCGTCGGCCGACTGCGCGGCGTCTTCGCCCTGGTGGCGCTGGCGATCAGCTTCGGAGTGCTGACGCTGTTCATCCTCCCGGCGATACTCCAGGGCTCGAATCCGCTGGTGGTCGCGGTCGTCGGGGGCAGCGCGATCATGCTGCTCGCGCTCTATATGTGCCATGGGCTGAGCGCCCGGACCTCGGTCGCGGTGCTCGGCACCCTGGTCTCGCTGCTGCTGATCGGCGCGCTCGGTTCGCTGTTCATCGGCTGGGCGTCGCTGACCGGCAACACCGACGACCAGACCGGCCTGGTGCACAGCCTCTATCCCGGCATCGAGATCAAGGGCCTGCTGCTGGCAGGGGTGATCATCGGTTCGCTGGGGGTGCTGGACGACGTGACGGTCACCCAGACCTCGGCGGTGTGGGAGCTGCGGGAAGCGGACCCCACGACGAGCCGCCGCAAGCTCTACGCGGCCGCGATGCGCATCGGGCGGGACCACATCGCGTCCGTCGTGAACACCCTGGTGCTGGCGTACGCGGGCGCCTCGCTTCCGCTGCTGCTCCTCTTCTCGATCGCGGACAGCGGAGTGGGAACGGTGGCGACGAGCGAGATCGTCGCGGAGGAGATCGTCCGCACGCTGGTGGGCAGCATCGGGCTGGTCGCCTCGGTGCCGGTGACCACGGCGCTGGCCGTACTGGTGGTCTCCGCGGACCACACGCCGGACGGCGACAAGCCGAGCGGAGGCGGGACGAGCGGCGACAGGGCCGGCGGAGGCGGCCGGGGGCGCGGACGGCGCCGCCGGGCGCGCGCACGCTGACCGGCTCGTACGTACGCGTACGGGCCCGTACCGGCGCTACGCGTACCGGTCCTCGGCCAGGATGCGGTCCAGTTCGGCGTCGAGATCGCCGACCGGATCACAGGCCGCGGGCTCCTCACCGAACGGGACGAGCCGGTCCGTACGGTCCAGGAAGGCCACCAGCGGCGCCGCCCCGGCCCGGAACAGGGCCCTCTCGGACCCCACCTGAAGCCGGATGAACACGTCCGAGAGCCCTTCGGGCGAGGCCGGTGCGATCCGCACGTCGCCCTCGCCGGAGGGTTTACTGAGCCCGTCCAGCAGCAGTTCACGGGCGAAGGCCCAGCTGACCGGCGCGTCGCCGGGCAAGTGGAAGGTGATCTCGACCGCGTAGGGATCGCCGCTGTCGTACGACAGCTCGACCGGGATCCGGAAGGACAGTTCCTGCGAGACCAGAAAGGTCATCGTCACTTCCGCCTGGACTGTGTCACGCATGTCACGCATCGTTCGCCGCCCCGGGTAGTTCAGACTTGGCCGACTCTGGAGCGTAGCGACTCGACTGCGGGGCGGAGTCGCTTTGCCTCATGTGAGGGAACGGAAATGGCCAGTGTTGCCGTGGTGGAACCCACGGGGCCGGGCGACGCCGGCCCGGTGCGCGGGCGATCAGGGCCGGTTCAACGGCCGTGTCGATGTTCGCTGTCGTCAACAGGCACCCCCGGGGTGTTGTTGCGAGGCAGACGCCGAGATGGGGAACGTCGCGGACTCGCACTCTAACCACAGTGGTGCCGTGGGGCCGATGTTTGGCCCCGCGGTATCCCTCGCGCGGCGTACCCGCCGCGCGGGCCGCGGGGTCACTGACCGGGGTCAACAACCGGGGTCAACGGCAGCCGGTCACCGGCCGCCGGGTCACCAGTCGTTGCGTGACGAGGAGGAGGTGAACTTCCGTACGACGTAGATCAGACCGCCGACCAGCGCCACCAGCAGCAGCACCTTGAAGAGCAGCCCGATGACGAAACCGATCACGCTCGTGATCAGCCCGCCGAAGACGGCGAGGACGAGAACCGGCACCGCGATCCACATCACCCACCACGGCAAGCCCTGGAATATGCCCTTCGCGGCCACGTTGTGCTCCTTGCTTCTCCTGGCTGGCGGGCCGGTCTCCGGCACCGGTCCCCCTGCCCTCGATGCTAGGGCGGGCAGGAACCGGACGGAGGGCTTCCATCCCCCGTCCGTCCCTGACCGTACCCGTAGGGGATCCGGAGCGTTCCCGTCAGCTTTCGGGGGGAGAGAACACCACCATGACGCGCAGGTCCTCGGTGATGTGGTGGAACTTGTGCGCCACGCCCGCCGGTACGTACACCACACTGCCGCGCGCCACCTGGGTCGTCTCCATGCCCACCGTGATCGACGCCCGGCCGCTCATCACCAGGTACACCTCGTCCTGGCCGTGCGGCGCCTGCGGATCGGCCTGGCCCGCGTTCAGCGCGTACAGCCCGACCGACATGTTCCGCTCGCGCAGGAACTGCAGATACGCGCCCTCGTTCGCGGCCCGCTCCGCCTCCAGCTCGTCCAGCCGGAACGCCTTCATTCGCTTCTCCACCCCTGCCTGCCATGCCCCTGCCCGTCTCCGGGCCTGTCTGCGACGATCTCAACCATGAAGAATTTGCTCGTCAAGACGCTCGCCAACGCCGGCGCCCTCGGCGTCGCCATCTGGCTGCTCAAGGACATCACGCTGACCGGTGAGAACACCGGACGTCAGACAATCACCCTCATTCTCGTCGCACTGCTCTTCGGCGTGGTGAACGTAGTGGTGAAGCCGATCGTCAAACTGCTGGCATTTCCGCTGTTCATCCTCACCCTCGGGCTGATCACCCTGGTGATCAACGCCCTGATGCTGCTGCTCACGTCCTGGCTGGCCGGGAAATTCGATCTCGCCTTCCATGTCGACGGCTTCGGCACGGCCGTCCTCGGTGGCCTGATCGTTTCCATAGTCGCCTGGGCGCTGCACGTCATCCTTCCCGATGACAAGGACTGACCGCGGCCGGGGATGATGACAGGTATGAGAGTCCCGTCGCCCTTTCGTGTCTGCTTCGTCTGCACCGGCAACATATGCCGGTCGCCGATGGCCGAATCCATCGTCCGCGCCCAGGCCGCGGAGGCCGGATTCGACGGCCTCGTCGCCTGGGACAGCGCGGGCACCGGCCCCTGGCACGAGGGCGACGGGGCCGACCGTCGCGCGATCGCCGTGCTCGCCGACCACGGCTATGAGCAGGATCACATCGCGCGCCAGTTCCAGCCCGCGTGGTTCGCCGACCTCGATCTGGTGATCGCGCTGGACAGCGGCCATCTGCGGGAGCTGCGCGCCCTGGCGCCGACCCCGCGGGACGCCGCGAAGGTGCGGCTGATGCGCGACTACGACCCGGACGCCGACCGGGACGCCGCGGGCGGGCTCGACGTACCGGACCCGTACTTCGGCGGTACGGACGACTTCGAACAGGTGCTGGAGATGATCGAGGCGGCGAGCGGCGGACTGCTGGACGCGGTCGCCGAGGCCCTCGACACCGCCGCAGCGAGTACGACCGCCGAAACAGGTCCGGCCGCCGAAACAGGTCCGGCCGCCGCGTCCGGCGAGGAGCGCGCATGACCGGCGACGGCACCCGGGCCGTACGCGCCGGACTGCCCGAGGCGGAGCGTTACGAACCGGCGCTGCCCGGCCCCGTCTTCGCCGCGCACTACCACCTCCCCGGCGACGCCGCCGGGCCCTTCACCTACGGCCGCGACGCCAACCCCACCTGGTCCCGGCTGGAGGCGGCGATCAGCGAGCTGGAGTCCCCGGACGCCGATGCCGAGACCGTCGTCTTCGCGTCCGGCATGGGCGCCATCGCGGCCGTCCTGCTGTCCCAGCTGCGGCAGGGCGACACCGCCGTCCTGCCGTCCGACGGCTACCAGCTGCTCCCGGCGCTCGGCGAGCGGCTGCGGAGCTTCGGCGTTCAGGTGCGCACCGCCCCGACCGCCGACGACGCCCAGCTGACGGCGCTGGACGACGCCACCGGGCTGCTGTGGCTGGAGACCCCGTCCAACCCCGGCCTCGACGTGTGCGACATCCGCGGGCTCGCCGAGGCCGCGCACGCGCGCGGCGCGCTGGTCGCCGTCGACAACACCCTCGCCACCCCGATCGGCCAGCGCCCCCTGGAGCTGGGCGCGGACTTCTCCGTGGCCAGCGGCACCAAGGCGCTCACCGGCCACGGCGACGTCCTGCTCGGTTACGTCACCTGCCGCGACCCGCGGCTGGCCGCCGCCGTGCGCGGCTGGCGCAAAACCGTCGGCGCGATCCCCGGCCCCATGGAGGCCTGGCTCGCCCACCGCTCCCTGGCCACCCTCCCGCTGCGCGTCGACCGGCAGGCCCGGACCGCCCTCGCGCTGGCCGGGGCGCTGCGCGACCGGCCGGAGGTCACCGGGCTGCGCCACCCCGGGCTGCCGGACGACCCGGCGCACCCGGTCGCGGCCGGGCAGATGCGCGGCGGGCGCTTCGGCTGCGTGGTCTCCTTCGCCCTGCCCGGCAAGGAGCACGCGGAGCGGTTCCTCGCCGCGCTGCGGCTGGCCGACGATGCCACCAGCTTCGGCGGCGTGCGCTCCACCGCCGAGCGGCGCGGCCGGTGGGGCGGGGACGCGGTGGCCGAGGGCTTCATCCGCTTCTCGGTGGGCGCCGAGGACCCGGACGATCTGATCGCGGACGTACTGCGCGCCCTCGACGCCGCGCACGACTGACGGTGCGCGAGGCGACCGAAGGCGGCCGAAACTCGCCGTACGACTTGCGCGCGAGGGGCGCGCGGGTGCGTGCGGGTACGCCTGACGGGCGTCTCAAGCCTCCCCCCTCGTGGCTTGAGACGCCCCGGTTCTTCTCGTGGAGAACCGCTTGAACAAGGCTAGTTGACTCAGCGTCAGTGTCCAATCACAGTAGCGACATGGACCTATCGGCATATTTATAGTTGGCATGCGGCGGGGGTGCGTCGACGCGAGGGGAACCGCATGGATCTGGCCCTCTTACGCACGTTTGTCACGGTGCACCGCGCCGGGTCGTTCACCCGTGCCGCGGCGCTGCTCGGGCTCTCCCAGCCCGCCGTCACCGGCCAGATACGCACCCTGGAGCGGCAGCTGGGACGGCCGCTGTTCCTCCGTACGGCGCGCGGGGTCATCCCCACCACCGTCGGGGAGGAGCTGGCCCATAAGACCGCGCCGCACCTCGACGCGCTCGTGGAGATCACCGAGGCCGGGCTGGACGACCACTCCCCCCTGCGCACCCTGCACATCGCCGGTCCCCCGGAGTTCACCACGCTGCGCGCCCTGCCCGCGCTCACCACGCTCGTCACCCAGGGGCTCGCGCTGCGGTGCGCGTTCGGCAGCTCCGAGGAGCTGTTCAAGGGGCTCGGGGCCGGCCACCACGACCTGGCCATCACCACCGCCCGGCCGCGCGGCCGGGCGGTGGCCGCGACCCCGCTGTGCGACGAGGAGCACGTGCTGATCGCGTCCCCGCGCTGGGCGGCCCGGCTCGGCGGCTCCGCGGTGCTCCAGGTCAAGGGCGCGAGCGCGCTGGAGGCGCTGCCCGTGGTCGAGGTGCACGAGACCCTGCCGCTGGTCAGCCGCTACTGGTCGGCCGTATTCGACACCCGCCCGGTCACCTCCGGCACGGTCATCGCCCCCGATCTGCGGGCGGTGCTGGCGTGCGTCGCGGAGGGCGCGGGGCTCGGCGTACTGCCGCGCTATCTGTGCATGGACGCCCTCGACGCCGGGGAGGTGGTGGCGCTGCTCAACCCGCCGGTGCCGCCGCTGCGCACCTACTTCCTGGTGGTGCGGACCGGTGGGCTCGCGGTACCGCACGTCGCCCGGGCGCATGAGTGGCTGCTGCGCGCCGCCGTGGACTGGTGAGCCCCTGTCGACTGGTGAGTATGGGGTTTCAGCCGGGGACTGCTGCGGCAGATGTCCTCCATGACCGAACGACCCGTGGTCAAGCGCACCGCCCGCGCCATCCTGCTCGACGGCGACACCGACCCGCGGATGATCCTGATCAAGCGGACCAAGCCCGGTCAGGAGCCGTACTGGATCACCCCCGGCGGCGGTGTGGAGCCCGAGGACTCCAGCGTCGTGGAGGCCCTGCACCGCGAGGTGGACGAGGAGCTGGGCGCGAAGGTGACGGATGTGGTGCCCGCCTTCGTGGACACCGTTCCGCACCCGGAAGGGGGCGCCCCGGACGGCGTCAAGGTGCAGCACTTCTTCGTCTGCAGACTCGCCTCGATGGACCTCAGCCGACGGCACGGCCCGGAGGTGGAGGAGCCCTGCGGGGAGTACGAGGTGGTACGGATCCCGTTCACCCGCGAGGGCATCGCCTCCGTCGGGATGGTCCCGCCGTCGCTGCGCGCCTATCTCGACGCGAACGTCGAGGGCGTGCTCGCCCTGCTCGCGGGCGACCTCGGCTGACCGCAGCCGACACCGGCCGGCCTCGGTCGCTCAGCGGAACCAGCCGCTGAACGGCTGCGGTCCCTTCCGCGCCGCCCGTCGGCGTGCGTCGGCGAGCACCCGCTCGGCCTCTTCCAGCCACTCACCGGGACGCGCGGCCGATGCCGCGGGCTCGGGTGCCGGAGCCTGCGCCGGGACCGGGACGGTCGGCGTGAGAGGGGGCTCGGCGGGGGGCGTACGGCGCCGCTCGCGCGCCTCGGCGGCGGCACCGAAGAAGTCGCCGCCCTTGCGCTTGACGTCGTCCGTCCCCCAGGCCCGGCCCTGCTCCGGGTCCCGGGGCCGGTCGGTGGCCGCCCTGTCCGCGGCGCGGGCGCGCCGCCGTTCGGGCACCTTCTGCAGATGGGGGATGTGCTTGGCGCAGTGGATGTACGCCTCCTCGACGGTCACCTCGACCCAGACGGCCGCACGGCGGCCGGGCACCGGGTCGACCGGCAGACCGGGGTGGCGGGCGCGCATCCGCTCGTCCTCGACCACCCGGGCCCGGCCATTGACGTGCAGCCCGATCCGGTCGCGGAAGAAGTCGACCATGAGGATGCCGACGTGCGGGTTCTCCTCGATGTTGCCGAGGCTGGCCAGCACGCCGTTCCCCCGGTATTCGGGGTAGGCGAGGGTGCGTACGTCGAGCACTCTCAGGAAGCCGGGCGGCCCGGCCCGGAAGGTGCTGTCGCACTCCCCGTGCCCGTCGGCGGTGGCCAGGAAGAACATCTCCTGGCGCGCGACGAACTCCCGCATCCGGACGTTGAGGTGGTCCAGCACCTGCTCGTCGTAAAAGCGGTCGGCGCGGTCGGCCGTGCCCAGGCGCTGCTGGAGGAGGTGCTCACCGTCGCTCCCCGGACGGTCCGCCCGTTCCGGGGGTTCCGGGGGCTCCAAGCGCTCCGCACGGTGGCCGGGTGCCGACGCGGCCGCCCGCTCGTGCCCGACATCGTCCACGGTCCCTCGTCCCCGTTCTGCGTTCGCCGTATGTCTGCCGTGCTCCGGCGCCTACTCCGCCGCAGCCATCAGCTCTTCGATGGAGTCGTGCCGTATCCGATGCGACGGCACGCCGACGCCCACCAGCGCGTCCACCCCGCTGCGGATCATCCCGGGCGGGCCGGAGAGGTACGCGTCGAACGCGTTCCACGGGCCGTACTGCCGCACGGCGTCGGGAAGCCTGCCGCTGAGTCCGCTGGTCGGACCGTCGGAGACCACCGGACGGACCGAGAGCCAGGGGTGCCGCTGGGCGAGCCGCAGCATGGTGTCGATGTCATAGAGGTCGTGGTCGCTGCGGGCACCGTAGAAGACCTCGACCGCCCGCTGGCGGCCGTGCTCGGCCACGTCCTCGACGAGCGCCTTGATCGGCGCGATGCCGGTGCCGCCGCCCAGGCACAGCAGCCCGTTGTCGGTCGAGTGGTCCACCGTCATCGAACCGGCGGGCGGTCCGAGCCGGATCACGTCGCCGGGACGGGCGCGGTGCACCAGCGCGGAGGAGACCCACCCGGCCGGTACCGCCTTCACGTGGAAGGACAGCAGCCCGTCCGCGCGGGGCGCGGAGGCGAACGAGTAGTGCCGCCATACCCGCGGCCACCAGGGCGTCTCCAGCGAGGTGTACTGGCCCGCGAGAAAGGGATACGGCTGGTCCGGGCGGACCGTGACGACGGCGATGTCGGCCGTGCGCGACTCGTGCCCGACGACCTCTGCCTGCCACCAGGCGGGGGCGCGCAGCTCGTCCTCGGCCGCCGCGTCGATCATGATCTGGGAGATCGCGGTGTAGGCCCGGACCCACGCCGCCTCGGCCTCCTCGCTCCACGTGCTGATCGCGTACCGGGTGAGCGCGGCGAGCAGGCACTCGCCGACGGCCGGATAGTGCTCGGGCTGGGTGCCGTACTTGCGGTGCCCGCGGCCGAGCCGGGAGAGGAAGTCGGTGAGGATGTCCGGGTCGTCGATGAGCCGGGCGGCGGTGAGGATCGCCTTGAACAGCCGGTCGCGCTGGGCGTCCATGGCGGCCGGGAAGAGCGGCCGCAGCTCGGGGTGCTGGACGAAGAGCAGCGCGTAGAAGTACGAGGTGACCTTGTCGCTCACCGGCTCGATCTCGGCCATGGTGCGGCGCAGCAGGATCGCGTCGGGCGAGGCGGTCTCGGGGGCCGTGAAGACGGATTCGGCGGCCGGGCGCGCGCCCTGCGGGGCCGGTGCCTCGTCGGGCCGCTGATGCTCCTCGCGCCCGGACCCGGGCGGCACCGCGGAGGCGGGCGGCACGGCGGACGCGGGCGGCACGGCGGACGCCGGGGCGACGGGGAAGGCGGGGGGCATGGGAGACGCGGGGGCCGGTGCGGGGGGCGCCGGGCGGCGCTCCGCCTCCGTACCGGCCCGGCGTATCGGGCTCACCGGGCGGTTGGCCGCGCCGTCCGTTTCGGGGGAACCGGGCTGGTCATCGGGCTGTTTCCTGCTCGGGGTGAACCAACCCCAGTCGCCACTGTTTCCCCCGCCGTCGTTACCGGCCGACGATGTGGTGGTCGGAGCGTCCATGGTTGCCTCGCCTCGAACATCTTTCTGTCGGTCTTCGCACTTCCGCTGGCGGAATGTGCCCGCAATTCCCCGCTCTGGTCGACTGGTTCACGTGAGATTGGTCCTGTCGGCCCGCTCCGTACTCCGTTCCGGGCAGCATGCCACGCTCCTTCCGCACCCCGAGAACTTCACCCGAAGTCCGGGTAACAGGGGCTGTGTTCCCGATATGCTGGTTGGAGCGGGTTGCCCGGTTGTGGCCCCGTCACAGCTTCGTGGGACGGAACTGCCCCGACCCTACCGGGCCCGGATGAATTCACAAGCCCTATGGATGCCGCATCCGTTACACCTGGCAACGTACGTAATTACCCGTAGTTACGTGCAGTTACCCGCCAATTCGTAGGCCTCTCGGAGATCGTTGCCGCGATATCGACTGGATGCGATTTCGCTCACATGGTGATCCGCGTTCACCGCGACCGAGAACGGCACCACCGCGAACAGCTCGGCATCCGACATCGAATCTCCGTAAGCGACGCAGTCCGCCCTGGTCAACCCGAACTTCCCGCAGAGTTCATCGGCGATCCGCACCTTAGCGGACGGGGTCAGGATGCCCGCGGGATCAAGCCGCTCCCGGAACGGCACCGACGGCCAGGCCGACCCATGGGCCGCGTCCGCGCCCCACTCCAGCAGCCGCTCCACGAAGAACCCGGGCGAGAGCGAGATCACGGCACACCGCTCCCCGCGCGCCCGGATGTCCGCCCACACCTCCCGAATCCCCGTCAGCCACGGCGCCCCCTCGAACGCCGCCGCCACCTGCGCCTGCGTCAGCTCCCCCCACAGCGCACAGGCCAGCTCCGCGAACCGCGCCGTCGACAGCCCGCCCGCCGCGAAACTCCGCTCCAGCTCATCGATCTCCCGCTCCACGCCGAGCTGCCGCGATATCTCGATGGCCGCGGCCGAACCATGGATCAGCGTCCCGTCCAGATCGAACAGATGCAGTCTGGTCATGGACACCGAGCGTAGAGCCATCCGGTCACTCCCCGATCCCGGGAGTAGCCGCGGATACTCCCGCCGTCAGACGCGGCGGACGGCCCGGGGGCGGGACGGTTACGCGCATGCAACAGCTGAAACGGCCCGTGCGCCGGGCCCTCCTCGTCGTGCATGTGGTCGTCTCCGTCGGCTGGCTCGGGCTGACGCTCGGCGTGCTGGCCCTGGGTATCACCGGGGCCACGGCCGGGTCCGCCGTGGCCGCCGACGGGGCGTACCGGTCGATGAACGTCCTCGGGGACTGGCTGCTCATCCCGGTCAGCCTGCTCTCCCTGATCAGCGGAGTGGTGCTGTCCCTCGGCACGCCCTGGGGGCTGGCCCGGTACCGCTGGGTGTACGTGAAGTGGTGGCTGACGCTGGCGACCACCGCCGCCACCGCCCTCGCGCTGCGCGCCCGGATCGACTCGGCCATGGCCGACGTCACGGCGGGCCGGGCGGTCGGCGCCGCCACCGATCTGATCCTGGCGCCGTCGGTCAGCCTGGGCATCTACGCCTTCCTCACCGCGATCTCGGTGGTCAAGCCGTGGGGCATGACCGCGCGGGGGCGGCGGCTGCGGCGCCCGGCGGCCCGAACCGGCGCCGCCCGTCGCGGCCGTGAAGGGGCTGTGGGCGGCCGCGTAGGCTCGCGTGCGTGACCGACTTCGAGATCCGGCGCGCGACCGCCGATGACATACCCGAGATCGTCGCCATGCTCGCCGACGACCCCCTGGGCGCCCGGCGGGAGTCACCGGACGACCCGGCTCCGTACCGGGCCGCGTTCGAGCGGCTGGACCGGGACCCCAACCAGCACCTGGTCGTCGCGGTCCGGGGCGGGCGTACGGTCGGCACCCTCCAGCTCACCGTGGTGCCCGGGCTCTCCCGGCGCGGCGCCACGCGCTCGATCATCGAGGCCGTACGGATCCACTCCGACGAACGCGGCAACGGCCTCGGCACCGAGCTGATCGCGTGGGCGGTCGACGAGTCACGCCGCCAGGGCTGTGTCCTGGTGCAGCTCACCTCGGACACGACCCGCCTCGAGGCACACCGCTTCTACGAGCGGCTCGGCTTCGAGGCCAGCCACATCGGCTTCAAGCTGCCGCTGGACTGACCACGTGCCGGAGCGCCGCACCGGCTACAGCGGACGCCACCCGTCCGGGTCGACACCCCCGGGCACCGCGTCCTCGGGGGCGTACGGCTCCCGCGTCAGCACGAAGGTGCCGAGGTCGAGATGGCCGGGCGCGCCGTCCTCGCGCCCCGCGACCACGCGCAGCGTCTCCCCCGCGTAGTAGCCGTCGAGGCCGGTCCAGGTGCCGTCCGGCTCGGCCCGGAAGCGCGAGCCGCGGCCCGTTCCGCCGACCGGCGACAGCTCCAGGCCGCGGTCGGCGCGCAGCCGCAGCAGGAAGGGCGTGGGACCCCAGTACCAGGGCCCGGTCAGCGCCAGCAGCGCCGGATCGGCCTCGGGCAGCGGCCGCCAGGGCTCGGGGATCCGCGGCTCGTGCTCCGCGGTGATCCGTACGAGGTCGGCGGCGACGGAGGCGACCGAGGGCCCCGTCGTGACGTTGGCCAGCGCGATCCCGGCCAGCCGGTCGTCCTCGCTCACCCACAGGGTGGCCAGGAAGCCGGGCATGGACCCGACATGGCCGTACAGGAACCGGCCCTCGCGGCGCGCGAGCTGCACCCCGAGGCCATAGCCGCCGTCCCAGTCCCCCTCGGGCGGAGCGGCGGGGGCGCGCATCTCGGCGAGCGTCGCGGCGCCGAGCACCCGCTCGTCCCCGTCCAGCAGGAAGGCAGCGAAGCGGGCCAGGTCGGCGGCGGTCGACCACAGCTGTCCGGCGGGCGCCATCCGCCCGGTGTCCTCGGCGGGTTCCGGCAGCAGCACATCGGCCCAGGGGTGGACGGCCCAGCCCTCGGCGTGCGGGGCGCGCGGCTCGACGGACGTACGCGCCATCCCCAGCGGCTCCAGCACCTCGCGGACGAGGACGTCACCCCAGGGCGCGCCGCGCAGCCGCTCGACGAGCGCGCCGAGCAGCGCGAAGCCGGTGTTGGAGTAGTGGTGGCGGCGTCCGGCGGGGTGCACGAGGGGGCGCTCGCCGAAGAGATCCGCCGTGTCGGGGCGCAGCGCCCCCGGTGTGCGCTCCCACCACGGACCGCGCGCCTCGGCGGCCAGCCCCGAGGTGTGGGCGAGGAGCTGGGCGATCGTGGCGCCCTCGGCCTCGGGCACCTGAAGATGCTTGGCCAGCGGATCCCCGAGGTCCAGCAGCCCCTCGTCGCGGAGCCGCATCACCAGCACCGCGGTGAACGTCTTGGTCAGCGAACCGATCCGGTACTGGGTGTCGGCGTCGGGCGCCTGCCCGTCCGTACGGCCCCGCGCCCCCGTCCACACCAGCCGCCCCTCCCGCACCACGGCCCCCACCAGCGAGGGCGACCGGCCCTCGGACTGGCCGACGGCGATCCGGTGGAGCAAGGCGCGGCGGGTGGCGGGCAGCAGCTCCGCGAAATCCTCGGATGCGGTCATGCCCGCACCCTACGGGCCGGATTCCGCACCGTCAGGGGCGACGGAAAAGGTCTGGCCTTGACGTCGGCGGCAAGGTCTACGGTCGAGTGCATGCGGATCGGAGAGCTGGCCGAACGGGCGGGAACCACCACCCGCACCCTGCGCTATTACGAGTCGATCGGACTGCTGCCCGCGCGGCGCTCCGGCAACGGGTACCGGGCGTACGACGAGGACGACCTCCGGCTGGTCGGCCAGATCCGCACCCTCCAGGACTTCGGCTTCGGCCTGGAGGAGACCCGGCCGTTCGTGGAGTGCCTGCGCTCCGGCCATCCGGCCGGTGACGCCTGCCCCGCGTCGCTGGAGGTCTACCGGCGCAAGCTGGCCGAACTGGACGACTGCATCGCGCGGCTGAGCGACGTACGGCGGCAGGTCGGGGCGCAGCTCGCCCATGCGGAGCGGGCCCGGGCGGCGCTGGAGGCAGCGGCGACGGCACCCGGCGGAGCGCCGGAGCCGCGCTGCGCGCTGACCCCGTACGACCCGCCCGCGAGCGACGAAACGAATCCAAGGGAACAAAGGGGATGAATGAGATGACACGGACTCAGGCCAGGGAAGTGGCCACGGTCACGGACGCCACCTTCGCCGAGGAGGTGCTGACAGCCGGGCTGCCGGTCCTCGTGGACTTCACCGCCTCCTGGTGCGCGCCGTGCCACATGATCGAGCCGGTGCTGGCGGAGATCGCCCGGGAGGAGGGACACCGGCTGAGGGTGGTCCGGCTGGACGTGGACACGAACCCGGAGACGACGGTGGCGTACGGCGTGCTGTCGATGCCGACGCTGATGCTGTTCCGGGCGGGCGAACCGGTGCGCTCCATGGTCGGAGCCCGCCCCAAGCGACGGCTGCTGCAGGAACTGGACGACGTGCTCTGAGCCGCCGCCGGGCGGGCTACGCCGTCTCCTCCGGCCGTGCCCCCGGCTTACGGGCCAGGAGAAAGGCCTGAGGCACCTTCTCTCGGCCCTCCGGCTCGCGCACCTGCCGGGCCCGTACGGCGAACCCGGCCCCGTCGAGCAGCCCGGCGATCTCGTCGGGCGACAGCCTGCGGACGTCGAGCGACACGGGATGGCCGAACGGCTCGACCACGCGCAGCAGTTCGTCGCCGACCTGGAAGGCGACGAGCAAATGGCCGCCCGGAGCCAGCAGCCGGTGGAACTCGGCCAGCACCGCGGGCAGCCGCTCGGCGGGGGTGTGGATGAGGGAGTAGTAGGCGACGATCCCGCCGAGGGCGCCGTCCGGCAGGTCCAGCCCGGCCATCGGCCCCTCGTCGAACCGCAGCTCCGGATACTCCCGCCGGGCCACCGCCAGCATCCCCGGGGACAGGTCGACGCCGAAGACGTCCAGCCCGAGGGTGTGCAGATACGCCGTCACCCGCCCCGGACCACAGCCGAGATCGGCGACCGGCCCGGCGGCCTCGCCCTGCCGCACCAGGTCGGCGAACGCGCCGAGCATGGCGCGGTCCAGCGGCTTGTCGTCCAGCGGGGACTTGAACATCTCCGCGTAGTCGGCGGCGACGGCGTCGTAGAAGGTCCGGGTGGTCAGCAGGTCGCTCGGCTCGGTCATGGACGGGGAGACTAGCGCTCCGCGGCGGCGGTTTCGGCGGACGGCTTACCGCAGGCGCCGGGCGCGCAGGACGGTGTCGTGGGTGTGGTGGGTGCCGGGCGGGGCGGGCGCGGTGCGCGGCCGGGTTTCGTCGGCCAGGACCGTCCAGTCGTGGCCGAGAAGCCCGGCGATCTCAGCTGGCTGGTAGTAGTCGCCGGGGACGATGCCGTTCTCCATGCGGGCGGGCACGTCGGCGAGGTCGTGGCCCACGAAGAGCAGGGTGCCGCCGGGGGCGACGGCGTCGAGCAGGCCGCGCAGCGCGGTGTGCTCCGGCTGGCGCAGGAGGGGGAAGTACTGGGCGGACACCAGGTCGAACGCGGCGGCCGGGGGCGGCGTGACGGCCAGGTCGGTCCGGGTCCACGCCACCCGGCCGGAGAGGTCCGCGGCCGCGGCGGCGGCGCGGTCCAGCGCGGTCCGGGAGATGTCGGTCCCGGTGACCTGCCAGCCGCGCCGGGCCAGCCAGAGGGCGTCGGCACCCTCACCGCAACCGACGTCGAGCGCCCGCCCCGGCGCCAGGTCGGTGACTTCGGTGACGAGCACGCCGTTGGGGTTGCCGCTCATGAGCTGGTCGGCGCCGCGGTACATGTCGTCCCAGAACTGTGCGTCCATCGGCCCTGCCTTCGGTAGGGGGCCGTGGCGCCGGTCGCCCACGGCCTGTTCGCACACCGTGGCCGCGCCCACGCCCGTATGACAAAGTTTCTTGCGGAAACGGCAAATCGCGAGCCACGCCGCTCACTCCTGGTCCGCGCCGTCCGGGGAGTGCGGAAGCAGGGGGAAGAGCCGGGTGATGAGGGCAACCGGCCGAGCGCCCTCGGGCCGGGCCAGGGGGCGTTGTTCGCGGTCCTGGTAGGGCGCGAGCGCGCGCCGGATGGTGTCCGCGACCCGGCTCATCTCTTCGGGCGTCAGATACGCGACAGCGCTGAAGGCTTCGTCGTGGCGCCACGCGGACGGCGCCTCGTCCCGCTGGGTCAGCCATCGCTGCCAGCTCTCGTCCTCCAGCCCCCGGGCCAGGTCCCCGAACCGGTCCTCCGCGGGGGCGTGCCGCCGCAGACGCCAGGGGCGTGCGCGGCCCCCGCTGTGGGGCGCCTCTTCGATGTATCCGTGGCGGGCGAGCTGCCGCAGGTGGAACGAGCAGAGCCCGGAGCTGTAGCCCAGCCGGGAGGCGGCTTCGGTCGCCGTGACGGTGCCGACTTCGGCGAACAGGTCGAGCAGGGCGGTACGGACGCGGTGCTCGGGCAGCGCTTCGCCGGTTCCGGCCGCCCGGTCGTGCGGGGCGTGGACGTCGTCTTCAGTCACTTTGCAAAGCCTGCTACTTTGCAAAGGACTTGGCAAGCAGAAGCCCTTGGGGGAGACACCATGTCTGTTCGTCATGAGCGGCCCCGCGCCGTCGACCGGCGGGTCCGCGTGCAGGGCCGCCCCGTCGACACCTATCCGGCCCTGCCGCCGGAGGCGGAACGGGGCTCGGTCCGCAGGATCACGGTGGTGGGCGAAGAGGTGCTGAGCCGCCCGTGCCGCGAGGTGACCGCGTTCGGAACCCCGGAGCTGTCGACGCTGATCGACGACATGTTCCTGACCATGTACGTGGCCGACGGCGCGGGCCTGGCCGCCAATCAGGTGGACGTCTCCCTGCGGCTGTTCGTGTACGACTGCCCGGACGACGCCGGGATCCGGCATGTCGGCCACATCGTCAACCCGGTTCTGGACCTGCCCGATCCGGGTGACCGCCGGCTCATCGACGACACCGAGGGCTGCCTGTCCGTGCCGGGTGCCGCCATGACGGTCCCCCGCACCGACCGTGCCGTCGTCCGCGGGGTCGACAAGGACGGCGAGCCGCTCGTCATCGAGGGCACGGGGTACTTCGCCCGGTGCCTGCAGCACGAGGCCGACCACCTCGTCGGCCACACGTACCTCGACCGGCTCGCCAAGCGGGACCGCAAGGACGCCCTGCGGCAGATGGAGGAACGCCGCGAGGACGTCTTCGCGCGCCGCGCGCTCAAGGCCGCCGAGCTGCGTCCGGACCCGGACCCGGACCGGGATCAGGTCTGAGCCATGTCCACGAAGCGCGAGTAGTGGCCCTGGAAGGCGACGGTGATGGTGGCCGTCGGGCCGTTACGGTGCTTGGCCACGATCAGGTCGGCCTCACCCGCGCGCGGGGACTCCTTCTCGTACGCGTCCTCGCGGTGCAGCAGGATGACCATGTCGGCGTCCTGCTCGATCGAGCCACTTTCACGCAGGTCCGAGACCATCGGCTTCTTGTCGGTGCGCTGTTCGGGACCACGGTTCAGCTGGGAGAGCGCGATCACCGGCACCTCCAGCTCCTTGGCCAGCAGCTTCAGGTTTCGCGACATGTCCGAGACCTCCTGCTGGCGGCTCTCGGGGCGCCGGGCGCCGCCGGACTGCATCAGCTGGAGGTAGTCGATGACGACCAGCTGCAGATCACTGCGCTGCTTGAGCCGACGGCACTTGGCGCGGATCTCCATCATCGACAGGTTCGGGGAGTCGTCGATGAACAGCGGGGCCTGGGACACGTCCGGCATGCGGCGGGCGAGCCGGGTCCAGTCCTCGTCGGTCATGCTGCCGGAGCGCATGTGGTGCAGCGCCACCCGGGCCTCGGCTGACAGCAGACGCATCGCGATCTCGTTGCGCCCCATCTCCAGGGAGAAGATGACGCTCGGCATGTTGTTCTTGATCGAGCAGGCGCGGGCGAAGTCGAGGGCGAGGGTGGACTTACCCATGGCGGGCCGGGCGGCGATGACGATCATCTGGCCGGGGTGGAGCCCGTTCGTCAGCGAGTCCAGGTCGGTGAAGCCGGTGGGCACCCCGGACATCTGGCCGCTGCGCGAGCCGATCGCCTCGATCTCGTCGAGCGCGCCCTCCATGATGTCGCCGAGGGGCAGATAGTCCTCGCTGGTCCGCTGCTCGGTGACGGCGTAGATCTCCGCCTGGGCGTTGTTGACGATCTCGTCGACGTCGCCGTCCGCCGCGTATCCCATCTGGGTGATGCGGGTGCCCGCCTCGACCAGGCGGCGCAGCACGGCGCGCTCGTGGACGATCTCCGCGTAGTACTCGGCGTTGGCCGCGGTGGGGACCGACTGGACCAGGGTGTGGAGGTACGAGGCGCCGCCGACCTTGGCGATCTCGCCGCGCTTGGTCAGCTCGGCCGCGATGGTGATCGGGTCGGCCGGCTCACCCTTCGCGTACAGGTCCAGGATCGCCTGGTAGACGGTCTCGTGGGCGGGGCGGTAGAAGTCCTTGCCCTGGAGGACCTCCACCACATCGGCGATGGCGTCCTTGGAGAGCAGCATGCCGCCGAGCACGGACTGCTCGGCGTCGAGGTCCTGCGGCGGGACCCGCTCGAAGCCGGACCCTTCCCAGGCGCCGCCGTCGCGGCCGCGGTCATGCTGATCGTCACGGCCCCGGCCGCCCTCGCCACGGCCGCCGCCCTCGCCGCGGCGGAAGCGGGGGGACGGGAACTCGGCCGGGCCGGAGTCCGCCCATGGGTCGTCCATGGGCTCGGGCACGCTCACCCCGCCACCTCCTCCCGTCCGCGGTACGGACCTCGCCGCGACGTCTTCAGTCTTACGGCACGGCTATGACATACAGGGCGCCCGGCTTCCGCTCACGACGCGTCGAGTTCTGGTGGATTCGAGGCCGGAACAGATGGCGGGCGCCGGATAACGGTAGGCCCGTCGGGGCTACCGGCCAACTCGGTTATCCACAGGCCATGTGGATGATGCGACCCATCCTGTGGAGAAGTCGCGCGAACCTGTGCACGGGCCGGGGGACAGCGCTGTGGACAAACACACAATCACCCCAGAGTCACCGCTCTGACCTGCAATTTCTCTATCCAGTGGCTGTGCAGAAGAAAAACTTCCACACCCGATGCAAGATCACGACAAACGGCGCAGAGGAGAGTGTCGCGAGCGCCGCCATGTAAGGACTGCAAAGAGCTTGTGTCTCTTACCTGTGGAAGATTAGATTGCCTCCATGACACAGGCCCCCACGAGCGCCCGGAGCACCGTCCGCCGGCATGACCGCGAGATCGTCGCCCTCGCCATACCCGCCTTCGGCGCACTCGTGGCGGAACCCCTCTTCGTCATGGTCGACAGCGCCATCGTCGGCCATCTCGGCACCCCGCAGCTCGCCGGTCTGGGCGTCGCCGCCGCCCTGCTGACCACCGCGGTGAACGTCTTCGTCTTCCTCGCCTACGCCACCACCGCCGCCGTGGCCCGCCGGGTCGGCGCGGGCGACCTGCCCGGCGCGATACGCCAGGGCATGGACGGCATCTGGCTGGCCCTGCTGCTCGGCGCCGCCGTCATCGCCGCCGCCCTCCCCACCGCACCCGGCCTCGTCGACCTCTTCGGCGCCTCCGACACCGCCGCCCCGTACGCCATCACCTATCTGCGCGTCAGCACCCTCGGCATCCCGGCGATGCTCGTGGTGCTCGCCGCCACCGGGGTGCTCCGCGGTCTCCAGGACACCCGCACCCCGCTGTACGTGGCCATCGGCGGCTTCACGGCCAACGCGGGGCTGAACGCGGCCCTCGTCTACGGCGCCGGGCTCGGCATCGCGGGCTCCGCCTGGGGCACGGTGATCGCCCAGTGGGCCATGGCCGCCGTCTACCTCGTCGTGGTCGTCCGGGGAGCCCGGCGCCACGGCACCTCGTTGCGCCCCGACGCCGCCGGGATCCGGGCCTGCGCCCACGCCGGGGCCCCGCTGCTGGTCCGTACACTCTCGCTGCGCGCCGTGATGCTCATCGCGACGGCGGTGGCGGCCCGCCTCGGGGACACCGAGGTCGCCGCCCACCAGATCGTGCTGACCCTGTGGACCCTGCTGGCGTTCGCGCTGGACGCCATCGCCATCGCGGGTCAGGCCATCATCGGGCGCTATCTCGGAGCGGAGGACGCCGAGGGGGCCCGCGCCGCCTGCCGCCGCATGGTGCAGTGGGGCATCGTCGCGGGCATCGTGCTCGGGCTGCTGGTGATCGCCTCCCGCCCGCTGTTCATCCCCCTGTTCACCACGGACTCCGGGGTGAAGGACGCGCTGCTGCCGGTGCTGCTGGTGACGGCCGCCGTCCAGCCGGTCTCGGGTGTGGTCTTCGTCCTCGACGGGGTGCTGATGGGAGCGGGCGACGGTCCGTATCTCGCCGGGGCCATGCTCGTCACTCTCGCGGTCTTCGCCCCGGTGGCGCTGCTGGTCCCCACCTGGGGCGGGGGGCTGACCGCCGTGTGGTGGACCATGGCGCTGATGATGTCGCTCCGGCTGGTGACCCTCTGGCTGCGCGCCCGCTCCGGGCGGTGGATCGTCACCGGCGCGACCCGGGCCTGAAGCCACACGGCGAGGCCACAGCGCGAAAGAGCACCCCGCGAAGGACCGGGCGAGGCCAGAGCACGAAAGGCCAGAGCACGAAAGGCCACAGCGCGAAGGGCCGCACCCCACGCGGGGGTGCAGCCCTCTCACATGCTCGGCCAGGCCGAGTACTGCGTTACGCGGCGACGACCTCGACGCCGACCTTCGCGGCAACCTCGGCGTGCAGCCGGACCGACACCTGGTGCGCGCCCAGGGTCTTGATCGGCTGCGGCACCTCGATGCGGCGCTTGTCGACGTCCGGGCCACCCGCGTCCTTGATCGCCGAGGCGATGTCGGCCGGGGTGACGGAGCCGAACAGCCGGCCGGCGTCGCCGGCGCGGGTCTTCAGCTGGACCTTGACGCCCTCGAGCCGCGCCTTGACCTCGTTGGCCTGCTCGATCGTGGCGATCTCGCGGATGCGACGACCGCGGCGGATCTGCTCGACGTCCTTCTCGCCACCCTTGGTCCAGCGAAGCGCGAGACCGCGCGGGACCAGGTAGTTACGGGCGTATCCGTCCCGGACGTCCACGACGTCACCGGCAGTGCCGAGGCCGGAGACCTCGTGGGTGAGGATGATCTTCATGACTCGGTCACCCTTCCCTTATCGCGCGGTGGACGTGTAGGGCAGCAGCGCCATCTCACGGCTGTTCTTCACGGCCGTGGCGACGTCACGCTGGTGCTGAGTGCAGTTGCCGGTGACCCGGCGGGCACGGATCTTACCGCGGTCGGAAATGAACTTCCGCAGCAGGTTCGTGTCCTTGTAGTCGACGTAGGAGATCTTCTCCTTGCAGAACACGCAAACCTTCTTCTTAGGCTTGCGAGCAGGCGGCTTCGCCATTGTCTCTCTCCAGTGTGATCAAGAAGTTTGTGCTGGTCGCCCAGACCAGACCCGGCGATGTTTCACGCGGTTTCACGTGAAACATCGCGCCGTGGCCTAGAAGGGCGGCTCGTCCGAGTAGCCGCCGCCGCTGCCGGAGCCACCGCCCCAGCCGCCGCCACCGCCGCCCTGGCCGCCACCGGCCGGTGCGCCGGTCGCCCAGGGGTCGTCGGCCGGAGCGCCGCCGCCCTGCTGCTGACCGCCGCCGGGGCCACCGCCCCAGCCGCCGCCACCGCCGCCCTGGCCACCCTGGCCGCCACCGCCGCCGTAGCCACCCTGGCCACCACGTCCGGTGGTCTTGGTGACCTTGGCCGTGGCATTGCGCAGGCTGGCACCGACCTCGTCGACGTCCAGCTCGTAGACCGTGCGCTTGATCCCCTCACGGTCCTCATACGACCGCTGCTTCAGCCGGCCCTGCACGATGACGCGCATACCGCGCTGAAGCGACTCGGCCACGTTTTCCGCGGCCTGCCGCCATACCGAGCACGTGAGGAAGAGGCTCTCGCCGTCCTTCCACTCGTTGGTCTGACGGTCGAAAGTACGAGGAGTGGACGCGACACGGAACTTCGCGACCGCCGCACCGGAGGGGGTGAAGCGCAGCTCGGGGTCATCGACGAGATTGCCGACGACCGTGATGACGGTCTCGCCTGCCATTGGGGAACCTCTCGGCGGGGTACTGCTGGGCTGCTTGCTACTCGTTGCGATATGACCCGGTGACCGTTGACCGCTTACGCGGTCAGTGGGTCTCGGGACGAAGGACCTTGGTCCGGAGGACCGACTCGTTCAGGTTGAGCTGGCGGTCGAGCTCCTTGACGACCGCGGGCTCGGCCTGCAGGTCGATGACCGAGTAGATGCCCTCGGGCTTCTTCTTGATCTCGTACGAGAGACGACGACGGCCCCAGGTGTCGACCTTCTCGACCTTGCCGTTGCCCTCGCGGATAACGGAAAGGAAGTTCTCGATCAGCGGGGAGACAGCACGCTCCTCGAGATCGGGGTCGAGGATGACCATCACCTCGTAGTGACGCATGTGGAACCCACCTCCTTTGGACTCAGCGGCCACGGTCGTTCCGTGGCAGGAGGGTCGTGATGCGTTGTGCCGTGGTGTCTGTACAGACACCACCGCAGACCGTACACAGTACCCGCCTCCGTCCTCCCGCTTGAAATCCGGGCGTCTTGGCCCGCAATCTGTACACATCGGGTGTGAGCGGCGTTACAGTTCGCCGCCCTGCCTATATGGGCCTACCTGGAGGTGCCCCATGGCACAGGCAGCACGACCGCAGCACGGACTGCTCTCCTTCCTGGACACCGATGGCAAGTCTCATCCCGTCGAGAACGCCATCGCCGTGGCGACAGTGATGATCGGTTTGATCTCCTTCGTCACGGCTTACTTCCCCGGTCTCCACCTGGTCAGCTCGTGGACCGGACTGATCGGCATGCTCGGCGGGGCATGGGGCCAGCTGATCTCCGCGACCACCGGAGAGCGGTTCCTGCTGATCATCGGACTCGTTGCGTCGGGTGTCGGCTTCTACCTCGGCATGGCCCACGGCGGGCTCTTCGGGGGGCTGCTGGGCTGACTCCCCGGGGGCGGGTTGGCCCCGGGGAAAAACGGGGCGCGCTCCGGTCGCAGTAGGCTTCGGCGCGAGAGCCGGAGCCCCGACCCTGGGGACAAACCTGCCGAGGAGCGCCCCGCAATGAGCTTGACCCTCAGGACGATCAGCCGAGAGCAGCATCTGGCGTACATCCAGAGCCTGCCCGCGGCAAGCCACATGCAGGTCCCGGCATGGGCTGACGTCAAATCGGAGTGGCGCTCGGAGAACCTCGGCTGGTTCGACGCCACCGGCCAGCTGGTCGGCGCCGGCCTGGTGCTCTACCGCCAACTGCCCAAGATCAAGCGGTATCTCGCCTACCTCCCCGAGGGCCCGGTCATCAACTGGTACGCGCCCAACCTGGAGGAGTGGCTGCGCCCGATGCTCGCGCATCTCAAACAGCAGGGCGCCTTCTCCGTGAAGATGGGCCCGCCGGTCATCATCCGCCGCTGGGACGCCGCCGCGATCAAGTCCGGTATCCAGAGCCCGGATGTGAAGCGGCTGCGCGACGTCGAGGCCACCCACATCGAGCCGCGGGCCTTCGAGGTCTCCGACCGGCTGCGGCGGATGGGCTGGCAGCAGGGCGAGGACGGCGGTGCGGGCTTCGGCGACGTCCAGCCGCGGTACGTCTTCCAGGTGCCCCTGGAGAACCGCTCCTTGGAAGACGTCCACAAGAGCTTCAACCAGCTGTGGCGCCGCAACATCAAGAAGGCCGACAAGGCGGGCGTCGAGGTCGTGCAGGGCGGCTACGAGCACTTGGGCGAGTGGCAGCGGCTCTACGAAATCACCGCGGAGCGCGACCACTTCCGGCCCCGCCCGCTCAGCTACTTCCAGCGCATGTGGACGGCCCTCAACACCGAGGACCCCAACCGGATGCGGCTGTACTTCGCCATGCACGAGGGCGAGGCGGTGGCGGCCGCCACGATGCTGGTCGTCGGCGGGCACGTCTGGTACTCCTACGGCGCCTCCGCCAACCACAAGCGCGAGGTCCGGCCCTCGAACGCGATGCAGTGGCGGATGCTCCGCGACGCGTACGCGCTCGGCGCGACCGTCTACGACCTGCGCGGCATCTCCGACTCGCTCGACGAGACCGACCATCTCTTCGGGCTGATCCAGTTCAAGGTCGGCACCGGTGGGCAGGCTGCCGAATACCTCGGCGAGTGGGACTTCCCCCTCAACAAGCTGCTTCACAAGGCGCTCGACATCTACATGTCCCGCCGCTGACCCTGATTTCCTGCTTCCCCGAAAACGCTGCATATCTCGAATACACCGCGGCAACGAGAAAGGTTCCGGGACCGGCCAATGGCGCTCACCCTCTACGTCGACACCGCGCGCTGGCGGGCGCACCAGCAGATGGTCATCCAGCAGTTCCCGGGGATAGTCCCGGTCTGCAAGGGCAATGGCTACGGCTTCGGCCATGAACGGCTGGCCGAGGAGGCCGCCCGCATCGGCGCCGATGTCCTCGCCGTGGGGACCACCTACGAGGCCGCCCGGATGAAGGACTTCTTCAGCGGCGACCTGCTCGTCCTCACCCCGTTCCGCCGCGGCGAGGAGCCGGTGCCGCTGCCGGACCGGGTGATCCGGTCGGTCTCGTCCGTCGACGGCGTCTACGGCCTGGTGAACGCGCGCGTCGTGATCGAGGTCATGAGCAGCATGAAGCGGCACGGCGTCACCGAGGAGGACCTGCCCAAGCTGCACGCCGCGATAGAGAACGTCCGGCTGGAAGGCTTCGCCATCCACCTCCCGCTCGACCGGACCGACGGCATCGACGCGGTCGAGGAGGTCATCGGCTGGATGGACCGGCTGCGCGCGGCGCGGCTGCCGCTGCACACCATGTTCGTCAGCCACCTCAAGGCGGACGAACTGGCGCGGCTGCAGCAGCAGTTCCCGCAGACCCGGTTCCGCGCCCGCATCGGCACCCGGCTGTGGCTGGGCGACCACGAGTCCACGGAGTACCGGGGCTCGGTGCTCGACGTGACCCGGGTCGCCAAGGGCGAACGCTTCGGCTACCGCCAGCAGAAGGCCGCCTCCGACGGCTTCCTGGTGGTCGTCGCGGGCGGCACGTCCCATGGCGTCGGTCTGGAGGCGCCCAAGGCGCTGCACGGGGTGATGCCCCGGGCCAAGGGGGTCGCCCGCGCCGGTCTGGCGACCGTCAACCGCAACCTCTCGCCGTTCGTCTGGGCGGGCAAGCAGCGGTGGTTCGCCGAACCGCCGCACATGCAGGTGTGCATCCTGTTCGTGCCGGGCGATGTCACGGCGCCGCAGGTGGGGGATGAGCTGGTGGCGCATCTGCGCCACACCACGACACAGTTCGACCGTCTGTTCGATCGCTGAGCCCCGTCGCCGGGGTGGGCTCCCACGGGGGAGCTCACCTCCGGCCGGTGCCCCAGTCCGCCAACGCCGCGCCCTCGTACTGCGCCGTGCGCCGCGCCGCTCCCAGCACGAACACGTCCGGCGCCCGGTCGAGCACGCCGCCCGACGGATCGTCCGAGCCGTCCCGGCGCACCGGGTCCCGGTCCGGCATCAGCGCGTCCCGTACGACCATCGCGCACAGGAAGAGCGTTCCCGCGAAGTGCAGCGCGGTCGCCAGCTGGTAGCCCTCGGGCGGCAGCCCCCGGTGCTGATCACCGCTGTTGGTGTACGCGAGGTACATCCAGACCCCGAGGAAATACATCACCTCGCAGCCCTGCCACACCAGGAAGTCCCGCCAGCGCGGCCGCGCCAGCGCCGCGAGCGGGATCAGCCACAGCACGTACTGCGGTGAGTAGACCTTGTTGGTGAGCACGAAGGCCGCGATGACCAGGAAGGCGAGCTGGGCGAAGCGCGGCCGCCGCGGGGCGTACAGGGCGAGGGCCGCCACTCCGGCGCAGGCCAGCACCATGAGGATCATGGCGTAGGTGTTGACGTCGTCCATGGGGTTGCCGGTGCGCTGCGAGATGATCAGCCAGAGCGACCCGAAGTCGACCGGGCGTTCCTGGCTGAAGGTGTAGAACTGCTTCCATCCCTCGCGGATGTGCAGCCCCCCGCCCTGCGTAGTGATCATCACGGGCACGTTCACCACCAGCCAGGCGGCCGCCGCGCCGCCCGTCGCCTCCCAGAAGGCACGCCACCGGCCCGCGCGCAGGCACAGCACCAGCAGTGGGCCCAGCAGCAGCACCGGGTAGAGCTTCGCGGCCGTCGCGAGGCCGAGCAGCACACCGGCGGCCACCGGGCGGCTGCGGGACCACATGAGCATCCCGGCGGCGGTGAGGGCGACCGCGAGGAGGTCCCAGTTGATCGTGGCGGTGAGCGCGAAGGCGGGGGCCAGGGCGACGAGCAGCGCGTCCCAGGGGCGGCGGCGGTGCGTACGGGATACGCAGACCGCGATGACCGCGGTGCAGGCCATGAGCATGCCCGCGTTCGCCAGCCAGTAGACCTGTTCGCGGGTCTGGAGGCTGCCGCTGTGCGGGGTGAGCCAGGAGGCGACCTCCATCAGGAGGCCGGTGAGGACCGGGTACTCCAGGTACTGCATCCCGCCGGAGACGCTGTCCGGTATCCGGTTGAAGTACGGGACGAGGTCGTCGGCGAAGCCGCGGCCGTTGTAGAGGTGCGGTATGTCGGAGTAACAGGCGTGGGTGTACTGGGCGGTGGCGCCGTAGAACCAGCCGCCGTCGTAGCAGGGCAGCTTCTGCACCATGCCCAGGGCGAACATCCCGATGGCGACGAGCGCGATGATCCGCACCGGGGTCCACCAGCTCGCGCCCAGCAGCGCCCGGCGCCCGACCGGGCCGCCGATCAGCTCGCTGCCCGCCGCGGCCACCGAGTCCTCCGTGGTCGGCCGTACGGGCTGGGCCTGTGGGTCCTCGCGCACGCTCATGGGGCCCATCCTGCCGTACGAGCCGGACGGGAGGGGTGAGGACCGCCTCAGCGGCCCGCTGAGCGCCTCGCAACGCCTGAAGGCGGGACGGAGTCGCGCGCACGTCCGTAAGACGCCCAGAGAGCCGCAGAGGGCCCTGACGGCGGCGGCCGCGCCGGAGCGGGATGCTCCGACGCGGCCGCCGATGGTGATGTGGGGGTTGGGGACTACTGGTCCTTACGGGATCCCGACGGTCCCCCGAAGATCCCGCCGCCCGGTGGCTCCGTGGTCGGCGAGGGCGAAGGCCCGCCCGGACCACCGCTGGGGCCCGCGTTCTCGTTGCCCTGGTTGTCGCCGCCCGCGTTGTCGTTGCACTTGAAGTCCAGCGGATCACACGTCTGGGTGGGGCTCGGGCTGCCGGAGGTCGTCTCGGACGGCGTCGCCGACGGCGTCGGAGACGCCGTCTCGGACGGCGTCTGCGTCGGCTTCGGGGTCGTCGGCGTCGGGCTCGCGTTCTCGCCGTAGACCTTGTCACCGATCGGCGTGGCCGCGGGGAAGTCCTTAGCCGGCTGACCCGCCATCGCCTTGCGCATGTAGTCGGCCCAGATCTCGGCCGGGTAGGACGCACCGTGGATGGTCTTCTGACCGCCCACACCGCGCATGGAACGGAAGACCTGCCGCTTGGCCCGGTCGTCCACCCGCCACATGCCGATCGACGTGGACAGCTGCGGGGTGTAACCGGCGAACCAGGCCGACTTGTTCTGGTCCGTGGTTCCGGTCTTGCCCGCCGCCGGGCGGCCGATCTTCGCCGAGGTGCCGGTGCCGCGCGCGATGACGTTCTTCAGCACGTCGGTGACGTTGTTCGCCACGTCCGCGTCGAAGGCCCGCTTGAGCTTGGCGTCCTCCTTGTGGTTGTAGACCTCACCGTCCTTGTCCTCGACCCGCTCGACCGAGTACGGATCGGCCTGCTGGCCGCTGGCCGCGAAGGTCGCGTACGCCCCGGCGAGCCGGATCGCGCTGGGCGCGGAGGTGCCGAGGGAGAACGTCGGGGTGATCGAGGCCAGCTGCTCCTTGCTGAGGCCCGCGTCCAGGGCCGCGTCCCGCACCTTGTCGGTGCCGACGTCCATGCCGAGCTGGATGAAGGGCGTGTTCACCGAGTACTGCATCGCGGTGCGCAGGCTGATCTTGCCCTTGTCCTCGCCACCGTCGTTCCTCTGGTGCCACTCCTGGTTGTTCCGGTCCTTCCAGACGGATCCGTCGTAGTCGCGCAGCGTCAGCCCGTTGTCACCGTCGTAGACACTCGCCGGGGAGACCCTGGTGCGTTCCGAATCCGGTTGGTCACGCGGTCCGTTGCGGTCCCGGACACCGTCCCTCATCGCCGAGGCCAGCACGAAGGGCTTGAAGGTCGAGCCCACTTGGACACCGGTGTAGTCCGCGTTGTTGCGATAGTGCTCCAGCGCGTCGTTGCCGCCGTAGATGGCCTTGATCTTGCCCGACTTCGGCTCCACCGACGCGCCGCCGAACTGCACGAACTTGTCCTGTTCGCGCTCCTTCGGCTTGATGTTCTCCTTGGTCACCTTCTCGACCGCTTTGTTCAGTTCACCGACCTTCGTGCGGTCGAAGGTGGTGTGGATCTGATAGCCGCCCTTGTCCAGCTCCGTCTTGGAGATGTCGGTGTTGGCGACGACGTAGTTGTCGGCGAGGTCGGTCAGATAGCCGATCTGGCCCTGCTTGTTCGTCGCCACCTTCGGGCTCTTCGTCCGCGGGAAGCCCTTGCTCAGGTATTGCTGGGCTTCGGACTTGGACAGCCGGCCCACCTGGACCTCCCGCTTGAGGATCCACGCCCAGCGCGCCGTGGCCCGCTTGGTGTTCGCCTCCGCGCTCGCGGTCGGCCCGTAGCCGCCGTTCGGGTCGTACAGGTTGGGCCCGTTGAGCGTCGCGGCGAGGAAGGCGCTCTGGCTCGGGTCGAGCTTCTCGCAGTCCTTGTCGAAGTACGCGCGGGCCGCCGCCTGACAGCCGTAGGCGCCGCGGCCGTAGTAGGCGGTGTTGAGGTACCCCGCGAGAATGTAGTCCTTGCTCTTGGTCGTACCGACCTTGACGGAGATGAGCAGTTCCTTGGCCTTGCGCGTCACCGTCTGCGACTGGTCGAGGTACGTGTTCTTCACGAACTGCTGGGTGATGGTCGACCCACTCTGGGTCGCACCGCCCCGCGCCATGTTGACGACGGCGCGCGCGATACCCATCGGGTCGACGCCCGAGTCCTGGTAGAAGCTGGCGTTCTCGGCCGAGATCACCGCGTTCTGCATGTTCTTGGGGATCTTGTTGAGCGGCACGATCTGACGGTTGAGGTCACCACCGCCCGAGACCACCATCTGCTTGCCGTCGCCCCAGTAGTAGACGTTCTTCTGGGTCTGCGACGCGGCCTGCGCGGTGGGAACGTCAACGATCATCCACCCGATGCCCACGGCGCTGACGAGCACCGCGAAGAAGAAGATGAAGGTTCCCGTGACGAGCCGCCAGGACGGGACCCAGCGGCGGAAGCCCGACTTGCCCGCGCGCGGGTAGTCGACGAACCGCTTCTTGCCGGGCGGCCCGTCGCCGCCCGCGCCCCGGCCACGGCCACCGCCGGTGGCCCGCCGACCGCCACCGCGCCCTCCACGGCCCGCGCCACCGGCGGCCGGGTCGGGTGCTCTTCTCCGGCCGCCGCCGCTGCGTTGCGCGGCGCGCCGGGCCTCGGCCCTGCCACCGTGGGAGGGCTCTTCCTCATATGAGGCCGAGCCCGCATCGGCGGCGGCGTTGTGCGATGGTGCTGCGCGACGGCCGGACGATTGCTGTCCGGCACGCCGGGCCGCTGCTCGGCCGCCGCCCTGGGGCTGCGGCAGCTTGCGACGGTGCTCGCTCATGGAACGACTACTCCTCGGGCAGGCGCTATCGCCTGAAAGCGGCAGGTGGCTTCCGGTCCCCCCGATGTGCGATCCGGCCACACCTGGCAACCGGACGCACTGCCTCCAGGACGAGGACGCAGGACAGCGTCACACGGTTCCCTTTGGTCTGCATGGCGAACAGAGTACGCACGGCCAAATCTTGCCCCTCCGGCGCCTTCACTCCATAACGCTCCGGTTGAGACCCACGAACCGGTGATGTGACGCCGTTCACCGTGGTCGCTCTTGTCCCATTGAGACCACGGTTCTATCGTCTTGATGTATCGAGTCGATACATCAGCTCGACATAGTGGCCCCAGGAGACGGGAGAGGCAGGCGATGAGCAGACGCTCCGGCATCCTCGAGTTCGCCGTCCTCGGCCTGCTCCGCGAGTCCCCGATGCACGGATATGAGCTGCGAAAGCGCCTCAACACCTCACTCGGGGTGTTCCGGGCGTTCAGTTACGGCAGCCTCTACCCCTGTCTCAAGACGCTGGTCGCCAACGGCTGGTTGATCGAGGAGCCCGGGAACGCCTCCGAGGAGGCCGCCGCGGCAACCCTCGCCGGCCGCCGGGCGAAGATCGTCTACAGGCTGACGGCGGAGGGAAAGGAGCGGTTCGAGGAGCTGCTCTCCCACACCGGCCCGGACGCGTGGGAGGACGAACACTTCGGCGTCCGCTTCGCCTTCTTCGGACAGACATCGCGGGACGTACGGATGCGGGTGCTCGAAGGGCGGCGCAGCCGTCTGGAGGAGCGCCTGGCGAAGATGCGGGCCGCCCTGGCCCGCACCCGCGAGCGGCTGGACGACTACACCCTCGAACTCCAGCGGCACGGCATGGAGTCGGTGGAGCGCGAGGTCCGCTGGCTGAACGAGCTGATCGAGAGCGAGCGGGCCGGGCGCGACCAGCGCGACGAGCCCGCCGGGCAGGACCGGATACCTGAGCAGGAGCCGGACCGGTCACCGGAGCAGGACCGGTCAGGAGAGGCGGACGGCCTGCCCCGGCACCGGGGTGGTTCCCGGCCGGACCCGTCCGATGACATCGCCAAGTGAGGCCCAGCACCCCGCAGGGCTTCGTCGAGTACACACAGGGAGCAACCGGAATGGGTTCGGTTCGTGTAGCCATCGTCGGTGTGGGCAACTGTGCCGCGTCGCTGGTGCAGGGCGTCGAGTACTACAAAGATGCCGACCCGGACACCCGCGTGCCGGGTCTGATGCATGTGCAGTTCGGCGACTACCACGTCCGTGACGTGGAGTTCGTCGCCGCCTTCGACGTGGACGCGAAGAAGGTCGGGCTGGATCTCACGGACGCCATCGGCGCCAGCGAGAACAACACCATCAAGATCTGCGACGTGCCGCCGACCGGCGTGACGGTCCAGCGCGGCCACACGCACGACGGCCTCGGTAAGTACTACCGGCAGACCATCGACGAGTCCGACGAGGCCCCGGTCGATGTGGTCCAGATCCTCAAGGACAAGCAGGTCGACGTTCTGGTCTGCTACCTGCCCGTGGGCTCGGAGGACGCCGCCAAGTTCTACGCCCAGTGCGCCATCGACGCCAAGGTCGGCTTCGTCAACGCGCTCCCGGTCTTCATCGCCGGTACCAAGGAGTGGGCGGACAAGTTCACCGAGGCGGGCGTGCCGATCGTCGGTGACGACATCAAGTCGCAGGTCGGCGCCACGATCACGCACCGGGTGCTGGCGAAGCTGTTCGAGGACCGGGGCGTCGTCCTGGACCGCACCATGCAGCTGAACGTCGGCGGCAACATGGACTTCAAGAACATGCTCGAGCGCGAGCGCCTGGAGTCCAAGAAGATCTCCAAGACGCAGGCCGTCACCTCGCAGATCCCGGACCGCGACCTGGGCGCCGACAACGTTCACATCGGCCCGTCGGACTACGTGGCCTGGCTGGACGACCGCAAGTGGGCGTACGTCCGCCTCGAGGGCCGGGCGTTCGGCGATGTCCCGCTGAACCTGGAGTACAAGCTCGAGGTGTGGGACTCCCCGAACTCCGCGGGCGTCATCATCGACGCGCTGCGCGCCGCGAAGATCGCCAAGGACCGCGGCATCGGCGGCCCGATCCTCTCCGCCTCCTCGTACTTCATGAAGTCGCCGCCGGTGCAGTACTTCGACAACGAGGCCCGGGAGAACGTGGAGAAGTTCATCAAGGGCGAGGTCGAGCGCTGAGCCCCTGCGCCGCACCCTGACAGTGCGCCATAGCGCCGCGCAGTGAGGCGCTGATCGCCGCCGCATGATCATGGGCCTCCGGGAATCCCCCCGGAGGCCCGTGCGGTGTGTGAAGGTGGCGTCATGCCCGTTGTGCGTGATCTCCGCGTGCTGCTGCAACTGCGCGACTTCCGCCATCTTCTGGCCGTCCGTCTGCTGTCCCAGTCCGCCGACGGCGTCTACCAGGTCGCGCTGGCCACCTTTGTGGTCTTCTCCCCCGAGAAGGAGACGTCCGCCGCGGCCATCGCGTCCGCCATGGCCGTCCTGCTGCTCCCCTACTCCCTCCTCGGCCCCTTCGCCGGTGTGCTGCTGGACCGCTGGCGCCGCCGCCAGGTCCTGCTCCACGGCAATCTGCTGCGCTCCGGACTGGCCGCCGGAACCGCGGTACTGGTCCTCGCCCAGGCACCGGAGTGGCTCTTCTACGTCTCCGCCCTGTCGGTGACGGCCGTCAACCGCTTCGTCCTGGCCGGTCTGTCGGCCTCGCTGCCGCGGGTGGTGGACAGCCAGGAACGTCTGGTCATGGCCAACTCCCTCTCACCGACCGCGGGCACCCTCGCCGCCACCGCGGGCGGCGGTCTGGCGTTCGTGGTCCGCCTCTCCGGCCCCGGCGGCTCCTCTTCGGACGCGCTGGTCGTCCTGCTGGGCGCCGCGCTCTACCTCCTCGCCGGTCTCTCGGCGCTCCGCATGCCCTCCGGTCTCCTGGGACCCGATCCGGCGGCCCTGCAGCCACACCTCGGGGCGGCCGTGGTGAGCACCGTCCGCGGACTCGTCGCCGGGCTACGCCACCTTCTGCACCGCAGGGACCCCACCGTGGCCCTGGCCGCGATGACGCTGATGCGCTTCTGCTACGGCGCCCTCACCGTCACGGTGCTGATGCTCTGCCGGTACGCATGGGCCGACACCGAGTCGGGCGGGCTGGCGCTCCTCGGTATCGCGGTGGGCGTCTCGGGGGCGGGCTTCTTCGCCGCGGCGGTGATCACCCCATGGGCGGTGGGCCGGCTCTCCTCGCTCGACGCCTCCCGGCCGGACGGCCAGCTGCACTGGGTGATGGTGTGCGCGGCGATCGCCGCCGTACTGGAACCGGGCCTGGGGCTCCCCTTCGAACCCGCCCCGATACTGATCGCCGCCTTTGTGCTCGGCCTCATCACCCAGGGCGCGAAGATCGCCACCGACACCGTCGTCCAGTCCGCGATCGAGGACGACTTCCGCGGGCGGATCTTCTCCCTCTATGACGTGCTCTTCAACGTCGCCTTCGTAGGAGCCGCGGGGGTGGCGGCCCTGATGCTGCCACCGGACGGGACATCGGCCGCTCTGGTGACCGGAGTGGCACTGCTCTACGCGGCGACCGCCGCCCTGCTCATGTTTCACGTGAAACACCGCCCCAGGAAACGCACAAGGGTCGATGTTTCACGTGAAACGTGACGCGCCGGAGACACGGAAGGAGCGGCGTCAGCCTGAGAGGCTGCGTCAGTCCTGAGGCTGAGCCGCCCACCACTCCTTGAGCGCCGCGACGGCGGCGTCCCGGTCCATGGGGCCGTGCTCCAGCCTCAGCTCCAGCAGATGCTTGTAGGCCGTGCCGACCTGAGGCCCCGGAGCGATGCCGAGCACCTTCATGATCTCGTTGCCGTCCAGGTCCGGGCGGATCGCGTCCAGCTCTTCCTGCTCCTGCAGGCTCGCGATCCGCTCCTCCAGCCCGTCGTACGCCCGGGAGAGCGCCGTGGCCTTCCGCTTGTTGCGCGTCGTGCAGTCCGAGCGGGTCAGCTTGTGCAGCCGGTCCAGCAGCGGCCCCGCATCGCGCACATAGCGCCGCACGGCCGAATCGGTCCATTCGCCCGTGCCGTAGCCGTGGAAGCGCAGATGCAGCTCGACCAGCCGGGAGACATCCTTGACCAGCTCATTGGAGTACTTGAGCTTCGTCATCCGCGACTTGGTCATCTTGGCGCCCACCACCTCGTGGTGGTGGAAGGAGACACGGCCGTCCTTCTCGAAGCGGCGCGTCTTCGGCTTCCCGATGTCATGCAGCAGCGCGGCCAGCCGCAGCACCAGATCGGGCCCGTTCTCCTCCAGATCGATGGCCTGGTCCAGCACGGTCAGCGAGTGCTCGTACACATCCTTGTGCCGGTGATGCTCATCACGCTCCAGACGCAGCGCGGGGATCTCCGGCACTACGCAGTCGGCGAGCCCGGTCTCGACCAGGAGCCGCAGCCCCTTCCGGGGGTGGGCGCCCAGGAGCAGCTTGTTCAGCTCGTCCCGCACCCGCTCCGCCGAGACGATGTCGATCCGTCCGGCCATCGCCTTCATCGCGGCGATCACCTCGGGTGCCACCTCGAAGTCGAGCTGGGAAGCGAACCGCGCCGCGCGCATCATCCGCAGCGGATCGTCGGAGAAGGACTCCTGCGGGGTCCCAGGCGTCGCCAGCACCCGCGCGGCAAGATCTTCGAGCCCGTTGTGCGGGTCGATGAACTCCTTCTGCGGAAGTGCCACCGCCATCGCGTTGACCGTGAAGTCCCGGCGGACCAGATCTTCCTCGATGGATTCGCCGTAGGACACTTCGGGCTTCCGGGACGTCCGGTCATAGGCTTCCGACCGATACGTCGTGATTTCGATCTGGAAGTTCTGATGTGTCCCGTTACCGCCCGGTCCTTCCTTCTGGCAGCCGACCGTGCCGAAGGCGATGCCCACATCCCACACGGCGTCCGCCCAGGGTCGGACGATCTTCAGCACGTCGTCGGGGCGAGCATCCGTCGTGAAGTCCAGATCGTTACCGAGGCGGCCGAGCAGCGCGTCCCGTACCGAGCCGCCGACCAGGGCCAGGCTGAACCCGGCCTGCTGAAAGCGTCGGGCAAGATCGTCGGCGACGGGTGAGACCCGCAAGAGTTCGGCCACGGCGCGGCGCTGCACCTGGTTGAGCTCATTGGTGGACTGCGGGGCTCGGCTGTCATTGTTGGCGTTCGGCACAACAGAACAGGGTACGTGGCCGCGCGCCTCGGGGCCTCCACGTTGATCGTCGGTTCCATCACGGTGACGATCTTGTGTAGCCGTCCACAGCACTTCGCCACAGCGGGCATCGTTACCATTTCGTGGACGCACATTGCGACGACCACTGACGATCACTGACGACAAGGGACGGGCGAGCGCGTGGCCGATGCGGCAGACCTCCGGGAGACGACGTCCTCTCGCGCCCGTCGATGGCTACGGCGGACAGGGGCGCTACTCGCAGCGGCGCCGGTACTCGCGGGCGTACTACAGGTCCCGGCGGCCCCCGCCGCCCACGCGGCGGACAAGCCCACGGGCTCGCGCTCGGTGGACGTCGACATCACCTCGCTGACGCCCACCGCACCGGCGAAGAGCGACACGCTCACCGTCAGCGGCACCGTCACCAACGACAGCGGTTCGGCGGTCTCCGGTGCCCATGTCGGCCTCCGTGTCGGCCCCACCATGGAGGGCCGCAACGCCATCGACAGCGCCTCCCGGCGGACCGGCTACCAGCAGGGCGCCGACGGCACCGAGGTCGACAGCAAGTACGCCGAGAAGATCGGCAAGCTGGGGGCGGGTGTCAGCCGGGACTTCACGCTCTCCATACCGGTGAACGAGCTGCGCCTCGGGGAGAACGGCGTCTATCAGCTCGGCGTCTCCCTCTCCGGTCAGACCCGGAGCCGCCCCTGGCAGCAGGTGCTGGGCATCAAGCGCACCTTCCTGCCCTGGCAGGAGAGTGCGCCGGCCAAGAAGTCCCAGCTCACCTATCTGTGGCCGCTGATCTCCACGCCCCATGTGACCTCGCGCACCGATGCGGACGAGGACCGGACACCGATCTTCCGGGACGACCGTCTCAAGGCGGAGCTGGCCCCCGGCGGCCGCCTGCAGCAGATGGTCAGCCTCGGGAAGAACCTCCCCATCACCTGGGTGATCGACCCCGACCTGCTCGCCACGGTCGACGCGATGACGCGGGAGTACGAGGTCCAGAACCGGCACGGGGACGGCACCACGACGGGTCACGGCCAGGCGGTCGCCAAGCGGTGGCTCGACGACCTGCAGAAGGCCGTGGAGGGCCAGCAGGTGGTCGCCCTGCCGTTCTCCGACCCCGACATCGCGTCGCTCGCCCACCACGGCAAGAACGTCCCCGGCGCCCTCAGCCACCTCCGGGACGCCACCGAGCTTGCCTCGACGACCGTGCAGACGATCCTCGGGGTGAAGCCGCGCACCGACTTCGCCTGGCCCGCCAACGGCGCGGTCGACTCCTCGATCGTCGACGTCGCCACCTCCGCGGGCGCCCACAACGTCATCGCCCGGAGCGACAGCCTCCGGGAGACCGGCAACCTCTCGTACACCCCCACCGCGGCCCGGCAGATCGGCGGCGGCAACACGGCGGTGGTCGCGGATGCCCGGCTGTCCACCGCCTTCACCGGCGACATGTCCAAGGCGGACAGCTCCACGCTCGCCATCCAGCGGTTCCTCGCCCAGAGCCAGATGGTCAACCTGCAGGCGCCGGACCGGCAGCGCAGCATCGTGGTGGCTCCGCAGCGCATCCCCACCACCAGCCAGGCGCAGGCGATGGCGGCGGCTCTGGACGGCCTGTCCGGGCAGTGGACCCAGCCGATGAGCCTGGGGCAGGCCGCGAAGGCCAAGCCCGACCCGAACGCCACCGAGCGCGTGCCCAGCACCCGTGAGTACCCCGCTTCGCTCCGCCGCCAGGAGCTGCCGACCCAGGCGTTCGTGGACGTCCGGAAGACCCAGGGCACGCTCAACACGTTCGAGACGATCCTCACCGCCAAGTACCGGGTGGTCACCCCCTTCGGCAACGCGATCCGGCGGGTGATGTCCACCTCGTGGCGGGGCGATGCCCCCGGCGCGACCCACTTCCGCGACGGCGTGCGGGGATATCTGAACGGGCTGACCAAGAAGGTGCGCCTGATCCCGAAGACGGACATGACGCTGTCCGGGCGGAGCGCGACCATTCCGGTGACCGTGCAGAACAACCTGGTGCAGGGCGTTCGGCTGCGGCTGGTCCTCAAGTCCCAGCAGGGCAACCGTCTGGCGGTCAGCGAGCCCCAGGTGGTCAACGTCGAGGGCGGGCACAGCCAGTCCGTGAAGTTCGGGACGACGGCCAACGCGAACGGTCCGGTGTGGGTGTCGGCCCGGCTGGTCACGCCGGACGGGCAGCCGTACGGCCGCGATATGCCGTTCGAGGTCAATGTCACCGAGATCACATCGACCGTCATCCTCGTGATCGCGGGCGGTGTGCTGCTGCTGGTCCTCGCCGGTATCCGGATCTACCTCCAGCGCAAGCGTGCCGCCACCGCGAACAGCGGCGACGAGGACGCGAAGGAGGACGAGGCGACGGACGCGGAGGCCGACGGAAACGACCCCGACCCCGCCCTCGTGCCCGAGCAGCCGAGTGACCCGGCGCCGGACACCGGTTCGCAAAGCGCCGGGGCATCCGGCGCGGGTGAGAAAGTGGACCATTGAGCATTTGGGGCCGGTCGGCCGCAGCGGACGATGAGGTGGGGTAGCGATGAACGCGCCGTATGACGGTGAAAGGCGGATGCCACCGCCTTCCCCCCACGGGCCCCAGGAACCCTACGGACAGGAACCGCACCAGAACGACCCGTACCTGGGAGACAGCCAGCAGGCACCCGCGAGCGATCCGCGCCAGGACTACGGGCAGTACTACGTGCAGGACCCGTACGGGGACGATCCGCACGCGACCGGCAGCTTCACCCCGTACCCCTATCCGACGCAGGGCGGATACGGCCATGACCCGCTGACGGATCCGCTGTACGACCGGTCCGGCCCCCAGCAGGGTGGCTACCAGCAGCAGACGCCGTACCAGCAGCAGCCCGCCGCACCGCAGGGCGCCGACCAGCAGGCATGGCCGGTGGCACCCGGCTCCCAGGAACCGGCGCAGCAGTACGCGGCCGAGCCCACCGCCACGGGATACGGCGGCCAGGGCGGCTACGGGGCGGGGGAGCAGCCGCAGCAGGACGCCTTCGCACACCTCTACCGCGACCAGCAGCAGCCCTACGACCCGCAGCGCCCCCAGGGGTACCCGCAGGGCGCCGCCCAGGGCTACCCGCCCGTGCCCCCGCCGGGCCAGCCGCCGGTGCCCGGGCCCGTGCGGCACGAGTACGCACCCTCATCGGCCGCCGCTCCCACGGTGGCCGCTCCGGTGGTGAGCGCCCCCGAGACGGCCGACGAGAACGCCGAGAAGGCCGAGGCCGCTCCGAAGCGCTCCGGGGGCCGTGCGGCCAGCCTGCTCCAGTCCAGCGCCCTCATGGCCGCCGGCACCCTGGTTTCCCGGCTGACCGGCTTCGTCCGGCAGATGGTGATCGTCGCGGGGCTCGGCGCCGCGTCCCTGGGTCAGGCGTACGCGGTCGCGTACCAGCTGCCCGCGATGATCTACTTCCTCACCGTCGGCGGCGGTCTCAACTCCGTCTTCGTCCCACAGCTCGTGCGCGCGATGAAGGAGGACAAGGACGGCGGCGTCGCCTACGCCAACCGTCTGCTCACTCTCGCGATGGTCGCCCTCGGCAGCCTGGTCGCCCTGTCCATGTTCGCGGCCCCGGTTCTGATCCGGATGCTCTCGGCGGACATCGCGGGCGACCCTGCGGCCAACGAGGTCGCGGTCGCCTTCGCTCGCTACTGCCTGCCCACCATCTTCTTCATGGGCGTCCATGTCGTGGTGGGCCAGATCCTCAACGCCCGTGGCAAGTTCGGCGCGATGATGTGGACCCCGGTCCTCAACAACATCGTCGTCATCGCCACCTTCGGGCTCTTCATCTGGGTGTTCGGCACCTTCAGCACCTCCCAGATGGGCGTCATGACCATCACGGACGAGGGCGTCCGGCTGCTCGGCATCGGCACCCTGCTCGGCCTCACCGTCCAGGCCCTGGCGATGTTCCCCTACCTCCGGGCCTCCGGCTTCCGCTTCCGGCCCCGCTTCGACTGGCGAGGCCACGGCCTCGGCAAGGCCGCCAAGCTCGCCAAGTGGACCGTGCTGTTCGTGCTCGCCAACCAGGCGGGCAACATCGTGGTGACCCAGCTCGCCACCGCGGCCGGATCCGAAGCCGACAACATGAACGCCCCCGGCGCCAGCTACGTCGGCTACACCAGCGCCCAGCTCATCTGGAACATGCCGCAGGCCATCATCACCGTCTCGGTGATGGCCGCCCTGCTGCCCAGGCTCGCCCGGTCGGCCCACGACGGCGACCCCGGGGCGGTCCGCGACGACATCTCCCAGGGCCTGCGCACCTCCGCCGTCGCCATCGTTCCGCTCGCTTTCGGCTTCGTGGCGCTCGGCATCCCCCTGTGCACCCTGCTCTTCGGCACCTCGGGCATCGCGACGGCCCAGAACATGGGCTACATCCTGATGGCGTTCGGCCTCGGGCTCATCCCGTTCTCGGTGCAGTACGTCGTCCTGCGCGGCTTCTACGCCTACGAGGACACCCGCACCCCCTTCTACAACACGGTGATCGTCGCCGCCGTCAACGCGGCCGCCTCCGCGCTCTGCTACTTCGTTCTCCCGACCCGATGGATCGTGGCGGGCATGGCCGCGTCCTACGGCCTGGCGTACGCCGCCGGTGTGGGCGTGGCATGGAAGCGACTGGGCAAGCGTCTGGGAGGCGACCTCGACGGCCGCCGTGTCGTGCGCACCTACACCCGCCTGGTGGGCGCCAGTGTCCCCGCCACTCTGCTGAGTGGTGCGGCGGCTTATGCCATCACTCAGGCGCTGGGGTCGGGCATGTCCGGTTCCGTAGCCGCATTGGCGGGTGGAGGTCTCGTTCTTATCGCGGTCTTCTACATTGCTGCGAAACGGATGCGCATTGATGAGCTGACGGCCATGGTCGGTATGGTGCGCGGACGACTCGGACGCTGATCATTGAGCACAACCATCGTCCGTCATCGTGTGTCGTGCATAGCGGCGGACTGTGGGCACAATTGTCTTGGCTCGGAGTAGGCGCAATGGATGGGGAGGCAGGAACGACGGTGGCGGAACGGAGCACAGCTGCCGTCGACGTGGCCGACAGCGACGGCGAGGAGTCGCTGACCGCCGAGGCGGGAAAGGCCACGGCCGACGGGGCGGGGACGCAAAAGAAGGCCGGTAAGGAAACCGAGGCCGCGGGCAACCAGGACAAAGGTGCCGCGGCCGATGTAAATCCCCCTGAGCTGCACAGCGGCCACAAGTTGGCCAGACGCTACCGTTTGGAGGAGTGCCTCACTCGACTGGACGGATTCAGCAGTTGGCGTGCAGTGGACGAAAAACTGCGCCGGGCTGTCGGCGTCCACGTCCTGCCCGCCGACCATCCGCGGGCCCGTCCGGTGCTTGCCGCCGCCCGCTCGGCGGCGCTACTGGGCGACCCCCGCTTCGTCCAGGTACTCGACGCCGTCGAGGAGAACGACCTCGTCTACGTCGTCCATGAGTGGCTTCCCGATGCCACCGAGCTGACCACCGTGCTCGCCTCGGGCCCCCTCGAGCCGCACGACGCCTATCAACTGGTCAGCCAGGTCTCCCAGGCCATGGCCGCCGCCCACCGCGAAGGGCTGGCCCATCTACGGCTGAACCCCGGCTCCGTGCTCCGCACGGAATCGGGCCAGTACCGTATCCGCGGCCTGGCCGTCATGGCCGCGCTGCGCGGCATCAGCTCCGAGCACCCGCAGCGCACCGATACCGAGTCCATCGGCGCCCTGCTCTACGCCGCGCTCACCGAGCGCTGGCCGTACGACAAGGACGCCCACGGCCTCTCCGGACTGCCCAAGGGCGTCGGCCTGATCGCCCCCGATCAGGTCCGCGCGGGGGTCCACCGAGGACTGTCCGAGCTGGCGATGCGCGCGCTGGTCAACGACGGCGCCACCGCCTCCCGTCAGGACCAGCCCTGCACCACCCCTGAGGAGCTGTCCAAGGCGGTCGCGGCCATGCCGCGCATCCGGCCGCCCGAGCCCGCGTTCACGCCCTCCCCGGCTTACCAGCGCACGCATTACCAGCAGGGTTACGGCCAGCCGCCCGCCCATGGCGGCGCGTCGCGCATGGCCCGTCCTGCCGCGGTCCCCATGGCTCCGCCGCCCCCGCTGCAGAGCCGCACCGGCAAGGCCCTCAAGTGGACCGTCTCGGCCCTGCTGATCGCCGCCTTGGGCCTCGGCAGCTGGCAACTCGCGGACACCCTTCTCAAGGAGGAGAACAAGCCGGACCCGGGGAAGTCCACCAGCCAGAAGGACGACGACAAGCCCGGTCAGGTTGCCAGCAAGCCGATCACGATCCAGGACGCCGTCGAGTTCGCCCCGGACGGCAGCGCGCAGAACGCCGACGAGGCGAACCTCACCCACGACGGGAAAGCGTCGACTGCCTGGCACACCAAGAGCTTCATCGATGGCCCTCAGCTCGCCCCGAGCGTCAAGCGAGGGGTCGGCATCATCTACGACCTCGGCTCGGAGCAGAAGATCGATGGCGCCTCGCTCTCGCTTCGGTTCGGAGGCCCCTACACGGAAGTTTCGCTGTACGAAACGACGTCCCTCACCCCCTCTGCATCAGCAGGGGACCCCGTCGGCTCGTTCACGAAGCTTGCTTCGGGTCAGACTTCATCCACAACATCCAATCTGAAGGTCAAGGCCGCCAAGAAGAGCCGCTACGTTCTCGTCTGGTTGACCGCGATGCCGAGTGCACCGCGCGACGCCTACAGCCAAGCTGGTCACAAGCAGGCCATCACTGAAGTGAAGTTCACCGGCTGACCCCAGGGCAGCCGGCCGACCGGGGAGGGGGCTCGACGTTGGACGACGCCACCATCGGCGGAGCAAGCGACGGCGAGCTCCTTGCCCAGCACGTGGCCGGCGATCCGCATGCCTTCGGTGAAATCGTGCGACGCCACCGCGACAGACTCTGGGCGGTGGCGTTGCGCACCCTCGGCGACCGGGAGGAAGCCGCCGACGCGGTCCAGGACGCGCTCGTCTCCGCCTACCGCGCCGCGCACACCTTCCGGGGCCAGTCCGCCGTGACGACCTGGCTCCACCGCATCACGGTCAACGCGTGTCTGGACCGGGCACGCAAGGCCGCCTCCCGTCGCACCTCCCCCGTCGACGACACCGAGCGGCTCGAGCAGCTTCTGGAGCCCCATGAATCGGCCGCCGCTCCCGCCGAGCGCGGCGATCTCCACCGCGAGCTGCTGGGGGCGCTGCGCACCCTCCCGCCCGAGCAGCGCGCGGCCCTGGTGCTGGTCGACATGCAGGGTTATCCCGTCGCGGAGGCCGCCAAGGTCCTGGACGTCCCCACCGGCACCGTGAAAAGCCGCTGCGCGCGGGGACGCGCCCGGCTGCTGCCACTGCTCTCGCATCTCCATCCCAACGGAAGGGGTAGCGTCCCCTCCGGCGGGGGAAGGAACCGGTCGCAGGGGACATCCGTCCCACCAGCGGCAGGACCGACTGACACAGATGCCGTGAAGGGCGGAGGTGGGCGAGCGTGACATCCTCGACGGACACGGACGAGCACCCGGAAGTCGCGGAGATCTCCGCACTCACCGAAGGTCTGCTCTCTCCGTCCCGCACCGTCGATGTGCGCACGCACCTCGCCACCTGCGGGCTGTGCGCCGACGTGCGGACCTCCCTGGACGACATCCGCTCGACGCTGGGCACGCTCCCGGGGCCGGTACGGATGCCCGACGACATCGCGGGCCGGATCGACGCCGCGCTCGCCGCCGAGGCCCTCCTCGACGCGACAGCCCCCGGCGATCGCACCTCGGTTTCACGTGAAACCGAGGACACCGGCTCCGCAGGGCATGTTTCACGTGAAACCGAGCCCGTGGCCGACCCCTCGGGCCCCTCGGTGGAGGGGAAGCCCTCCCCGGCCGTGGACCGGCCCGCAGGGCGACCGCGTGCCGCCACCGGCCCCGGGCGCAAGACCACCCCCCGCGGCGGCCCAGGAGCCCGTACAGGCCGCTCCCGGCGCTGGCCCAAGGTGGCGCTCGGTGCCGCGTGCGTCGCTGCCGTCATCGGCATCGGCACCCTCTTCTTCCCGGGTGGCTCCGACGACGACAACGGTGGCCCCGGCACCACGGCCCACGCGGACCCCAGCTCCACGGCGAAGGCCACTCTCTCCACCGGGACCCTCAAGGGCCGGGTGCAGGAGATGCTCGCCGACCGGAAGAGCACCCCGGCCGCCCCCTCCACCCCGTCGCGCGGTGTCACCACCCAGAACACTCCGGATATGCCGCTGCGCGCGGAGGACCCGGTGGTTCCGTCCTGCGTCCAGCGCGGGACCGGCCGCTCCGAGCCGGTTCTCGCCGCGCAGCAGGACACCTACGACGGCAAGACGGCCTACATCGTCGTGATGCCGCACCGCTCCGACAGTGCACTCGTCGATGCCTTCGTGATCGACGCCTCCTGCGTCTCCGCCTCTCACGCCAGCCCCGGGAAGCTTCTGGTGACCCGCACGTATCCGCGGGGCTGAGGCACAGCCCACACCCACGGCCCGCCAGGCAGCACGCGGGAATGCGGGACCCGTAGGATCCGTTGGGTGGGATGGCAGCGGTTCTCCGGAGACTCGGAGGCGCCGCCGTCCAGTCAGCAGTCGGCAGTCGGCAGAGACAAGGAAGACATCCGTGAGCGACGTCCGCAACGTGATCATCATCGGTTCCGGGCCCGCGGGCTATACGGCCGCGCTCTACACCGCCCGCGCTTCCTTGAAGCCGCTGGTGTTCGAAGGATCCGTGACCGCCGGTGGTGCCCTGATGAACACCACCGACGTGGAGAACTTCCCCGGCTTCCGTGAGGGCATCATGGGCCCTGACCTGATGGACAACATGCGGGGGCAGGCCGAGCGCTTCGGCGCCGAGCTGATCCCGGACGATGTGGCCGCGGTCGACCTCAGCGAGGACATCAAGACCGTCACCGACTCCGCCGGTACGGTGCACCGCGCGAAGACCATCATCGTCAGCACCGGCTCCCAGCACCGCAAGCTGGGGCTGGCCCGTGAGGACGAGCTTTCGGGCCGTGGCGTCTCCTGGTGTGCCACCTGCGACGGGTTCTTCTTCAAGGACCAGGACATCGCCGTCATCGGCGGCGGTGACACCGCGATGGAGGAGGCGACCTTCCTGTCACGGTTCGCCAAGTCGGTCACCGTGATTCACCGCCGGGACTCGCTGCGGGCCAGCAAGGCGATGCAGGAGCGTGCCTTCGCCGACCCGAAGATCTCGTTCATCTGGGACAGCGAGGTCACGGAGATCCACGGCGACGGCAAGCTCTCCGGGCTGACGCTGCGCGACGTCAAGAAGGACGAGACCTCCGAGCTGCCGGTCACCGGTCTTTTCATCGCGATCGGCCATGACCCGCGGACCGAGCTGTTCAAGGGCCAGCTGCACCTGGACGACGAGGGCTACCTGAAGGTCGAGTCGCCCTCCACTCGCACGAACCTGCCCGGTGTCTTCGCCGCGGGTGACGTCGTGGACCACACCTACCGTCAGGCGATCACCGCCGCCGGTACCGGCTGTGCGGCCGCCCTGGACGCCGAGCGCTTCCTGGCCTCCCTGGGCGACGGCGAGGACGCCACCGTCTGAGAATCCGTTTCCTTCCCTGCACCAACGATTAAGGAGATTAGCCATGGCCGGTGCCACGGTCACCGTGACGGACGCCGACTTCGAGGAGAAGGTCCTCAAGAGCGACAAGCCGGTACTCGTCGACTTCTGGGCCGCGTGGTGCGGTCCGTGCCGTCAGATCGCCCCCTCCCTGGAGGCCATCGCCACCGAGCACGCCGACAAGATCGTCATCGCGAAGCTCAACATTGACGAGAACCCGGCCACGGCCGCCAAGTACGGCGTGATGTCCATTCCGACGCTCAACGTCTACCAGGGCGGCGAGGTCGCCAAGACCATCGTCGGCGCCAAGCCGAAGGCCGCGATCGAGCGCGACCTGGCCGACTTCATCGGCTGAGCCACCACCGCACCGACGAAGGGGCTGCCCGAGAGGGCAGCCCCTTCGCGTTTCACGTGGAACTCTCAGCACGTGGAGCTCCCGGCACGTGGAGTTCTCAGAGCGGCCGAAGCGCCGGCTCCTTCTGGACCGCGCCGAGCAGCCGGTCCAGCGCCAGCTCGACGTCCTCCTTCCAGGAGATCGTCGTCCTCAGCTCAAGCCTCAGCCGGGGATACCGCGGATGCGGCCGCACGGTCTTGAAGCCCACCGCGAGAAGATGATCGGCGGGCAGCACACACGCCGGTTCCTTCCAGGCGGCGTCCCCGAACGCCTCGATCGCCTTGAAGCCCCGGCGGATCAGATCCTTCGCGACGGTCTGCACCATCACCCGGCCCAGCCCCTGCCCCTGGTATCCCGGCATGAGCCAGGCGGTCATCAGCTGCACGGCATCCGCCGCGACCGGACTCGTCGGAAAGGCCGTGGACCGCGGCACATACGCGGGCGGCGCGTAGAGCACGAAGCCCACCGGAACCTCGTCGACATAGACCACGCGGCCGCAGGATCCCCACTCCAGCAGAACGGCCGAGATCCAGGCTTCCTTCTCCAGCTCCGGACGTCCGGCCCTTACCGCAGCCTCGCCGCTGACCGGGTCGAGCTCCCAGAAGACACACGCGCGGCAGCGCTTGGGGATGTCCGGGAGGTTGTCCAGCGTGAGCGGTACAAGCCGACGCCCCATGAAGCCAGTCCCTCACTTCCGTGGCCAGCCGCGGCACGGGCGGCTGACAGCGCACTACGCTCCCTGATCAGACTACCGACGAAACCGCCGACAGCACCCAGGCTCAACCCTGTGGCCACCAGTCCGGTGCGGCTCACCGATCGCATGGCCCTGCCCTCCGCATGAGGTGCCTCCCCATGGATCCGCCCTACCTGATCGCATCGTATCCGTGCGGAGATTGCACCGATACCGCCCTTGAGCAAAGAGCGGGTCGTGTTCCGATGTCATCGGAACACGACCCGCCCCTTCGCGCTTCCCCACGGCCGGGCCGTGCGGATCAGCGCCTCATTCGTCCTCTTCCGCCGCCTCGTCCTCGGCGGACAGCGGCTGCTCCAGCACCGGGCCCTCGCCCGGTGCCAGGCTGCCGAGAATCCGCTCCAGATCGTCTATCGAGGCGAACTCGACGACGATCTTTCCCTTCTTCTGACCGAGGTCGACCTTCACCCGCGTCTCGAACCGGTCCGACAGCCGGGACGCCAGATCCGAGAGCGCGGGGGACACCCGGGCACCGGCCCGCGGCCCCTTCGCCTTGGGAGCGCCGCCCGACCGCGATCCCATCAGGGTGACGATCTCCTCGACCGCCCGCACCGACAGCCCCTCGGCAACGATGCGATGCGCCAGCCGGTCCTGTTCCTCCGCGTCGTCCACGGAGAGCAGGGCCCGGGCATGGCCCGCGGAGAGCACACCGGCCGCGACCCTGCGCTGGACGGAGGGAGAGAGCTTCAGCAGCCGCAGCGTGTTGGAGACCTGCGGACGTGAACGCCCGATGCGGTCCGCCAGCTCGTCATGCGTGCAGTTGAAGTCCTTCAGCAACTGGTCGTACGCCGCGGCCTCTTCGAGCGGGTTGAGCTGTGCCCGGTGCAGGTTCTCCAGCAGCGCGTCGAGCAGAAGCTTCTCGTCGTCGGTGGCCCGGACGATCGCGGGGATCTTCTCCAGCCCCGCCTCACGGCAGGCCCGCCAGCGCCGCTCGCCCATGATGAGCTCGTAGCGCTCGGGTGCCAACTGCCGCACCACGACCGGCTGGAGAAGGCCGACCTCCTGGATCGAGGTGACCAGCTCGGCCAAGGCGTCCTCGTCGAACACCTCACGCGGCTGCCGGGGGTTGGGCGTGATGAAGTCGAGCGGCAGCTCCGCGAAGTGCGCCCCGGCCACCTCGTCCACCGGGGGCGCCGGAGCGGCCTCGGGTTCCTTCTCCGGCGGGGCAGGCGGCTCGGTTTCACGTGGAACGCTCTGCGTGGACAGCCCGGCCACCTTGGCCGCCGCCACTCCGCGCTCCTGGGTGAGCACCGGGACCGCGCTCGGTGAGGTCGTGCCCCCTGAGGTGGTGGCCGTCCCCCCGCCCGTCGCGGGTCCGGCGTTGTCGGCCCCCTTCGGCGCGGGAGGGATCAAAGCACCGAGCCCACGGCCCAGTCCTCTGCGTCGCTCACTCACTGAATCCCCTCCTGCATGCTGTGCTGGTCGTGCTGGCTGATCTCGGGCATGGGCAAGGCATGAGCGTGCTGAGCGTCGTACTGCACGTTGACCCCGCGCAGCGCGATCTCCCGGGCCGCCTCCAGGTAGGAGAGCGCTCCGCTCGATCCCGGGTCATAGGTGAGGACCGTCTGCCCGTAGCTGGGGGCCTCGGAGATACGCACCGATCTCGGGATGCTCGTCCGGAGCACCTCGCCGCCGAAGTGGCTGCGGACCTCGTCCGCCACCTGGGAGGCCAGCCGCGTCCGGCCGTCGTACATCGTCAGCAGGATCGTCGAGACATGGAGCTTGGGGTTGAGGTGACCCCGCACCAGATCCACGTTGCGCAGGAGCTGCCCGAGCCCCTCCAGAGCGTAGTACTCGCACTGGATCGGGATCAGCACTTCCGCTCCGGCGACCAGCGCATTGACCGTCAACAGCCCGAGCGAGGGCGGACAGTCGATGAGAATGTAGTCCAGTGGCTGCTCATACGCCTGGATGGCTCGCTCCAGACGACTCTCTCGCGCCACCAGGGAGACCAGCTCGATCTCGGCACCGGCGAGGTCGATCGTGGCCGGGGCGCAGAACAGCCCCTCCACGTCCGGCACCGGCTGCACCACATCGGACAGCGGCCTGCTGTCCACCAGGACGTCGTAGATCGAGGGGACTTCGGCGTGGTGGTCGATCCCCAGCGCCGTCGAGGCATTGCCCTGCGGGTCGAGGTCGATCACGAGGACTCGTCCGCCGTGCAGGGCGAGAGACGCCGCCAGATTGACCGTGGTCGTGGTCTTCCCGACCCCGCCCTTCTGGTTGGCGACCACCATCACCCGGGTCTGCTCCGGCCTGGGCAGTCCCTCACCAGCCCGGCCAAGCGCCTCAACCGCCAGTTGAGCGGAACGGCCAATAGGGGTGTCGTCCATCGGGGGCGGAGTTTCACGTGAAACGTCCTCCCCCGCCGATTCGGTACGGGGGCCGGGGACCGGGTCGGTCATCGGCCCCGCGATGTTGGCGTCGGACCGCAAGGATTCACTCTCCTCGACATCAGGCTCGCGATGCACAGAGCCTGCCATGCTTTGGGGGTTGTGAACCAGCGAGGCCCGTTCTCCTGTGGATGAATCCACGTCTTTGCGGGGGCGGCGGTCGCGGGGCAGAGCCGCCGCACGACCGCGACTGATGATTCCATGCAGCAGGGAGCGACGTTTCACGTGAAACACGATGCATGGGCAGGCCCGTTGATTCGTCGCGACACTCCGGTATGCGTAGTTTAGGCAGCTTGTATGGAGCACCCCGTCAGGGCCGCTCGGCCTACGCCGGAGGAATCGCGAGAGGAATCCCCAGAGGGATCACTCGCCGGATCAGGGGCGACGCCGTGGCGCCTTGCGCGCCGCCTTGGCGCGCTTCGCGGCGAAACGCACACCCCCGGGGCTCTCCCCGACCTCGACCCGCACCACGGTGGACAGCGGGTCCACGATGCCCTCGCCGACATGCAGCACCGAGGTGTCCACCACACCGAGCTTGCTCAGCGCCGCCCGGGCCTGCTTCAGCTCCTCCTCGGCCGTGTCGCCCTTCAGTAGCAGCATCTCTCCGTACGGCCGCAGCAGCGGGACCCCCCAACCGGCCAGCCGGTCCAGCGGGGCCACCGCCCGGGCCGTGACCACATGCACAGGGGGGAGCTTCCCCAGGACCTCCTCGGCCCGGCCACGCACGACCGTGACATGGTCCAGGCCCAGCAGCTCCACCACTTCCCGCAGGAAGTTCGTACGGCGCAGCAGCGGCTCGAGCAGGGTGATCCGCAGATCGGGGCGGGTCAGGGCGAGGGGAATACCGGGGAGCCCGGCGCCCGAGCCCACATCGCAGACGGTGACCCCCTCGGGCACCACCTCGGAGAGCACGGCGCAGTTCAGCAGGTGCCGCTCCCACAGCCGCGGCACCTCGCGCGGGCCGATCAGCCCGCGGGTCACGCCCACATCGGCCAGTAGTTCGCCGTACCGAACGGCCTCCGGGAAGCGCTCACCGAATACATCCCGCGCCTCCTCGGGCGCCGGGGGGAGCTCCGCTGCTTCCGTCACGGGGACCGTCCTTCCGTACCGAGCACTGTGCTGGACGCTGATGCTGATATAAGGCTGACAAGATTCGGCCCCGTCTGCGCGCAGACGGGGCCGGGTAGACCATGAGGCCGGGCCTGGTCAGGCCGGGAGTACGACTACACAGCGCTGGGGCTCCTCGCCCTCGGACTCGCTGTTCAGTCCGGCGGCGGCCACCGCGTCGTGCACCACCTTGCGCTCGAACGGCGTCATCGCCTTGAGCTTCACCGGCTCGCCGGAGCCCTTCGCCTCTTCCGCGGCCTTGGTGCCCAGCTCGGTCAGCTCGGTGCGCTTACGGGCCCGGTATCCGGCGATGTCGAGCATCAGCCGGCTCCGGTCGCCGGTCTCCCGGTGCACCGCGAGCCGGGTCAGCTCCTGAAGGGCCTCCAGCACCTCGCCGTCGCGGCCGACCAGCTTCTGCAGGTCACGGCTGGTCGATTCGCTGATGATCGACACCGCTGCGCGGTCGGCCTCGACGTCCATGTCGATGTCACCGTCGAGGTCCGCGATGTCCAGGAGACCTTCGAGGTAGTCGGCCGCGATCTCCCCTTCCTGTTCGAGGCGGGTCAGGGTGTCGACACCCTCGGCGGCGGGGGTGGTGCCTTCCGTCACGGATGGACTCCTTCGTTACTTCTTGGACGGGTGCTTGGGACGCTGCTGGCCCTTGCGCTGCCCGGACTTCGTGTTCCGGGAGCCGGAGGCCGAGCCGCCGGCCGGCTTGCCGCCCTGCGAGCCCTTCTTCTCCGCCGCGCTCGCTTGCGTCTCTTCCTGGTCGGACTTGTCCAGCTCCGCCACGGAGTCGGACTGCGCCGTCGCCCTGCTGTGGCCGTGGCCACCAGCGGTGGTGCGCTTCGACTTGGTCTGCCGCTTGGGCTGCTGCCGGTTGGCACGGGCCGTCTCGGCGGCCTTCTTGGAGGCGACCTCGGCCGGCTCCTCCTTCAGCTTGCCCTTGGCCCGCAGCCGCTCCTGGCGCGCCTCGAAGGCGACGCTGCCCGGGGTCGGGTTACGGCGGATGACGAACATCTGCTGGCCGAGGGTCCAGACGTTGGTGGTCAGCCAGTAGACGAGGACACCGACGGGGAAGTTGATACCGAAGACGGCGAACATGATCGGGAAGACGTACATCAGCATCTTCTGCTGCTGCATGAACGGCGTCTTCACCGTGAGGTCGACGTTCTTGGTCATCAGCTGGCGCTGGGTGAAGAACTGCGACGCCGACATCAGGACGATCATGGTGATCGTCACGATCCGTACGTCCGTCAGCGACGCTCCGAGGGACTCGACCTTCGAGGCGGAGTCCAGGAACTTCACCGAGAGGGGAGCGCCGAAGATGTGCGCGTTACGGGCGCTGTCCAGCAGCGACTGGTCGATGACGCCGACCGTCTTGTTGTTCGCGATGTGGTTGAGGACCTGGTACAGCGAAATGAAGAACGGCGACTGCGCGAGGATGGGCAAGCAGCTGGAGAGCGGGTTGGTGCCCGTCTCCTTGTACAGCTTCATCATCTCTTCGGACTGACGCTGCTTGTCGCTCTTGTAGCGCTCCTGGATCGCCTTCATCTTCGGCTGGAGCGCCTGCATGTTCCGCGTCGACTTGATCTGCTTCACGAAGAGCGGGATCAGGCAGATACGGATCAGCACCACCAGCGAAACGATGGACAGACCCCACGCCCAGCCACTGTTCCGGTCAAAAATGAGGCTGTAGAACGAGTGGAACTGGACGATGATCCAGGAAACTACGTCATAAAGAGGACCGAGGATCGTGTCCACGAATCAGGCTCCTTGGGCGTTGGGCTGGGTCTCGGGCTGTGCGGCAGGTTCCACAGCGGAGTGCCCGCCGAAGCGGTTCCGCAGCCGCTGGTGCCACACCGGATGCTTCCGGGGCGGCACGTGGTCGACGCCACCGAGCGACCATGGGTTGCAGCGCAGGATGCGCCACGCCGTCAGCGCCGTTCCTTTTACCGCGCCGTGCCGGTCAATGGCCGTGTAGCCATAGTGCGAGCACGACGGGTAGTACTTGCAGACCGGTCCCAACATGGGGCTGATGGTCCACTGGTACAGCTTGATCAACCACAGCAGCGGGTACTTCATCGCGGCACCCCTCCCAGTAGCCGCTGCACTGCGGTGTCGAGGTCGCGGGCCAGCTGGTCATGACCCGCCTCACCCGCACCGGGCAGCGCCCGTACGACCACAAGGCTACCTGCGGGAAAATGATCGAGACGGTCCCGCATGAGATGGCGCAGTCTGCGCTTCACCAGATTGCGGACGACGGAACCGCCGACCGCCTTGCTGACGACGAAACCCGCACGCGCCGGGGGAGCACTCTCCCCAGGTGCGTGCGGGTCCGTGTTTTTGCTGGTGAGGCCGCTGCGATAGTGCACGACAAGAAGCGGGCGACCGGCCCTGCGTCCTCGGCGTACCGCGGCCGCGAAGTCCTCGCGCCGCCTCAGCCGATGCTCGGTAGGCAGCACGTCATGGACCTTGTGGGTCAGGCTGCTCAGGCCGACAGGCGGCCGCGACCCTTGCTACGGCGGGACGCGAGAATCGCGCGGCCGGCACGGGTGCGCATACGCAGCCGGAAGCCGTGGGTCTTCGCGCGGCGGCGGTTGTTCGGCTGGAAGGTGCGCTTGCTCACTCGGGGGCTCCAGAAATGAATCGGGTAGTGGCGGTACATCGCCTGGCTGTCACCGTGCGCCCACGAGTAGCTCGCAATACGCCCGAGTGCACCGCTTCACGATCACGGATCATGAAGTCCGTGACCCTTGCCCATCGGAGGCAGGCGGCAGCAGCCATCGACAACTCGACCTGGTTACGGTACGCGCGGTTACGCCATCCGGTCAAACCGGCAGACGGTCCGGACGGCACCCCGCCCGATCCGCTCGCGGGGCAAGGGTACGTCCCGCGACATCACATGGCACATTTGTACACACCCTGTGGACAACGACTTGAACCCTGTACCCCGGCCTGACTACCGTGGCCGGGCTCCGATTCCTTCCCACCCGTCCCGAGAACCACCTTTGGTGGGACATGTCGGCGTCCCCCACCCAGCGAGTGAGAGAGCGTGCCCTGTGGCTGACGTACCTGCCGATCTTGCCGCAGTGTGGCCACGCGTGCTCGAACGGCTTCTGGGAGAAGGCACGGGTCAGGGAGGACAGGGCGTCGAGGCCAAGGACGAGCACTGGATCAAACGGTGCCAGCCCCTCGCACTCGTCGCCGACACCGCCCTCCTCGCCGTCCCCAACGAATTCGCCAAGGGCGTACTGGAGGGCAGGCTGGCCCCCATCGTCAGCGAAACGCTGAGCCGGGAGTGCGGCCGCCCGATCCGCATCGCGATCACCGTCGACGAGTCGGCCGGTGAACCGATCGTCCCGCAGCAGCTGCAGCGCGAGAGCCGGGACAGCCGGGACGGCTATGAGAATCGCCGCGACGGATACGAGAGCCGTGACGCCCGTGACGCCCGTGACGCCCGTGACGGATACGACAGCCGCGACAGTCGCGACAGCTACGAAAGTTACGAGGGCCGCGACGCCTACGGCCGCCAGGTGCCCGACGAGCTGCCGAGCGTCCGCCCCGCGTACCCCGGCTATCAGCAGCCGCGCCCCGAGCCCGCCGCCTGGCAGCGGCCCCATGACGACTACGGCTGGCAGCAGCCCCGGCTCGGCGGTTTCCCCGAGGCCGATCCGTACGCGTCACAGCACTCTTCGTCCGGCTACGACCAGCAGCCGTACGACCAGCAGCCGCGCGGCGACTACCGGGGCCCCGGCCCCGAGCGCCCCGGTCCGGGCGCGCCCGGGGGAATCCCGGGGGCAGGCGGTCCGGGTGGTCCAGGCAGGCCGGGAAGTCACGGCGTACCCGACCGTCCGCCGTACGAGCAGCAGCGCCACGATCTCCCCGACCCGCTGGAGCGCGCCCGCGGCGGTCCGCCCGTCCTTCCCTCGCAGACCGGCGCCCCCGGCCCGCTCGCCGCGCAGCCCGCGCCCGCGTCCGGCCCCGGTGAGCCGACCGCCCGGCTGAATCCCAAGTACCTCTTCGACACCTTTGTCATCGGCGCCTCCAACCGCTTCGCGCATGCCGCGGCGGTCGCGGTCGCCGAGGCGCCGGCCAAGGCGTACAACCCGCTCTTCATCTACGGGGAGTCGGGGCTCGGCAAGACCCATCTGCTGCACGCAATCGGGCACTACGCCCGCAGCCTCTATCCCGGTACCCGGGTGCGCTACGTGAGCTCCGAGGAGTTCACCAACGAGTTCATCAACTCCATCCGCGACGGCAAGGCGGACGCGTTCCGCAAGCGCTACCGCGACATGGACATCCTCCTGGTCGACGACATCCAGTTCCTGGCGAGCAAGGAGTCGACGCAGGAGGAGTTCTTCCACACCTTCAATACGCTCCACAACGCCAACAAGCAGATCGTGCTCTCCTCCGACCGGCCGCCCAAGCAGCTGGTCACCCTGGAGGACCGGCTCCGAAACCGCTTCGAGTGGGGTCTGATCACCGATGTGCAGCCGCCGGAGCTGGAGACGCGCATCGCGATCCTCCGCAAGAAGGCGGTGCAGGAGCAGCTGAACGCGCCGCCGGAGGTGCTGGAGTTCATCGCCTCCCGGATCTCCCGCAACATCCGGGAGCTGGAGGGCGCGCTGATCCGGGTCACGGCCTTCGCGAGCCTGAACCGGCAGCCGGTGGACCTCGGCCTCACCGAGATCGTCCTGAAGGATCTGATCCCCGGCGGCGAGGACGCGGCCCCGGAGATCACCGCCACCGCGATCATGGGCGCGACGGCCGACTACTTCGGGCACACCGTGGACGACCTGTGCGGCGCCTCCCGCAGCCGGGTGCTGGTCACGGCGCGGCAGATCGCGATGTACCTGTGCCGTGAGCTGACCGACCTCTCCCTGCCCAAGATCGGCGCGCAGTTCGGCGGCCGGGACCATACGACCGTGATGCACGCGGACCGCAAGATCCGGGCGCTGATGGCCGAGCGGCGCTCGATCTACAACCAGGTCACCGAGCTGACCAATCGCATCAAGAACGGCTGAGCGGGCCGCAGAGGCACCACAGCAGCGACGCCGCAGAAGAGCACCGTAGACAGCCGCGGAGACAGCGCTGCGGCACCGCAGAGACGCTCAAGGGCGCTCCGGGACGGACAACTCCCGGGGCGCCCTTCGTCGTTCGGTCTCCCCGGCTGTTCGATTCCAGGCCCTGACAGGGCAGTTCTCCACAGATTCACAGCGGATGCACCGTCCACACCTTGGGGACTTCCCCGTTGTCCAGAATCCGTCCACAGGCTCGGGGTGCAGGATGGGATCAGTCGAGGTCAGCAGGGTGTGGAATTGTGGCAAACCTTGATCCACAGACTGTGGACGAAGAAACTGCCCACAGGCCGTGCTTCGAGTTGTCCACCGGCCGCCCACAGCCACAGGCCCGTCGCCCACAGCTTCTCCACACGCCTGTCCACTGTTCGGCAACGAAATGGCCGCTCTCACCGGACCGAGTGAAAGGCGTCACACCAAGGCGCCGGGTTGGGCTGTGGGGAAGGTGGGTAAAACTGGGGACGCCGCTGGGGAGAACCAGGCGTCTCCTGTGCATCGGGTGTGCAGAACTTTCCGGCGTCCACAGAAACACTGAGTTGTCCACGGGTGTCGCCCACAGGACCGGTGGACAAAAAACCGGCCCTGACCTGCGCAAAGTCAGTTTTCCACGGTTTCCACAGGCCCTACTACTACGACCACAGAGTTAGAGCGAGGAAACCGCTTCGAAGTGGGGCCTGTGCACAACTTCGGGCCGGGCCGCCCGACACGACTCGCACCGACTTGACCCCGAGCCGCGCCGACTGTCAGCAGCGTGCGTCAGACTGGTCTCCGGCACATCAGCCGACGACGAAGGCCAGCAGGGCGAGCCAGCAACAGCAGGAGGCGGTTTCCGGTGAAGATCCGGGTGGAGCGCGATGTACTCGCGGAGGCAGTGGCCTGGACGGCCCGCAGCCTCCCGGCCCGTCCGCCGGTGCCCGTCCTCGCGGGCATCCTGCTGAAGGCGGAGGAAGGCGCTCTCAGCCTCTCCGGCTTCGACTACGAGGTCTCGGCCCGCGTCTCCGTCGAAGCGGACGTGGAGGACGACGGCACGGTCCTGGTCTCCGGCCGCCTTCTCGCCGACATCTGCCGCGCTCTCCCCAATCGCCCTGTGGAGATCTCCACCGACGGTGTGCGCGTCACCGTCGTCTGCGGCTCGTCGCGCTTCACCCTCCACACACTGCCTGTGGAGGAGTACCCGGCGCTGCCGCAGATGCCGACCGCCACCGGCACCGTCCCGGGTGAGGTCTTCGCCGCCGCTGCCGCCCAGGTCGCCATCGCGGCTGGCCGGGACGACACCCTGCCCGTGCTCACCGGTGTGCGGATCGAGATCGAGGGCGACACCGTCACGCTGGCCTCCACCGACCGCTACCGGTTCGCGGTCCGGGAGTTCCTGTGGAAGCCGGAGACGCCGGACATCTCCGCTGTCGCGCTGGTCCCCGCCAAGACGCTGCTCGACACCGCCAAGTCGCTGACCAGCGGCGACACGGTCTCTCTGGCGCTGTCCGGCTCGGGCGCGGGCGAGGGGCTGATCGGCTTCGAGGGCGCCGGGCGCCGTACGACCACCCGGCTGCTCGAAGGCGACCTGCCGAAGTACCGCACGCTCTTCCCGACCGAGTTCAACTCCGTCGCGGTGATCGAGACCGCGCCCTTCGTCGAGGCCGTCAAGCGTGTGGCGCTGGTGGCCGAGCGCAATACTCCGGTGCGGCTGAGCTTCGAGCAGGGCGTGCTGATCCTGGAGGCCGGTTCCAGCGACGACGCACAGGCTGTGGAGCGCGTCGACTCGCAGCTCGACGGCGACGACATCTCCATCGCCTTCAACCCGACGTTCCTGCTCGACGGGCTCAGCGCGATCGACTCTCCGGTCGCCCAGCTGTCGTTCACCACGTCGACGAAGCCCGCCCTGCTCAGTGGCAAGCCCGCGATGGATGCCGAGGCGGACGAGGCGTACAAGTACCTGATCATGCCGGTCCGGCTGAGCGGTTGAGCAGCCGAGGGCCGAACGGATGAGCGGGTGTAGCCAACATCTGTGCGGACACCCGCGGGCGTAGGCTCGGTCCCAGGTACGAACCGCACTGACTACGGCATAAGGATCACTGATGGAGCTCGGTCTCGTCGGCCTCGGCAAGATGGGCGGCAACATGCGCGAGCGTATTCGCCGCGCAGGCCACACCGTCATCGGATACGACCGCAACCCGGACGTCGCCGATGTTCACAGCCTCGGCGAGCTGGTGAGCAAGCTCAAGGGTCCGCGCGTGGTGTGGATCATGGTGCCGGCCGGTGTCGCGACCCAGACCACCATTGACGAGCTGGCCGCACTCCTGTCGCCCGGCGACATCGTCGTGGACGGCGGCAACTCCCGCTGGACGGACGACGAGAAGCACGCCGAGCAGCTGAACACCAAGGGCATCGGCTTTGTCGACTGCGGTGTCTCCGGCGGAGTCTGGGGCCTGGAGAACGGCTACGCGCTGATGTACGGCGGTGCGGCCGAGCATGTCGCCCAGGTGCAGCCGATCTTCGACTCTCTCAAGCCCGAGGGCAGCGCCGGAGCCGTCCACGCGGGCAAGGTCGGCGCGGGCCACTTCGCCAAGATGGTCCACAACGGCATCGAGTACGCGATGATGCAGGCGTACGCCGAGGGCTGGGAGCTGCTGGAGGCCGTGGACTCGGTCACCGACGTCCGCGAGGTGTTCCGCTCGTGGCAGGAGGGCACTGTCATCCGCTCCTGGCTGCTGGACCTGGCCGTCCGCGCCCTGGACGAGGACGAGCACCTGGGCAAGCTGCGCGGGTACGCCGAGGACTCGGGCGAGGGCCGCTGGACCGTGGAGGCCGCGATCGACAACGCGGTGCCGCTGCCCGCGATCACGGCGTCGCTGTTCGCCCGCTTCGCCTCGCGTCAGGACGACTCCCCGCAGATGAAGATGGTCGCCGCGCTGCGCAATCAGTTCGGTGGTCACTCGGTCGAGAGCACCAAGTAAGCAGCACCTCAAGGGTGTAGTACTGCCGGGGGAGGTCGGCGCAGCCCACTATGCACGTCACGCATCTGTCGCTCGCGGACTTCCGCTCGTACACCCGGGCCGAGGTCGCCCTGGGCCCGGGCGTCACCGCCTTCGTCGGGCCCAACGGCCAGGGCAAGACCAATCTGGTCGAGGCCGTCGGCTATCTCGCCACCCTCGGCAGCCATCGCGTCTCCTCGGACGCCCCGCTGGTGCGCATGGGGGCCGAGCGGGCCGTCGTCCGGGCCGCGGTGGTCCAGGGGGACCGGCAGCAGCTGGTCGAGCTGGAGCTGAACCCCGGCAAGGCCAACCGCGCCCGCATCAACCGGTCCTCGCAGGTCAGACCCCGCGATGTGCTCGGCATCCTGCGCACGGTGCTGTTCGCGCCCGAGGATCTGGCCCTGGTCAAGGGCGACCCCGGTGAGCGCCGCCGCTTCCTCGACGAGCTGATCACCGCCCGTGCGCCGCGCATGGCCGGGGTCCGCTCGGACTACGACCGGGTGCTGAAGCAGCGCAACAGCCTGCTGAAGACCGCCGCGTTGGCCCGTCGGCACGGCTCACGCGGCGGCAGTGGCAGTGGCGACGCGGCGCTGTCCACCCTCGACGTCTGGGACCAGCACCTGGCCCGGACCGGCGCCGAGCTGCTCGCCCAGCGCTTCGACCTGATCTCCGTGCTGCAGCCGCTCGCCGACAAGGCGTACGAGCGACTGGCCCCGGGCGGCGGCCCGGTCCTGCTGGAGTACCGCGGCTCGGCCGGTGAGGACCTGACCGCGGCCGGCAGCCGCGAGGAGCTGTACGAGCGGCTGATCGCGGCCTTGGCCGACGCGCGCAAACAGGAGATCGAGCGCGGAGTCACGCTGGTGGGACCGCATCGCGACGACCTCGTCCTCAAGCTCGGGCAGCTCCCGGCCAAGGGCTACGCGAGCCATGGCGAGTCCTGGTCGTACGCGCTCGCGCTGCGGCTGGCCTCGTACGACCTCCTGAGGGCGGAGGGCGCCGAACCGGTGCTGGTGCTGGACGACGTCTTCGCCGAACTGGACTCCCGGCGCCGGGAGCGGCTGGCCGAACTGGTCGCCCCCGGCGAGCAGGTGCTGGTCACGGCGGCCGTGGAGGAGGACGTCCCGGAGGTGCTGGCGGGCGTGCGTTACGCGGTGGCCGAGGGGGAGGTGCGACGGGTATGACGGACGAGCCCGCGAAGACCCCCGAGCCCTCGGGCGTCGATCTGGCGCGTGTCGCGCTGCGCGCCGCCAAGGAGCAGGCGCGGGCCCGCGGAGCGGCCGCCCAGCAGAAGAAGCAGGCGCGTCGAGGGGGCTTGCGCTCCGGCGCGCGCGCCGATGGACGCGATCCGCTCCCGCTGGGGGCGGCGATCAACCGGCTGATCACCGAGCGGGGCTGGGAGGCACCGGCGGCGGTCGGCGGGGTGATGGGCCGCTGGCCCCAGATGGTGGGGCCGGAGGTCGCCCAGCACTGCGAGCCGCAGCGGTACGACGAGGACGCCCGGGTGCTGACCGTGCGCTGCGACTCCACGGCGTGGGCGACCCAGCTGCGGCTGCTCGCACCGCAGCTGGTGGCCCGGCTCAACGCCGACCTCGGGCAGGGCACGGTGCGGTTGATCAAGGTGCTGGGCCCAGGCGGACCGCCCCGGCGCTATGGCCCGCTGCGCTCCCCCGGCAGCACCGGCCCGGGGGACACCTACGGCTGACCGGGCCGTCCACGCGCCGTCCGCCGGGCCCGTCGGGACCCCGCCCCGGCCCCGTACTCAGCGCCTCCCGGGGCCCGTATGGACGCCTGAGCAGAGGGTGACGGCTGAGACCCCGGTCACGGTAGCCGGTGGTTGACAGCTCGAAGCGCTGAGTGGCGGTGTGAGCCTCTTGGAGCCCGTCCCCGCATATGGGGAGTCGCTGGCGACCGGTTCAGGGCGGCACATGCGGACTCAGGCGCCAGCAAGCCCCCATTCTTGTCGGCGCTACCGGTAGACTGGGCGAGTACACCGTCGCCGCTGGCGCACCGAGCGCTTGCGGACACATGTTGAACGACGCAGCCGCTCCTGCCTGCCCGGAGACGGCATGTGCTGTGCCAGAAAGGGCGCTTCGTGGCCGATTCCGGCAACCCCATCGAAAACATCACGTCCATCCCCGGCGGCGAGGCCCTGGCTCCGCCGTCGTACGACGCCAGTGCGATCACTGTCCTGGAGGGGCTGGACGCGGTCCGCAAGCGACCCGGTATGTACATCGGTTCCACCGGTGAGCGCGGCCTGCACCACCTGGTCCAAGAGGTCGTCGACAACTCCGTCGACGAGGCCATGGCCGGTCACGCGGACACCATCGACGTCACGATCCTCCCCGACGGCGGGGTTCGCGTCATCGACAACGGCCGCGGTATCCCGGTCGGCATCATTCCGTCCGAGGGCAAGCCGGCGGTCGAGGTCGTGCTGACCGTGCTGCACGCGGGCGGCAAGTTCGGCGGCGGCGGCTACGCGGTCTCCGGTGGTCTGCACGGCGTCGGTGTGTCCGTCGTCAACGCGCTGTCCTCGAAGGTCTCGGTCGAGGTCAAGACGGACGGCTACCGCTGGACCCAGGACTACAAGACCGGCGTGCCGACCGCGCCCCTGGCCCGGAACGAGGCCACGGAGGAGACCGGTACGACGGTCACCTTCTGGGCCGACGGGGACATCTTCGAGACCACCGAGTACTCGTTCGAGACGCTGTCCCGGCGCTTCCAGGAGATGGCGTTCCTGAACAAGGGGCTGTCGATCTCGCTGAAGGACGAGCGCGAGGCCCATGTGGACGAGGAGGGCAAGCCGCTCTCCGTGAAGTACCACTACGAGGGCGGCATCGTCGACTTCGTCACGTACCTCAACTCCCGCAAGGGCGAGCTGGTCCACCCCACGGTGATCGGCTTCGAGGCCGAGGACAAGGAGCGGTTGCTCTCCCTCGAGATCGCGATGCAGTGGAACACCCAGTACTCCGAGGGCGTCTACAGCTTCGCGAACACCATCCACACCCATGAGGGCGGCACTCATGAGGAGGGCTTCCGGGCCGCGCTGACGTACCTGATCAACAAGTACGCGCGCGACAAGAAGCTGCTCCGCGAGAAGGACGACAACCTCACCGGTGAGGACATCCGCGAGGGCCTGACCGCGATCATCTCGGTCAAGCTGGGCGAGCCGCAGTTCGAGGGCCAGACGAAGACGAAGCTGGGCAACACCGAGGCGAAGACCTTCGTCCAGAAGATCGTCAACGAGCACCTGACCGACTGGCTGGACCGGAACCCCAACGAGGCGGCGGACATCATCCGCAAGGGGATCCAGGCGGCCACGGCCCGGGTGGCGGCCCGCAAGGCGCGCGACCTGACCCGCCGCAAGGGGCTGCTGGAGACCGCGTCGCTGCCGGGCAAGCTGAGCGACTGCCAGTCCAACGACCCGGCGAAGTGCGAGATCTTCATCGTCGAGGGTGACTCCGCCGGTGGCTCGGCCAAGTCCGGCCGCGACCCGCAGTACCAGGCGATCCTTCCGATCCGGGGCAAGATCCTCAATGTCGAGAAGGCACGGGTCGACAAGATCCTGCAGAACAACGAGGTCCAGGCGCTGATCTCGGCCTTCGGCACCGGTGTGCACGAGGACTTCGACATCGCCAAGCTCCGCTATCACAAGATCATTCTTATGGCGGACGCCGATGTCGACGGCCAGCACATCAACACCCTGCTGCTGACGTTCCTCTTCCGCTTCATGCGTCCGCTGGTCGAGGCCGGGCACGTCTTCCTCTCCCGCCCGCCGCTCTACAAGATCAAGTGGGGCCGGGACGACTTCGAGTACGCGTACTCGGACCGGGAGCGGGACGCCCTGATCCAGGCCGGCCGAGAGCAGGGCAAGCGCATCAAGGACGACTCGGTGCAGCGCTTCAAGGGTCTTGGCGAGATGAACGCCGAGGAGCTGCGCGTGACCACCATGGACCTCGACAGCCGGGTCCTCGGCCAGGTGACGCTGGACGACGCGGCGCAGGCCGACGACCTGTTCTCGGTCCTGATGGGCGAGGACGTCGAGGCGCGGCGCTCGTTCATCCAGCGCAACGCCAAGGATGTCCGCTTCCTCGACATCTGAGTCGGCCACCCGCAGCCGTAGACGACAGAAGGACTTGACCAGCAATGGCCGACGAGAACAACCCCACCACGCCCGACGAACTCGCCGACGGCGCCGCCATGCGCATCGAGGCGGTCGGCCTCGAGACCGAGATGCAGCGCTCGTATCTCGACTACGCGATGAGCGTCATCGTGAGCCGTGCGCTGCCCGACGTCCGGGACGGCCTCAAGCCGGTGCACCGGCGCGTGCTGTACGCGATGTACGACGGCGGATACCGCCCCGAGAAGGGGTTCTACAAATGCGCCCGCGTCGTCGGCGACGTGATGGGCACGTACCACCCGCACGGTGACTCGTCCATCTACGACGCCCTCGTGCGGCTGGCCCAGTCGTGGTCCATGCGCATGCCGCTGGTCGACTCCAACGGCAACTTCGGCTCCCCGGGCAACGACCCGGCGGCGGCCATGCGGTACACCGAGTGCAAGATGGCCCCGCTGGCCATGGAGATGCTCCGGGACATCGACGAGGAGACCGTCGACTTCCAGGACAACTACGACGGCCGTAACCAGGAGCCGACGGTTCTCCCGGCCCGCTTCCCGAACCTGCTGGTCAACGGCTCGGCGGGGATCGCGGTGGGCATGGCCACCAACATCCCGCCGCACAATCTGCGCGAGGTCGCCGAGGGGGCCCAGTGGTTCCTGGCGAACCCGGAGGCGACCTCGGAGGAGCTGCTCGACGCCCTGATCGACCGGATCAAGGGCCCGGACTTCCCGACCGGCGCGCTGGTCGTGGGCCGCAAGGGCATCGAGGAGGCGTACCGCACCGGCCGTGGCTCGATCACGATGCGCGCGGTCGTCGAGGTCGAGGAGATCCAGGGCCGCCAGTGCCTGGTGGTCACCGAGCTGCCGTACCAGGTCAACCCGGACAACCTGGCGCAGAAGATCGCCGACCTGGTGAAGGACGGCAGGGTCGGCGGCATCGCGGACGTCCGCGACGAGACCTCGTCGCGGACCGGCCAGCGCCTGGTCATCGTGCTCAAGCGGGACTCGGTCGCCAAGGTCGTCCTCAACAACCTCTACAAGCACACCGATCTGCAGACGAACTTCGGCGCCAACATGCTGGCGCTGGTCGACGGCGTGCCGCGGACCCTGTCGCTGGACGCGTTCATCCGCCACTGGGTCACCCACCAGGTCGAGGTCATCGTCCGGCGGACCCGCTTCCGGCTGCGCAAGGCCGAGGAGCGGGCGCACATCCTGCGCGGCCTGCTCAAGGCGCTGGACGCGATCGACGACGTCATCGCGCTGATCCGGCGCAGCGACACGGTCGACACCGCGCGCGGCGGCCTGATGGGGCTGCTGGAGATCGACGAGATCCAGGCGAACGCGATCCTGGAGATGCAGCTGCGGCGGCTGGCCGCCCTGGAGCGTCAGAAGATCATCCAGGAGCACGACGAGCTGCAGTCGAAGATCAACGAGTACAACGCGATCCTCGCCTCGCCCGAGCGGCAGCGGCAGATCATCAGCGAGGAGCTGACCGCGCTCGTCGAGAAGTTCGGCGACGACCGGCGCTCCAAGCTGGTCCCCTTCGACGGCGACATGTCCATCGAGGACCTGATCGCCGAGGAGGACATCGTCGTCACGATCACCCGCGGCGGCTATCTGAAGCGCACCAAGACCGAGGACTACCGCTCGCAGAAGCGCGGCGGCAAGGGCGTGCGCGGGACGAAGCTGAAGCAGGACGACATCGTCGACCACTTCTTCGTCTCGACCACCCACCACTGGCTGCTGTTCTTCACCAACAAGGGCCGGGTCTACCGGGCCAAGGCGTACGAACTCCCGGACGCGGGCCGGGAGGCGCGCGGCCAGCACGTCGCGAACCTGCTGGCGTTCCAGCCGGACGAGCAGATCGCCCGGATCCTGGCGATCCGCGACTATGAGGCGGTGCCGTATCTGGTGCTGGCCACCAAGTCGGGTCTGGTGAAGAAGACGCCACTGAAGGATTACGATTCGCCGCGCTCCGGCGGCGTGATCGCCATCAACCTCCGGGAGATGGACGACGGCCGCGAGGACGAACTGATCGGCGCCGAGCTGGTCTCCGCCGCGGACGATCTGCTGCTCATCAGCAAGAAGGCGCAGTCGATCCGGTTCACGGCGACCGACGATTCGCTGCGGCCGATGGGGCGCGCGACCTCGGGCGTGAAGGGCATGAGCTTCCGCGAGGACGACGAGCTGCTCTCGATGAATGTCGTCCGGCCCGGTACGTTCGTGTTCACCGCCACCGACGGTGGGTACGCGAAGCGTTCGAACGTCGACGAGTACCGCGTCCAGGGTCGCGGCGGCCTCGGAATCAAGGCCGCCAAGATCGTGGAGGACCGGGGTTCGCTGGTCGGGGCGCTGGTGGTCGAGGAGAGCGACGAGATCCTCGCCATCACGCTCGGCGGCGGTGTGATCCGTACACGGGTCAGCGAGGTCAGGGAGACGGGCCGTGACACCATGGGCGTCCAACTGATCAACCTGGGCAAGCGCGATGCCGTCGTCGGCATCGCCCGGAACGCCGAGGCCGGTCGTGAGGCTGAAGAGGTCGAGGACGTCATCGAGACCGCGATCGAGGCAGCCGAGGGGGCCGCGTCCGAGGTGGCCGGGGGCACGCCGTCCCCGGCCGATGAGACGACCGAGGAGTAAGTCGTGAGTGGAGCCACGGGCGGAGCGGGTGGCGGCACGGGATCCGAAGGGCGTCCGGGGTCGAAGACCCCGCCCTCCGGGGGCGGTGCGTCCGCTGCGAAGGACGCCCGTGGCCCTGCCGCCGACTCCCAGGGCGGAGCCGACTCCCACGGGGGCACGGTGACGGACACCCGGAAGCTGCGTCCCGTGCCCGCGTCGGATCCCCAGCCCGAGCCGCAGCCCGAGCGGCAGGCGTCGAGCCCGCTGCCCAGTGAGCGGGCCGCCCAGCCGCAGGCCGAGCGGCCGTACCACCCGCCGCAGGCCTACGCACCGCCGCCCGGCGGCGGTGCGGCCACGGCCGGGCGCGGGACCGCCGTACAGCCCGCCGTGCCCGGACAGCAGCCCCACGGGGCGGCGGCGCGCCGCCCGGGCACCGGCACCGGCGGCGGTGCGCCTGCCGCGCGCCCGGCGCCGCGTACGCGCAAGGCGCGGCTGCGGGTCGCGAAGCTCGACCCGTGGTCGGTCATGAAGGTCAGCTTTCTGCTCGCGATCGCGCTCGGGATCTGCACGGTGGTCGCGGCGTCGGTGCTGTGGATGGTCATGGACGCCATGGGCGTCTTCAGCGCGGTGGGCGGCACCCTCAGCGAGGCGACCGAGGGGCAGCAGGGCAGCGGCTTCGATCTGCAGTCGTTCCTGTCGCTTCCCCGCGTCATGACGTTCACCTCGGTGATCGCCGTGATCAACGTGGTGTTGGCGACGGCGCTGGCCACGCTGGGCGCGTTCATCTACAACCTGTCGGCGGGCTTCGTGGGCGGCGTGGAGCTGACGCTCGCCGAGGACGAGTAGCCGAGCGGGTACGGCCGCGGTTACCGATTTTGGGACTGGGCCGGTGGTGCGCTAATCTTTCGGTGCAGCGCGGGGCTATAGCTCAGACGGTTAGAGCGCTTCCCTGATAAGGAAGAGGCCACAGGTTCAAGTCCTGTTAGCCCCACCGGCATGATCAGCCTGGACGGAGATTCTCCGTCCAGGCTGATTCATTTGGGTGCCCGGGGAGTTGATGACCGGATACCGCCCGACCGAAGCCCGGCATAGGTCACCGAACGGTATCGGTCGGTGTGTATCATCGGGCGCCAGAGGTCCCCTACGTCAAGAAAGAGACGAGGTAGCGCGGTGAAGAAGCTTCTCCTGGTCGCACTGGCCGCCATCGGCGGGCTCCTCGTGTACCGCCAGATCCAGGCGGATCGCGCCGAGCAGGATCTGTGGACGGAGGCGACCGACTCCGTGCCCGCAGGTTCGGGTGTGTGACCCCCACAGTCCCATTACGAGGGCCCCGATCGCTGCAGCGGTCGGGGCCCTCGTCTTTACTCTCGCAAAGAAATCGCTTGCATAAGCAAATGTGACGTGCTGGTCGGCTGGTATGACGACCGGTACGACGAGGGGGGACGCGATGAAACACCGCAGCAGGGACAGGGCCGGTCTCACCGCGGTGGCGGCGCTGTGCGCCGTGGCGGCGATGGCGGCGCAGATCCCGGTCGCGGCCGCCGAAAGCCCCACGGGGGCCCGGGAGTACCGGGTCCGGGGCACCCCGGTGCAGGGCGCCGGGAGCGGCGCTGACGCCCCGTCCCTGAGATCCGGCCGGACGTACGCGGACAGCCTGGGGCCCGGCGAGAAGCGGTTCTACGGCGTCGACCTCGACGCGAAGTCCGCCGCCTACGTCTCGGCGGTCGCCGCGCCCCGGCCGGGCGCGGGTGTCGTCTCGTACCGCGACGGCGTCACGGTGACGCTGAAGAACCCCGCGGGCGGTGTCTGCGACACCGTCCCCCGGCGGATCGAGACGAAGGGGGTCGCCTATCCCCTCGCCGACTACGTCACCCGTCAGACCGGCTCGGGCTCGGTGGCGTCCTGCCGCACGGCGGGCCGGTATCTGGTCACCGTGGAGCGCCAGGCCGGTTCCGCGGACCCCGACAGCTGGCCGCTGGAGCTGCGGCTGATGGTGGAGCCGCCGGTGAAGGGCGGTTCCACGGGCCAGGCTCCGGAGGGCAGTTGGCACGCCGAGCCGCCCCAGCCGCCGTCCGGCGGCGCCAGGCCCCGGCAGGGCGGGCGGGGATTCTCCGACGCGCCGCTGGTGTCCACGGGGGTGTGGCAGGACGACTTCGAACCGGGGGAGACGCACTTCTACCGGGTGCCGGTCGACTGGGGGCAGCAGATATCCGCCGTCGCCGAACTCCCCGCCGACGGAGCGGACAAGAGCACCAGTCTGCTCAACCAGGCGATCGCCATGCGCGCCTACAACCCGGCGCGGGGGCTGGCGAAGCGGGGCACCGCCCTGGCCCAGGACGGCGAGCGGCCGCAGACCGAGGTCAGCACCGCCCCGGCCGCGTACGGGAACCGGTACGCGAAGGCCGACTACTCGGTGCGCGCCATGAGCCTCACCGGCGGGTACTACCTGGCGGTCACGCTCAGTCCCCCGAATGTGGAACCCCACTTGGACCGGACGGTTCCGGTGACGCTGCGGCTACGGGTCGCGGGCACGGCGCGCGGCGGCCCGGCCTACGACGGGAACGCGGTCAAGGCGGGCTTCGGGCTCACGGACGCCGAGAAGCAGGAGGCCCGTAAGGCGGCCTCGCCGCTCCAGCCCGACTCCATGGGCCGACCGGAGGGCGAGGATCGCGCCACGCTCCAGGCGGTGGCCTACACGGGCTTCGGGACGGGCTCGCTCCTGCTGATCGGGCTGGGCGTATGGATCCTGACAGCCCGGCGCCGCGCCGCGGCGGAGGGGCTGGGCGATGGGCCGGACATGGCGGATCCGACGACCGGACAGCACCGGTACGGGCCGCCGCCCGCCTGGTAGTCGCGCCCGCGGCTTCGGCCCGCGGGGTCGGGCCGCTGGTTCGGGCCGCTGGTTCGGGCCGCGGGTTCGGACCGCTGGTTCAGCCCGCGGCGACCAGCGCCCACGCCCCCACGGCGAAGCACAGCACCGCGACGATCAGGATCGAGACCACCGCCTTGCGGGACGGGCCCCGCCGTCGGGCGGCGGCAGCGGGAACCTGAGGCTGCCGAGCGGTGTATGCACTGGTGAGGGGGTAGTCACGCGGCGTCGGCAGGGGCGCGGCGGCGGGCGTGGGAGTGGGGGCGGGCGTATGAAGGTGCGCGGGCCGGGGCGATGGGCCCGGCTGTCCGGGCTGTGGGCCCTGTGGCTGGTGTGCGGGCGGCTGAGGCGCCTGCGGGAGCGGGGCCGCGGTCGACGGGGTCGGCGGCTGCTGCGGGGGCTGAGGGTGCGGTGTCGGCGGTTGCTGGGGCGCTGGGGTGTGTGGAGGTGGCGTCCGGGGAGCCGATATCTGCGGGGGCGGCGTGTGCGGCTGCGGGGGCTGGGGGTGCGGCGTCCCGGGATGCGCTGTTCCCGGGTGCGGCGTCCGCGGCTGCGGCGGCGGGAGGGTGAAGCTGCCGGTGTCCGACATCGACGGCCGGGCGGGCTGCCCGGTCGAAGGCTGCTGCCCGGTCGAAGGCGCCTGGGCAGCTGGTTCGGCGGATTGGCCGGGCTCGGCGGGTCCGGCGGCGGGCGGCGAGGGGTGCGGCACCGTTCCGCTGTCCGCGGGTGGGTCGGCCTTCGCATGACGGCGCCGCGGCCGGGCGGGACCGTTCGGTCCGAATCCGGTCGGCAGCGGCCCGAGATGGTCGAAGACCTCGATCGCCTCGTCGTCGAAATCGCCCTCGGGCAGCATCTCGACCGCCGATACGAGCGCCTTGCGCGCCCCCGTGGCGGAGCGGAACCGGTCCTCAGGGTCCGGCTGCAGCAGCCCGGCGATCACCTGCCACAGCGGCTCGGGCACGCCTTCGGGAGCGTGCGGCACGCCGTGCTCGCCGAACAGCTTCACGATCGCTTCCCCGTCGGGCTTGTGCCCACGGAGCAGATACAGCGTCACCAGGCCGACCGCGAACAGGTCGGCCGGGAAGTCCGGCTCCTCGCCCATCATCTGCTCGGGCGCGAAGTAGCCGGGGGTGCCCATCACATAGTTGGCCTCGGTGAGGCGGGGTTCGCCTTTGGTGAGCGCGATGCCGAAGTCACCCAGCCGGACATGGGGCCGCCCCGTTCCGGTGGACTCCAGCAGGATGTTCGCGGGCTTGATGTCCCGGTGGACCACGCCCTCCGCGTGGACGGCGGCCAGCCCGGCGAGCAACTGGTCCAGCAGGGTGCACACATAGCGGGATGGGAGGGGGCCGTAGTCGCCGATGAGGTGTGCGAACGAGCCGCCGGCCACCAGGTCCATGGTGAACAGCACCTTGTCGTCGTCCGCCGCCCAGCTCGCCGGTGCCAGTACATGGGGGTGGTCGATCCGCAGGGCCTGCTCCCGTACGAAGCGCAGCAGCGTATGCGCGTCGCGTTGCTGCAGCACCTTCGCCGCGACGTAACGGCGGCGGCGATGGTCCCAGACCCGCCACACGGCGCCCACGCCCCCGCGCCCGATCGGGTCCACCAGTTCGTACCGGCCCGCGAAGATCTCACCCATCGCGCCGTGCCCGCCCCGTCATCGACTCGTCAGCAGTCCATCAGCCCGTCAGCTCTGGTGCGCCTCGTAGTGCGCGACCGCCTCGGCGGTCCGCCCGGCGCCGTACACACGGAGGAACTCTGCCAGCTCGGGGTGGGTGGGGGCGAGGGAATCCGCCGCATCGATGATGTCCCCGGCGGCGGCCACGGACCGCAGCAGCGACTGGATTTCGCGGACCACGCGCCGCACGGTCGGGGCTCCTGTGCTGGCCGCGGTCTGGGTGGAGTTGAGGACCGACCCGCCGGCGGTCTTCTTGATCTCCTCCATGCGCTCCGCGGCCTCGGCGGCGCTCACCCGTCCGTCCGCCGCCTGACTGGAGAGTTCCTGGAGCGCCTGCACCCGCTGGACCACCGCCGGATTGCCGATCTTGGCGCGCTGGCCGCTCATGAGCTGGGACAGCATGGGCGCGGAGAGCCCGAGGATGGCCGCCAGGCGCGCCTGGTTGAGACCGAGGTCGTCGATGAGACGGCGAAAGAGCGCCCCCAGCGGTTCCCCGTACCAACTGCGCTGCAGCTCCCGTGCGCGCGCGGTGGCATCCTGCTGTGTTGCGTCCATCTCGCTCTCCCCTTCGCTTCGCTGCCGCGAATCTTGCGTGGCATCCTACGGAGAGCGATACCCGCGAGCGATACCCGGTCGGGAAAGGCCGCCGGTACCGGGTATCCTGATCGGCGAAGGGGCCTTAGCTCAGTTGGTAGAGCGCCGTCTTTGCATGGCGGATGTCAGGAGTTCGACTCTCCTAGGCTCCACTCTATGAGAGGTCTTCTGACCTGCAAAAATGCAGGTCAGAAGACCTCTTTTCGTGCGCCCGGATCCGCCCGCGGCGTCCCCGCGGGAGGCACATGAGCCGTCCGCGCGCGGGTGATTCGCGGATATGGCCGGATTTCTCGCGTGGACCGGGCGGTCGTCCTCGCCTGCCGGGCGGGACCGGTGTCCGGCGCCGCCTACGACTCCTGCTCCTCATGCCGCGCCGCGGCCAGCTGGGATTCCTCGACGATCCGGTGCAGCGCCGCCACATGCTGTTCGAGGGCGTCCCGTCCGGTGCGGCTGAGACTGATCCAGGTACGGGGGCGCTTGCCCACGTAGCCCTTCTTCACCTCGACGTAGCCGCGGGCTTCGAGCGTGGAGACCTGCTTGGAGAGGGCCGAGGCGGACATGCCCACCGTCTCGCGCACCCACCCGAACTCGGCCCAGTTGACGCCCGCCAGCAGCGACACGATCGACAGCCGCGTCGGGTCGAGCAGCGCGGCGTCGAAGTCAGCGGGATCCATGGGCGTTACCGTCCGCACCGGTGCCGTGGCCGCGCACGGCGAGGGAGTTCAGCGCCTGCTGCAGACCGCGGCCGAAGACGATCAGGGTGCCGCCGAGCACCGCGCCCAGGACCGTCCCCGCGTACGGGAACAGTCCGTCGGCCAGGAAGCGCGCGCCGATAAAGCCGATCAGCACCACGGCGACGATCGCCAGCCGGGCCGACACCACGAAACGCGAGGAGAGTTCGCGTTTGCGTACATGGGTGGGCCGGCCGAGCAGGGCGCCGCCTTGCGGAGTCCGCAGCATGACCGCGTACGCCACGACGAGCGCGGTGACCGCCCAGGAGATCCCGATGCGCACGCCCTCGCCGAAGAAGTCGGGTGCCGCCAGCTCGGCGAAGAGCGCCACGGCGAACACGACGCTGACCCAACGGGATTCCCGCTCCGAGGTGCGGGCCTGGTCACGGCGCTGCTCGACGTCCCGGAGCGCGCGGGCGGCCTCGGCGGCCGAGGTCGAACGGTCGGACATGGGGGTACCTCCTGGAGCTGGGACCTGCCGTACATGCTTCAACGGAACACGTTTCCCGTAAGGAAACTAGTTCCCTGAGCGGGAGCAGTCAACCGGGAGGACAGTCATGTCCTGAGCACAGTGCGAGCGAAGTGGTGTTGCCGCTCCTGGGATTGGCCCGCGCAACACCTCCCCGATGCCCCACTCTGTTTCACAAGTCGGGCAAGCTGCCCGGGAATCGTCTGATCGGCGTGAGTCGCCGCACAGGGGGACATAATGGGTGAGCTGCATCCGCTGGGGGAGAACCTGCCGGAGGAGTGCCGGGCGTTCGCCGTGGAGCTGAGGAAGCTCTTCGACGGGCTGGGGGTCTCGGTGCGCCGGTACGCCGCACGCAGGTTCCGGGACCCGAGCACGGTCTCGCGCTATCTGAGCGGTACGAGAGTCCCGTCGTGGGAGTTCGTGGTGGAACTGCTGGCGGATCTCGCGGCGTGCCGGGGCTCAGCGGCCACCCCGGCCGCCATCGAGGTGGTGCGGGACCTGCACCGGTCCGCGGTGCGCACGAGCGGATCCCCGGGGCACGCGCTGGAGATCCTGCAGACCCAGCTGGCCGACGCCGACCGGGAGGCGCGGAGCTCCAGCGTGAAGGAGGACGCGCTGGGCGAGGCGCTGCTCGACCGCCGGCACCGCATCGCCGACCTGGAGGTGCGGCTGAGCCAGACCGAGGCGGCCTGGGCCGCGGAGCGGGCGCGCGCCGACGCCCTGGAGATGACCTTCCCGGATCACCAGGAGCTGGTGAAGGAGCGCGACCTGCTGCGGCAGGAGGTGCACCGGCTCACCGAGGAACTGGAGGACGAGCGGCGGCGGGGACGGCTGGCGGAGGACCGCTGCCAGATGCTGGAGCGGCAGCTGGCGATGGTGGAGTCGCAGCGGACGGCGGCGGTTCCGCGCCAAGAGGAGGAGCCCGGCGTTCCCGCCCGGTCGTTCGTGCCCGGGCCGTGCGCCGGGCCGCGGCCCAAGATCCTGGTGGTCGACGACCAGCAGAACAACCTGCTGGCCATGGAGGCGGTGCTGGCCACCCTCGACCAGGAGCTGGTGACCGCGACCTCCGGGCAGGAGGCGCTGAAGGCGCTGCTGGACCACGACGACTTCGCGGTGATCCTGCTCGATGTGCAGATGCCCGAGATGGACGGCTACGAGACGGCAGCCCACATCAAGCGGCGCCCGCGCAACCGGGACGTGCCGATCATCTTTCTCACCGCGATGGGTGCCGATCCGGAGCACTCCTCGCGCGGTTACGCGGCGGGGGCGGTGGACTACATGGCCAAGCCGATCGACCCCTGGGCGCTGCGGGCCAAGGTCTCCGTCTTCACCGAGTTCTTCCTGGAGCGGCGCCGCTACAGCGAACGGGAAGCGAAGGAGTAGCCGCCGGGCAGGCGCCGGAGAACGGGCCGAGGGGCGGACAGACCCCGCGGTCCGCCGCCCCTCGGCCCGCCTCTTGGCCGGATTCGGTCCCCGGCCGGGTGCGACGACGAGGCGTCAGCGCTGGTCGTCGTCCTTCCCGGCTTCGGCCTCCGCCTGCTTGGCCTGCACCTCGGGGTCGAGGGTGTCGCTGCCGTCCACCGCGGACAGCCGCTCGCGGTCGCCCACCTCGGTCGCCGCCGGGGGCTCGACCAGCCAGTCGGGGTTGGCCTGCCGGTCCCACCACTTCCAGGCGGCGAAGACACCGGCGCCCACCAGGCCGATGAAGGCGGCCCGCTTGGCGACGCGGCCCATGCGGGCCCGGCGGCGGCGCTTGCGGCTGAGCTTCTCGATGTCGGCCGCCGTCACATGGGTGCGCAGCGCGGCGACGGCCGCGCCCGCCCGCGTGACCGCTTCCTCGCGCGCCGGTCCGGCGGCCGCGCGCGCTCCGGCCACCGCGTGCTCGACGCGCGGCCCGGTGTAGTCGGCGGCCTGCCGCGCGGCCTTGCGGGTCCGCTTGGCGGCGCGGGCGGCGGCCGCATCGACCTTGGGCGGCAGGGTGCCGCGGGCCTGGTTGAGCCGGGGCGCGACATGCGCGTGGTACTGGCCGCCGGCGGCGCAACGGGCCTGCTGTGCGGCGTGGGAGACCTTCGGCGCCAGCCGTACGCGGGCTTCGTGCGCGTACTGCGTGGCGGTGTCCTTGGCCGTGCCGGCGTAGGGCGCCACCGCCTCCGCGGCGTGCAGGACGCTGTCCTTCGCGGTGCCGGTCGCGGCTCGCACGCTGTCAATGCGGGTCACGGGATCCTCCTCCTCGGTGGCGTGGTGATGCTCCGGGGTGCAGAGTGCTGAGCTGCATGTGCGCAGTTTCGTGTTTCCATCCGAAGAAAGATCATGCCTGTTTGTGGAGATCATGCCCGTTCGCAGCCCACGCGGCATGCGTGAACCGGCATCCGGGTCATAGGGGAGATTCTCCCGGAAAACGCGTGGAATGGCGCGCCGCGTGCGTCTTCGGCGGCTACTCGTCGCACTCGGGTCCGTGCGAGGATCAGGGCAAGGAAGCGAAAACGATGGAAGGTAGATCGTGGCCGAGCAGCTGTATGCCACCCTCAAGACGAACAACGGCGACATCGTGGTTCGGCTGCTGCCGAACCACGCGCCCAAGACCGTGAAGAACTTCGTGGAGCTCGCCGAGGGCACCCGCGAGTGGACCCACCCGGCCACCGGCAAGAAGGCCGCGGAGAAGCTCTACGACGGCACCGTGTTCCACCGCGTGATCAGCGGTTTCATGATCCAGGGCGGTGACCCGCTGGGCAACGGCACCGGCGGCCCGGGCTACGAGTTCGGTGACGAGTTCCACCCGGACCTGGCCTTCAACAAGCCGTACCTGCTGGCCATGGCCAACGCCGGCCCGGGCACCAACGGCTCGCAGTTCTTCATCACGCTCGCCCCGACCACCTGGCTGACCGGCAAGCACAGCATCTTCGGCGAGGTCGTCGACGAGGCCAGCAAGAAGGTCGTCGACGCCATCGGGGGTGCCGCGACCAACCCGCGCACCGACCGGCCGCTCCAGGACGTCGTGATCGAGTCCGTCGTCGTGGAGACCCGAGAGGGCTGAACCCCGCACGGGAACTCCGCGCCCCGCTTGTCCGTGAGAACAAGCGGGGCGGGGGGAACGCGCGCAAGTCCGCGGACAGGGGGCGAAGGGACACCATGGAGGACCAGGCGGTCTGCTGTTATCGGCACCCGCAGCGGGAGACCGGCATCAGCTGTTCCCGCTGTGAGCGCCCGATCTGTCCGGAGTGCATGATCAGCGCCTCGGTCGGGTTCCACTGCCCCGAGTGTGTCCGCGGCGGTGCGTCCGCCTCCGCCTCCGGCGAGCCCACCGGGCCCCCGCGGCGCGCGGCCGAGCCGCGCACCATAGCCGGCGGCGCGTACAGCGCCGATCCGCGCCTCGTCACCAAGATCCTGATCGGTCTCAACATCGCCGTCTGGCTGGCGGTGCTGGGGACCGGAGACCGCCTGGTGGACGCCTTCGACCTGGTGGGCCGGGCCTACGACCCGGGCACGGCCGACATCGTGGGCGTCGCCGAGGGGCAGTGGTACCGGCTGCTGACCGCGGTCTTCCTGCACCAGGAGCCGATGCACATCGCCTTCAACATGCTGTCCCTGTGGTGGATCGGCGCCCCGCTGGAGGCCGCGCTCGGCCGCGCCCGCTACCTCACGCTCTATCTGCTGTCGGGGCTCGGCGGCAGCGCGCTGTCGTATCTGCTCGCCGCGCAGAACCAGCCCTCGCTCGGCGCCTCCGGCGCGGTCTTCGGGCTGCTGGGTGCCACCGCCGTCCTGATGCGGCGGCTCAACTACGACATGCGCCCCGTCATTGCGCTGCTCGTGCTGAACCTCATCTTCACCTTCGGCTGGTCCGGGATCGCCTGGCAGGCGCATGTCGGTGGCCTGGTGGTCGGCACGGTGGTGGCGTACGCGATGGTGCACGCGCCGCGGGAGCGGCGCGCCCTGGTGCAGCGGGGCGCCTGCGCCGTGATGCTGCTCGTGATCGTCGCGACGGTGTGGGTCCGTACGCTCCAGCTCACCGGCTGACCCGCTCATCCACCCACCGGCCCACCGGCCCGGGCGGCCCCTGAGGGGGGCTCGAACGGGGGTGGGTTCGGTCAGTTGTCCACAGCACGTGGTCGATCTTGCGCATCCTGTGGAGAACATCTGTGCGTTACCGTACTGACCTGCGTTTTCGCAGGAAGACGCAGGTGTGAACGTTCGAACGTGACCGTTCCACCGGTCACACCGGCGTCAATGCGACAGAGGTTATCCACAGATCTTCTGAGTTTTCCCCGCCTGTGGATAACCCTGTGGACGGGCGCTGCGGCAGACCCCGCGGAGCGGGTCTACTTCCACTGAGTGGAGACCACGAACCCCGCGGCGATGAAGCCGAAGCCGACCACGATGTTCCAGTTGCCCAGGGACTTGACCGGCATGTCCCCCGTCGTCACGTAGAAGAGGACGATCCAGGCGAGGCCGATCAGGAACATCGCCAGCATCAGCGGGGCCACCCACCGGCGGCCACTGGACAGGCTGATGCTGGTCGCCTGCTTCGCCGGCGGCGGCGTGAAATCGTCCTTCTTGCGGATCCGTGACTTCGGCACGAGGAACTCTCCTGTCGATGCGCTGCGTGACCGCGCGGGGATGTGTACGGACGGCGCCGGGGCGGGACGGTGAAGGGGACCGTTTCCCTCCCCCACACGTCAGTTAGCGTAGTCCTTCCGCGGCGTCGTAAGGAGTAAGGGTACGTTGAGCAATTCCGCTGACTCCCCCACCCCGGCGTCCCGGCGTCCCCGGTTCCGGCCCGTCCGGCTGCTGACCGCGGCGGTCTTCGCGCTGGCCGGGATCATCTTCTGGACCAGCTTCAATACGGCCCAGGGCACCGACATCCGCAGCGACGAATCGATGCTGCGGCTCTCCGATCTCATCCAGGAGCGCAGCCGCAAGAACGGCACGCTCGACGAAGGCGCCGCCAAGATGCGCTCCGACGTCGACGCCCTCGCCCGCCGCGACAACGGCAGCAGCAAGGCCGAGCAGCGCAAGCTGGAGCAGCTGGAGAAGACCGCGGGCACCCGGGGGCTCAGCGGCCCCGGGCTCACCGTCACCCTCACCGACGCCCCGCCGAACGCCACCCCCAAGATCCCCGGCGTGCCCGACCCGCAGCCCAACGACCTCGTCATCCACCAGCAGGACCTGCAGGCCGTGGTCAACGCGCTGTGGCAGGGCGGCGCCAAGGGGATCAAGGTGATGGACCAGCGGCTGATCTCCACCAGCGCCGTGCGCTGCGTCGGCAACACCCTGATCCTCCAGGGCCGGGTCTACTCCCCGCCCTACAAGATCACCGCCGTGGGTGACAGGGACCGGCTGAGCACCGCGCTCACCGCCTCCCCCACCATCCAGAACTACCGTTCCTACGTCGAGGCGTACGGCCTCGGCTGGAAAGTCGACCAGCACGACACGGTGACTCTTCCCGGCTACTCCGGCACAGTGGACCTGCACCAGGCACAGCCCGTCCCGTAGCCGCGCGCCGATGGGGGGCCGATGAGGATCCGGCTGGTCATCAGGACGCTCAGTGAGGTCTGCGTCACCGCCGGGACCCTGATCCTCCTCTTCGTCGTCTACCTCCTGTACTGGACCTCCGTCCGCGCCGACCAGGCCATGGACGGTGAGATCGACCACCTCCAGGACCGCTGGGCCGCGGGACCGGTCGCCGCGGCCGAGCGGCCCGCGCCCCGCCCCCGCGCCTACGAGAGCGGCAGATCCTTCGCGATCATGTACATCCCGCGCTTCGGCGCCGACTGGGCCAAGCCCGTCCTCCAGGGCACCGCCGCCGCCACCCTGCGCAAGGGGCTCGGGCACTACGCGGGCACCGGCCGCCTCGGCGCCACGGGAAACTTCGCCGTCGCCGGGCACCGCCGCACCTACGGCGACCCCTTCAAGGACTTCCCCCGGCTGCGCCCCGGCGACGCGGTGGTGCTGTCCGACGGCACCACCTGGTACACGTACCGCATCACCGGGCGGCCCTACCGCACCCTGCCGACCGACGTCGGGGTGCTCGACCGGGTGCCGCGCGCCTCCGGCTTCCGCGGCCCCGGCCGCTATCTGACGCTCACGACCTGTGAGCCCGAGTGGGGGCACAGCCACCGGCTGATCGCCTGGGCGCATCTCGACGCGACTCAAACGGTTGCCCAAGGCAAGCCCAAGGCTTTGTCCGGCTGACCCTCCGGCCCCACCCCCGGACCTTTACTCTGGTCCTGCACTCCGGTGCTGCAATCGACTTCGTCATCGGTGAGTAGGGATGGCATGTACGGCTGGATCTGGCGGCATCTGCCGGGTAACACATGGGCACGGGCGGCGATTTCGCTCGCGCTCGTGCTGGCGATCGTATTCGTGCTCTTCCAGTACGTCTTCCCGTGGGCGGAGCCGCTGCTGCCGTTCAACGACGTGACGGTCGACCAGGGAATGGCGGGTCCCCGATGAGCGCGCGCGTCCTGGTCGTCGACAACTACGACAGCTTCGTCTTCAACCTCGTCCAGTACCTCTACCAGCTCGGCGCCGAGTGCGAGGTGGTGCGCAACGACGAGGTCTCCCTCGCGCACGCCCAGGACGGCTTCGACGGCGTGCTGCTCTCCCCCGGCCCCGGCACCCCCGAGAAGGCGGGCGTCTGCGTCGACATGGTGCGGCACTGCGCGGACACCGGGGTGCCGGTGTTCGGCGTCTGCCTGGGGATGCAGTCCATGGCCGTCGCCTACGGCGGCGTCGTCGGCCGCGCCCCGGAGCTGCTGCACGGCAAGACCTCGCTGGTGACCCATGAGGGCGCGGGCGTCTTCAGCGGGCTGCCGTCGCCCTTCACCGCCACCCGCTACCACTCCCTCGCGGTCGAACGGGGCACCGTTCCCGACGCGTTGGAGATCACCGCCTGGACGGAGACGGGCATCGCCATGGGGCTGCGCCACCGCGAACTGCGGGTCGAGGGTGTCCAGTTCCACCCCGAGTCCGTCCTCACCGAATGGGGTCACCGCATGCTCGCCAACTGGCTGGTGGAGTGCGGCGACACGGATGCGATAGAGCGGTCGACGGGGCTCGCCCCGGTGGTCGGGGCGGTCGGCGGCAAGGCCGTCGAGTGACCGCACCGCGCCCGGGGCGCGAGGGCGCGGCCCAGGGCGCCCCGGAACCCGCCGCGGGCGCCGCACCGGACCCCGAGCCGCGGCCCTCCGGGCGCCGCCGCCGCGCCCGTCCGGCGGTCGAGGGCGAGCACCCCGAGGGGGCGGCCGCAGCGCCCACCGGGCGGCGGCGCGCCCGGTCGGCGTCCACGGACGGGGGCCCCGGCGGCCCCGGCAGTCCCGGCGGCCCCGGCAGTGCCTCCGCCCCCGACCGCCCCGCGAGTGCGGGCGAGACTGCCGTCCTGGCTCCCGTCGTCCCGGACCCCGCCTCCCCGGTCGCTCCGGAGGCTCCCGCGGGGAACGAGGAGACGATGGCGCTGCGGGCCTTGGCCGCCCGTACGGCGCCCGTCCACGACCGGACCGTGCCGCTGCGCACGGTCGAGCCGGGCCGTACGGCGGACCGGGCGGCGGACCGGGCGCCGGGCAGGACCCCGGGGGACGCGGCGCCGCTCACCGGCGGCCGTGCGGCCCGCCGTAAGGCGGCTCAGGAGGCCGCGAAGCGCGGCGGACGGCACGGAGCCCGGGCGCTGGGCGGTTCGGGCGTCAGCGGGGCCACAGGCGCTTCGGAGACGGCGGCGCGGCCCCGTACCCGTATGGAGGCCAAGCGCGCCGCCCGGGCGCGCAAGGACAGCCCGGGCGTGGTGGCGAGCCGGGTGATCGGCGAGGTCTTCATCACCCTCGGTGTGGTGATGCTGCTCTTCGTGACGTACCAGCTGTGGTGGACGAACATCCTGGCGCACCAGCAGGCGAACGGCGCGGCGGGCGATCTGCAGAAGCAGTGGGACACGAAGGGCGCGGACCGCGATCCGGGGGTGTTCTCCCCCGGTCAGGGATTCGCGATCATCTATATCCCCAAGCTGGACGTGAAGGCCCCGATCGCCGAGGGGATCGACAAGCACAAGGTCCTCGACCGCGGCATGGTCGGGCACTACGCCAAGGGCAAGCTGAAGACCGCGATGCCGTGGGACAAGAAGGGCAACTTCGCGCTCGCCGGGCACCGCAACACCCACGGCGAGCCGTTCCGCTACATCAACCGCCTCAAGCCCGGCGACAAGATCGTCGTCGAGACGCAGAGCCGGTTCTACACCTACGACATGACCAGCATCCTGCCGCAGACGTCCCCCTCGAACACGGGCGTCATCGGCCCGGTGCCGTCCGGTTCCGGCTTCGGCAAGCCGGGCCGCTACCTCACGCTGACGACCTGCACCCCCGAGTTCACCAGCACGTATCGGATGATCGTCTGGGGCAAGATGGTCGACGAGCGGCCGCGCGGTGAGGGGAAGCCGGACGCACTGGTCGAGTAGGACCGGGAAGATCCAGAAAAGGGGTACCACGCGGTGGCACGGACCGACCACGACCAGCGGCAGGGCCGGGACCCCGCCCCGCCCGCGCAGGCGCAGCCGACCCGCGGCTCCGGCCGCGGGCGGATCGCGGCGGCCATCGGGGTGCTGGGCGAGCTGCTGATCACCGCGGGGCTGATCCTGGCCCTCTTCGTGGCCTACTCCCTGTGGTGGACGAACGTCCTCGCCGACCGGGAGGCGAAGAAGCAGGGCGACCAGGTGCGCAAGCACTGGGCCGCGCAGGGGCCGGGCAGACTCGACACCAAGGACGGCATCGGCTTCCTGCACGTACCGGCCATGGGCGACGGTGAGGTGCTGGTCAGGAAGGGCACCTCGGCCAAGGTCCTCAACGACGGTGTCGCCGGGTATTACACGGAGCCCATCAAGTCGGCGATGCCCTGGGCGAAGTCGGGCAACTTCTCGCTGGCCGCCCACCGGGACGGGCACGGCGCCAAGTTCCACAACATCGACAAGGTCCACGACGGCGACGCGGTGGTCTTCGAGACCCGGGACACCTGGTTCGTCTACAAGGTCTACGCGGCGCTCCCCGAGACCTCGAAGTTCAACGTGGACGTGCTGAAGGCGGTCCCGAAGGAGTCGGGCAAGAAGAAGGCGGGCCGCTACGTCACCCTCTCGACCTGCACCCCGGTCTTCACCTCGGAGTACCGCTACATCGTCTGGGGCGAGCTGGTGCGCACCGAGAAGGTCGACGCGGACCGTACGCCCCCCAAGGAACTGCGCTGAACCCTCCCGCACCACGGGGAAGCTTCCCGCACCACGGGGAAGCCTCCCGCACCACGGGGAAGCCTCCCGCACCACGGGGAAGCCCCCGGCGCCCTCTCCCGGGCGCCGGGGGCTTCCCCGTGCGGTTGTGCTGTCGTGCGTGAGGCGGGCTAGCCGAGGCCGCCGAAGAAGCCTCCGCCGTCGTCGCCTCCGCCGCCGCCGTTGCCCTTGACCGTGACGAGGTTCACGGACGTGCCCTTGGGCACCTGGGTGCCCGCGCCGGGGTTGCTGGCGACCACGGTCGCGTTGTCGCCCTGATCGCCCTGGATGTTGCCCACGTTGAGCCCGAGGTCCTGGAGGGCCTTCTTGGCGTCCTTGAGCTTCTGGCCGCCCAGGTTGGGCACCGGGACCTGCTCCTGCTGGGCCGGGGCCTTGGCGACGGTCAGGTTGATGACCGATCCGGGCGCGGCCTGTCCGCCACCGGCCGGGTCCTGCTTGATGACCGTACCGGCCTGGGCGTCGGCGCTCTCCTCTTCCGTCGACTGGACCTTGAAGCCCTGCGCCTTGAGGGCCGTCTCGGCGTCAGCCAGCGGCTTGGTGGTCACGTCGGGGACGGGGACCTGCTGCTGCGGCGCGGCGACGGTCAGGGTGATCGTGGTGCCCCGGGCGACCTTCTTGCCCGCGTCCTCGCTCTGGCGGATGACCTTGCCCGCGGTCTGGTCGGACTCCTCGGTCGTCTTCTCGACGTCGAAGCCCTTGGCGTCCAGCGAGGCCTTCGCCGAATCGAACTGGACGTTGAGGACGTCGGGGACCTCGACCTTCTCCGCGGGCTTCTTGCCCTTGGACATGGTCAGCTCGACCGTGCCGTAGCGCTTGATCTCGCCGTCCTCGGGGGTCTGCTGGCAGACGGTGTTCTTCGGCTGGTCGCAGAAGATGGAGCCGGTCTGCGCCACCTTGAAGTCGCCGTTCTCCCCCTGGGCGCTGGCCTCCTTCAAGGTCTTGCCGGTCAGCGTTGGCACCGGGACCATGTCGGAGTTCTTGCCATCGCCGCCGAAGATCGCCTTCCCGATGAAGATCGCGCCGATCAGCACCAGGACGCCGGCCACCACCAGCAGGATCGTCGAGAGGTTGCGCTTCTTCTCCGGACCGCCCCGTCGGCGCTCGGGCCGCTCGTCGTAGCCGAAGCCGCCGTCGTCGTCCCGCATCGGGGGCAGCATCGACGTCGCGGGACCGGAGTCCTGCGGCCGCAGCATCGTCGTGGGCTGGTCGTTCGAGCCGTAGCCGACCGCGCCCAGCGCGGCGGTCGCGGCGACCGGCTGGCCCTCGAGCGCCGCCTCGATGTCGGCGCGCATCTCGTCGGCCGACTGGTAGCGGTAGTCGGGGTCCTTGACCAGGGCCCGCAGGACGATCGCGTCCATCTCCGGGGTGATGTCGGGATCGTACGTGCTCGGCGGCTGCGGCTCTTCCCGTACGTGCTGGTAGGCCACGGCCACCGGGGAGTCCCCGACGAACGGCGGCCGCACCGTCAGCAGCTCGTACAGCAGACAGCCGCTGGAGTACAGGTCGCTGCGCGCGTCGACGGTCTCGCCCTTGGCCTGCTCGGGGGAGAGGTACTGCGCGGTACCGATGACGGCCGCCGTCTGCGTCATGGTCATACCGGCGTCGCCCATGGCGCGGGCGATGCCGAAGTCCATCACCTTGACCTGGCCGCTGCGCGTGAGCATCACGTTCGCCGGCTTGATGTCCCGGTGGACGATGTTGTTCCGGTGCGAGTACTCCAGGGCCTGGAGGATCCCGACCGTCATCTCCATCGAGCGCTCGGGGAGCAGCTTTCTCCCGGAGTGCAGAAGCTCACGCAGAGTGGAGCCGTCGACGTACTCCATCACGATGTACGGGATCGAGACACCGTCGACGTAGTCCTCGCCGGTGTCGTAGACCGCGACGATCGCGGGATGGTTGAGCGAGGCCGCCGACTGGGCCTCTCGGCGGAACCGGGCCTGGAAGGACGGGTCGCGGGCGAGGTCCACCCGGAGCGTCTTCACGGCGACAGTGCGGCCGAGGCGGGTGTCGTGCGCGAGGTAGACCTCCGCCATGCCACCGCGGCCGAGCACCGAGCCCAGCTCGTACCGGCCGCCGAGGCGACGCGGCTCTTCCATAGCTACTCCAGCCCTCTTCCGTCATTCCCGGCCGCACCCTGTGTGGGGGACCGGCGAAGTGCTGCTCGCGCATACGGTACCCGGCACGTCTTACGGGACCCGGCCTCGGCCGATTCTTGATACCGGACCGGTACGACGACGTGCGGGATTGACATCAGGGCGTGACCGGCGTCACTTGTCGCGCTCGCCGTCCAGTACCGCCTTCATCACATTCTTGGCGATCGGCGCGGCCAGCTTGCCGCCCGCGATGTCGTCGCGGAGGGTGTCGGAACTCTCCACCACGACGGCGACCGCGACCGGGGAACCCTCGTCGGTCTTGGCGTACGAGATGAACCAGGCGTACGGGTTCTCGCTGTTGTCGACGCCGTGCTGTGCGGTACCGGTCTTGCCGCCGACCGTGGCGCCCGGGATCTGGGCGTTGGTGCCGGTGCCCTCCTTGACCACGGTCTCCATCATGTCCTGGAGCTTGCCCGCGTTTTCCGAGCTGAGCGGCTGGCTCATCTCCTCCGGGCTGGTCTGGTCGACCGTGTTCAGGTTGGGGGCGCGCAGCGAGTCGATCATGTACGGCTTCATCAGCTTGCCGTCGTTGGCGATCCCGGCGGCGACCATGGCCATCTGCAGCGGGGTGGCGCGGGTGTCGAACTGGCCGATCGAGGACAGGGCGTTGCCCGGCGCGTCCATCTTCTCGGGGTAGACGCTCTCGGCGGCGCGGACGGGCATGAAGACCTCGTCGTTGAAGCCGAACTTCTTCGCCTCCTCCAGCATCTTGTCCTTGCCCAGGTCGTCACCGAGCTTGCCGAAGACGGTGTTGCAGGAGTAGCGCAGGGCCTGCCGCAGGGTGGCGTTCTTGCAGGGGATGTTCCCCTCGTTGCGCAGGGGCTGGGTGGACAGCGGCAGCTTCCACGGCAGCGGCGAGTCGGTCGCTCCGTCGATGTCCGTGTACTTGCCGTTCTCCAGCGCCGCCGCGGCGGTGACGACCTTGAACGTGGAGCCGGGCGGGTACGTCTGCCGCAGCGCCCGGTTCAGCGTCGGGTTGTCCTCGTCGACCTTGCCCTGCAGCGCCTTCCAGTCGTCCGCGTCGCTCTTCGAGCTGCCCGCGAACTTCGACGGGTCGTAGCTGGGGGTGGAGACGAGCGCGAGGACCTTGCCGGTGCGCGGGTCGAGCGCGGCGACGGCGCCCTTGTTCTTGCCGAGGCCCTTGTAAGCGGCCTCCTGGGCCTTGGCGTTCAGGGTGGTGATGACGTCACCGCCCTTCGGCTTCTTGCCGGTGAACATGTCGACCGTCCGGTTGAAGAACAGCCGGTCGTCGTTGCCGGTGAGGATGCCGTCCTCGATGCTCTCGATCTGGGTGGCACCGTACGCCTGGGAGGCGTAGCCGGTGACCGGCGCCCACATCGCACCGTCCTTGTACGTGCGCTTGTACTTGAAGTCGACCCCGTTGGTCTCCTTCGACCCGGTGATCGGGCGACCGTCGACGATGATGTTGCCGCGCGGCTGGCTGTACTGGGCGATCGCCACGCGACGGTTTCTGTCGTGCGTCTTGAGGTCGTCGGCCTGGACGTACTGGATCCAGTTGTCCCGCACCAGCAGGGCGAGAACCAGGAGGCCGCAGAAGATCGCGATTCGGCGCAGGGGCTTGTTCACGGTCGGACCACCTGAGTCATCTCGGCGTCAGTGGAGGGGGCGGGCGCGGGCGCCGGCCGCCGGGCGGTGTCGCTGATCTTGATGAGGATCGCGATCAGCGCCCAGTTGGCGAGCACCGAGGAACCGCCGTACGCCACGAACGGCATCGTCATACCGGTCAGCGGGATGAGGCCCATCACACCGCCCGCGACGACGAAGACCTGGATGCCGAAGGCCGCGGACAGGCCCGCCGCCAGCAGCTTGCCGAACGGGTCCCGGGCCGCCAGGGCGGTGCGCATGCCGCGCTCCACGATGAGGCCGTACAGCAGGAGGAAGGCCATGGTGCCGGCCAGCCCCAGCTCCTCGCCGACGGTGGCGAGGATGAAGTCGGAGTTGGCCGCGAAGCCGATCAGGTCGGAGGCGCCCTGGCCCCAGCCGGTGCCGGAGACGCCGCCGGAGCCGAACGCCATCAGGGACAGCGCGATCTGCTCGGTGGTGGCCCAGCTGGGCCGGGGGGTGTCGTAGACGGCGAAGGGGTGCAGCCACGCCATCACACGGACCTTCACGTGCGACTCGAACGACGCGACAGTGACCGCGCCGACCGCGGACATCAGCAGACCGAAGACGATCCAGCTGGTGCGCTCGGTCGCGACGTACAGCATGACGACGAACAGGCCGAAGAACAGCAGCGAGCTTCCGAGGTCGGTCTCGAAGACCAGGATCAGGATGCTCATGGCCCAGACGATCAGGATCGGACCGAGGTCACGGCCGCGCGGCAGGTACAGCCCCATGAAGCGGCGGCTGGCCAGCGCGAGCGCGTCCCGCTTCACCATGAGGTAGCCGGAGAAGAAGACCGCGATGATGATCTTGGCGAATTCACCGGGCTGGATGGAGAAGGAGCCGACGGTGATCCAGATGCGTGCGCCGAACCGGGCCGGGAAGAACATCGGCAGGATCAGCAGGATCAGCGCGCCGATCATGGAGATGTACGTGTACCGCTGCAGAATCCGGTGATCCTTGAGGAGGATCAGGACGGCCACGAAGAGGGCCACGCCCATCGCCGAGTACATCAGCTGGTTGGGCGCCGAGGGGGCGAAGGTCTGACCGATCTCCTCCGCTCGCACGGCCAGCCGCCTCGACTGGTCCAGCCGCCAGATGATCACGAGGCCGAGGCCGTTGAGGAGCGTGGCGATCGGCAGCAGCAGCGGATCGGCGTACGGCGTGAACTTGCGGATCACGAGGTGGCCGATGCCCGCGAGCAGGCCGAGCCCGATGCCGTAGCTGAGCATGCCCGAGGGCAGCTCGTCGCTGAGCGCCAGGCCCGCGTTGGCGTACGCGAAGACCGGGATGATCACCGCGAACGCCAGCATGGCCAGCTCGGTGTTGCGGCGGCTCGGTGGACCGGCCGTACTGATCGTGGTCGTGTTGGTCGTACTACTGCTCATGGGTGGGCGGCCCTCTCACGGCTTCACGGCTGGGTGCTGCTGCACTGCGGGACCAACTCCTTCTCCTGCTCCGACAGGGTGGGACCCGGCTTCGGAGTGGGAGAGGACGACGCCGACTTCGTCGGCGTCGGTGTGGCCTTGGCGGCGCGCAACTCCGTCGTCGCGCTCTGACTCTGCTGCGGCGTGCCGCCGCTGCTGCTTGCCTTGCCTCCGGATCCGCCGCCGGCCTGCCCCTTGCCGCCGGTGAGGTCCTTCTGGCTCTCCTCGGCCTTGCGCTGTGCGTCAGCCTTTCTGCAGGCGCTGGCGAGAGTGGCGAGATCCTTCGTCTTGTCCTCGGCCTGGCCGAGCCCGCTGACCGCGATGGTGTCCTCCACGCGGCTGCGCTGGTCGGTCGGGAGGTACTTGAGTTCGATCTCGCGGTGGTCCTCATGGACCTTGTTGAGCTTGATCCACGCGAGGTCCTGGCTGATGCCCCGGTAGATCGCGACGTGGTCCCCGTTGGAGCCCACGTAGTACTGCGTCTGCGTCCACTGATAGCCGCTGTAGAGCCCGCCGCCGATCACGGCGAGGCCCAGCGCGATGATCAGCGACCGCTTGACCCAGGACTTACGGCCGCTCTTCTTGGTGTAGTCGCCCTCCGCGTAGGCGCCGTAGCTGCCCTCGGGAGGTCCGCCGAAGCCCGGGTCGCCGCCGCTGCCGGGCGGCCCGAAGCCGCCGGGCGCGTCGCTCTGCTGCGGTACGGGACGGTTGCGCCCCAGCTCGGCGGCGCGGCTCGCCGGGGTGTTCCCGGCGCCGCCGTCCCCGAGGGGGACCTGGTTCTCGGCCACCGCGCCCACGATCACGGGGGTGTCGTTGAGCTGGCCCGCCAGGGTGTCGCCGCCGTCCACGTCGAGGACGTCGGCGACGATGCACGTGATGTTGTCGGGGCCGCCGCCGCGCAGGGCGAGCTGGATCAGCTCCTGCACCGTCTCGTGCGGTCCCTGGTAGCTGGCGAGGGTGTCCTCGAGGGTCTGGTGGCTCACGACGCCGGACAGGCCGTCGGAGCAGATCAGATAGCGGTCGCCGGCCCGGACCTCACGGATGGACAGATCGGGCTCGACGTGGTCGCCGCTGCCCAGCGCGCGCATCAGCAGGGAGCGCTGCGGGTGGGTGCCCGCCTCCTCCTCGGTGATGCGGCCCTCGTCGACGAGCCGCTGCACCCAGGTGTGGTCCTGGGTGATCTGGGTGAGCGCGCCGTCCCGCAGCAGATACGCGCGCGAGTCGCCGACGTGCACGAGGCCGAGCCGCTGGCCGGTCCAGAGCAGGGCCGTGAGCGTCGTGCCCATGCCCTCCAGCTGGGGGTCCTCCTCGACCATGGTCCGCAGCTGGTCGTTGGCCCGCTGCACGGCGGTGCCCAGGGAGGTCAGGATGTCCGAGCCGGGGACGTCGTCGTCGAGCTGGACCAGGGTGGAGATCACCTCGGAGCTGGCGACCTCGCCGGCGGCCTGGCCACCCATGCCGTCGGCGATGGCGAGCAGCCGGGGGCCGGCATAGCCGGAGTCCTCGTTGCCCTCCCGGATCATGCCCTTGTGGGACCCGGCGGCGAAACGCAGTGACAGACTCATGCGCACCTCGCCCGTCGGCTCCGGGTACAGCCCCTTGCCAACCACGCTGCCCACCCTCCGGTCGTCATGGTCCTACTACTTCCGCAGCTCGATGACGGTCTTGCCGATGCGGATCGGTGCACCCAGCGCAATCGGTGTCGGTGTGGTGAGCCGGTTCCGGTCGAGATAGGTGCCGTTGGTGGAGCCGAGGTCCTCGACGATCCACTGGCCGTCACGGTCCGGGTAGATCCTGGCATGCCGGCTGGAGGCGTAGTCGTCGTCCAGCACGATTGTTGAATCGTGCGCACGACCGAGAGTGATGGTCTGCCCCTGGAGCGCGACCGTGGTGCCGGTCAGCGTGCCTTCGGAGACCACCAGTTTGGTGGGGGCCCCGCGGCGGCCGCGGCCCGAGGGCTGCTGGCGCTGCTGGGGCGGAGCGGTCTGCTGTTGCTGCCGCTGTTGCTGCTGCGGTCGGTCGGGGGCGCCACGTCGCGCCGAACCGCGCTGCGTCACGCGAGTCCCGAACAGGTCGCTACGGATGACCTGAACGGCCACGATGACGAACAGCCACAGTACGGCGAGGAAACCCAACCGCATGACCGTGAGGGTCAGCTCTGACATTGCCCCCGCTTCACCCTTCGGCTTGCCGGTAAACGATGGTGGTGCTGCCCACGACGATCCGTGAGCCGTCGCGGAGCGTAGCGCGGGTGGTGTGCTGTCCGTCCACCACGATGCCGTTCGTCGACCCCAGATCCTGGACTGTCGGAGGTGTTCCGACCCGGATTTCACAGTGCCTGCGGGAGACACCGGGATCGTCAATGCGCACGTCAGCGTCGGTGCTGCGGCCCATGACCAGGGTCGGCCGGGAGATCTGGTGGCGAGTGCCATTGATCTCAATCCAGCGCCGGGTCTGTGCCTGCGGCTGCGGCCCGACGCCCGCGCCGCCGCTCCGGGCCCCGGGGCGGGCGCCGGGAGGGGCGCTGGGCATGGGCGGCGCACCCGCGGGCTGGCCGTATCCGGCGGGCCGCTGCTGCGGTGCCCCGCCGCGGGCCGGAGCCTGCTGGGCGGCCGGGCTCTGGGACTCGCTGGAGGCGAGCGTCCGGCTGCGCACCCGGTACAGGCCGGTGTCGAGGTCGTCGGCCTTCTCCAGGTGGACCTTGACGCCCCCCATGAAGGTGTACCGCTGCTGCTTGGCGTAGTCGCGGACCATGCCGGACAGCTCGTCGCCGAGCTGTCCGGAGTACGGCGCGAGCCGCTCGTAGTCGCCGGTGCTCAGCTCAACGATGAAGTCGTTGGGGACGACGGTCCGGTCCCGGTTCCAGATGGTCGCGTTGTTGTCGCACTCACGCTGGAGCGCGCCCGCGATCTCGACGGGCTGGACCTCCGACTTGAACACCTTGGCGAAGGTGCCGTTCACGAGACCCTCGAGACGCTGCTCGAAGCGCTTCAGTACTCCCACGGGGCACCTCCTTCCTCAGTCGTGCTCAGTGTCGTCCTGGTACTGCTTACTGATCGTATCCACGCGTCGGGAAATCGGGTGGTTCCCCTTCCTGGCCCTGTGGAGCAGTGTCACCTCTCACAGGATCGTAGAGGTGCCCTCTGGACAGTGTCCCGCAACCGCGGCGGAGCCCCTCCGGGCGGGGCTCGACAACGAGTGTGAATCCACCCTGTCCAGCGTGCTAGTGTTCTGGATGTCGGAAGGCGCCGCAGGGGACCCGGCCGAAAGGCCCGGGAAACAGGCGGTGAGCGGAAGACAAGCACCCATGCGCGGGTGGCGGAATAGGCAGACGCGCTGGATTCAGGTTCCAGTGCCCGAAAGGGCGTGGGGGTTCAACTCCCCCCTCGCGCACCAGTCGGAGCGGGCCTCTCCGGAGTGACGAAAGTCGCTCGGAGAGGCCCGCTTCGCGTCTGTGGTGGATCCGTGGCGAAGCGGCCGGTGTGGGTCCTGGTGTCTGGGCTTGTCCCCAGTCTTGTGTCTCGCTTGAGTTCGGCTTGATCCACTGCCAGTTCGGCTTGATCCACATCAGCCGTCCCCGGCTCTGCCGGACCGGCTTTCACCGGCTCGGTCCGGACAAACGGAAGCGGGGCCTCCCCGGTTGGGGCGACCCCGCGGTTCCGCGGCCGGGTGCGGATCAGGCGGCGGCGAAGCGGGAGGCGAGCGCCTTGGCCTTCGAGGCGACGTCCTCGTGGGCCTTCGCCTTGGAGGCGTCCGAGAGCTCGACCAGCTCGGCCATCGCCGGGTTGCTGCGGGCCAGGGTGAGCTCCGGCACAACGAACTCGACGTCGAGGTTGAGCCCGTCCCGCAGCGCCTTCTCCAGGTAGGTCGTGACGAACTCGAAGCTCTCCCGCGGCGTGCCCGGGCCGTAGCCGCCGCCCCGGCTGGCGACGACGATCGTCGGGGTGCCCGAGGTGGTGGTCTGCTCGCCGCCGGAGGTACGGCCCACGATGATCACGTGGTCCAGCCACGCCTTCAGGGTGGAGGGAATCGTGAAGTTGTACATCGGGGCGCCTATGAGGACCACATCGGCCTGCTCGAGCTCGCTGGCCAGGGTGTCGCGCAGTGCGAAGGCGGCCTGCTGCTCGGGGGTGTGGCTCTCAGTGGGGACGAACCCGGCCTGGGCGGCGAGGCCGTCCAGGTGCGGCAGCGGCTCGGCGGCCAGGTCGCGGTAGATGACCGTGCCGTTCGGGTGCTGCGCCTCCCACTCCTTGCGGAAGGTGGCGGTCACCGCGCGGGAGGCGGAGGCTTCGCCGGGGAAAACAGACGTGTCGAGGTGAAGAAGCGTGGGCATGGTGGTGCCTCCGTGGACAAGGCGCTCCGGTAAGGAGCGGGTGTTTTCTATGTACCTACGTTTAGCACAGTAGCTTACTTTTCTGCAGCACCCAACGAGAACGCAGTATCGTGTATTCCATGGCGGACGGAGGCGGGCCCGAGGTCCACAACGAGCACGTGTGCAAGCGGGTCGACGGCACGATGACCCGGGTCTTCGAGCTGTTCGGGAAGCGATGGACCGGGCTGATCGTGGCCGTTCTGACCGAGCAGGGGGCGTACTTCGCGGAGCTGAGACGGGCCATCCCGGGAATCAGCGAGCGGATGCTGTCGGACCGGCTCACCGAGCTGTCGGCGGCGGGGCTGGTGATCCGGGAAGTCGATGCCGGGCCTCCGCTGCGGGTGGGCTACCGGCTGACGGAGGCGGGGAAGGCGCTGGAGCCCGCGCTGAAGGAACTCGGGCGGTGGGCCGAGGACCATCTGCCCGAGGGTGAGGGCTGCCCGGAGCAGTTCCGGCCCTGAGCGGTTCCGGCCCTGAGCGGTTCCGGTCCTGAGTAGTTCCGGCCCTGCGTGGTTCCGGCCCTGAGCAGGGACTTCGCAGGGCCGCCGGAGTTTTCCACAGGCCCTGACGGGACTTGGGCGATCGGGGGTACGGTGCTGGTCGGTCGATGGCGCGAGCGCCGTCGGCGGTGCCGGTGACGGACGAGAACGAAGCGGGGGGCGTTGATGGCTGACGGCATGGGTGTGGGCGGGGCGGCCCGACGGCTGCCCCAGGTCCCGGGGTTCGCCGCCTGGCGCGGCGAGGGCCCCACTCCCCGGCAGGAGGGAAAGGCGCTGCGGAAGCGGGTGCCGCGCTCGGCGCACGCCGCGCTGCCGTCGCCCGGTCCCGGTAGGCCGGACGCGGTGGCGGCGGTCGAGCGGTCCAACGCCGGGCGGCTGCCGGAGCTGACGCCGATACGGGTGGGGCGGATGATCGCGACCCCGTTCTCCTTCCTCCGCGGCTCGGCCGGGCTGATGGCGCACGACTTGGCGGGCACCCCGGTGACCGGCGTCGGCGCACAGCTCTGCGGTGACGCGCACGCCGCCAACTTCGGGCTCTACGGGGATGCGCGCGGCGGTCTGGTCATCGACCTGAACGACTTCGACGAGACCGTCCACGGTCCGTGGGAGTGGGATGTGAAGCGGCTCGCGGCCTCGCTGGTGCTGGCCGGGCGGGAGGCCGGAGCCGACGAGGACACCTGCCGGTCGGCGGCCCGTGACGCGGCGGGCGCCTACCGGCGCACGGCGCGGCTGATGGCCAAGCTGCCCGCCACCGACGCGTGGAACGCGATCGCGGACGAGGAACTGGTCTCGCACACCGACGCCCGGGACCTGGCGGGCACCCTGGAGCGGGTCGCCGAGAAGGCCCGGCGGAACACCAGCGCGCGCTTCGCCGCCAAGGCCACGGAGGCGGTCCCGGGCGACGGCGGCTCCTCCGGCCGGCCCGTGGCCCGGCGCTTCGTGGACGCGCCGCCGGTGCTGCGGCGGGTGCCGGACGACGAGGCGGTGGCGGTCGCGGCGGCGCTCGGCGACTATCTGGGGACGCTGCCCGAGGACCGGCTGCCGCTGCTCGCCCGGTACGAGGTGCACGACGTGGCGTTCCGGGTCGTGGGCACGGGCAGCGTGGGGACGCGTTCGTATGTGGTGCTGTTGCTCGACCACCGGGGCGAACCGCTGGTGCTGCAGGTGAAGGAGGCCCGGCCGTCCGCGCTGCTGCCGCATCTGGGGCGGGCCGGTTTCGAGATACCCGACGTCGTCCACGAGGGGCGGCGGGTGGTGCTCGGCCAGAAGCGGATGCAGGTCGTCAGCGACATCCTGCTGGGCTGGACGACGGTGCTCGGGCGGCCGTACCAGGTACGGCAGTTCCGCAACCGCAAGGGGAGCGTCGACCCGGCGGCCCTGTCCGCCGACCAGATGGACGACTACGGGCGGATGACGGGCGCGCTGCTGGCGCGGGCGCATGCGCACAGCGTGGATCCGCGGCTGCTCGCCGGGTACTGCGGCAAGGGAGAGGAGCTGGACGCGGCGATGGCCGACTTCGCGGTGGCGTACGCGGACCGTACGGAGGCCGATCACGCGGAACTGCTGGCCGCGGTGCGTGCCGGGCGGATAGCGGCCGAGCCGGGGGTGTGAGGCTCAAGTACCGGGGGCGGCCCCACGTAGGCTGAGCGGGTGACGAACCGGGAAGCGCAGCAGCAGGCACAGCGGGCGGCGTCCGAGGCGGAGCCACAGGAGGAATCTCAGGCACCGGCCGAGGCCCAGTCCGAGCAGGCACCGTCCGAGGAGGCGCGATCCGAGCAGGCACCGTCCGGGGAAGAGGCGCGGTCCCAGGAGGAGGCGCAGGCCGCCGAACGCCTTGAGCGGGCGGTGCGGGCGGCCGAGCAGGCGCTGATCGAGTTCGAGATCGCGGTGGAGACCTTCCGGGTCGAGGTGGAGAACTTCTCCCGGCTGCACCATCAGCGGCTCGGTCCGATGTACTCGCGCCTGGACGAGCTGGACGCGCTGATCGCCGAGGCGGTCGCGGCGCGCACCGGCGATCCGGAGGACCAGCGGAAGGCTCGCGAGGCGCGCGGACTGGTGCAGCCGATGCCCGGCGTGGAGGAGCTGTTCCACGGCTGGATCGACTCCGACGGCCTGTCGCCGGAGGCGTCCGCGATGCTCACCGAGCAGCCGGTGCAGCCTCCGCCGCGGGTGCGGCCGAGCGAGGAGGCCCGCCGCATCTACCGGGATCTGGCCCGCAAGGCCCATCCGGACCTGGCCGAGGAAGAGGCCGAGCGGGAGCGCCGCGGCGAGTTCATCGTGCGGGTCAACGCGGCGTACGCGGCCGGGGACGCGGCGGCGCTGCGGGCGCTGGCCGAGGAGTGGGAGGCCGGTCCGCCGCCGCCCGAGCGGCGGGCGAGCCGCAGCGAGGAGCTGTACGCCCGGCTGGAGTGGCTGGCCGAGCGCAAGGAGATGCTGGCCGAGGTCGCCTCGGAGCTGGAGTCGAGCGCGATCGGCGCGATGATCAAGATGGCGCCGGAGGATCCGGACCGGCTGCTGGACGAGATCGCCGAGCAGCTGATCGCCCAGGTCTCCGAGAGGGAGGCCCGGCTCGCGGAGCTGGTGCGGTAGTAGGTTTTGCCGAGCTGCCGATGTCGTGTGAGAGGTGTGTGTGATGCATTTTGCCCAGCTTCCCCAGGTGGAGGCCGCGGCGGTACCGGCCGATGGCTTTCTGCTGGACGTCCGGGAGGACGACGAGTGGGCGGCCGGGCATGTCGACGGTGCCCTTCACATTCCGATGGGCCAGGTCGTCGCCCGGTTCGGTGAGCTGACCGAGTCGGTCGGCGAGGGACACCGGGTGCATGTGATGTGCCGGGTCGGCGGGCGGTCCGCGCAGGTGACGCAGTATCTGGTCCCCCAGGGCCTGGACGCGGTGAACGTGGACGGCGGGATGCTCGCCTGGGACGCGGCCGGCCGCCCGATGGTCGGCGGCCAGGACGGCACGGCCGACGGCGCCTTCGTGCTCTAGGCCCGGCCCGGCGGATCTCCGCGGACCCGCGGAGATCCGCCGGACAGGACCTAGAGGGTGTGGGCGGCGAGGAGGTCGCCCAGCTCCTCTTCGTGGGCGGCGGCCGAGCCCAAAGACAGCTCCAGCTGCTTGGCCCAGGCGTGATAGCGGTGCAGCGGATAGTCGGTGACCGCGCCGAAGCCGCCGTGCAGATGCTGGGCGGTCTGGACGACCCGGCGTACGCCGTCGGCGGCCCACATCTTGGCGACCGCCACGTCTCCGGCGACCGGCAGTGCCCCGTTCGCCGTCGCGTCCGGGCCCTTCTCGTCCTGGGAGAGCCGCCAGGCGGCCTGCCAGAGCGTGGCCTCCATGGCCCGCAGATCGATGTACCGGTCGGCGGTCTGGACGGCGACCGCCTGGAACGTGGCGAGCGGATGGCCGAACTGCTCACGCGTGGACGTGTACGAGCTGGTCAGATCGAGCACCGCCGTGCCCACGCCCAGCGCCAGCGCACAGGTACCGGTGGTGAGCAGCGCGCGCAGCCAGTCCCAGGCGCCGTCCGCGTTCAGCACCTCGTGGCCGGTCGTCCGTACGCCGTCCAGCCGGACTTCGGCAAGCCGCTCGCCGCTGGTGGACACCTGCTCGTCCAGGCCGACGCCCGCCCGGTCGCGGGGGACCAGGGCGAGGAGCGTCCGGCCCGTACCGGTGTGGGCCGGGATCAGCAGGTGGTCGGCGTGGGCGGCCCAGAGGACGGCGGTCTGCACACCGTCCAGCACCCAGTCGCCGCCGTCCCGGCGGGCCTGGACGGCGAGTTCGGCCGGGCCGTGGCCGGTGCGTCCGGCGGTGGCAACGGTGAGCACGAGGTCGCCGCGGACGGCCCGGGGCAGCACGGCGGCGCACAGCTCGGGTGCGCCGTACCGCTGCACGGCCAGGGCTGCCGCGGCGGTCTCCAGCAGCGGGACCCGGGCCAGCACCCTCGCGGACTCGCGCAGCACCAGGCACAGGGCGAGCGGGTCGAGTCCGGAGCCGCCGTGGCGCGGGTCGAGGGTCAGCCCGAGCAGATCGGCGTCGGCGAGTCTGCGCCACAGCGCGCGGTCGATGTCGTCGGCGACGGCGCCGGGGGTGAGGGCGGGGCTGGGCACGCCGTCCGGTGTGGTGGAGGAGAAGACGGCCTTCGCCGCCTCGACGGCCGCCTGTTGCTCCTCGGTGAAGGTGAAGTCCACTGTCCGTACCTCCCGCGCCGCGGCTTGGTCTGACGGCCCGTCAAGATAGAACAGGTTCTAGGAGAAGGGAACGCCCGGAACAGCGCCCGGAGGCGGCGGCCGGTCAGCGGTCGAAGTCCAGCTCCACCCGCTCGCCGACCGGATGGGACTGGCAGGACAGCACATAGCCCGCCTCCACCTCGTCCGGCTCCAGCGCGAAGTTCCGGTCCATCCGCACCTTCCCGGAGACCAGGAACGCCCGGCAGGTCCCGCACACTCCGCCCTTGCAGGCGTACGGCGCGTCCGCGCGATTGCGCAGCACGGTCTCCAGCAGCGGTTCCCCGTCCCGCACCGGCCAGCTGCCCGACCGGCCGTCCAGGGTCGCCGTCACCGTGCTGTGCGAGGGCGCGGCGGCCGGGCGCGGTGCGGGGGAGACGCCCTCGCCGGGGTCCGCCGCCACATGGAAGATCTCCTGATGGACCCGGCCGCGGGGCACCCCGAGCCCGCGCAGCGCCCGCTCGGCGGCGCGCACCAGCCCGTACGGACCGCACAGGAACCAGCCGTCCACCGAGCGGACCGGCAGCAGCGCGGGCAGCAGCCCCGTCAGCCGCTCCTGATCCAGCCGCCCGGACACCAGCCCGGCCTGCTGTTCCTCCCGGGAGAGGGCGCACACCAGCTGGAACCGGTCGGGCCAGCGGTCCTTGAGGTCGGCGATCTCCTCCAGGAACATCGTGGAGGCGGCGGTGCGGTCGCTGCGGATCAGACAGAAGCGGGCCTCGGGCTGCCGCTCCAGCAGGGTGGCGGCGATGGACAGCACGGGCGTGATGCCGCTGCCGCCGACGACCGCGGCGAAGTGGCCGGGCCGGGGGTCGAGCACGAACCGGCCCGCCGGGGCCATCACCTCCACCACCTCCCCGACCGCCAGCTCCTTGAGGGCGTACGTGGAGAACGCGCCGCCCTCGACCATCCGCACCCCCACCCGCAGCAGCTCGGGCCCCTCCGGGCCCGGGGCCGGGGTGCAGATCGAATACGTACGCCGGATCTCCGCGCCGCCGGTGAACCGCCGCACCGCGATGTGCTGTCCGGGGTCAAAGCGGAACGTCTCGCGCAGTGCGGGCGGCACCCGGAGGGTGACGGCCACCGCGTCATCGGTGAGCGGGTCGACGGCCGCCACCCGCAGCGGATGGAACGCGCCGTGGTGGGGCGCGGCGACGGGCACCGCTTCCGCGGCCATCACAACTCCTTGAAGTGGTCGAATGGTTCGCGGCAGGTCTCGCAGCGGCGCAGCGCCTTGCACGCGGTGGAGGAGAAGCGGCTCAGCAGCGTGGTCTCGGCCGAGCCGCAGTGCGGACAGCGCACCGTCAGCGCGACGGGGACCGGCCCGCCCGCGGCCCGCGTGGGCCCGGGCGGCGCTATGCCGGACTCCGCGAGCTTGCGGCGGCCCTCGGCGCTGATCGCGTCCGTCGTCCAGGGCGGGGCGAGCACCGTGCGGACCTCGACCTCGGCCACACCGCGGTCGTGCAGCACCCGCTCGATGTCGGCGGCCATCGTCTCCAGCGCGGGGCAGCCGGTGTAGGTGGGGGTCAGCTCGACCTCGACCCGGCCCGGTGCCAGGACCCGCAGCCCGCGCAGCACGCCCAGCTCGGCGAGGGACACCATCGGCAGCTCCGGGTCCGGCACGGCTCCGGCCAGCCGCCGCAGCTCCTCTTCGAGCGCGGTGGTGCCGGGCGCGTGGGGCGCGGGCGTCACCATGCCGCCCCCGGGTGGCTGCGGTGCAGATGCTGCATCTGCGCGAGCATCGGGCCGAACGGCTCGGTGTGGATGCCCTGGCGCCCGGCCCCGGCCGCCCAGGCGTCGCGCCGCGGCCCCTCGGGCACGCTCAGCGTGGCCCGGTCGAGGACGGCGGTGACGCGCTCCAGCCATGCGCCGTGCAGCGCGGACCACTCGACGTCGCACCCCTCGACCGGCTCGAACAGCTCGCCGGTGAACCGCCACAGCGCGTCCAGCCCCTGGCGCATCCGCCGGTGGCTCTCCTCGGTGCCGTCGCCGAGGCGCAGCGTCCAGTGCTCGGCGTGATCGCGGTGGTAGGCGACCTCCTTGACCGCCTTGGCGGCCAGCGGCGCGAACGGCCCGTCGCCGCGCGCCAGCTCCTCGTACAACAGCTCCTGGTAGGTGGAGAAGTAGAGCTGGCGGGCGATGGTGTGGGCGAAGTCCCCGTTCGGCTGCTCGACCAGCTGGACGTTGCGGAACGCCCGCTCCTCGCGGAGATAGGCCAGCTCGTCCTCGTCGCCGGCGAGGGAGAGCAGCACCCGGGCCTGGCCGAGCAGGTCGAGGGCGATGTTGGCGAGCGCGACATCCTCCTCCAGCACGGGGGCGTGGCCCGCCCACTCCCCCAGCCGGTGGGAGAGCACCAGCGCGTCGTCGCCGAGGGCGAGGGCCGCGGTCACAGGTGCTGCACCCCCTCCGGGATCTCGTAGAACGTGGGGTGCCGGTAAGGCTTGTCGGCGGCGGGCTCGAAGAACGGGTCCTTCTCGTCCGGCGAGGAGGCGGTGACCGAGGCGGAGGGCACCACCCAGATCGAGACGCCCTCCGAGCGGCGGGTGTACAGATCGCGGGCGTTGCGCAGCGCCATCTCCGCGTCCGGGGCGTGCAGGGATCCGGCGTGGGTGTGCGCGAGGCCGCGCCTGCCGCGGACGAACACCTCCCACAGCGGCCATGCGCCGTGTCCGCTGTCGCTCATGCCTGTGCCTTCCCGTGCTTGGCCGCGAACGCCGCGGCCGCCTCGCGCACCCAGGCGCCTTCCTCGTGGGCCCGGCGCCGCTGGGACATCCGCTGCGCGTTGCACGGCCCGTTTCCCCGCAGCACCTCGCCGAACTCGTCCCAGTCGATCGCGCCGAAGTCGTGGTGTCCCCGCTCCTCGTTCCACTTCAGATCGGGGTCGGGGAGGGTGAGGCCGAGGGATTCGGCCTGGGGGACGCAGATGTCGACGAAGCGCTGGCGCAGCTCGTCGTTGGAGTGCCGCTTGATCTTCCAGGCCATCGACTGGGCGGAGTGCGCCGACGCGTCGTCGGGCGGGCCGAACATCATCAGCGACGGCCACCACCAGCGGTCCACCGCGTCCTGGGCCATGGCGTGCTGGGCCTCGGTGCCCCGGCTCAGGGCCAGCAGCAGCTCGTACCCCTGGCGCTGGTGGAAGGACTCCTCCTTGCAGATCCGGACCATCGCGCGGGCGTACGGCCCGTAGGAGCAGCGGCACAGCGGGACCTGGTTGGTGATCGCCGCGCCGTCCACCAGCCAGCCGATGGCGCCCACGTCGGCCCAGGTCAGCGTCGGGTAGTTGAAGATCGACGAGTACTTCTGGCGGCCCGAGTGGAGCTTGTCCAGCAGCTCGTCCCGGCTGGTGCCCAGGGTTTCCGCCGCGCTGTAGAGATACAGGCCGTGGCCCGCCTCGTCCTGGACCTTGGCCATCAGGATCGCCTTGCGCCGCAGCGAGGGGGCGCGGCTGATCCAGTTGGCCTCGGGCTGCATGCCGATGATCTCGGAGTGGGCGTGCTGGGCGATCTGCCGGACCAGGGACGCCCGGTAGTCGTCGGGCATCCAGTCACGCGGCTCGATGCGCTCCTCCGCGGCCAGGGCGGCGTCGAACACCGCCTCGTACGCTCCCGCCCCGGCATCCGCCGCCATCGTTGTCATGCGAAGCCCCTTCGCCATCCGTCCCCGCCGTCCGTCCCGCGACCGGCCCGGCAACCACCAACCGACCGATCGTTCGGTTCAATGGTGTGCCGAGGGAACGTAGGGTGTCAAGCCTGTGGATAACGCCGAGGGTGCTGTGCCGCATGGGCCGCATCGGTAGCGTGCGGGCGGTAGGGACACCCACCGGGGGCTGTGGGCGCGCGGCCGCCCCTGCCGGGTGCGAGGACCTGGACCATCGGGAGCGGGGCGGGGCATGGCGGTAACGGAGCCGGACGACGAGGCGGCGGAACGGCTCGCCGCGCTCTCACTGCCGTCACAGCTGATCGTCGCGGTGGCGGTCGCCGCCGTCGCGGTCGCCGCGGCCCTTCACCTCGGGATGGCGTTCCTGAGCGTCGCGCCGTCCAACACGATCAGCAAGCGGCACGGCGCGGCGATGGACGAGTACACCTATCCGGAATTCGAGCGGAACTGGAAGCTCTTCGCGCCCAATCCGCTCCAGCAGGACATCGCCATTCAGGCCCGCGCCGAGATCCGCACCCCCGAGGGCGGCCTCACGGCCACCGGCTGGACCAGCCTCTCCGCCCAGGACGGTGCCGCCATCCGCCACAACCCGCTGCCCAGCCACACCCAGCAGAACGAACTGCGCCGCGCCTGGGAGTTCTACACCGGCTCGCACGACGCGCGGGAGCGGCCCAATGGCACCCGCGGCAGCCTCTCCGAGCAGTACCTGCGCCGGATCGTCATGCTCCGCCTCGGGCCGAAGCCGGACGGCGGCGCGGTACAGCGCGTTCAGATCCGGTCCGCGACCACACAGCTGGCCGCGCCGCCGTGGAGCGACGAGCAGATCGACACCAAGACCTTCTACCGGACCCTGCCCTGGTGGACGACGACAGAGGCCGACCTTCCGGAGGGGACGAGCCGGTGACGATATCCGCTGTCCAGGCCGCCTTGGCGCGCGGCCACGCCCGCGTCACCGGATCCGCGCTCGGCCCGTACCAGACGGCCGTGGTGCGGATCGGCTTCTCCTTCACCTGGCTGCTCTTCCTGCTCCGCGAATGGCCCCACCGCCGGGAGCTGTACGGCCCCGACGGTCCCTGGAGCTGGGACATGGCCCGTCGGCTGATCGACGGCAACCACGCCTTCACCGCGCTCATGTGGTCCGACAGCGGCCTGTGGTTCGAGACCGTCTACGCCGTCGCCCTCGTCTCGGCCCTGCTGCTCCTGCTCGGCTGGCGCACCCGCACCATGTCCGTGCTGTTCATGCTCGGCGTGCTGTCGCTGCAGAACCGCTCCATCTTCGTGGGCGACGGCGGCGACAACCTCATCCATCTGATGTCGCTCTACCTGGTGCTCACCCGGTGCGGCCAGGTCTGGTCGCTCGACGCCCGCCGCGCCGCCCGCCGCCCGGACGGGCAGGAGCCGCCGCGCGATACGACCGGAATCGTGCTGTGGACGGTCCTGGGACTCGCCCTGGCCGGGGTCCAGCTGTTCGCCGACGCCGGTCCGTCCCCGATCGCCGACGGCCCGCTCCCCGGGCTGGGCTGGGCCACGGTCCTGTGGGGGCTGTGGCTCGTCCAGGGCGGCTGGTGGCTCGCGCGCCGTTACGCGCCGGGGGAGCCGCGCACCGTCCTGGACATGCTCGCCAACCTGGCGCACAACGGCACGCTGGTGGTGATCATGGGCGAGGTGTGTCTGCTCTACGCCTCCGCGGGCTGGTACAAGGTCCAGGGATCGCGCTGGCAGGACGGCACCGCCCTCTACTACCCGCTGCATCTGGACTACTTCTCGCCCTGGCCGTCCCTGGCCGACGCGCTCGCGAGCAGCGGCACCCTGGTGATGCTGCTGACCTACGGCACGGTCATCGTCCAGGTCGCCTTCCCCTTCACCCTGCTGAACCGCCGGGCCAAGAACGTCATGCTGGTGCTGCTGATGCTGGAGCACATCGGCATCGCCGTCGCGCTCGGCCTGCCCTTCTTCTCGCTCGCCGTCATCTCCGCGGACGCGGTGTTCCTGCCGACCGCCTTCCTGCTCTGGACCGGCCGGAAGGCGGCCCGCGCCCGCGACCGGCTGGCCGCGCGCGCCGTCCGCCTGCCCCGGCAGCGGGCGGCGGAGGACGAGGACGACGAGGAGTCCGCCGCCCCCACGCTCACCGGCTGAGCTGCCACCTTCACCGGGCCTGAGCTGGCCCGGCGCGCGGCGGGGCGTCAGCCGTCGAGGACGGCCAGCTCCAGTCCGCGCAGCCGGGCCGGGTCGGCGATCACCTCGTACGCGGTGATCCTCTCGTCCTCGACCGTGAAGGTGAGGACGAGCAGCAGCCGCCCGCGCGGCGCCACGACCACGCCCACCGACCCGTTCACGAGCGCCGGTTCGGCGAACCGCGCCCGGCGCCCGAGCACGGTGGTCTCCTCGGCCACCGCACGCGCCCCGCGGGACGTCGTCGGGACGCCCGGCGGAAGGGCCGCCCGGTCGGCACGGCGTACGACGTCCGGGGCGAGCACCGCCAGCAGCGCTGGCAGGTCGCCGTCGCGCGCGGCGGCGAGGAAGGCGTCCACGGCCCGGCGCTGGGCGGCGAGTCCGGCGGCGGGGACCGCGGGCGTGCCGCGCACCTTGCGGCGCGCGCGGCTGGCGAGCTTCTTCGTGGTCGCCGGGGAGCGCTCCACGACGGGGGCGATCTGGTCGAACGGCACGGCGAAAGCATCGTGCAGGACGAAGGCGATCCGCTCGTCCGGGGCGAGCGTGTCCAGCACCACGAGCAGCGCGCGGCCGACCGAGTCGACCAGGACCGCCTCGCCCTCGGGATCGCCGCCGCCCGTCCCGCCGTCGTCCCGGACCTCGTGGGCCGACTGCCGCTCGATCGGCTCCTCGCGGCGGGAGGAGCGCGAGCGCAGCATGTCCAGGCAGAGCCGGGAGACGACCGTGTGCAGCCAGGCGGGCAGGTTCTCGACCCGGTCGGCGTCCGCGCGGCTGAGCCGCAGCCAGGTCTCCTGGACGGCGTCGTCCGCCTCGCTCAGCGAGCCGAGCATCCGGTAGGCGACCGCCCGCAGCCGGCCGCGGTGGGCCTCGAACCGTTCCGCCAGCCGGTCCTGCTCGTCCATGGGTCACCTTTCGCCGCCGTGCACCGTCACCGTGATGACGCGCGGAACGGGCCTGAGGTGACCGTAGGCGCCCGTCGGCCTGTCCCGCCGCGCGCCGCACGGCGCCCGACACGAAGGCGCCCGAGACGAAGGCGCCCGACACGAAGGCGCCCGAGACGAAGAGGAGACGATCATGGGAACCGCTGTCGCGACAGCCCTCGCCCAGCCGCTGCTGAGCCCGGCGGACCTCGGCGGCCTCACGCTGCCCAACCGGGTGGTGATGGCGCCGGTCACCCGCGCCCGCGCCGCCGGTGACGGGCTGGTGCCGACCGCGATGCACGCGGCGTACTACGGCCAGCGGGCCAGCGCGGGGCTGATCATCGCCGAGGGGACCTGGGTCGGCGAGCAGGCGATCGGCTTCGTCAACGTGCCCGGCGTCTATACCGAGGAGCAGGTGGCCGCGTGGCGGAGGGTCACCGGCGTCGTGCACGCGCTCGGCGGCCGCATCGCGCTCCAGCTGTGGCACACCGGTGCCGCCTCGCACCCCGACCACCTGGGCGGACGGCTGCCCGCCGGGCCCTCGGCGATCAATCCCCGGACGCGGTCCTTCACCTCCGGCGGGTTCAAGGAGACCGTCACGCCCCGGGCCATGACGACGGCCGATATCGCCGCCACGGTCACCGACTTCCGTGCCGCGTCGGAGAACGCCCGGCGGGCCGGGTTCGACGGGGTCGAGATCGGCGCTCTCAGCCCCTACCTGATCGGACAGTTCCTCAACCCCCGGCTGAACCACCGGACGGATGCCTACGGCGGCGACCGAGCAGCCCGGCGAAGGCTGCTGCTGGAGATCGTCGACGCGGCCGCCGTGCCCTGGGGCGGGCAGGGGGTCGGGGTGCGGCTGGGGCCGTACTGGACGGACGGCGACCTGTTCCGGGCGGACGAGGAGACGCTCGCCGACTACGACGCGCTCGTATCCGCGCTGGGCGACCACCCCGTGGCCTATCTGCATCTGCGCGGACGCGACCTCGCCGCTCCGGGCGCCACCGCGGACGCCGTCCCGGACGCCGCTCCCGATACCGGGGAGGTCGCCCGGTACCGGCGGCGGTTCGACGGCCCGCTGATCGCCAACAACGGCTACGACCGCGCCTCGGCGAACGCCCTCATCGACTCGGGGAACGCCGACGCCGTGTCCTTCGCCACCCACTTCATCGCCAACCCGGATCTGGTCACCCGGTTCGCCATGGGCCGCGAGCTGGCGGCCGGGGACCGCGCCACGTACTACACCGGCGGGGCCGACGGCTATGTCGACTATCCCGTCAGCGACTGGCGGGACGGCCTGGGGTGAGCACCGGTGAACCGCCTGGTCACGGCCCTGGCCCCCGTACGCTGAGGGGATGACTGAGGACCAGGCCGCGCACGCCGTGCGGCAGTGGCGCGAGGCGGCCCCCGAGACCGTACTGCTCGACGGCTTCCATGCGCTGAAGCATGCGCTCCGCTTCGGTGCGGAGGTACGGGTCGCGGTCACCAGCGACAAGGCCGCCGCGCTGGAGCTGGCGGCGGAGCTGGCCGGTGATCTCACCGAGGTGATCGCGGACCTCCTGGTGGAGGTGGAGGACGAGGCCCTGCGCGCGCTCGTCCCCCGGATGCACCCCACCCGCGTCGCCGCGCTGGCGGTCAGGCGCGGGCGGCAGGGGAATCTGGACGCCCTGTCGCGGCGGCCCAGGTCCGCACCGGTCGTCGTCTTGGACAACCCCCGCAACCTCGGGAACGTCGGCGCCGTGGTCCGGCTCGCCGCCGGGTTCGGGGCCGCGGGGGTGGTCACCACCGGGGACATCGACCCCTGGCACCCGAATGCCGTGCGTTCGGGTGCGGGCCTCCACTTCGCCACCGCGGTCGAACGGCTGCCGGACGACGCCCTGCCGCCCGGGCCGCTGTACGCCCTGGACGCGGAGGGGGAGGACATCCGGTCCCTGACCATCCCCGATGACGCCCTGCTGGCGTTCGGCTCCGAGCGGCACGGGCTCTCCCCGGAGCTGCGCAAGCGGGCCACCCGGCTGGTGGCCCTCCCCATGCGGCCCCAGGTGTCCAGCTACAACCTGGCCACCAGCGTGGCCATGGCCCTGTTCCACTGGGGAGGACCCGCCGCGCACCCGCAGGACCCGGCCTAGGCCGGGCGCCGCACCTCCACCATGCGGAAGCGGCTCGCCACGAACGCCCCGTCGCACAGCGCGGCGTTGGCCGACGGGTTGCCGCCCGTGCCGTGGAAGTCGGAGAAGGCCGCGGTCTGGTTGACGTACACCCCGCTGGTCAGGTTCAGCGACAGCTGGGCGCACTCCTCCAGACACGCCTCCTCGATCAGCCGCTCCACCTCGGGCGACGTCGTGTACGCGCCGACCGTCATCGCGCCCTTGTCCCGGGTGGTGCGGCGCAGCAGGGCGACCGCGTCCGCCGCCGAGTCGACCGCGACGGCGAAGGACACCGGGCCGAAGCATTCGGAGAGATAGGGCGTGTCCGCGTCCGCCCCCTCCCAGAACTTCCGCGCCCCGTCCGCCTTCACCATCAGCGGCGTGCGCACCGTGGCGTCGGGGAAGTCGGGGTGGGCCACCGCGCGGGAGGCGAGCGCGACCCCGCCGAGCCCGGGTGCGGCCTCCAGCCGCTCCCGCACCCGCGGGCCGACGATCGCGCCGAGCAGCGCGCTCGCCCGCGCGTCGTCGCCCAGCAGCCCGTCGACGGCCGCCGCCAGATCGGCCACCACCTCGTCATAGGACTTGGGGCCCGCGTCGGTGGCGATGCCCTCGCGGGGGATCAGCAGATTCTGCGGGGTGGTGCACATCTGGCCGCTGTAGAGGGACAGGGAGAACGCCAGATTGGCCAGCATGCCCTTGTAGTCGTCGGTGGAGTCGATGACGACCGTGTTGACCCCGGCCTTCTCCGTGAAGACCTGGGCCTGCCGGGCGTGGGTCTCCAGCCAGTCGCCGAAGGCCGTCGAGCCCGTGTAGTCGATGACGCGGATCTCGGGGCGCACGGCGAGGACCTTGGCGATGCCCTCGCCCGCCCGCTCGGCCGCCAGCGCCACCAGATTGGGGTCGAAGCCCGCCTCCCGCAGCACCTCGCGCGCCGTCCGCACCGTCAGCGCGAGCGGCAGCACCGCCTGCGGATGCGGCTTGACCAGCACCGGATTGCCGGTGGCCAGCGAGGCGAACAGGCCCGGGTAGCCGTTCCACGTGGGGAACGTGTTGCAGCCGATCAGCAGCGCGATACCCCGCGGCACGGCGGTGAAGGTCTTGCGCAGCTCCAGCGGATCGCGCTTGCCCTGCGGCTTGGACCAGTCGGCGGCCCCCGGCGTGCGCGTCTGCTCCGCGAACGCGTACGCCACGGCCTCCAGACCGCGGTCCTGGGCGTGCGGGCCGCCCGCCTGGAACGCCATCATGTACGCCTGTCCGCTGGTGTGCATGACCGCCTGCGCGAACTCGTGCGAGCGGGCGCTGATCCGGGCGAGGATCTCCAGGCAGACCATGGCCCGTGCCTCGGGCCCGGCATCCCGCCAGGCGGGCATCCCCGCCCGCATCGCGGGCAGCAGCACATCGAGGTCCGGATGGGGATACTCCATGCCCATCTCGGCGCCGAACGGCGAGACCTCGGAGCCCGCCCAGCCGTCGGTGCCCGGCTGGTCCAGCTCCAGGCGCGTGCCGCGCAGCGCCTCGAAGGCGGCCTGGCCCTCGGCGACGCTCAGGCTCGGGCGCCCGCCCTGGCCCTCCCCGCCGTACGCCTTCGGGTGCTCGGGGTGCGGGGACCAGTAGGCGCGGGTACGGATCGCCTCCAGGGCCTGGTCGAGGGTGGGACGGTGCGTCTTCGTCAACTGGTCTGTGGTGAGTCCGGCGGTCACGGCTGACCAACTCCTCGTCGAGCTGGGATTGAGCTGGGCTGGAAGTGGCGACAGAGTTAGATTAACCGAACGATCGGTCGGGGCAAGAGGGCCCGGCGCACCTGTGGATAACGTCGTCGAAAAGGACCAGCCGCATGACTGCGAGCGACCGTGGGATCCCGCGCACCAGCACCGTAGCCGTCGTCGGCACCGGCACCATGGGCCAGGGAATCGCCCAGGTGGCGCTGGTCGCCGGGCATCCGGTGCGGCTCTATGACGCCGCGCCCGGCCGTGCCGCCCACGCCGCGGACGCCATCGCCGCCCGCCTCGACCGGCTGGTCGCCAAGGGCGCGCTCGCCGCGGCCGACCGCGATGCCGCCCTCGGGCGGCTCGCTCCCGTCGACCACCTCGTGGACCTGGCCGACACCGAGCTGGCCATCGAGGCCGTCCTGGAGGAGCTGGGCGCCAAGCAGCAGCTGTTCACCGCCCTCGAAACCGTCGTCTCCGAGCGCTGTCTGCTCGCCACCAACACCTCCTCCCTCTCCGTCACGGCCGTCGCGGGCGCCCTGCGCCGCCCCGGCCGCCTCGTCGGACTCCACTTCTTCAACCCGGCCCCGGTGCTGCCGCTGGTCGAGGTCGTCCGCGGCTTCGCCACCGACCCGGCCGCCGCCGACCGCGCGTACGACACCGTCGCCGCGTGGGGGAAGACTCCGGTGCGCTGCGCCGACACCCCCGGGTTCATCGTCAACCGGATCGCCCGCCCCTTCTACGCCGAAGCGTTCCGGGGGTACGAGGAGGGCGGCGCCGACCCCGCCACCATCGACGCCGTCCTGCGCGAGTCCGGCGGCTTCCGGATGGGCCCGTTCGAGCTGACCGACCTCATCGGCCAGGACGTGAACGAGGCCGTCACCCGATCCGTCTGGGAATCGCTGTTCCACGATCCGAAGTTCACCCCGTCCCTCGCCCAGCGCCGCCTGGTCGAGGCCGGACTCCACGGGCGCAAGACGGGCCGCGGCTGGTACGACCACGCCGACGGCGCCCCGCGCCCCCGCCCGCACACCGCGGAGCCGTGCGAAGCCCCCGCGAAGATCGCCCTCCATGGGGATCTGGGCCCCGCCGCCGGGCTCGCCTCCCTCATCGAGGAGGCGGGCATCACGCTGTCGCGCGAGCCCGTCGCGGAGGCCGGATCCGGCGGCTTCCTCGCGCTGCCCGACGGCACCCGGCTGTCCCTGACCGACGGCTCCGCCGCCACCACGGACGCGGGCGCCCCCGGCATCCGCTTCGACCTGGCGCTGGACTACCGCACCGCCGCCCGCATCGCCCTCGCCCCTTCCGCGACCGCCGCGCCGGAGGCCGTCGCGGCCGCCACGGGCCTGTTCCAGGCGCTCGGCAAGCAGGTGAGCGTGGTGGGGGACCTGCCGGGGATGATCGTGGCCCGCACCGTCGCGATGCTCGTGGACTTCGCCGCGGACGCCGTCGCCCGCGGGGTGGCGAGCGCCGGGGACATCGACACCGCCATGCGCACCGGCGTCAACTATCCGCGCGGCCCGCTGCACTGGGGGGAGCGGCTCGGCGCCGCCTGGGTGCGCGATGTCCTGAAGAACCTCCACGACGCCTGCCCCACCGGCCGCTACGCCCCCTCCCAGGCCCTGATCCGGCGTGCTGTCACCGAAGGAAAGCTGCTCTAATCATGACCATGGTCAAGCGCGACACCTATACGCCCGAATCGCTGCTCGCGGTCGCCGTGGAGGTGTTCAACGAGCGCGGGTACGACGGCACCTCCATGGAGCATCTCTCCCGCGCCGCGGGGATCTCCAAGTCGTCGATCTACCACCACGTCAAGGGCAAGGAAGAGCTGCTCCGGCGGGCCATAAGCCGTGCGCTGGACGGGCTGTTCGGCATCCTCCGGGAGCCGGGCGCGCGCGACGGCCGGGCGATCGAACGGCTGGAGTACGTCACCCGGCGCACCGCCGAGGTGCTGATGGAGGAGCTGCCCTACGTCACGCTGCTGCTGCGGGTCCGCGGCAACACGGACACCGAGCGGTGGGCCATGGAGCGCCGGAGGGAGTTCGACCACGAGGTCGCCGATCTGCTCAAGCGGGCGGCCGCCGACGGTGATCTGCGCTCCGACGTGGACGTGCGGCTGGCGACCCGGCTGCTCTTCGGCATGATCAACTCGATTGTGGAGTGGTACCGGCCCGGCCGGGGCGGGGCCATCGGCGCCGAGGAGGTGGCCGAGGCCGTCGTCCGTACGGCCTTCGCGGGGCTGCGCGTCCCCGGAAACCAGGACACCTAGACCTCCGGGTCCAGGTCCGTCTCCTCGAAGACCAGCAGGGTGCGGGTGCTCAGCACCTCCGGTATGGCCTGGATCCGGGTGAGGACCAGTTCGCGCAGCGAGCGGTTGTCCTCGGTGTGCACCAGCAGCAGCACATCGAAATCCCCGCTGACCAGGGCGATGTGCGCCGCTCCCGGCAGCAGCCCGAGCTGTTCGCGCACGGTGCGCCAGGAGTTCTGCACGATCTTCAGCGTGATGTACGCGGACGCCCCCTGCCCGGCCCGCTCCTGGTCGACCCGGGCGCTGAAGCCCCGGATCACCCCGTCGTCCAGCAGCCGGTTGATCCGGGCGTAGGCGTTGGCGCGGGAGACGTGCACCTGCTCTGCCACGGAACGTATGGAGGCCCGGCCGTCCGTCCGGAGCAGTCGCAGGATGTCGCGGTCGATGGGGTCCAGCGGGCGCGCGGGAGGCTTGCCGTCCGGATTGGCCATCTGTTCGCCCTGCATACCGCCCCGCCTCCCCTTCATGGACGTCCTGTCTTCATCTCAAGCTGTGCAGAACCGTTTGTCCACAGGCTCGGGTCGCCTGTAGCCAAAATGCGTCAACGACCGAACAATCGGTAGGGGAGGGCGTAGCCGCATGGCACGCCCGCCCTCCAGCAGTCTGCCCGCCCAGGAGGTCGTGTCATGACGGTCCTAGAGCAGCCCGGCGCCTACCACCCCACTCCCCCGCCCGCCTGGCGGCCGCGTACCGACGCCGCACCGCTGCTGCCCGACCCCGAGCCGTACCGCCTGCTGGGCACCTCCGCCGCCGCCGACCTCGACCCCGGCCTGCTGACCAGGCTCCACCGGGAGCTGGTGCACGGCCGCCGTTACAACACCCAGGCCACCGCCCTCACCCGGCAGGGCCGCCTCGCCGTCTATCCCTCCTCGACCGGGCAGGAAGCCTGCCAGGTGGCCGCCGGTCTGGTGCTGGAGGAGCGCGACTGGCTCTTCCCCAGCTACCGGGACACCCTGGCCGCCGTCGTCCGCGGGCTCGACCCCGTCCGGGCCCTCACCCTGCTGCGCGGCGACTGGCACTCGGGCTACGACCCCCGGGAGCACCGGGTCGCCCCGCTGAGCACCCCGCTGGCCACCCAGCTGCCGCACGCGGTCGGCCTGGCCCACGCCGCGCGCCTCAAGGGCGACGGCGTCGTGGCGCTCGCCCTGGTCGGCGACGGCGGCACCAGCGAAGGCGACTTCCACGAGGCGCTCAATTTCGCGGCCGTCTGGCAGGCGCCCGTCGTCTTCCTCGTCCAGAACAACGGCTTCGCGATCTCCGTCCCGCTCGCCAAGCAGACCGCCGCCCCCTCCCTGGCCCACAAGGCGGTCGGCTACGGGATGCCCGGCCGGCTCGTCGACGGCAACGACGCGGCCGCCGTGCACCAGGTCCTCGGCGAGGCCGTCCGCCGGGCCCGCGGCGGTGGCGGCCCCACCCTGGTCGAGGCCGTCACCTACCGGATCGACGCCCACACCAACGCCGACGACGCCACCCGCTACCGCTCCGACGCCGAGGTCGAGGCGTGGCGCGACCACGACCCGATCGTGCTCCTGGAGGCGGCCCTGCGGGACCGCGGGCTGCTGGACGACGAGGGCTGCCAGGCCGTGCGCGACTCCGCCGAGCGGCTCGCCGCCGATCTGCGGACCCGCATGCACCAGGACCCGGTCCTCGACCCCCTGGAGCTGTTCGAGCACGTCTACGCCGAGAAGACCAGCCAGCTGCGGGAGCAGGCGGCGCAGCTGCGGGCCGAGCTGGACGCCGAAGCCGGTTCCGGGCAGGCCGAGGGGGAGCGATGACCACCGCCACCGACCGCAAGCCCGCCACCATGGCCCAGGCCCTCGGCCGGGCGCTGCGCGACGCCATGGCCGCCGATCCGGCGGTCCATGTCATGGGCGAGGACGTCGGCACCCTGGGCGGCGTCTTCCGGATCACCAATGGGCTCGCCGAGGAGTTCGGCGACGACCGCTGTACGGATACGCCGCTGGCGGAGGCGGGCATCCTGGGCACCGCCGTGGGCATGGCCATGTACGGGCTGCGGCCCGTGGTCGAGATGCAGTTCGACGCCTTCGCCTATCCCTCCTTCGAGCAGCTCGTCAGCCATGTCTCCCGGATGCGCAACCGCACCAGGGGCGCGGTGCCGCTGCCGCTCACCGTGCGCGTGCCGTACGGGGGCGGCATCGGCGGCGTCGAGCACCACAGCGACTCCTCCGAGGCGTACTACATGGCCACCCCCGGCCTCCATGTCGTCGCCCCGGCGACCGTCGCCGACGCGTACGGGCTGCTGCGGGCGGCCATCGCCTCCGACGATCCGGTCGTCTTCCTCGAACCCAAGCGGCTGTACTGGTCCAAGGCCGACTGGGACCCCGACCACCCGGCCGAGGTCCCGCCGATCGGGCGGGCGGTGGTCCACCCGGGGACCGGCGGGGGCCGGAGCGCCACGCTGATCTCGTACGGCCCCTCCGTCCCGGTGTGTCTCGAAGCCGCCGAGGCGGCGCGGGCCGAGGGCTGGCAGCTGGAGGTCGTCGACCTGCGCTCGCTCGTCCCCTTCGACGACGACACCGTGTGCGCCTCCGTGCGCCGCACCGGGCGGGCGGTCGTCGTCCACGAGGCCGCCGGTTTCGGGGGCCCCGGCGGCGAGATCGCCGCCCGCGTCACCGAGCGGTGCTTCCACCACCTGGAGGCGCCGGTGCTGCGGGTCGCCGGGTTCGACATCCCGTATCCGCCGCCGATGCTCGAACGGCACCATCTGCCCGGCGTGGACCGCGTGCTGGACGCCGTCGCCCGGCTCCAGTGGGAGTCGGAGTGGACCGAGGGGAGCACGGTCTGATGGCTGTCGTGCGGGAGTTCGCGCTGCCCGACCTCGGGGAGGGGCTCACCGGGGCGGAGATCGTGCGCTGGCTGGTCGAGGTCGGCGATGTCGTCACGGTCGACCAGCCGGTCGTGGAGGTCGAGACCGCGAAGGCCATGGTGGACGTGCCGTGCCCGTATGCCGGGGTGGTGACGGCGCGCTTCGGGGAGGAGGGCGCTGAGCTTCCGGTGGGCGCGCCGCTGCTGACCGTGGCGTCCTCCGGTGTGTCCGGTGTGCCAGGTGGGGGTGGTGATTCCGTTGAGGCCGGTGGTTCCGGCAAGGGGCTCGTGGCATCCGGCTCGGAAGACCCCGGGTCTTCCGGCCAGCGGAGCGCGGTGAGCGGCTCCGCCGAGGCCGAGGGGTCCGGCAATGTGCTCGTCGGCTACGGCACGGGCGCCCCCGCCGGGCGGCGGCGCAGGGTGCGTCCCGCCCAACGGCTTGCCCACGCATCCGCCGACGCGCCTGCCAACGGACAGATGGTGACCAAGGGTGCGACGGATCCCGTCCCGGTGATCTCTCCCCTGGTCCGGCGGCTTGCCCGGCAGCACGGCATCGACCTGCGGCAGCTGGTGGGCTCCGGACCCGAGGGCCTGATCCTGCGGGCCGACGTCGAACGGGCCGTCCCCGGGGCGGCGGAGACGACCGGCGAGGCGCGCGGGGAGCGCCCGGAGCGGGCCGAGCGCGGGGAGCGCATCCCCCTGCGCGGGGTGCGCGGCGCCGTGGCCGACAAGCTCGCGCGCAGCCGCCGCGAGATCCCCGACGCGACCTGCTGGGTGGACGCCGACGCGACCGAGCTGCTCGCCGCCCGCACCGCCATGAACGCCACCGGCGGGCCCAAGATCTCCGTGCTCGCCCTGCTGGCCCGCATCTGCACGGCGGCCCTCGCGCGCTTCCCCGACCTGAACGCCACGGTGGACATGGACCGCCGGGAGGTGGTCCGGCTCAGCGACGTGCACCTCGGGTTCGCCGCGCAGACGGACCGCGGCCTCGTCGTCCCCGTCGTGCGCGACGCCCATACGCGCAGCGTCGAGGGGCTGGCCACCGAGATCGCGCGCCTGACCGAGACCGCGCGAGCGGGCTCGCTGTCCCCCTCCGACCTCACGGGAGGCACGTTCACGCTGAACAACTACGGCGTGTTCGGGGTCGACGGTTCCACCCCGATCATCAACCACCCCGAGGCGGCCATGCTTGGCGTCGGGCGGATCGCCGCCAAGCCGTGGGTGCACGACGGCGAGCTGGCGGTGCGCCAGGTCGTGCAGCTGTCGTTCACGTTCGACCACCGGGTGTGCGACGGCGGGACGGCGGGCGGGTTCCTGCGGTACGTGGCGGACTGCGTCGAGCAGCCCTCGGTGCTGCTGCGGGGGTTGTAGGGCGTGTCCGCAGGGTCGCGCCGGATCAGCCCGCGGCGTCAGGGCACACCTCCCAGCGCCCGCCCCGCCGTCTCCCCGCCGGGCAGAGAGGGGGCACCTGCCCTCGGTAGCCGCATACCCGAGCGGCCATACTCGGGGGGTGACGTATGACGCGGTGATCCTGGCCGGGGGTGCCGCCCGGCGGCTCGGGGGTGTGGACAAGCCCGCGCTGCGCGTGGGCGGGCAGGCCCTGCTGGACCGGGTGCTGGGGGCGTGCCGGGGTGCCGGGCGGACCGTTGTCGTCGGGCCGCGTCGGCCCACCGTACGGCCCGTGCGGTGGGCGCGGGAGGAGCCGCCCGGGGGCGGACCGGTCGCGGCGGTCGACGCGGGCGTGCGGGGGACCACCGCCCCCGTCGTCCTCCTGCTCTCCGCCGACCTGCCGTTTCTCACCGGGGAGACCGTGCAGGCCCTGTTCGCCGGGCTCGGGCAGGCCGACGGCGCCGTGCTCATCGACCCCGACGGGCGCGAGCAGCCCCTCGTCGCCGCCTACCGCGCCGAACCGCTGCGGCGTGAGATCGCCCTGCTCGCCACCGAGCACGGCGGCCTCGGCGGGCTGCCGCTCCGGCTGCTCACCGCCGAGCTGAATCTCCGCCACATCCCGCACGCCACGGCGTCGTTCGACTGCGACACCTGGGAGGACATCACGACAGCCCGTGCGCGGATCAGGGAGCATGGTCGGGTGCTGGAAGAATGGATTGCCGCAGTCAAAGCGGAACTGGGAATCGACCTCGATGTCGACACCGCCGCCCTCCTCGACCTGGCCCGGGACGCCGCGCACGGTGTCGCCCGGCCCGCCGCCCCGCTGACCACGTTCCTCGTCGGCTATGCCGCCGCGCAGCAGGGCGGCGGTCCCGAGGCCCTGGCCGCCGCCAGCCGCAAGGCGGCGGCCCTGGCGGCGCGTTGGGCTGACGAGGAATGACGCGTCGGGATCCCCGTCCCGGGGGCGCCGACAAGCTCGACCGCCAGGTGGACGAGGCCCTGGCCCTCGCCAATGAGAAGGCCACCGCCCAACGGGCCTCGCCACCGCCGGATGTGCCGGACCCCGAGCTGGGCTGGCCCCCGCCGAGCGTGGCGCGCACGATCCGGCACGGCGTCCGCGAGCCCGAGGCGTCCGCCGAGGACGAGCCCGACGAGGCGCTGGGCTGGCCCCCGCCGAGTATCAGGCCACCGGGCGGCGGGCAGCCGCGCCCGGGAGGGCGCCGGGGCGCGAGGGTCGTGGACACTGGCCTGGACAACGACCTGCTGGACAACGATCTGGACGTGTGGCGCCGTGGAGTCCCGGACGACTCCGCGCCCGCCCCCGGTCCCGTACGCGACACCCAGCCCGTGCCCGACGACACCGCATCACCTGAGGCCCCCCTGACTTCCTGGCCCGACGCCCGCCGCATCGCCGCCCGCGCCCCCGCCAGGGCCGTCGCCAAGGCGGCGCCCGTCCCGCGGGCGCTGGACGACGCGCTCGGGCACGTCCTCGCCGAGCCCCTCACCGCGCTGACCGATCTGCCGCCGTTCGACACGTCCGCCATGGACGGCTGGGCCCTCGCCGGGCCCGGCCCGTGGCGGCTCACGGCGGGCCGGGCGGGGCGCGGGATACTGGCGGGGACCGGCGCGGTCGACCCGCTGTCCGACGGGCACGCCGTGCAGATCGCCACCGGCGCCCGGATCCCGCCCGGCGCCACCGCCGTGCTGCGGACGGAGTACGGCGCGGACACCGGCGACGGCTGGCTGCACGCGGCGAAGGCGCCGCAGCCGGTCGGCTTCGGGCAGGACATCCGCCCCCGGGGCCAGGAGTGCCGCAGCGGTGATCAGCTGCTGCCCGCGGGCACCCGGATCACCCCCGCCGTGCTGGGGCTCGCGGCCGCCGCCGGGTACGACGAGGTGGCGACCGTCCGCAGGCCGCGGGTGGAGGTGCTGGTCCTCGGGGACGAGCTGCTGCACCGGGGGCTGCCCCGCGAGGGCGGCATCCGGGACGCGCTCGGGCCGATGCTGGGGCCGTGGCTGCGGGCGCTGGGCGCGGAGGTGTCGGCCACTCGCCGGGTCGCCGACCAGGAGGACGCGCTGTACGCGGCGATCCGCGGCTCGTCGGCGGACCTGGTGGTGACCACGGGCGGCACGGCGGCGGGCCCGGTGGACCATGTGCACCCCACGCTGCACCGGCTGGGGGCCGAGCTGCTGGTGGACGGGGTGGAGGTGCGGCCGGGCCATCCGATGCTGCTGGCCCGCCTCGGGCCCGAACGGCATCTGGTCGGCCTGCCGGGCAATCCGCTGGCCGCCGTATCGGGGCTGCTGACGCTCGCGGAGCCGCTGTTGCGGACGCTGACGGGCCGCCCCGCGCCCGAGCGCCGCCCGGCCCCGCTGGCCGAGACGGTGGCCGGGCATCCGCACAACACCCGGCTGGTGCCGGTGGCGTTCCGGTACGACGAGGCGCGGCCGCTGCGCTTCAGCGGTCCGGCGATGCTGCGCGGCGTCGCGGTCGCGGACGGTCTCGCGGTGATCCCGCCGGGCGGCGCCGGGCGCGGCGCGGAGGTCGAGGTGCTGGAGCTGCCCTGGCCGAGCGGCACCCAAGGCCCCGACGGGAGCGCCGGAAACGCCGGAAACGCCGGGAGCGGCGGCGGCAGAGGCCGGCGGGACGACGACGATGGCATACGCACCCAGGAGGGCCAGGCGTGAAGCTGCCCAGTCATGACGCGGCGGCCCGTACGCCACCCGAGGACACCGGCCACCGCGTCCAACTGCCGCGTTACCCGGACGGCCCGCTGCGCCAGGTGGGCCGCCGACTGCTGCTGGCGCTGCTCGTCCTGGTGCTGACGGTCCTGATCGTCTACCTGGACCGGGCCGGGTACCACGACAACGCCGACGACAGCGTCGACTTCCTCGACGCCGTGTACTACTCCACCGTGACGCTGTCCACGACCGGCTACGGCGACATCGTCCCGTACAGCGACAGCGCCCGGCTCACCAACGTTCTGCTGGTCACCCCGCTGCGCGTGCTGTTCCTGATCATCCTGGTCGGCACCACGCTCGAAGTCCTCGCCGAGCGCACCCGCGAGCAATACCGCCTGAACCGCTGGAGGTCCGCCTTGCGTGATCACACCGTCGTCATCGGCTTCGGCACCAAGGGCCGCTCCGCCGTCCAGACGCTCTGCGCGGGCGGGCTGCCCAAGGGCCGGGTCGTGGTGGTCGATCCGAACCACAAGGTGATCGAGTCCGCCACCTCGGAGGGGTTCGCGGGCGTGGTGGGGGACGCGACCCGCAGCGATGTGCTGGTGCGGGCGGAGGCGCACCGGGCCCGCCAGTTCGTGATCGCGACCCAGCGGGACGATACGGCGGTGCTGGTCACGCTGACCGCGCGGCAGCTCAACAAGAGCGCGAACATCGTGGCGGCGGTGCGCGAGGAGGAGAACGCGCCGCTGCTGCGCCAGTCCGGCGCCGACGCGGTGATCACGAGCGCGAGCGCGGCCGGACGGCTGCTGGGGATGAGCGTGCAGTCGCCGACCGCGGGGGCGGTGATCGAGGACCTGATCCAGCAGGGCAGCGGTCTGGACCTGGTGGAGCGCACGGTGGTGAAGTCCGAGGTGGGCAGGTCGGTGCGGGATACGGACGACCTGGTGGTGTCCGTACGGCGCGGGCATCGCCTGCTGGCGTACGACGACCCCGACGCGAGCCCGTTGCAGGCCGCCGACCGGCTGATCACCATCGTTCGCGCGCCGCTGGCCCAGGAGTAGCCCGGCGCCCGGGGGTAGCCCGGCGCCCAGGAGTAGCCTCGCGGCCATGCATGCGATCACCATTCCTGAACCCGGCGGCCCCGACGCGCTCCAGTGGACGGAGGTGCCCGACCCCGCGCCCGGCGAGGGGGAGGTCCTGGTCGAGGTCGTGGCCAGTGGCGTCAACCGCGCCGATGTGATGCAGCGGCAGGGCCACTATCCGCCGCCGCCCGGCGCCCCCGAGTACCCCGGCCTGGAGTGCTCGGGCCGGATCGTGGAGCTGGGCCCCGGCGTCAGCGGCTGGTCGGTGGGCGACGAGGTCTGCGCGCTGCTGGCGGGCGGCGGGTACGCCGGGAAGGTGGCGGTCCCGGCGGGGCAGCTGCTGCCGGTGCCCGACGGCGTCGACCTGGTCACCGCCGCCGGGCTGCCCGAAGTGACCGCGACCGTATGGTCGAACGTCTTCATGATCGCCCATCTGCGGCCGGGCGAGACGCTGTTGGTGCACGGCGGGTCGAGCGGCATCGGCACCATGGCCATCCAGCTCGCGAAGGCGGCCGGGGCGCGCGTGGTGGTCACGGCCGGGTCGGCGGAGAAGCTGGCGGCCTGCCGGGAGCTGGGGGCCGATGTGCTGATCAACTACCGCGAGCAGGACTTCGTCGAGGAGGTCCGCGCGGCCACCGACGGCGCCGGGGCGGACGTCATCCTGGACATCGTCGGGGCGAAGTACCTGGCCCGGAACGTGGACGCGCTGGCGGTCAACGGACGGCTGGCGATCATCGGCCTGCAGGGCGGCGCGAAGGCCGAGCTGAACCTGGTCAAGCTGCTGGGCAAGAACGGCGCGGTCACCGCAGCCGGGCTGCGGGGCCGTCCGCTCGGCGAGAAGGCGGCCATCGTCGCGGCGGTACGGGAGCACGTCTGGCCGCTGATCGGCAGCGGCCGTATCCGCGCGATCGTGGACCGTACGCTGCCGATGCGGGAGGCCGCGGAGGCGCACCGGTGGCTGGAGTCCAGCGGGCATGTGGGCAAGGTGCTGCTGACGGTCTGAGCGCGGCCCGGAACCAGTCCGCACCCGGATCCGGATCCGGGTGCGGTGGCCTGTTCGGCCCCGCCCGGAATGCCCGGCCCGTCCCGCCGTGTGACGCTCGTCCGTGAGGCGACAGCCCGGCACGGGAGGTGACGACCGTGAACCGCGCATTCCGCATCCTGCCCGCGACGGCCCTGGTGACGGGCGCCGCCCTGTTCGCCGTCCTCGCGGGCGCCGCCCCGCAGGCGGTGGCGTACGCCGACGACGACGGCGGCCTGGCGGGGACCCACGCCGGGGAGGGCCGGGCCCACCCCGGCCGGAGCGAGGCCCCCACCACCGCGCCCAACCCCTCGGCCGACACCGCACGGCCCCCGGGCACCCCGACCGACCCGGGGGGGCGGGACCAGGCCGACCCGCGCGTGCCGCTGGTTCCGGACCGGACACCGTCCTCGCTACGGCTCCCCCGAGAGCAGCAGCGGCGCGGGGCGCGGGAGCTGCCCCAGGATGATCGTCCGTACGCCACCGAGCGGACCGCCGCGTCGCCCGGCGACCGGACGTCGCGGGTGCTGCCGCTGGGCACCGGCCTGGCGCTGACCGGGCTGGGGCTCGGCCTGACCCTCCTCGGCCTGCGGCTGCGGCGTCGCTGAGGAGGCGGACGGTCCGGTTCCCCGGGGCCCGGGATGACCCACGGCCTCCCTCGGAGGTGGCGGTGCGGAACAATGGGGGTATGAACCAGCCGATGAACGAACGATCGCAGGAGAGCCCGCACGTCCTGGTCGTCGGTCCGGACGGCATGGCGCTCGGCGGTCTCACTCCTGGCGAGGGCAGTGGTGGCGACGAGTCGCGCGAGGTTCCCGTGACGGACATGGTCGAACAGCCCGCGAAGGTCATGCGGATCGGAAGCATGATCAAGCAGCTGCTGGAGGAGGTCCGCGCCGCACCTCTCGACGAGGCGAGCCGCGCGCGTCTCAAGGAGATCCACGCCAGTTCGGTCAAGGAGCTGGAGGACGGTCTCGCACCCGAGCTGATCGGGGAGCTGGAGCGGCTGTCGCTGCCCTTTACGGAGGATTCGGTTCCGACCGAGGCCGAACTGCGCATCGCCCAGGCGCAGTTGGTCGGCTGGCTGGAGGGGCTGTTCCACGGCATCCAGACGACGCTGTTCGCCCAGCAGATGGCGGCCCGCGCGCAGCTGGAGCAGATGCGCAGGGCGCTGCCCCCGGGCGTCGGCGGCGGCGAGGACGGCCAGGAGATGGGCCCGGAGCACGGCGGCGCCCGCTCGGGCCCGTACCTGTAGCGGAGGCGCACGAACCAACGGCGGGCCGCCCCGGGACCGAATGGTCCGGGGCGGCCCGCCGTTTACGCGGGGCAAGCGGCCCACGCCCCCGCATTGGCCCCTGACAGCGGTCCGGTCGCTCCCTGTCCCGCGAGCGTGGCACGGACGGTCGCGGACGCCGCCCCGGACGCGGTGGATCCGCCGGGAGGGCACCCGGCACTTCGTGGACGCGGCGCCGCGCGCCGGGGTCCGGCTCATCGTCGCCCGGTCCATCTCGTGGGCGTACGCACCGGGCGCGGCCGGGGGCCGCGATGGTGGGCCGGTGGTGCCGAACCGCCTGGCCCGCCGCCCTTGCCACCCGGTCTGGCGGACCGGCTTCCATCAGCAGCGGTCATGAAAGAGGCGTAGCCGGACCGAAGCGGTCCGGCTACGCCTGGGAAACTGCTGGCTCAGCCCGGATTACCGGTGGAGACCGTCAGCTCGATGGTGTCCGTGTCCGGGTTGTACGGCTCGTAGTTGCGGTACGTGTAGTTGAGGACCGTGCCCTTGCCCCACAGGTTCTCGTCCTGGGTCGTGACGCGGTACTTCCAGCCCGCGGCCCGGATGCACTTCTTCACCGAGTCGACGTAGAGGTTCTGGAAGTCGGGCACGCTGTAGGTGCCCTTCTCGTCGCTGTCCTCGTACGCGTCCTTGCACTTGGCCGGGTCGATCGTCTTCGTCTTGTCGCCCATGCGGAAGCCCGCGGCGGCCGTCGACGCGGTGGCGGTGGGCTTCTTGTCGCCGCCGCCCTTGCTCTCGTTCTTCTTGTCGTCACCGCCCGAGCCGTTGAGGGCGATGACCAGGATGACGCCGAGGACCGCGATCGCAGCTACCACGGCGGAACCGATGATCACGCGCTTGTTGCCGTTCCCACCGCCCGTGGAACCCGGGGAGGGGGACGGGGCCGGGCTGGGCGCGATGTTGTACGGCGGCGGGGTGCTCGGGCCGTGGCCGCCCTGGTACGGGGACGCGGGGGTGGCGTACGCCTGCTGGTTCACCTGCTGGGTGGGCGGCGGCGGGGTGGACGGGCCGAAGGTGCCGTACTGCCCCGAGCCGGGCTGCGGCTGGTACGGCGTCTGGACGCTGCCGGGGCCAGGGGCGGGGGCCTGCTGGTCGACGGGCGGGAAGACCGCCGCGCCGACGCCGGAGCCGCTCACGGAGGGCGGACCGCCGCTGATGATGATCGGGGAGGCGCTGGTCTGGCCGGTGCGGGAGACCCGGGCGCACTCGTCGCGCATGGCCTCCGCGGTCGGGAAGCGCTCGTTCGGGTTCTTCTTCAAGGCGCGGGCGACCAGCGCGTCCACCGCGGGCGGTATGGACTGGTTGATCGAGGAGGGCGCGACCGGCTCCTCCTGGACGTGCGCGTACGCGATGGCGAGCGGCGAGTCGGCGTCGAAGGGCAGCCGCCCGGTGAGCAGCTCGAAGAGCATGATGCCGACCGAGTACAGGTCGCTGCGGGCGTCCACGCCGCGGCCCAGCGCCTGCTCGGGCGAGAGGTACTGCGGGGTGCCGACAACCATGCCGGTCTGGGTCATGGAGGTGACCCCGGACTGCATCGCGCGGGCGATGCCGAAGTCCATGACTTTGACCACATTACGCTTGGTCATCATCACGTTACCGGGCTTGATGTCGCGGTGGACCAGGCCCATTTCGTGGCTGATCTCCAGCGCCGCGAGAACATCGCCGGTGATTTTCAGCGCCTTTTCGGTCGGCATCGCGCCGTATTGCCGAACGTCCGTGTCGAGGACGGAACGCAGCGGATGCCCTTCGACGTACTCCATGACGATGTACGGCATGAGCGCACCGTCGATGGAATCCTCGCCGGTGTCGTAGACCGAAACGATATTGGTGTGCGTGAGCTTGGCCACCGCCTGGGCCTCGCGGCGGAAGCGCTCGCGGAAGGACTGCTCGCGGCCCAGTTCCGTATGCAGCGTCTTGATCGCGACCTGGCGGTCCAGCACGGAGTCGTAGGCGAGGTGCACGGAGGCCATGCCGCCCTCGCCGAGCAGATCACGCAATTGGTAACGGCCGCCAGCCAGGGAACTGCCCTGGTATCGGCCCGGTGCGCCGTGCTGGCTCATCTCTTGCTTCCCCCTTGGCGCACTCACCGTTGGACCCGCACGTTTCGACGCCATGATCTTCGTGTTCCGGATATCGTGGCCAAGTCTGCCCCAGGCCACGGACACGTCAAGCCACGTGCCCGTTCCGTGACCGGATGCTCAAGAACCCGTCACGCGATTTGCATGACTTCACCGTCAACAGGTTTGATGGCCGGTCCATCACGAACCGATGCGCGGCGCGAAGGCTGTAGCGTGCCTAGCAGGAACCGTACCGCCCGCGGGCGGGGCGATCTCGACCAGACCCCCACCTAGACCGAGACGGCGAGGACCGATGGCACAGACCCAGAGCGCCCAGGGGCCCTCCGAACCTGACGCTACCGGGTCCGGAATGTCTGATGTGCCCGAGGCGTGGGGGAACGGCGGGCTGGTCGGCGATGGCCGCTACCGCCTCACCGGTCGCCTGGGCCGCGGCGGTATGGCGGAGGTATTCGCCGCCGAGGACGTCCGGCTCGGCAGAACTGTCGCGGTGAAGCTGCTCCGCGCCGACCTGGCCGAGGACCCGGTGTCCAAGGCCCGCTTCACCCGCGAGGCGCAGTCCGTCGCGGGGCTGAACCACCACGCGGTCGTCGCGGTGTACGACTCCGGCGAGGACGTCGTCGGCCCGAACACCGTCCCCTACATCGTGATGGAGCTGGTCGAGGGCCACACCATCCGCGACCTGCTGCTGAACGCCGAGGCGCCGCCGCCGGACCAGGCCCTGATCATCGTCTCGGGGGTGCTGGAGGCGCTGGCCTACAGCCATCAGCACGGCATCGTGCACCGTGACATCAAGCCCGCGAACGTGATCATCACGAACAGCGGCGCGGTCAAGGTGATGGACTTCGGCATCGCCCGCGCCCTGCACGGCGCGCAGTCCACCATGACCCAGACCGGCATGGTCATGGGCACCCCGCAGTACCTCTCGCCCGAGCAGGCGCTCGGCAAGGCCGTGGACCACCGTTCCGACCTGTACGCGACCGGGTGTCTGCTCTACGAACTGCTCGCGCTGCGCCCGCCGTTCACCGGTGAGACTCCTCTTTCGGTCGTTTATCAGCACGTTCAGGACAATCCGGTGCCACCGTCCGAAATTTCGGGCGGCCAGGTTCCGCCGGAGCTGGACGGTCTGGTGATGCGCTCGCTCGCGAAGGACCCGGACGACCGGTTCCAGAGCGCCGAGGAGATGCGCGGACTGGTCCAGTACGCGCTGCAGATGCTCCAGGAGGCGGGCGGCCACACCGGCGTCTGGAACACCGGCCCGGTCACCCAGCATCTCGGCGGCTCCACCGGGGCGATGGGCATGGCGGGCACGACCGCGATGCCGCATCCGGGTCACGGCGACACCTCCCAGCAGCCGATGGTCGCGCCCGGCGGGGGGAACGCCGGGGGCGGCTACGACGGCGGTTACGACGGGGGCTCCGGCCGGGGCCGCCGGAGGGGCCGCGGCAAGCTGTGGCTGATCGCGGCGCTCGCGGTGATCGCCGTGGCGGTCGGGGTCGCGTTCGCGCTGGACCTCAGCGGCGATGACGGCAAGGGCAAGCAGCCGACCAAGAACCCGTCGGCGACCCACCAGAAGGAAAGCAAGGAGCCGAGCAAGGACCCCACGGAGGAGACGACGGAGGCTCCCGAGACCGACGACTCCACCGGCGGCACGGGCGACTACACCCCGTCCCAGAACCCGACCGGCCCCTCGTACACCGGCCAGCCCAGCGATCCGCAGGTGCCGAACGATCCGACCAGCGGCCCGACCGACCTGCCGACGGACACCCAGACCACGCCGGGCGACGGCAGCGGCGGCCCGACCACGCCGCCCGACGGCGGTGGCCAGACCACCCCGCCGGACGACGGTGGCGACGACCCGCCGACCGGCCTCCCGTCCGACGACGGCCTCGGCTGACCGGACAGTGTGCCCACAGCACGGCCCCGGCCCCGCGCAAGCGGTGCCGGGGCCGTCGCATGTACGCGGAGAAGGGCACGGCCCGCGGAGAAGCGCGCGGCCCTCAGTCGCAGAAGGCGTCGCGGACCGCCTCGTACTCCCGCGTCCACCACACCACCAGCGCGGCCGCGGCCGGGAACTGCGGATCGGCGCGGTGGTCGCCGCGCTGGTAGTGCCAGCGCAGCATCCAGAAGTCGTTGAGCCGTTCCCACCACACCCGGTGCACGGCCGCGGCCATCTCGTCGGCCCCGGCGCCCGCCATGCGGCGGTAGGCGCGCGCGTAGGACCGGACCTTGGTCAGCTCCAGAGTGCCGCCGGGGCGTACGAAGAAGATCGCGGCGGCGCGGACGGCCTCCTCGGCGCGCGGCTGGACGCCCAGCCGGTCCCAGTCGACGATCGCGGCGGGTTCGGTGTCGCGGTAGAGCAGGTTCAGCGGATGGAAGTCGCCGTGCACCCAGCCGGTGGCCGGGATGGCGTCCGCCTCCGGCCGCCGGTGGGCGTGCCGCTCCAGCAGCGTGCGGCGCTCGGTCAGACGGTGTTCGGCGAGTTCGTCGAAGGTGTCGCGCGGCCGGTGCCCGCGGACCAGGGCCAGCAGCTCGTCGATGACGGCGAAGGTGTCCTCGGGGTCGGCCGCGGGCTCCGGCGGCTCGCGGTCGCTGGTCCCGGCCCGCATGACCTGCTCCAGGCAGGTGTGGGCGAACCCCAGCAGCCCGCCGAGACGCCAGCACTGGGGCGTGGTCAGCGCGGCGCCGTCGCGGTGCCGCCCGTCGATCCACGGGTGGAGGGCGTAGCAGCGGCCGCCGATGACGGCGACCGTGCGGCCGTGGGCGTCCGGGACCGGCGGGGCGACCGGCAGGCCGAGCGCGCCGAGGCGCTGGGTGACCCGGTGCTGGCGGGCGATGGCGGTGCGGTCGCCGTCGAGGTGGTGCTTGAGGAAGAACCGGCCGTGGGTGGTGGCCAGCCGGTAGCCGCGGTTGAGCAGGCCCTCGGTGAGGGGGTCGCAGGACACCGGCTCACCGGCCCGGTCGTAGCGGCGGAGCAGGGCGCCCAGGGTTTCCCCGTCGGGAGCGGCCTCGGCGAGGTGTACATGTGAGCGCGGCACCTGCCAGATGTTAGATCACCCGGCGTCACGGACCGTGCGTGAGTTGACGTGGCAGGCCGAATGGTGCTTGGGGAGGCGAAGCCCACCGGGCGGGCGACCGGGCAGACACCCCCTAGTTCTTCTGGGCCTCCATGCGGGCCACGAAGGCGGCGGCCTGCGAGCGGCGCTCCATGCCGAGCTTGGAGAGCAGACTGGAGACGTAGTTCTTGATGGTCTTCTCGGCGAGGTGCAGCCGCTCGCCGATCACCCGGTTGGTCAGCCCCTCCCCGATCAGGATCAGGATCCGGCGCTCCTGCTCGGTGAGGGAGGCGAGCCGGTCGTCGGGCTTGGCGGCGCCGCTGCGCAGCCGCTCCAGCACCCGGGCGGTGGCCACGGGGTCGAGCAGCGAGCGGCCCGCGGCCACGTCCCGGACGGCGGCGAGCAGTTCGCTGCCGCGGATGTCCTTGAGCACATAGCCGGAAGCGCCCGCCATGATCGCGTCGAACAGGGCCTCGTCGTCGGCGAAGGAGGTGAGCATCATGCAGCGGATGGCCTCGTCGTGCGAGCGGATCTCCCGGCAGACCTCGACGCCGCTGCGGTCGGGCAGCCGGATGTCCAGCACCGCGACGTCGGGGCGGGTCGCGAGGATCCGGGCGAGGGCGTCGGCCGCGGTGCCCGCCTCGCCGACCACCTCCATGTCCGGCTCGCTCGCCAGCAGCTCGCGCACGCCGCGTCGTACGACTTCATGGTCGTCGAGTAGGAAAATCCTGATTTTTCCTTCTTCGGGCACGGCTCCAGTCTCACATACGGAGTCTTCCCGTGCCTTTGTCCCGCGGGATAACGTGCGAGGGACCGACGGTCGGCAAGGCTGTGACCAGTGGATGTTCACCCAAGCGCGCGATTTACTTGGAAATCCAAGCAAAATTGCAGGTCAGGTGGGGTTTCGCAGAGATGCGGACCACTGGGTAACGTGCCTTGTGCGGGGCCGACCGCCGGGAACCTGTCACGCCCGGACGGACGTTTCGTCGCACCCACCCCGTGCGTCGTCGTCGGACGGGCGAGCCGCAACTGGCCGCCGGCGGATCCCGGAGGCCGGACAGACGGAGGAGCACACGTGACCGTGGAGAGCACTGCCGCGCGCAAGCCGCGCCGCAGCGGAGCCAAGCGCAGCACCAGCGCGCGGAGCACGAAGAAGCAGTCGGCGGAACCGGAACTCGTACAACTGCTGACCCCGGAGGGCGAGCGGGTAGAGCACCCCGACTACGCGATCGACCTCACCCCCGACGAGCTGCGCGGCCTGTACCGGGACATGGTGCTGACGCGGCGCTTCGACGCGGAGGCCACCACCCTCCAGCGCCAGGGCGAACTGGGCCTGTGGGCCTCCCTGCTCGGCCAGGAGGCCGCGCAGATCGGCTCCGGCCGGGCCCTGCAGGACGACGACTACGTCTTCCCGACCTACCGCGAGCACGGCGTCGCCTGGTGCCGCGGGGTCGACCCGACGAATCTGCTGGGGATGTTCCGCGGGGTCAACCACGGCGGCTGGGATCCCAACAGCAACAACTTCCACCTGTACACGATCGTCATCGGCTCGCAGACGCTGCACGCCACCGGCTACGCGATGGGCGTGGCCAAGGACGGCGCGGACTCGGCCGTGCTGGCCTACTTCGGCGACGGCGCCTCCAGCCAGGGCGACGTGGCCGAATCGTTCACCTTCTCCGCGGTCTACAACGCCCCGGTCGTCTTCTTCTGCCAGAACAACCAGTGGGCCATCTCCGAGCCCACCGAGAAGCAGACCCGGGTGCCGCTCTACCAGCGAGCCCAGGGCTACGGCTTCCCGGGCGTCCGGGTGGACGGCAACGACGTGCTCGCCTGTCTCGCCGTCACCAAGGCGGCGCTGGAGCGGGCCCGGACCGGCGAGGGGCCGATGCTCGTCGAGGCGTTCACCTACCGCATGGGCGCCCACACCACCTCCGACGACCCGACGCGCTACCGCTCGTCCGAGGAGCGCGAGCTGTGGGAGACCAAGGACCCGATCCTGCGGCTGCGCACCCTGCTCACCAATGAGAAGCTCGCCGACGAGGCGTTCTTCGACGCTCTGGAGCAGGAGTCCGACGCGCTCGCCAAGCGGGTGCGGGAGGCGGTCCGGTCGATGCCCGACCCCGACGACATGGCGCTGTTCGAGCACACCTACGCCGACGGCCACGCGCTCGTGGACGAGGAGCGGGCGCAGTTCGCCGCGTACCAGGCTTCGTTCGTCACCGCCGAGGAAGGCATCTGACATGGCCGAGAAGATGTCGCTCTCCAAGGCGATCAACGCGTCGCTGCGCACGGCGCTCGAAAGCGACCCCAAGGTTCTGATCATGGGGGAGGACGTCGGCAAGCTCGGCGGCGTCTTCCGGGTCACCGACGGGCTGCAGAAGGACTTCGGCGAGGACCGGGTCATCGACACCCCGCTGGCCGAGTCCGGCATCGTCGGCACCGCGATCGGGCTCGCGCTGCGCGGCTACCGCCCGGTGGTGGAGATCCAGTTCGACGGTTTCGTCTTCCCCGCGTACGACCAGATCGTCACGCAGCTCGCCAAGATGCACGCGCGGTCGCTCGGCAAGGTCAAGATGCCGGTCGTCATCCGCATTCCGTACGGCGGCGGCATCGGCGCGGTCGAGCACCACAGCGAGTCCCCCGAGGCGCTGTTCGCGCACGTCGCCGGGTTGAAGGTGATCTCGCCGTCGAACGCATCCGACGCCTACTGGATGCTCCAGCAGGCCATCGGCAGCGACGACCCGGTGATCTACTTCGAGCCCAAGCGCCGCTACCACGACAAGGGCGAGGTCGACACCTCGGCGATCCCCGGCCCCCTGCACGCCGCCCGGGTGGCGCGGCCCGGCACCGATCTCACTCTCGCGGCCTACGGCCCGATGGTGAAGGTCGCGCTGGACGCTGCCGCGGCCGCCGCGGAGGAGGGCAAGTCGCTGGAGGTCGTGGACCTGCGGTCGATGTCGCCGATCGACTTCGACACCATTCAGCAGTCGGTCGAGCGGACCGGCAGGCTGGTCGTGGTGCACGAGGCACCGGTCTTCCTGGGGACCGGCTCCGAGATCGCCGCGCGCATCACCGAGCGGTGTTTCTACCACCTCCAGGCCCCGGTGCTGCGGGTCGGCGGCTACCACGCGCCGTATCCGCCCTCGCGGCTGGAGGACGAGTACCTGCCGAACCTGGACCGGGTGCTCGACGCCGTAGACCGTGCGTTGGCGTACTGAAGGGCTTGAGGAGATCGTGACGATGACCGCAGTCGAGCAGCGCTTCCGTGAGTTCAAGATGCCCGACGTGGGCGAGGGACTGACCGAGGCCGAGATCCTCAAGTGGCTGGTGGCGCCGGGCGACACCGTGACCGATGGTCAGGTGGTCTGCGAGGTCGAGACCGCCAAGGCCGCGGTGGAGCTGCCCATTCCGTTCACCGGTGTGGTGCACGAGCTGCGCTTCGACGAGGGCACCACGGTGGACGTGGGCACGGCGATCATTTCGGTGGACACCGACCCGGGTGCCGGAGACGCGCCCGCGGCCGCCGTCGCGCCGGAGCCCGCCGCCCCCGCCGAGGCCGCCGAACCGGAGGGGCGCCAGGCCAACCTGGTCGGCTACGGCGCCGCGCCCTCCTCCACCAAGCGCCGCCCCCGCAAGCCGCAGCCGGGCGCCCGGCGCCCGGCGGCCGAGGCCGCCCCGGCCCCGGCGCCCGCCCCCGCGGCGCCCGCCGCGCCGGTGCGCCCGGAGCCCGCGCCCGAGCTGAACGGCCACACCGGGACCGCCCGGCCGCTGGCCAAGCCCCCGGTCCGCAAGCTCGCCAAGGACCTGGGCATCGACCTGGCGGTGATCACCCCGACCGGTCCGGGCGGGATCATCACCCGCGAGGACGTCCACGCGGCCGTGGAGGCCCCCGTGGCGGCTCCGGAGCCCGTCGCCCCGGTCGCGGGTGCGCGGGAGCGCCGGGTGCCCGTCAAGGGCGTACGGAAGGCCACCGCGCAGGCGATGGTGGGCAGCGCCTTCACCGCGCCGCATGTGACGGAGTTCGTCACCGTCGACGTCACCCGCACCATGAAGCTGGTCGCCGACCTCAAGCAGGACCCGGAGCTGGCCGGGCTGCGGGTGAACCCGCTGCTCCTGGTCGCCAAGGCGCTGCTGGTGGCCATCAAGCGCAACCCGGACATCAACGCCTCCTGGGACGAGGAGAACCAGGAGATCGTCTACAAGGACTACGTCAACCTGGGCATCGCCGCGGCCACCCCGCGCGGTCTGATCGTCCCGAACATCAAGGACGCGGACGCCAGGACGCTGCCCGACCTGGCCGCCGCCCTCGGCGACCTGGTGTCCACCGCCCGCGAGGGAAAGACCAGCCCGGCGGCGATGTCCGGCGGCACGGTGACCATCACCAACGTCGGCGTCTTCGGCATCGACACCGGCACCCCGATCCTCAACCCCGGGGAGTCGGCGATCCTCGCCCTCGGCGCGGTCAAGCTCCAGCCGTGGGTCCACAAGGGCGAGGTCAAGCCGCGCCAGGTGACGACCCTCGCGCTCTCCTTCGACCACCGGCTGGTCGACGGCGAGCTGGGATCCAAGGTGCTCGCCGACGTCGCGGCCATCCTGGAACGCCCCAAGCGCCTGATCACCTGGGGCTAGGCGCTCACCAGAGGCCGGACCCCGTAGATCCCCCGTCCGCATCGCGGACGGGGGATGGGCGTGCATACGTGTTGTATCTATGCTGTGCGCATCATGAGTACCGCCGACACGGTCACCAAGCCGCCGCCCGCCGCCGAACGTGTCTACACCCATGTCAAGCAAGCCGTCCTGGAGCGCCGCTACGAGGGCGGCACGCTGCTGAGCGAGGGCGAGCTGGCCGAGGCCGTCGGGGTCTCCCGTACGCCGGTCCGCGAGGCCCTGCTGCGGCTGGAGGCCGAGGGGCTGCTGAAGCTCTACCCCAAGAAGGGCGCGCTGGTGCTGCCCGTGTCCGCCCAGGAGATCGCGGACGTGGTGGAGACCCGGCTGCTGGTCGAGCAGCACGCGGTCGCCAAGGTGGTGCCCGCCGGGGCGCATCTGCTGGAGCGGCTCGAAGAGCTGCTGGAGGAGCAGAAGGGGCACGCGGCGACCGGCGACCTGGCCGCGTTCGCGATCGCCGACCGCTGCTTCCACGCGGAGATCGTCCGGGCGGCGGGGAACACGATCCTGGCCCAGCTGTACGACCAGCTGCGCGACCGGCAGCTGCGGATGGGCGTGGCCACCATGAACGCCGAGCCCGACCGGATCGCCAAGAACATCACCGAGCACACCGAGATACTGGACGCCCTGCGCGCCGGGGACGCGCGCTCGGCGGCCGGGTTCGTCCAGCGCCACATCAGCTGGGTGAACACCCTCGCCCGGGGAGACGTGCGATGACCACGTACCGATTGCCCGGGGACCCGCCGGGAGGGCGGCGTGCCGTCGCCATCTGGGGTCTGGGCGTCGCCGTCTACTTCGTCGCCATCGTCTTCCGTACCAGCCTCGGCGTGGCCGGGATCGACGCCGCCGAGCGCTTCCACATCAACGCCTCGGCGCTGTCCACCTTCTCGATGCTCCAGGTGCTCGTCTACGCCGGGATGCAGATACCGGTCGGGCTGATGGTCGACCGGTTCGGCACCCGCAAGGTGCTGGCGCTGGGGATCGTGCTGTTCACCATCGGCCAGTTCGGCTTCGCGCTGTCCCACACGTACTCCATGGCGCTGGGCTCCCGGGCGCTGCTCGGCTGCGGTGACGCGATGACGTTCATCAGCGTGCTGCGGCTCGGCTCGCGCTGGTTCCCGGCCCGCCGGGCGCCGCTGGTCGGGCAGCTCGCCGGGCTGATCGGGATGGCCGGAAACCTGGTCTCCACCCTGGTGATCGCCCAGACCCTGCACAGCGTCGGCTGGACCCCGACCTTCGCGGGCAGCGCGGTCGCGGGGGTGGTCATCCTCGTCCTGGTGCTGCTGTTCCTCAAGGACCACCCGGAGGGGCACGAACCGCCGCCGCGCTCCCACGCGGCCAAGGGCTTCGTACGGCAGCAGATCGTGGACGCCTGGCGGGAGCCCGGCACCCGTCTGGGCATGTGGACGCACTTCACCACCCAGTTCCCCGCCATGGTCTTCCTGCTGCTGTGGGGGATGCCGTTCCTGGTGGAGGCGCAGGGGCTGTCCCGCGGATCCGCCGGTGAGCTGCTGACGGTGGTGGTGCTGTCCAGCATCGTGTTCGGCCTGGTCTACGGGCAGGTCATCGCCCGCCACCACGCCGCCCGCACCCCGCTGGCCCTCGGCACGGTCGGCGCCACCGCGCTGGTGTGGGGCACCGTGCTGTGCTGGCCGGGCGACCACGCACCGCTGTGGATGCTGACCGTCATGTGCGCCGTGCTCGGCGCGTGCGGGCCCGCGTCGATGATCGGCTTCGACTTCGCCCGCCCCGCCAACCCGCCCGAGCGGACCGGAACCGCCTCCGGAATTGTCAACATGGGCGGTTTCACGGCCTCGATGAGTACTTTGCTCGCCATCGGCGTACTGCTGGACATGACCGGTCAGGACTTCCGCGTCGCCTTCGCGGTGGTGTTCGTGCTCCAGGCGCTGGGCATCTCCCAGATCCTGCGGCTGCGCGGCCGCGCGCACCGCCGGGAGCGCGAGCGCGTGGTCGCGAGCCGCGTCGAGGCGGTGCACGTACCGGCGTGAGCCCCTTACCCGGTCACGGGGTGATCGCGAAGTGGGCCAGGATGGCGTCGGCCAGCTGCTGGTCCCCTTCGACCTTCACCCGCTCGCCGACCGCCTCCGGCCGCACCCGGCCGCAGGCGAGCCGTACGTACGTCTCCCAGTCCAGGGAGAGCGTGACGGTCGGGCCCAGCGACACACTGCCGTCGATCGTGGCCTGGCCGTCCGCGTCCACCCGTACGGTGCGCATGAACTCGATCGGGCCGTGCACGTCGAAGACCACCGCCGACTGGGGCGCCGCGCCCGCGTCCTTGGCGACCACCCTCGGCAGCACGGACAGCAGCACGTCCCGGCTGAGGTACGCGCCCGGCGAGTCCAGGTTGCCGGGCTGGTTCAGCGCCCGCCGCAGATCCTGTTCGTGCACCCACACATCGAAGGCCCGGCGGGTCAGGGCCTCTTCCAGGGTCAGCTCGCTGCCCCCGGGCCAGCGCACCATGGTGTCCGGCGCGCGCTTCTCGTTGCGCAGCTGACGGCCCCGCCGGATGACGGTGTACTCCAGCTCGGAGGTCATCTCGGGGGCTGTGTGGCAGCGCCGCACGTCGACCTGGACTTCCATGTACCGCGACATCTCGCTGGTGACGTGGTACAGGTCGCGCGGCAGCGAGTGGATGGGGCGCGGATCGCCGAGCAGCTCGCAGTCGAGGCCGATCACATGCGAGACGACGTCCCGCACCGACCATCCCGGGCATTCGGTGGCGCGGTTCCATTCGCTCTCCGCGAGCGGGTTCACCAACTCCGATATGGCGTCGATGGAATGCGTCCAGGCGTCGATGGAGGTCTGAAGGCTGGGATGGACGGTCACGGGACCCCTCGGGCGGTTGGTACGCGGGCTGGGTGCGGGTGTGTGGCTTCAAGTTACGCTGCCCACGCGCGCGAGGGCAGTGCTTCGCGTCCGATCGTAGGCCCGGAACGGCAGCTCGGACGCGGGGAGTGGTGGTAGTGTGCGCGCTTCATCGCATCATGTCGGTGCAGATGCGGATGAGTTGGTCGAATCCTTCCGATGCCGCACCGGCTTCGCCGGGTGCCCCACGCCACGTCGGCCATATGCCTGCTGACAGAATGGCGCACTGTACGCCCGCTCATCAGTAGACCGCTTTTTGCTCGGGGGACCGGAGATGTCCAACCAGAACCCTTACAGCCAGCCGCCCGGCGGCCAGCCGGACAGCCAGTACGGCTACCCGCAGCAGCCCCCCGCCGCCCCGTATGGCTACCCGCAGCAGCCCCCTGGCCAGTACGGCTACCCGCAGCCGGGGATGCCGGGCGCGCATGACCCCAATGCTCCCTATGGGTACGACCGGTTCGGCCGCCCCTACTCCGACAAGTCCAAGGTCGCCGCAGGGCTGCTCCAGCTCTTCCTGGGCTGTTTCGGGGTCGGCCGGTTCTACACCGGCCACGTCGGGATCGCCGTCATCCAGCTCTTCACCTGCGGTGGCTTCGCCATCTGGGCCTTCATCGACGCCATCATGATGCTCGCCAGCGACAACTTCACGGACAGTCACGGGCGTCCGTTGCGTGGCTGATCCGCGTCTCACCCACCCCGCCGCCGCGCCCCTGGCCGCGCTGGCGGCGGGGGTGGCCGGAGCGGTCTTTCTGTACGGCCGGAACCCGCACGAGTCCGGCGGGCCGCTGCCCCGCTGCCCGTTCAACTGGGCGACCGGGCTGCTCTGCCCCGCCTGCGGCGGTACCCGCATGGTGTACGACCTGATGCACGGGGACCTCACCGCCGCCTGCCACGACAACGCCGCGCTGCTCGTACTGGGGCTGCCGGTGGCGGCGTATCTCGGCGGCCGCTGGCTGTGGGAGGGGGTGCGGGGCCGCCGCTGGGCGCCTTCGCCCGGCCGGGGCGGCATCGCGGCCGTCCTCGCCACCGCCGTGGCCTGGACGCTCACCCGCAACCTGGTGGGCTGATCATGACGTGGGGCGGGGAAGCGATCCGGGCCCTGGCACCCTTGGTGCCATGAGCACCACTGGCCCCATTCCGCACCGTCCTCGTGTCCGCGCCCCCGAACCGACCGGTCGGGGCGGCTGGCTCAACACCGGCGGGAAAGACCTCACCCTCGCGGATCTGCGAGGCCGCATCGTCATCCTCGACTTCTGGACGTTCTGCTGCGTGAACTGTCTGCACGTCCTGGACGAGCTGCGCGAGCTGGAGGAGAAGCACCGCGACACCGTCGTGATCGTCGGGGTGCACTCGCCGAAGTTCGTCCACGAGGCCGAGCATCAGGCGGTCGTGGACGCCGTCGAGCGGTACGAGGTCCACCACCCGGTCCTGGACGACCCGGAGCTGGCCACCTGGAAGCAGTACGCGGTGCGGGCCTGGCCCACCCTCGTCGTCATCGACCCCGAGGGCTACGTGGTCGCCCAGCACGCGGGCGAGGGGCACGCCCACGCGATCGAGACCCTGGTGGGGCAGCTGGAGACCGAGCACGCCGCCAAGGGCACGCTGCGCCGCGGCGACGGCCCGTACGTACCCCCGGAGCCGGTCCCCACCGAGCTGCGCTTCCCCGGCAAGGCGCTGCTGCTGCCCGGCGGCACCTTCCTGGTCTCCGACACCACCCGCCACCAACTGGTCGAGCTGGCCGCGGACGGCGAGAGCGTGCTGCGGCGGATCGGCGCGGGGACGCGCGGGTTCGCCGACGGCCCGGCGGACCGGGCCCGGTTCAGCGAGCCGCAGGGGCTCGCCGCGCTGCCCGACGGCACGGTGGCGGTCGCCGACACCGTGAACCACGCGCTGCGCCGCTTCGACCCCGCGACCGGCGAGGTCACCACGCTCGCCGGGACCGGCCGCCAGTGGTGGCAGGGCTCGCCCGCCGAGGGACCCGCCCGCGACATCGACCTGTCCTCCCCCTGGGACCTGGCCTGGTTCGCCGACCGGCTGTGGATCGCCATGGCGGGCGTGCACCAGCTGTGGACGTACGACCCGCGGACTCAGGCCGTCGCGGCCGCCGCCGGGACCACCAACGAGGGGCTGGTGGACGGGCCCGCGGACCAGGCGTGGTTCTCCCAGCCGTCCGGGCTCGCCGCGGCCGGTGACCGGCTGTGGGTCGCCGACTCCGAGAGCTCCGCGGTGCGCTGGGTCGAGCGGGACGGCGACGGCTTCGCCGTCCGTACCGCCGTCGGCACCGGGCTCTTCGACTTCGGCCACCGGGACGGCGCCGCCGACCAGGCCCTGCTGCAGCATCCGCTGGGCGTCACCGCGCTGCCCGACGGCTCGGTCGCCGTCGCCGACACCTACAACCACGCGCTGCGCCGCTACGACCCGGCCACCGGCGAGGTCTCCACGCTCGCCACGGATCTGCGCGAGCCGTCCGGCGCGGTCCTGGTCGAGCAGGACATCGTGGTGGTGGAGTCCGCCCGGCACCGGCTGACCCGGCTGCGGCTGCCCGAGGAGGCCGTACGGGTCGAGGCGGTGGCCCACCGCACCCAGCGCGCCGCCACCGACATCGCCCCGGGCACCCTCCGGCTGGACGTGGTCTTCCAGGCGCCCGCGGGCCAGAAGCTGGACACCCGCTACGGCCCCTCCACCCGGCTGCTGGTCAGCTCCACCCCGCCCGGGCTGCTGGCGGGCGGCGAGGGCGCGGGCACGGACCTGCGCCGCGAACTGGTCCTCGCCGAAGGGGTGACCGAGGGCGTGCTGCACGTCTCGGCGATGGCCGCGTCCTGTGACGACACGGAATCCGATAGCGGCTCCGCCGCGGGGGCGAACGAGTACCCGGCCTGCCATGTGCACCAGCAGGACTGGGGCGTTCCGGTCCGGGTCACCGAGGGCGGCGCGGCCCGGCTGCCGCTGGTCCTCGCGGGGCTGGACGAGGAGGCCGACTAGTCGGGCCTGGTCCGGACCTAGTCCGGGCAGTTGGGGAGCGTCGAGTACTGCACCTGGTCGTGGTCGATCCGGATGGCCGGGACCCACATCCGCTTGCCGTCCTTCCTGACCCGGAACCACATGCTGCTGTGCCCGCCCGCCTCGTCGGTGACGGTGACGCCGTTGGCGATGCGGCAGTCGGCGCGCAGCACGTCGCCGTGCCAGGCCCGGCCCGTGATGTTGGACGGGCGGTAGGCCATGTACGGATCCCCGGCCAGGCCCAGGGAGCAGGTGCGGGCGTGCGTCTCCCGGCAGCTCTTCTCGGCGTTGTAGACGGTGATCCGCGCGTTGCCCAGGGCCGGGGGCTCGTCGTCGCCGGAGGACTGGAGGGCGAGGACGCCGACCGTGGTCCCAGCCACGACGGTGGCCGTGCCCGCCGCCGCGAGCGTGAGCCGCAGCCGCCGCCGGGGCGGCCGGTCCCGCGGCGGCGGGGCGGCCGGTCCCGCGGGGCCGTCCGGCTCCGCCGCCGATTCGGCCTCGGCGGCGGCCTCGTTGGCCTGGTGGAGCAGCTTCACCAGCTCGGGCAGCCGGTCCTCGGCGGTGAAGGAGAGCTTGCCCCACTGGACCAGGAGCCGTTCGTCGGGCAGGCTCTGGCCGCGCAGATAGCGGGAGAGGGACGAGCGGCTGGCGGGCAGCCTGCCCTCCAGCTCCTTGAGGCTCAGGCCCAGTTCGCCGTGCATGTGGCGCAGTGCGGTCACGAATTCCCGTACCGGGCCGGAAAGTTCCTCGGGAAGCGGGGCGAGCGGCTTTCGTCGTGGATTCTCGGAATGGTTCGGATGCGCTGGCACGCCCCCATTGGAGCATGTGGATCATGAACATGACGAGCGACACGTCCACACCCCCGAGGTGGACGTGCCGCTCGTTACCGGAACCGGATCAGCCGCGCATCAATTCGTGAACTTCCCTGTCAGTCCGTGAACTTCAGCGGCCGGTAGGGCTTGTACTCGCTGCCCGGCTCCAGGCCATAGGTGCGGGTCGTGTGGTCCGTACCGAAGTCGCCGCGCTGCTCGTACGAGGTGTACGAGGTGTGGGCGTCGTTGTTCCACTTCTCGAACATCACGACATGGCGGGTGTTGTTGTTCCCGGCGGCGTCGATCAGCAGATCGCCGGGCTTGAGGTCGTTCACCGCGATCGGCTTGGTGATGCCGGAGCCGGTGAGGCCCACGGTGTTGGTGCCGGGGGTCTTCAGCCCCAGCGCCATGGAGACATAGCCCGAGCAGTCCTGGCGGTAGCCGTCCTTCCAGATCTTCGCCTGGCTGTACGGGACCCGGCCGCCGCCGTTGGCCGTGAGCCAGGTGGACGCGCGCTGGAGCGCCTCGGCGCGGGTGCCGCCGGGCTGGGGCGGCTTCGGCGGCTGCTGCCCGCCGTTCTGCACGGGGACGCCGGGCAGCGAGTCCTCGGGGATGTCCACGGCGAGGACGCTCAGGAAGCCGTTGACCGGCCCGGTGATGTGCGCCATGTACGACGAGCAGGCGCCGCTCTCGCACACCTTCTTGCCGGTGTCGATCTGGTAGTCGGCGGTGATGCGGTCCTGCCCGGCCTGATCCTTGTTGATCATGCCGACGGACGGCGAGCCGGTGTCGGCCGTCTGGTGGACGACCCAGCGCGTGCCCCAGGTGGGGAAGTCGGCGGCGGCCGCCGCCTTGGTGCCGAACTCCCCGCTGGTCGTCTTCAGCTTGAGGGCGCTGCCCTTGCCCTTCGCGGCCCCCGTGTCGCGGCTCAGGGCGTTCTTGTCGGCCGCCCGGGCGCTGCCCGCCTTTTCCGCCTTCGCGTCATGGCCGCCGGTGTCCCCGCCGCCCGAGCAGCCCACGAGTCCGGCGGCGCCGATGCCCGCCGCGGCGATCGTGGGGAGCACCTTGCGCCAGCTGGTCCGGCGCCGGGCGGTGGTGGTGGAGTGCGTCATGTGTGAATCCCCCAGTGACGAAAGAGCGAGCCGACGTTGCCGGTCGGAGCCGCTCGGTCGAGGCCGCCGGGCCGATCCGCCGCGGCGACGGGAACCACTCTCGGCCGGCGGGCAGGGGGTTTTCGGGGAGCCTTCGTCCCATGGGACGTCCCGTCCCGTCGCACCGCTGCGACCTGCCGGGACGCGCCCGGGGACGGCCTGGCGCGGGACATCGGCGGTGGCGTCGTGGGACATGACGGGACAGCGGACGGCCCCCGCCAGGGGCGGGGGCCGTCGGGGCACGTAGCCGGGGGGAGTCGGCTACCTGCCGGTCTGGAAAACTCGTGGGGCGCCGCTTACCAGGTGAGCGCGTCGGAGGCGCTGCGCTGCCAGTAGGTCACCTGCGAGGAGTTGTCGACGTACACGCCGCCGCCCGGCAGGTCCACGGTCGTCGAGCTGTCGAGGCCCTTCAGGAAGACCTCCAGCTGGGACTCCTTGATGCCGCCGTCGCCCGAGCCGTCGCCGCTGGAGGTGGTGATGCCCGCGTAGGCGGACTCGCCGGGGGCCAGCGTGACGAGGGCCTGCGGCTTGGTCTCCTCGGCGGCCGGGGTGGCGGCCTGCGCGTTGCCGAAGCGGAGGATCGGGTAGTACGGGACGTTGCAGTCCACCCCGGCCCGGTTGGTGAACTTCAGCAGCAGGTGGTTGACCGGCCGCTTGACGGACTCGACGCTCACGTTCGCCTTGTTGACGTCGCAGGTGCCGATCTCCTGCTCGCCGTCCGAGGTGGAGCCGCCGTTCTGCTTGGCCGCGCTTCCGTCCTGCTCGGTGGAGCCCTTCGCGCCGCCGGTGCCGCCGCTCTCCGTACCGCCGTCCCCGCCACCGCTGCCGTTCCCGCCGCCGGTGCCGTTCCCGCCGTCGCCCCGGGCCCCGGCGTCGGCGCCGCCCTGGTCGGCCTGGGCCGTGGCCGAGGACTCCGCCTTGCCGGAGCTCTTGGCGCCCGTGCCGTCGTTGTTGCAGGCGGTGAGGGTCAGGCCCGCGGCGAGGATGGTCAGCCCGGCGGCGACGGAGCGCACGGTCTGGGCGCGGCGGGCGAGGAAGGCGGTGGAGTTCGACATGGTGGGGTCCCCCCGGTGGGTTTCGGCTGCTGTCCGGCTGTGACAACAACTCTGTCCGGGGCCACTGCCGTCCCGCTGCCGTCCGGCTGCCGAACGCTAACGCCTCACTAACGCCCCGCTGTTCACGGCGGACCGGCCTCCTCCCGCGGCCCGCCGGAGTCGTCCCCGGACGGCCCGGGGCGCCGTCCGCCGTCGCCCTGGGCGAAGAGTTTCACCAGGTCACTCATGACGTAGCGGTTGGTGGCCTCCTCGTCCAGCAGATGCATTTCGGCAAGCCGCTCCAGGGAGTCCTGGATCAGATCGGGGTCCGCCCCGGACAGCGCGGCCGCCTCCGCGGTGTTGACCTCCCGGGCGAAACCGGTGCCGAGCGCCCGCAGCAGCTGGGCGTCGTCCGCGGAGAGCCGGGCCACCGAGTTGCGCAGCGCGGCCGCCACCCCGGCGTCCTCCGCCGACAGCAGCGCCAGCCGCCGCCGCTCGTCGCGGAGCGCGGTGGCCAGCCGGGCCAGCCGCCACCGCGGCCGGGCCACCAGCTGGGCGGAGGCGGCGCGCAGCGCGAGCGGCAGCCCGTCGCACAGCGTCACCAGCTCCTGCGCGGCGGCCGGGTCCTCGGCGACCCGGTCGGGTCCGAGCAGCGCGCCGATCAGGGCCGCCCCGTCCTCGGGGCCGAGCGCGTGCAGCCGTACCGGCCGGGCGGCGTCGGTGGCGATCAGCCCGTCCAGCCGGGACCGGCTGGTGACCAGCGTGGCGCAGTGCGGGCCACCGGGCAGCAGCGGACGCACCTGGGCCGAGCTGCTCGCGTTGTCCAGCACCACCAGCAGCCGCCGCTGGGCCACGAGCGAGCGGTAGAGCGCCCCCGCGGCCTGCTCGGAGGGGGGTATCTGGTCGGCGGGGGTGCCCATGGCGAGCAGGAACTCGCGCAGCACGGCGGCGGGTTCCGCCTGCTCCCCGCCGCTGAAGCCGCGCAGATCGGCGAAGAGCCGCCCATCGGGGAAGGTGGCGGCGTACGTATGGCCCCAGTACACGGCCAGGCCCGTCTTGCCGACCCCAGCGGCCCCGGTGACGAGGGCGATGCCGCCCTCGGCGGGGAGCCCGGCGGGAGCGCCGCCGTACGGGTGTTCCTGTCCGGCGCCGGGCAGCGCCAGCCGGGTCAGCTCGGCCAGCTCCGCGTCCCGGCCCAGGAACCCGGCGGGGGGCCGGGGCAGCAGCTCCGGCGCCGGTCCGGACGCCGCCGCGGGCGCGGCCGGTGCGGTCGCCGCGGCCGGTGCCTCGCCGCCGCGCGGGTCGCGGGGGGCCTGCGGCTCACGCGGCTCGGGCTGCGGTTCAGCGGGCACCGCCCGCAGGATCTCCTGGTACGCGGCGGTCAGCCGCTCCCCCGGGTCGACCCCCAGATCGTCGGCGAGCATTTCGCGGGTGCGGTGGAACCAGGCGATGGCGTCGGACTGCCGCCCGGTGCGGTACAGCACCAGCATCAGGTCCGCGATGAGCCCCTCGCGCAGCGGATTGCCGAGGGCCGCCGGGTGCAGCACGCCCGCCGCCTTCTCGTACTCGCCGAGCGCCCCGTGCGCCCGGGCGAGCGCCTCCACGGCGGTCAGCCGCCGCTCCTCCAGGGCGTGCGCGGCCGCCGCGAACGGCGGGCTGGCCACCGTCCCGGTGAGCGCCGGGCCGCGCCACAGCCCGAGCGCTCGGTGCAGCATCGGTACGGCGTCGGCGGGCGCGGACTCGGGGTCGGCCCGGGCCACCAGGTCGTCGAAGCGCACCGTGTCCACCAGCGAGGCGGGCAGCCGGAGCAGATAGGCGGAGCTGTGCGTCGTCAGCTCGACGCCGCAGCTCTCGGCGCCGCCCTCGGCGAGGACCGCGCGCAGCCGGGACACATGGCCCTGGATGACGGTACGGGCGTGGGCGGGCGGATCGTCCTCCCACAGTCCGGCGACCAACTGATCGACCGAGACGGTCGAGTTGGGACGCAGGAGAAGCATTGCGAGCACACTGCGGCGCTTGGCCGGTCCGAGCGGAAGCTCGACGGGGGCCGCCGCGGGGCCGGTGGTAACGGTCACCGGGCCCAGCAGGGAGAAGTCCAACTCAGCCCTCCAGAAAGGCGGTCAGTGCCTTCGCGAGCAGTCGCGGGTCCTGTGCCCCGCACAGTTCGCGCGCGGAGTGCATGGACAGGATCGCGACGCCGATGTCGACGGTGGCGATGCCGTGCCGGGCGGCGGTGATCGGTCCGATCGTGGTGCCGCACGGCATCGCGTTATGGGAGACGAAACTCTGCCAGGGCACGCCCGCACGCTCGCAGGCGGCGATGAAGACGGCCCGCCCGGAGCCGTCGGTGGCGTACCGCTGGTTGACGTTGACCTTGAGGATGGGACCTCCGTTGGGCCGTGGGTGATGGCCCGGTTCGTGGCGTTCGGCGTAATTGGGGTGGACCGCGTGGCCGGTGTCCGAGGACAGGCAGACGGTCCCGGCGAAGGCCCGCGCCCGGTCCTCGTAACCGCCGCCGCGCGCGTAGACGGAACGTTCGAGCACGTTGCCGAGGAGCGGACCGTCGGCCCCGGTGTCGGACTGGCTGCCGTTCTCCTCGTGGTCGAAGGCGGCGAGCACCGGGATGTACGGCAGCTCCGGGCGGGCCGCGACGGCGGTGAGCGCGGCCGTCCCGGCGTGCACGGACAGCAGGTTGTCCATCCGGGGCCCGGCGACCAGCTCGCGGTCCCGGCCGAGGTAGGCGGGCGGCTCGACGCTGTGCACCATCAGATCCCAGCCGGTGACGTCCTCGGCCGCCACCCCGGTCTCCTCGGCGACGAACCGGATGAGGTCGCCCTCCTCGGCGCTGCCCAGCCCCCAGACCGGCGTCATGTGGCGCTGCTTGTCCAGCTTGAGGCCGTCGGTGTTGACGGACCGGTCGAGGTGGACGGCGAGCTGGGGCACGCGCAGCAGGGGTCTGTCTACGGTGACGAGGCGGCTGGAGCCGTCCCGGAGGGTGATCCGGCCGGACAGCCCGAGGTCGCGGTCGAGCCAGGTGTTGAGGAGCGCGCCCCCGTAGATCTCGACGGCGATCTGCCGCCAGCCGTGGGCCCCGGTGTCCGGGATCGGCTTGACGCGCAGATTGGGAGAGTCGGTGTGAGCGCCGACAATCCGGTACGGAGTGGACGGGCTCGCGTCCTCCGGCACGTACCAGGCGACGATCGCGCCGCCCCGCAGCACATACCGGCCGCCCGCCGCGCCGTCCCACGCCGCCGTCTCCTCGGCCTGCCGGAACCCGGCCTTCTCCAGGCGCTCCGCCGTGTTCGCCACCGCGTGGTACGGCGAAGGGCTGGCGCGAAGGAAGGACATCAGGTCATCGGTATGGCCGCGGTCGATGCCGGGGTGTGCGCTCATGACATCAGCATAGATTCGGCACAGCCTTGCCTGCCGGGGTGCGGTGCGCCCTAGGGGGGCTCTAGCGGGACCCATCCGTGGGGTCCGGTTGATCCAATCTGATGAATGCACGTCAGATCAGCGGTATAAAACTCGCGTATCGGCCGATAGTCCACTTAACCGCTCACCAACGGAACTCAAGAGGACAGCGGATGCGCCTTCTTCGACACCTCCTCGTCATTCTGGGGTCGCTGCTGCTGCTGTGCGGCGGGGGACCGGCCATGGCGGACCCCGCCGGGCTGCTCCCCGCCGGACGGCTGCCGGCCCCGGCGCCGGCGCCCAAGCCCATGCCCGACGCCACCGACGCGGAGGACGGCGCCGATGCCGGTGCCAAGGGCCACCCGCCCTGTCCGACGACGAACCGCACCGGGGGGATCAACTCCGCACCCGCTCAGCCCTTTCAGCGGTACTACAAGGGCGACTGGCGGCTCGGCCCCGCCGAACTGCCCCGCACGGGCGCGATCGGGAAGATGCTGAAGGGCTACGAGCGGCTGGACAGCCTGTCCGCCTCCGCGTTTCTCAAGTGCTACTGGAACGAGCAGACCGGCGGCTGGTGGTACCCGTACCCGGACGGCTGGGTCCTGCTGAACGGCGTACCGCTCAAGACCACCATCTCCTTGAGGGTGGGTCAGAAGGTCGACCTCTTCGGCAGCGGCTTCGGCCACTTCCTCGCCCCCGCGGGCACCCCGTACGCGGAGCGCGCGCTGCCGCCGAGCAACCTGAACACCTACGATCCGGCGTACCCGTACGGCTATCACCGCTACGAGGTCACCAAGCCGTTCCTGGTGGACGCGGGACCCATCAGACCCTGGTTCGGCCAGCCGGGCAACGGGCTGCAGTATCTGACGGGACCTTCGATCCCGCAGCTCGTATCCGCCGGTAACCTGCGTCCGCTGAACTGACCGCGCATCCTGGTGCAGTGGACAGAACGGAACTCGTCCGGGTGCTGCGCGCCGAGCAGGTCCCGGACGCTTTGTACGACATTCCTGGTGTGAAGGACATCGAAGTCCAGCCGGACGCCTACTACTTCCTGCGGTCCGCGCCGGACGGCGGCTGGGTGACCGGGCTGTGGGAGCGCTCGGTGGAGCGGGACGTCATCCGCTTCGGCTCCGAGGACGAGGCGTGCCAGGACCTGCTGGCCAAGCTGCGTGCCCGGCCGCGTCCGCCCGGAGCGGGGCAGGAGACGGTCGAGGAGCTGCTGGCGCAGGGCGAGGAGTTGCGGCGTCAGGCGCGCGAGGAGGTGGAACGGGCCCTGCGGGAGCATCCGCCCGGCAAGGGGCCCGACGAAGCGGCCTGACGAAGGGCCCGGCGAGGAGGCCCGGAAAGGGCGGGAGCCGGGCGCCCCACGGTGAAGGAGAGGGGCGACCGGCTCCCGGGTCTGTGGATCAAGGCTAGAAGGCTGCCTCGTCCAGGTCCATCAGTTCCTTGCTGACCGACTCGGCCAGCGCGCGCTGCACCGAGACGCCCGGCAGGATCTCGTGGGCGAAGAACTTCGCGGCCGCGATCTTGCCTTCGTAGAACGGTACGTCCTTGGCGGCGGCCCCGCCCAGCTTCTCCGCGGCCACGGCCGCGCCGCGCAGAAGGAGGTAGCCGATCACCACATCGCCGGAGGCGAGCAGCAGCCGGGTGGCGTTGAGGCCGACCTTGTAGATGGAGCTGACGTCCTGCTCGGTGGCCGAGAGGTCGGTGAGCATGGCGCCCACGATCCCCTCCAGGTCGACCGCGGCCTGGGCGAGCCGGTCGCGGGCCGGAGCCAGCTCCTCACCGCCGGCGGCCTCCGCCAGGAACTTCTTGATCTCCTCGGAGAGGACGGTCAGCGCCTGGCCCTGGTCCCGGACGATCTTGCGGAAGAAGAAGTCCTGGCCCTGGATGGCGGTGGTGCCCTCGTAGAGGGTGTCGATCTTGGCGTCCCGGATGTACTGCTCCAGCGGGTACTCCTGGAGGTAGCCGGAGCCGCCGATGGTCTGCAGGGACTGCGCCAGCTGCTCGTACGCCTTCTCCGAGCCGTAGCCCTTGACGATCGGCAGCAGCAGGTCGTTCAGGCGGCTCTCGGCCGAGGCGTCCTCGCCCGCGGCCTCCTTGACCATGATCTCGTCCTGGACGGAGGCGGTGTAGAGGACGAGCGTGCGCAGGCCCTCCGCGTACGCCTTCTGCGTCATGAGCGAGCGGCGCACGTCCGGGTGGTGGGTGATGGTGACGCGCGGGGCGGCCTTGTCGGTGAAGGCGGCCAGGTCCGGGCCCTGGACCCGCTCCTTGGCGTACTCCAGCGCGTTGAGGTAGCCGGTGGAGAGGGTGGCCATGGCCTTCGTGCCGACCATCATCCGCGCGAACTCGATGATCTTGAACATCTGGCGGATGCCGTCGTGCTTCTCGCCCAGCAGCCAGCCCTTGGCCGGGGCGTCGGCGCCGAAGGTCAGCTCGCAGGTGTTGGAGACGCGCAGACCCATCTTGTGCTCGACGTTCGTCGCGTAGACGCCGTTGCGCGCCCCCAGCTCGCCGCTGTCCCAGTCGAAGTCGTACTTGGGGACGACGAACAGGGACAGCCCCTTGGTGCCGGGCCCGGCACCCTCGGGGCGGGCCAGCACGAAGTGGATGATGTTCTCGGAGACGTCGTGCTCACCGGAGGTGATGAACCGCTTCACGCCCTCGATGTGCCAGGTGCCGTCCTCCTGCTGGAGGGCCTTGGCGCGCCCGGCGCCCACGTCCGAGCCCGCGTCGGGCTCGGTCAGCACCATGGTGGAGCCCCACTGCTTGTCCACCATCAGCTGCGCGATCTTCAGCTGCTCCTCGGTGCCCTCGTCGTGCAGCACTCCCGCGAAGGACGGGCCGGAGGCGTACATCCAGATCGGGGTGTTGGCGCCGAGGATCGTCTCGGCCGAGGCCCACAGCAGCGAGCGCGGGCAGGAGGTGCCGCCGAGGGCCTCCGGGACCCCGAGGCGCCACCATTCGGCGTCCATGTACGCCTGGAAGCTCTTCTTGAACGACTCGGGCAGCGGCGCCGTGTGCGTCTTCGGGTCGAAGACCGGCGGGTTGCGGTCCGAATCGGCGTACGAGGCGGCCAGCTCGTTCTCGGAGAGCCGCGATATTTCGGAGAGCACGCTCTTGGCGGTCTCGACGTCCATCTCCGCGAACGGGCCGGTGCCGTACAGCGTGTCGCGGCCGAGCACCTCGAAGAGGTTGAACTCGATGTCGCGGAGATTCGACTTGTAGTGCCCCATGGCGACGGCTCCGTATGGCTCGGGAGAGGAGGGGACCTCTTCTTGGCGCGGTATCGATCAGCAGTCCGGTGCGGTCCAGCCGGTGCCGCCATGATGCTACCCGTGGGTAATAAAGGGCAACCCTCAACCGGGTAACTGTGACTCAGTACGCTTCGGTGCATGTACGGCTACGACCAGAACGCGAGCGCAGGGCAGGGTTACGCCGCCCCACCACCTCCGCCGCAACAGCAGCCGCATTCGTCACACCACTCACAGCCGGGTCCCGGCTACGGTGGGCAGCCGCTGTACCCCGAGCCCTCGCCGCCGTCCCTCGCGGACGCGGTGCGCGCCTTCACCACGGGCTCCATGGCGGCAGAGGACTTCCAGCAGATCTTCGCTACCTCCAAGGTCTACTGTCCGCGCGGGGACAACCCCGGTTTTCTCGCGCTGCACAACACCCAGCAGCCGGTGATCCCGATGTTCACCTCGCTCAAGGAGCTGCGGCGGTACGCGGGCAAGGAGTCCAAGTACTTCGTGATCACCGGTGCCGAGGTGATCGACCTGCTGCCGACCGGCTACGGCTTCGTCCTCGACATGGAGGGTGAGCACCGCATGGTCTTCGACGCGAAGGCGGTGGAGCAGATGGTCGACTTCGCGATGCGGCGCATGTATGGCTGAGGCGTCCGGCTGAGGGCGCCTTTCCGGCCCCTCGTGTCCCGGTAGAGCCGGAATAGAGTCCCCCTTGCGAGTCGTTCAGCCTTCAATTAAGTTGAATGGTGAACGACCGAGGAGGCCGTCATGCCCGCAGTGACCGTAGAAAACCCCCTGACCCTTCCCCGGGTCGCCGCTCCCGCCGAGGCGCGCACCCGCCCGGCGCTCGGTGTCTCCACCGCGCCCAGCGGCTTCGAGGGCGAGGGATTCCCGGTGCGGCGCGCGTTCGCCGGGATCGACTACCAGCACCTCGACCCGTTCATCATGATGGACCAGATGGGCGAGGTGGAGTACGCGCCGGGCGAGCCCAAGGGCACCCCCTGGCACCCCCACCGCGGCTTCGAGACCGTCACGTACCTGATCGACGGCACCTTCGTGCACCAGGACTCGCAGGGCGGCGGCGGCACGATCAACGACGGCGACACCCAGTGGATGACCGCGGGCGCCGGGCTGCTCCACATCGAGGCCCCGCCGGAGTCCCTGGTCATGTCCGGCGGCCTCTTCCACGGGCTCCAGCTGTGGGTGAACCTGCCGAGCAAGGACAAGATGATGCCGCCGCGCTACCAGGACATCGGTGGCGCCAAGGTCAAGCTGCTCACCTCCGCCGACGGCGGTGCGCTGCTGCGGCTGATCGCGGGCGACATCGACGGCCACCAGGGGCCGGGCATCACCCACACCCCGATCACCATGCTGCACGTCTCGCTGAACCCCGGCGCCGAGCTGACCCTGCCGTGGCGCTCCGACTTCAACGCGCTGGCCTACGGGCTCGCCGGGCGCGGCACCGCGGGCACGGAAGCGCGGCCCTTCCGCACCGGGCAGACGGTGGTCTTCGGCGACGGTGACGCGCTGACGATACGGGCGGACGCGGCCCAGGAGTCCCGCAGCCCCAACTTCGAGGTGGTGCTGCTCGGCGGGCAGCCGATCCGCGAGCCGATGATGCACTACGGCCCGTTCGTGATGAACACCCACGCCGAACTGGCCCAGGCCTTCGACGACTTCCGCGCCGGAAAGCTCGGCACGATACCGGCTGAAGCCGAGTAGCCGGGACCCGTGCCGGTGGGGCGCCCCGGGGCCGGGGCTACGGCTCCGGCGGGCGCTCTTGCAGCTCGTACCAGATGCACTTGCCGTCGCCGCGGGGGTCGACCCCCCAGGCGTCGGCCAGCATTTCCATCAGCATCAGCCCCCGCCCCGACGACGCGAGTTCGCCGGGGCGGCGGCGGTGCGGCAGCTCGTCGCTGCCGTCCGCGACGTCGAGCCGCAGCCGCCGGGTGCCGCGCCGCCCGCTGACCTCGGCGACCAGCAGGGCGTCCCCGTCGGTGTGCACCAGGACGTTGGTGACCATCTCGGAGAGCAGCAGCACCGCCGACTCCACCTGGTCCGGGTCCGCCCAGTCGTGCAGCATGTCGCGCAGCTGGCGGCGGGCGCCCGCTATCCGCTCCGGCTCGGCCTGGGCGAGTGTGATCGCGGTACGCCGCACTGGCGCCGAACCGGGTCCGACCAGGCACACCTCCGCGTCCCGGCGGATCAGCAGCAGCGCTATGTCGTCCTCACGGCGGTCGGCCAGCGGACCGGTGGTGTGGTGCGAGGGCGGCCCGTGCACGGCCTGCACCAGGGTCTCGGCGAGCGCTTCCAGATCGTGGGGGCCGTCGGTCGCGGTGGCCGGGTGCTCGAAGACCGACCGGATCCGGTCCCAGCCGGTGTCCAGATCGTGGCCGCCGGTCTCGATCAGCCCGTCGGTGCACATCAGCAGCGTCTCGCCGGGGTCCAGCACGACCCGGGTGGTGGGGTAGTCGCCCTCCGGGTCGACGCCCAGCGGCAGCCCGCCCGCGGTGGGGCGGATCATCATCGTGCCGTCGGCCAGCCGGACCGCCGGGTCCGGATGGCCCGCGCGGGCGATGTCCAGGGTGCCCGCGACCGGGTCCACCTCCATGTACAGACAGGTCGCGAACCGCGGATCGTCTCCCCCGTCCCCGCCGGGGTCCGTGAGCCCGCACAGGAAGCGGGAGGCGCGGGCGAGCACCGCGTCCGGGTGGTGGCCCTCGGAGGCGTACGCCCGGACCGCGATCCGCAGCTGCCCCATGATCCCGGCGGCCCGGACGTCATGCCCCTGGACGTCGCCGATCACCAGGGCGGTGCGCCCCGAGGGCAGCGCTATCACGTCGTACCAGTCGCCGCCGACCTGGAGCCCGCCGCCGGTCGGCACATAGCGCGCGGCCACCGTGAGCCCCGGGATGTCGGGCTTGGCAGCGGGCAGCATCGAGCGCTGGAGGCCGTCCGACAGCTCGCGCTCGGTCTCCTGGAGGGCCGCCCGGGACAGCGCCTGGGCCAGCATCCGCGCGATCGTGGTGAGGACGGAGCGCTCGTCGGGCGAGAAGGCGACAGGGTGCGCGAAACCGGCCATCCACGCGCCGATGGTGCGGCCCGCGACGATCAGCGGCAGAAAGGCCCAGGAGCGGCGGCCGAGGGGCCGCGTCCGGTGCCAGGCCGCCGGGAACCGGCCGCGGTACTCGTGCGGAGAGGGCAGGTAGACCGCCCGGCCGGTACGGACCACCTCGGCCGCCGGGTACTCGGTGTCCACCGGCATCTCGGAGAAGGGGTGCTCAGTGTCCGCCCGGTGCCCGTGGTGGCCGATGAGCGAGATCCGGTCACCCTTGACGCCGAAGACGGTGAGCCCGTCCGGCGAGAAACCGGGCATCGACAGCCCCGCGGCCACCCGCAGCACCTCGGCGGTGGACATCGCCTCGGCCAGCGCCCGCCCCGCGTCCAGCAGGAACGCCTCGCGGTTGCGCCGCCAGTCGCCGGTGACCGGGGTGCCGCCCGCGCTGGTGCCGGGCAGCGGCTCGGCGACCTCCTGGAGCGTGCCGAGCAGATGGAAGCCGTCCACGCCGTCGGTGCGGGGGACGGGCCGGGACCGGGTGCGCACGGTCCGCAGGACCGTGCCCTTCTCGTCCACGATGCGCAGCCGGGTCTCGGCGAGGGTGCCCTCGGCCACCGCCAGCTCCACGATGGCCTTGACCTCCAGCCAGTCCGCCGGGTGGAAGCAGGCCCGGGCGGCGGCCTCGGGGAGCGTGACCGCCTCGGCGGGCAGGCCCACCAGCCGGGCCGCTTCGGCGTCGTAGGAGACGGCGCCCGAGACGCTGTCCCACCGCCACAGGCCGGTCGCTATGGCGGCCAGCAGGTCCTCGGTGCGCATTGCGCTACCTTATGGGCATTTTCCGCGCGCTTACCAGTGAGGGTCACGGCGCCGGTAGGCTTGGCCGGAAGCTTAACGAGGGTACGCAATACTCCCGACCAGACGACTTGGATGAATGATGCATCGGTACCGGTCCCACACTTGTGGCGAGCTCCGCGCCGCTGACGTCGACACCGACGTACGGCTCTCCGGCTGGCTGCACAATCGACGGAACCTGGGCGGCATCCTCTTCATCGATCTGCGCGACCACTACGGCCTGGTGCAGCTGGTCGTCCGGCCCGACACCGCGGCCAACGAGAAGCTCGGCTCGATCTCCAAGGAGAGCGTCGTCCGCATCGACGGCCGGGTGATCGCCCGCGGCGCCGACAACGTCAACCCCGAGCTGCCGACCGGCGAGATCGAGGTCGAGGTCGCCGACGTCGAGGTGCTCGGCGCGGCCGACCCGCTGCCCTTCACCGTCTTCCCGGAGGACGGGGTGGGCGAGGAGCGCCGCCTCGAGCACCGCTTCCTGGACCTGCGCCGGGAGCGGATGCACCGCAACATCATGCTGCGCTCCGCGGTGATCTCCGCGATCCGGCAGAAGATGACCGCGCAGGGCTTCAACGAGATGGCGACCCCGATCCTGTCCGCCACCTCCCCCGAGGGCGCGCGCGACTTCCTGGTCCCGTCCCGGCTGCACGCGGGCCGGTTCTACGCCCTGCCGCAGGCCCCGCAGCAGTTCAAGCAGCTGCTGATGATCGCGGGCTTCGACCGCTACTTCCAGATCGCGCCCTGCTTCCGCGACGAGGACGCCCGCGCCGACCGCTCGCCGGGCGAGTTCTACCAGCTCGACGTCGAGATGAGCTTCGTCGAGCAGGAGGACGTCTTCGAGGTCATCGAGAAGGTGATGACCGAGCTGTTCGAGGAGTTCGGCAACGGCCGCCACGTCACCTCGCCGTTCCCGCGGATCCCGTTCCGCCAGGCCATGCTGAAGTACGGCTCCGACAAGCCGGACCTGCGGGCCAAGCTCGAACTGGTCGACGTCAGCCACGTCTTCGCGGGCTCCGGCTTCAAGGCGTTCGCCGACAAGCACGTGCGCGCGCTGGCCGTGCCGGACACCGCCGAGCAGCCGCGCAAGTTCTTCGACCAGATGGGCGAGTTCGCGACGCTCCAGGGCGCCAAGGGGCTGGCCTGGGTCCGGATCGGTGAGGACGGGAAGCTCACCGGGCCGATCGCGAAGTTCCTCACCGACGAGGATGTCGAGAAGCTGATCGCCGAGGTCGAGGGCAAGCCCGGCACGTCGGTCTTCTTCGGCGCGGGCGACTTCGACGAGGTCTCCAAGATCATGGGCGCGGTGCGGGTCGAGGCCGCCAAGCGGACCGGCCACTTCGAGGAGAACGTCTTCCGGTTCTGCTGGATCGTGGACTTCCCGATGTTCGAGCGGAACGAGGACACCGGCGAGATCGAGTTCTCCCACAACCCGTTCTCCATGCCGCAGGGCGGCCTGGACGCGCTGGAGAACCAGGACCCGCTGGACATCCTCGCGTGGCAGTACGACATCGTCTGCAACGGCACCGAGCTGTCGTCCGGCGCCATCCGGAACCACGAGCCGGACGTGATGTTCAAGGCGTTCGAGATCGCCGGATACTCCCGGGACGACGTCGAGCGGGAATTCGGCGGCATGCTGCGGGCGTTCCACTTCGGGGCGCCGCCGCACGGCGGGATCGCCCCCGGCGTCGACCGCATCGTCATGCTGCTCGCCGACGAGCCGAACATCCGCGAGACCATCTCCTTCCCGCTCAACGGCAACGCCCAGGACCTGCTGATGGGCGCGCCCAGTGAGGTGGACGAGTCCCGGCTGCGCGAGCTGCACCTGTCGGTGCGCAAGCCGCAGATCAAGCAGGCCGAGAAGGCTGAGAAGGCTGAGAAGCCGGTTGAGGGGAAGAACGCCGAGTAACGGCGCGGAAGCGAGAGGAGTCCGTGCCCGGTGCGTTCCCAGGGGTGGAGGACACAGTGAGGGTACGGATTCCGGCCGTGACCACGGCACTGCTCATCGCGGTGCTCGCAGGGTGCGCGGGGCCCGGGGACGGGTCCCGTAAGCACGCCACGGACACCAAGGGCACCGCGGACGCCAAGGGCTCCGCGGGCCGCTCCGGCGCGGTGGGCGCGCCCGGCGGCACGCAGAGCCCCGCCGGGCGGCCCGCCCCCGCCGAGCGGGCGGGCGATCTGCCCGGGCTCGGCCCGCGCACCCGCGCCGAGGTGCCCCGGGACGCCGAGCAGGTGGTCGTCGTCACCGGCAGCGGCCGTGACGCGTCCCGGTCCACCGCCGTGCTCTACGAGCGCTCCGCGGCGGACGGGAAGACCGGCGACCGGGAGGGCGACGCCGATGGCGGCCCCGCCTGGCGGGCCGGACCCTCCTGGAAGGCGCACAACGCCGCCCGCGGCTGGACCGACCACCACCGGCAGGGCGATCTCCGCTCCCCGGTCGGCGTCTTCCCGCTGACCGACGGGGGCGGGCGGCTGCCCGATCCGGGCACCCGGCTGACGTACGACCACGCCGTCCAGGGCTTCACCATCACCGGCACCGGTGCCGAGGGCGAGCCATTGGCCGGGGCGTTCGACTACGTGGTGGCGATCAACTACAACCGGCAGGCCGGCACCTCCCCGCGCGACTGGACCCGGCCGCTGGGCGAGGACCGGGGCGGCGGCATCTGGTTCCACGTCGACCACGACGGGCCCACCCAGGGCTGCATCAGCCTCTCCAAGGCGCACATGCGGAAGCTGCTGCGGACCCTCGATCCCGCGCGCCATCCGGTCGTGGTGATGGGGGACGCGGGCTCGCTGGCGCGCTGACGCCCGGGTGAGATTGGCGCGTTGACGCCGTTCGCACAGTCATTCACAGCAAGCACCCATGCGCTTGCCAGGTTGCGGCCCTAGCGTCCCCTGCCATGACCGAACCCCAGAAGAACACCCCCGTGAACGAGCGGGACATGACGAGGCGCCGGGTCGTCGTGGCGGGCGGCGCCGCGGTCGCGGCAGCCGGTTTGGGCACCGTCGCCGCCACCACCGCCTCGGCCTCCCCCGACGGCTCCACCTCCGCCTCCCCCTCGGCGTCGGCCTCCTCCCCGTCCAAGGAGGTCTGCTACAAGCTCACCTCGGAGACCACCGAGGGCCCGTACTACATCGACGCCGACAAGATCAGAAAGAACATCACGGAGGGCAAGGCGGGCATCCCGATGACCCTCCGGCTCAAGCTGATCGACTCCGAGACCTGTAAACCGCTGGCGAAAGCGGCCGTCGACATCTGGCACTGCGACGCGCTCGGGCTCTACTCCGGCTACGAGGACTCCAGCAGCGGCGGCGGCACCCCGCCGACCGGCGCCCCGCCCACCGGCACTCCCACGGACACTCCCACCGGTACGCCGACCGGAGGGCCGCCCGGCGGCGGTGGCGGTCACCAGGACCCGACCGACGACAAGCGGTATCTGCGCGGCACCCAGCTCACCGACCGGCACGGCTTCGTGGAGTTCACCACCGTCTTCCCCGGCTGGTACCGGGGCCGGTGCGTGCACATCCACACCAAGGTGCACGTGGGCGGCAAGATGACCGACTCCGGCTACGAGGGCGGCCACGCCTGCCACACCGGGCAGCTCTTCTTCGCCGAGGAGGCCGTGCTCGACTCCGCCGAGGTGGCGCCGTACAGCACCAGCACCACTCCGCGCACCACCCTCGACGACGACACCATCTACCCCGGCAACGGGGCCGAGGGCGGTCTGCTGAAGCTCCAGTACCGCAAGGGGAAGATCGCCAAGGGGGTCGTCGGCTCGCTGACCCTCGGCGTCGACCCCGACGCGACGAACGACGGCACCGGGATGTGACGGCCGCCCCCGGGGAGCTCGTGGGGGGCTCTCCGGGGGCACCCGGTTTCCGGTCGAGCGGGGTCGTACGCGGGTCGTCAGCGGGCCGTCAGCGGGCCGTCAGCGGGTCGTCCGCGGCTCGTCCGCGGGTCAGCGCGGGAACAGGTCGGTCAGCCGCCGGTCCACGCCGCACGGCTCGCCCCGCTCCGCGCGGGCGGCCCGGTGCACCGCGCGCAGCAGCCGCCTGGGCGTGGTCCGGTGCTGCCACAGCACCGCCCGTACCCCGTACTCCATCACCGTCAGCAGCTCCGCCTCGCGCAGCTCGCCCGCGACCAGCACCACCCGCTGACGGCCGCCCCGCACCAGGTCGCGCAGCTCGGCCCCGACGCGGGCGTCGAGGCGTTCGGCGAGCATGACGGCCACCGTGCCGGTCTGATGCGTCAGCTCGACGCTCGGCTGCTGATCCAGATGCCGGACGACCCCGGCCCGCGCGAGCGGATCGGGGCCGTGGACCGACACCGTGACACTTGGGTCCGGCACTGGGCTCCTCGACTTCCCCGTGGACGTTGCCTCCACAGAGTCATCGAGCGGGCTAAACGTACGCTTGCCGAACGATCGACGCCGCCGTCGGTCCGCCCGCTACTTCGCCTTGGGCTCCGTGGGCTCCTCGGCCGCCACCGGCTCCTCCGTGCCGCCGAAGCGCTCCCGGTAGGACTCCAGGTCCTCCTCGGTGATCTTCGCGAAGAGCACCGGCGGCACCGTGAAGCCCGTGCCCGCCGGGACCGAGGCCAGCGCCCTGGCCTCCTCCTGGCCGACCCAGCGCGCGGTGTCCCCCTCCAGCGCGAAGGCCGACCGCATGGCCGACGCCGACGCCGGGATGAACGGCTCGGAGACGATTGAGTAGAGGTGGATCAGGTTCATCGCCGTGCGGAGCGTCAGCGCCGCCGCTTCCTGGTCGGCCTTGATCTCCAGCCAGGGGGCCTTCTCCTCCAGGTAGGAGTTGCCCGCGCTCCACAGGGCCCGCAGCGCCGCCGCCGCCTTGCGGAACTGGAGCGTGTCCATGTACTCCTCGTACTCCGCCAGCAGCCGCGCGATCTCCTCGCCGAGGCGCTCCTCCGCCTCCCCCGCGGCCTTACCCGCGGGGACCTCGTCGCCGAACCGCTTACGGGAGAACGACAGCACCCGGTTGACGAAGTTGCCGAGGGTGTCCGCCAGGTCCTTGTTGACCGTGGCGGTGAAGTGCTCCCAGGTGAACGACGTGTCGTCGGACTCGGGCGCGTTCGCCATCAGGAAGTAGCGCCAGTAGTCGGCGGGCAGCACCTCCAGCGCGGCGTCCGTGAACACCCCGCGCTTCTGCGACGTGGAGAACTTGCCGCCGTAGTACGTCAGCCAGTTGAACGCCTTGACGACGTCGACCTTCTTCCAGACGTCCCGGGTGCCGAGCAGCGTGGCCGGGAACATCACCGTGTGGAACGGGACGTTGTCCTTCGCCATGAACTCGGTGTAGCGGACGGTGGTGTCCACGTCGTACCACCACGACTTCCAGTCGCGGTTCTCCGGGTCCCGGTCCGCCCACTCCTTCGTCGCGCCGATGTACTCGATCGGGGCGTCGAACCATACGTAGAAGACCTTGCCCTCGGCCGCCAGCTCCGGCCAGGTGTCGGAGGGGACCGGAACGCCCCAGTCCAGGTCGCGGGTGATCGCGCGGTCCTGGAGGCCCTCCGTCAGCCACTTGCGGGCGATCGAGGACGCCAGCGTCGGCCACTGCTTCCCGTGCTCCTCGACCCAGGCGCCGACCTCGTCGGCCAGCTTGGACTGGAGCAGGAAGAGGTGCTTGGTCTCCCGGATCTCCAGATCGCTGCTGCCGCTGATCGCGGAGCGGGCGTCGATCAGATCGGTCGGGTCCAGCACCCGGGTGCAGTTCTCGCACTGGTCGCCGCGGGCCTTGTCGTAACCGCAGTGCGGGCAGGTGCCCTCGATGTAGCGGTCGGGCAGGAAACGGCCGTCGGCGATGGAGTACACCTGCCGGATCGACCGCTCCTCGATGAAGCCGTTCGCCTTCAGCTCGCGCGCGATCCGCTGCGTGATCTCGACGTTCTGCTCGGACGAGCTGCGGCCGAAGTAGTCGAAGGCCAGGCCGAAACCGTCGTAGATCGCCTTCTGCGCCTCGTGCTGCTGCGCGCAGAACACGTCCACCGGCAGCCCCGCCTCCTTGGCGGCCAGCTCGGCCGGGGTGCCGTGCTCGTCCGTCGCGCAGATGTACAGCACGTCGTGGCCGCGCTGGCGCATGTACCGCGCATGGACGTCGGCCGGGAGCATGGACCCCACCATGTTGCCCAGGTGCTTGATCCCGTTGATGTACGGAAGGGCGCTGGTGATGAGGTGTCGAGCCATTGCAGGCTGCTCCCAAGTCGATACGGTGGGTGACTTTTGGTCCGCTGGGCGGGTGGCAGCCGCCTTTACGAGCCGCCCATATCGTATCGGAGCGGCGAGGGCCACCCGCGCGGCGTTTCGCCTCGCGGATGGCCCTCGTTCCGTGTGTGCCGCTGCCCTACGCGAGTACGCCCGCGGCCCGGGCCGCCTCGACCCACGCCGGGAACGCCTTCAGCAGCTCCTCGTACACCTCCGCGTCGGACAGGGACCGGGGGTCCAGTCCGGCGTGGAAGAACGCCGCGTTGTCGAGCGCCCGCTTCTCCGGCACGGCGAGGGCCGGTGAGGTGCCGAGCTTACGGAGGAAGTCGAACCCCTTCGCCTCGGGATCGCCGAACCCGACGAACTGCCAGAACAGCGGCAGCCCCGCCGCCTCGCACAGCGCCTTCTCGGCCGCCGCCTTGCCGGTGGGCGCGCCGTCCGTCTGGAACACCACGAGCGCCGGGTCGGTGCTGCCGGACGCCTTGTAGTGCTCGATCACCGCTTCGATCGCCCGGTGGTAGTTCGTCCGCCCCATGTGCCCGAGCGAGGCGTGCAGCTCCTCGACCCGGCCGCTGTAGTCGTCCAGACCGATCTCGGCGGTGCCGTCGATGTCCGTCGAGAAGAACACGATGGGCAGCGTGCCGCTGTCGTTGACGCTCGCCGAGAGGGCGAGCGTCTGCTCGGCGAAGTGCTGGACGGTGCCGTCCTTGAAGTAGTTCCGCATCGAGCCGGAGCGGTCGAGGACGAGGTAGACGACGGCGCGAGTGCCGCCGAGCTTGTGCCCCGCCAGCGCCGCGGCCGCGGCCGCCCCCGCCCCGGCGAGCGCGCCTGCCGTGGGCTCGGGCGCGGTCTCGGTCTCGCTGTCGGCCACGGCTGCCTTCGGCGCGGTGTCGGCCGTGACGTCGGCCGGGGTGGCGGTCGCGTCCGCGACGGGCGTGGCCACCTCGGGCTCGGGATCGACAGCCGCCTCGGCCTTGGTGTCGCTTGCCGGGGCGTCCTCGGTGACCGGGGTTGCCTCCGCCTGCTCCGGTGCGGCGGGCGCCGGGGTGGGCTTGTCCGTGGCGGCCTCGGCTGCCTCTGGCGCGGTGTCGCTCGTGACGTCGGCCGGGGTGGCGGTCGCGTCCGCGACGGGCGTGGCCACCTCGGTCGCGGGCTCGGTCTCCGCCTCAGCGGTCGCGGCGGGCTCCTCTTCGGCCTTGGCCACCGGCTCGGTCTCGGCTGCCGCCTCGGCCTTGGTGTCGCTTGCCGGGGCGTCCTCGGCGACCGGCTCCGACGCGGCGTCGGTTGCCTCCGCCTGCTCCGGTGCGGCGGGCGCCGGGGTGGGCTTGTCCGTGGCGGCCTCGGCTGCCTCTGGCGCGGTGTCGGTCGTGACGTCGGCCGGGGTGGCGGTCGCGTCCGCGACGGGCGTGGCCACCTCGGGCTCGGTCTCCGCCTCAGCGGTCGCGGCGGGCTCCTCTTCGGCCTTCGCCACCGGCTCGGCCTTGGCGTCGTCCGCCGGGGCGTCCTCGGCCGTCGGCTCCGGTCCGGCGTCGGCTGCCTCATCCTCGGCGGCGGGAGTTGCCTCCGCCTGCTCCGGCGCGGTGTCCGCCTGGGCGGGCTCGGCCTTCGCCACCGGCTCGGCCTCGGCGGCCGCCGAGGCGTCCTCGGCGACCGGCTTCGGTGCGTCGTCTGCCGGGGCGGGCTCGTCCTTGGGGGTCTCGGCCGCCACCGGCTCGGCCTTGGTGGCCGTTTCTGCTGCCGGGGTGGCGGCGTCGCCGTCTGCCGACGCGGGCGCGGCCGTGGGCTCGGGCTTGGCCTCGGCTTCCGCTGTGGGCGCAGCGGTTGGGCTGGTGGGGTCGGCGGGGGAGCCCAGGATCTCGTCCAGGGTCTTCAGGGGCTCGGCCAGCGCCGGGTCGTGCGATTGCTCTTCGGCAGCCGGAGCGGCAGCCGGAGTCGGGTCGGGCTTCGGCTCGGGTGCCGACTCAGCCGGGTCGGGGGCCGACTCGGGCTGGGGGTCCGGGACAACTGCCTCCTCCGGCGCAGCGGAATCGTCCACCCGGGTTGTTCGGGAGCGTCCGAATACTTTGCGCAGTAGGTCCCGTATGCCCATGGGAGATACCTCTCACGTGTTCGAGTGCGGTACATGACGTCGCATGACCGTGGTGCCGAAAGGCTAGCGGGCCCACCGGCTGGTTCCGGCCGCCGATTCCGGTCGCCGGTCGTTCACCTTCGGTTCATGGTGCGGTCGTCGTCGTGCGGTTCTACACGCCTAGCTTCGCCGCCAAAGGATTCCGACGTCATGTCGGCGGGGGCCGCCACGACGTGACGTCCAACGGAGGGGAAGTCGTGCCCAAGCTCCTGCCGCTCATCAGCTCGCATCCGGGCGGTCGTTCCGCACTGACCTGCCGGTACCGCTGTGGCGACGCATGTTTCCACGAGACACCGAACACGAGTGACAACGCCTACGTCGGGGACGTCATCGCGCGCGCCGTGTCGCGCCGTTCCCTGCTGCGGGCGAGCGCCGTGGTGACGGTGGCGGCCGCGACCGGGGCGGTGGCGGTGGGGCAGGCGCCCCGGGCCGCCGCCGCGTCGGGCGGGGCGACCGCGTCGGGCACGTCGGGCAAGCCCGCCCGCGGGCTGCGCTTTTCGCCGGTCGCGCCGAACACGAAGGACACGGTGGTCATCCCCGAGGGACATGACCAGAACCTCGTCATCCGCTGGGGCGACCCGATCCTGCGCGGCGCGCCCGCCTTCGATCCGGACAACCAGTCGGCGAAGGCGCAGGCCGGTCAGTTCGGCTACAACAACGACTACATGGCCGTGCTGGACGTACCGCAGGAGCGGGACCGGCAGCTGCTGGTGGTCAACCACGAGTACACCGACGAGGTGTTGATGTTCGCGGGGTACGACGCGGACAACCCCACCCGCGAGCAGGCCGAGATCGGCTGGGCGGCGCACGGGATCTCGGTGGTCGTCGCGGAGGAGCAGCGGCGGATCGGCAAGCTGACGGCCGTATCCCGGCACCGCCTCAACCGGCGGATCACGGGGACGACGCCGTTCGAGGTGACGGGCCCGGCGGCGGGCAGCAAGCTGCTGCGGACGTCGGCGGACCCGTCCGGCAAGCGCATCCTGGGCACGCTGAACAACTGCGGCGGCGGCATCACCCCGTGGGGCACGGTCCTGTCGGGCGAGGAGAACTTCAACCAGTACTTCGCCAACGGCGACCAGGCACCCGACGCGACCGCGAAGGCGCGCCTGAAGCGTTACGGCTTCGAGGCGGGCGCGTCCGAGCGCAAGTGGGAGCGTTACGACGACCGCTTCGACGTGGCGAAGGAGCCCAACGAGCCGAACCGGTTCGGCTGGGTGATCGAGGTGGACCCGTTCGACCCCGACTCCACCCCGCGGAAGCTGACCGCGCTGGGCCGCTTCAAGCACGAGGCCGCCGAGCCGCGGCTGACGACCGACGGCCGCCCGGTGCTGTACATGGGCGACGACGAGAAGTTCGACTACTTCTACAAGTTCGTCTCGGCCAAGCGCATGATGAAGGGCAGCAGCCGCACTGCCCGTGAGCACAACCGCACGCTGCTGGACGAGGGCACGCTGTACGTCGCCAAGTTCACCGGCGACAGCCCGGCGAAGGAGATCGACGGCTCCGGGAAGCTGCCCGAGGACGGGGAGTTCGACGGCTCCGGCGAGTGGATCCCGCTGGCGACCGGCGACACCTCGCACGTGGACGGGATGACGGCCGAGGAGGTGTACGTCTTCACGCGGATCGCCGCCGACAAGGTGGGCGCGACGAAGATGGACCGCCCCGAGGACGTCGAGCCGAGCCCGCGCACCGGCCGGGTCTACATCGCGCTGACCAACAACACCGACCGGGGCAAGGACGGCAAGGCCGCGGTCGACGAGGCCAACCCGCGCAACGGCAACAAGCACGGCCAGATCCTGGAGCTGACCGAGCGCCGGAACAACCCGGGCTCCACCCGCTTCAACTGGCGGCTGTTCCTGGTGTGCGGCGACCCGGAGGACCCGAGCAGCTACTTCGGCGGCTTCCCGAAGGACCAGGTCAGCCCGATCTCCTGTCCGGACAACCTCACCTTCGACGCGTTCGGCAACCTGTGGATCTCCACCGACGGCAACGCCCTGGGCAACCACGACGGGCTGTTCGGGGTGGCGACGGCGGGCGGCCGACGCGGTGAGGTGCGGCAGTTCCTGACCGTCCCGAACGGCGCCGAGACCTGCGGCCCGATCGTGCAGGACCGCCGGGTGCTGGTGGCGGTGCAGCATCCGGGCGAGCTGGACGGGGCGAGCGTGGAGAAGCCCGCGTCCACGTGGCCGGAGGGCCCGGGCACGCTGGTGCGTCCGTCGGTGATCAGCGTCTGGCGGCGCGACGGCGGCGACATCGGCGCCGACGCCTAGCCGACGGCGCCGCCCACCGGATTCCGGAAGACGACCCCTGGTGCCCGCATGGGCCCAGGGGTCGTTTGTCGGTTGCGGCGCGCCCATTCCGGAAAGGGGGCGGAGGCATTCTCCGGAATGGGCGGCTTGGTGCGTATCCCGCGCATATCCGCCGGGGTTACCGGGAGGTGGCTGCGTAAACTCGGGAGCCCTTGGCGGGGAGCGAGGGAAACGGGGAGGGAAAACAATCATGACGAGGTCCGGATTGCTGGACAGTCCGCTCGCGCTCATGGACACCACGATGGATCAGCTCCGCACGCTGGTCGTGGTCCATGAGACCGGTACGGCGCTGGGCGCCGCCCGCGCGCTCGGGCGGGAACAGGCCAGCGTGCAAAAGCAGCTCGACACCATGAACCGCAACTTCTCCGAGCTGTGCGGCGAGCCGCTGGTGCTCAAGCAGGGGCGCGGCAAGGATGTGCTGTTCACCGGCACGGGGGCGGCCCTCGTCGAATTGGCCCGGGGAACGCTCGGCGACTGGCTGGACGGCATCCACGGCTCCCGCCGGCGCCTCGGCCGGAGCCTGATCGTGGGCACCACGCGCTTTACTCTCGGTTATCTCGCGAGCGCCCGGGAGCGGGTCGCCGAGGAATTCCGGGAACGCGGGATCGACCTCAGGGTCGGCCATGTGCGGACCCGGGACGTCCTGGCCAAACTGCGCGCCAAGGAAATCGATCTGGTGTGCGGAAGTGTGGTGACCGGCAGCGAAATCTGCCGCGAACTCGACGCCTTCGACGTGATGGAGTGGCGGCGCAGCGCGGTGTCGCTGGTGACCAATCTGCCGGTGGACGAACTTCCCGGACCGGCCGTCGAGCGCGGTGAACTGGCCACGCTTCCGCTGGTGGTGTCGGCCAGCGGCGTGATGGCCGGGGTGCTGCACACCTGGTTCGGCGCCGGTTACCGCGACAGCCTGCGCATCGCCGCCGAGATCGACAACGTCAACTACGGCCTGGAGCTGCTGCGTTCCGGGGTGGTGCGCGGCTGCATGCTGGTCACCGAGAGCGTCGCGGACGCGGCGGGCGATCCGCAGGCGGCGTACGCCCGCGGGCTGCGCGGCGTCGAATTGGTCCATGACACCGGGCCGAAGCTGGAGGTGCTGCTCGGCGCCTTCACCCGCCGCGGCGAGCGCGCGGAGTACGACGCCGGGCATCCGCTCAATCTGCTGTGGAACGCGCTGGAGGTGGAGAAGGAGCGGTGGCGGCGCGAGCGGTACGGGCCCGGGGAGGGCCCGGCCCAGGACCCGTTCGAGCTGGCCACCGCGCAGGACCCGGGCGAGGGCCTCTAGGGCGCGTGCAGGTCGAGGTCGACCAGCAGCCCCCGGTGGTCGGTGTTCCGCAGGTCCAGGAAGCGCGCGGTGCGCGGCCGCAGGGCGTCGCTGACCAGGACATGGTCGATCTGCGCGCCCAGCACCGGGGTCGTGGTGCTCGGCCAGCTCGGCGTCCGGGACACCCCGGCGGCCCGTGCGCTGTCCCGCATCCCGGTGTCCAGCAGGGCCCGGAAGGCGGCGTGGTCCTGGGTCGCGTTGAAGTCGCCCGCGATCAGCGTGGGTTCGTCGCCGCGCCCGGCCGCGTACGCGCGCAGCCGCCCCAGTTCGGTGCGCCACACGCCCAGCTGCCCAGGCATCGGCGGCATCGGGTGGGCGACCTGGAGCCGTAACCTGACGCCCGCGATCCGCGCGACCGCGCCCGGCATCGACAGCTCGCCGTCCACGCCCCGGTCCCGCTCCAGCGGATGGGTGCTGAGGATCGCCGAGCCCTCGGCGGGGCTGCCGGTGACGATGTCCCGGTACGGATACGCCCTGCGGACGGCCGCCGAGCCGAGCGCGTCCGCGCATGCCGTGTCGCACTCCTGGACGGACACCACGTCCGGCCGCTCCCGGCGCAGCGCGGCCAGCAGCCCGTCCGTGGCCTGGCCGAACTCCAGGTTCGCGGTGAGCACCCGCAGCCGTGCCACCACCGGGCCGTGCGGCGCGGGCGCCGGGCCGGGGTCGTAGGGCTGGATGAACCAGCCGGTCGCCGCGGCGGCCAGCAGCGCCCAGCCGCAGCCCAGCGGCCAGCGCGCGGCCACGCTGAACAGCAGCCCCAGCAGGGCGGGGACGAGCAGCCAGGGCAGGAAGGCCAGCAGCTGCGGTACGGGCGTGATGCCGTCGGCGTCCACGGCCCGGCAGCCCAGCACGGCGCTCACCACGGCCAGCGCCGCCAGCGCGCACCAGGCCATCACCCGGCGCGCCCGGCCCCCGCCGGGCAGCCGCACGAGGCGGCGGGCGGCCGCGCGGGCGGCGGCCTGGCGGCCGGTCCCGCGCGCGGCGGCGCGGTCCGTCGCGACTGTCGTCTCCACGCGGGGCCTCTCGAATCGGGGCGGGGCAGCGCACATTGTCCCCCGCCCGCCTGTGCCCGCCCGGTCACGGCCTCCGCAGCGCCAGCACCGTTTCGACCGTGTCCGCCTGGTCCGCCGGTTTGTCCTCCCGGTAGCGCAGCACCCGGGCGAACCGCAGGGTGACGCCCGCCGGGTAGCGGGAGGAGCGCTGGAGGCCGTCGAAGGCCACCTCCACCACCAGCTCGGGCCGTACCCGCACCACCCAGCCGTCGTCGCTGACCGCGAGGGACAGCAGCGCGTCCGTCTGCCACTCCAGCAGCGCGTCGGTCAGCCCCTTGAAGGTCTTGCCGAGCATCAGGAACGTGCCGTCGGGGCGCCGGGCGCCCAGGTGGAGGTTGGACAGCTTCCCGGTGCGGCGGCCGTGCCCCCACTCCGCGGCCAGCACCACCAGGTCCAGCGTGTGCACCGGCTTGACCTTCAGCCAGGACGCCCCGCGCCGCCCCGCCCCGTACGGGGCCTCAAGACCCTTGGCGAGCACGCCCTCGTGGCCCCGGGCCAGCACGTCGGCGGCGAACGCGCGGGCCGCCCGCCGGATCTCCGGGTCCGCCGGGTCCTCGGCGACCAGCTGCCGCACCCGGCGGGGCGCGGGGGCCACCCGGGCCAGTTCGGTGTGGCGCTCGCGGGTCGGCAGCGCGAGCAGATCGCGGTCGTCCACGGTGAGCAGGTCGAAGAAGACGGGGGACAGCGGCAGCGCGGCGGACGCCCCGGCGACGTCGAGGCGGGAGCCGACCCGGGCCGAAGTCTCCTGGAACGGCCGGGGCCGGCCCGCCTCGTCCAGCGAGATCACCTCGCCGTCGAGGACGGCCCGCCGCACCGCGAGCTCGCGGGCCGCCGCCACGACCTCGGGCAGCCGGTCGGTGATCTCGTCCAGGGTGCGGGTGTAGACGCGTACGTCGTCCCCGTCGCGGTGCACCTGGACCCGGATGCCGTCCAGCTTCTCCTCGATCACGCACGGGCCGAGCCGGTCCATGGCCTCGTCCAGGTCCGCCGCGCTCTGCGCGAGCATCGGCAGCACCGGCCGCCCCACCTCCAGCCGGAAGTCGGCCAGCGCGGCCGGGCCGCGCGTGAGCAGCGCCTCGGCGACCGCGCCCAGCGAACCGCCGAGCATCACCGCCCGGCGCACCTCTGCGGGCGGGGCGCCGACCGCCTGCGCCAGCCCCTCCACGGCCAGCGCCTCCAGCGCGCCCTGGCGCAGCTCCCCGCCGATGAGTCCGAGCAGGAAGCGCTGCTCGTCCTCGGTGGCATCGGCCATCAGCGCGCCGACGAGGCGTTTGCGCTCCGCCCCGGCGCCGGTGCCGGAGACGGCCGCGATCCGGCTCAGCGCGCGGTCCACGTCGAGGACGGCGAGCCGCGGGGCGGCGGCGGGCGCGTGCCGCTGCCGCAGGGTGGACCAGCCGACGCCGGTGCGGCGCTGCGGCAGCTTCCCCGCGAGGTAGGTGATCACCACGGCCGCCTCGGCGGGTTCGGTGCGGCGGAACAGCCCGGCCAGTGCGGCGGTCTTCTCCGAGCGGGCGGAGGTGGCCGCGACCTGCCGGGAGGTGCGTGCGACATCGGCCAGCAGCATGGCTCCAGCGTGCCTCCGCCGCCGCCGGGCCGCACGCGTTCCGGGGTCCGGGGCGGCGAAAACACAAGAGATTGGCACAATGGTCACAAAGGGGGCGGTGGGGTCGAGGCAGGGAGCGGGCCACGGGACAGCAGATCGACTACGCAGCGCTCTTCGAGGCCGTTCCCAGCCCGATGCTGGTCCTGGACCCCGGCTTGATGATCGTCGCCGTCAACGAGGCGTATCTGACGGTCACCCGGCGGGTGCGCGAGCATCTGGTCGGCCGGTACGTCTTCGACGCGTTCCCCGACAACCCCGCCGACCCGGACGCCTCGGCCACCCGCAATCTGGACGCCTCGCTGCGCCGGGTGCTGCTGACCGGGGAGCGCGACGCGATGGCGCTCCAGCGGTACGACATACCGGTTCCCGCTGCCGAGGGCGGGTTCGAGGAGCGGTACTGGAGCCAGATCAACACCCCGGTGCTCGGCCCCGACGGCTCGGTCGTGCTGCTGGTCCACCGCGTCGAGGACGTGACGGCGTTCGTGCGGGGCCGCGAGCGGCGGCTGACGGGGCGGGGCGCGGAGTCGGCCGCCCGGGCCGTCGGGACCGACACCATGGACGCGGACCTCTACATCCGCGCCCGGGAGCTGCAGGAGGTCAACGAGCGGCTGCGGAAGGCGCACGCCAGGGAGCGGGAGACCGCGCTGGTGCTCCAGCGCTCCATGCTGCCCACGAGCCCGCCCGGGGAGCATCCGTACGCCGCCGTGCGCTACCGGCCGGCCGTGGGCTCGCTCAATGTGTGCGGCGACTGGTACGAGCTGACCGATCTGGCGGACGGCCGGATCGCGGTCGCCGTGGGGGACGTGGTGGGCCAGGGGCTGGAGGCGGCCTGCGTCATGGGGCAGCTGCGCAGCGCGCTGTCGGCGGCGACCCGGGTGGTCAGCGGACCGGCCCGGGCGCTGGAGGTGCTGGGGCTGTACTCGCGCTTCGTCGACGGGGCGCTGGCCGCCACCGCCGTGGAGGCCGTCATCGACCCGGCGGCGCACGCCATCGCGTACAGCTGCGCGGGCCATCCGCCGCCCCTGCTGCTGCACGGCGAGGGGGCCGTGGAACTGCTGGACCGGGCCACCGATCCGCCGCTGGGCGCCCGGCCCGAGCATGTCCGGCGGCCGCAGGCGAAAGTGGCGTACGAGCCGGGGGACACGCTCGTGCTCTACACCGACGGGCTCATCGAGCGCCGCGACGAGGACATCGACGTGGGCCTCGGCAGACTGGCCGACAGCCTCGCGCGCCACCGCGGTCTCGACCCCGAGCCGATGGCGGACGCGCTGCTGGCCGATCTCGGTGTCACCGGCGGCCGGGCCGCCGATGACACCGCCCTGGTCGTCATCGGGCTTCGGGACCCGGTCCGCCCCGGGGCTCGGGACCCTGACCGCCGCCCCTAGCGTCGTCGCCCCTGGAGTAGTCGTCGCCCCTGGTGCCGCCGCCCCTGGAGTAGTCGTCGCCCCTGGTGCCGCCGCCCATTGAGCCGCCGCCCCTGGATTCAGCCCTGGACATCCCCGGCTCCGTGCCCTGGCCCCCGGTGCACAGGGCCCAGATCACGAACGCGTCGATGAGCATCAGCACCGTCGCCCACAGCGGGGTGTACGGCAGCCACAGGAAGTTGGCGATCAGCGCGAGTCCCGCGATCACCACGCCCACGACCCGGGCCCACATCGCTCCGGTGAACGTCGCCAGGCCGGTGATCACCAGGACGATGCCGAGGATCATATGGATCCAGCCCCACCCGTTGAGGTCGTAGCTGAAGATGTAGTTCGGGGTGGACACGAACACCTTGTCGGTCCGTACGGCCGCGACGCCCTGGGCCAGGGTCATCAGACCACCGAAGAGCATCATGACGGCACCGAAGACGAGACGTCCGCTTACCCCGCCGTAGGTGCGGGGGGCGGTTCCCGGGTGGACTCCACCCGCGTGAGTGGCCATGTCGGGCTCCTTCGTCAGGCGCGATCGACGGCATGGTGGCCGCCGTTTCGCGGGCAATTCGGGTGAATTGCCCTAATATCAGGTTTGCACAGTCCGCCGGGGTCGGCACCCCGCGCCCCGCAGCGATTTCCCGCACGCAAAGTCACCCCTTCTTTGCGCAAGGTATTTTTTATGGGCATGGTGGACAGAAGGGGTTCGCCTTCCGGGAAATCCCGGTGTAGATGTATCTCTATGGCCCGGTTTATGGGTCGATCGTGGGTTGCCCGCATGTTCCCCGGTCGGCGCCCACGGAGTCGGCGGCGTGAGCGCCCTCAGGAGGCGGGGCGGCGCCATCGGGCGTGGGTGAACGTCCGCAGCGTCGCCGGACAGGTCTTCGTCCTCCAGCTGATCATCGTGCTGCTGCTCGGCGCCGCGGCGACGGCCGCCCTGGTGCTCCAGGTGCGGCACGACGCCACCGACGAGGCCCGTAGCCGCTCCGTCGCCGTGGCCGAGTCGTTCGCCAATTCGCCGGGGATGGTCCAGGCCCTGCGCAGCCCCGATCCGACCGCCGTGCTCCAGCCGAAGGCGGAGGCCATCCGCAAGAGGACCGGGCTCGACTTCGTCGTCGTCATGACGACCAAGGGCATCCGGCTCACCCACCCCAAGCTCAACCGGATCGGCAAGCACTACGTCGGCGGCATCGAGCCCGCGATGCGCGGGCACACCACCACCGGTACCGGACCCGGCACCCTGGGCGAGGCGATGGACGCGGTGGCGCCCATCTTCGACAGCCGTCACAAGGTCGTCGGGGCGGTCGGCGCGGGGATCACGATCAGGAAGGTGAGCGGGCTCGCCGACCGCCAGATGCCGCTGCTCATCGGCGCCGTCACCGCCTCGCTCGCCCTGGCCACCGGCGGCACCGCCATGGTCAGCAGGCGGCTGCGGCGCCAGACCCGGGGCCTGGAACCCGGCGCGATGACGCGGATGTACGAGCACCACGACGCGGTGCTGCACGCCGTGCGGGAGGGTGTGCTGATCGTCGACGGCGACGGCCGCCTGGTGCTCGCCAACGACGAGGCGTCCCGGCTGCTCGGCCTGCCGCCGCGCCCCGAGGGACGCTCGGTGCACCAGCTGGGCCTGGACCCCGGGGTCGCCGGTCTGCTGGTCTCCCAGCGTGTCGTGACCGACGAGGTGCTGGTGGCCGGGGACCGGCTGCTGGCGGTGAACAACCGCCCCACCGACCGCGACGGCGGCCCGCCCGGCAGCGTCGCGACCCTGCGCGACTCCACCGAGCTGCGCGCCCTCTCGGGCCGCGCCGACGTGGCCCAGAAGCGGCTCAAGCTGCTGTACGACGCCAGCGTGGAGATCGGCACCACGCTGGACGTGGGCCGCACCGCCGAGGAGCTGACCCAGGTGGTGGTGGACCGCTTCGCCGACTTCGCCACGGTCGACCTGGCGGAGCCCGTACCGCGCGGGGAGGAGCCCCCGGCCGTCGGCGGCGTCGAGATGGTCCGGTCGGCCATCCACGGCATCCGGTCCGACCCTCCGTTCTATCCGCTCGGCAGGCGGTTCACGTTCGCCGAGTCCACGCCCCAGGCGTGGGGCTTCCGCAGCGGGGAGGCGGTCGTGGTGACCGATCTGGACCAGGCGCCCGGCTGGCAGGCCCAGGACCCCGTGCAGACCCGCAAGGTCATCGAGTACGGCGTCAAGTCGATGGTCACCGTGCCGCTGCGGGCCCGCGGTGTGCTGCTCGGCGTGGTCAACTTCTTCCGTACGGCGGAGAGCGAGCCCTTCGAGGAGGAAGAGGCGACGCTCGCCGAGGAGCTGGCCGCCCACGCGGCGGTGTGCATCGACAACGCCCGGCGCTACACCCGCGAGCACACCATGGCGGTGACCCTCCAGCACAGCCTGCTGCCCCGCGCCGTGCCCGCGCAGAGCGCCCTCGACGTGGCCTTCCGCTATCTGCCCGCCGAATCCGGGGTCGGCGGCGACTGGTTCGACGTCATCCCGCTGCCCGGCGCGCGGGTGGCGCTGGTGGTGGGCGATGTCGTCGGGCACGGGCTGCACGCGGCGGCCACGATGGGGCGGCTGCGGACCGCCGTGGCCAACTTCTCCACCCTCGACCTGCCGCCCGACGAGATCCTGTCCCATCTGGACGACCTGGTGGCCCGCATCGACCAGGACGAGAGCCCCCTCGGCCAGGACATCCCCGGGGGCGGCGGCGAGCCGCTTACCGGCGCGACCGGCGCCACCTGCCTGTACGCGATCTACGACCCGGTGACCCGGCGCTGCACCATGGCCCGGGCCGGGCATCCGCCGCCCGCGGTGGTGAGCCCGGACGGCACCGTGGAGTTCCCGGACCTGCCCGCCGGGCCCCCGCTCGGCCTCGGCGGGCTGCCGTTCGACACGGCCGAACTGGAGCTGGCCGAGAACAGCCATCTCGTCCTCTACACCGACGGGCTCATCGAGGACCGCCGCCGGGAGATCGACATCGGGCTGGAGATGCTGCGGGACGCCCTGTCGCACCGGGGCCGGTCGCCCGAGGAGATCTGCACCGAGGTGCTCAGGGCGATGCTGCCCGCTCAGCCGGGCGACGACATCGCGCTGATCGCCGCCCGTACGAGGGTGCTGGGCCCCGGCCGGGTGGTGTCCTCGGACGTGCCGTCCGACCCCGCCGCGGTGGCCGGGGTACGCGCCGAGGTGCTGCGGCAGCTGGAGGAGTGGGGCATGGCGGAGGTGGCGTTCACCGCCGAACTCGTCCTCAGCGAGCTGATCACCAACGCCATCCGGCACGCCACCGGCCCGATCCGGCTCCAGCTGCTCCGCGACCGCGGCCTGATCTGCGAGGTGTCCGACACCAGCAGCACGTCACCGCATCTGCGGTACGCGACATCGACCGACGAGGGCGGCCGCGGGCTGTTCCTGGTCGCCCAGTTCGCCGAGCGCTGGGGGACGCGCTACACCGCGGGCGGCAAGGTCATCTGGGCCGAACTGGCGCTGCCCGAAACGCCGGAGCCGTCCGGGGCGCCGCCCTCGCTTCAGTCGTCGCTGCCGCCGGTGGTGCCCGAACTGTCCTGACGGGCGACCGTGCCGTCCACCGGCCCCGGGCCGTCCGCCGCGTCCCGGGCGAACCGTTCGACCAGGGCGTCCCACCGCTCCCGTTGCCGCTCCGGCGGGATCCGCCCCGCGTGGGCGAGTACGGCGAGTCCGTGCAGCGCGCTCCAGACGCCCTCCGCGTACAGCTCGTCCCGTCCGTCGCCCGGCCCGGTCACGGCCACCAGCTCCGCGAAGGGCGTGAACGGGACGTCGGTCTCCCGCACGAACATCGCCGCGTAGAGCGCTGGGCGGGCGACCGCGAAGTCCAGATAGGCGCGGCCCACCGCGCGCAGCGCCTCCCGGGGCGAGCCCGCGGCGCGCCGGGCCCGCCGCAGCCCGGCGGCGAGGTCGTCGAAGCCCTCCACGGCCACCGCGCGCACGATGGCGTCCTTGCCCTTGAAGTGGCTGTACAGCACCGGCTGGCTGTAGGCGACGCGCTCCGCCAGCCGACGCGTCGTCACCGCGTCCCAGCCTTCGGCCTCCGCCAGTTCCCGAGCGGCGGTGACGATCAGCTGATGGCGCCGGGCGCGCTCGTGTTCACGGCGTTCGGTGGAGGACATGACAGGCGACCCTAGCAGTGCTAGAAGTTTCGTCCGGGGTAACCGGGTACGGGAGGAGATACGTGACCGCAGCTCAGAACCGTTCATCTTTGGCGGAATCGAACAACTTACGTTCTCCCGCACCATGCTGACGGACCGTCATTAATTGAATGCCCAGCGGGGTCGTTCAAAATTCTCTGAGCAGTACTACCATGTGCCGCCCACGGCTTGATGTCCGCGTGGTCCACCCTCAACCCTCGAACGCGCCCATGAGGACCTGATAGATGTCAGCACATATATCCAGCCATCCCTACCAAGGGCCTGCCGTGACCCGGCAGGCCCTGGCCGTGCCCCTGCTGGCCGCTCTCGTCGCCGGCGGGGCGGGGGCGTGGGTGACGGCCGAGGTGCCCGAATCCCAGCGCGTCCTCGTCGCCGTCTTCTGCGCGCTGGCGGCCGTGGCTCTGGGCGTGGCCCTCGCGGTCGCGGCCTACCGGTCGCGGACCATCGGCCGGCTCCAGTCCCGGATCGCGAGCCTGGAGGCCGCGGCCGCACAGCACTCCGCGGAGGCCGCCCGGCTCGCTGACGAAACGATTCCCGCTGCGGTGAAGGGCCTGCGGGACGGTGGCTCGGTGGACACCGTGCTGATGCAGGTGACGAAGCCCGGCGACCAGGCGCACGGCCGGGTGCTGCGCAGGGTGGTGCAGGAGATCGGCACCGGTGAGCGGATGCGCGCCTCCGCGATGGCGGCGTGCGCCAACGCCGCGGGCCGGGTCCAGGCGCTGGCCACCAGCATGCTCGCGGACCTGCGCGAGATGGAGAACCGGCACGACGAGTCCGTCCTCGGCGACCTGCTGAAGCTCGACCACACCACCGCCCAGACGGGCCGCATCGCGGACAGCATCGCGGTGCTGACCGGTGCCCGCTCCGGGCGCCGCTGGACCAAGCCGATCGTGATGGAGTCCATCCTGCGCGGCGCGGTCGGCCGGATCAGCGCCTATCAGCGGGTACGGGTCCACGCGGCCAGCAACGCCGCGGTGGCCGGTTACGCGGCCGAAGGCGTCATGCACGCCCTCGCCGAGCTGATGGACAACGCCACGAGCTTCTCGCCTCCCACCGAGGAGGTGCATGTGTACGTCGAGGAGACGCACACCGGCGTCGTGGTGACCGTCGAGGACGGCGGCCTGGTCATGGGCCCCTCCGCGCTGGCCCGTGCCCAGAAGGCGGTCTCCTCGCAGACTCTCGACCTGACGAGCCTGTCCGGCACCCGGCTCGGCCTCGCGGTCGTCGGCTGTCTGGCCCGCAAGCACGGGCTGACGGTCTCCTTCCGCCCGTCCGCCCGGGGAGGTACCGGCGTCGTGGTTCTGATCCCGCAGCAGCTGATCACGCACATCAACCAGGACGCGGTGCCCGGTGCGTCCGCGCGGAACCGCGTCGAGCCCGCCCGGCCGCGGGCCGCCGCCCCGGCGGCGCGGCCGGTGGAGCCGTCCGGTTCCCGGGTCGCTGCGAGCGCCGAGCCGCTCGCCGAGCCCGTGGCCGAGGCGCCCGCCCCGGCAGCGCCCGCGGCCCCGGCAGCCCCGTCGCCCGCGGCGGAGCCCTCCGCGCCCGCCGGGCCCTCGGAGCCCGCCGAGCCCTCCGGCGCGTCCGGCGACTCCTCCGGCGCCGACGCCCCGGCGGAGCCGCGCATCAACGGGCTGCCCCGGCGGCGCCGCGGCGAGACGCTCGCCGCCGCCACGCGGGCCACGCCCCGCCCCGCACCCGACGCCAAGCCGAAGCCTCCGCGTACCGACGCCGGGGCCCGCTTCGGTGCCTTCCGTGACGCCACGCGCGGCTGCCCCACCGGCGGTACCGACGGGCGTAACACCACGTCGGCGTCGGCCGCAGATGCCACCGGGCCCGCGCCGACCGCCGAGTCCGCCGAGTCCGCCGAGTCCGCCGAGAACGACCAGCCGTGATGATAGGAACGCCGATGAACACCACAGACCGCAGCTTGGACTGGCTGTTGGAGAACCTGCTGGAGAAGACGCCGGGAGCCCGGCACGCGCTGGTGCTGTCCCGGGACGGTCTCAAGCTGTGTCTCACGTCCGGGCTCTCCGTGGACCAGGCCGACCAACTGGCGGCCATCGCCTCGGGTATCCAGAGTCTCTCCCACGGCGCGTCGATCGAGTTCGGGGACGGCAGCGGCGGCGTCCGGCAGTCCATGACGGAGTTCCACGGGGGAATTCTGTTCATCGTCGAGGCCGGTGAGGGCGCCCATCTGGCCGTCGTGGCGCACGACGAGGCCGACGTCGGCATCATCGGGCACAACATGAACGAACTGGTCGAGCAGATCGGCGACCATCTGCGGGCGGCGCCCCGTACCACCGGATACGGCCGTGGCGGCGGGACGAACGCATGATCCGAGGGCCGCTCGACAGCGAGGACCCTGACCGGCTGTACACCGTCACCGGCGGCCGCAGCCGTGTCGACGAGAGCGTGTTCGACATGGTCACGCTCATCGTCAGCGAATCCGAACCCTCACTCGGCATGCAGTCCGAGCACGTCAAGATCCTGCGGATGTGCCGGCGGCCCATGGCGGTGGTGGAGATCTCCTCGTACCTGGGACTGCCCGTCAGCGTGGTCAAGATCCTGCTGTGCGACCTGCTCGACACCGGCAAGATCACCGCGCGCCATCCGCATGCCGCCCGCCCCGACAACGGAGGGCTGCCGGAGCCCGAAACGCTGAAGAAGGTGCTCGTTGCACTCCAGAACCTCTGACCGCGCCGACGTCCGGGCACCGCTGCGGGCGAGCGCGAGCGACGGCCTCAAGATCGTGATCGTCGGCGGCTTCGGTGTGGGCAAGACGACGATGGTCCAGTCGGTGAGCGAGATCCGCCCGCTCAGTACCGAGGAGACGATGACCCAGGCGGGCGTCGGCATCGACGACTCCTCCTTCGTCCAGTCGAAGACGACCACCACGGTCGCCTTCGACTTCGGCCGCATCAGCCTGGACGAGGAGATGGTGCTCTATCTGTTCGGCGCGCCCGGGCAGGAACGTTTCTGGTTCCTGTGGGACCGGCTCTTCGTCGGCACCCTGGGTGCCGTCGTCCTGGTCGACACCAACCGGCTCGCGGACTCCTGGTACGCCATCGACCGTCTCGAATACCACGGGACGCCGTTCATCGTGGCCCGCAACAACTTCACGGAACCGCAGCACACCCTGGAGGAGGTCCGGGACGCACTCGATCTGCCCCCGGACGTCCCCGTGATCGACTGCGATGCCCGAGAGCGCGATTCGAGCAAGGCCGTGCTGGTCGCGCTCGCCCGTCACCTCTACTCCCTGTCCACCTCCTCCGCCCGGGAGACCACCGCGTGACCACCCCGGATCCCACGTCCCCGCCCGAGGACTCCTTCGCCCCCGACGCGCCGCTCCTGGGCTGGCCGGAGCAGCCTGACGCGGTGCGGCTGGATCTCGATCTGCTCCGCAACGATCCGGACGAGCTGTACCGGAAGCTCCGCCGCGAGCACGGCCCCGTCGTCCCCGTGCTGCTCGAACCGGACATCCCCGTCTGGATGGTGCTCGGCTACCGGGAGCTGCTCCGGGTCACCACGGACCCCAACCTGTTCGCCCGCGACTCCCGCCGCTGGCACTCCTGGGACCGGGTCCCGCCGGACTGGGAGCTGATGACGTTCGTCGCCTACCGGCCGACGATGCTGTTCTCCGAGGGCGCCGACCACGAACGCCGGTCCGAGGCGATCATCGACAGCATGGAGTCCGTGGAGCCGTTCGAACTGCGGGCGCAGTGCGAGCGGGTCGCGGACTCGCTGATCGACGTCTTCTCGGGCAGCGGCCGCGCCGATCTGATGGCCGAGTACGCCAGCCAGATCCCGCTGCGGGTGCTGAACCGCATGTACGGCCTGGACGACTCCCCCCAGCTGACGCAGGAGACGGTGGACCTGGTCAGCGGCAAGGGGGGACCGGAAGCGCACCAGAACCTGCTGAACCGGATGGTGGCGCTGCTGGAGAACGCCCGGGCCAACCCCGAGGCGAACAACATCGCCTCGGTCCTGGCGTTCCACCCGGCGGGCCTCACCGACGAGGAGATCCTCAACGACCTCCTGGGCAACGTCTACGCGTCCCACCAGCCCACCACCGACCTGATCGGCAACGCGCTGCGGCTCATGCTCACCGACGAGCGGTTCGCGGTCACCATGTCCGGCGGGCGGCGCAGCGTGGGCCAGGCGCTCAACGAGGTGCTGTGGGAGGCCACCCCGGTCCCCAACTGGGTCGGCCGGTGGGCCTCCGAGGACACCATGTTCGCCGGGCGCCACATCCGGAAGGGCGACTGCCTGATGCTGGGCCTCGCCGCGGCCAACGCCGACCCCGACGTACGCCCGGACTTCCGCGCCGGGGCCGCGGGCAACCAGGCCCACATGGCGTTCAGCCACGGCACGCACGGCTGCCCCCAGGTCTCCCGCGAACTGGCCCAGAGCATCGCCATGGCCGCGATCGAGGTCCTGATCGACCGCCTCCCGGACGTGACCCTGGCGATCGCCCCCGAGGAGCTGCAGTGGCGCTCCTCGCTGATGATGCGCGGCGTCGCCGCCATCCCGGTCGAGTTCACCCCGGCCTTCGCCCACTGACCCGCCACTCGGCCCCGGCGGTGCGCACGCGCCCCCGCCGGGGCCGTCGGCTGTCCGCCCGCCGTCGGCTGTCCGCCCGTTCGGCGGCTCAGCCCAGGGCGTTGAAGACCGCCTCGGGCCGGTCGCGCTCGGCGAACAGGGTCCAAGCGGTGTCGGCGAGATCATCGGGGCCGAGGGACATCGACGCCGGGGCCGCAAGCGCGCTGGACCTTCCCTCCCCGCGTACGGAAGGTCCAGCACGCCTACTCGATAGCCCGCCCCTAATGCTCATGGGCGCGCATTAAGCTGGAGGCGTCACCGTATCCGGACGTGGGCACGTCACGCAATGGCGTACCGGTCGGTAGTGGCTGGAAGAAGTGAAGATCTCGTGCGCCCGGGTTTGGGCGGGACATAGGGTCGGCCCGTTACCGACCCCGTCCGCGGCACAGGAGACATGGCGGCTCACCTTTTATGAACGCGCGACCACCCCACGGCTCGGCGCGCCCCGGCGGGCGCACGGCACGGACCCGCGCCGCCGTGCTGGCCGCCGCCTACGACGCACTCGGCGCCGAGTCGTTCGGCGCCCTCACCCTGGACAAGCTCGCCGAGCGCTCCGGGGTGCATGTGTCGACCATCCGGCGGCGCTGGCGCACGGTGGAGGGGGTCGTCGTCGACCTGCTGGCCGAGCGCAGCTCCACGCTGCACACCCCCGACTCGGGCGACTTCCGGCGGGATCTGGAGGAACTCGCCCAGACCATCGGCGGCTTCATCGACGCGCTGCGCAACCGCAACGTCGTCCAGGGGCTGTTGGCGGCCGCCGCCCACGATCCACAGCTGGAGGAGATCGTCCGCGGCGCCTTCGTCGGCCGGACCGACGAGGTGACCCGGATCGTGCGGCGCGCGATCGACCGGGGCGAGGTGGCCGCGGACACCGACGCCAAGGACGTCATCGCCGCGCTGGCCGCGCCGTTCTACTACCGGGTGCTCATCCTGCGCAGGCCCATCGACGCCCGGCTGATGCGTACCAGCGCCGAGGCGGCGTACACGGCGGCGCGGGCGGGGGCGTTCCGTACCGGGGCGGACGACGGGTGACGCCCCCGGCCCATGGGACGGGCCGGGGGCGTCAGGTCAGGCGCCGCGCTCCTTCAGCATGTCGGCCATCAGCTCGATCTCCGACTGCTGGGCCTGCACCATCGTCTTGGCCAGCCGCTTCTCGGGCGGGTCGGTGACCAGGCCGGCCGCGCCCTCCGCCATCGCGACACCGCCCTTGTGGTGAGCGGTCATCAGCTTCAGGTAGAGCACCTCGGCCGCCTTGCCCTTGGCCTTGCGCAGCTTCTCCAGCTCGGTGTTGGTGGCCATACCGGGCATGAGCGAGCCGTCGTGCGGCTTGTACGCGTGGTTCATGCCCTTCATGCCCTCCATGCCCTCCATGGAGCCGTGCTTCATCCAGGTCATCGGCGGTTCCTCCGATGCCCGGTCCAGCCCCCACCTGTCCAGCCAGCCCTGCAGGATCCCGCGCTCGGTGGCCTGCGCGGTGAGGATGTCGAACGCCAGCCGCCGCACGTCCTCGTCGCCGGTGCGGTCGCGCACGATGAGCGACATCTCCACCGCCTGCTGATGGTGGGTGGACATGTCGCGGGCGAAACCGGCCTCGGCGGAGGTGTCCTTCGGGGTGCCGGTGCCGGTCGTGCCCTCCGAGCGGTCGCTCATCAGCCACACCACCGCCACCGCCACCAGCGTCAGCACCGCGAGGGCGGCGGTGATCCCCGCCACCAGCGGCTGACGTGAGGCGCGGCCGACGGCGGTGGTCCCGTCGGTCACGACGACTTCCCGTTGGTGCAGTAGGCGTTCGGCTCCGGGGTCTGCTTGCCCTGCACGAACTTCTTGAAGAACGCGGCCACCCGCGGGTCCGACGCCTTCTCGATCTTCAGCTGGTTGCCCCAGGCGTTGAGGACGATCGGCGAGTCCTGGTCCTCGTAGGGGCTCATCAGCGAGTACGGAGTCTTCTTCACCCGGGTCGTGAGGGTGGCGACGTCCTCCTTCGACGCCTTGTCGTTGTAGGTCACCCACACCGCGCCGTGCTCCAGCGAGTGCACGGCGTTCTCCTTGGTCAGCTGCTTGGTGTAGACGTCGCCGCTGCAGTTCTGCCAGACCTGGTTGTGGTTTCCGCCGACCGGCGGCGACATGGCGTACTCCACGGTGCCGCCCACATGGGTGCGGCCCAGGTTCTTCCAGGTCTTCATGCCCTTGAACTCACCGGTCTTCACGACCGAGGAGGACACCTTCGTCGCCTTCTCCTCCTTCTTGTTGCCCGCGTCGACCAGGAAGAAGCCGCCGACGGCCAGCCCCGCGACGATCACGGTGCAGGAGGTGATGGTGATGATCCGGTACCTGCGTTCGCGGGCCTTCTCCGCGCGGCGCAGCTCCTCTATCTTCGCGCGGCGCTCGGCCGCGCCCTTCGTCTTCGAACCCTTGGAAGCCATGGCTGTCCCAGTCCTCGCAGTTCTCGCACTGACGCACTGAATGAGTGAAGTGGTGGCGGATGTCGGCGATCGGCCTAGGTGCGGAGTACTTGGAGCTGATGGAGGCCGAGGGCGTGGACGAGGGTGTCGGGCGGTGGCGCCCGTACGGAGTCCGTGCCCCGCGGGCCGTCCGGCGGCCGGAAACCGGCGGGGACGGGCGGCGGGACGGGGACGGGAACCAGGGCGGGGTTCCCGCCGCGGGGACCGGCCACGCAGTCGTCGCTGCCGCCGCCCGGGGTCTTGGCGTCGTCCCCGGAGGTGTGGAACGGGTTGAGGGAGGCGGCCGGGGCCGGTCCCGTCGGCGGCCGTTCGAGCTGCGTCTCGGCGACGAGACGGTGGTGACAACCCACTGACACCGGCGGGTGGTCGCCGCCGGAGTGGACGCACGACGGCGCCACCCACAGCACGGCGGCGAGGAGCGGTACGACACGTCTGAGCGCGGAGCGCGCGGTGGCTCGCACCGCGCGCTTCCGTATGTCCTCGTCTCCGCCCCGCCCTCTGACCATCGCGCCAGATCGTAACCAGTGGGCCTGCCGGGGCTGAACGGGTAGCGCGGTAATCGCGTCAGTCGCGGAGTCCGTCGTGGAGTCAGCCGCGGGTCAGTCGTGCCGGGGAAGGCCCGACAGTTCGTGGTCGGCGTGGCTCAGCGCCTCGGTGACCAGCCGGGCCAGGTGCCCGTCCCGGAGGGCGTAGACGACCCGTCGGCCGTCCTTGCGCGACGTGACCACCCCGGCGAGCCGCAGCTTGGCCAGGTGCTGGCTGACGGCCGGACGGGCCGCCCCGCAGGCGGCGGTCAGGGCCGTCACATCGGCCTCGCCCGCGGCGAGGGTGTGCAGCACCGCCAGCCGGGTGCGGTCGGCGAGCAGGCCCAGGACCTCGGCGGCGCGCGCGAACTGCTCGGCGCTCGGGGTGCGCGGGTGCGAACCGTGCGCATCTGATAGGTGCATGCGTGCGCTCATACGCACATAATGGGTGGCGGGGACGGACCGTGTCCAGTACGAAAGCGACGCAGCGAGGAAGGCGGATGCCATGGACGACCGGCACGGGCATGACGACGGGCACGGATCACACGACCACGGACACGACCACGGGCACGACCATGAGCACACCCACGAGCACACCCACGCCCACGGCCGCGTCGCCCGGTGGCGGCACCGGGCGGGCCATCTGCTGCGCCCCCACTCCCATGACACGGCCGACAAGGTGGACCAGGCCCTGGAGTCCTCCGCCCGCGGCCTGCGCGCCCTGTGGACCTCGCTCGCCATCCTCGGCGCGACGGCCGTCGCGCAAGCCTTCGTCGTGGTCGCCTCCGGATCCGTCGCGCTGCTCGGCGACACCGTCCACAACGCCGCCGACGCCCTGACCGCCCTCCCGCTCGCCCTCGCCTTCCTGCTCGGCCGCCGCGCCGCCACCCGCCGCTTCACCTACGGGTACGGGCGGGCCGAGGACCTGGCCGGGATCGCGATCGTGCTCACCATCGCGGCCTCCGCCGCGTTCGCCGCCTGGACCGCCGTGGACCGGCTGCTGCACCCGCGCGACATCGAGCAGCTGCCCGCCGTCGCCGCCGCGGCCGTGGTCGGCTTCATCGGCAACGAATGGGTCGCCCGCTATCGCATCCGCGTCGGCCGCGAGATCGGCTCGGCCGCCCTCGTCGCCGACGGTCTGCACGCCCGTACGGACGGCTTCACCTCGCTCGCCGTCCTGCTGAGCGCGGCCGGTGCCGCCCTCGGCTGGCGGCTGGCCGACCCGCTCGTCGGCCTCGCCATCACCGCCGCGATCCTGCTGGTGCTGCGCGACGCCGCCCGCGAGGTCTTCCGCCGGGTGATGGATGCCGTCGACCCGGACCTGACCGACGCCGCCGAGCGGGCCGTGCGCGCCGTACCGGGCGTACGGGACATCGGCGAGCTGCGGATGCGCTGGATCGGCCACCGGCTGCGCGCCGAGGTCGCGGTCGTGGTCGGCGGCGAGCTGACCGTACGGGAGGCACACCGGGTCGCGGTGGACGCCGAACACGCCCTGCTGCACGCGGTTCCCCGGCTGACCGCCGCCCTGATCCACGCCGACCCGGCCCCGTCCGACCGGTCCCCCGATCCGCACGCCGCGCTGGCCCACCACGCCGTCTGAGTCAGACCTCGCTGACCGGGGCGATCAGCCCGGCGGTGGAGGCCGGGGGTACGGGGCCCACGCGGGCGCTGACCAGGTCGCCGCGCTCCAGGAACCCCGTACCGCTCAGGTCGACGTGGACGCGCAGCCCGTAGATGTCGTCGGGGTCCAGCTCGCCGGGGACCGTCACGCTGAACGGGATGTGACCGGCCGGGCTCAGCGGCACATCGGTCTGCACCTGCGCCCCCACGACGGAGGTGGCCACATCGGCGCGGGACACGTTGCGCACCTCCACCACCACCCGGGCCGCCCGGACCGTGGGGGTGTCCGGGGGCAGGGACACGATGCCGCTCAGGACACTGCTCATGCGCGCCATTACATGCCACCCGCGCCCCTCGTGTGACACGGTCGGGGGTCCCGTACGGCCATTCGGGTGGGGAAGTGGCCGGGGGCCCGTTGGTCCCGATCCGGTCATGATCCGGTCATGATCGCGCCCCCGCCGAGGCGGCGTGGCGTACCCGCCCGCAGAATCGGGGGGCGGAAGCTCACGGGGAGCGACCGCCAACGGGAGAACACAGATGAAGAGAATCGGCATCGTCGCCGTGGCCGCCGCCACGGCGCTGCTGGCCACGGGCGGCGTCGCCCACGCCGCGAACAGCGGGGTGGGCTGGAAGCTGGAGAGCGGCAGCCCTTACTACATCGAATCGCTGCGCCACCACTCCACGTACACGCTGTCGTTCGTGACGAAGACGGCCCGGGACCGGCTCACGCCGTATCTGAGGATTCCGGTCGCCCAGCTGAACGCCATGCCGGAGGTCAAGGCCGCGGGCATCACCTTCAAGCTGTCCACCACGGTCGAGGGCGGCACGAACCTCAAGAACAAGAAGTACTGCGCGGGGCCCCGGAACCACATCATGTTCACGCTGGCCCACCGCCCGCTGAACGGGCAGAAGGGCATGTCGCAGGCCAAGCCCTGCTACAACACCACCGACAACAGCGCCTGGGGCGGCTACGTCCTGATGGACGACGAGTACTGGAACAGCGCGGGCAAGGAGAACGGCTGGTTCAGCTCGAACAAGGCCAAGAACACGGCCATGACCCGCAACGGGGTCACCCATGAGCTGGGCCACATGATGGGGCTGGACCATCCGAACCCCTCCTCCTTCGACCCGAAGGAGAACAAGCCGGTGATGACGTCGCCCAACGGCGGCTATCTGAACAGCAACGGCGGGAAGTACACGGCCGCGGACCAGCGCGGCATCAGGAAGCTCGTCGCCAACGGCGGCTGACCGCCCCGGCGCACCGGACGCGGCCCGGAATCCCGGGCCGCGTCCGCTGTCGTTCAGAGCGGGCGTTCAGGCCGAGCAGCGCTCACCGTTGAGGGTGAAGGCGCGGGGCGGGGAGTTGCTGCCGTCCCAGGTGGCGAGGAAGCCCACGGAGAACGGCTGGTCGGCGTCGACCTTCCGGTTGTAGTCGGCCGGTGTGGTGGTCACCGTGGAACCGCGCTGGGTGAATTCGCCGTTCCACATCTGGGTGACGCGCTGGGCGTCGTCGGGGAAGTCCCAGGAGACCCGCCAGGTGTCGAGCGCGCTCCGGGAGGTCAGCGTGACCTCGGCCTTGAAGCCGTCGGGCCATTCGGTGACCAGGTCGTAGCGGGCCGTGCAGTTGGACTCGCGCGGGGGTTTCCCGGGGGAGCCGCCGGGGGGCCGCTGGCCCTTGCCCGGGTCCTTCGAGGCGGACGCGGAGGCGGGCGGGGACGTGCGCTTCCCGTCCTTGTCCCCCGCGCGGTCCTTGTCCCGCGGGGCGTCCGTGCCGTCCTTCCCGGCCTTGCCGCCCACGCCGTCGCCGCTGCGGGAGGAGGACGGCTCGGCGGACCCGCCCGGCCCCCCGGGGGTCCCGGTGCCCGCCGGTGTGGCGTCCGAGGGCATGCCGCCCGGGGCGGTGGTGTCGCGGGCCACGTGGCCGGTGGCCTGCTCCTCGTTTCCGTCGCCGGACACCGCGGCGGTTCGCGTCAGCGCGACCGTGGTGGCCAGCGCCACGACGGCCACCACGGCCAGGGCGACCGTCGCCGTACGGGCCCTGCGCCCGCCGCTTACGGCACGTCTGCGCCCGGTCGCGCCGCCGAGTCTCTGGCGCAGCAGGCGCGGCGCCATCATCAGCGGACCGCCGACCTTGTCCAGCACCCGGTCCCGTAACGGGATACGGACGGCGTGCGACGCCGGTGCGGTCGACGCGGGGGTGGCGCCCGGGGTCCGCTCGACGGCTCTTCGCCGCCGCGTCACGTACCCGTGCCCGCCCCAGCCCAGCACCCCTCCGGCCAGCGCGTTGGGCAGCCCGCCGCCGTGCAGATACAGGCAGGCGGCGGCCTCGCGGCAGTTCCGGCAGCCGGCGAGGTGCTGCCACAGGTCCGCGGGGGAGTGGGCATCGGGCGAACGGGTGGCGGCGTCCAGCAGCTTGGCGTAGCTGCGGCACTCCTCCTGCGTGAGGGTGTCCACATGGTTGCGCTGGCAGCGCTGCCGGAAGGCGGCCCGCACCCGGGCTATCTCCTCGGTGGCGTACGCGATGTCGCCGCCCAGCCCCCAGGCCACCGCCTCGACCGGCTGCGACTCCACCTCGACGGCCCACAGCAGCGCCCCGTCGTGTTCCCCCATGTCGCGCAGTCCGCGCAGGGCGAGCGGCTGTTCGCGGGGCGGCACGGCGTAGCGGGCGACGCCGGTGGAGGAGAGCCAGACCCGCAGCTCCGGGTCGAGCCGGTCGCCGTCCCGGTGCGGGTGCCAGTCGGCGGCGGTCTTGCGTACGGACGTCAGGAGCAGCGGAAGCCACGGCAGCCGCGGGCCCCAGGAGCGGGCCCGGCGGTTACGGGCGGCCCGGATGCCGCGCCGGAACGCCTCGGTGGCCAGCCGCATGCCGTCTTCGGGGGTGGTGGTGCACAGGTTCGCGTAGTCCGCTACCGCGTCCCAGTAGAGGTTGAGCAGGTCCGTCGGGGAGACGGCGTCGGTGTCCGCTGCGGAGACGGACGGTTGGCCGGGTGGCGCGAACACGCCGTCCCGGGATGCCGAGTGGTCGGGCATGGAGGCACATTCCTCACTCACGAACAGTGGCGCCCCCGCCGGGGGGCAAGCCTCTCACAGGGGCCGCGGGGTGGGCAGCCAACAGCCAACAGCACAGATCAGACTCGGAGTTGGGGGTTCCCCTTCACGGGTGGGCCGAGCCTTTCACGTCCGTGAGTCGACTGACAAGAGACGATAGAGGAGTCGCGAAGGTCTTGTGTGCAAGGGGCCCGGACCGTGGTGGTCCGGGCCTCCTGACGCTACGTCAGAAATGGGTGTGACGCAGCATCAGAAACGAAGTGCGACGCGCCATCGGACACGCCATCGGACACGTCTCGTCGCGGACGCTCAGAGCGTCAGCCCCACCCCGTACCTCCGCAGCCAGGAGTCGAGGCCCAGGGCCACTTCCATGCTCTGCCGGGACTGGTGTCCCGTCCCCTTCGCCGCCCGCTCGGCGGCCGCCCGGTCGATCAGCGGCCCCGCCGGGGAGGAGGAGTCGGCCGCCAGCGCCCGCACCCGGTCGCGCAGGGCGTCCGCGTAACGGGTGTCCTGCGTGCTGGGATACGGGCTCTTCACGCGCTGCGCCACCGACTCGGGGAGTACGTCCAGGGCGGCGGCGCGCAGCAGCGACTTCTCCCGGCCGTCGAACGTCTTCAGCGACCAGGGGGTGTTGAACACGTACTCCACCAGCCGGTGGTCGCAGAACGGCACCCGCACCTCCAGCCCCACCGCCATGCTCGCGCGGTCCTTGCGGTCCAGCAGGTACTGGACGAAGCGGGTCAGGTGCAGATACGAGATCTCCCGCATCCGGTGCTCCAGGCGCGACGCGCCCGGCAGGTGCGGCACCTCGGCGAGCGCCTCGCGGTAGCGGGCGTCCCGGTAGCCGCTGATGTCGATCCGGCCGAGGACATCGCGGCTGAGCAGCCCCGTGCGGCCGCCCGCCTCCCGCCCGGCGAAGCCGTTCGTGCCGAGCGAGGTGATCCAGGGGAAGGTGTCCCCCCACACCGCGTCCTCGTCGTGGAACCAGCGATAGCCGCCGAACACCTCGTCCGCCGACTCACCGGACAGGGCGACCGTCGAATGCCTGCGGATCTCCTTGAACAGCAGATACAGCGACGTGTCGCTCTCGCCGGAGCCGAACGGCAGATCGCGCGCCGTCAGCACCGCGTCGCGGTTGCGCCCGTCCATCAGGGCGGCGGTGCCGAGCACGATGTCCTGGTGGTCCGAGCCCGCGTGCTCGGCCAGCGCGTGGGCGTACGGACCGTCGGGGGTGCCGCGCAGCGCGTCCGCCTGGAAGTTCTCGGTCTGGCCGACGAAGTCCACCGCGAACGACCGCACCGGCCCCTTCCCTGCCGCGCCCAGCCGCCGCGCGGCCAGCGCGGTGATCACCGAGGAGTCCAGCCCGCCGGACAGCAGGGTGCACAGCGGTACGTCCGCGATCAGCTGCCGCTCCACGATGTCGTCCAGCAGCTCCCGCACCCGGCGCACGGTGGTCTCCCGGCCGTCGGTGTGCTCCCGGGCCTCCAGCGCCCAGTACCGCCGCTCGCTCAGCCCCTCCCGCCGCACCCGCACCACATGCCCGGGCCGCACCTCGTACATCCCCCGGTACACCGCGTGGCCGGGCGTCTTCGTGAACGCCAGCAGCTCCGCGAGCCCCTCCGCGTCCACCTCGGGGCGCACCGCCGGATGGGCCAGGATCGCCTTCGGCTCGGACCCGAAGATCACCCCGTCCGCCGTCGGCCAGTAGTACAGCGGCTTGATCCCCATCCGGTCGCGCACCAGCAGCAACTGCTGCTCCCGCGGCTCCCACAGCGCGAACGCGTACATCCCGTTCAGCCGCTCGGTGAACCCCTCGCCCCACTCCAGATACGCGTGCAGCGCCACCTCCGTATCGCTGCTGGTCCGAAAGGCGTGCCCGCGGGCCGTCAGCTCGTCCCGCAACTCGCGGTAGTTGTAGATCTCCCCGCTGTACGTGGTCACCAGCACCGTGCGCCCGTCCCGCTCGACCGGCATCGGCTGCTTCCCGCCCTCGATGTCGATGACGGCCAGCCGCCGATGCCCCAGCGCCGCATGCCCGTCCGCCCACACCCCACCCGCATCCGGACCGCGGCAGCTCATGGTCCGGGTCATCGCGCCGAGCACCTCGCGCTCGGCGGTCAGGTCCTTGTCGTACGCGATCCATCCGGTAATGCCGCACATCGGCGGAACACTCCCTCCGGTCGACAGTCGCCCTTGATGTCACCGTACGCTCAACTAATTGCATCGACCACCAGTCGCCTCAGGCAATAATCATTTCCGGCCAGAGGCTCCCTGCCTCACACGCGACGGAAGGGGACTGTGCAGGGGACGTAATCGCCCGCGATCGGCGGCTGTGACGCGCTCGCAACCGGGGTTTTTTACGGTGTGCGGCAGTGGGAGAGGCCCACCGCGAGCGTGAGAGGGGCAGTCGTGACGGCATCGGCTCGGTCGGCGGAACCGGCGGGTACCGGGCCTGCCGCGGGGGCGGCGGGGCCGGTGCGGACGGTGTGCTCGTACTGCGGGGTCGGGTGCGGGATCGTGCTGGAGGTCGGGCGGGATGCCGAGGGGCGCCGGAAGGCGCTGAAGGCGTCCGGGGACAAGGCGCATCCCGCCAATGCGGGGCGGCTGTGCACCAAGGGGGCGACCAGCGCGGAGATGCTCGGGGCGGCCGGGCGGCTGGAGACGGCGCTGTCGCGGGACGACCGGGGGGCGGAGCCCGCGGCGGCGCCCGTGGACGAGGCGATCACGGCGACCGCGCGGCGGCTGCGGGCGATCCTCGACGCGCACGGGCCGGACGCGCTCGCCTTCTATGTGTCCGGGCAGATGACGCTGGAGGCGCAGTACCTGGCCAACAAGCTGGCCAAGGGGTTCATCGGGACCAATCAGATCGAGTCCAACTCACGGCTGTGCATGGCCAGCGCGGGCAGTGGCTACAAGCTGTCGCTGGGGGCGGACGGGCCGCCCGGTTCGTACCAGGACTTCGAGCACGCGGACGTGTTCCTCGTCATCGGCTCCAACATGGCCGACTGCCATCCGATCCTGTATCTGCGGCTCATGGACCGGGTGAAGGCGGGCGCGAAGCTGATCGTGGTCGATCCGCGGCGCACCGCGACCGCCGCCAAGGCGGATCTGTTTCTGCAGATCAAGCCGGGGACCGACCTCGCGCTGCTCAACGGGGTGCTGCGGCTGCTGGTCGAGGGCGGGTACGTCGATCAGGGGTTCATCGACGAGCACACCGAGGGCTGGGAGACCATGCCCGGCTTCCTGGAGGACTATCCGCCCGCGCGGGTCGCGGAGATCACCGGCATCCCGGAGGAGGACATCCGCCAGGCCGCACGGTGGATCGGGGCGGCCGGGGAGTGGATGAGCTGCTGGACGATGGGGCTCAACCAGTCCACGCACGGCACCTGGAACACCAACGCCCTGGTCAACCTGCATCTGGCCACCGGCGCGATCTGCCGCCCCGGCAGCGGGCCGTTCTCGCTCACCGGCCAGCCCAACGCGATGGGCGGCCGGGAGATGGGGTACATGGGGCCGGGGCTGCCCGGGCAGCGGTCGGTGCTGGACGCGGAGGACCGGGCGTTCACCGAGGAGCTGTGGGGGATCGCGCCCGGCACGCTGCGGGCGGACGGGGCCGGGAAGGGCACCGTCGAGATGTTCCAGCGGATGGCGGACGGCGAGATCAAGGCGTGCTGGATCATCTGCACCAACCCCGTCGCCTCGGTCGCCAACCGCCGGACGGTGATCGAGGGCCTGGAGGCGGCCGAGTTCGTGGTCACCCAGGACGCCTTCGCCGAGACGGAGACGAACGCGTACGCGGATGTGGTGCTGCCCGCCGCGATGTGGGCCGAGGCCGACGGCGTGATGATCAACTCCGAGCGCAACCTCACCCTGGCCCGGCAGGCGGTCGACCCGCCCGGCGAGGCGCTGCCGGACTGGCAGATCATCGCCCGGATCGCCTGCGAGATGGGGTACGAAGACGCCTTCGGCTACGGATGCGCGGAGGAGATCTTCGAGGAGATCAAGCGCACCTCGAACCCGCGCACCGGCTACGACCTGCGCGGGGTGACATACGGGCGGCTGCGCGAGACCCCGGTGCAGTGGCCCGCGGCGCCCGACGGCGGCGACGACCGCAACCCCGTCCGCTACCTCAACGACGGCGTCAGCCAGACCCTCGCCGTCCGGGAGGACGGCACCCGGCCCCGGCTGGTGTTCCCCACGCCGAGCGGCCGCGCCGTCTTCCACGCCCGCCCGCACATGGACGCCGCCGAGCTGCCGGACGACGACTTCCCGTACCTCCTCAACACGGGGCGGCTCCAGCACCAGTGGCACACGCTTACCAAGACCGGCAAGGTCGCCAAGCTGAACAAGCTCAACCCGGGGCCGTTCGTCGAGCTGCATCCGCGGGACGCGGAGCGGCTGGGCGTCGGCGAGGGCGATTCGGTGGAGGTGGCCTCGCGGCGCGGGCGGGCGGTGCTGCCCGCGGTGGTGACCGACCGGGTGCGGCCGGGGGACTGTTTCGCGCCGTTCCACTGGAACGACCTGTTCGGTGAATACCTCAGCGTCAACGCGGTCACCCACGACGCGGTCGACCCGGTGTCCTTCCAGCCGGAGTTCAAGGTGTGCGCGGTGTCGCTGGCGAAGGTCGCGTCGGCGCCGTCCGCGAGCCCGGCGTCCTCAGTGGCGGGGGGCGACGGGCTCGCCGGGACGTTCGGCCTCGGCGACCCGGTCCCGCCGGTCCTCACCGAGCCCGAACGCCAGTATCTGCGCGGCTTCCTCGCCGGGCTGCACGGCTCGGTGACGAACCCGGGCACCGAGGCCGCCACCGCCGTCCCCGTGCTGCCCCAGGGCGCGCCTTTCTCGCCCGAGCACGCCCTGTGGGTCAACGGCGTCCTGGCCGGGGCCTTCTCACGCGCCGCCGACACCGCCCCCGCAACCGCCGCGGCACCCGAGGCGGCACCCGGGAAGGCCGTCCGCGAAGTGGTCGTCCTGTGGGCCTCCCAGACCGGCAACGCCGAGGACGTCGCCGGTGCCACCGCCCGCCGCCTCACCGAGACCGGACGGCAGGCGCGGCTGCTGGAGATGGACGGCACCGCCGCCGCCACCCTCCCCCGCCCCGCCGACCTCCTCGTCATCACCAGCACCTTCGGCGACGGCGACGCCCCCGACAACGGCTCCGGCTTCTGGGAGTCCCTGGCCGCCGCCGACGCGCCCCGACTGGAGGGCACCCGCTACGCCGTCCTCGCCCTCGGCGACTCCACGTACGACGACTTCTGCGGCCACGGCCGCCGCCTGGACGAACGCCTCGACGAGCTGGGCGCCGTACGCCTCGCCCCGCGCACCGACTGCGAACCGGACTACGACGAGCCCGCCCGCGCCTGGCTGGACGCCGTCCTCGACGCCCTGGGCACCTCCGCCCCCGAGGCCCCGGCGCCGGAAGCCCCGGCAGCACCCGCGCCGAAAGCGACGGCGGCACCCGCGCCGAAAGCCCCCGCCGCCCCCGCCCGCCCCACCAAGGCCGAGCCCTTCACCACCCGCCTCACCGGCAACCGGCTGCTGAGCCTGCCCGGTGCGGCCAAGGAGGTGCGGCAGTTCGCGTTCGACACCGGCGACGGCGCGCTCGCCTACGAGGCCGGGGACGCGCTCGGCGTCTGGCCCGAGAACTGCCCCGACCTGGTCGCCGAATGGCTCGCCGTCACCGGCCTCGACCCGGCCGCCGAGGTGGCCGTCCAGGCCGTCCACGGCCCCGGCTCCGGCTCCGGTTCCGGCCCGCGCGCGATGCCGCTCGCCGACGCCCTCCGGAGCCATCTGGAGATCGCGAAGATCACCCCGGACCTGCTGCGCTTCGTCCTCGACCGCACCCACGACCACGACCTCAAGCGGCTGCTGCGCCCGGACAACAAGGATGGTCTGGCCCAGTGGACCTGGGGCCGCCAGGCCGTGGACGTCCTCGCCGAACACCCGGTGCGCGCCTCCGCCCAGGAGTGGGCCGACGTCCTCAAACGGCTCCAGCCCCGGCTGTACTCCATATCGTCGAGCCCCCTCGCCCACCCCCACGAAGTGCGGCTCACCGTCTCCGTGGTGCGCTTCGAGAGCCGCCGCGGAACGCTCCGCAAGGGCGTCGCCTCCACCCATCTCGCGGACGCCGCCACCGACCGCCCCGTGCCCGTCTTCGTCCAGCGCGCGCCGTCCTTCCGGCCCCCGGCCGACCCCACGACGCCGATGGTGATGGTCGGCCCCGGCACCGGCGTCGCCCCGTTCGTCGGCTTCCTCCAGGAGCGCAGGGCGCGCGGCGCGACCGCCCCCAACTGGCTGTTCTTCGGCGAACAGCGCCGCGCCACCGACTTCTACTACGAGGACGAACTCGACCAGCTGAGCCGCCACGGCACGCTCACCCGGCTCGACACTGCCTTCTCCCGCGACCAGCGGTCCAAGGTGTACGTCCAGGACCGGATGCGCGAACACGGCGCCCGGCTGTGGTCCTGGCTCCAGGACGGCGCCCACTTCTACGTGTGCGGGGACGCCACCCGGATGGCCAAGGACGTCGACCGGGCGCTGCGCGACATCGCCGTCGCCCACGGCGGACTCGACGAGGACGCGGCCGAGCTGTACGTCAAGCAACTCGCCGCCGACAAGCGCTACGCCCGCGATGTCTACTGACGCGAGGTGTACGAAAGACCCGCACCCGCAACGCGTCTGCCAGGGTGGGGGGATGCACACTTACCGGATCGGCGAAGCCGCGGCCCTGATGGGCGTCAGCGCCGATACCCTGCGCCGCTGGATCGACGGCGGACGGCTCACCGCCGAGCGGGACGAACAGGGCCGCCGGATCATCCCGGGCCCGGCGCTCGCCGCGTTCGCCCGCGAGCTGAGCCGCGGCACGGGCCCGGAGGGGAACGGCGTCTCCTCGGCCCGCAACCGCTTCGCGGGCATCGTCACCGAGGTGATCCTCGGCGATGTGTCCGCGCAGGTGGAGATCCAGGCGGGCCCGTTCCGGGTGGTGTCCATGATCAGCCGGGAATCCGCGGAGGAGCTGGGTCTTGAGCCGGGCGTCCCCGCGGTGGCGGTGATCAAGTCGACCAACGTGGTCGTCGAGAAAGCGTGAGCGCGCCCGGCCGTCGTGGCGGCGGCCGGGTCACGCGTCGGTGATGACCACCTTCCCGAAGTGGCCCCGGCCCGCGAAGTGGCGATACGCGGCGGGCGCGTCCGGATACGGGAAGGCGCGGTCGATCACCGGGCGCAGCCGGTGCCGCTCGATCGCCCGGTTCATGTCCTCGAACATCTCCCGGCTGCCCACGAACATCCCCTGCAACGTGACGCCCTTGCGCACCACCGCCATGGGATCCGCCCCGTCGCCGTCGGCCAGCACCCCGATGACGCTGATCCGCCCGCCGGTGCGGACCGCGGTGAGCGACTGCGGCAGGGTGCCCGCGCCGCCGACCTCCACCACGTGGTCCACGCCGCCGCCGGTCGCCTCGTACACCGTCTGCCCCCACGCGGGCGTCGTGACGTAGTCGATCCCCTCGGCCGCGCCGAGCGCGCGCAGCCGCGCCAGTTTCTCGTCGCTGCTGGAGGTGGCGAGGACATGGGCGCCGCTCAGCGCCGCGAACTGCAGCGCGAAGAGCGAGACTCCGCCGCTGCCCAGCGTCAGCACGCTCTGCCCGGGGGCGGCCCCGCCCGCTGTCACCACCGCGTGCCAGGCGGTCACGGCGGCGCAGGGGAGGGTGGCGGCCTCGGCGAAGTCCAGGTGGGCGGGGGCGGCGACGAGGGCGTCCTGGTCGAAGAGGACGTATTGGGCGAGTACGCCGCCGGACGGGCCGCCGAGCGCGCCCGCGGTCCGCTCCGCGGTGGCCCGGCCGGAGATCCAGTGCGGCATGAAGATGCCCACCACCCGGTCCCCGGCGGCCCACCGGGTGACGTCGGCGCCCGCGTCGACCACCTCGCCCGCGCCGTCGGACAGCGGCACCAGGCCGGGGGCGAGGGCGCGTCCGTAGGTGTCCGAAGCGATCATCAGGTCGCGGTAGTTGAGCGACCAGGCGCGCATCCGGACCAGCACCTCCCGCGGCCCGGGGGCGGGCACCTCGCGCTCGGCGGGGCGGAGGGCGTCGACGCCGGTGAAGCGGGGCAGCTCGAAGCAGCGCGTCGTACGAGTGGCGTGGGTCGTCATGCGGGAATCCTCACCGCGTGGCCGCTGACGCGGACACGCGTGTCGTCGGGGTCGATGTCCACGAGCAGTTCGCTGGGCCGTCCCATGTCCTCGCCCTGCCGGATCCGGACCCGGGACGCCTGCCCGACCAGGCCGGTCGCGCGCAGATACCCGCCGAAGGCGGCGGCCGCCGCGCCGGTGGCCGCGTCCTCCACGACGCCGCCGACCGGGAACGGATCACGGGCGTGGAAGTCGAGCCGGTCCGGGGCCGGGCGGTGCACCAGATGGACGGTGGTCCAGCCGCGCCGCCGCATCAGCTCCTCCAGCGCGCCGTAGTCGTACGCGAGGTCGGCGAGCCGGGCGCGGGTGGCGGTGGCGAGGACGAGGTGGTCGTTGCCCGCGAACGCGACATGCGGGGGGAGGGCCGGATCGAGGTCGTCCCGGGACCAGCGCAGCGCCGCCAGCGCGGGCCGCAGCTCCGTGGCCTCGTCGGCGGGACGCGTCCGGGTGGGCACGGAGGTGAGGGTGGCGCGCGGCACCCCGCCGCCGTCCACGCTCGTCACCACCCGGACCTCGCCCGCCGCCGTGTCGAAGACCAGCTCTCCGGGGCCGTCCCGCTCGGCGAGGGCGACGGCGGTGGCGACGGTGGCGTGCCCGCAGAAGGCGACCTCGGCGCGCGGGCTGAAGTACCGCACCCGGTGGCGGGCGCCCTCGGACGCGGTGACGAACGCGGTCTCGGAGTACCCGACCCGGGCGGCCAGCGCCGTCATGGCGGCGTCGTCCTCGCCGAGCGGACCGGCGTCGAGGACCACACCGGCGGGGTTGCCGCCGACGGGGTCGGTGGTGAAGGCGGAGTAGCGCAGCACTTCGGTCATGCCGTCCACGCTTCCACCGGGCGGCCATCGCGTCCAACGATTCCTTTCGCTGGACGTGATCGGAAAACCCGATAGCCTTCCCGTGATGGACACCAGACTCCTGCGGACGTTCGCGGCCCTGGCCAGGACCGGGAGCTTCACCGCCACCGCCGCTGAGCTGCACCTCGCCCAGTCCACGGTCACCGTGCAAGTCCGCACGCTGGAACGGGAGCTGGGCACCCGCCTCTTCGACCGGCTGCCCACCGGCGCCGTCACCACCAGCGCCGGGCGGCGGCTGCTCACCGAGGCCGAGGACGTCCTCGACGCGGAGGCCCGGCTGCGCGCGGCGGCCTCGGGCGTCGCCGGGGCCCACGGCATCCCGGAGGGGCAGGTCGCCCTCGGCGCGGGCGAGTCCCTGTGCGCCTCCCGGCTGCCGGGCGTGATCGCCTCTCTCGCCCGCAGCCACCCCGGCATCGAACTCAACCTCCACCCGGTGGGCAGCGCCGCCGCCGTCGAGGGGCTGCGCGCGGGCCGCATCGACCTCGCGCTCCTCCTGGAGCAGCGGATCGACCACGCCGACCTCACCGCCCGCCCCCTCGGCCGCGAACCCCTCGTCTATCTCGCCGCCCCCGACCACCCGTGCGCGGGCCGCGACGTGGGCTGGGCCGAGCTGGGGCGGCAGAGCTTCTTCGTCCACGAGGAGGGGTGTTCGTACAGCGACCAGCTGGTGCGCACCCTCCGCACCCTCCCCGGACCACCGCCCCGCCTCACCCGCTTCGGCAGCATCGAGGCTGCCCGCTCCTGCGTCGCCGCCGGTCTCGGCCTCACCCTGCTCCCGCGCGCCACGGTGCGGCGCCAGCTGGCCGAGGGCGTGCTGGCCGAGGTCCACGGCCCCGAAATCCCTCCGGTCCCGGTCCAGCTGACCCAGGCCCGCCGCCGCTGGACCAGCCCCGCCGCGCAGGCGGTCGCCACCGAACTGGCGGCCCGCCTCATCCCGGCGGACTGACCCCTTCGCGCCCCTTCGGGCGCTACAGCGCCCTCCCCGCGCGCTACAGCAGGTGCACCCCGTCGTGGGCGCGGACGGCGGGCGGGGCGGTGGTGTCGAGCGCGTCCAGGATGCGGGCCGCGTACGCCTCGCACGCGAGGTCCGGCACCTCCGCCCGGGTGGCCCAGCGCCAGGCCCGGGTGCGGGGGCCGGTGGCGGGGGTGCCGTCGAGGGCCCGGCAGCGGAAGACGAGGGAGACGGCCAGGCCGTTCATGTCCTTGTAGACGCCGGTGAGGGCCGCCGGAAGCGCGATCTTGACGCCGGTCTCCTCCAGCAGTTCGCTCCGCAGGGCGTCGGGGATCGTCTCGTCCGGGTCCAGCGCCCCGCCTGGCGGCTCCCAGGTGCTGCTGTCCCGGCGCTTGATGAGCAGCGCCCGGTCCCGCTCGTCGACGATGACTCCGGCGACGTTCACTGTGTGCGGGCGGTCCACGGTCACGTTCCTCGGCCCTCTCGACTGGCTGCGCGGTCCTCACCGTAGCCCAAGTCCCGTACCGGCAAGGGGCGCACGAGCACGCCCATACCGAGAGCCGGGGGCCAGCCGGGCGCTAGCGGATGTCGATCACGCCGTCGTCCGGCCGGGCCCCGTCCCGTCCGCCGCCCTCGTGCCGCGACGGCGTCGCCCCGCCGTCCATGGAGCGGCGTACGGAGTCCAGGATGGTCAGCCCCTGGCCCACCAGCCCGGCCGCGATCTCGCCGAGTCCGTCCGCGCCGTTGAGGACGTTGACGTTGGCGCCGGACAGGCCCGACGAAGCCTCCTTGACGATCTGCGGGAGCTGGTCGATGAGCATGCGGTCCAGGGCGACCCGGTCGTGCGAGGCCGCCGCCTCGGCCTGGATCTTCATCCGCTCCGCCTCGGCCATCGCCAGCACCCGGATCCGCTCGGCCTCGGCCTCCGCCGGTTTCACGATCTCGGCCACCAGCTCCTGCTGCCGCAGATCGGCCGCCCGCTGCGCCAACTCGGTCTGCGCGGCCAGCACTTCCTGCCGCGCGTGGGCCTGCGCCAGCGGTCCGGCCTGGGCGGCCTGGGCCTGGGCGCGGTCCACCTCGGCGTTGTACTGGGCCTGCACGATGGCGGTCTGCCGGGCGTATTCGGCCTGGTTACGGGCCGCCTCCTGCTCCGCCTCGCTCGACGCCTGGGTGGCCTGCGCCTGGGCGATCTGGGCCTGCCGCTGGATGGCGGCCTTGTGCGGGGCGGACATCGCGTCGATGTAGCCGGTGTCGCCGTCGTCGATGGACTGGATCTGCAGCGAGTCCACGATCAGGCCGATCTTCGCCATCTCGGACTTGGAGGTGTCCAGCACCTCGGTGGCCAGCTTCTGCCGCTCGGTGATGATCTCCTCGACGGTCATCGAGCCGATGATGGCCCGCAGATGACCCGCGAAGATGCGACCGGTGAGGACGGACATCTGCTCCTGGTCGGAGAGGAAGCGCTGCCCGGCGTTGACGATCGACTCGGTGTCGTTGCCGACCTTGAAGGCGATCACCGCGCGGACGGTCAGCACGATGCCCTGGCGGCTGACGCACGTCTCGGCGACCTCCGCCTCGCACATCGCCAGCGTCAGGAAGCGCACCTTGCGGAAGACGGGCAGCACGAACTTGCCGTGGCCGGTCACCACCCGGAACGGCGCGCCCCCTTGGCCACGCCTGCCTCCGGAGATCAGCATCGCCTGGTCAGGCGCGGGAACGCGGTATCCGAACATCGCTCGTCTCCCTCAAGCAGCGCCGCCGGCCGCGCCGGCCGACGCGTTCAATGGGTCGGCCCACTCCATGACATCGACCTGCCGGGCGCCCCGGGAGTCGATGACCAGCACGGACGCCCCCTGTGGCAGGGGATCGGCGGACCAGGCGAGGAAGGTTTCGGTGCCGCCTCGCACGCGTACCAGGACCTCGCCCGGACCGGCGGCCCCGCGAGTGCCGATCACCAGCACCCCGGTACAGCCGATCACGGATTCGTCCCGCACCATGTGACGGCATCCCCCCTCGCCATGCGCACTGACCTCGTCATGTGCACTGAATTCCGACCTTAGTCCTCCCCTGTGACACCGGATACGGGGAAGCCCGGCCATTACGCGGCCCTTACCGTTCCGGGTCCGAATCGCGATGTAAGCCCATGTGAGCCCCGGTGTACCGGCGTTCTACGCTGTCGGGGCCGTCAAGGGCGGTGCCGGGAACGCGGTACATCGCGGAACAACAGGAACAACGGGGGATACATGCGGACACGCATGAGGACGGCCGGTGCGCTCGCGCTGGCGCTGCTCGCCACCGGATGCGGCGGTGGCGCCGAGGGCGGCGGGACGGCGGACGCGGCGAAGAAGCCGGACGGCAAGCCGACCACGTCCGCGCCGTCGGTGCCGATGGAGACCACCGCGAAGAAGGCCGCCTGGACGGACCGGGGCCACACCCGGCAGCTGAAGGTGGCGCCCAAGCGGCTGGTCCAGGGCAAGGAGTCGGACCTCGCTCGGGTCCGGCTCGACAGCGAGGTCGACGGGATGGTGCCCTTCTACCTCACCGTCTCCTTCACCAACACCGGCAAGGAGACGCTGGAACGGCCCGACCCGGAGAACAACTTCGCGATCACCCTCGCCGACGGAGCCCCCGGCCACCCGATCGACCTGATGAACATGAACCCCCTGGCCGCAGAGTCGGGCTTCCCCGAGGAGTGCGACAAGGGCGCCCCCGCGACCCTGCCCCCGGGAAGCACGGGCGAGGCGTGCCGGATCGTCATGCTGCCCAAGCACCGCACGCCCGCGATCGTCTCCTACGCGGACGCGGCGAGCGGCGCCCTGACGTGGAAGATCGGCGACGGCAAGGGCTACGCGGGCACCAACGGCCTGATGTCGGTGGGCCAGTCCGCCGACGCCATGTGGCAGGACGACAACGTTGACGTCCCGATGACCGTCACCCTGACCGGCGTGCGCAAGGGCGGCATCGGGGACCTGAGCCGCTTCCAGCTGAACGCCACGCAGAAGAAGACGACCCCGTACTACGTCACCCTCCGGTACCGGAACACCGGCAGGCACGTCCTGCTGCCCACCATGCAGGACGGCGTCGCGGTGAGCACCGCGGGCGGACAACGGCTTCAGCCGACGACCTTCATGGACTTCTCCACCCCGGGCAACGGCGTCGACGGCTGCCGCAGCGCCGTGGCCCACACCCGGCTGAAGCCGAAGTCCTCCCTCACCATGTGCTCCGTCCACCTCATGCCCGAGGGCGACCAGCCGGTAGCGGTCACCTTCAAGGGCGAGGGCGCGGGAGCCCACCAGTTCGGCTGGCGCATGCCGTGAGCGTGCGGTGAGCCGACGCGGCCCGCTACTTCTCCGCGGAGTCCTCGAAGTACGTGTCCAGGACCTCGTCCAGCTTCGTCGTCCACTCCTTGAGGGCGCCGCGGGCCGAAGCCTCCACATCGGCGGCGTACCAGCGGTGGGCGGTCGTGTAGACGGTGACGCTGAAGCGGCGGCCGAAGCGGGGAGTGTCGATCTCCACCGCGCCGATCTCGTCCCACGAGAACTCGGCGTTCTCGCCGTCCAGCTGGAAGGCGACACCGGAGCGCCCCGCGGTGATCGAGCCGCGGCGGTCGGAGACCTCGAAGACCGGCCCGTCCTCGGCCTCGTCGCCCTCGTCGGCTTCCACCGCCTCCGGCTCCTCGGCGTCGGCTTCCGCCACCGCCTCGTCCGGCTCGGGACCGGCGTCGTCGTCTTCGGCGGTGTCGTCCACCGGCTGGTCGGCGGCCTCTTCCGGTGCCTCTTCGGGGGCTTCCGTGGCCGTCTTCGCTTCCGCCGTCACCTCCCCGGTCTCGTCCGGGCGCGGGGGCGTCAGGCCGGGGATATGTCCCGGATCGGTCCCGGCGGCGGGTACGGGCGGGGTGATCGGACCTATGCGCTGCTCCACGCCCGGCAGTATGTCGGATGAAGCTGTGCCCGCGACACCCACTCCCCGAGTGTTCCGCCGCGCGTCACGATCAGGCGACGTCGATGCCGTACTCCCGCACCAGCTCCACCAGCCCGCCCGGGTAGCCCTTGCCGCCGATCACGAAGTCCCAGTCGCCGCTCGCGCGGCGCCGGAACGAGCCGAGGACCAGGGCGGTTTCGCCGGGGCGGCCGTCGGAGACCTCCAACTGGCCGAGTTCGGAGCCCGACGCGTCCAGCAGCCGTATGCGGGCGTCGGCGAAACCGGACAGGTCCGCCCCGGGGTCGACCTCGGGGTCGACGGCCGCGGCGAGGACGAGGCGGTCGGCCTCGGGCGGCAGGGCGTCGAAGGCGACGCGGACCGCGGCCCGGTCGGGGGCGGTGGCGGGCAGGGCGCTGACGGTGCCGTCGGGGGTGCGGGGGTTGTTGAAGAAGACGAAGTGGTCCTCGCTCAGCACCCGGTCGCCGTCGCAGACGAGGGCGCAGACGTCGAGGGCGACCTCGCCCGACCAGGACATGCCCAGCACGTTGTGGTCGGGCACATCGGGAGAGGGGGAGGCGGGCGCGTCGCGCCGGTCCGCGCCGTCGCCCAGCCGCCCCCGCAGCCCGTGCCGGTGCAGCAGGTCGACCAACTCGGCCCCGGACACCAGCTCCAGCGGCTTGCCATGGGCGAAGGTGTGCGAGCCGGGGCCGAACCGCGAGGTGGTGACGAGCACGCCCTTGTTCGCGCCGCTGTCCTGCACCGTGCCGTACAGATCGCGCACCGCCGTCGGCGGCACCGTGCCGCGGTAGCGCTTCACCTGCACCACGATCCGGCCGCCCCGGATCGGGGCGGGGTCCATCGCCTCGACGTCCACCCCGCCGTCGTTCGAACGCCGGGTCGTCACCGCCCGCATCCCCATGGCCCGGAAGAGGTCAGCGACCAGCGACTCGAAGTCGATCGGATCCATCGCGTGCAGATCCGGCTCATCGCCCCCGCCCTGGGTGAGGACGGCGGAGCCGACGTCCTCCGGCGTCCGCCCGGGCGGCACGGCGGCGCGCTGGTCGGGGCGGCTGGACAGCCGGCCGCGTACGCCGTCGACCAGGCAGTCCACCGCGCTCACCTGCTCCAGCCGCAGTTCGGCGAAGGCGGTACGGGTCACCGTGACGGTCGCCAGGACGATCCGGGCCCGGTGGCCGGTCGCCGGATCGTGGTCGTCCACGAAGCCGTTCAGCGCGACGGACTCCAGCGCCCCGGACTCGTCCGCCGCGAACAGGTCGCGCAGCGCCAGCAGCACGACTTGCGCGAGCACGTCCCGGTACAGCGACCGGCGCTGCGTGGCCGGACGCGCGGTCTCCCGGTCCTCGTCGGCGCCGGGCATGTACCGCACCGACTTGATCTCCGGGACGATGTCGTACCGCGGCAGCTCCCAGTCCACGACGAGCTGGCGCGCGGCCGGGTCGTACGCGGCGGACACCTCGCGGGGGAGGTCCCGCGGCCACACCGCGGAGGAGTACGTGGAGTGGTAGAGCGCCGCCGTGAAGTAGTCCACCACCGCGTCGGGGTCCCCGGCCCGCACCTCCGCGACCAGGTCCCCCACGCCCGCGTTGTGCCGCCGTATCTCCTCGATCCGCTGCGCGGCCCACCGCTCGTACTGCCGCCGGTACGCGTCCAGTTGCCGCACCCGCTCGGCCTCAGCGCCCTGCGCGGCCCGCCAGTCCCGCTCGTACCGCTCCCGCGCCTCGTCCCGCTCCCGCCGCCCGGCCCCGAAGCCCCAGCCGCCCTGCGGCTGGTAGTGGCGCTGGTCCGGCATCGGTACGGGGTGGGCGAGCGCGCCCGGGTCGAACGGCTCGACCTGTTCGGGCCGGGCCAGCCCGGCCGGGCGGAACGCCGGAGCCCGGCACCCGTCCGCCAGCAGCGAGCCCAGCGCCTCGACCCGCGCCTCAAGCTCCTCCGTACGCCGCCGCGCGTCCGCCTCACGCTGCCGCCGGTACGCGGCCTGCCGCTCCCGCTGATCGCGCGCCCGCTCCCGCTCGGCGGCCCGCAGCCGCCGCTCCTCCTCGCGCTCCCGCCGCACCCGCTCCCGCTCCCGCTCCTCGCGCTGCCGCTGGGCCTCGGCCCACAGGGAGATCAGGCCGCTGGAACGACCGGAGCGACGGCTCATGCGGTACCCACTCCCCCCGGGCCATCGGCCCCACACTCGCGCACCGGCCCCCAACCAGCGGTAAGCCCCCGATTCTAGTGCCGGTCCCGGCTGCGGAACATGAGACGGCCCGGCAGGACGGGGGCAGCCGTCCTGCCGGGCCGGGTCCGTCGGCGCGGTCGTGCGTCAGCCGCACTTACGGCCGCTGTTGATGCACTTCACGGCCTGCTTCATCAGCGAGTCGGACATCACGTTGATGAAGTCACCGTGGTCGGTGACCGGCTTGTGCAGCTGCTCGGGGAAGCTGTCCACCGCGAAGACCGAGTTCGGCGCGATCTTGTAGGTGATGCGCTGGGTCAGGGCCGGGATGGCCTTGAAGCCCTTGCCGCACGCCCCGTTGGCACCGGCGAAGGCCACGTGCGTGCGGTGGTTGGCGCTGTCGGCGTTGCGGCCGTCCCAGCAGCTCTGGAACTTGAACGTCCGCACCACGTTGCTGCCCTTGGGGCACCGCGGGTACTTGTCCTTGAGCTGGCGGTTCTCGAAGCCGGTGCAGCTCCAGGAGGCGTTGGCGTTGGCCGTGCCGTTGGTGAAGGCCTTGGCGTCACCGGTGATGATGCGCAGGAACTTCGGCATCGCCACGACCTTGCCGACCGCGCTGCCGCGGAAGGAGAGCTGGACGGAGGTGGGCTGGAGGATGGTGCCGATGTTGCCCTCGGTGCCGCCGCCCGGGGCGCCCGCGTCCTTCTCCTTCTTGCCGTTCTGCAGCCGCAGCACGGGCCAGTAGTGGGTGGAGCGGTCGCCGTTGGTGCAGGAGGTGGTCGCGGTGGCGAGGATCTCGTCGGTGGCGAAGGCGTCGTTCTTCTGGTTGCCCACGTAGTCGTGCATGTGGTGGGCGCCGTTGCTCACGCCGGGGGCGACGATGACGTTGTCGGAGTTGAACTTCTTGTTCTCGTTGCGCCCGCAGCGCGAGGAGAAGGTGCCCTTGGAGGCGGCCGCCTGCTTGCGCGGGTTCTTGACGTTGGGCTGCACCTTGCGGATGTCCACGAAGTCGGACTTCTGGGGTCCGGTGGCCTGCGCCCCGGCGGCACCGGCCTTCGCCGCGGGGGCCGCCGCCACGGCGTTCGTCTCGCCCTGCTTGACCGTGCAGGCCGCCATCGAGCCCAGCCCGGACGCCGCTTGCGCGCCCTGTCCCATCCGGGTGGCGATGCGGTTCAGCGCGCCGCGGCGCTGGGACGACAGCGGCTCCAGGACGCGCGTGCGCACCCATTCCTGGTCGGCGGCCTTGGTGCCCTGCGCGGCGAGCTGCTTGTAGGCGTCGGCGACCTGGGTGTCCAGCTGCGCCAGTTCCTTGTCCACGGCGGGCCGTGCGCTCTGCGGCACGTCCGACAGCCGGGTGGCGACGTCGGGACACTGGATGGTCGTCGAGGATTGTCGTGCGGCCTCGGTCCGGTTGGGGGACTGCCGGGCGGCCGAGGCGTTGTTGTCGGTCATCAGCAGCGCGCCGCCGCCGACCGCCAGGGCCGTGACGCCGACGGCGGAGACGACCAGCACGCGGGACCGCTTGTGTCTCTTCTTGTACCTCACCACTACGCCCCTCATTGGTAGTTGTCGTAATGCGATACGAAAACCAGGGCGGTTCCGCTCATCGGTGGCCGTAGTGGATGAAGGTGTGGCGCGAAGCGATCCCTCGACGCTAGATGAAAATGAAAACCAACACCATGTACTCTGTGCGTCATGGCCCGCAACGAACTACGTCCGATCATCAAGCTCAGGTCCACCGCCGGAACCGGCTACACCTACGTGACCCGCAAGAGCCGCCGAAACGACCCCGACCGGATGGTCCTGCGCAAGTACGACCCGGTCGTGGGCCGCCACGTCGACTTCCGAGAGGAGCGCTGACCGCCATGAAGCCCGGTATCCACCCCGCGTACGAGCCGGTCGTCTTCCGCGACCGCGCCGCCGGTTTCGCCTTTCTGACCCGCTCCACGGCCACCAGCGACAAGACCGTCGAGTGGGAGGACGGCCGCAGCTACCCGGTCATCGACGTCGAGATCTCCTCGGCCAGCCACCCCTTCTACACCGGCACCCAGCGGATCGTGGACACCGCGGGCCGTGTGGAGCGCTTCGAGCGGCGCTACGGATCCGGGCGGGGCGCCGGAGGGGGCGCCCGGTGAGCGGGCAGGACGAGGCCCGGGAGGCCCGGCTGGCCGTCGCGGTCGTGGGCGGGCTGCACGCCGACGCTCGCCGGGCCGCCGTCGAGGAGATCCTGCGCACGGTGCCCGGGGCCGTCGCCCTGCACCACGACCTGTCGGCCGCGACCGACCGCGCCGTGCACCGGACCGTACGGGACGCCACCGGCCTGCTCGACAGCGGCGAGGCGCCGCTCGTGAACGACTGCGCGTGCTGCGCCCTGCGCGAGGACCTGATCCCCGAGCTGCTGCGGCTGGCCGCGGGCGGCGGCCACCGGCTGGCCGTGGTCGAGCTCTGGGATTCCGTCGAGCCGCAGGCCATGGCCGGGGTCATCGCGGCCGAGAGTGCGGCGCAGAGCGCGGCCGAGGGCGCGGCCGGGGGCGCGCCTCTCGCGCTGACCGGGGTGGCCACCGCCGTCGACCCGGCGCTGATCGTGCCGTACCTCGGATGCGGCGACGACCTGGCCGACGCCGGTCTCGCCGCCGCCCCGACCGACCAGCGCACCGTGGCCGACACCTTCGCCCGGCAGCTCGAATACCCCACGCTCATCGCCGTCGCCGAGGACACCGCGCCCGAGGAGCCCGCGGACGACGCCGACCACGCCGTGCTCACCCAGCTCACCCCCGGCGCCCGGCGGCTGCGGCTCGGCGACGGCGCCCTCGGACCCGCCCTGCTGCGGGGCTTCGACATCGGGGCGGCGGCCGCCCGTCAGCATCCGGCGTGCGCGCTGCTGCCGCAGGAGAGCGACGAACACGGCGTGGCCACCCTCGTCTGGCGCCGCGCACGCCCCTTCCACCCCGGTCGGCTCTACGCCGCGCTGGAGGACCTGACCTGCGCCGCGGCCCGCAGCCGGGGCCGCTTCTGGCTGGCCGACCGGCCCGACTCCCTCCTCTCGTGGGACGCCGCGGGCGGCGCGCTCTGCGTGGAGTCCGCCGGTCCCTGGCTGGCCGCCCTCCCGGACGCCGCCTGGGAGATGGTCCCCGCCGAACGCCGCGTCGCGGCCTCCCTGGACTGGCACCCGGAACACGGCGACCGCTGCCAGCACCTCACCTTCACGTCCCCCGGCCTCGACCGGGACAACCTGCTGGCCGTGCTCGACTCCTGCCTGCTCACCGACGACGAGTACGCGGCGGGCCCGGACGGCTGGAAGCAGCTGCCGCACCCCTTCGACGGCCTCCTCGACCCGGTCGCCTGACCCCCGCCCCTACGGACAAGGACGCGAAGAACCATGCCCTCCCGCCACACCGCCCGGCGCCCCGACCCCCGGCGCCGCCGCGCCAACCCGCTGGACGCCGCGGGCATCACCTACGTCGACTACAAGGACACCGACCTGCTGCGGAAGTTCATCTCCGACCGCGGCAAGATCCGCAGCCGCCGGGTGACCCATGTGACGCGACAGCAGCAGCGGCGGATAGCCCGCGCCATCAAGAACGCCCGCGAGATGGCCCTGATCCCCTACGGCTCCCGCTGAGGACCGCGCGCGATCACTTCGTCGCGCTGGGGCGCGCGGACGCGGTCGGCGGCGACGCGGGCCGGTCCGGGCGTACGGAGAACACCGTGTCCCCGGCCATCGCCACGATCGAGTCCTTGACCAGCAGCACGGACGGCGGCCGCTCCTGCGCCGTGTCCCCGGGGTCGCTCAGCGCGGAGGTGCGCCACACCTCCTTGCCGGTGTCGCTGTCCAGCGCCAGCAGGCGGCCGAAGCGGTTGGAGAAGTACAGCTTGCCGCGCCGCTTCGACTCCGCCGGCGCGGACAGGCTCTCCGTCTCCGTCTCCCGCTGCCACAGCTGCTTGCCGCTGTGCACCGACACCGCGGTGACCGTCCCGTTGGTGCGGACGGCGTAGACGACCCCGTTCAGGAGGGTGGCCGTGCCGTACAGGGGCTGCCGCAGCGGGATCCGCGTGGTCTTGCCGGTGCGCGGATCCACCCGGATCAGCGCGTCGTACGGGCGCTCGTACCCGGCCTCGTAGACCTCCTTCGCCGTCTGCGGGGCGAGGAAGACGGGCGCCCCGTCGACGGAGCCGAGGCTCAGCGCCTTCTTCGGGAGGGTCGCGAGTGCGCGCTGTGAACCGTCGGAGGGGTCGAGCCGCAGCAGGGTGTACGGCCCTTCCTCGGCCAGCCCGTCCGATGTGCGACGCGAGCACAGCGCGTACGGGACGCCGGAGGCGACCGGCGTCGCCGGATCGCAGAACCGCCCCGCAGGCGCCGGTGACTGCCACAGCCGCGCACCCGACGTCCCGTAGGCGACGAACTCACGGTCGTCGGCCGACAGCGTCAGCAGCCCGCCGCGGAACAGGCGCACCGCCGCGGACTGGCTGATCCTGCGTTCCCACCGCTGCTTCTTGGTGCCGGTGTCCAGGGCGGTCACCCGGCGGCCCTCGTCCTCCGGCGCGGAGTAGCTGTAGACGATCCCGTCCCGTACGCCGATGGGGCGCGCCTCCTGCGGTCTGGTGCCGCTGCGCCACCGGACACGGCCGGTGGCGGCGTCGACCTTGGCGACGGTGAAGCCCTTGCCGCCGCAGTACAGGGCGGTGGCGCGGTCCGGTACGCACCCGGCGTCCTGGTACACGAGCGGGGGCAGCGGGGCCTCGTACCGCAGCGTCGTCCGCCACGGGCGCCAGCCGTCGGGCAGCGACGCGGGGGCGTCGTCGTGGGCGGCGGACGCGGAGGGGTGGTACGGCGCCGGGCTCGTGGCGGTCGGGCCGTACAGCTCCAGCGCGAGCAGCCCGCCGACGGCGAGGGCACCGGCCCCGACGAGGATCCACCGCCTGCGCCGCCTCCGCCCGGCCCCTTCCGCGCCGCCCTCCGCGGGCTTTTCCGTGGCCTTTTCCGTGGCCTTTTCCGCGGGCTTTTCCGCGGGCTTCGCCGCCCGCACGGGAATCCCCTCCGGCGGAACCGCGGCGGTGAAGTCCGGCAGCGCGCCGAGCAGCCGGTGCAGCTCGTCCAGGCCCGGCCGCGCGTCCGGATCCTTCTCCAGACACCGCTTGGCGAGCGCGATGAGCGGCCCCGGCAGCCCGTTCAGCGTCGGCGGCTCGTACATCACCTGGTACCCCGACAGATACGGGCTCTCGGCGTCGAACGGCCCGACGCCGGTGGCCGCGTACACCACCAGCACCCCCAGCGAGAACACGTCCGAGGCCGCGGTGACATCCCGCGCGTTGCGCAGCTGCTCCGGCGACATGAAGCGCGGCGTGCCGAGCAGCCGCCCGGCGGTGAGGGTGAGCGTCTGGTTGTCGGCGGCCCGCGAGATGCCGAAGTCGATGACGCGCGGCCCGTCCTCGGCGATCAGGATGTTGGCCGGTTTCAGGTCCCGGTGCACCACCCCGGCCCGGTGGATGTCCCGCAGCGCCTCGACGAGCCCCAGCCCCAGCGTCCGCAACTCCGCCCCGCCCAGCGGCCCGTCGTCCCGCACGACCTCGGCGAGGGTGCGCCCCGGCACGTACTGCGTGGCCATCCACGGCCGCTCGGCCTCCGGATCGGCGTCCAGCACCGGAGCGGTGAACGCGCCGCTCACCTTGCGCGCGGCCGTGATCTCCTGCCGGAAGCGGGTCCGGAACTCCTCGTCCTGCGCGTACTGCGCGTGCACGAGCTTGACCGCGACCTGCCGCCCCGAGGCCGACCGCCCCAGGTAGACGATCCCCATACCGCCCGACCCGAGCCGGTCGAGCAGGGCGTAGCCGCCTATGGACGCCGGATCATCGGTACTCAGCGGCATCGCCCATCCCCTCTCCCCAACGGCCGTGACCGCTCCTACATTAGGCCGCCCCGCCCCCACGCCCGACGCCCCACGCCCTCATACGGCGCGGCCGGGATAAGGTGATCATGTCCAGGACCGGTGTAACGGCCACTTATCGGGGGTGTGTTGGACGGAACGCCTCCTGCCCGCCTGGGGCCTCGATGATCTGTAAGGCTCGCTCCCGAGGAGTGAGTGGCACCACCCCGAAAGAGAAACGATGCGCGTTCAGAACCTCTCCCTCCTCGCCCTGGCCGTCGCGGCCGGTCTTTCGCTCAGCGCCTGCCAGGGGGACGGCTCCTCCTCCCAGGGCTCCGGCGACAGCAGCGCGTCCGCCGACCAGAAGTCCGGTGACACGCGGTCCGACGGCTCCGGCGACATCGGTGCGAGCGGCAGCGCCGACGGCGGTGCCGAGGCGGGCGGCGCCGGCTCGGACTCCTGCAAGACCTCCCAGCTCGGCTTCAGCAGCTCCCACGGCATGGGCGAGGGCACGCTCATCGTCAACCTCAAGAACAACGGCTCCGCCACCTGCGCCCTCCAGGGCTTCCCCGGCGTCGACCTCAAGAGCAAGGACGGCTCGATCAGCGCCGAGCGCGGCGACCGCACCCCGGAGAAGGTCAGCGTCAAGTCCGGCGAGGAGACCCGCTTCACCCTCTCCTACCCGCCGAACACCTCAGGCGGCACCGGCGCGACCTTCACCAGCCTCGTGGTCACCCCGCCCGGAGAGACCCACTCCCACTCCCTGCCCGTCAGCATCAACCTCGCCGCCTCCGACGACACCACCTCCGGCATCAAGGTGGACCCGGTCGGCAGCGGCAAGTAGAGCCGCCCCGCGCGACAAGCGAGCCCCGGGCCACTGGCCTGGGGCTTTCCGCTGCCCCGGACACATTCAATCGAATATAAGTTCGATAATCCCCTCATCGGCGTGCGCCCGCGCCCACGGCGACCGACCCTGGACAAAGGGAGCGCGGACCGGACTGGAAGGGGACCCTCGCCATGAAGACACCCCCGATCGTGTCGCCGCAGGAGTGGGAAGACGCGCGCCAGCAGCTGCTGGTGGAGGAGAAGCAGCTGACCCACGCCCATGACGCACTGGCCGCCAAGCGCCGCCGCATGCCCTGGGTGGCGGTGCGGAAGGAGTACGCGTTCGAGGGGCCCGAGGGCAAGGTGAGCCTGCTCGACCTGTTCAAGGGGCGCCGTCAGCTGATCGTCTACCGCGCCTTCTACGAACCGGGCGTCTTCGGCTGGCCCGACCACGCCTGCCGCGGCTGCTCCATGGTGGCCGACCACGTCGGCGACCTCGCCCATCTGAACGCCCGCGACACCACCCTGGTCTTCGCCTCCCGCGCCCCGCAGCGGAACATCGAGGAGGAGAAGGCGCGGATGGGCTGGACCATGCCCTGGTACACGATCACCGATGATTTCGACGCCGACTTCGACGTGGACGAATGGCACGGCACCAACGCCTTCATCCGCGACGGCGCCCATGTGTACCGCACCTACCTCATCAACGCCCGCGGCGACGAGGCACTGGGCAGCACCTGGAGCTACCTCGACATGACGGCCCTCGGCCGCCAGGAGAACTGGGAGAGCTCCCCCGAGGGCTACCCCCAGACCCCGCCGTACGAATGGTGGAACTGGCACGACGCCTACGGCGGGACCGAACCGGCCCCGGAATGGCTGGACCAGACCCGCCGCGGCCCCCGGGGCCGGATCCGCTGAGCGGTCGGCTCCTGGCAGGTGCGGCGTCAGTCGTCGGACGGGGACGGGGACGGGGACGGCCGCGCGGTGAAGCCGGGGCCGGTGTATTCGGGGGCCGCGAAATCGGGGCTGGTGTAGCCCAGCCGCGGGCCGCGGCCGGGGGCGGCGGTGCGGCTCGGCCGCTCCTGGCGCAGCTGGTCGCGGAGGAACGGCAGGATGCCGCGTTCGAGGAGGGCCCGCCGCCATGCGTCGCTGGCCTCGGCCGCGCCCGGTGCGCCGCCGGGCGGGCCGGGGGCCGGGGTGGGGGGGGGGGGGGGGGGGGGGGGGGGGGGGGGGGGGGGGGGGCCCCCCGGCCCCCCCCCCCCCCCCCCGCAACCGCCGTGATCACGGCCGCGGTCTGCCCCGCGGTCAGCAGCGCGGCGCCCAGCTCCTGGCCCGCGCTGCTGAGCCCCAGGGCGTACCCGAGGAGCAGGAAGGCGGCGGTCGCGGCCGCCGCCAGCACCGGCGCCAGGATCGCGAGCGCCGACAGCAGTCCGCGGACGCCCGCCGCGGCGGAGGGCGCCAGGTCGGGGCGTACGGGGGAGCCGTCGGCCGCGCGCTGCCGCAGGTACGCGGCGTACTCGGGGGCGGCGGCCGTGGCGATGCCCGCGCGCTCGGCGAGGGCGCGGGCGCGCAGCCGCTCGGCCGCCGCGCCCCCGGCGGGTCCGGCGCCCCCGGCGGATCCGTGCCGCCGCAGGGCCGCACGGATCTCCGGGGTGTTCAGGGCCTGCCGCAGCACCCGCTCGAAGGCGGGGGTGTCCTCCGGACGTAAGGCAGGTGGTGTGCCGTTCATGTCGGTGTCCTCGGTCGGGCCGGGGCGCGGGCCGCGGGAGGCGGTCAGAGGTGGACGCCGAAGTCGGAGGCGATGCCCGCCAGGCCCGAGGCGTATCCCTGGCCGACCGCCCGGAACTTCCACTCCGCGCCGTGGCGGTACAGCTCGCCGAAGACCATCGCGGTCTCGGACGCGGCGTCCTCGCTCAGGTCGTAGCGGGCGAGTTCGGCGTTGTCGGCCTGGTTGACCACCCGGATGAAGGCGTTGCGGACCTGGCCGAAGCTCTGGCCGCGGCTCTGGGCGTCGTGGATGGAGACGGGGAAGACGATCCGGGTGACGTCGGCGGGGACGGCCGCCAGGTTCACCTTGACCGACTCGTCGTCGCCCTCGCCCTCACCGGTGAGGTTGTCGCCGGTGTGCTCGACCGAACCGTCGGGGCTGGTGAGGTTGTTGTAGAAGACGAAGTGCCGGTCGGACACGACCTTCCCGGCCTCGTCGCACAGCAGGGCGCTGGCGTCGAGGTCGTAGTCGGTGCCCGTGGTCGTCCGTACGTCCCAGCCCAGGCCGACCAGGACCGCGGTCAGGCCCGGCGCCTCCTTGCTGAGCGAGACGTTGCCGCCTTTGGACAGGGAAACTCCCACGATCTCCTCCTGGATGTCGGATGGACGGATGCCGTCCGCCTGCGTACGCACTAAAATCTACAACACTGTAGAAGTATTCGGGTGGGGAGGGTGCGATCGGCGACCCTGTACCGTCACCTGACGGCTGGTTGTGAGCGGTGTGCCGGAGGGAGATGGCGTGAGAGACCAGGACAAGGACGATCCGCACCCGCGCTTCCGTCGACGGGGGCAGGGCGAGCTGGAGGCGCAGGTGCTGGCGGTGCTGCGGCAGGCGGAGGGGCCGGTAACGGCCGCCTGGGTGCAGGAGCGGCTCGACGGCGATCTCGCGTACACCACGGTCATGACGATTCTGTCCCGGCTGCAGGCGAAGCAGGCCGTGACCCGGGAGCGGGCGGGCCGGTCGTTCGTCTGGCAGGCGGAGTCGGACGAGGCGGGGCTCGCGGCGCTGCGGATGCGCCGGGTGCTGGACGGCCAGGGCGACCGGGGAGCGGTGCTGGCCAGCTTCGTGACGGGGCTGACGGCCGACGACGAGCAGCTGCTGCGGGGCCTGTTGAGCGAAGCGGAGGGAGACTGAGCGCGTTGGGTGTGTTCGTCTTTCTGCCTCTCGTCCTGCCGTTAACGGCGCTGCCGATCACGCGTCTGGCCGAGCAGTACCTCCACCCCCGGCGCGCCACGCGCCTGTTGTCGCTGGTGGGCGGCGCGCTCGCGGTGTCCTCCACGCTGTGCCTGGTGCTGCTGGTGGTCGTCGGCACGGCCCAGCTTCCGGGCAATCCGCTGCCGGACGGCTGGTCCGACCCCGAGGTGCGGGCGGCGGTGCCGTTCGACGAGGTGGCCGGGAAGGCGGCCATCGTCGCGCTCGTCTCCGTGGCCGTCGCGTGCGCCGCTACGGTCCGGCGGCACCACCGGGCGCGGCGGCAGGCCCAGGAGGCGGTCGCCGGGCTGGCCGACGAGCCGGTCACGACACTCCCCGACGACGAGGCGTACGCGTACGCGCTACCCGGCGCGTCCGGCAGGCCCGGCCGGATCGTCGTCTCCACCGCGATGCTCGCCTGTCTGAACGCCTCCGAGCGGCGCGCCCTGATCGCACATGAGCACGCCCATCTCGACGGACACCATCACCGCTATCTGCTCGCCGCCCAGTTGGCGGCCCGGGCGAACCCCCTGCTGCGTCCGCTGCGGGGAGCGGTCGCGTACTGCGCCGAGCGGTGGGCGGACGAGGAGGCGGCCGGTGCGGTGGCGGACCGGAAGGTCGTGGCCAGGGCGGTCGGCAAGGCCGCGCTGGTCTCCCGTGGCACCCCCGCCCCGACGCTGGCCGGGTTCGCCGCGCCCGGACCCGTACCGCGCCGCGTGGCCGCGCTGCTGGGCCCGGTGCCGTCCGCCCGGCACTGGCCGCCCGCCCATACGGCGGCGGGCGTCGCCGCCTGGGTCGCCGCCGGGGGGACGGCCGCGTCCGCGCTGTCCTCGGCGAACGCGGCGATCGCGCTCTTCCGGGTCCTCCAGGCCGCGACGCCGCTGTAACCGGTCGCGGACCGGCCCTGGGGTGCCCCCGGGACCGGCCGCGCACCGGCTACAGGTCGAATTCGGCGGGGTCCAGATCCAGCGTGAAGCAGGCTTCCCGGACCACGGCCCGCTCGGTCTTGTCGAAGTCGCCGTCGGCGCCGCCGATGACGATGCCGATCTGGACGACGGCGCGAGCCTCGGCGGGCTTCTTCTTCGCCTTGGCCACCTCCTGCAGGATGCTGACCTTGCCGAAGTCGAAGTCCGCCGTGAGCTTGTCGAGGTAGTCGTTGAAGCGCCACCGCAGGTCGTCCGCGGGGAAGTTCTGCAGCACCTCGTTGGTGGCGATCAGCTGGGCGACGCGCTGCCGCTCGGACGGGTCGATCGAGCCGTCCGCCGCCGCCACCAGGGCACACATCGCCATGCTGGCGTCGCGGAACGCGCCGCTCTTGAGGTCGTTCTTCTTGGCGAGCAGCTGGCTCTGCATCGTCGATGCGGATTCCTTGATGCGGTCCCACAGGGCCATGACCAACTCCGTACGTCGTCGTCGCTAACTTCTACAACACTGTAGAAGTTAGCAGAGTGACCGACGGCCGAGGGCCGAGCGGGCTCAGTCCTCTTCGTCCTCGAAGGCGTCGCCGATCTCGTCCACGACCTCCGCCGCGACCATGCCGCCGACGACGCCGACCGCGACCCCTGCCGCGACGCCGCCGACGATGGCCCCGGTGCTGGGCCCGGAGCGCCCGGAGCGGCGTTCCTCGTGCCCGTGGCCGGAGGCTTCCGCGTATCCGTGGGCGGCGCGCTGGTCGACCAGCTGCCGGACCCAGGCGTCGACCTCCGCGGTCCAGTCGCGGTGCTCGACGCCCTCGTGGCCGACGGCGAAGAGGGCGAGGGTGTCGTGCCCCCCGGAGTGGAACCCGCCGCGCTTGTCGGCCTCCAGGACGACGTCCAGCCCGCCCGGGTTCGCGAGGAAGGTCACCTCCAGCTCGTTGAGGGCGTGGGCGTACTGCGGTGCCGGAGTCAGCTCGATCTCCTGGTAGAACGGCAGCCGCTGCCCCGTGCCCCGGACGTGACCCAGCTCCAGATCGGCGGACTTGAAGCCGAAGCCGAGCTGCCCGAGCGCCTCCAGGACGGCCTCCTGCGCGGGCAGCGGACCCACCGTCAGCTGGTCCAGGTCGCCCTTGTCCTTCGCGCCCGCCACCTCCAGCCCGGTACGGACGCCGAGCGCGATGCCGAGCGACTGCCCGTACAGCTCGGTGATGGGCGTCTCCCAGGGGAGGTGGAGGGTGAACGGCAGGCTGCGCTGCTCCCCATCGGCGAGCCGGAACCCGCCGCCCACCGTGAAGTGGTCGAAGACGGCGCCGCCTTCGCGCTCCTCGTCGCCGTGCTCGTCCTCGACCAGCGCGACGAGGTCCAGGGTGATCTGCTCGATCTCGAAGTCCGAGCTGCCGCCCCGGAGATGGATCTGCCCGGTCAGCGGCCCGCCGGGCCGTACGGGGCCGGCGTCCAGCACGGTGTCCACGGTGGGGCCGCCGACACCGAGTGAGCCGAGCAGTCGTTTGAACACCATTGTGGCGTCCACTCCTTATGTGCGTATGTGATGTGCGGATGCGCCCGTGGTTACTTGTTCGTCGTGTCGAGCGCGGCCAGCGCCGAGGCCCAGCGGGCGTACTTCAGATCGGCCAGGTCCTTGACCGTCTTGACGCCGAACGCCTCCTCCAGCAGGTTCCCCTGCCGGTCGGAGACCCCCTTGAGCGCCGACACGGGCGCGGCGAGGATCTCCGCCAACTCCTTGTCGGCCCATGCCTTGTCCAGCACCGTGTCGAGGTCTATGGAAGCCATGCTGCCCTCCTGGGGCGCGAGTGCGGTGAATGCCTGAGCGCGCGTGCGGTGCGGCGGGGAACCCCTCCGGCCGACGGCACGTTGACCGGTCGCGTGGGCCGACCCGCTCGCATTTCTACACGCGTGTAGAAGCATAGGGGTCGCGCCGCCCCGCCGGGTACGCATTCCGGCACCAAACCGGAGGAAGGCCGAAAAAGATCTCCCCGGCTGCACCCGGTCGGCTCCGCCCGGTCAGCCCCGCTCGGTCGGCTCCGCCCGGTCAGCCCCGCTCGGGCCGCTTCAGGAGCCCCCGCTCCATGGCCACCACCACGGCCCTCGTCCGGTCGTTCACATCGAGCTTGGCGAACAGGCGCAGCAGATGCGTCTTCACCGTGGCCTCGGCGATCACGAGGCGCCTTCCGATCTCGGCGTTGGTGAGCCCGTCCGCCACGGCGCCCAGGACATCGGTCTCGCGGTCGGTCAGCGGCTCCTGAACGGGCCGCCGCATCCGCGCGACCAGCTTCTCGGCGACCCGGGGCGCGAGCACCGTCTCGCCCCGCGCCGCCGCGTGGATGGCGTCGACGAGCTGGTCGCGGGTGGTGTCCTTGAGCAGATAGCCGATGGCACCGGCCTCCACCCCGCGCTCGATGTCCATGTCGGTGTCGTACGTCGTGAGGATCAGCACCCGGGTACGCGGATACCGGGCGACGATCTCGGCCGTCGTCGCCACCCCGTCCAGCACGGGCATCCGCAGATCGACCAGGGCCACGTCGGGGTCGTACCGTTCGACGAGACCGAGCGCCGCGCGTCCGTCGCCCGCCTCGCCGACGATCTCGATGCTGTCCTCGGCGGCGAGCAGGGCGATCACCCCGGCCCGCATCACGGTGTGATCGTCCACGACGACGATGCGCAGACCTCCCTCGCTCATGCCCCCACCTCGCCCGCCATCTCGCCGACTGTCTCGCCCGCCATGGGGATCATCGCCAGGATCCGCGTCCCGTCGCCCACCGAACTCGTCACCGTGAGCCTCCCGCCCAGCTCCGCCAGTCGCTTGCGCATGCCGTCGAGCCCGAAGCCCGTCGACTCCCCGGCCAGGAACCCGGTTCCGTCGTCGGTGATCTCCAGCTCCACCCCGTGCGGACGCCGCACCAGCACCACCCCGACCATGGACGCGTGCGCGTGTTTGCGCACGTTGGCCAGGGACTCCTGGGTGCAGCGCAGCAGCGCGATACGGGTCTGCTGGTCGCACGGGAGGTCCGCCAGGTCCGCGTCCACCGCCAGGCCGGTGTCCTCCGCGAAGCGGTCCAGCGTACGGCGCAGAGTCTCCGCCACCGAACCGTCGCCCACCTGGCCAGGGCCCGGCGCTCTCGCCGAGCCGACCAGCTCCCGGGCCTCGGCGAGGTTTTCCCGGGCGGTGGACTCGATCGACCGCAGCTGCTGGGCGCTGGCCGCCGGATCGCCGTCCAGGCCCGCGCGGGCCGCCTCCGCGAGCACGATGATCGACGCGAAGCCCTGCGCGAGCGTGTCGTGGATGTCCCGTGCGATGCGTTCCCGTTCGTCCGCCGCGCCCTGTCGCTGGTGGGCCTCGGACAGTTGCGCCTGCGTCCGCTCCAACTCCTCGATCAGCCGGGCCCGTTCGCTGCTCTGCGTGACGACCGAGTGCGCCCACAGTCCGATCAGTACGCCCACCGCGACCACGATCAGGGTGGACACCAGCGTCTCGCCGAAGAACTCCGCCGACCAGCCCTGCCGGGCCAGCGTCCCGGCCAGCGTGGCACCGGCGGCCAGCCCGAGGAACCCCATCGAGGCCCGCGGAGTGCGCCCGAACATCCAGTAGTGCGGCAGCGTCACCATGAACAGCGCCGCATAACTGCTGCCCTGATGGGCCAGCCCGCCGAGCGCGAGCACGAGCACCGAGAGATAGACCCGCGGACGTACGACGGGATTCCCCGGGAACCGGTCGAGCACCGCGTAGCACAGCACCACCCCGCCGAGCAGCCCGAGCGCCTTGTACGCGCTCCCGCCCGGCGGAGCCGTCGTCACCAGCCCGACGGCCATCGCGCCGAACAGGACCCAGCACACGGCGTTCCACCGGCGCAGCGAAGTGGCCCAGGAGGCGTCGGCCAAGGGGTTGGCGAGAGCGGTCATACCGGTCAACGTACGTCGGCCATCGACCGCCCGTCGGCGGCTGTTCCCGTCTCCACCGGTCGCCGCGCGGTCCGCGAGGGCCACCAGCTCGCCTCGCCGATCAGCAGCATCGCCGACGGCAGAACCATGATCCGGACGATGAAGGCGTCGAGCAGCACGGCCGCCGCGAGGACGAAGCCGATCTGCTTCATCTCGATGATGTGCAGGAAGACGAAGCTCACGAAGACGGTCGTCATCACCACCGCCGCGCTCGTCACCACGCTCGCCGACCTCCGGATGCCGTCGAGTACGGCCTGCCTCGTGGGCACGCCCGCGAGAACGGCCTCCCTGATCCGGCTCACCACGAACACCTGGTAGTCCATCGAGAGCCCGAAGAGGATCACGAAGAGGAACAGCGGTACGCGCGATCCGACCGATCCCGTGGAATGGAAGTCCAACAGCCCCTCGGCCCAGGTTCCCTGGAAGACCAGGATGAGCAGTCCGAGCGCCGCCGCCGCGGACAGCACGTTCAGTACGACACCGATCAGGCCCAGCACCACCGAGCGGAACGCGTATGCCGTCATCGCGAAGGTCACCAGCAGCAACGCCCCGAGGACCAGCGGGAGTTTGCCGTTCTGGTGCGCCGGATAGTCGGCGTACCGGGCGACGTCCCCGCTCACTCCGTACTCCGCCCCGTCGACCCGGCCGACGGTGGCGGGCAGGTAGTCCTCGCGCAGATGGTCGAGGGAGTCGTACGCCTGGTCGGAGTTGCCCAGGTACCCCACCCTCAGCTGCAGCACACTGATCCGGCGGTCGGCGGAGGTCCGGACGCGCGAGGCGCCGCTGAACAGCGGGTCGGCGTCGGCGCGCCGGACCAGCTCGCGCAGCGCCCCGCCGACCTCGCCGGAGCGCGCGGCGTCGGCACGTACGACGACCTGGTGGGTGACCCGTTGCCCGGGGAACGCCTCGTTGAGCCGGTCGTACGTCCGCATGGCGGCGATGTCGCGGGAGTGGGTGTCCCGGCTCATCTCCGTGATCTTCAACCCGGCCAGCGGGGCGACTAGCGCGAGCAGGGCGAGAACGGAGACGCACAGCGTGGCCAGGGGGTGGCGGCTCGCGGGCCGCAGCAGCGCGGCCCACACCCGGCCGCCCGCGTCGCCCGCGTCGCCCGCCTCGCCCCGCGTCCGGCGCGCGGGCTTTCCGCGCTCGGCGCGGCGCCGCGCCCTGCGCTCCTCCCGCTTGCCGAGCGTGACGAGCATCGCGGGCAGCGCCGTCAGGGAGCTGGCCACCGCGACCAGGACGACCACGATCGTGCCGGTGGCCAGCGAGGAGAAGATGACGTCGGAGGCGAGATACAGCGTCGCGGTGGAGGCCACGACCGCGAGCCCGGAGAGCACGACGGCCCGGCCCGAGGTCGCCGCGGCCACGTCCACCAGCGCCTCGGAGCTGAGCCGGCCGCCCGCGCGGGCGCGCTCCTCGCGCTCCCGCTTGAGGTAGAAGAGCGTGTAGTCGACGCCGACCGCGAGGCCGATCATCAGGATGACGTTCGTGCCGACCCCGGCGTCGGGGGAGAGGTGCGAGGCCACCATCGAGAGCCCGACGGCGGCCGCGATGGACGACAGCGCGAGCAGCAGCGGCACCCCCGCCATGGTCACGGACCCGAAGACGGCCAGCAGGGTGAGCAGGGTGACGGGGAGCGTGATCTTCTCGGAGAGTGCCAGGTCGTCGCTGCGCTGCTGGTCGACTCCCTTGCTGATGGACGGACTTCCGGTCTCCTCCAGCCGCAGCCGGGGATACGCCTTCCCCACGGCGCCGGTCTGTGCGGTCAGCGCGTCGACCTTGTCCTTCGCGTCCCGTTCCTCGCCCTTCAGCGCCACCTCGACCATGAGGATCCGGCGATCCTCGGACAGCAGCGGGCCGGCGACGCCCGCGACGTCGGGCAGTCGCTTCATCCGGGCGGTCAGGTCCTCGGCGGCGGCTTCGGCCGCGTCGCGGTCGAGGGGGCCCGACCGCGACGAGATCAGCACCTGCTCGGTGGATCTGCGCTCCAGACCCCCTTCGGCGGCCATCGCCTCCGCCCGGCCCGCCTCGCCGACCCGGTAGTCGGCCGTCGTCGCGCTGTGCGTGCCGACGGCACCGCCGATCCCCAGGCACAGCACCACGAACACGAGCCAGCCGACGAGGGCCCGCCAGGGGTGCCGAGCGCTCCAGCGCGCCATGCGCACAGTGAATGAGTCCATGCCCACGAGCCTTGCCGGGCGGCGTAGTCGGCCGACAGAGGTACCCGGTTGAACTTCCCGTCCACCGATCGGTGGACCCGGATCCGGCGCGAGAGCGCGGTCAGGGCCGTGCGCGCGTGAGGGGCCCTGCCGTCACCCCCCGGCGCCGCTCCCCGGCACCGCTCGCGCGGCGTCGTCCAGGACGTCGGCGATCCGGTCGAGCACGTGGCACGGTGGTGTGAAGGGCACGCGCAGATAGCGGCTGAGGGCGGCGTCGGCCGCGAACCGTGAGCCCGCCATGAGCGCGACCCCGTTGGCGGCGGCCCGTTCGACGACGGTGTCGGCGAGGGTGGTGTTCAGCCGCAGCCACAGGGTGAGACCGCCGGGCGGCAGCGTGAAGTGCCAACGGCCGTCGTCGGCGAGCAGGCTGCCGAGGTGGTCGCGCTGCCGCCGCAGCTCGCGCCGCCGCCGTTCGAGCACCGGTTCCAGATCACGGAGCAGTTCGACGGCGACGAGCTGCTGCACCGGGGGCGCGGACAGGGGCCCGGCCAGCGGGTGGTCCCGCAGCTCCCGGATGAGCGAGGCACGGGCCCGGATCCAGCCGATGCGCAGCCCGCCCCAGATGGACTTGCTGGTCGAGCCGATCAGCAGCGCGCCGGGAACGCGGGGCGGGGGCTCCGGCCGGTCGCGCAGGTCGAAGTCGCGCAGCGTCTCGTCCACCACGAGGGTCACCCGGTGCTCGGCGGCGAGCCGGGCCACGGTGCGGCGGGCGGGCGCGGACATCAGCGCGCCCGTCGGGTTGTGGAAGTCGGGCACCAGATAGGCGAGGTGGCCGCGCGCGGCGGCGAAGCCGTCCCGCAGCTGGTCCAGGTCCCAGCCGTCGCCGGTGACCCGGCAGCCCACCAGCCTCGTCCCGGTGTGGCGCAGCACATGAAGCGCGTCGTAGTACGTGGGGGTCTCCACCACCGTCGTACGAGGCGCGAAGTGCGCCGCGAGCAGGGCCAGCGCGGCTCGCGTCCCGCCGGTGACGAGGATCTGCTCGGGCAGGGTCGCGGTGCCCTCGCGGCTGTACCGTGCCGCGATCGCCGCGCGCAGCTCCTCGATGCCCGGGTCCGGTCCGCCGTGCTCGGCCAGCAGGGGCCCGGCCCGCTCGGTGGCCCGCCTCGTCGCCTCCAGGTACAGCTCCTGCGGCGCGGCGGGTACGGCCCGGCGCAGGTCGATCAGGGATCCGTCCTCCCCGGTCGCCGAGAGCGGGGCGATCCGTTCCGCGGCGCCCGCGGGGAACCGCACCGTGCTGGCGCTGCCGTGCCGGGTACGTACCCATCCGGCGTCGCGCAGCCGGTCCAGGGCGGCGGTCACCGTGCCACGGCTCACGCCGAGCGCGGCGGCGAGGCGGCGCTCGGCGGGCAGCTCGCTCCCGGCGCGGATACGGCCGTCGAGCAGCGCTTCCCGTACCGCCCGGGCCAGCGCCGTGCTGAGCGGCGCCGTGGTGCTCCGCCAGGGGCCCAGGACCCGCACCAGGTAGTCGTCCCTCATGCGCACTGGTCCAGTTTTCCACGATTGGACCAGGCGCCGGACCGGTAAGGCTCCTTAACGTCGTGGCCACCTGACACGAACGGAGACCCGCCATGCACCCACGACTCGCCGCGGACAGCGACGGGCTGCCGCACCTGCTGGAGGCCGTCCAGCAGCACGCCGCCGCCGTGCTCGCCCAGGTCGCCGAGCGGGACGTCGTCCCCGCGGCGCCGGTGCCGGAACCGGAGCCCTTGTCCACGCAGGGGGCGGGAGCGCGGGCGGCGCTGGAGGAGTTCATCGCCTGCTGGGAGCCCGCGCTGTCGACGAGCGCCGGACCGCGCTATCTGGGATTCGTCACCGGCGGGGCGACACCGGCCGCGCTGGTCGGCGACTGGATGACCGCGACCTGGGACCAGAACCCCTTCTCGTCGCTGGACGGGGCGGGACAGAGCCTGGAGCGCGAGACGATGGCCTGGCTGCGGAGCCTGTTCGGCCTGTCCGACCAGCACCACGGCACCTTCGTCAGCGGCGCCACCATGTCCAACACTGTCGGCCTCGCCGTCGCCCGCGAATGGCTCGGAGAGCGGTGGGACGTCTCGCCCGCGGAGTTCGGCGCGGGCGTACTCGGCGCGGTGCGGGTGCTGTCGGGAGCGGCCCACTCGTCCGTGCCCAAGGGGCTGTCGGCGCTCGGCCTGGGACGCCGGGCCCTCATCCCCGTTCCGACCCTGCCGGGGCGGGAGGCCGTCGACGTGGCGGCGCTGGAGGAAGCGCTTCGCGAGGCCGAGCCCGACGGCCCGTGCATCGTGGTCGCGAACGCCGGTACGGTCAACACCGCCGACTTCGACGACCTGCGTGCCGTCGCCGCGCTGCGCGAGCGCTACGCCTTCTGGCTGCATGTGGACGCCGCCTTCGGCGCCTTCGCCGCGCTGTCACCCGAGCACGCGCACCTGGTCGAGGGCCTCGACCTGGCCGACTCGATCTGTATCGACCTGCACAAGTGGCTGAACGTCCCCTACGACAGCGCCGTGCAGTTCACCCGGCGCCCCGACCTGCAGACGGCCGTCTTCCAGAACGCGGCGGCCTACCTGGGCCCGCTCGGCGACACCCCCGACACGGCCCACCTCACCCCGGAGAACTCCCGGCGCCTGCGCGCCCTCGCCGCCTGGTTCACCCTGCGGGCCTACGGGCGGGACGGCCACCGCGAGATCACCGAGCGCTGCATCCGATGCGCCCGTGCCCTGGGCCAAGCCATCGACACCACGCCCGGTCTGCGGCTTCTCGCACCGGTCCGGCTCAACGTCGTCTGCTTCACCCTCACCGAAAACCCCACCGCCGAACGCCTCACCGCACTCGCCGAAGGGGTCTCCGACGAGGTCTTCCTCACCCCCACCGTCCTCGACGGAACCCCCGCCCTCCGCGCCGCCTTCAGCAACTGGCGCACCACCGAAACCGACGCCCGCAGGGCAGCCGCGGCCCTCCAGGCCGCGATCCCCCCACCGCTGTCATCCTGAAGCCATGGCGGAACTGAACGGACGACCTGTCGACCCCGACGCCGTGCTGACATTGGCGCTCACCAACTACGGGCACTTCACGAGCATGCGCGTCGACGACCAGCGCGTACGCGGGCTCGGACGCCACCTCGAACGCCTGGTGCGGGACTGCGAGGCGGTCTTCGGCGCGGACCTCGATCCCGAACTGGTCCGGCGGTACGTCAGGCAGGCGGCGGGCGAGCGCGGCGGCTCGTTCGTCGTCCGGGTCAGCGTCTTCGACCCCGAGGTCGACATGGGCCACCCGGCCCGGGCGAACACGCCGAACATCCTGGTCACCGTGCGCCCGGCCGCGTCGCTGCCCCTGCCTCCGCTGCGGGTGAAGCCCATCGCCTACGAACGCGATGTCCCGGCCGTCAAGCACCTGGGCCTGTTTGGATCGCTCCACTCGCGCCGTACGGCACAGCTCGACGGCTACGACGACGCCCTGTTCGTCGGTCCGGACGGCCGGGTCTCCGAGGGCGGGACGTGGAACGTCGGCTTCATCGGGGACGACGGCGTCGTCTGGCCGAAGGCGGACGTCCTGCCGGGAGTGACCATGGCCCTGCTCCAGCAGCATGCCGAGTACGCCACGGTGCCGGTCACGCTCACGGACGCGCGGAACATGCGCGCCGCGTTCGCGACGAACACGAGCATCGGGGTACGCGCCATCTCCCGCATCGACGGGACCGCGATGGCCGCGGAACACCCCCTGCTCGCCCAGCTGCGGGACACCTACCTGGCCATCCCCGGCGAACCGCTGTCCGGGACGTTGTAACGGCTGTGGACCGGCATGGGGGTCCGGGCCAGGACGGCCCCGACCAGGTCCGCGGTGAGCCGGTGCCAGTGGCGGGCGCCGCGGAGCATGGTGTGGCCGCCGTGCGGCATCGCGATCGTGTGGGCCCGGGCGCCCGCGTGCCGGGCGCGCTCGGCGAAGAGCCAGGAGTGCGCGGCCTCGGTGATCCGGTCGCGCTCGTCGTGCAGGACGGCGATGTCCTTGCCCCGCAGATGGGCGACCGGTTCGTCCGGCGGGCACCACGGCGCGAGCGCGACGACGCCCAGCACCGAGGGGTGTCCCCCGGCCAGGAGCGCCGCGCGTCCGCCCATGGAGTGGCCGACCAGGACGACCGGCAGGCCGGGGGCGGGTCCGGTGGGCCCGGTGAGTTCGTCGAGGGCGCCTCGGGCGTCGTGCGCGGCGTCGGCGCGTGGCCCGTTCCACCCCCGGCACCGGTAGCGCACGGACGCGAGCACCAGCCCCCGTCCGTCCAGGGCTCGCGACACCGCCGTACGGAAGGGGCGCATCCGCAGGGCGGGCAGGTTGAGCGGCGGGGGAGGGGCCAGGCCGTCCGCCGACCCGCCGTGCAGGACGACCACCGCGGCTTCGGGGGCGGACGGCAGGGCGTGCACGATCAGCGGACGGTGGGATGCGAGCTGCGCCCGGTCGGCGTCCGGCGACACGGGGCCCGCGGGGTCTTCGTCTTCGCTCATCGTTCCGTTCCCCTCCCGGGCATCGCCGAACGCGACCGACAGCCCCTGCCCCCCGGGTAGTTCACCCGGTACGGAGTGGTCGCCACCGCCGTGACGGTGATGCCGTACGCCGGATATACGTGGTCGCGGTACTTCACCGTGAGCCGACCGCCTACATCATCGACCAACGGGGGCTTCGACGTCGTGTTCTCCTCATCCGCCGCACCACCCGGCCCGGCCGCACCGCGCATGATCGTCTGCGGTGACGACGCGCTCGCACACCGCCTGGCCGCCGAACTCCACGGCGTCTACCGGGCACGCGTGACCGTCGTCATCCCGGGCGGCCTCTCCCTGGCGGAGCCCGCGGGGCACCGGATGGCGGGAGGCCCCGCCGCCACGCTGTTCGGCCGGTTCACCGCGGCTGTCGGCCGGGTCCCGCTGCCCCGGCAGCCCGTGGCCGAGGGCGAACCGGACCCGAGCGTACGCGTCGTGGAGGCCCACGCCCTGGACGACGACGTGCTGACCGAGGCGGGCGTGGAGCACGCGACGGCGCTCGCCCTGGTCCATGACGACGACGAGACCAACATCCACGCCGCCCTGCGCGCCCGCCGCCTCAACCCCCGGCTGCGGCTGGTCATCCGGCTCTACAACCGCAAACTCGGCCAGCACCTGGAAGATCTCCTCGACCAGGCGGCCCGGGTCGCCGACCCCGGCATGGACCCGGCGGAGCTGGACGCCGCCGCGACCGTCCTGTCGGACGCCGACACCGTGGCCCCCGCACTGGCCGCCACCGCCGTCGCGGGCACCAGCAAGGTGGTGCAGGCCGATGGGCTGCTGCTGCGCGCGGCCGAGCGCACCCCGCCCCGCCGCGACGAGACCACCGACCCCGGCCTGTGCACCCTCGCCCTGCTCTCGTCCACCACCAGCGACCCCGGCGGCAGCGAGGGCTCGGACAGCAGCGGCGACGAGGGGCCCCGGCTGCTGCCCGGCGACGACGAGGTCGCCGCCGCCACCGGCCGCGGCACGGTGGTGCTCGACGCCGTCTCCGCCACCGGGCCACCCATGCCGCCACGGCGGCTCGGCAGCCGCCGACTCCCCCTCGCCTCGCTGCTCTCCCGCCGACTGCGCTGGTCCGTCGCCGGAATGGTGATCGCCGTGCTCGCGCTCACCCTCGTCTCCTGGCGGCTGACCGGCGACGGTCTCGTCCACGCGGCCTACCTGACGGTGCTGGACGTACTGGCCATCGACGACCCGGCGCTCGACGAGTCGACCGCGCGCAAGATCCTTCAGCTGCTGTCCGGGCTGACCGGACTGCTCCTGCTCCCCGTCCTGGTGGCCGCGGCCTTCGAGGCGCTGGGCACGTTCCGCACCGCGTCCGCGCTGCGCCGCCCGCCACGCGGCCTCTCGGGCCATGTCGTCCTGCTCGGCCTGGGCAAGGTCGGCACCCGCGTCCTGGCCCGGCTCCGGGAGATGGACATCCCCGTCGTGTGCGTGGAAGAGGACCCCGGGGCGCGCGGCATCCCGCTGGCCCGCAGGCTGGGAGTGCCGACCGTCACCGGCGACGTCACCCAGGAAGGCGTCCTCGAAGCCGCCAAGATCCAGCGCGCGCACGCCCTGCTGGCGCTGACCAGCTCCGACACCACCAACCTTGAGGCGACGCTCTACGCCCGCTCCGTCAAGCCCCGGCTGCGGGTGGGGTTGCGCCTGTACGACGACCAGTTCGCCACCGCCGTCTACCGCACCCTGCGCGCCGCCCATCCCCAGGCCCTGACGCGCAGCCGCAGCGTCTCCACCCTGGCGGCGCCCGCCTTCGCCGGGGCGATGATGGGGCGCCAGGTCCTCGGCGCCATACCGGTCGAGCGCCGCGTCCTGGTCTTCGCGGCCCTGCACGTCGCCGGGCACCCCCAGCTGGAAGGCCGTACCGTCGCCGAGGCGTTCACCCCGGGCGCCTGGCGGGTGATCGCCCTGGACGCGGCGGAAGTCGCGGACCGCCGACGCGACCTGGCGGCTACGTACGAAGGCGACGCACGGGAACCCGGTCTGGTCTGGGATCTGCACCCCGGCTACGTCCTGCGGGCCCAGGACCGCGTGGTACTGGCCGCCACCCGCCAGGGCCTGGGCGAACTCCTCGCCTGAGAGCGGGGCGAGGCGGTGGAAGCGCGGGAAGGCGTCGACGGCGGCGAGGCAGCAGACCAGGACCGCGACGGCGACACCGGTATTGGCCAGGATCGACAGGGTGGTCTCGCTGTGCGGTGAGGCCACCAGGAGGCCGAGGGGGGTGTCGCCGCTGGGGTAGCCCCAGGTGTCGGACCACCAGGCCGACGAGACCGACCCGCCGTCGCCCCAGGCGGACTCGGCGAGCGTCTTCAGCGCGCCGGGCACCAGGTGCAGGGCCACCAGGTCAGCCTGATCGCCGTCCAGGCCGGTGTCCTTCAAGTCGCCGCGAAGGACCCGGACTTCAAGGAGGGCGCCCGCACCATCCGGTCCCTCAGCGTCGACACCCTGGACGAACTGCGCCACATGGTGACGCTGCTGCGCGCCTCCGGGGGCCGCTCCACCGAGCTGGCACCGCAGCCCACCCTCGCCGACCTGCACAAGCTGGTCACCACGAGCGGCATCGATACGGAGCTCGCGGGCGACCTCCCCCCGGACATCGGCGCACCCGCGCAACGCGCCGTCAACCGCACGGTCCAGGAAGCCCTCACCAACGTACGCAAGCACGCCCCCGGCTCCACCGCGACCGTCCGTCTCTGGCACGGCCCCGACGCCTTCGGCGTCACCGTCGCCAACACACCCTCCACCCGCCCGTCGCTCCCCCTCCCCGGCTCCCGCCAGGGCCTGGTCGGCCTCAGGGAACGAGCCGAACTCCTCGGCGGCACCTTCGCGTCGGGGCCGACCGGAGACGGCGGCTACCGGGTGACGCTGCGTGTCCCGGCGGACGGGCGGGCCTGACCTCGAAGGCATGAACCCGCCCGGCCCTTACCGGAGTTGGCTCACTTGGGGTCGACGATGTCGTCGGAGTCGGGCAGGTCGGACTCCTTCGACACCGGCGGGGCGACGTTGGCGGTGGCGGTGGGGTTGGTGCACCCGGGGACGCTGTCTTCAGGCGCGCAGTTGTCCGGCCTGTTGTTGACGACCCTGGTGTCGGTGAGCGTGGTGTCCGCGTCACCTTCGACGTAGATGCCGCCACCTGCGGTGATCGCGGTGTTCCGCGTGACCAGGCTTCTGACCAGCGTGGCCGTACTGGCGTTGTTGGAGAGACCCGCGCCTCGCAGGGCGATGTTCTCCCTGACGGTGGCCGACTTCAGGTTCAGGGTGGAGCCGTTGACGTTGCGGAGGCCGCCACCGAACTCGGCGGTGTTGCCCCTGATCGACACGGACTCCAGGGACGCGGTGCCCACTCGGTTCTCCAGGCCGCCACCGTTGTTGGTGACCGCCCGGTTGTTGAGCAGGGCCCCGCCCTTCATCGTCATCGTGCCGCCACCGTCGTTGTTGATTCCGCCGCCGAAGCTGGCCGCGCTGTTGCGCTCCACGGTGGTGCGGTCGAGGTCGAGTTCTCCACCGACGTTGGAGATGCCGCCACCGGTGACGGCGTGATTGCCCCTGACGACCGCGTCGTCCAGGTTCAGCGTGCCCTGCTCGTTCGCGATGCCGCCGCCGAAGTTCAGGGAGATGCCGCCGGTGACCGTGAGCGACTTCAGGGTGAGGGTGCCGCCTTCCACCACGTGGAAGATGCGGAAGGCCACCGTCGAGTCCGGGGGGTTGCGTCGAATCGTGGAACCGTTGCCGGAGATGGTCACGTTCCCGGTGATCTCGGGAAGACCGTCGTCCGGGTTGTCGGGGGCGGTCAGCGTGTACGTGCAGTTGCGCGCGAGCCGGATGCGGCCACCGCTGGTGTTGGCGTCGTTGATCGCGTCCACCAGGCCGTCGATGTCGTTGCACCGCACTTGGGTTTCCGGGGCCGCGTCGGCCGGTCCGGCCGGCAGGACCGCGAGGGAGAGCCCCACGCCGACCGCGGTTATCACGCCGCCGGATCGCAGAATGGTCTTCATCGATACGCCTTCCTCAACACTGGGGTGAAGCGGAACATCACCGGCACGCGGCAAAAGCGCCGACCGGCCGGGATGACGGATGACGTTTCCTTTGTAACCGCGGGTGATCGTGACCTCGCGCGGTGTACCGCCAAACGGATCTGCGTCCCCGACCGCGTCCCTCGGAGCGAATGCCGTCAGTGATGCCGTGCGGAGGTGAGGCGCTCGTCCAGCGTGGCGGCGAACTCCTCCGCTCGCGCCAGTTGGGTCCGCAGGTCCGCCACCCGCTGCCGCGCGGTCTCCTGGTAGCCGCGCACCCGGTTCAGCAGTTCCTCCCGCTCATCGGCCGGCACATCGGCGCCGGAGTCGAGGCGGTCGGTGGCCCCCAGCAGGTCGCGCATCTGGTCCAGGGTGAAGCCGAGCGGCTTCATGCGGCGGATGACCATCAGGCGGGCGACATCGGCTTCGGTGTAGAGGCGGAAGCCGCCCTGGGAGCGGGCGGAGGGGACGACGAGGCCGGTCTCCTCGTAGTGGCGGATGGTGCGCAGGGACAGCTCGGTCCGCGCGGCGACTTCGCCGATCTGCATGTGCTTGCCGTCCACGCCCGTGATCCCTTGGCCCTTCTCGTCCCCGGCTGATCTCTACCCTAACGTTAGGGTAGAGTTGCTGATGGCGGGGTCGGCGCAGTGCCGCCCTGCCGCTGCCGTGCCGGGGCCGATGCCGCCCCCGGTGAAGATCCGATTCTTGCAGGAGCCCCGCGTGCGCGAGCCCATGATGCCCGCCGCCGCGTCCTGCCTGCCGTGACGCCTCGTACCCGGATGTGAGCTCCACCGGCCCATCGCGCCACGCTGCCCGCGCCCCGTTCCCCGCTCCGATTTCGCACCGTTCCCGCACGCCCCGGCCCTGCTGAAAAGGGCGCGCCCGAGCTTGAGGTTCCCACTCCCTTGTCTGGTTCCGTCATGTCCCCGGCCGCCGCCCGTCTGCGCGGCCTGAAGCCCGATTGGCTGACCGATCCGAAGGTCTGGCGTACCGAGGTCCTGGCGGGCCTGGTGGTCGGGCTCGCGCTGATACCCGAGGCGATCTCGTTCTCGATCATCGCCGGGGTCGACCCGGCCATCGGCCTGTTCGCGGCCTTCACCATGGCCGTCACCATCTCGGTCGTCGGCGGGCGCCGGGCGATGATCTCCGCCGCGACCGGTGCCGTGGCGCTGGTGATCGCGCCGATGAACCGTGAGCACAGCCTGGGCTACCTGGTCGCCACGGTGATCCTCGGCGGTGTCTTCCAGATCGCGCTCGGCGCGCTGGGCGTGGCGAAGCTGATGCGGTTCATCCCCCGCTCCGTCATGGTCGGCTTCGTCAACTCCCTCGCCATCCTGGTCTTCATGGCCCAGGTCCCCGAGATGACGGACGTGCCCTGGGCCGTCTACCCGCTGATCGCGGCCGCGCTGGTGCTGATGGTGTTCTTCCCGAAGGTCACCACCGTGATCCCGGCGCCGCTGGTGTCGATCGTGATCCTCACCGTCGTCACGGTCGCGGCCGGGATCGCGGTCCCCACCGTCGGCGACAAGGGCGATCTGCCCTCCTCCCTGCCGGTCCCCGGCCTGCCCGACGTGCCGTTCACCCTGGACACGCTGACCACCATCGCGCCGTACGCCTTCGCGATGGCGCTGGTCGGCCTGATGGAGTCGCTGATGACGGCCAAACTGGTCGACGACATCACCGACACCCACTCCAGCAAGACCCGCGAGTCCATCGGTCAGGGCATCGCCAACATCGTCACCGGCTTCTTCGGCGGCATGGGCGGCTGCGCCATGATCGGCCAGACGATGATCAACGTGAAGGTCTCCGGCGCCCGCACCCGTCTGTCGACGTTCCTGGCGGGCGCGTTCCTGATGGTGCTGTGCGTCGTCTTCGGGCCGGTCGTCTCCGACATCCCCATGGCCGCGCTGGTCGCCGTCATGGTCATGGTGTCGTTCACGACCTTCGACTGGCACTCCATCGCTCCCAAGACGCTCAAGCGGATGCCCGCCGGGGAGATCGCCGTCATGGTGATCACCGTCGCGGTCGTCGTGGCCACCCACAACCTGGCCATCGGCGTCGTCGTCGGCTCGGTCACCGCCATGGTCGTCTTCGCCAAGCGGGTCGCCCACCTCGCCCAGGTCACCGCCGTGACCGACCCCGACCACACCACCGTGGTCTACCAGGTCACCGGCGAGCTGTTCTTCGCCTCCTCCAACGACCTCGTCGGCCAGTTCGACTACGCCGCCGACCCCGACAAGGTCGTCATCGACCTGTCCGCCGCCCACATCTGGGACGCCTCCTCCGTCGCGGCCCTCGACGCGATCGAGACCAGGTACGCCCAGCGGGGCAAGACCGTCGAGATCACCGGCCTGAACGGGCCGAGCGCCCACCTCCACGGCAAGCTCAGCGGCGAACTCGCGGCCACCGACTGACCACCCCGTCCCGCCCGCAACTCATTCGGCCAGCCTGCGGTTGCGCCGGACCGAGGAGAAGAAGGACGAGGCGATCAGGACGACGCCGACGAGCCCCGTGATGACCTCGTGGATCTCGTACTG
>NZ_JBVIVI010000008.1:0-258588 GCF_055595765.1 Streptomyces sp. NPDC040405
GTGGTGGCGACCGGCCGCTCGGACTTCCCGAACCAGATCAACAACGTACTGGTCTTCCCGGGTGTCTTCCGTGGCCTCCTGGACGCCCAGTCCCGAACCGTCGACACCGCGATGATGCTTGCCGCCGCGAGCGCGCTGGCGGATGTGGTCACCGAGGCCGCGCTCAACCCGAACTACATCATTCCGAGCGTCTTCAACGACAAGGTCGCGGGCGCGGTGGCCGAGGCCGTCCGCGACGCCGCCCAGGCGGCGGACCTCGGCTGAACTCCCGCCCAACCCATTGGAGCTCCACACATGCAAACAGGACACAGCGCGGCGCCCCCCAACGACCACTCCGAGGCCGATTCCCCCGGTGCGGATCCGTCGAAGCGCACGAAGCGCTGGTGGAAGTTGCCCCTCGGCGTGCAGTCGGTGCTCGCCGTCGGCCTCGGCGCGCTGATCGGAAGTCTCGCGCCGTCCGTCGGTGAGCAGTTGAAGCTCCTCGGCGACATCTTCCTGAACCTGGTGCAGATGGTCGTGCTGCCCCTGGTCTTCCCGCTGATCGTGCTGGGCATCGCCCGTATGGAGTCGGTGAAGAAGGTGGGCCGGGTCGCCGGTAAGGCGGTCCTCTACTTCGAGGTCGTCACCACCGTGATCCTGCTGATCTCGGTGACGCTGGCCGAGGTCACCGGCATCGGCAAGGGCGCCCCGGTCGCCGGGGGCGACACGAAGAGTCTGGAAACGCTGGACAAGGGCGTCGACTTCCACGAGCTGGTCCTGCACTCGATCCCGAAGAACGTCTTCGCCGCGTTCACCGAGGGCAACCTGCTCGCCGCGATCGTCTTCGCGCTCTTCCTCGGCGTCGGGATGGCCGCGATCGGCGAGAAGTCCGCACCCTTCTCCTCGGTTCTGGAGTCCGTGTCGTCGGCCATGTTCAAGGTCGTCGGCTATGTCATCCGCCTCGCCCCCCTGGGCGTCCTCGGCTTCATCAGCTACGACGTGGCGCACTACGGATTCGGCAACCTCAAGAGCCTGGTCGGCTTCATCGCCGTGGTCTACGCGGGCCTGGCCATCGTCCTCGGCGTGGTCTTCCCGGTCATCGCGCTGATCTACCGCATCCGGTATGTGGATCTGCTCAAGGAGATCGGCGGACTCGTCGGCCTCGCCTTCGTCACCCGCAGCTCCGAAGCGGTGCTGGCACCGCTGATGGGCAAGCTCGAAGCCTTCGGCGTCAGCCGCTCGACGTCCTCGTTCGTCGTCCCCCTCGGCTACTCCTTCAACTCCGACGGCTCCGTGCTCTACCAGGCCACCGCCCTGGTGTATCTCGCCCACGCCTACGGCGCGGACACCTCGATACCCTCCCTGCTGCTCATGGTCGGTGTCCTGGTGGTTCTGTCCAAGGGGATGGCGGGCGTCACCTCGGCCTCCATCGTGGTACTCCTCGCCGCGGGCAAGTCGGTGGGCATCCCGCCCGAGGGGGTCGCGCTCCTGGTCGGCGTCGACTTCATCGTCGACATGGCGCGTACCGCGGTGAATGTCGTCGGCAACGCGCTGGCCGCCGCCGTCGTGGACCGTTCCGAGGCCAAGAGGAACACCCGCCAGGACACGCCGGAGGCCACCGCGACCGACGACGAGCCCACGGCACCGGCCCCGAAGGCGGAAGTGGGCGCCTCGAAGGGCTCGTAGCGCATCACCTCCTGGGTGGGAGAACCCAGAGCAATTCACTCGAACGAGCTACCTTGCGCCCCATCCCCGGGACCGGTCCCGGGGATGGGGCGCAGGATGTCGGACGCGAGTGCTGCCACGGGGGCGAACGGGTGTGCGCTGTACGACAACCCAACGCTGCCCGTGCGGCCGTAGCGCAGTCGAGGCGAGTTGCTGGGAGCGATCGTTGAACAGAACCAGGGATGTCTTCGCGATCCCGTTGGAAGACGGGGCGCATCTGGTGTACGCGCCCCTGCACGGCGTGGCCTTCGCCGCCACGAGCGGATTGGCGGCGGCCCTCTCCGGCGTCCTGACCACTGGCGACGGTGGTCAGGACGTCGTGGCGCTCGCCCGCGAGACCGGGCTCCTGAGCGAACGCCCGGCGCCGGTCACACGCCGCCGAGGGGACCCCGCGCCGACCGAGGTCACGCTCTTCCTGACGACGGCGTGCAATCTGCGCTGCACCTACTGCTACGCCTCGGCGGGCGACAATCCCGCCACGTATATGACGATGGATGTCGCCCGGCGCGGCATCGACTTCGTCATCGACAACGCCCGGCGCGCGGGTGCGCCGTTCGCCGGGGTGCACTACCACGGGGGCGGCGAGCCGAGCGTTCACTGGGGTCTGATGACCGAGTCGCTGGCGTACGCCCGTGAGCGGGCCGGTGACCTCCCGGTCATCGCGGCCTCGGCGGGGAACGGCGTGTTCACCGACCGCCAGATCGACTGGATGATCGCCAACCTCAACGGCGGCATGAGCCTGTCCTTCGACGGTCTGCCCGAGGCACACGACAAGCACCGGCCGACCGTGCGGGGCACCGGGTCGAGCGCTCGCGTCATGCGCACGATGCGGCGCTTCACCGACGCGGGCTACCCCTACGCGGTGCGGCTGACCGTCACCGCGGAGCAGATCCCGCTGCTGCCCGACTCGATCGAGTTCGTGCTGTCGAACTTCGCACCGAAGCGTGTGCAGGTGGAACCCGCCTACCAGCTGGGACGGCACGCGGGGGAGCCGGACGCGGAGACCGAGGAGTTCATCGCCGCCTACCGCGAAGCGCAGGGCAGGGCCGCCCGCTTCGGGCATGAGCTGATCTACAGCGCGGCCCGGGTCGGCACGCTGACCAACCACTTCTGCGGGATCACCCAGGACAACTTCTGCCTGAGTCCCGCGGGAAACGTATCGGCCTGCTTCGAGGCGTTCTCCGAGGACAACGAGTTCGCCGACGTGTTCTTCTACGGTTCGCCGGGGCCGGACGGCTACACCTTCGACATGGAGCGGCTCGACCGGCTGCGCGGTCTGGGCGTCGAGCACCGCTCGTTCTGCGACGGGTGCTTCGCCAAGTGGAACTGCGCGGGCGACTGCTACCACAAGTCGCTGGCGACGAACGGCCGAGGCGAGTTCACCGGGTCCCAGCGCTGCCACATCACCAGGGAACTGGTGAAGGACCAGCTCCTCACCCGGATCGCGGGGTCGGGCGGCCTCATATGGCGCGACGACCACGCCGGGGAGCCCTGCGGCGTCCACGGAGGCACGCACGATGAATGACGTCATGCTGCCCTGGCCGCGGCCGAGGCGCTCCGGGCAGGAAAACCAGTCCGAGCAGCCACCGGGCGACGCCCCGCGTTATGAGATCCAGCGGGTCGACGGCTCGGACGACACGGGGCCGGTCGAGGTCCTGCCCATCACCGGACCGCCGTGGTCGGCGACATCGGGGCGGCGTGGCCTTCTCGGGGCAGGGATCGCGTCGTCGGTCGCGGCGGCCCTGCTGCTCGGCGGCTGCGACGACGGGGGCTCGGAGGCTCCGTCCTCGCCGTCTCCCACCACCTCCAGTCCCTCGTCGAGTTCACCGACCCCCGACCTCCCGACGCCGACGTACGAACCGCCCACCCCCACGTACGAACCGCCGACGACGTACGAACCACCCACCTACGAACCGCCCACGTACGAACCACCGACGTACCAGGCGCCGGACCCCACCTATGGCGGTGGCGGCGGCACGATCTGCACCTGCAACAAGGTCTGCACCTGCATTCCGGTCTGCCAGGCGCATCGGCTGCTGCACCCCGATCCGGCGGTCCGGCGGATGGCGGAGATCGTGGTGCTGGCGATGGGGCCGCGCGAGCTGCCGTACCTGCGGTGGGCGGCGAACGGGGCGGCCGCTCCGCTGAACACGCGCATCGAAGAGTGCGTGGAGCGGATACGCGGCGGGCGCCGACTGGTGCGGGACGATCTGGGCGACCCGGGCTGCGCGCGCTACCTCACGTCAGGCGATCCGGTCATCGCCATGATGGCCGCGCAGGTCCTCACCCTGCGCGCGCTGTGGCTGGGCACGGGGCTGAGCGGGGCTACGGCGGACCGCGCTGCGCGGGCCCTGACCGTCGGCCGGGCCCTGCATCGCGAACGCGCGCCCGCATGGAGCCGTTAGCGTCCGCCACAACTCATCTACCAGGGGTTGTCGTTGATAGGGTCGGCGGCAATGGCGCACAAGGAAACCTCGACCCTGCCCGCTCCGTTCGCCCGCGAAGAGCAGCCCGGCGATATCGCCATCGTCGGGCTCAGCTGCCGATTGCCGGGTGGCATCACGGCCCCCGAAGGGCTGTGGACCGCGCTCGCCGATGGGCGCGATCTGGTCGGTGAGATACCGGCGGACCGGTTCGACTCGCGCCGGTTCGTGGACCCCGATCCACGACGGCCCGGCAAGGCGTACTCGGCCGCGGGTGGATTCCTTGAGGACATCACCGGATTCGACGCCGCGTTCTTCGGGCTGTCGCCCCGCGAGGCGAGCCGGATGGATCCGCAGCAGCGGCTGCTGCTGGAGATGGCCAGGGAAGCCCTCGACGACGCGGGTATCGACCCGGGGACGCTCGCGGGGTCCGGCTCAGGGGTCCATGTGGGCGTGAGCAATGCCAACTACGGCCAACTCCAGTACGCCCGCCCGGAGGCGATCACGGCGTACACGATGGCGGGGGCGGCGCTGTGCAACACCGCCAACCGGATTTCGCACCTGTTCGACCTGCGGGGACCGTCCATGGCGGTGGACACCGCCTGTTCCTCGTCCCTGGTCGCCCTGCACCAGGCCTGCGCCCAACTACGTGCCGACGATGCCGATGACGACACCGAGGACGGCCGTGTCGCGCTCGCCTGCGGGATCAATCTGCTGCTGAGCCCGGGGGACTTCATCGGGTTCTCCAAGGCGTCCATGCTCTCCCGGAGCGGCCGCTGCCGCACCTTCTCCGCGGACGCCGACGGATACGTCCGAGCAGAGGGCGGCGCGGTCGTGGTGCTCAAGCGCCTCGCCGACGCCAAGGCGGACGGGGACACCGTGCACGCCGTGGTCCTCGGCACCGGAGTGGGCGCGGACGGGCGTACGCCCGGGCTCTCCCTGCCTAGCGCGGAGGCTCAGGAGCACCTGATGCGCCACGTGCACCGCCGCGCCGGGGTGCGCCCCGAGGACGTGTCCTACGCGGAGGCCCACGGCACCGGTACGCAGGCGGGCGACCCGATCGAGTGCCGGGCGCTGGGCCATGCGCTCGGCGCGGGCCGCCGCACTCCGCTGCCCATCGGCTCGGTGAAGTCGAACCTCGGTCATCTGGAGTCCGGGGCGGGCATGGCCGGTCTGCTCAAGTGCGTGCTGATGCTGCGCCACGGTGTGATTCCGGAGTCGCTGCACGCCGAACCGCTCAATCCGGCCATCGACTTCTCCGCGCTGGGCCTGGAGCCGGTGACCGCGCCACGGTCGCTGGCTCCCGGGGCGCTGGCGATCAACTCGTTCGGTTTCGGCGGGGCCAACGCCCACGCCGTCCTCGGCCCGCCACCCCTGCCGTCCGCCACCCCGCCGCCGGAGGCGCGGTCCCTGCCGGTGCTGGTCTCGGCGGCCACCAAGGAGGCGCTCACCGAGGCCGTCACCCGCACCGCCACCCTGCTCCGGGACACCACCGACACGTTCTACGACATCGCCTTCACCAGCTGCCTCCGGCGCGGACACCACCGCGAACGGGCCGCCGTCGTGGCGGACAGCGCCGAACAGGCCGCCGCACTGCTGGAGACGATCGTCGAGGGCACCCCCGTGAGCGGGGGAGCGGCGGCGGGCGCGAGCCCGGGGCCGGTGGCGTTCGTGTACTCCGGCAACGGTGCCCAGTGGGCGGGCATGGGCGCGGAACTGCTGGATGCCGAACCGGTGTTCCGCGACGCCGTCGCCGAGGTGGACGCCGAATTGGCCGGGCGCCTGGGCTGGTCGGTGCTGGCGGAGCTGAGGTCCGCGCAGCCGGAGCTGTACCGGACCGAGATCGCCCAGCCGCTGCTGTTCGCGGTGCAGATCGGGTTGACCGCACTGCTGCGGGAGCGCGGCATCCGGCCCGCCGCGGTGGCGGGACATTCGGTGGGCGAAGTGGCCGCGGCGCACGCCTGCGGGGCGCTGGACCTGGCGGCGGCCTGCCGGGTCATCGCCGAACGCGGTCTCGCGCAAGCGGACACGGCCGGTGGCGGGCGGATGGCGGCGGTGGGTCTCCCCGCCGACGAGGCCAGCGCGCTGATCACCGGCCGGGGCGTGGAGCTGGCCGGAGTGAACAGCCCCACCGACGTGACCCTCTCCGGGCCCGCCGGGGAACTGTCCGCGCTCGGTGACGAGTTGCTCCGCCGCGGCGTGTTCTTCCGGGAGCTGGATCTGGACCACGCCTTCCACAGCCGGTCGATGGAGCCGATCCGGGACCGACTGCACACGTCGCTGGCCGGGCTCGCGCCACGTACCGGCACCGCGGCGTTCGTCTCCACCGTCACGGGCGGGACACTGCCGGGCACCGAGCTGGGCGCCGGATACTGGTGGCGCAACGTCCGGGAGCCGGTGCTGTTCGGGCCCGCCGTCGCCGGGCTGGTGGACGAGCACGGCTGCGGCACGATCGTGGAGATCGGCCCCCATCCGGTGCTGCTGGGCTATCTGCGCAGGCAGTGCGCCACCGCGGACCGGCCGGTGACCACGGTCGGCACGCTGGCCCGCGAGGCGGCCGACGCCGCCGCGGTGCGGACCACCTGCGCGACCGTGCTCGCCGCCGGGGCCGACGTCGACTGGGACACCTGCTTCCCCGTACGCGGCCGGGTGGTGCCGCTGCCCGCCTACCCATGGCAGCGCGAGCACCACGTCAACGGCGCCCCGGACTGGTGGTCGGCGGGATCGGGAAGTGGAGAGGATTCGGGCCACCAACTGCTCGGCGACCGGCTGCCGGCCGTGGAACCCACCTGGCAGACACCGGTCGAGCCCTCGCGGCACGGCTGGATCGGCGACCACCGGGTCAGCGGAGCGGTCGTGATGCCGGGCGCCGCGTATCTGGAGATGGCGCTCGCGGCCGCCCACACGAGCCACGAGGGCGCCGTGGAGGTCACCGGACTGGACATCGGCAAGGCGCTGGTACTGCCCTGGGACGACCCGGACATGGAAGTCACCGTGCAGACCCGTCTTGCCGGTGAGGTGCTCCGGGTGGCCTCCCGCCGCGGCGACGAGGACTGGCAGGACCATGCGCAGGGGCGGGTCCGCCGACTGCACGGCGAGCCGCCGGCGCCGCTGGACGTGGCGGCCATCCGCATGGCAGCCCCGACCGAGATCTCCGGCGAACGGCACTACGCACGGATGCGGCAGGTCGAGCTGGCGTACGGGGAGGCGTTCCGCGGTGTCCAGCGGCTCGCCGTGGCCCGTGACACGGTGCTCGCCGACTACGCCAACCCCTCCGGGGCGCAGGGGTTCCACGCCCACCCGGCCCTGATCGACGCCACGCTGCAATCCATCGCGGCGCTGCTTCCCCGCACCGAGAACGGGCAGGTCCACCAGTTCCTGCCCGCCACACTGGAGCGGGTCCGGTTCTGGCGGACCCCCGCCGACCGGGGCGTGGCACTCATCCGGGCGCGCACCCTGTCGCTGCGCGAGGCGGTGGTGGACATCACCGTCGCCGACCCGGACGGCACCGTCGCCATGGAGCTGCGCGGAGTCCGCGTACGCCGGAACAAGGGAGCGGCGAGCGGCGTCGACCAGATCGTCACCACGCTCCGGGCCGCGCCGCTGCCCGGCGCCACCGGCCCGGCCGGGCTGCCGACGGCCACCGCGCTCGCCGCCGCACGCGCCACCGAAGTGGCGGCGCTGACCGCGGATGTCCGGAGCCACGACGGCCCCGCCTTCGTACGCCGGGTCAAACACCTCACCGGCCACTTCGTGACGGCCGCGCTCGCCGAACTGGAGGAAACGGGCGCGCGACCGGCCAACCGCGAGCTGTACGAGAACCTGGAGGCGCTCACCGAACGGGAAGGTGTGCTCGACCGGACCCCGGAACCGGACCGCCTCCTCGCCGATCTGCTGCGCGACTTCCCCGCCATGGCACCGGAGCTGCTCCTGTACGCGCGGTGCGGCCCGCAACTGGCCGGGGTGCTCACCGGAGACGTCGATCCGGTGCGCTTGCTCTTCTCGGACACCGAGCGCCTCGCCGAGCTGCACTACACGACCTCCGTGGTGCACCAGTACCTGAACCGGATCGCCCGGGAACTGCTCACCGGGCTGGTCGACGCCTGGCCCGCGGACCGGCCGCTGCGGATCCTGGAAGTCGGCGCCGGGACCGGATCCACCACCGCCTGGCTGCTGCCCCGGCTGCCCGCCGACCGCACCACCTACGCCTATACGGACATCTCCAGCGCGTTCTTCCCCCGCGCCCGCCACCGGTTCGCCGACCATCGGTTCCTCGACTACCGGACGCTGGATCTGGACCGGGACCCCGCAGAACAGGGTTTCGCGGCCGCCTCCTTCGACCTGGTGATCGCCGCCAACGTCCTGCACGCCACCACCGATGTCCGCCGGGCCCTCGGCCACCTCACCGAACTCCTCGACAGCGGTGGCAAGCTGCTCGCCGCGGAGTTCCACGACAACGACCTCTTCGCCCCCTGCTACGGGCTGCTCGCCTCGGCGACCGGCTTCACCGACACCGAGCTGCGCCAGGACACGCTGCTGGCCCGCGAGCAGTGGCCCGGCGTGCTGCGCTCCGCCGGGTTCACCGACGTGGCCCAGCTCGGCGACGAGCCCATCTGCTCGGTCCTCCTCGCCGACCGGGGGATGCGTGAACAGCCCGCGCCGGAGCCCGCGGCCACCGCGCCCGGCCACTTCCTGGTGGCGACGGACGGCCTCGACGACCTGGCCGCATCCGTGGTGGCGCGGCTGCGCGGCCCGGACCGCTCCGTGAGCCACATCGACGCCTGCGCCGACCCCGCGCGATGGGGCGCCGCGCTGAACGGCACCGAGGAGAGCACCGGGATCCTGGTCATGCTCGGTGACGATGCCACCCAGAACGATGATGCCACCCAGAACGACGAGGCCGCCCAGAACGACGAGGCCGCCGCGAACACGGATGACCCCGTCGGCCTGGTCGTCCGGCAGGCGGCAGTCCTCAGGGCGATGGTCACCGCCTGCCAGGCACTGCCCGAGAGCCGTGAGGTGCACGCCTGGGTGCTGACCACCGGCGGGCACACCGCCGTTCCCGAACGCCCCGCCCCGGCCGCCGCCTGGGCCCAGGCGCGCACCCTGACCAGCGAGAACCCTCTGCTGAGGGTTCGTAGGATCGCGGTGGCCCCCGGCGCGACCGCGGCGGACGTCTGCGCGGAACTCCTCGCGGGGACCGACGAGGACGAGGCCGTGCTCACCGAAGGCGGGCGCTTCGTACCCCGGATCACCCGGCGCCACTCCGCCACTCGCACCGTCCGCCCCTTCGCCCTGGCCGTGGCGGACGACGGACCGGCCTGGACGGCGGTGGCCCCGCCCGAACCCGGACCCGGAGAAGTGGTCATCGAGGTGCGGGCGGCGGCACTCAACTACGCCGACATCATGGTGTCCCGGGGACTGGTGCCGCCCATGGCCGAGACACCGGAGACCGGTACCCCGCGGCTGGGCCTCGAATGCGCCGGAGTGGTGACCCGCGTCGGCGCAGGTGTGACCGGCCGGGCCGTGGGCGACCGGGTGATGGCCGCCCAGTCCGGAAGCCTCGCCTCGCATGTGCGCTGCCCGGCCCGGGTCACCATCCCCATCCCCGAGGACATGCCGTTCACCGAGGCGGCCACCATCCCGACGGTCTTCGCCACCGTCCACTACGGCCTCGACTACCTGGCCCGGCTCCGCCGGGGGGAAACCATCCTCGTGCACGGAGCCGCGGGCGGAGTGGGACTGGCCGCGCTGCGCTACGCCGAACACGTCGGGGCGACCGTCATCGCCACCGCGGGCACCCCCGCCAAACGCCAGCTGCTGCGCCTGCTCGGGTACGCACACGTACGGGACTCCCGGAGCCTCGGCTTCGCCGATGAGGTCCTCGACATCACCGAGGGCCGCGGGGTGGACGTGGTGCTCAACTCGGTGGCGGGGGAGGCGCTGGGCCGTGGCATGGAACTGCTGCGCCCGCACGGCCGGTTCGTGGAGCTCGGCAAGCGCGACATCCTCGCCGACAACTCGCTCGCCCTGCGGCCGTTCTCCCGCGACCTCTCCTTCTTCGGGGTCGACCTCACCAGTCTGCTCCAGGGCGACAGCCCGGTGGCCGGGCAGATGATCGAGGAACTGACCGAGCACGTCGCATCCGGGGTGTACCGGCCACTGCCGCATCTCACCTACCCGGCGGACCAGATCGCCGACGCCATGGCGCTGCTGCGGGACTCCCGGCACATCGGCAAGATCGTCATCACGCTCGACCCCGCGGAACCGGTCCCCGTACGCGTCTCCCGGCCTCCCATGGCCCTGGACCCGGAGGCGACCTACCTCGTCACCGGAGGGCTCGGCGGGTTCGGCGCGGCCACCGCCCTGTGGCTGGCCCGCTGCGGGGCGCGCCACCTGGCGCTGGCCTCCCGCAGTGGGGCCGCCCACCCGGAGGCCGGTGCGGTGCTCGCCCGCATCGCCGAGGAGGGCGCGCGGGCGACCGCCTACGCCACCGACATCACCGACCCCGAGGCCACCCGGGAACTGGTGGCCGCGATCGACGCCACCGGCCATCCGCTGCGCGGTGTCATCAACGCCGCCATGGTGCTCGACGACGTCCTCGACGACGCCACCGCGGTGGAGCTGGGCGACGAGCGGACCCGCGCCGTGGTGAGCCCGAAACTCGACGGGACGGCACACCTGGACCGGCTCACCCGTGACCGGCCACTGGACTTCTTCGTCTTCTACAGCTCCATCTCCGCCCTCGCGGGCAACCTCCGGCAGAGCACCTACGCCGCGGGCAACCTGGCGGGCGAGGCCATCGTCCGGCAGCGCCGGGCCGCGGGACTGCCCGGACTGGCCGTGCAGTGGTGCGCCATCTCCGACACCGGCTACGCCGACCGGGCCGACATGGTCGACACCATGCGGCAGGCCGGGTTCGGCGAACTCGACTCCACGACCGCCACCCGGGCCCTCGGTGAGCTGATCACCGATCCCGACGCGGACGTCGTCATGGTGGGGAACACGGACTGGGCACAGACCGCGAAGCTCCTCCCCGCCGTCGCCGCACCACGCTTCACCGAAGTGCTTCCCCCGCCCGACGCCGACCCCCACGACACCGACCGGAACGTACCGCGGCTGGTGCGCTCGGCGGACGAGCAGGAGGCGCTGGCCATCGTCACCGAGGTACTGGTCTCGGCGCTGGCCACCGTGCTGCAGACCACCCCGGAGCGGATCGACCCCGACACCCGGCTCGACCAGCTCGGCCTGGAGTCGCTGATGGCGGCCGAGCTGAGCTCCGTACTGCAGCGCAGGCTGGACTGCGTCGTCCCGACGATGGAACTGGCCACCGCGGCCGGTGTCCGGCAGCTCGCCCCGCGCCTCCTCGGCCGGGTCAGGCGGGGCGCGTGAACCAGCACCCGCCGTTCCCCGCCCCGGAGCTCAACCGGCTCACCGACCGGCAGACCGCGCGGATCCGGCTCTACTGCGTGCCGCCGTCGGGCACCGGGTCGGAGTTCTTCCTGCCCTGGGTCGCCGCGTTCTCCGAACTGTTCGACCTGGTGGCCGTCGACCTGCCGGGCCGCGGTACCCGCTCAACGGAACCGTCGATCACCGACATCGGCTGGGCCGCCACGGGCATCGCCGAAGCGATCGCCACGGACCTGCGCCACCGGCCACCCGCCGATGGCTTCTACGCCGTCTTCGGCCACAGCTTCGGAGCGCTGCTCGCCTTCGAGGCCACCCACCGGCTCCGGTCGGTGTCGCGCACCGAGCCGAACCTGCTCGCCCTGTCCGCCGTTCCGCCACCCGACCGCGACGGTCTCGACGCCCACATCGCGCGCAACCTCGGCGCCGGGATCGCCGTCATCACCGAGATCATGGGCTGGGAGCAGCCGACCGAGGAAACGCTCACCCGGACCGTCTACACCCCGTTCCTCGCGGACGCGGTGGCGCTGCTGCAACACACGCGGCAGCCATGGCCGCCGCTGCGCGCGCGGCTGAGCGTCTTCGGCGGACTGGACGACCCGATGGTCGACCCCGGGACACTGCACGAGTGGAGCGCAGTCACGACGACCGACGCCCGGATCCACCGCTTTCCCGGCGGCCACCACTATCTGCGCACCCAATGGGCCGAGGTGGCCGGCCGGCTCACGGACGATCTGCTGGCCGCGTACCGTCTTCCGGCGCGCGACACGTAGCCCCCGCGGCATCGCGAGGCCGATGCACCGGGCGCGGTGGCGACGATGCCCGCGAAGGCGGCGGACAAGGCCGCGAGAGCGGGTTCCCGGCCGCGTCCGCACTCGCGTTACGGTGTGGAACCGACAGCCACGGTTGAGGGCCTCCTCGACGTTCCGCACCATTTCAGAGAGAACCGATGAGAAAGATCATCCTCGACTGCGATCCCGGGCACGACGACGCGATCGCCATGCTCCTCGCGCATGGCAACCCCGACGTCGAACTGGTCGCCGTCACCACCGTCGTCGGCAACCAGACCTTGGAGAAGGTCACACGCAACGCCCTCTCGGTCGCCCGCATCGCGGACATCACCGGCGTGCCCTTCGCCGCAGGCTGCCCCCGCCCCCTGGTGCGCACCGTCGAAACAGCCGCCGACATCCACGGCGAGAGCGGCATCGACGGCCCCGCGATGCCCGAGCCCGTCCTGCCCCTGGACTCGCGCCACGCCGTCGACCTCATCATCGACACCGTGATGGCCCACGAGCCCGGTGAGATCACCATCGTGCCCACCGCGGGCCTGACCAACATCGCCCTCGCGGTACGCAAAGAACCCCGCATCGCCCAACGCGTGCGCGAGGTCGTCCTGATGGGCGGCGGCTACCACACGGGCAACTGGAGCCCCGTCGCCGAGTTCAACATCAAGATCGACCCCGAGGCCGCCCACATCGTCTTCAACGAGGGCTGGCCGGTCACCATGGTCGGCCTCGACCTGACCCACCAGGCCCTCGCCACTCCGGCGGTCATCGACCGCATCGCCCAGGTCGGCACCGCGCCCGCCGTCTTCGTCAACGAACTCCTCGACTTCTTCGGCGCCATGTACCTCAAGGAGCAGGGCTTCGCACACCCCCCGGTGCACGACCCGTGCGCCGTCGCGTACGTCATCGATCCCGCCGTCATGACCGTGCGCAAGGCCCCGGTGGACGTCGAACTCACCGGCACCCTCACCCTCGGCATGACCGTCACCGACCTCCGCGCACCCGCCCCCGACGACTGCCGCACCCAGATCGCGGTCACCCTCGACCACCAGCGCTTCTGGGACCTGATCGTGGACGCCCTCGAACGGATCGGTGACGTACGCGCATGAGCCCCTCTTCCACCGAACCGGCCCGTGCCGCCCGGGCCGCCGCACCGGGCGGCAACGGCCCCGTCCGGATCTGGGTCCTGGTCACCGCGCTCCTGACGGCCTGCTTCGCCTTTCAGCTCAACGCGAGCATGCTCAGCCCCGCTCTGAAGAGCATCGAGGACTCGCTCGGGGCGACCTCGGCCGAAGTCGGCCTGACCCAGACCGCGTTCTTCACCTCGGCGGCCCTCTTCTCGCTCTTCCTGCCCCGCCTGGGCGACCTCATCGGCCGACGCCGCGTCCTGGCCGGAATGATGGCCCTCATGGCCGTCGGCTGCGTGCTGGCCGCACTCGCCCAGAGCGTCCCCATGCTCTTCGCGGGCCGCGTCATCCAGGGCGTATCCGGACCCACCGTGCCGCTTTGCCTGATCATGCTGCGCAACGAGGTCCACGAACCGAAGAAGTACGGCACCCTCCTCGGCGTCATCACCGCCGTCAACGGCGGCATCGCGGGCGTCGACTCCCTCGCGGGCGGATACCTCGCCGACCACCACGGCTTCCAGTCCATCTTCTGGGCCATGGCCGCCGTCGCCGCACTCGCCACCCTCCTGGTCGCCACCCTCACCCCCGAGTCGGTCGCCACCAAGGCCACGGACGACGCTCGGAGCCGCATGGACTGGCCCGGAGTCGCGCTCCTCGTCGTCTCGGTCGGAGCGGCCCTGATCGCCCTGAACGAGGCCGGGAAACTCGCCGACGCCAACTGGCCGCTCGTCGCCGCCCTGTTCGTCGTCACCGCCATCGCCTTCGCCCTGTTCTGGCGCACCGAGGACCGCGGCAGCCACCCCCTGGTCGCCACCCACCACCTCAGGCAGCGCTCCACCTGGGCACTGCTGCTGACCACCGTGCTCACCATGACGGGCGTGTTCGCCGTCATGAACGGTCTGCTCCCCGCCTTTGCCCAGGACGCACAGGCGGGTTTCGGCATGACCGCCGAACAGTCCGCCTGGTGGACCCTGATCCCGTACGCGCTCGCGGGCCTGGCGACGGGCCCCCTCGCCGGACGTCTCGCCGCCACCCGCGGCTACGGCCGCATCCTGCGCCTTGGCCTCATGGGCTCGGCCGCCACCCTCGCCCTGATGCTCCTCACCCTGCGGGCCGACTCCCGCCCGCTGCTCCTGGTGGCGTCGATCCTCATCGGGATCACCTACGCGGGCGTGGGCAACATCGTGCTGAACGGTCTCGGCATCGTCCTGTCCCCGAAGGAGAACCCCGGCTTCCTGCCGGGCCTGAACGCGGGCGCCTTCAATCTCGGCGCGGGACTCAGCTTCGCCCTCGTCTACGCGGCGCAGACGGCCGCCGAGCCCGCGGACAGCACGTCCACCACCGGATACGGCGCGGGCATCATCACGGGAGCCGCGCTCATCGCCGCCGCCTTCGTGACGTCCTTCCTCATCCCCAAGCCGGTGGCGGCGGAAGCGACGCCGTGACCCTGCCGCTGTCGGGTGTCTCACAGTGACAGCGGCCGGTGGTGGAGCGGGCACACGGCGAGCGATGGCAGTATCGGGGCATGGCTGAGCAGATCATCGCCGCGTGTGACGGCGCGTCCAAAGGCAATCCCGGGCCCGCGGCCTGGGCATGGGTCATCGCCGGTTCCGGCAGTGAGGTGGAGCGCTGGGAAGCCGGGCCCCTGGGCGCCGCCACGAACAACGTGGCCGAACTGACCGCGCTGCAAAAGCTGCTGGAGGCCACCGACCCGGCTGTGCCGCTGCAGGTACGGATGGACTCCCAGTACGCGATGAAGGCGGTCACCACATGGCTGTCGGGGTGGCGGAGGAAGGGGTGGAAGACCGCCTCCGGGTCACCGGTGGCCAACCGGGACCTCGTGGTGCGCATCGACGAACTGCTGACCGGCCGCTCGGTCGACTTCGTCTACGTACCCGCACATCAGGTCGACGGCGACCCGTTCAACGCGGCCGCGGACCAGGCCGCCAGCCACACGGCCCGCACACAGCAGGCCGCAGGAACCTCGCTCGGCTCCGCCCTGCCGCCGCCCGAGCCCCAGAAGGCTCCCCGCTCAGCCGGTCGCAGCGGCCCGTCGAATTCGCAGGCGACTGCCAAGAAGCGAGCGAAGACCGCCCGCTCGAGCAGTGGTTCGATCAAGGCGAAATTCCCCGGCCGGTGCCGCTGCGGCCAGCCGTACCCCAAGGGCGAGCTCATCGCGAAGAACCCCGACGGCTGGGGCCACCCCGCCTGCGCGACCCAGGCCAAGACGGCTGACTAGGACACGGGGACAGGCGGCACCGTAGGACCCGAGCCCCGGCCCGCCGGGGTCGGTCCGGCTCCCCGATGTCAGCGGTACCGGTGCCGCGCTGTCTCTCCCGTCTCTCCCCGCCACTGGGCCAGCCTGTGCCGGATCCACCGGGTGCCGCGGTGGTCTTCGCCGCGCAGGCGCGCCGTGTCGGCCAGCAGGCGCTCGTAGGCTTCCGTGGCCCCGGCCACGTCACCGGCCTCCGCCCGCATGTCGGCCAGGGTGAGCCGGGTGACCAGCGCGACGTCATGGTCGGTGCCCCACGCCCGTACGCGCTCCGTCAGCACCTGCTCGTACGCCTCCACGGCACCGACGTCGTCCCCTGAACGCCACCGCACCTGGGCCAGGTTCCGGAGGGCAGCGGTGTGGTTCGGCTCCTTGCGCAGCGCCTCCTCCCGGACCGGCCCCTCCACCTCGTCCATCCTCGGCAGCGGCGGCGGCACCCAGTCCTTCTTCCGCCGCCAATGGGCCAGGTTGCGCCGGATCCACGGGATCCGGGGGTGGTCCTCGCCGAGCACGCGCACCGTGTCGGTCAGCAGGTGCTCGTACGTTGCCGTGGCCCCGGCCACATCGCCGGCCTCCGCCCGCACGCTGGCCAGCCCGAGCCGGGTGTCCAGGACGAGAGGATGGTCCGCGCCCCACGCCCGCGCCCGCACCGCGACGAGTCGCTCGTACGATTCCACGGCGTCGGCCGCACTCCAGGTCCGCCTCTGCCACAGGGCCGTGAACCGGAGGTCGCGCGTGTCGTCGTCCCTCTCCTCCTCACGCAGCAGCCAGTCCCGGCCGGTGTTCACCTGGTCCGGGTGCTGTTTCAGGAGCCTGCCGACCTCGCGGCTGTCGGCGATGACGCCCAGCCCTATCGCGATCCACCTTGTCCAACTCATGTCCACGCCTCGCATCCGCCCGACTGCTCGCATTGTGCGATGGCGTGGCGCCGCGTGCCAGCGCGCCCACAACCATCCCGAGCCGCCGCCGGAGCTGCCCGGCATCCCCGACTCCCGGGCGGGCGGCTGCTCGCCCTTCTCGGCGCCGAGGAACTGGGCGAGCACGCGGCCGCCAACCCGGCGCTGCCCGTGCCCGTGATGCGGGGACTGCTCACCTGGTGAACTCCGTTCGCCCACCGGTCGCGGACGTCCGGGGGCCGCCTCCGGGACTTCTTCTCCGCCGCTGATGGAATGTCAGTGAGGTGAGCTGGCAGGGTTGGGGTCGTGTGGGAGTCCAAGGAACAGACGATCCAGGTCACGGTCGGCGAGCTCGTCCGGGAACGCTGGGGGACCGTCCTCGAGGAGAAGGACCTGCTGGCCCGTTTCCGCGAGCCGGGATGGTCCTACCAGGAACAGGTTCCCCGCCCGTGCCCCGATTGCGCGGCGCCACTGCATTCGCTGCGCCGCCCGTACGAGTCGGCCGGGCGCCAGTACCGCTACGTGGCAGTGGTCTGTCCGGCCTGCCCGCGTGCGTACACGCTCGCCGACCTGGGCGTAAAAACCTACGACAAGCTGATGGCCCTCCCCGCGGCCCGTTCCGCCGCGCCCGCTCCGAAGGCACCCGCGCAACGAACCACACCGGCGACGACACCACCACCGACGTCACCGGCCTCCGCCTGGCCCTCGGATCTTCCCCGCCCCGCGGAGACCGAGAAGCGTGCCCTGCTGTGGTGCAAGGTGACCGACCCCGCGTGGCGGCCATCCGAACAGGCCCTGGCCGCGGCCGAGGACATCCGCGTCATCATCCCCGCGGGACCGGACTTCGACGCGCTGCGCACCTTCCTCACCGGCCACGGCGGCCAGGTCCGCCGCGTCGAGCACTGGGCGGAGGCCGAGCGGATCAGCACGGTCGGCGACCTGGGCAATCCCACCGATCTCATCAGCCACCCCCTCACCGTGGGCACACCGGCGGCAGGCCCGGCCGCGTACGCCGCCCGGGATGCCTTCGCCGCGCAGTGGGACGCCCTGGCCGACCTGCCTTCGGACGAGGCGGCAGCGTACGTGCCCGTCACCGATCTGGTCCCCGCCGACTGGCAGCCGCTGCTGCCTCACCCCACCTTCAACCCCGTCCAGGCCGGCGCCGTCCCCGCCATCCTGGAGGGCGGTCGGCACACGGTCATCGTCGCGCCGACCGGCGCGGGCAAGACCGCCATCGGCATGGTCGCGGCGCTGAAGACCCACGCCCGCGGCCGCAAAGCCGCCTGGCTGGTGCCGCAGCGCTCCCTGACCGACGAACTCGACCGGGATCTGGAGACCTGGCGCCGCGCCGGCCGCGACGTCGTGCGCCTCACCGGCGAATACGCCGTCGATACCGAACTCATCCGTACCGCGGACCTGTGGGTGGCGACCACCGAGAAGTTCGAGGCGATCAGCCGCACCGGCTCGCTGCGGGCCGCGCTGGCCGAGGTGGGCTGCCTGATCGTCGACGAGATCCACCTGCTGGGCGACCCCACCCGCGGCCCCGTCCTCGAAGCACTCCTGGCCCGGGTCAGGGAAGACAGCACCCAGGTCCGGATCGTCGGCCTGTCCGCCACGGTCGCCAACGCCGAGCAGGTCGCCGACTGGCTCGGCGCCCGGCTCATCCGCTCGCCCTGGCGGCCCACCCGCCTGACCTGGCAGCTACCCGTACTGCCCGACGCGGCCGACGACCCGGAATGGAACACCCGCGCCCAGGTCCGCACCGCGCAGGCCGTGCGTCTCGCGCGCGGGTTCACCGAGACCGACGGCAGTGTTCTGGTCTTCTGCGGCAGCAAACGCGGTGTGCGCGCCACCGCCCTCGCCCTCGCCGCCGACCGCGGCGTGCCGACCAAGGGGGCCGACGCCGACGACAGCGAACTCGTCGAGCGCCTGTGCACCCGCGCGGGCGTACGGCTCCACTACCGCGACTGGCCCTACAAGCGCGAGGCGGAGCAGGCGTTCCGCACCCACCGGGCCGACGTCCTGGTGGCCACCTCCACCGTGGCCGCAGGCGTCAACCTCCCCGCCCGGGCCGTCATCGTCCGCGACACCCAGGTCGGCATGGACCGCATCGAAGTCTCCATGGTCCAGCAGATGTTCGGCCGGGCCGGACGCGTCGGAGCAGGCGAACGCGAGGGCTGGGCCTACCTGCTCACCGGTCCCGCGCAACGGGCCGAATGGCAGGCCCGCCTCGCCGCCGGATACACCGTCACCTCACGTATCCGCGACCACTTGCCCGACCATGTCCTGGCCGAGGCCGTCCAGGGACGGCTGAGCGACCTGGACCAGGCCGAGACGTGGTGGACCAAGACCTTCGCCCACCACCAGGGACACCACCACCTCGACCCGCTCCACGACGCCCTCGACTTCCTCCACGACGCCGACTACCTCCACCGCGCCCCCGACCCCGGCGGCAACGATCGGCTGACCATCACCGAGACCGGCAAGCTCACCAGCCGTTTCATGGTCGAAGCCGACGTCGCCACCACCCTCACCGAGGCCCTGCGACTCCTCCCGGTCCCGGACAACCCCGACGACGCCGAGAACACCCTCATCACCCTGCTCAGCACCCGTCTGCCCGTTCTCGAACAGGCGCCCTTCACCGAACGCGCCAAGGCCGCCCTCTACCGGGTCCTGCGCACAGGCGGACACACCGAAGCACCCGACACCTCGCATACCCCGGAGGAAGACGAGGAGGAGGACAAACCCGCCGCCGGTGACCTCGCCCGCGCCGTCATGCTCCTGGTGGCCAACAGCCCCAAAGCCTTCCGCACCCGCAGCAGCTACATCCTGGGCATCCCCGTCGACTCCATGGCCCAGATCCTCGACGAAGCCCGCCGCTACCTCGCCTGGCTCGCCGCCCAGGGCCACCTCGGCACCCTCCACCCCTGGGCAGCCGTCGTCGCGGCCGACCTCGCCCAGCGCATCCGCTGGCGCACCCTCGGCCCCCGCCGCGGCTCCGGCCGCCTGCTGTGGATGTGTGAACGCATGGCCACCCCCGCCCACACCCACCGCCTCGTCCCCACCATGTGGCGCGCCGCCCGGCAGCGTGGCATAGACGCCCCCGACTGGCCGGGGACCACACCACCCGACACCTGCCGCCTCCACCCCGACGACTACCGCGCGCTGCTCGCCACCCGCACCACCGGAATCGAGCTCGACCACCGCCCCGACGGCATCCGCGTCCGCGCACCACGCGGCATCCAGGTCGACCTATGGACCGACGCCACGGTCGCCCGGTACACCAGCGACGGCACCACCACCGACCTTCCGTACCCCCTTGCCCGCTCGGGTTCGGCCACTTCCGGACACCACCATGGGGGAGCGGTGTTCACGCGTGGCGACCACCTCGGCATCGGCTGGCTGTCCGCCTACAACGCCATCGGCCTCCGTCAGTAACGCGCGTCGGCGGTCGGGTAGGCGACGTACGCGAACCGCCTGCTGTCGGGGGCCCAGCTGTTCACATTGCAGGTGCCCTGGCCGCCGAGGGTTTCGACCAAGGTCGTGGGGCTGGACCAGTCGTGGTCCCGGACGAGCCTCAACTCGATGGGCAGGTCGGCCGGATGACCGAGTGTTCCGGGAGGGAAGCTGACGTACAGGATGTGACGTCCGTCCGGCGAGACATGGGGGAACCAGTTGACCCGTTCGTCGAACGTCAACTGCCGCAGGCCGGTTCCGTCCGGCCGGAGCCGGGCGATCTGCGCATGGCCCGCGTCGTCGGAGAACAACTCGGTGTTGCAGTAGATCCATTCGCCGTCCGGCGCGTACTCGCTGCCGTCGAACGGCTTGGACGAGTCGGTCAGGCGGCGGTCGGGGCCACCGGCGGTCGGCACGGTGAAGACGTTGGCGCGTGTGCGCACATCGTCGTCCCTGGGCTCCAGCCCGATGTAGGCCAGGGACGTCCCGTCGGGGCTGACTCCGTGCAGGAAGTGCATGAACGGCTCGGGGCCACGGTCATTGGTGATGCGCCGCACCGGGCCTCCGCGCAGGTCGGCCTCGTAGATGTGCCAGTCGTTGGCCGATACGAACACATGGCGGCCGTCGGGCGCGAGCACGTGATCATTGTTCAGGGCGGGAACACCGTCAAGGCGAATCAGCTGCGGCTCGGAGCGGCCGTCGGGCGCGAGCCGCCAGAGCTTACCGGCCCCGTTGAGGATCAACCACTGTCCGTCGAGGGTCCAGTTCGGCGCCTCGAAGATCATTTGCTCGGTTCGGAAGACTTCGACGGGTGCTTCGCCGGTTGTCGATCCGATCATCACCCGAGTGGTCTGGCCGGGGGCCAGCTGTCGTCCGTGCATGCGACCCGCCTCTCTGTCCACGGCGCGGACGCCGACACCGCCGGAGTATGGCCACTGTGCGGGACCGAATCAATCAGTACGTTCCATTGGCCGGGCCGCACATCGCGGTTGCGGCCCGCGCGATCAGCCGCCGTCGGTCGCGGTGTCCGGCCGCGTGGTGTCCATTCGGACGCGGTGTCGGGGGGCGACGTGGGTCTGGCCCATCCAGATGCGTTCCGAGCCGACGCTGCCCCCGCTGATCGCCGCGAACCGCCGCATCCCGCCGGTCTGGGCGGTGTCGCCGTCGAGGTCACCGGCGCGGATGTGGTGCAGTCGCGCACGCAGGGGCAGTGAGGTGCCACCACTGTCGTGGTCGGGGAGGTCGGGGTGGAAGCCGTCCTGTGCCGCCGAGCTGGCGTTTCCCCGGTTGGCCCCCGGCGGCGGCCGCCACCACCGACGCACCGCGAGAAGCTCAGCTGCCCGCCAGGCGACTCTCGGCGTGCTGCACGACGGCGTGCACGACGCCACCCACCGGCAGCACCGCCGCCACCATCGTCCGCACCCCTCAGACGCTTCGGACGCGGCGGATGAGCACGTACATCTCGCAACCGAGGCAGTAGCCGAAGGCCGCGTTGAGGAAGGCCGCGGCCAGGGCGAGCGCGGTCGCGGCCATGCCCAGCCAGTCGAGGCCGACGAGGTAGCCGACGGTGCCGACGAGGCCGAAGCCGAGGCCGACTCCCTGGGCGAAGCGGGGTGGCCGGGCGTCCTCCAGCTCACTCGGCGCGGAGAGCCTGGGCCGGAGGGCGACTCGGTACAGCCAGCCGTACGGGGAGTACGACAAGCCCCCGAACGCGCCGAGCGCGAAGACCGCGGTTTGCGCGGCGAGCAGGGCACCGCTGCCACTGATGAGTACGGCGCACAGGACGAGGGTGGTGAGCGCGGCGGCGAACCGCGGGCCGCGCGGGTCGATCTGCATGGGGAGGAGACTCCGGGAGGGGCGAGAGCTGTGGTGGGACCGGTGCGGGTGTCAGCGACAGCCGCTGGTCGTGACCCGGCAGAGGTCGACCACACGGCGGGTGGTCAGCCACAGCAGGCGAGGGGAGTCCATGGCCGTCATGGTAGCGGCCGGGGTGGCGCGGAAGGACGGGGCGGGTGCAGATTGGTGGCATGAACGGGTTGGTGGTGTGCGCCGCGGTACTCATACTGGCGAGCGTCTTCGGGGCGGTGCGTGCCGCGCGCGACGGGAGGCTCCGGAGGCGGCCGCGTGATGGCGCGGTGCGCCTGTCGGCGGCGGAGCTGGGTGCCGAGCTGGGGGACCGGGCGACGCTGGTCCAGTTCTCCACCGCCTTCTGCGGGCCTTGTCGGCCGACGCGGCGGTTGCTCGCGGACATCGCCGGGACGGTACCGGGCGCGGCACATGTCGAGATCGACGCGGACGACCAGCTGGAGCTGGTCAGGCGGCTGGAGATCCTGCGGACGCCGACCGTGCTGGTGCTCGACCGGGCCGGTCAGGTCGTCGGCAGGGCGTCCGGACAGCCCCGGCGCGCGGAAATGATGGCAGCCATCGGCAGGGCGACCGGGGCCTCAACCGCTCCGTCGTGAGGGGTTGTGCGCGGGGGAGTCGGGCGTAGCGCTCAGGGGCAGGAGCTGGGGGCGTTTCGCGGCGCGGCCGTCGCCGGAGGACCGGCCGCGCAGTCGGCGTCCCAGCCACGGGCCGAGGAACGCGCCCGCCCAGCGCAGTTCGGCCCCTGCGGCTTGCCAGCCCGTGGGGGCCGCCCGCGGCGGCAGGGGGAGCGTCCAGGCGTCGTCGCTTCCGGGCAGGTGGATGGCCTGGGCGACGGCCGCGGCGATCCGCTCGTGGCCGAGGGGGCTGGCGTGAAGCCGGTCCACGCTCCACATCCGTGGGTCGGTGGAGACGGAATGCCGGGTGGTATCGGCGACCGTGACGTGGTGACGGGCGGCCGCGGCGCGGATGCGGGTGTTGAGGTCGGCCACGCGGGACCTGAGGGGCCGGGCGAGGGGCGCGATCTTCCCCACGTCGGGGATGGCGAGGGTCACCACATGCGCCCCGGTGGCCGTGAGCGCGGCGAACATCTCTTCCAGGTGTCCGGCCACCTCCGCGGCGTCGAACCGGGGCCGGAGCAGGTCGTTGACCCCGGCGACAACGGTGGCCAGATCGGGTCGCAGGGCCAGGGCGGGCCCCAGCTGTTCGGCGTGGACCTGACCGGCGACACGCCCCCGGACGGCCAGATTGGCGTACCGAACCCCGGGGTTGACGGCCGCGAGGTGCTCGGCGAGCCGGTCGGCGAAGCCCCGTAGCCCGACGACGTCGTCCCCGTCGCCGACCCCTTCGGTATGGCTGTCGCCCAGGGCGACGTAGCGCAGGTATTCACTGCTCGGCATGAGTCGACTGCCTTTCCTTGAGGACGGCTGCGATCCGCAGGCACCAGTCCCGGTGTTCCTGCTCAAAGGACAGGCCGCGCAGGCAGGTCAGATACGGCCCGATCCGCTCGCCTCGGCGCAGGAACTCGTCTTCGTCCGCGTCGCCGCGCAGCTGCCGCAGCAGCTTGCCGAGAAGCTCGATCTTGCCCTCGGCCGCGGACGCCCGCTCTTCAAGCTGTTCGATCACTGACGCGGTGCCGACGCGGTCGGCGACCTGGACCTTGACGAGCAGGTCGTCGCGGATGAACGAGGGCTTCGACGCGGCTTCGGCGAACCTCTCCAGCTCGGCGCGACCGGCGTCGGTGACCTGGAACAGACGTTTGTTGGGCCGGGTCTCCTGGACCACCTGCCGACCCACGACCAGCCCCTCTTTCTCCAGCTTGGTCAGCTCGGCGTACAGCTGCTGGGGCAGGGCGTGCCAGAAGTTCGCGACGCCGATGTCGAACGCCTTCGCCAGCTGGTATCCGCTGTACTCGCCGTCCAGGAGTGCCGCCAGCACGGCATGTCGCAAGGCCATCGAAGCAGCCCCTTCCCTTTCCTCGTCCGCCACCGCATCATACTCAAGAAAATGACTAGTCACATTCTTGAGTATGAGGAGGGGTCATGGAGGCTGCCGCACGCTTCCGCGCCGCGGTGGAGAAGGGCGAACTCGCCGCACTGGAGGACTTGTTCGCCGAGGACATCCGCTTCTGCAGCCCGGTGAAGTTCACCCCCTTCGAGGGCAAGCCCATGGTGCTGGGACTCTTCGCGGTCCTGCTGCGCACCTTCGAGGACTTCCGCTACATCGGACACTTCGAGGGCACGGCCGAGACCAGTGTCGACGGCGAAGAGACTCCGTCGGAGATCCTGCCCTTCCGGGCCACCGTGGACGGTAAGCAGATCCACGGCATCGACCTGCTCCAGCTCGACGAGACGGGCCGGATCAAGGAGTTCACGGTGATGGTCCGACCCCAGTCCGCCGTTCAGGCCCTGGGCCAAGCGGTACTCGCGGGCCTGGTCGCCGACGGCCTCGTCCCCGACCCCGTCGACCGCTAGTACTCGGCGAAGGCGGTGTTACGGCAGGCGCAGCCACATGTCGTGGGCACTCACGAACAACCTGCGCCCCAGCGAGGCGAACGCCAGCCCGTGAACAGCTCCCGCTCGGTGTGTCAGAATCGTTGACCGTGCACTGAAAACGTTTTAACTTCCCCTCACCACATACCCGTAGCCGAGGAGGCTCCGTGGCATCGCTGCTGCGCGATCGCCCCGGGAAAACGACGGCGAACCGCTCCATCCGTCGCCCGACAGGCGCCCCGATCAAGCGAAAAGGTTTTCACTCCAAGCGCAGCCGGACGCTGTTCCTGCTGATGGTGCCCGGGATCGCCTACTTCCTGGTGTTCCACTACGGTGCGCTGATCGGCAACGTCATCGCGTTCAAGGAGTACGTGCCGTTCGACGGCATCTGGAACAGCCCGTGGGTGGGGTTGGGCAACTTCGAGCGGATGTTCCAGGAGGGCGAGTTCTGGGACGCCGTGCTGAACACCCTGTGGATCGCGCTGTTGCAACTCGTCTTCTTCTTCCCCGTACCACTGGCGCTCGCGCTTCTGCTGCACAGCCTCACCTGGTCCACCGTCCGCCGATTCGTGCAGTCGGTGGCCTACCTGCCGCACTTCATCTCCTGGGTGATCGTCGTCGCCCTCTTCCAGCAAGTGCTCGGCGACACCGGCCTGGTGAACAGCTCCCTCGGTGACGCCGGGCTGCACACCGTCGACATCATCGGCAACCCCGACGCCTTCAAGCCGCTGGTGGTGGCCCAGGTGATCTGGAAGGACGCCGGCTGGGGCACGATCATCTTCCTCGCGGCGCTGGCCCAGGTCGACGAGCAGCAGTACGAGGCCGCAGCCATCGACGGAGCCGGCCCCTGGCGGCGGTTCTGGCACGTCACCCTGCCCGCCATCCGCCCGGTCGTGGTGCTCCTGCTCATCATGCGGCTCGGCGAGATCCTCTCGGTCGGCTTCGAGCAGATGCTTCTCCAACGGGACGCGGTCGGACCGGAGGCGGCCGAGATCATCGACACGTTCGTCTACTACCAGGGCATTGTCGGCGGCGACTACGGCTTCGCCGCGGCGGCCGGCTTGTTCAAGGGCCTGGTCGGCGCCGTCCTCGTCTACGCCGCCAACAAGGTCGCCCACCGTCTCGGCGAGCAGGGGGTATACAAGTGAGCGTGCAGGCCCGTCCGGGTTGGCTGGAGAAGCCCAGGCCACTCACCCAGGTCGGCAAGGCGGTGGCTCTGGTCGCGGTGGTTCTCCTGGTCTGTGTCCCCTTCCTCGTCATCCTGTCGACCTCACTCGCCTCCCAGCGCGAGGTCGTCGCCAACGGCGGCTGGGTGCTGTGGCCGACCGATCCGACGCTCGACGCCTACCGGGACATCCTGGAGGGCGGCATCGTCACCCACGCGCTCGGTGTCAGCGCCGGCGTCACGTTCGTCGGCACCCTGCTCAGCCTCGCCTGCACCGTGACCCTCGCGTACGCCCTGTCCCGCCCCGGCGCCTTCGGTGCCCGGCCCGCCCTGCTGCTCATCCTCTTCACCTTTCTGTTCCCGCCCGGCATGATTCCCGGCTTCCTGCTGGTCAAGGAGCTGGGTCTGCTCGACAGTTACGCCTCACTGGTGCTGCCGGTCCTCGTGAACGTCTTCAACCTCGTCGTCCTGCGCGGCTTCTTCCAGGGCATCCCGGAGGAGCTGTACGAGGCCGCCCGCCTCGACGGGGCAGGGGACTGGCGCGTGCTGTGGACGATCGTGCTGCCCCTGTCGAAGGCCGCCCTCGCCGTCGTCGGCCTGTTCTACGCGGTGGCCTACTGGAACTCCTGGTTCTACGCCTCGCTGTATCTGGAGAGCGACCACTGGCCACTCCAGCAGGTGCTGCGCACCTACGTCGTCGCGGGCGCCGAGCTGACCGACACCACCACGGGCGAGGGCACCGCCAACGCCCCGCAGACGATCCAGATGGCGGTCCTGGTCATCGCCACCGTGCCGATCCTGCTCGTCTACCCCTTCCTCCAGAAGTACTTCACCAAGGGCGTGCTCACCGGCGCCATCAAGAGCTGACAACCCGCCACCTCTCGCCACTTCTCGCCACCTCTCGTCACGCGACCGCGTGACCACGAGCCGCTCCCGGAAAGGTCACCGCCCATGCCCAGCATGTCCCGGCGCACCCTGCTGCGTTCCATGGCCACAGCCGGCACCGCCGTGTCCGTCCCCGGTCTGCTCACCGCCTGTTCCTCCGGCTCGGGCGGTGCGGGCGACACCTCCAACGCGGGCAAGAAGCTCGCCGCCTGGCCCGCCTACCAGGCGCCAAAAGGCGCCAAGCCCGACCTCGCCCCCACCGACCGGGGTGTCCAGCCCGGCTACACGTCCTATCCGCCTGACCTGAGCCGGTCGGTCGCCCGCACTCCCGGGGACGGCTCCACCATCAGGGTCATGGCCGTCACCTTCGGCACCCCGCCCAAGGGAGCGGCCGAGAACCAGTACTGGCGAGCGATGGAGAAGGCCCTCGGCGTCAAGATCGAGTACACCGTCGTCCCGACCGACGACTACCAGAAGAAGATGGCCACCGTCATGGCCGGCGACCCCGAGGCACTGCCCGACATCATCAACGTCTTCTCCGGCTTCGTCCTGCCCCGCGAGGCGCAGTTCGTGCAGCGGCGGGCACAGGACCTGACGCCGTACCTGTCCGGCGATGCCGTCGCCGACTACCCCAACCTCGCCGGCATCCCCACCCACGCCTGGCGCGACATGGGCCGCATCGGCGGCCGCATCTACGGCGTCCCACTCGAACGCCCGCTGCCCGGTTCCACGCTCTGGCTCAACCAGGGCCTGCTCGCCGACGCCGGGATGAAGGAGGGCTGGACCTCCCGGGAATTCGCCGAGGTCGCCCGGAGAGCCACCCGTGGCAAGACCTACGCCCTGGGCGCCGCGAAGGGCTCGGTCTTCGGCAACAACATCCACTCCGCCGCGCACAACGCCCCCACGGGCTGGGCCGTCGGCAAGGACGGCACCTTCCACGCCAACTTCACCGACGAGCGCCACAAGGCCGCCATCGCCTACCAGGCCCAGCTGCGCAAGAACGGCTCCTACCACCCGGACGCCGCCTCGCTGGGCACACCGGAACTGCTCACGCTGTTTCTCAACGGCACCGTCGCCTCCATGCAGAACGGCTTCGGCGCCTATCGGACCCTCTACCCGGACTCCGAGAACCTGCTCACTCCGGCGCCGGCCCTCCCGTACAGCGTGGATGGCACCCCCGGCGGGATCGTCGCCGCCCGCCGCTCCTTCGGCTACACCATCCTCAAGAAGGCCAAGAAGGAACGCATCGAACTCCTCCTGCGCCTCCTGGACTACCTGGCCGCTCCCTTCGGCACGCAGGAGTGGGAACTCGTGCACTACGGCCTGGAAGGCGTCCACTTCACCCGCGGCAAGGACGGATCACCGCAGTACACCAAGCTCGGCGAGGTGGAGAACATCGCCAACCTCCCCTTCCGGTACCTGGCCGAAGGACCCCAGGTGCTCTTCGTCCCGGGTCTGCCCGAAACGGTGCGCGCCGTCCACGCCTGGCAGCAGAAGGTGGTCCCGTCCGCCATCCGCGACGCCTCCCACGGCCTGCAGTCCGAGACCAACACCAGACAGGGCGCCACCCTCAAGGCCCTCATGGACGACGCGACCACCTCGGTCATCGCAGGCCGGGCACCGCTTTCCGCCTACGACGACGCGGTCAAGAAGTGGCGATCCCGCGGTGGCGACAGAATGGCCGAGGAGTACGCCGAGGAACTCGCCGCCGGCGCATGACGGTGGCGCCGGGCAGGTACGGACACGCACACGGGGCGAAAGGAACGGAAGCGACATGGCGGCAAGGGAACGGGTCACGATCCGCGAAGTGGCCGAGCGGGCAGGCGTCTCCGTCGCCACGGTGTCCCGCGTGCTGAGCGGCAACTACCCGGTCCCGCCCACCACCCGCACCCGCGTCATGCGTGCCGCCCGCGCCCTGGACTACGTCGCCAACGCCAACGCCCGCGCCCTGGTCGGCGGCGGCCGCAAGATGGTCGCCGTCGTCCTGCGCCAGGTCACCAGCCCCTTCTACGCCCAGGTCGCCGAGGGTATCGAGGCGGAGGCCGCCACCCACGGCTGGCTCTGCCTGGTCGGTGCCACCGGCGGCGACCCGCAGCGCGAGCTGGAGTTCGTCCAGCTCATGCGCGAGGAGGGAGCCCGGCTGGTGGTCCTCGTCGGCGGTGTGGTGGAGGACGACTCCTACCGGGAGCGTGTCGCCCGCTACGCCCACGCCCTCGATGCCGCCGGAGCCCGGCTCGTGCTGTGCGGACGTCCGGCACCCGACCCCGACATCCCCGCACTCGTCGTCGAGTTCGACAACGCGGCGGGCGCCCAGGCCATCACCGCCCACCTGCTGTCGGCCGGACACCGCCGGATCGTCTTCCTCGGCGGTCTGCCCGGCAACACCACCCTCGATGCCCGCGTCAGCGGATACCGCAAGGCACTGGCCGAGCACCGACTGCCGCCGGAGGCCGCCCACGTCGTCGCCTGCGGGCTGGGGCGCGGCGCCGGTCACCGGGCCATGTCCGAACTCCTCGCGGACAAGACGGACTTCACGGCTGTCTTCGCCGGAGACGACATGGTCGCCGCCGGGGCCATCCGCGCCATCGGCGAGGCCGGACTGCGCGTCCCCGACGACATCTCCGTCGTCGGATACAACGACATCCCGCTCGCCGAGGACTTCAACCCTCCGCTGACCACCGTCCGTACCCCTTCCGAAGAGCTGGGCCGCGCCGCGGTCCGCCTCGCCCTGCGCGACCCCGACCGAGGCGCCCACACGCGGCACCTGCTCGGCACCCACATCGCCGTTCGCGACAGCGTCGCCCCGCCACCCACACCGCGGCGCGACCACTGACCGACAAGGACCTCACCCCGCATGACCGCGACGTACCCGTCCGCCGGGGCCGGCCGCCTCCCCGCACCCGATCACCGGCTCTCGCCCCTCACCGGCTACACCCGAGCGCACTGGGAAGCCGCCGCCGACACCCTGCTCTCCGCCCTGCGCCCGTACGCGTCCGAGCACCTCGCCCAGTACCACCTGCCGGGCCGTGCCGGTCATTCCGGCCGCTGGTCCGACGGCGTGGAGGGCTACGCCCGCAGCTTCCTGCTCGCGGCCTTCCGTATCGCCGGTGCCCGCGGGACCGACAAGCCCGGCAGCACCGTCGTCCACGACCTGATCGAGCGCTACGCCACCGGACTCGCCGCCGGCACCGACCCGGGCCACCCGGAGCACTGGCCGCCGATCACCGACCGCGCCCAGCCCATGGTCGAGGCCGCCTCCGTCGCCATCGCCCTGCACGAGACCCGTCCCTGGATCTGGGACGGCCTGCCCGACGCCGTCCAGCAGAACGTGGCGGCCTGGCTCGGCGGCTTCGTCGGAGCGACCGCCAACGACTCCAACTGGCGCCTGTTCCAAGTGATCGCCGAGGAGTTCCTCGCCTCCATCGGCGCCCCGTACCGCCGCACCGAGATCGACGCGGGGCTGGCCCGCCTGGACGACTGGTACCGCGGCGACGGCTGGTACACCGACGGCGACGGGCAGAAGTTCGACTACTACAACGCCTGGGCCCTGCACCTGTATCCCGTGCTCTGGGCACGCATCGCCGGTTCCCGCGCCGACCCCGCCCTGGTGGCCACCCACCGGTACCGCCTTCGCGAGTTCCTCGGAGTCCACCAGTACTTCTTCGGCTCGGACGGCGCACCGGTCCACCAGGGCCGCTCGCTGACCTACCGCTACGCGACCGCGGCACCCCTGTGGGCCGGTGTCCTCGCCGACGCCGGGCCGCTGCCACCCGGCCGCGTCCGCCGCCTCGCCTCCGGCGCGCTGAAGCACTTCGCCGACCGAGGCGTGCCCGACGAACGCGGCCTGCTGACCCTCGGCTGGTACCGCCCCTACCTGCCCGTCACCCAGTCGTACTCCGGTCCCGCCTCCCCGTACTGGGCGAGCAAGGCGTTCCTCGGACTGCTCCTGCCGCCCGAGCATCCGGTGTGGACGGCGCCGGAGGAACCGGGACCCGTGGACACGGCGGACCACCGTCTGACCCTCCGGGGACCGGGCTGGCTCCTGCACTCGACGGCCGCCGACGGGATCGTGCGGCTGGTCAATCACGGCAGCGACCGGTTCCCACCGGCGCCCGCCGCCGGCGCTGCGACACCCCACTACAGCCGTCTCGCCTACTCCACCGCCACCGCCCCGGAGACTCAGCCCGACGGCGGGGACGGCACGCCCGACAACCACATCGCGCTGGTCACCGCGAGCGAGCCCTCCCGCCGAGGACGCATCCATCCCCTGTACGCGCGGGACGGCCAGGCGGCCTCCGCGCACACGCCCCTCGCATCCGGTGAGGAATCCCGGATCACCACGGCCAGCGTCGTCCACGGCCCCTGGGAGGTGCGCCTGCACCTCGTGGCGGCGGCCGTCGGCAGCATCGTGCGGGAAAGCGGCTGGGCCGTCGCCGACGACCGGACTCCGCCCGCCGCGGAGACCGGACCGCACTGGGCACTCGTGCGCCGTCACGACGGCCTGACCAGCGCGCTCATCGGCCTGCTCGGCTGGACCGGCATGCCGGGCGCCGTCAGCGCCCGAGTCCTGCGGGCTCAAGGCCGCAACGCCTGCGGCCACCACTCCGCCACGCCGGTCCTGACCGCGCGTCTGGCCGGCGGCACCGCCCTGCTGGCCGGCCTCGTGGTCCTCAGCAAGGATCCCCGCGTGTACGGCGACCCTCACGCGCTGCGTTCCGGCACCGAGGTCCGTGCACATCACGACGGCACGGTGGTGGTCCGCTTTCCGGACGGCTCGACCGAGCGTGTGGACACCCACAGGTTCCGAACGGCGCCGCCGTGATCACATGGGTGCGGGTGGAGCGCACCCCGGGCAGCCCGGCGCGCAGCTGCGGCCGCGACCTCACCACGGCCTGATCGGCGTACCGACGTCACCGGCGCTCATCACGCGTTGGCCGCCGCGTAGACCCGCTCACCCCCCACAAAGGTCTGGAGCACCTGGCAGTCGGCGATCTCCTCAGGAGGCCCGTCGAAGGGGTCGCGGTCGAGGACGACCAGATCGGCGAGGCGGCCGGGGGCGATGGTGCCCGTGTCATCCGCGTGGTTCACATACGCGCTGCCCGCTGTGTACGCGGCGATGGCCGCCTCCAGGCCGATGCGCTGCTCGGGAAGGAAGGGCGCGGTCCCCTCGGGGGCGTCCGGCAGTCGGCGGTTGACCGCGACATGGATGCCCGCCAGCGGATCCGGGCTGCTGACCGGCCAGTCGCTGCCCGCGGCGAGCGTGGCCCCGGCCCGGAGCAGCCCGCCGAAGGGGTACTGCCATCCGCCGCGCTCGGCGCTGAGGAAGGGCAGTGTCAACTCGTCCATCTGCGGCTCATGCGCGGCCCACAGGGGCTGGATGTTGGCGGTGGCGCCGAGCGTGCGGAAGCGCGGGATGTCGGAGGGGTGGACCACCTGGAGGTGTGCCAGATGAGGGCGGGTGTCACGGTGGCCGTTGGCGGCCCGCGCGGCCTCCACCGCGTCCAGCGCCTCCCGTACGGCCCGGTCGCCGAGCGCGTGGAAGTGGACCTGGAAGCCGTGTGCGTCCAGCGTGGTGACGTACTCTCTCAGCTCCTGCGGATCGACGAAGCTGATGCCGGAGTTGTCGGAGGCGCAGCCGCAGCCGGTGAGGTAGGGGCCGAGCATCGCCGCGGTGTGATTCTCGGCGACACCGTCCTGCATGATCTTCACGGTCGTGGCGCGCAGCGCCCGGCCGCGCCCGGTCGCCTCCCGGCGGGCGAGCAGCTCCGGGATCTGCTCGGCGCCCCGCGCCCGGTCCCACCACAGCGCGCCGACCACCCGGGCGGTGAGCAGGCCGTCGTCAAGGGCGGCGTGGTACGCGGGAGTCGGGTCGGCCATGTTGGCGTAGGAGCCGATGATGGCGTCCTGCCAGGCGGTCACCCCGAATGCGTGCAGTACGGACTGGGCGCGCAGCAGCGCGGCGGTCTGCTCGGCGAGCGTGACCTCGGGCAGCAGCGTGCCGACCAGGGATGCCGCGCCTTCCTGGAGCATGCCGGTGGGATTGCCACGCACGTCCCGCTCGATCCGGCCGTCCACGGGATCGGGGGTACCGGCGTCGATCCCCGCGAGCTGGAGGGCGCGGGTATTGACCCAGGCGCCGTGATGATCGCGGTTGGGAAGATAGACCGGCCGGTCGGGGACGATCGCGTCGAGCATCGCGGCCGTCGGCATGCCACCGGGGAAGGCTTCCATGGACCAGCCGCCACCGGTGATCCAGCCGAAGTCCCGGTGCTGATCGGCGTAGGCGGCCACCCGCCGCAGATACTCCCGCGCGTCGGTGGAGTCCCCGAGATGGCACTGTCCGAGTTCGATACCGGCGCCCAGCGGATGGACATGGGCGTCCTGGAAGCCGGGCAGCAGCAGCCGCCCGGCGAGGTCCACCACTTCGGTGCCGGGGCCGATCAGACCGTGCACCTCCTCCCGGCCGACGGCGATGACACGCTCCCCGCGTACCGCGACGGCGGTGGCGCGGCCGTGCGCCGGATCGACGGTGTGCACCGGGCCACCGGTGAAGACGAGATCGGCGGTGGTGTCGGACATCAGACGCACTCCAGGAATCGAGGGGTGTCGGGCCATGCGGGGGCGGGGCCAGGAGGGGCGGACGGGTCAGGAAGCGGTCCCGGCGGGGTGGTCCATCGGCAGCCGCAGCCGCTCCCCATCCGTGCCGCGCCCGGTGACGAAGTACGGCGAGCGCCGCCGGTACTTGGCCCAAGCGGCCATGGCCAGGCCGGAGGCCACGATCGCGCAGGGCAGGGAGAACATGAACCACCCGTTGTCCGGGCTGAGTTCGAAGTGGTCGGTCCCGGTCAGATACGAGTAGCCGAGATAGCCGCCGATGGCGAACAGCGCCAGCCCGGAGGCGGCCGGTACCCCCACCGCGAGCAGCGCCTCGCGCACCCCCGCGCGGAGGGTGGAGCGGAAGCGCACGGCGCAGGCGATCGCCGTCAGGCCGTAATAGAGGGCGACGACGAGGCCGATGGAGTTCACGGCCGCCAGGATCATGTCGTTCAGCTTGGGGATGGCCAGGGCGAGCAGGGCGACGGCGGTCGCGACGGCCATGACGAGGACGGTGCCGAGGGCGGGTGTTCCGTACCGGGGGTGGATGCGGGTCCACACGGGCCCCATCGTGCGGTCCCGGCCCATGGCCAGCAGCCCGCGGGCGGTGGGGATGACCGACGACTGGACGGACGCCACGGCCGAGAACATCAAGGCGAGCAGGGGCACGCTGGCCCAGGGTTCGGCGGCCAGCTTGGCGCCCAGATACGGAAGCGCCTGCGGGCCGTTCCGGATCAGCTCGGACAGGCTCATCTCCCGCTGGAAGGCGACCGAGGCGAAGAGGAACAGGCCGAGCATGGCGAAGAGGGCGATGAAGCCGCCGCGGGCCGGATTGCCGACGTCCCTGGTCTCCTCGGTGAGGCTGAACGCCGCGTCCCAGCCCCAGAAGAAGAACACCGCCAGGTCCAGGCCCTGGGCGAACGCCGTGCCGCTCTCGATCGCGAAGGGGTTGAACCACGACAGCGACAGCTCGTGCTCACCGGTGAGCAGGGCCCAGCCGCAGAAGATCAGCAGCACGGCGTATTCGAAGATCAGCAGACCCGCCTGCAGACGGGTGGCGCTGCGCACCCCGGTGACGGCCATGGCGGTCACGGCGGTGAGGACCACCAGCCCGACGACGGTGCTCGTGGCGGTGGAGTTCGGGTCGAGAGCGATCCCGGCGACGCTGGTGACATGCGCCTTGATGGCGAACTGGATGATCACTGAACCGGTGACGGCGCTGGTGTACGCCAGGAAGATGATCACGCCGACGATGTTGACCCAGCCGGTGAGGAAGCCCGGCCAGGGCCCAAGAGAGGTGCCGACCCATACATAGCCGCTGCCGCAGTTCGGCTCGGACCGGTTGAGCCGGGCGTACGCGCAGGCGATGCCGAGCATCGGCAGGAAGGCCAGCAGCAGGAGGACGGGGGCCTGGAGCCCGACGGTTGCGACGAGCGTGCCCATGCCGATGGCGATGCTGGTGGTGGCCGCCGTACTGGAAGCGGCGATGGCGACGCCGTCGACGACGCCGAGCGAACGGCGCAGCTCGGCGGGGTGATGGGACATGACGGGCTCCTCACTGAGGGAGGGGAGGGGAAGAGCCGTACGGATGCCGCGCATCGAATAACGGCCGCCCGCCTTGCGTCAATGGTGTTGACATAAGGCCGCGGGCGCCCTTCACTGCCCAGAACAGCGACTCAGCACCAGCGACACGGCGGCGGAGAGGAGTTCACCATGGCCGGTGCGGCGGGAGACCGGGTCTCTCATGAGCGCAGACGGCGTCGGCCCGCCCGCTCGGGCACGCTGCTGTCCGCCGAGCTGATCGTCGACTGCGCGCTACGGCTGATCGGCGAGCACGGCCCGGAGGCGCTCAGCGTGCGCCGCCTCGGGGCGGCCCTGGGCTGCGATCCGAGCGCGGTCTACCGCTACTTCCACAACACCGACGATCTGCTGCTCGCCGTCGCCGACCGGATCATCGGCGATTCGATGGACGGCTTTGTCCCCGGCCCGGACTGGGTGGCCTCGCTGCGGGAGATGGCCCTGCGGGTTCGCGACTCCTACCGCGCCCATCCGCGCGCCGCGGCGCTGGCCTCGTACCGGGTGACCCGCCGGGAGAACGAGTTCCGGGCGGTCGAGACCGGTGTCGGCATCCTGGTACGGGCGGGCTTCGAGCCCGCTCATGCCCTCCGTCTCTACCTGGCGTTCATCGACACCGTCCTCGGCCATGCCGCCCTGGACGCGGCCGCTCTCGCGTTGTCCCCCGCCCAGCGGGAGGGCGACAGCCAGGCGTCCGCCCGGGCCTATCAGTCGGTCTCCGCCGAGACCTATCCGCTGCTGGCCGCCATACGTGAGGACCTGTACGCGCTGGCGGAAAGCTCCTTCGAGCCCGCCCTCGAACTGATGCTGTCCGCGCTCGCGGCCCAGGCCCCCGCCCGCCCCGGGGCGTAGCCGGACCTGCAGGGACTCCTCAGCCGTGCGGTTCGGCGGTGTTGCGGACCGGTTGTCTGAGGATGGTGCGCAGCTTCTCGGTGGCGACTTTGCGGGGGTCGCTGAGGTAGACCTCGTGGTGCTTGCCGACCATGTGGAGACCGTTGTCGGGAATGAACTCGTCGTGCATCCGTGCCAGAGTGGCGGCCTCGTCGTCGAAAGCGCCGATGTGCAGCGTCTGCACGCAGAGTCCCTCGGACAGCGACTCCAAGCGGATATTCGCCCAGCCGCGCCAGGTCATTCTTGGCCCCGGCCTGCTCGACGGCGGCGTCGAACATCTCCTGGCCGATCCAGTCCGGAGTCATGATCATCAACGTCCAGTCCCACTGGGACTTGTCACGCGCCACCGTGAAGGAGTCCATGTCCTCGGCCCACCACAGACCCTCCAAGGGCATGACGACGTAGTCGCGTCCGAGGTCTCGCTTGCTGGCGAACTTCAGCTTGTAGGCCACCGGGTAGAGCGCTTTGAGCGCTTCGGCGTAGCCGGATGAGGTGTTGGGGTCACCGTGGCCGTCGATCATGAGGTACCGCATGTCGGGCACGTCCACGATCCGGAGCTGATCTCGTTTTGCCTGGTAGGCGTCGAGGCTCTTCTTGAAGTCGGTCTTGTCGGTCATCGGCACCTGGGCCCGGGAGGGGCGAGCCACGGCCTTTCTGCCTCGCGGAGGCTCGGCGAGTAGGCGAGGGTAATGATCACTCCGCTGATCTGGGGTTTTTGCGCTGGTTGGCATGGAAGCGCGCCTTCTTCTGGCGATTCCCGCACGTGCCCATGTCACACCATCTGCGGGAGCGGCTCTGGCTGGTGTCGAAGAAGGCGGCCTGGCAGGTCGGTGATGCGCACAGGGCCAATTTTCCGTCTCGTTCGCCCGCGAGGATGCTGATCGCGTCGGCGGCGATCACGCCGAGGGCATCTTCCACGCAGGAGGCCGAGCTGAGCCGCCATTGCCGCTTGCCCTCGGGCGTCAGGATGGCCGCGGCCCGGCCCTGAGCGCTGCGGTCGTTGATGACGTGGACAGCGGACGCGGGGAGAGTGTCCTGGACCGCGGCCGCTGTCGCGGCGGCGTGAATCGACTCCCTCAGCTCCCGCGCGAGGTCGAGCTGGGCAGCGGTGCAGGAGTCCACGGCGAGGCCGTACACCACCAGCCAGTCGACGAGTCGGTGCGGCGTGGGAATGCGCTCCACGGGATCGCCACGGCGCTCCGACAGAGTCCCCGTGAAGCTGGTCGCCAGCACGCTGCCGAGGCGGAAGTCAGGGAACCGAACATGCATGGAACCACCTTAGGGGGTTGCGGCGCGGCTCGGGGAACTGTTAGAACCGCCTTAGCCGGTTCCGCAATGGCCAGGAGGTCTCATGTCCCGTCTCACCCGCGACGTGCAAGCATGTGAAGCCCACGCGACTGACGCCGATCTCGACGATCTGCGCGCGCGACTGGCCGCGGCGCGGCTACCGGAGGCCGAGACGGTCCACCGCGCCGCGCCCGGCCCTCGCCGATGGGATCAGGGCGTCCCTCTCGCCGACCTCGTCGATGTCGTGGACTACTGGCGCACCGGGTACAACTGGCGGTCGTTCGAAGAGCGCCTCAACGAGATCGGCCAGTTCCGCACGACCATTGATGATCTGGGAATCCACTTCCTGCACCGCCGGTCCGCGCGTGCGGATGCCACTCCTCTGATCTTGACGCACGGCTGGCCGGGCAGCATTGCCGAGTTCATCGACGTAGTGGACGAGCTGGCAGATCCGGAAGACGTGGACGCGCCGGCGTTCCACGTCGTGGTCCCGTCGCTGCCAGGCTTTGGTTACAGCGACAAGCCGGCCACCACCGGGTGGGGAACCGAAAAGATCGCGGCCGCATGGGTGGAACTCATGGGGAGGCTCGGCTACAGCAAATTCGTAGCCCACGGCGGCGACTGGGGAGGCAATATCACCACGGTTCTCGGCGGCAGGTTCCCGGCGCACGTTCTCGGCATCCACACGACGTTCGCGGAGGGCCTGCCCGGTCTGACAACGGACGGGCTGACGGCGGTCGAGCGCAAGTGGGCCGAGGAAACCCGCGATTTCTGGGGCCGCCGCGCGGCGTACGCGAAGCAGCAGGCGACCCGGCCGCAGACCATCGGCTACTCGCTCGTCGACTCACCGGTCGGGCTTCTTGCCTGGATCCTCGACAAGTTCGCCGAGTGGACGGATACCGAGGACAGCCCGTTCGAGACGATTTCCAGGGACCGCATTCTTGACGACGTCACCCTGTATTGGCTGACGCGGACCGGCGCATCGGCGGCCCGCATCTACTACGAAAGCCACAACTCGCTGGACCCCGAACTTCGGGTCGACGTCCCGTCAGCGATCACCATGTATCCCCGCGACATCGAGAAGTGTCCGCGCCCCTGGGCGCAGGAGCGGTACCGGCAGATCGTCCGATGGAGGTCGCCCGAAAACGGGGGACATTTCCCGTCGCTGGAGGTTCCCGAGTATTTCGTCAAAGACCTGCAAGAGGGCCTCGCGGCAGTGCTGGCCGCCAATCGGTGAACGTGTACAAGCCGACCCTCCATGCTCCTGGACGAAGTCCCGGAGCGCCGGATTCTGCCCGATCTGCTGCGTGAGCTGGAGACATTCCTCCCGCTCACGCAGCAGACGCCTACCGCCCCGCCCTATTTCCGGGCGGCCGCACCCGCGCCCATCGGCGCCGACGTCTCGCTCAGCAGCAGGCCCCTGGTCTCCGGGGCCAGGAAATGGGAGACGACGCCGCCGATCAAGCTGATCGCGGCGGCACAGAGCATCGTGGTGGCGACGCCGAACTCGCTCACCACGAGCGGGAGCAGGAAGGTGCCCGCAGCGGCGCCTACGCGTGAGGCGGCGGTGGCGAAGCCGACGCCCGCGCCCCGGATCTCGGTCGGGAACACCTCACCCGGATACACGCCGGTCAGCGCAGTGGAGATCGCGTTGGCGACAGTGAACACGATGAAGCAGGAGATGACGAGGAGGGGCGAGACGTCCGCCCACAAGCCGACGGCGACCAGCGCCACCGCCGAGGTCCAGAAGGGCGGGATCGCCAGCTTGCGTCGCCCGACCCGCTCGATCAGCAGCACCGAGGTGATGGCACCGGCCACCACAAAACCGTTGAGGAGGAAGGCGGCTGACAGACCGTCCTTCATGCCTCGGCGAGGTCTCGCTGGTCTTCCTCGTCCATGAACTCGGTGGCCACCCGCCGGGCTTCCTCCGTACGGCCCTTGGACATCAGCCAGCGCGGCGACTCCGGTGTGCCCAGACGCAGCGCGAGGACGATCAGGGTGGGAACCGTGGAGAGGCCCAGGACGAGGTTCCAGCCGGCCGAGGTGGAGACGGCCAGGCCATAGCCGACGGAGTAGGCGAGCAGATAGCCGATGTACCAGGCGGTCTCCTGGATGGCGAGCAGCTTGCCGCGCAGCCGCGCCGGAGCGAACTCGGCGAGGAGCGGCCAGCCGATCGCGTAGTCGGCGCCGATCGCCACGCCCATCACGACGCGGACGAGGAATAGCTGGACGGCGTCGGCCACGAAGAACTGGGCGACGGAACCTGCCAGGAACATCAGCAGGGTCGCGGTGAACATGGGGCGACGGCCGAGCCGGCCGGCGAAGTAGCCGCCGAGCGGGCCGCCGAGGAAGATGACGACGCCGATGCAGCCGAGGATGAATCCGTCGATGAACATCCCGCCGGCGATCACGACACTGAGCTTCATCAGGAAGCGGCGTTTCGCGGGGGACAGGGGGACCGGCGGACGCGTGCTGGGCAGGGTGGAGCTCGTGCTGATCTGGGTCACGGTGTTTCCCTCGTCCGGGGGCAGGAAGGGGCCGCTGCGGTGCCAGGCGGTGCCAGGCGGTGCCAGGCGGTGCCAGGCGGTGCCAGGCGGTGCCAGGCGGTGCCAGGCGGTGCCAGGCGGTCCGGGAAGGCGGGAGCGGTGTGCTGCCGCGTCGATGAGGACTCTTGCGGTTGGGGTCTGCCGGTCAGACGGCCTGGAACTCGACCTTGCCCAAGCCGTCGAACTCGGCCGTGACGACGGCGGCGCGCTTCAGCGGAACCGCCTCGAGGCAGCTGCCGGGCAGGATGACCTGGCCGGGCTCGAATGCGATGCCGTACTGGGAGAGCTCGTTGGCCACCCAGGCGATGGCGGCGATCGGGTTACCGAGGACGGCGGAGGCCGGGCCGGAGCCGACGCGCTCGCCGTCGTAGCGCAGTTCGCCCGTCATCGTCGAGAAGTCGATCTGCCCCAGTGTCTTGGGCGTGGTGCCGAGGACGATGCCGCCGACGGAGCCGTTGTCGGCGAGGGTGTCACCGATCCGGATGCGCCAGTCGGTGAAGCGAGAGGAGGACGTCCGCGACCGTGACATGGGGTCCTTCGAGCCGGTCCTCGAGGAGGAACGCGGGCTCGACCTCGGCGTACGGCTCGATGAACCGGTCGAGGTGGACCGGCATGTTCTCGAAGTGGAAGTCGCTGGCGAGCAGGTGGCCGTAGTCGGGCTGGCCGACGCCGAAGGCGTCCTGCATGACCTTGGCGATGTTGCCGAGTTTGTAGCCGACGCGGCGGTCGCCGTCGGCGACGCGGCGGCGGACGTTGTGCTGCTGCACGGCCATCGCGTCGGCGAGGGTGAGGTCGGGGCGGGCGTCGGTGATCGGCCGTATCGCCTTGTGGGCCTGGCGGGCGGCCTCGATGGCGTCAGCCATCTCGATCAGGTCGTGCTGCATGGGCTCGCTTCCTGGGGGGGCGGGCGGGCGTCAGCCGCTGGAGATGAGGGGTCGGTGCTGCGGGAACGTCGGTACGCGCACGCCGGTGAGAAGGGTGGCGGGGCCGTCCCGAAACGTTCATTCCGAACGTGACGTTCATTAATCACGTGGTCTGCCGACCGAAAACTTCCATGGGCTCCGGAGCGCGTCAAGAGGGTGTGCGCGAGGCTGGGGGCTCGTTTTTGCTGTCCCTGGCGACTTGACGGACTCGCCAGTCACTCTCACTATGAACGTGACGTTCGAAAATTGAACGTCATCACGGCGCTCCGGGAGGGACACCATGAGCACACAGCCCCTGAAGCTTTTCGCCTTCGACATCTGCGCCCCCGCTCACCTGACGGCCGGATCCTGGCGGGACGCCGCAGACAAGGGTTTCCGCTACACGGACCTGAGCTACTGGACGGACACGGCGAAGATGCTGGAGGAGGCCCGGTTCGACGGAATCTTCTTCGCGGACAACGTCGGCTACCACGACGTCTACGGCGGCAGCCCGGACGCGGCGTTCCGGGACGCGGCCCAGTTCCCGATCAACGACCCGACGCTGCTGATCTCGGCGATGGCCTCGCACACCCGTCACCTGGGCTTCGGCGTCACGGCCTCGCTCACCTACGAGGCGCCGTACTCACTGGCCCGCCGCTTCTCCACCCTGGACCACCTCACCAGCGGCCGGGTGGGCTGGAACATCGTCACCTCGTACAGCGACGCCGCCGCCCGTAACTTCGGCCTGTCGAAGCAGATCCCGCACGACCAGCGCTACGACATGGCCGACGAATACATGGAGGTCGTCTACAAGCTGTGGGAGGGCTCCTGGCAGGACGACGCCGTGGTCCGCGACGCCGCGAACGCCACCTACATCGACCCGGCCCACATCCACTCCATACGGCACAAGGGCGAGTACTTCGACGTCCCCGGCATCCACCTGTGCGAGCCGTCCCCGCAGCGCACCCCGATGCTCTTCCAGGCAGGTACCTCCTCGCGAGGCATGAAGTTCTCCGCCGCCAACGCCGAGGCCGTCTTCGTCAACACGATGACGCCCGAGATGACCCGCCGCAGCGTCGACAAGATCCGCGCCGCGGTCGCCGAGGCGGGCCGCGACCCGCGCTCGGTCAAGGTCCTCGCGCTGCTCACCGTCATCGTCGCCCCGACGGACGCCGAGGCACACGCCGCGTACGAGGAGCACGTCCGCAACGTCTCCTACGACGGCGCGCTGGCCCGCTTCGCAGGCTGGACCGGCATCGACCTGTCGGGCGCGGACCCCGACATGCCGCTGGAGTACGTGGATGTCGAGGGCAGCCGCTCGATGGTCGAGATGTTCACGAAGGCCGACCCGGACCGGAAGTGGACCACCCGACAGGTCGCCGAGTTCATCGGCATCGGCGGCAGCGGCGCCGTGATCGTCGGTTCGCCGGAGACGGTCGCCGCCGAGATGCGCACGTGGCGAGAGGTCGCCGACGTCGACGGTTTCAACCTCTCCTACGCCACCAAGCCCGGCGGTTGGCAGGACTTCATCGAGCTGGCGCTCCCCGTCCTGCGCGACGAGGGCCTGGCCCGCACCGAGTACGACAAGGATGCCGCCACGCTGCGCGAGTCCTTCTACGGCGTCGGCAGGTGCCACACGCTCGACGGCCACCCGGCCTCGAAGATCCGCGCCGCCGCGCCCGGCACCAGCGCCGACTTCGCGAGCTGAACTCCTCGGCGGTCCGTCCGCACGGACCGCCGTCCCGCACTCCTCAATTCCGCCCCGCGCACGACGATGTCGAAGGGATCGCTGTCATGACCGCCACCTCCATGGCCACCGCCACCTCCATGGCCACCGGCGCCTCCGCCCCGGCCGCCTCCTCCGCCTCGGCCTCTGCCGAGACCGCCGTCGCCCAGCGGGCCTTCCGCGACGTGATGGGACACCTGCCGACCGGAGTGGTCGCGATCACCGGCGTCGAGGCGGAGACCTTCCGGCCCGCCGGGATGATCGTCGGCACCTTCCAGTCGCTCTCCCTCACACCGGCGCTGGTGACCTTCAGCGTCGACCGCTCCTCCACCAGCTGGCCCAGGATCCGCACCGGCGGCCGGTTCAGCGCAAGCGTCCTGGCCGAGCATCAGACGGACGTCTGCAAGGCGCTCTCGCGCAAGTCCGGCGACAAATTCGAGGGCGTGGAGTGGGTGCCGTCGCCAGAGGGCTCCCCGCAGTTCCTCGGCGCCTCGGCCTGGATCGACTGCGAGATCGAGCAGGAGCTGGACGGCGGCGACCACGTCATCGTCATCGGCCGCGTCCTGCGCATGGACGGTGGCTTCACCGATCCGCTCGTCTTCCACAAGGGCAGGCTCGGTGGCTACCGCGCTCCGGTCCCGGCCTGAGCCCGCACCGAAACGGGCACCACCGCGTCCGGTACCGCACCCCGCACCCCGCACACGTCCCGGGCCGTTTCGACGACCCGGGCCCCGCATCGCCGAAGGACTCCCGTGAACCACCCCCAGCCCGCCGAACCCGAGACCCCGGCAGCCGAACTCGAGTCCCTGCTCGCGCTGGCCGCCGAGGCCGCCCCCGTCTGGGCCGCTTTCACCCCGCGCGAGCGGGCCGCAGCGCTCACCGCCGTCGCGAACGCCCTGGACGAGAACGCCGATCACCTGGTGGCTCTCGCCGACCGTGAGACCGGACTCGGCCACGCCCGGCTCTCCGGCGAGGTCAAGCGCACCTCGGGCCAGCTGCGCTCGTACGGCGAGTACGCCGTCGACGGCGCCCCGTTCGGCGTCACCATCGACCACGCCGACCAGGACGCGACCCCGCCGCGCCCCGAACTCCGCCGCCAGCTCGTCCCGTCGGGCCCGGTCGAGGTGTTCGCGGGCGGCAACTTCCCCTTCGCGTTCTCGGTCGCCGGTACGGACACCGCCTCCGCGCTCGCGGCAGGCTGCCCCGTCCTTCTCAAGGCGCACCCGGGACACCCTCGTACGTCCGCGACGACCGCGGCCCTGGTCCGTGAGGCGCTGGCCGCGGCAGGCGCGCCGCTCGGCACCTTCGAGATGTTCACCGGGCGCGAGGCGGGCGTGACCGTGCTGGCCGCGCAGGTCCTGGAGGCGCTGGAGGGAAGCCTTACCGTCACCCTGCAGACCGCGCCCGACGACCAGCCGGCCGGTCTGGTCGAGCTGGCTCAGCGCAAGGCGGGCCGGGTGCTGTTCAACGGCTGGCCCACCGGCGTCGCCGTCACCGCCGCTCAGCAGCACGGCGGCCCGTACCCGTCCGCCACCTCCGCCCACACCTCGGTCGGCCCCTACGCCATCGGCCGCTTCCTGCGCCCCGTCGCCTACCAGGACGCCCCGGCGGAACTCCTCCCGCCCGCGCTGCGTGATGACAACCCGCTCCGGTTCGTCCGCACCGTCGACGGAAAGCCCGAGACGGCCGCCCATTGAGCAGCTGAGCAGCAGGACGCCACCAAGAGACCCGAAACGGATTGACGGCACACCGAACGACCCGGAAGGGGAACCCATGGGAACGGAACAGCACGAGCAGGTCGACGTAGCGGTCGTGGGAGCAGGCGTCGCAGGTCTGGTCGCGGCCCGCGAGCTCGGCCGCCAGGGTCTGAAGACCGTCGTCCTGGAGTCGCGGGACCGCCTCGGCGGCCGCACCTGGACCGACCACCGCCTCGGCCGGGACCTGGAGATCGGCGGCACCTGGCTGCACTGGACGCAGCCGCACGTCTGGGCCGAGGTCAACCGGTACGGCCTGGAGGTCACTCGCGGCCCGCGCTCCGAGGAGACCTTCTGGCTCGCAGGCGACGAGGTTCGGCGCGGCACCCTGGACGACTTCATGAACCTCATCGACCCGGGCATGACCCGTCTGCTCGAAGAGACCATGACGTGGATACCGCGTCCGGACGACCCGCTGCGCAACCCCGACCTGACCAAGGCCGACGCCTGGACCGTCCAGGAGAAGCTCGACGAGCTGAACCTGCCGGTGGCGGAGAGATACGCCAACGAAGCGGCCTGGACCGGCCACTTCAACGCCCCGCTCGACCAGTGCTCCTTCGTCAACGCCCTGCGCTGGACGGCCGCTTCCGCCGGTTCCTGGCACCTGATGCACGAGGCCTCCGCCATCTTCCGGCTGGCCGGCGGCACCAAGGGCCTGGTCGCGGCGATCGCGGCGGACGCGGGGGCTTCCGGCAACGCCGAGATCAAGCTGTCGTCCCCGGTGACGTCCATCGCCCACGACGCCGACGGGGCAACCGTCTCCTACAGCCACGGGCGGACCGTCCGCGCCCGCCGCGTGATCGTCACCCTCGGGCAGAACATCCTCGACGGCCTCGACGTCACCCCGGCCCTGCCCGAGGAGAAGCTCGTCCCCGCCTGCCAGAAGACCGCCTCTCAGGGCGCCAAAGCGTGGATTCGCGTCCGCGGCCCGATCAAGCCGTTCTTCGCGTACTCCTCGCAGCATCACCCGCTGTCGGTCGTCCGCACCGAGTTCCTGGGCGAGAACGATGCCGTACTGGTCGCCTTCGGCGCTGACGCCACACGTATCGACGTCAACGACCGTGACGCGATCGACGCCGCGCTGAAGGTATGGCGCGACGACCTGGAGGTGCTGGAGGTCGGCGGCCACGACTGGATGGCCGACGAGCACTCCGGCGAGACCTGGCTGATCCAGCGCCCCGGCCAGTTCACCGGCCACCACGCCGCCCTTCAGGCACCGTCCGGCGTGCTGCACTTCGCGAGCGGCGACATCGCCAACGTCTGGGCGGGCTTCATCGACGGCGCCGTCGAGAGCGCCACCCGCGTCTCCCGCCAAGTCCGCGAGAGCCTGGCCTGACGCGTGCGAGGCGAGCCGACGGAGGAGCAGCGCACTGACGCGCCCGAACCGGGACTCCCGCTCTGGGCGCTGCGACGGGCCGCGTCCGTCCTGTCCGTCGAGGCGGTCCGCGCCGGGGACGGGCTGTCCGCGGGGACGGCGACGACGAAGCTGACCGCGGCCGAGCTGGCCCGCCGCACCGGGCTCAGCCGCAGTCTCGCCCGCCGCTGCCTGCACCGGCTGCGACCGGGGGTGCGGGTTCGCTGACGCCGTGTGTGCTCCTCAGTCCGTCTCGTCCCACAGCACGGCCGCGAGCCGCTCCACCGTGCTCCGCATCAGCTCCAGGTTGCGGGGGATCCGATCCCGGGTGAAGCGGTAGCGCGGGCCGTTCACGGTCAGGATCGCGATCAGCTCACCCGCCGGGTCGCGCACCGGCCGCGACAGCGAGAGAAGGCCCTCCTCCAGCTCGTTGTCGATGACCCCGTATCCCTGCTCGCGCACCTGGTCCAGCTCCCGCAGCAGCTGGGCCCGGTCCGTGGTCGTCTGCTCCGTGAACGCCTCGAGCCGCTCCGGCAGCAGCGCCGACACCCGCTCCCGCCCCAGCTCGGCCAGGAGCACCTTCCCCGTCGAGCTGGCGTGCAGCGGATAGTGCTGACCGCGCATGCCCTGGTGCGTCGCGCCGACGACGTGCGAGCCGTACGCTTCCGCGATCAGTTCGAGATCGTCGTTCGGTGTGGCGACGGACAGGGTGACCGACTCGTTGAGGTGGTCCGCCAGCTCCTGCAGTAGCGGCTGCGCGCGCTGGGCCACACCCGAGTGCGGATCCGCGTACCGGCCGAGCCGGGCCAGCTCCCAGCCGAGTACGTAGTTGTTGTCGATGCGGTCCACAAGACCGGTCTGCTCCAGGCTGAGCAGCAGCCGGAACGCGGTCGGCCGGGAGATCCCCACGGCCTTCGCCAGTGTGGTCACGGTGGCACCGCCCTGCGGCTGGGCCGCCAGTTCCCGCAACAATCGCGCCGCCTTGACCACGGACTTGTTGGTCAGCTCTGCGGGGGCGGCGGAGTCGTCGCTCATGGGAACCTCTTCGGCGCTGGACAATCACGGACTGTGCGGTAGCGGACGCCTTCACCCTACTGACCGCTCGTTCGCATTTTGAACGCGCCGCCCAACATGAGCCTGATCACGTCCTCACCGAGCGGGACGTCAGCATCCGATGGCCGCAGGAGTCCGGCGAATCAGCTCCGTCCACACCCTTGACGTGAGCTTCACCGAGGCCCAGAGTGCCAGTTAATGCGCATTACTAATGCGCATTAACGACCAGGGCGGGGTCATCCCGAGGGGGAGTGCCGGTGGAGCAACCACGCAAGCGAGCCAGGTCGGGGCGGGCTCCCACGCCCCCGGGCCGCACCTCACGGCCGCGTCAGGCCGAGGTGGCCCGGCTGGCCGGGGTCTCGCAGGCCACGGTCTCGCTCGTGCTCGGCGGCAAGAAGCAGGGCGCCGCGATCTCGCCGGAGACGCGGCAGAGGGTGCTCGACGCGGCCCTCAGCCTCGGCTACGTGCCCGACCCGGCGGCCCGCAGGCTCGCCGCCGCGCGCAACGACCTGCTCGGCGTCTTCAGCTTTACCGCGACCTTCCCCACGGATGTGCAGCACTCGTACTACCCCTTCCTGGTCGGCGTGGAGCGGGAGGCCGCCGCCCGCGGTTACGACCTCGTGCTCTTCACCGGCTCCAGCTCCGGCGGCGCGGGGGCCACCGGACCGGACGCCCTGAGCCGGGTCCGGCTCGCCGACGGCTGCCTCTTCCTGGGGCGGCACGTGCCCACCGAGGAGCTGCGGCGCCTGGTCGGAGACGGTTTTCCCGTCGTGCACGTGGGCCGCAGGGACGAACTGGAGGGCCTGGCCTGGGTCGGTGCCGACTACGTGAGCGCCAGCCGCGAGGTCGTCGCCCAGCTCGCCGCGCTCGGTCACCGGCGCATCGTGCTGGTCCGCGAGGACGACGACGCGCCCGCCTCCACCGACCGCGAGCACGGCTTCCTCAAGGGCCTGGAGGAAGCAGGACTGCCCGCCGGTCCCGAGGCGGTCTTCCGCACCGCCGACCCCGCGCGCACGCTCTCCCCCGAGCGGCTGCGGGCGTGGCTCGACGACGGAGTGACCGCCCTGGTCGCCGAGGAGACCGACACCGGCGGCGCGTGGCGGGCCCTGCGTGCCGCCGTCGACGAGGCCGACCTCGACTGTCCCGGCGAGCTGAGCCTCGCCCTGCTCGGCAGCCCGCCCGCCGATCTCGCGGCCGAACCGGTCCCCACCGGATTCGACATCCCCCGCCCCCAACTCGGCGCCGCCGCCGTCCGGTTGCTCGCCGCCCTGGTAGCGGGGGAGGAGGCGGACGAACCCCTCGTCGTCTGCCCGTTCCGGACCGGCACCACGGCGGGCCCCGCGCCCCGCCGCGCCTGACCCCGTACGACCCGCCTCACGCCGTACGACCCGCCTCACCCCGTACGACCCGCCTCACGCCGTACGGCCGGATCACCCCCGTACGACCGCCTCACCCCGTACGACCGCGTCATCCGCACCACAACTCCGCAGAAGGAGAACCGTGACCAGCCAACCCGACATACTCGTCGTCGGCGGCGGGCTCGGCGGTGTCGCCGCCGCCCTCGCCGCCTGCCGCGCCGGCCGCACGGTCGTCCTCACCGAAGAGACCGACTGGATCGGGGGCCAGCTCACCTCCCAGGCCGTCCCGCCGGACGAGCACCCCTGGGTCGAGCAGTTCGGCGTCACCGCCTCCTACCGCGCGCTGCGCGAGGCCATCCGTGACTACTACCGCGCCTGGTACCCGCTGCGCGCCGAGGCCGCCGCGCTGCCCGGCCTCAACCCCGGCGCGGGCCGCGTCAGCAAGCTGTGCGCCGAACCCCGCGTCGCGCTGGCCGCGTTGGAGGGCCTGCTCGCCCCGCACCGCTCCTCCGGGCGGCTGACCCTGCTCACCGAGCACCGCCCGGTGGCCGCCGGGACCGAGGGCGACACCGTACGGTCCGTCACCCTGGAGAACCTGCGCGGCGGTGGCCGACGCACCTTCACCGCCCGCTACGTCCTCGACGCCACCGAGACGGGCGAACTGCTGGAGCTGGCCGGGGTCGAGCACGCTTTGGGTGCCGAATCCCGCGCCGAGTTCGGCGAACCGCACGCCCCCGAGCAGGCCGACCCGCTCAACCAGCAGGGCATCACCTTCTGCTTCGCGCTCTCCCACCACGAGGGAGAGGACCACACGATAGAGAAGCCCGCCGACTACGACTTCTGGCGCGGCTACACCCCGGAGTTCTGGCCCGGCCCGCTGCTCGGCTTCCTGGCACCCGACCCGCGCAGCCTGGAGCCGGTGCCGCGCACCTTCGTACCGAACCCGGACACCGACCCGCTCGCCGTCAGCGCCGACCAGTCCGCCGACGCCGGGGACAAGGAACTCTTCGGCTTCCGCCGTATCCTCGCGCGCAAGCTGCACCGGGACGGCTCCTTCGACTCCGACATCACGCTCGTCAACTGGCCGCTCAACGACTACTGGCTCAAGCCGCTGACCGGCGCCGGTGAGCAGACCGCGGCCGCGGCGGTGCGCGAGGCGAGGCAGCTGTCGCTGTCCGTCCTGTACTGGCTCCAGACCGAGGCCCCGCGCCCCGACGGCGGCACCGGCTTTCCCGGCCTGCGGCCGCGCCCCGACGTCACGGGCACCGAGGACGGTCTCGCCAAGGCCCCCTACGTACGCGAGTCCCGCCGCATCAAGGCCGTCACGACCGTCACCGAACGGGACGTGGCGATCGACCTCGTCGGCCCCACCGGCGGCACCCGCCACCGGGACTCGGTCGGCGTCGGCAGTTACCGCATCGACCTGCACCCTTCGACCGGCGGCGACAACTACATCGACATCGGCTCCGTGCCCTTCGAGATCCCGCTCGGCGCGCTCATCCCGCGCCGGACGCGCAACCTGCTGCCCGCCGGAAAGAACATCGGCACCACCCACATCACCAACGGCTGCTACCGGCTGCACCCTGTCGAGTGGAACATCGGCGAGGTCGCGGGCGCGCTCGCCGCCCACTGCCTCGACGAGGGCGTCGAACCGCGCGAGGTGCAGGCCGAGGACAAGCGTTTCGACACCTTCGCCGCCCTGCTCGACCGCGCCGGAGTCGAACGGCACTGGCCGCGGGTGCGCGGCTACTGAAGCCCAGCGCCCGCGTACGCGCCGACCCAGGCACAAGGAGGTGCCCAGACCATGACCACCCACCGCATCCGCGTCGGCATCGACGTGGGCGGAACCTTCACCGACGCCGTGGCCGTAGACGCCACGACCCTCGAGCTGTCCGGGCAGGTGAAGGTTCCCACCAGCCACCACCACGAGGACGGGGTCGCGCACGGCATCGTAGAAGCGCTCGACCGACTGCTCCGGCAGACCGGACACGCCCCCGAGGACGTCGCCTTCCTGGCCCACGGCACGACACAGGCCACCAACGCCCTACTGGAGGGCGATGTGGCCACCGTCGGGCTGCTCGGCATCGGCACCGGGGCCGGGGCGGCCTTCACCCGCCGTCTCGCCTCCCTCGCCAAGCTGGAACTGACGCCCGGCAAGCGGCTTCCACTGGCCTACGCCCATGTCGCCGACCCCGAGGACCGGGCCGCCGTCGAAAGGGCCGTCGACGAGATGGTGCACGGCGGGGCCCAAGTCCTCGTCGCCACACAGCCCTTCAGCGTGGACCGCCCCGAGGGCGAGGACGCGGTGCGCGAGGTGGCGGCCGGGCGCGGCCTGCCGATGACCGCCGCGCACGACATCACCTCGCTCTACGGCCTCCAGAAGCGCAGCAGGACCGCCGTCGTCAACGCGGCGATCCTGCCGAAGATGTTCGCCACCGCCGACCTCGTGGACGCCGCCATCACCAAAGCCGGTGTCACCGCCCCGCTCATGGTGATGCGCTGCGACGGCGGCGTCATGTCGCTGGACGAGATGCGCCGCCGCCCGCTGCTGACCGTGCTCTCCGGCCCCGCGGCCGGTGTCGCCGGGGCGCTCATGGAGGAACGCGTCAGCGAGGGCGTCTTCCTGGAGACCGGCGGCACCTCCACCGACATCAGCGTCGTACGGCGGGGCAAGGTCGCCGTGCGCCACGCGACCCTCCTCGGCAAGGGCTCCTACCTCTCCGCGCTCGACGTGCGCACCGTCGGCGTCGGCGGCGGCTCGATGATCCGGTTCAGCGGGAAGAAGGTCACCGCCGTCGGCCCGCGCAGCGCGCACATCGCCGGACTGCCCTACGCCTGCTTCGCCTCCGCCGAGGACCTCGCGGGCGCGCGGCTCGCCACCGCCCGCCCGCTGCCCGAGGACGCCGCGGACCACGTCGTGCTCGACGCCGCGGGTGGCCGCTACGCCCTCACTCTGACCTGCGCGGCCAACGCCCTGGGCCGGGTCCCCGAGGGCGACTTCGCGCGCGCCGACCGCGATGTCGCCCGCGCCGCGCTCGCCCCGCTGGCCGCGGCCCTCGGCACCGACGTCGACACCGCCGCCACCCAGGTCCTCGACGCCGGTGTCGCCCAGGTCGGAACCGTCGTCGACACCATGATCGACAACTATCGCCTCGACAAGGACACCCTCCTGCTCGTCGGCGGGGGCGGCGGCGCCGCCTCCGTCACCCCGCACCTGGCGGCCACCACCGGCCACGAGGGGCGCATCGCCGCCCACAGCGAGGTCATCAGCCCCATCGGAGTCGCCCTCGCCCTCGTACGCGAACAGGTCGAGCGGATCATCCCCGGCGCCGGACAGGAGGACATCCTCGCGGTGCGCTCCGAGGCCGAACGGGCCGTCGTCGCCCAGGGCGCCGTCGCCGACGCCGTCGAGGTGGAGGTCACCGTCGACCCGCAGACCAACACCGTGCGAGCCGTCGCCACCGGCGCCACCGAACTGCGCACCCAGGACCGCGCCCACCGCGCTGATGAGGCCGAACGCCTGCGGGTGGCCGCCGCGAGCCTCAAGGTCCCCGAGCAGCGGGTCGACGTCCTCGCGGGCACCCCCGCCTACACCGTCTACGGCACCGAACTGCGCCGCAGGCTGCGCGGCGTGCGCCACCCGGTGCGCGTCGTCGACGCCGATGGCGTGGTCCGGCTGTACTCCCCCGACGCCCGGGTGGACACCACCACCGTCGGCTCCGCGCAGCAGACCCTCGCCACCCTCGTGGACGAGGCCACCGCCTACGGCGACGGCGGCGTGCGTGCCCCGGCGCTGCGGCTGCTCATCGGCTCCCGCATCGCCGACCTCTCCGGGGTGCTCGACCCGCAACCCCTGCTCGCGCTGGCACGCACCGAGTTGGAGGGCCGCCCCGGCGACGAGCCCGTCGTCGCGATCGTGGAGGAGCGGTCATGACCCGCCCCGCCACCGCCCGCCCCGCCACCGCCCGCCCTGCCGCCACCCGCACGCGCGACGGCCTCGCCGCCGTCGACGATGTCGAGTACGGCGCGCGTTTCCTCGGCTCGCTCTCGCCGCACGAGGGCCGCGACCCCGCGTGCCTACGTCACTGGGCCGCGACCGCCGCCGAGTTCGGCGCCGCACTGACCCCCGCCGAGGCGCCCGCCCCGCTCCGCATCGTGGAGAGTAAAGGCGGCCTGGAGTGCGGGCTCCTCGCCCGCTACACCTCCCGGCCGCCCACCGTCGAGCTGTACACGGACTCCGTCGACGCGGCGGAGCGCCTGGTGACCGCCCACGGCTGGCGGGAGTGGTTCCCGCCCGGCTCGGTCCGCGCCGCCGCCCTCGCCCACGAGGCGGTCCACCAACGGCTCCACCACGGCCCCGGGCGCACCGCGCTCAGGGAGGCCCTGGGCCACACCGCGCTGCGCCTCGGGCGCCTGCGGATCCTCGCGCACGTCGCGGGCGCCGAGGAACTCGCCGCGCACGCCTACGCGCAATCCGTCTGCGGCCTGGGCCGCAGCCCGCTCCTGCTGTCCGCCGCCCTGGCCGCGTCAGCCGCACCGGCAAGAGACGTGCCGGTCGCACCGGCAAGAGAGAAGTAGGTCATGGGCATCGTCATCCTGATCATCATGGCGGCCGGTGTCGCCGCGATCCTCACCAAGAAACTCCCCACCGCCTTCGCGCTCGTCCTTCTCGGCGTGGTCATCGCCTTCGTCTCGGGCGCCCCGGTCACCGGCAAGAACAGCGTCTTCGACACGGTCCTCCAGGAGGGCGCCCCCACGCTCGCCGCGACGATGATCGCGATCCTGCTGGGCTCCTGGCTGGGAAAACTGCTCGACGAGACCGGCATCGCCGGGACCCTCGTCCGCAAGATAGTCGAGTTCGGCGGGGACCGGCCCACGGTCGTCGCGCTCGGCGTGCTGATCGTCTCGACCCTCATCGGCACCGTGACCGGCTCCGCGCCCGCGGCGATGCTCGCGGGCATCATCGGCATCCCCGCCATGATCGCCGTCGGCATCCCCAAGGTGACCGCCGCCGGGACCATCCTCATGGGCCTCGCCGCCGGGATGCCCTTCGAGCTGCCGGTGTGGCAGTTCTTCTCCAGCGCCCTGGACCTGCCGGTCTCCGAGGTGCGCGACTTCATGATCAGGCTCTTCCCGTTCGCGCTGTTCGCCGCCGTCATGTTCGTCCTCGTCGAGTCCCGCAGGCGCGGGGTCGAACACGCCTGGGCCTTCCGCACCGAGGCGCCGCGCACCAAAGCCGCCGAGCGGCGCGCCCGGCTCGGCGACGCCCCGTGGTACGCGCTGCTCACCCCGGTCGTGCCCCTCGTGCTGGCGCTCGGCTTCGAGATCGCGATCATCCCCTCGCTGCTCGCCGGGGTGCTCTACGCGCTCGTGACGACCACCCGCCCACGCGAGATGAACCGGCGGCTGCTGCGCACCCTGTACAGCGGGTTCGAGGTGGCCGCCGCGCCCATCACGCTGTTCGTGGCCATCGGCATCCTGCTCGCCGCGGTCAAGCTCCCCGGCGCCGTGGACGCGCTCGAACCCCTCGTCAAGGCGGTCAGCCCGCAGAATCCGGTGCTGTTCGTCGCGGTCTTCACGGTGCTGGTGCCGCTGTGCCTGTACCGCGGACCGCTCAACGTGTACGGCCTGGGCGCCGGTATCGCGGGCGTCCTCATCGCCACCGGCATCTACCCGGCCGCCGCCGTCCTCGGCATCACCGCCTCCTACAACCAGGTGTTCGGCGTCGCCGACCCCACCAGCACCCAGACCGTGTGGAGCGCGCAGTACGCGGGGGTCGGCCCCCAGCAGGTGATGGCGCGCACCCTGCCGTACGTCTGGTTCGTCGCCCTCGGCGGTTTCTGCGTCACCGCCGCCACCGCCCTCTGACCGCTCATCTCCGGCATGCACCCCCTTCCACGTACGGGACGGAGCACTTTCATGCACGAGCCTCAGCACCCCAGCCGCCGCATCCTCCTCACGTCGGCCGCCGCCACCACGGCCGCGCTCGCCGTCGGCACGACGGCCTCCCCGGCGCTCGCCGCCACCCCGGCCGCTGCCCCCGGCGGTTTCCCCGACTACCGCTACGTCAAGACCCTCCTGACGCCCGGGCAGCTCAAGTACAACCCCACCGGCGAGATCATCTTCCCGTGCATCCGGGGCGCCCAGGGGCGGGTGTCCGCGCCGCTGGGCCGCTACTACCTCTACTACGCGCCGCACGACGCGCCCGGCGGGATATGCCTCGCCTACGGGAACCACATCGAAGGGCCCTTCACCGAGTACCCGCACAACCCGATCGTCTCGAACCACTGGGCGCCCCACTACTCCGTGACCCACGTCTCCTCCCCGCACGTGATGTGGAACGAGAGAGCCAAGGAGATGTGGCTCTACTTCCACGGCGAGAACCACACGACGCGGCTGGCCCGCTCCAAGGACGGCGTCAACTTCACCTACGACAAGGTGGTCCTCACCGCGTCCATGCTGCCCGCGGGCACCAATGAGACCTCGTACGCCCGGGTCTTCCCGTACGAGCTGCCCGCGAAGAACGCCCACTACGTGATGCTGTTCATGCTGAACAACACCACCAACCACCGGGACATCCACTGGGGCTGGTCGGCCGACGGCCGCACCTGGACCTTCGACCAGAAGGCCCTCGTCCGCCACACCGACGTGTCCGCCGTCAACGTCGGCGGCCCGCACCTGCTGACCCGCGGCGGCAGCGCCTTCGTCGTCTACAACAAGGACAAGGAGAGCGGCGGCGACCTCATGATCACCGAGGTCGGGAAGGACTTCACACTCCGCCGCCACCTCGGCCGCTTCTACGACTCCGCGAACGGCGCGCCCGACAACGGCCGCAGCGCCGCACCCAGCTTCGGCACCGAAGGGGGAGTGCCGTACATGGTCTACGAGGCCGGTGAACGCCTCAAGGGCAGCATCGCGGTCGCCCGGGGCTGACCGGCGTCCCGGTACGGGATTTTCGAGGGAGATCCCCAGATCTGCTGGGCTACGCTCACGGGCGACTACGTTGATAGGCCTTTCGCTCCGCCCTGTTCGAAGGGGACGATGGATTGACAGTGCACAGCATGGCGGGCCCCGAGGCCCGATGGCAGACCTCCCGAGCGAAGGCGCTGTGTTATCGCGGGCCGCGTTACGTCACCGGTGCGGATCTCGTCCGTATCGCCCGTACCCTGGCCCTTGAGCCGTGGCACTTCACCCAGACCGCGCCGGCCGCCGCCAACGATCCGACCGGGGTGGTGCTGGACAACGCGCGGCGACGGGTGAACGTCCGGGTGGCCAATGCCGCCCATGGCTGCGTCTTCCACATCCAAACCCTGGAGGGGACCGGCCGCTGCGGGCTCGGCGAACTCGCGCCCGTGTCCTGCCGCATGTTCCCCTCGCAGCCCGGGAGCAAGGCCGAGCGGCAGGACGGGCCTGAACACCGGCTCGACGAGGAGGAGTTGGCGGAGGCGGAGCGCCAGTGGACCGCCGACCGGGACCACTGGTTCGAGCTGGTCGCCCGCTGGAACACACTGGCGGCAGAAGCGGAAAGCCCGCCGGACGTCGAGGACTTCCAGCGATATCTGCTGGAGGCGCAGGCCGCGCGCGAAGCCGGTACACCCTGGCCCGAGGACGTGGTCGCGTGAACGGCGCCGGAGCGAACCTGGCGGGCTGCGCCGACTGCGGTGGCCGCTGCTGCCGGGAGTACAACGTCCATGTGACCGTCGCGGACGTCCGCAGGCTGGCGTCCGGAATGGCCCTCCACCCCAGGGAGTTCGTCTACCTGAAGGAGGGCAAGGAGGAGGACAACAGCGACTTCCGCTTCCGGCCCGGCGGTCCGCTGTACGACCTCCACCTCCTGCACCGGCCGGATACGAAGGGGTGTGTGCTCCTGATGGAGATCGCCCCGGGCAAGGCCCGCTGCGGCGCGTACGTCCACCGCCCGATGGTGTGCGCCACCTTCCCGGCCGCGCTCGACCAGGGCTCGGTGGGCATCCGTGAGAAGACCCTGTGCGGCGGCCCCGACTCCTGGAACCTCGCCACCATGGACCTGACCACCTACCGGCGCGACATCATGCGCAACCGGGCGGCCTGGCGCGAGCATCTGGACCTGGTGGAGGTGTGGAACGCCAAGGTCGACGCCGGTAGCCGGGGGATGACCCACGAGGACCTGTACGAGTTCATCCTGGCCACCGACCCGGGGAACGACAGGCAGGACACGGAGGCCGTCTCCGCGGAGACGGCCTCCTCGTAGCGGCGGCGCCGATCAGCCGGCGGGTTGCGCGGAGCCCGCCGGCAGGTCGTCGGGCAGCAGCAGCCGCAGGTCCTCCAGACCGGGCGCGGCCATGGTGCCGATGCGCCGGGCCTGCCGCGTCATCATCGCCTCCAGGAGCTGGCGGGCGGTGCGGGCGTTGCCGAAGGAGCGGTCGCGGGGGATGAGTTCCACGTGTGCGCGCAGCGCCGCCAGGGTCTCCTCGGGGCAGTCGTAGCCGGAGTTGGCCGCGTAGGTGTTCATGATGCCGACCAGCTCCTCCGAGTTGTAGTGCTCGAACTCGACGGTGCGGCTGAAGCGCGAGGCCAGACCGGGGTTGGAGGCCAGGAAGCGGCGCATTTCCTCGGTGTATCCGGCGGCGATGACCACGACCTCGTCGCGGTGGTCCTCCATGAGTTTGAGCAGGGTGTCCACGGCCTCCTGGCCGAAGTCGGAACCCGCGCCCTCGGGGGTGAGGGTGTACGCCTCGTCGATGAACAGCACCCCGCCGAAGGCGCGCTCGAACACCTCCTTGGTGAGCTGCGCGGTGTGTCCCACGTAGCGGCCGACCAGATCGGCGCGGGCCACTTCCACCAGCTGGCCGGTGTTCAGGACGCCGAGGGAGTGCAGCAGGTCCGCGTAGAGCCGGGCGACGGTGGTCTTACCGGTGCCGGGCGGGCCGGAGAAGATCAGGTGGTGGCTGATCTTCGGGGTGGGCAGCCCGGCGGCCTGCCGCTGCCGGGTGGCCTGCAACAGGTTGACCAGGTCGGTCACTTCGTGTTTCACCGCGTTGAGGCCGACCATGGCGTCCAGCTCGGCCAGCAGGTCCTTGGAGTTACGGGGGCCGTCCGCGCCGCTGACGGCGGCGTCGTCGGCGACGTCCTCGGGCACCAGCAGGGTGAGGTCCGCCTCGGCCGGGTTGGCCATCGACCCGAGGCGGAACGCCTGCCGGTCGACCATCTCCTCGAACACCCGGCGCGCCGCACGGCCGTTGCCGAACGTGGAGTCGCGCGGCATCCGCTCGTAGAGACGGGCGAGGGCGTCCAGGGTGCTGGGGTCGAGTTCGTACCGGTGCGTCCCGCACATGGACTCGGTGATGGTGACCAGCTCGTCCACCGAGTAGTTGGCGAACTCGATGGTGCGGGTGAACCGGGAGGCCAGACCGGGGTTGGAGCTGAGGAAGGTGGTCATCTGGTCGGTGTATCCGGCGGCGATGACGACCACGTCGTCACGGTGGTCCTCCATGAGCTTCAGCAGGGTGTCGATGGCCTCCTGGCCGAAGTCGGCACCGGAGCCCTTGCCGTCGGAGAGCAGGGTGTACGCCTCGTCGATGAACAGAACACCGCCCAGCGCCTCGGTGAACGCCTCGGTGGTCTTGATGGCCGTACCACCGATGATCTGGGCGACGAGGTCGGCCCGGGAGACCTCCACCAGATGGCCGGAGCGCAGGACGCCGAGGTCGGCGAGGATGCCGCCGTAGAGCCGGGCTACGGTGGTCTTGCCCGTGCCGGGCGGGCCGGAGAAGACCAGGTGGCGGCTCATCGGCGGGGCGGGCATGCCGAGGCTGGCGCGGCGCTGGGCGAGCTGGTTGAGGTTGATGAGCGTGCGGACCTGGTGTTTGACATCGGCCAGGCCGATGAGCGACTCCAGCTCCTCCAGCGGGCCTTCCGGCTTCTTCGCCCCGCCTCCCGCGGCTGTCTCGGCGCCGGTTCCCCCGGCGCTCTCGCCCCAGGCGTCCTCTGCGGCGTTGCCGTCGCTGTCCAGCCCCTCGACGGTGAGACGGTCGCTGGGGCGGGACTGCTTGAGACCGGCGCCACGGTTGTCCCGGGTGGTGCAGCCGGTGAGGGTGACCTTCTCGGCGCTGTCGACCCGGATGCCGTCGCCGGTGCTGCCGGTGACCTGGCACGCCTCCAGCGTGGCCCGGCCGCCCTCGGCGAGCAGGACGCCGTGTGCGCCGGACTCGGCCAGGTGGAGGCGGTGCGCGGTCAACTCGCCGCCGCCCTCCACGTGCAGGGCCGACGTGGCGGCGGAGCGGACCTCGCAGTCGCTGAGGGTGGCGCGGCCCCCGGAGCCGACCGAGATCCCGGCCTGGGCCGTCTTGCGCACCGCGCAGTCGCGGATGTCGGGGGCGCCGCCGTCGGCTATGCGGATTCCTGCGCCTTCCGCGTTCTCGACCGAGCAGTTTTCCAGCCGCCCGCGCCCGTCCTCGGCCACCTCCAGGCCATGCCCGCGGGCGTCGGCCACCCGCGCCCGGGCCAGCAGCGGGTTGGCGTTGGTACGGATGGAGATGCCGACCCCGGCGGCGTCGGCCACCTCCAGCCGGTCGAACTCCGCCGAGCACCCCTCGGCCAGCAGTACGGACGCGGTCTTGTCGGCGCAGTCGCGCACGGTGGTGCCGGTGAGCAGGGGCGCGCTGGATCCGATGACCCGGATGGCGGGGGCGGTCGCGGTGTCGAACTCGCAGTCCTGGAAGGTGCCCCGGGAGCGCTCGGTGACGGCGAGTCCGTTGCCCTTGGTGCGGGAGGTGACACACCGCAGCAGCTCGGGGTCGGCACCGGAGGACAGGACGATGCCGGGGCCGGTGGTGTCGCTGACCGTGACCTCTTCGAGGGTGGGCCGGGAGCTGCTGGTGATGTAGACGCCGACCGAGGTGTCGTGCACCCGGGCCCGCAGCACATGGGTGGAGCACTTGCCTTCGAGGGCGATGGAGGGCTTCTCGGTGCCGGACACGTCGCAGTCCTCCACCCGGCCCTGCGCCTCGCCGTTGGCGAGGATGCCGTTGCCCTGGGCGTCACGCACCCGGCAGCCGCGGACGGTGGTGCGGGCCTGCTCGCCGAGGACGATGGCGGAGGTGCCCAGGTGCTCGAAGACGGAGTCGGCGACGACGCTGCCGGTGGGCGCGGTGTCCACGACCCCCGCGCCCTCGGGGTTGGAGATCCGGCAGTCCCGGATGGCCACCGAGCCGTTCTCGCGGGCGAGGACGGCCGTCCAGCCCGAACCCACCACGGTGCAGCCGTCCATGGCCACCTGGCCACGGGGCGCGTCCACCACGGGCAGGTCCTCGTTGCCGCCGCGCAGGGTCAGGTCGGTGAGCATCACCGCGTCCGCGACGAGCACCACGGCCGTGCCGCGCGGCGGACAGATCTCCACGCTGCCGCGCTCCCCGTCACCGGCGATGGTGATGCGCGTGCGGACCGTGAGGTTCTCGCGGTAACGGCCGGGCCGGACACGTATCACCGCTCCCGCGCGCGCCTTCTCCAGGGCCTCGCCGATCGTGCGGAAGCCCTCCGGCTGGTCCGGACCGACCGTGAGCAACTGCCGTGACACGCTGGGACCTCCTCGATGTGATGCCGCCGCCTGCCCTCGGTGAACGAAGCCCCTGGGCTCGCTGGAAGCCGGGGGAGAGGAACGAGCACGTGAGGGAAAGGCTACGGGAACCGCGGCGCCCTCATCCAGGTGTCTTCGGCGCCGGTCCGCAGGACCGGCCGCTGACCCACTTCCCGGACAAGGCACGGCAGTTGGTACCCGAGGCACGTTACCGCGTGGTGATGTCCTGCGCGTATTGTGCGCGCCATGCGACGTGCTCGTTCTCATCGCCGTACGGTGGCGCGGGCGGTGGCCGCCGCCCTGTTGACCACGGCACCCGTGGCCGCCCAGGCTCCCCCCGCCGCCGCGGACTCCGTCGAACTGCCCGTCATCCCGTCCGTCCTGGCGCCCGACACGCCGTGTACCAAGGCGTCCGGCGAGACGGCCCGCGACGAGCCGTGGACGCGGCAGGCGCTGGGCCTCAGGCGCAGCTGGCAGCTGGCGGACGGCCACGGCGTGACCGTGGGAGTGGTGGACACCGGTGTCGGTACGGACATCCCCGCCCTGACCGGCCGGGTCACCGCGGTCGGCGGCGCGGGCACCGACTGCGTGGGGCACGGCAGTTTCGCCGCCGGTCTGATCGCCGCCGCGCCCGGCAAGGGCTCGGGCGTGGCGGGCGCGGCGCCCGAGGCGCGGATCCTCGCGGTGCGCGGTACGGACTCCCGCGGCAACCCCACGGCGGAGCGGCTGGCGGACGGGATCCGGGCCGCGGTCGACGGCGGCGCGAAGGTCGTCTACATGGGGCGCGCGGTGCCCACAGGGAGGGCCGTGCTGACGGCCGCCGTGGCGTACGCGACGCGCCACGACGCCCTGGTCGTGGCCCCGTTCGCCCCGGACGCGATGCCCGACGACCCGGAGACCAACCAGCCTGCCGAGCCCGCGCCCTGGTACTGGCCCGCGGCCGCGCCCGGGGTGCTGTCGGTCATGGACTACGGCCCGGACGGCACCCGTCCCGAGAACGCGCCGGAGAAGCAGGGGGCGGACCTGGCGGCGCCGGGGGACGTGGCGGTCAGCGTCGGTCCGAGCGGCCCCGGCCACTTCATCGGCTCGGGATCCTCGCTGGCGGCGGCGAACGTCGCCGGGGCGGCGGCGCTGGTGCGTTCGCGGCACCCGCGGATGAGCGCCGCCCAGGTGTCCCGCCAGCTGGTCGCGGCGGCCTATCCGGCGGTCCCGCCGCGGCTGGACCCGTACGCGGCGCTGACCACCGTCCTCACCGACCGGCAGGGCGCCACCCCGCGTCCGGCCCCCGCGAAGATTCCCCCGGCCGCCTCCCCGCAGCCGCTCAACCGTGCGCTGCTGATCGCGGGCGCGGGCGGCGGAGTGGTGCTGCTGGTGGCGGCCGCGGCGGTGGTGATCCCGCGCGGCCGGGCCCGGGGATGGCGCCCGGCGGGCCAGGAGGACCGGCCGGGGGTCTGAGAACACCCGGCGCGCGCATGATCTCCCCCGCGAATTTCTGGGAAATCCCCTAGAGGCGTTCTGGGGATTTCCCTAGATATTCGGTGCCGCGCGTCGGGGGCGGAATCGCTTACGGGTTTTACTCCTCTTGCTCGACTTACGTGGCCGACGTGTCCACGAGCGCCGTCTGGACCTGAGTGGTCTTGCGGCGGGCGACCCGGATGGCCCGCCCGGGGTTGAGGTTCCGGCCCTTGACGTTGCCCAGCAGATAGCCCTCCGAGGGCGGGCAGGACATCAGCAAGGCGGGCGTGTTGACCTCCAGCAGCCGCCGCAGGAGCATCTCGTTCAGCCCGCGCCCGGCGCCGCTGGCGGAGCGGGTGACGATGACGTGCAGCCCGACCTCCCAGCCCAGGGCGAGGTGGTTGAGCAGCGGGTCGAACGGCGAGTTGCCGATGCCGGCGCCCAGCATGTCGTAGTCGTCGACCAGGATGAACAGCCGCGGCCCGGGCCACCAGTCGGCCTGCTTCATCCGGCCCGGGGCGATGTCCGGGCCCGGCACCCGCGTCTGTACGGCCCGGGCGGTCCCCTCGATCATGTCCTTCAGGGCGTCCATGGACACCGCGTGGCCGAGCCGGTATTCCTCCGGCACCGCTTCCACCAGGTCACGGCGGTAGTCCACGAGCACGATCTGCGCCTCGGCGGGGGTGTACCGGTCCATGATGGACTTGGCCATCAGCCGCAGCAGGTTGGTCTTGCCGCACTCGGTGTCGCCCACCACGACCATGTGCGGGCTCTCGCTGAAGTCGTGCCAGACGACCTTCAGCCGCTCCTCCTCCAGGCCGATCGGCACCCGGAAGTCGCCCCCGGCCGGGGGAAGCTGCGCGGCGGGCAGCTCCGTCGGCAGCATCCGCACCCGCGGGGCCGCCGGGCCCGGCCAGCTCTCCTTGATGGCCGACACCAGACCGGAAACCCCGTCCGACAGGTCCTCGGCCGATTCCGTCCCGTCGATGCGGGGGAGTGCGGTGAGGTAGTGCAGCTTGCCCTCCCGGGTGAGCCCGCGGCCCGGGATGCGCGGCACGGTGGAGGCGCGGCGGTTGTCGATCTCGGAGTCCATGGCGTCACCCATCCGCAGCTCCAGATGGGTGCCGGCCTGGTCGCGCACCGCCGCGGTGAGCTCCACCCAGCGGGCGGTGGTCACGATGAGGTGGATGCCGTAGTTCAGGCCGCGGGCGGCGATGGAGGCGAACGTCTGGATGTTGCGGTCGTAGTCCTGGCGCACCGTGGACCAGCCGTCGATCACGAGGAACACATCGCCGTGCGGCTGGTCCGCGAACTCGCCCGCGGCCCGGCGGCGGCGGTACGTGCCCATCGAGTCGATGCCGTGGGTCAGGAAGAACCGCTCGCGGTCCGCCAGCAGCGAGGTGACCTCGGAGATCGTACGGCCCACCCGCTCGGAGTCCAGCCGTGCCGCGACCCCGGCGGTGTGCGGCAGCCCGGCCAGCGGCGCCAGTGTGCCACCCCCGAAGTCCAGGCAGTAGAACTGCACTTCGCGCGGGGTGTGGGTGAGGGCCAGCGCGGTCAGGATGGTGCGCACCATGGTGCTCTTGCCGCTCTGCGGACCGCCCGCGATGGCGAGGTGGCCGCCGACCCCCGACAGGTCGATGGTCAGCAGGTCGCGCATCTGCTCGAAGGGCTTGTCCACGATACCGATCGGCACCGTCAGCCGCCCGCGCAGCGGCGAGCCGACCGTGGTCAGCCCCAGCTCCGGATCGGGCGTCAGCGGCGGCAGTACCTGGTCCAGTGTCGCGGGCAGGTCCAGCGGCGGCAGCCACACCTGGTGGGCGGGGGGCCCGGCGCCCAGCAGCCGGTCCACGGCCACCGACAGCAGCGTGTCGCTGGTCTCCTCCTCCGGCTCCGGCTCGGGCTCGGGTACGTCGGGGAGCTGGCGGGGCACCACGTAGCCGGAAGTCCACGGCACCGTCTGGCTGGCCACCCGGGCCTGGTTGGCCCGGCTGCGCCGCTGCTGGTACGGGCCGGAGACGTACGCGGCGCGGAACCGGGTCAGCGCCTCCACACCCGACTTGAGGTAGCCGCTGCCGGGCTGCGGCGGCAGCTGGTAGGCGTCGGGCACACCGAGCACACCGCGGCTCTCCATGGCGGAGAAGGTGCGCAGCCCGACGCGGTACGACAGATGGCTCTCCAGCTGGTGCATCCGCCCCTCGTCCAGCCGCTGCGAGGCGAGCAGCAGATGGACGCCGAGGCTGCGCCCGAGCCGTCCGATCATCACGAACAGTTCCATGAACTCACGGTGCGCGGCGAGCAGTTCACTGAACTCGTCGACGATCACGAACAGGCTGGGCAGCGGCTCCAGCGGGGTGCCCGAGGCCCGCGCCTTCTCGTAGTCCAGGGCGGAGGTGTAGTTGCCCGCGGAGCGCAGCAGCTCCTGGCGGCGGATCAGCTCACCGTGCAGGGCGTCCTGCATGCGGCCCACCAGCGCGGCCTCTCCGGCGAGGTTGGTGATGACCGCGGAGGTGTGGGGCAGTTCGTCCAGGCCGAGGAAGGTGGCGCCACCCTTGAAGTCCACCAGGACGAAGTTGAGCGTCTCGGAGGAGTTGGTCAGCGCGAGCGACAGCACCAGGGTGCGCAGCAGTTCGCTCTTGCCGGAGCCGGTGGCCCCGATGAGCATGCCGTGCGGCCCGGTGCCGCCCTGCGCGGACTCCTTGATGTCCAGCTCCACCGGGGTGCCGTCGGGGCCGACCGCGATCGGCACCTTGAGCCGGTTGGACCCGGTGGCCTGCTTCCACAGGGTGTCCGGGTCGTGGCGGTACAGGTCGGAGATGCCCAGCAGGGTGGTCAGCTCGACGTCCGAGGACAGCGGCTCGGCGGTGTCGCCGCCCATGCCCATCCGGTACGGGGCGAGGCGCTTGGCCAGGGCCGTGGCGCCGACCGGCCCGAAGGTGTCGGGGCGGCCGAGCCGGGTGGTCTGCTCCTTGCGCTCGCGGTCGGTGCGGACCAGTCCGAAGGAGTCCTCGCCGACGTCGAACCGCAGGGTGACCCGGCCCGGGCGCCAGCTCAGCGCGCCGGTGAGGTCGAGCACGACGCAGTTGCGGAAGCCCGCCCCGTCCAGCCGGTGCCGGCCGGGGACGGCTCCGCCGTCCACCACGATCACGGTGAACGGCTCGTCACGCCCGGTCGAGGCGTCGGGGTCGAACGAGGGCCGTTCCAGGAACTCGGCGCCGAGCAGGTCCTCCAGCTCGTTGAGGGCCGAGACGAACATCCGGGCCGGCCCGGCGCCGTCGTTCTCCTGGGGGTGGAGGTTGTGGGGGAGCCACTTCACCCACTCCCAGTCCGCGCGCCGCTCGTCCGACACGCACACCGCCACCCACACGTCGTCCGGGGCGTGGAAGGTGGCCAGCTGGGCGACGATCGCGCGGGCGAGGGAACGTATCCGCTCCTCGTCGCCCCGGAACAGCACCCGCGCCCAGGCCCGCAGATAGATGGCGATGGGCTGCTCGGGCACGGTGGAGTAGGCCCGCATGAAGCTGCGCAGCGCGTGCGCCGTCAGCGGCTCCAGGTCCTCGACCGGGGTGGTGGCCGTGGGCGTCAGCCGCAGCCCGAGCTTCTGCTCCCCGACGGCCACCCGGATCTCGCCGAAGTCCTCGTCCTGCGGGCGGCGTTCCCACAGCCGGGTGGTGCCCGCCAGCGACCACAGGGCCGAGGGCGGCGGGTGCCGCCACGCCAGCGCCTTCTGCTGATCGGCCACGGCGGTGCGCACCTTGCGCCGGATCTGGGTGAGATAGCGCAGGTAGTCGCGGCGCTCGCCCTTCAGGCGCTGTTTGCGCTCGCTGGTCTTGCGCATCATCTGGCCGAGCATCATGGCGGCCGAGGACAGCACCATCAGACCCATGGCCAGGTACATGAAGTGGCTGCTGCCGCCGCCGCTCATGCCCGGTCTCATGAACATCAGCATCATGGACACCGACATGAGCGCCATGGGCAGATAGGTCCAGATGGCGGAGCTGTCCGGAACCACCTCGGGCAGTGTGGGGGGCTCCTGCAGCTTCAGCTCGCCGTCGGGCATTTCGGGGCCGCGCCGACGGGCCGGGCGGCGGAACAGGACCACACTCAACGAACGGTCTCCTCAGGGGCGAAAACAACGTCGGTGGAGGGAAACGCATGTGGTCCGTGGGCGCGACGACGCGTCCGCACTGACGACCGGAAGAACACTATGCATGCCCGGTATACCAGTTCGAGGGTGCAGCCAGTAATGTGCTTCCACCCAGAGACCGCCGTGACCCACACATACGGCCGTGTCGCACCTCAACTCCGTTACCACGGCAGCCCGTTCGGACGTAACCAGGGAATTCCCTAGGAAATGCAACCGGAAGAAACGTGAGCCAGCTCGATGACTGATAACCAGGTGGCCGGTCTGTGCCGCCTGACCGTACGTGCTCCGGCCAGGACCATCGATCTCGCGGTCCCCTCGGACGTCCCCGTGGCCGACCTGCTGCCCGCCGTCCTCGGCTACGGTGGCGACGATCTCGCGGAGACCGGCATCGACCACGGCGGCTGGGTGCTGCAACGCCTCGGCGGCGAACCGATGGACGAGGAGCGCACCCTCGACTCCTACGACCTGCGCGACGGCGAGACGATCTACCTCCGGCCGCGCATCGACGCGCTCCCCGAAGTCCACCTCGACGACTTGGTGGACGGCATCTCCACCACCATGCAGGACCGGCAGCACGGCTGGTCCCCGCTGGCCAGCACCCGGCTGCTGCGCGGCTTCGCGGTGACCGCCCTGGCGGCCGGGCTCGCCGTGCTCGCCCTGCCCGGCGGCTCCCCCTGGCTGCGCGCCCTGTGCGCGGCGGCGGCCGGAGTGCTGCTGCTCGCCGGGGCGGGCTCGGCCAGCCGCGCGGTGGGCGACGCCGCCGCCGGTGCGGTCCTCGGCTTCATGGTCGGCCCGTACCTCGCGTTCGCCGGATGGCTGCTGCCCGGCGGTGACGTCGGCGGACCGCACGGCCATGAGGTCCTGGGCGCCCGGATGCTGGCCGCCTGCGCCGCGGGCGCGGGCGGCGCGATCGTCGCGCTCGCCGCCGTGGCCTCCTTCGCGGCGGTCTTCCTCGGCCTCGCCGTGGTCATGGTCTTCGGCACCCTCGCCGGGGCCCTGATGGTCATCACCGACCTGGGACCGGCGCATGTGGCCGGCGTCCTCGCCCTGGTGGCCGTCATCCTCGGCGCGTTCGTCCCCTCGCTGGCCTTCCGGATGTCCGGCATGCGCATGCCGCCGCTGCCGACCAACGCCCAGCAGCTCCAGGAGGGCATCGAACCGCACGCCACCTCGGTGGTCGCCGCCCGCGCGGTGCTCGCCGACGGCTGGATGAGCGCGCTTTACGGAGCCGTGGGCGCCGCCTGCGCCGTCTGCCTGGCCGTGCTCACCCACGACGGCGGGCTGCCCGAGGTCATCATGTCCGTCGTGCTCTCGCTGCTGCTGTTGCTGCACGGACGCGGTCTGGGGAACGTATGGCAGCGGCTTTCCCTCTTCGTTCCCGGGGCCGGAGGTCTCCTCCTCCTGCTCCTCTTCGACGCCCTGTCCTCCTCGCCGGACCGCCGGCTGCTGCTGGCCGCGGGCCTGCTCGCCGCCACCGCGGGCATCGCCATCGCCTCGTGGACCGTGCCCGGGCGACGGCTCGTGCCGTACTGGGGCCGGGCGGCGGAGATCCTGCACACCGCCGCCGCCGTCGCCCTGCTGCCGCTGGCCCTGTGGGTGCTCGGGGTGTACAGCGCCCTGCGCGGCCTGAACGGCTGAACCGCCCGAACCGGAGGAACGCACAGTGCAGTCCAAGCGCGACCAGGTCCAGGCGCACATGTTCATCATGGGGCGGCTCACCTCGGGCATGCTGCGCGCCGACCCCGACGCCCCGGAAAGTCCCCAGGGCCGGACCAACCGGGGCGTGGCCATCAGCGTCATCATCGCGATCCTGATCGCGGCGGGATCCTTCGTCTTCGGCCTGATCAAGCCGGGTGCGAAGGACTCCTGGCGGGCCCAGGGCACGCTGGTGGTCAACAAGGAGACCGGCGGCCGGTACCTCTACCTCGACGGACGGCTGCGCCCGGTGCGCAACTACGCCTCGGCGCGGCTGCTCCTCGGCGCGAAGATGAAGACCGCCTCCGTCGGCAGCAAATCGCTCGGTGGCACCCCGCACGGCGCACCGGTCGGCATCACCGGAGCCCCCGACGACCTGCCGGGCGGCGACAGCCTCACCACCGACCCGTGGCAAGTGTGCTCGGGCACCACCAGCGGCTCCACCGCCACCGCCCTGGCCGTCGGCAAGGATGTCGACGGCCGCGGCCTCGGCGACTCCGAAGGGCTGCTGGTCACCGGGCCCGACAAGGCCGACTATCTGGTGTGGCGGGGCAGCAAGCTCCGCATGGACGCCGACGGCCGCGTCCGCGAAGCCCTCGGCTACGCCTCCCGCACCTCGGTGAAGGTGTCCGCGGCGCTGCTCAACTCGCTGCCCACCGGCCCCGATCTGGCCGCTCCCGACATCCCGCTGCGCGGCGGCCGGGGACCGTCCCTGGGCGGTGGCGGGACCAGGATCGGCCAGGTCTTCCAGGTCGCCGCGCCCGGTGGCGACGCCCGGTACTACGTGCTGCGCAAGGAGGGGCTGACCCCCGTCAACGCCACCGTCGCCGCGCTGCTCATGGGAAACCCGGAGACCAAGCAGAAGGCGTACGCGGGCGGGGCGGTCAGCGCCATCACCCTGGGCGCCGACGGTGTAATCGGCCACCTGGCGCCCGGCGCCGAGGACGCCGACACCACCGAGGACCTGCCCCCGAGCCCGCCCAAAGCGGTGGACCTCGGCGGCGACGAGACCCCGTGCGTGGGCATCGAGTCCGGCGACGACGGTACGCGGGTGGGCGTGACCCTGGCCGCGAGCGGTCAGCTCGGCCCCGCGGCACAGGCGCCGCCAGAAGGGCTGACCCCGGCCTGTGTGACGGTCAACCGGATCGTGACGCCCCCGGGCGGCGGCGCCCTGGTGCACACCCTCGGCGCGGACGGCTCCAACGTCGGCAGCACCGTCTACCTGGTGACGGACAGCGGGGTGAAGTACCGGGTGCCGACGGCCAAGTCACTGGAGACGCTGGGCTACACCGCGGGCCAGGCTCAGCGGCTGCCGTCGTCGCTGCTGGCCATGGTGCCGACGGGCCCGGATCTGACGCCCGCGGCCGCGGTATCCGACCGGGGCGAGACGACGGCGGCGCCATGCGGCGAGAACGACAGGAAAGGGGTCGACCACTGAGGGAAATTGACCGTCTTCCCCATCGGCATATCGACATTTGAGGAGGGCTTGAGCTGGCGTCAGAGTTGCGCCACGTCGCGTAAAACTAGGGAAATCATTGAAACCCGTCTGTGGCGGTGTTTCTTGACGGCAAGCATTGCTCATTGTTTGTTCGTCCTCCTACCATTCTTGTCTGGACCAACTGGGTGTTGGTGCTTCCGCATCCGGTTGCGCAAGCCACGCCAGCGCATCGGGCCTGGCGGCGGAAATCCACCGGAAAGGGCAGCGTCATGGCAGGCATGCAGCGGTCAGATGAACAGGGGACACGGAACGGCATCCAGGCCCTCGAGATGGCCTTCTCGGGCGTCCAGAGCCGTCGGCAGGACGTCGAGAGCACGAAGCAGGGCATGATGCAGGCCCTCCAGGGCAGTGACGGTGGCGCTTTCCAGAAGCTGCTGGACTCCTGGGACGAGCACGCGGAAATCATCTCCAAGAACCTTCAGGACATGATCAACCAGCTCAACGAAACGCTCCGCGCCAAGGGTATGACGCAGGGGTCGTCGAACGAGGCCGTCAACCAGGCGTACTCCCAGTCGCAGACCATCTTCGACGGTCTTATGGGCAGCACCGCCGGAAAGTGACCCTGAGCGGTCGGTACCTCACCGGCCCGGTTTCGGGCCGTGCAGGCCGAAACGCGTTCCGCATCCCCATACCCCCAGAGCGAGACGAGGTCCCCGATGTCCGACAACCTCACTGACGGATATATCTACGTCAGCTACGCGCACGTCGACAACGCCGTTGATGACATGCGGCTGCAGACCCAGGAGATCGCGAAGATCATCAACAGCCTCAACGAGGAACTCCAGGCGCTGAAGAACACCTGGGAAGGTGACGACCGCCAGGCCTACGACGAGAAGCAGGCCGCCTGGAACCAGGCCGTCGAGAACATGAGCAAGTGGCTCGGCGAGAACGCGAAGACCCTGGACCACATCCGCAATCTGTACACGCAGAACGAGCAGAGCCAGACGCAGAGCTGGCAGGACGTGAGGATTGGCGGCTGACCACAGCGCCATGCGGGCGGCCGTTCCACATACGGACATACGTGGAGCGGTCGCCCGCTGTGTCATCCGACGGTGAGGTAGAGAAGAAAGGGCGAGAGCATGGGCGACAACAAACAGCCCCCGACGCAGATTGACAAGGCGTGGCTCGAGAACTTCCGGAAAGTCGACCTGGCCGACTTTCGGAAGGCGCTCAAAACGGTGACCGAGAACGGCACGGGGGATAACCCGATTCCCTCGATGAAGGCCCTGAAGGGGGAAGACGACGGCGTTCCCGGGCTTCCGTTCGGTACCCCCGTTCCGCTGGCGATCGGAAACCTTGCGGAGGACGAGAGCACGCACGGAAAGGCGGTCAAGGGGGCCGTGGTGGATATGGTGACGACCCTCAACGGGATCCTCGAAGACCATATAACGCTCTTCAAAGACATCGACGCCGCCCTCGAAGAGACCATCGATCTCCTGTTCAAGACGCAGGGAGAGAGCCTGGCGGCTGTCGACGGCCAGAAGTTCGTCGACATCTGGGAGGACGTCGACGCTGACCTGACGACCCCGTCGGACCAGGAGGGCGACGACGAAGACAAGTAGACACCGGCGCTACTACGTCCTGCCCCGCTCGTAGATCTTCTTTCTGCTTGTAGATTCCCCTTCTGATGGAGCCTCGTCTGCCATGGCCGATGACAAAGAGTACGCCGACTACTGGGCGAAGGCTGTCAAGCTCTTCACCGGGTATGAAGCTCCTTCGAGGGACGATCTGTTCAAGGATATGGTCGGCAACGCCGGCATCAAGCAGATGAAGGTCGAGGTCACCAAACAGGGATCCGTTCAGACCGTCGACGCGGACGACTTCAACTGGATGTACGAGAATGCCGGTTGGGACATCCAGAACACCGACTTCGTCATCCCGTTCTACACGAGCGACGGCGGCACCGTCCATTACTACAAGGCACGCTTCACGCTGCTCGGCTTCAAGAGTGGGGACGGCCCGGGTAGCGGCGAGGTCGTGGGCGGTGAGGGGAAGAGCAAGTACGGCAAGGAGCTTGAGGACGGCCACTTCAAGCCGAGCGACAATGGGACGGTCTGGAACACCTTCGACATGACCAGTTACGCCTACGGGACGGGAAACGCCCTGAAGGCACTGCTGGAGGAGCCCAACGGAACCCTCGGGTTCTCCTGGGGCGGCAAGCCTGAAATCCCGCTCGACAAGGGTGTCCGTCTGGCGTCCTTCGACATGGCGGCGGATGCCTTCGACCGGGTCGCGAAGTTCTTCTGGGACAGCGACGCCACCATGACCGAGTGGCAGAACAAGGTGGGCCAGGACCAGAACGAGGCGTGGAAGGGAATGGCCGCCGGCGTCTTCTGGGACCTCATCCATGAAATCGGCCGTCGATACGGGCACTACGCCGACGACATGGAAGCCATCAGCGGAGTGTCCAAGCAGGGCAAGGCGCTCCGGGATGCGGGGGACGCCCTGGAGAAACAGGCTCGGAAGGTCTACAACAAGTGGGACGACTGGAAAATGGCCGGTGGTAACCCGCTGCGGCCGCTCGTCGACTTGTTGGGGGAGATAGCCGACCAGGCGTGGCTCCGCAATCTGACCAAGATCAACGCCGATTGGGAGTACGGCTCCAGCGGCTACTACGGCGGTAGCGGTTACTGGGACTACAGCACGGCGGTGGGATTCTCGCAGGACGCCTATGACGCCAATCTGAAAACGTACGGCGACATGAAGGAGCTGGAGACCTGGAAGAAGGTCGGCGATGAGGCCATTGCCAGGTGGGAAGCGAAGATCAAGACCGATCTGATCGACCCCGCCGAGCAGGCGCTGAAGGATCTGGCGGCCGCCTGGGGGTCGTCGCACTTCGACCTGGGGTCCATCCGGACCAAGGGCGACAAGGGCATCAACGAGTCGTACCTGGAAGACAAGGCGTACAAGGAGAAGAAGGACGCCGACGACAAGTACGCGAAGGACAAGAAGGCAGCGGACGACAAGTACGCGAAGGACAAGAAGGAGGCGGACGACAAGGCAGCCGCGGACAAGAAGGCAGCGGACGACAAGTACGCGGCCGATAAGAAGGCTGCGGATGACAAGGCGGCCGCGGACAAGGCGGCGGCCGACAAGAAGTACGCCGAGGAAAAGGCAGCGCAGGAGAAGAAGGAGAAGGAGCAGGAGGCCAAGCAGGAGCAGAAGGAGAAGGAGGCCGAAGAGAAGGCGGCCGCGCTGCAGGCCAAGCAGGATCAGAAGGAGAAGGAGGCGGAGGAGAAGGCCGCCCAGAAGGAGAAGGAGCAGGAGAAGAAGCAGGCCGAACAGGAGGCCAAGCAGGAGCAGAAGGAGAAGGAGGCGGAGGCCAAGCAGGCCGAGCAGGAGAAGAAGCAGGAGCAGATCCGCCAGGAGCAGGAGGCCAAGCAGGAGCAGAAGGAGAAGGAGGCGGAGGCCAAGCAGGCCGAGCAGGAGAAGAAGCAGGAGCAGATCCGCCAGGAGCAGGAGGCCAAGCAGGAGCAGAAGGAGAAGGAAGCCGAGCAGAAACAGGCCGAGCAGCAGGCCAAGCAGGACGAGGCGCAGAAGCAGGCTCAGGCGTTCCAGGTCCAGCAGGTCAATCAGCAGAAGGCCGAGCAGGAGAAGCGGGACAAGGAACAGGCGAAGAAGGAAGCCGAGGCCGAGGCCAAGCAGGAGCAGATCCGCCAGGAGCAGGAACAGAAGCAGGCCGAGCAGGAGCAGAAGCAGGAGCAGAAGCAGGCCGAGCAGGAGGCCAAGCAGGAACAGAAGGAGAAGGAAGCCGAACAGAAGCAGGCCGAGGCGGAGAAGAAGCAGGAACAGATCCGCCAGGAGCAGGAGAAGAAGCAGGAAGAGCAGCAGAAGCAGGCCGAGCAAAAGCAGGCCGAGCAAGAACAGAAGCAGGAGCAGAAGGAGAAGGAGGCCGAACAGAAGCAGGCCGAGCAGGAGCAGAAGCGCGAAGAACAGCAGCAGCAGGCGGAGGCCAAGCAGGAACAGGTCCGTCAGGAGCAGGAACAGAAGCAGGAGCAGCAGCAGAAGGAGGCGGAGCAGAAGCAGGCCGAGGCGGAGAAGAAGCAGGAGCAGATCCGCCAGGAGCAGGAGGCCAAGCAGGAGCAGAAGGAGAAGGAGGCAGAGCAGAAGCAGGACGAGTACCAGCAGAAGCAGGAGAAGGCCCAGGAGGAACAGCAGAAGCGACAGGAAGAGCTTCAGCAGCAACAGCAGCAGAAGCAGGAGGAGTTCCAGAAGCAGCAGTTCAAGCTCAATGGTTCACTCAACAATGACGGCCTGAATCAGCACAACAACGACGATCCGACTCAGCTGAACAACCTCGACCTGAACCAGCCCTCGCACATCTCCGGACCGGTCAACGGCGACGACTCGCTGACCAACCCGGACGGCAGCCAGTCGCACCTGGACTCCCAGGGCCGCGTCGTGACGGAGTTCCCGGACGGCAGCAAGTCCGTGATCGACCCGCACACCCAGACGTCGACCATCACCCGGCCGGACGGCTCCCACTACTCCGGGCCGCTCAACTCGGACGATTCCCTGACCAACCCCGGCGGCAGCACCACCCACCTGGATCCCCAGGGTCAGGTGGTCACCGAATACCCCGACGGCAGCAGCACTCGTGTGGACCCGGACACCGGCGCCACCTCGATCACCAGCCCGGACGGCACGAAGACCACGGGCTATCTGAACGACCCCGACAACGCGCTCCCCGACTACCAGTACAACGGCCCCGGAGGCAGCTCCCACCCGGGCGGCCCGCTCAACAACCCGACCTCCTACGACTACGGCAACTCCGCCTACGAGGAGGAGCTGTACGACGACCAGCCGTACCAGGAACCGTCCCTCAGCAATCCCGGCCAGTCCAACGGTGGCGGATCCCCGAACGCGGGTGGCGGCACTCCGCTGAACAGCGGCCCGATGCCCAGCGCCATGGGCGGCGGCCAGGGCGGGATGCCGATGGGCGGTATGCCCATGGGCGGCATGGGTGGCATGGGCGGTGCGGGTGGAGGCAAGGGCGGCGAGGGCGGCTCCTCGGAACGCGTCCGCAACGTCATCGACAACGGCGACGTGGTCAGCAACCGCCGGAACGCCCCCACCCCACGCGGCAAGGGTGGTCTGTACGAGGACCGGCAGGCCGTCAGCACCAGTGGCGGGAACCCGTTCCTGCCGGGGATGGGCGGTGGTGGCGGCGGTCCCGGACAGACGGAGACCGAGAGCAGCGACCGCGAGCGCGAGGTCTGGGAACCAGAGGATGACGACGTCTGGGGCACCGACGAGGGAGGCTCACCGGCCGTGATCGGACGCTGACGGAACCTCAATTCCCTTTGTTGTCCCCGATGTTGCACAATGGTCGACATCTGACCTTACGCGGGAGTATCCGTTGACCGAACCTCTGCAGGAGCGCATCGCCCAGGCCATGGCCGAGCTCCAGGCCACCCAGGCCGCCGTCGCACGGGCGGAGGCGGATCTCCGTCAGGCTTCGGCGACGGTGCGCTCGAACGACCGCGTGGTGGAGGCGACCATCGGTGGCCAGGGCGAGTTGACAGGGCTCAAGTTCCTCGACAACAAGCACCAGAACATGACGGGCCCCCAGCTGGCCTCCTCCATCATGGAGGCCGTTCAGCAAGGACGTGCCCAGATGGCCCGTCGGGTAATGGACACCTTCGAGCCCTTCACCAGGCCGGGCCCTGAGGGATCGATGCGCCGGGGTGTCGACCTCGACTGGAACCGGGTCTTCGGATCGGCGCTCGACGGCGGTCAGGCCGGTTCCGGCCGAGCGAGCAAGAATCGGCTGCGCGACGAGATCCACGAAGATACCGACTGATGCGTTGAGAAGGTGATCGGTAGCGATGTACAACAATTACGAGGCGAATCCCCCGGGCATGAAGCGTGCCCTTCACGGGATCCGAGCGACCGCGGAGGCGCCGAAGGAGGCGAAGGCCCGGTTCACTCGCCTGAGTGGGGATGTCGACGACTGGAACGGCGACGACGACGAGTTCTTCCAGCAGACCGAGCCGCAGTGGCTGGCTCAGAACGAATCCTGCCTCAATTTTCTCGACGGCGTCACCCAGCTCATGGTCGGATTGGATTCGGCCGTGAATGAGAGTCTGCGCAGCATCGGGCTGGTCCACGGGGCGGTCGAGGACAAGATCAACGAGGCCAGGCTGAACGCGGACGACTACCGTGACGGTGGCCACGGGAAGCGCTAGATGTACGACATCGAGTATCCCGAAGAGGTCGACGGCCTGCTCTTCGCCCTGCTCGGCACAAAGCCGCTGCAGGCCAAGGCGAGCAAGGCCTGGGTCAGCCGTGACCTCTACACGGATCTCGGTTCCTGGATCCTCGACATGCGCTCGCGGATCATGGACTCGATCGTCGAGGTGAGGGACTCCCTCCCGCCGAATGTGGCCGACGCCTATGAGCAGTCGTTGTCCCAGGTGGTGAACAGGAACGGCGGCGACGCCTTACAGCAGTTCGCGCAGCAGATGGATCTGTTCGCCGACAACCAGGGCAAGCTGTCCCTGCAGATCCAGAAGGCGCACTTCGAGATCATCGGCGAGATCATCGCGCTGATCCTGGAGCTGGCGATCCTGGCGGCGGTCTCCGTGTTCACCGGTGGCGCCTCGGCTTCGGAGATGATCCTGGCCCGGATGAGGGCCAGGCTGGCGATCCTGATGACGGTGGATCGTCTCCTGCGGTACATCCAGTTGTTCCCGTCGCTGACCCAGGCGATCGAGGAAGCCGTGATCAGTCTCGGCGTTCAGCTGGTGGCCATGGGCATCAATCCCCCCGATCAGCAGGGCGACGGGATCGACTGGAAGGACGTCGGAATCTCGGCGGCGGTCGGCGCACTGGCCGGATTCTTCATCGGCCACTTCGCTTCCGGGGCGTTCAACTTCAAGAGCGTCCTGTCGAATGTCTTCAAGAACAGTTTCGGCAAGGATGTTTTCGGTAAGTTCGAGATTCAGTTCAAGAATATTTTCGACACACGTAATTTTAACAACGCGGTATTCGACATTCCGTCATCGTTCGCGGCCGAGGGCTTCGGCGAGACGATCGCCGTGGCCATCATCCTGGGCAAATGGAACTGGATGGACCTCGTCGGCTCCGGCCTCAGCGGGGTGTCCGAGATATTCATGCACGGGCCCGTGGCGCAGAGTTCCGAGTCCCTGCACACCAAGATATTCCCCGACGGGAACATCTTCACCGAGTTCCAGAAGAACACCAGTGCAATCCTGATCAAGCGCCTCAGCGAGGGCATCGGAAACCATTCCACTGTCACCCCGGACGGCGGTCCGAAGAACCCCACCCCCACGCCAGACCCCCCGGCAACCCCGCCCCCTCCCTACAGCCCCTCCTCGCTGCCGCCTTACACACCCGCCCCAGGAACCGGCAACACGCCGCCGCCGGTCAACCCGATCGACCACGACACCTCCGACACCTCGTCCGTCCTGTCGTACCGCCCGGCCAACTTCAACGGGGACTCGGACCCCGACTTCTCGGACACCTCCTCGATCACGTCGTACGACAGCAGCACCATCGGCGACAATCCCGGCTCGTCCTTCACGAACACGCCGACGGTCACGCCGTCGAACATCCCGGGCGGCCCGGGCGCCACGGGTGGCTATCCGAAGAGCCTGGACCTCATCAAGGACCCGAACTCCCTCAACACGTCCCCGGAGTTCCGAAACATCGCGTCCGTGCTGGACACGCCGAACCCCATGGCCACGCCCACCGGCCCGGACGCGCTGAAGACGCAGAACCTGCCGAACAACCCGAGCGCCTTCAACAACCCGAGCACCCTGAGCAACCCGAGCATCCCGGGCTCGCTCAACACCCCCGGCTCGCTGAACAACCCCGGTGCCCTGAACGGTCCGCCGTCGAACGTCCCGGTCGTCTCGCGGTCCGACGAGGAACTCGGCGACGGCTACGACGCCCCCGCCGACACCCCCGCGCCCCACTCCGACACCGACGCGGGCCTCGACAAGAACGCGCCGCACCTCGGCGACGCCCCGCGCACCCCCGGAAACGGCGTCCCGGGTGCCCAGCGCCAGGCCGACATCATCCAGGCGCGCACCACGTACGACGACGCGCTCACCACGTACGCCGACGCCCTCCGCACCGTCGAAGAGCTGGGCAACGACGTGGAGCCCCGGGCCGACACCGGCGAGGGCACCACCGTCGCGTTCGAGGACGCCCAGGCCCGCGCCCAGCAGGCGCACAGCCAACTCCTCGACTCGGCCTCGCGGTTGCGCGAGCTCGGCGTACCCCCGCACGCCGCGGGCCCGAACGAGTCCGGCCACACCCCGCCCCAGCCGCAGCGGAACGACGACCAGCGCGAGTGGATCGCGCGGCAGCTCACGACGGAAGACCTGCCGGAGGGCCTGGCGGAGGACCTGCCCCGGCTGCACGGCCCGAACGCCACCGTCACCCCGGTCGCGCTGCGCGAGGCGGACGTCCCGCTGCCCTCCAAGTACGAAGCGGTCGCGGCGCTCCCCGGCGCGCGGATCCCCGTCAGCGAGCTGCCCCCGGTCGACCAGGTACGCCTGCTGATGGCGCAGCCCAGCCCCTGGCCGGCCGCGGTCGACACCGTGGCGGCCAACGCGTCGCTGCGGACGTGGGACGGGGCGTACGCGGACTTCAAGGGCGCGGCGCTGAACGGCGATCCGCGTCCGGCGGCGACACCGCAGCCCGCCGCGACATCGCAGACCCCGCCGCCCCAGCCCGTCAGCGCGCAGACCACCACACCGCAGCCGACCGCCGCCGACGTCGACCGGGCCTGGGACACGGCCGTCGCCCTGGTGCTGCCGCCGGTCTCGGCCCCGGTCCTGGCGGACTCCCGCCACGCCGAGGCCACGTACCGCGACGCGGTACGGCAGATCGCCGACCATCTGCTGAGGAACGGTCTGGACGCGCCGTCGGGCCTCGCGCTCGCCAACACACTCCGGAAAGACCTCGGCCAGACACCCCTCGCCACCCCCGGTGGCACCGCGACGCCCACCGAGTCGCAGGCCCCGGCCAAGCCGACCACCCCGGCCGCCCCGCTCCCGCCGAAGCCGACCGCCACCACGTCCACCGACCTCCCGGCCGACCCGGCGCCCACTCCGGCCGACACCTCGGCGTCCGTCCCCGACACCGAGGCGTTCATCGACCTCGCCGACGCCCCGGCCACCGAGCCGGTGCCCAGGTCGGTGTCGGCGCCGGTGGCGGAGACGCCGACCGGGGAGCCCGTGCGTACCGCGAACGGGGTGTGGGCCGGGCCGCGCTTCGACACGTTCGTCACCAACGCCGGGAAGAAAAAGAAGGCGTCGGGGCCGAAGGGCCACCAGGCCGCGCCCCCACCCGGAGAAGCCGCCGCTCCCGCCGCTCCCATCGCCGGGATGGCCTCCCTCTCATTGTCGGAGCAGGGAGGCGCGGAGCGGAGTTGGGGTCCCGTCGAGTCGGTGCTGCCGGTGTCGAGCCGGACCAACTTCACGGGGGATGCCGAGAAGCTCAGCAACAACCAGCGGGCCCGGATCCGGGAGTTCGTCGGGCGCGTGGTCGAGGCGGGCGCGCGGAACGTGCTGGCGGGTCTTCCGGGGCCGCGTCTGGTGGCGACCGGCTACGACGACAACGGTGAGGTGTCCGAGTCGGGCGCTGCGGGGCGGCGTGCCACGGTGGTGGCGGACGCGTATCGTGCCGGGCTTCAGCGGCCGGGTGCGGAGGGTACGTTCACGGTCGCCCCGTCCGGCCGTAAGCCCGGGGAGGCATCCGGGCAGGGTGGCGGCGCCGGGCAGGTGGTGGTCGAGTTCGAGCTGCCGTCCGGGACGGCCGCGGTGCAGCGGCTGGACGAGCTGCGCCGGGCGGATCCGGCGCTGAGCGAGGGGCCGTTCGACCCGGTTCCGCTGGCGCGGAAGATCCTGCACCTGGACGCCGCTACGCCCGTGGACGCGGCGGTGCGCGACGAGCTGTACGCGCTGGTGGACGAGGCGATGGCCGAGGGGAGGGACAAGAACCTGGGGGCCCTGGGCGCGTTCCACCTCGTCCGGCGCGGCGATGTGCTTTCCGAGGGGACGTTGCTGTTCTCCCCGGACGACGGTTCGGTGGTGGGCCGGACCTTCAAGGGACAGCAGACACCGCCACCCGTCAAGCCCGGCCCCGATCAGACCGGCAGCAACCGTCCCTACCTCGTGGACGCGGAGGGCGGACGGGACCACATCGTGGTGCCGTGGCCGGACGGTTCCACTCGCCGGGTGCCGGGCGACGAGGTGACCGAACTGCTCGCCATGGACGGGGAGCTGGCCGGCCGGGACCCGCAGGCCCTGCTGACGCTGGTGGTGCCGCACGCGGGCGACGGTGGCCTGGAGATGCCGCGGGCCATCTCCGCCGGAATCCGGCGGAGGCTGATAGTGCACAGCGGCACGCCCCAGCTCGTCTACGACCCGAACACGAAGCGGTACCGCCTCCCGCCGCTGGACCAGCGGGCGCAGGGGATACCACTGGGCAAGTGGGTCTCCGTACTACCCGACGACCTAGGCCCGGACGCCGCGTGGGCCACGGCGGGGAACGGGTTCATCATTCTGGCCGACGGCTCGCGGCTGATGGACCGGGACGTCAAGAGCGTCACCCTCACCATTCCCGGGACCAACCGGCCGGGTGGCCGTGTCGTCCTCACCGATGCCGATCTGATCGACCGGGAGGCGCTTCTCAGGGACTTCCGGGACGCGCCGTACGTCCACTTCGACCCGGTCACCAAACAGCCGCTCAGCGCCCCCGAGGACGTGCCGTGGAAGGGGCGGGACGCCTACCACTTCCTGCTGCACGGCCTCCCGGGCTTCTTCTTCGCGGTGGACGCCACGTCCGACGCCGGTCACGGCGAGGCCAGGGCCACCGCCGGCGAACAGGTCGGCGGCTATCTCAAGCGCCGCCCCAGTGTGCGGGCGCTCCCCAAGGGCACCCCGATCGTGCTGGAGGCGTTCTGGGGCGACGCCGCCTTCGACGGGTCTGTGTTCTACCTGCACGACGGCGCCGACGCGCCGTACGTGCCCAACCGGTGGGCGGTCGTCTCCCAGGCGCAGAAGGCGGTCAACGAGCTGGGGGAGGACCACCCGGTCTTCGTCCCCAACCGGGTGCACGCCCTCGCGGGGAGCAGCGCGACGGGTGAGGTCGTGCACGGGATCAACGCCACGCTCCGGGGAGAGCAGGGCGCGTGGTCGGAGTTGCGGTCGGAGCCCGGGCCGGAGGTGCTGGACCGGCTGGCGCGGGTGGCGTTCGACATGCCGGATTCCGCCCCGGTCTCGGATGCCGACCGGCACGACACCCTGACGCTGGTGCGCGGCCTGCGCGACATCTTCGGGCACGGGATCGAGGACGACAGGGACGATCAGGCGGGGGAATACCGGAAGCTCCTGCGCGGCTTCGGGGCGTTGGAGCGGATGCGCCGCGACGATCCGCAGCTGGTCGAGGCAGGTCCGTTCAGTCCGGACCTGCTGGACTTCGTGGTGCGGGCCCACCTCGAACAGCAGGGGACGCCGAAGCCGCGGCCGACCCCCTTCGCCGACGCCGCCGAACTCCAGAACGCCGTCCGGCAGGTACTGGGCGCGGCACACGGCCGTCTCCAGGGCGCGTCCGGCCCGGTCGCCCTGCACGACTTCGTCCCGCTCACCCTCCTCGACCGGGCCGCGGCCATGATGGGGCTCCTCACCCCGCAGAGTCTCGGCGCCATGGGGCTGAAGGCCCTCCCCGCCCCTGGCCACCCCCTCCGCCCCCTGGTGCTCTGGGCGCTCGCCAAGGCGGGGCCGGCGCTGATGAACCACCCGGACCCGGATGCCCTGGCGGCCGGGATCCTGCACGTGGAGGGCGCGCCGTCCAACCCGGACGCGATGCGGCAAATGGCCCTGTGGCTGATGGTGGGGGCCGCGCTGACCGGCGTCGACGTGTACGACCCGGTCGCCCTGGCCGCGTACCAGCTCAAGCGCAGCGGCCTGCTCTCCCCGGCCACGGCGATCACTTCGCCCACCGGCGGGATGACGGGCCTCAACCTGACGGGCAAGCCCCTCAGCGGCCCGCTGAACACGGGCGCCTACCGGGTGTCGACCGACGGTACGACCGGAAGCGGTGAGAGCCGCACCGCCCAGGACCCGAAGTTCGTGCTGATGGTCGACGGCGACCAGGACCACGTCGAGATTCCCTGGCGTGGCGGCACCACCCGCAAGGTGCCGTACGAGGAGGTCGTCGCGTTCGTCGCGCAGGCCCTGCGCACCACCCCGCTCTCCACCCCCATCGCCCTGATCGGACCGGACACCGGTCCCGGCGGCACCAGGATGGCGGACGCCCTGGCTGCCCGGGAGGGGACGGCCAGGGCCGTGCTGAGGCCCGCGCACCCCGCCACGGTGGTGGCCGACAGCGCGGCGAAGCAGCACACGATCGTGCTGACGGCGGACCCGGCACAGTCGAACGCCGCGGACGACTGGGGACGCACCGAGCCTCCGGCGCTGACCACGGCGCATACCCCCGGGTCGGTCATCACGCAGAGCCCGCCGCCCGCTGCCAAGGCGACCGGACCCGCGGATCCGCCGGACACCGATTCCGGCTACGACAGCGACACCGACAGCGAGTCGGGCACCAAAACGGACCCCCTCAGCCTGGCCAACTCCGCCTCCGGGGCACAGATGCCCGGCGTGGGCCAGGAGATCTCGCTGCCGGTGCACACCGCGCCGGTGACCGGTCCGGCGTCCGGGCACGGCCCCGAGCCCTCGCCGGTGACCACACTTCGGTTCGAGCCGGGGTCCACCGGTCTGTCCGAGGACGACGTGGACGAGATCTCGGAACTGGCGTACGAGGTGGCCGCGGCGGGTCTGCGGAACCAGCACGCGCGGGAGCCGGTGCCCGCCGGTGTGGTCACCGGCTACGGCGAGGGCCCGGCCGATCAGGCGCGGGCGATGGGCGAGGACCGCGCGGAGACGGTGCTCGACGAGTTCACGCACCAGCTGAACCTGGCGCTGGACGAGCTCCAGGCGGGCGTGCCGGAGGCGAACCGTCTCACCGTCCAGCACTTCGACTTCAGCTACCGCAGCGGCGGCCGCGACGTCCGGCGTCATCCCGCGCCCGGCAGGACGAGCCGGGAAGAGCTGCGGCGGCAGACCACGATCGAGGTCGTCTCGCCCGCGGCGCTGCTGGACACGCTGCGCCGCAAGGACCCCGCGCTGCGGAACGGCCCGTACGACGTGGACGCGCTGGCCCGCCGCGTCCTGCACCTGCCGCGGAACACCCCGGTGGACGACGCGGCGCGCGCGGGGCTGTACAGCCTGGCCGTCGAGGCGCACCGGGAGGGCCGGGCCGACAGCGTGACGGCGCTCGGCGCGTTCCACGCCGCCCGCCAGGGCCTGTTCCGCTCGCGCCACCGCTTCCTGGCCCCGGGCTCCCGGAGCCAGAACCGGCAGTTCACCGGCGTCGACTGGCTGGGGCTGCCCGACAAGGAGCTGTCCACCGCCCGGATCAGGACGACCACGATCCCGGAGACCGGAACGCCGACCGAGGACTGGGCGGATGCCCAGTGGCCGGACACCTCCTACGTCATCGCCGCGCCCGGTGCCCACAACAAGGTCACCGTGCCGTGGCCGGACGGCACGACCCGGGACCTGGACATCGACGAGTTCGTCGAACTGATGAGTTACGACTCGGTGTTGGCGCAGCTCCCGGATGACGTGCCGATCGTGCTCGTCATCCCGCACGCCGGCGACCGTGACGTGGAACTGCCGCGAAAGCTCGCCGCGCGCTTCGACCACATGGTGGTGGCCCACACCGGTGAGGTGACGGTCGAGCCGGGCGACGGCGGGCGGCCCGTCATCGGCCTGACCTTCCGGGAGGGGCTCCCGGAGGGCGACTGGGGCGTCACCGATGTCGACATGGCGCCCGAACCGGATGAGCGCGTTCCGGACTGGTACCGCAAGGTGGTGTCCTCGCCCGCGATCGACAGCCGTAACGGCAGGCAGACCGGGCGTTCCTCGTTCTCGCCCAGCGACCTGGCCATCCGCGAACCGGCTCTCCGGCGTGCGCACCGGATCAACAAGTTCGCCCACTTCAACCCCGTCACGGGGGTCGCTTCCGAGAAGATCCGCCTCCAGCGGAAGGTCAAGCCGGGGGCGAAGATCCGGACCTTCGTCATGCACGGAGGCCCCGGCTACGTCACCTTCCAGCTGGAAGACGGGACGACGCACCGCGCCGAGGGGCTGGAGGGGCCGCGCTGGCTCAAGAGGCGCAAGAGCTTCTCGGACCTGGGCAAGGACGACTGGCTGAACCTGCCGATCTGCTGGACCGGTACCGCCGCGGACCGCGGTCTGCCGTCCCTGCGGCACCACTCGGCGGCCGCCCCCGACGCCTTCGTGCCCGATCCGCTCGAGGACGTTTCCGTCGGACAGCTCTTCTCGAACGAGCTCCGTGTCAAGGTGAGCGCTTCCACCCGCGTGGAGGCGCTGGCGCACCACGATGCCGAATGGGTCCGGCTGCTGTTCACCGACCCTCAGGGCAACGAGTCGTGGGCGGTGGACTTCTTCCCGGAGCCCGACGGCGGGGAACTGGGGCTCCGGGCACGGGCGGCCGGATTCCACAGCGGGCCGGGGCAGCCGTCCGAGGCCGCGCTGAAACGCACACTGCGCCTGGTGCGGGCGCTGAAGCTCACGATGGGCAACGAGGTCGACGACGACGCCCACGTGACGGACGACCCCGACTACGCCACCCTGCTGCGCGGCGCGGCGGCGCTGGACCACATGTGGCGGGCCGATCCACGGGCCGCCGGCACCAAGCTCTTCACCCTCGACCTGCTCCAGCGGATCGTCGCGGCCCGGCCGGAAGGCGGGCCGGTCCCGGACCAGGACGCGTACCGCGCGGTGCTCACCGCGGCGGCGGGCGTCACCCCGGGCACGCCGCTGAGCGACTTCGTGAGGCTGCCCGAGGCGGTGGACCGGGCGGCGGCCGGGGCGACCCGGGCCGACATGGCGGACGCGGCCGTGCAGGCCCTGGGGCTGTCCGGACGGGACCAGGTGGGGGAGGCCGAGCTCGCGCGGATGTTCTGGGCGCGGGTCAAGGCCCAGGAGGCGCTGCCCGCGCCCGGCCCGGAGCTGGACGCGCTGACGGCCCGCGCGCTGCACCTGGATCCGGCCGAGGTGGACGACGAGTGGCGCGGCAGCCTCCAGTCCCTGGCCACCGTCGCGTACGCCGTGGGCCGTGACGCGTCCGACACGGTGGCACTGGCCTCGTACGACCTGGAGCACGAGGGCGCGTTCTCCGCCGATACCGAGATGCGGCTCAGGAGCGGCGGGGAGACGGTGGTGGGCCGGGACTACTCGCCCGGGCACAAGACGCCGCTCGTCGACCCGACCCGGGTCGCGACCCCCGACGGGCTCTCGACACCGGAGTGGGAAGCCGCTGGGGCCACGCCCTACGTGGTGCGCGCCGCGCTGGACCCCAAGGATCCGGAACACTACATCTGGCTGTACTACGACGGGGTGCGGCGGCGCGTTCCGGTCGAGGACTTCATCGAACTTCTCGCCAACGACCGGCCGTTGCTCGGCACCGGGCTCAAGACCCCGGTCCTGCTGGCCATCTCGGAGCTGGACCGGCTGGCCCCCGACCTGGCGGACCGCGTCGGCAAGCGGCTCGGCCGGGTCGTCTACTCGACCGCGTACCCCCTCGGGCTGTCCCAGCCCGATCCGCAGCGGCCCCCGGTCCTGCGGCTGAAGTCCTCGCCGCACCTCGCGGAAGCACCGACGGGCAACAGCTTCACCGCCAAGCATCCGGCCGGGGCGGCGGCGCCCCCGGTGAGCCCCGTATCGCCGGCACCCCCGGAGACCGGTGACGCGGCCGTCCTTCCGCGGCCGGACACCACGCCGCCCGTACTCGGCCCCGGGCCCGACACTGACACCGACAGTGACACCGAATCCGTACGCGATGCCGACTCCGTTTTCGACGCCGCCTCCGTGTTCGACTCGGACACCGACAGCGACCCGGGTACCGACACCGACTCCCTCTTCGACTCGGCCACCGGCCTCGACTCCGAGACCGCGTCGTTCTTCGGGCTCGACGAGGTGCCGCCGGCCAAGCCGGAGCAGCCGCAGCCGCGGGCGTCGTCCGGGCAGGCGATGCCCGGAGTGGGCGGTCAGGTCACCCTGCCGGTGCACACCGCGCCGGTCACGAGCCCGGCCGTCACCCCCGTATCCACCGCGCCGCGGACGACGCCGGTGGCCTTCGCGCCGAAGTCCGCGGAGGTGTCCAGAAGCGCCGGGAGGACGCTGGGACGGCTGGCCTACCAGGTGGCCCAGGATGCCCTGGCCAACCCCGACCGGCAGATCCCGCCGGCCTCCGTGATCCTCACCGGGTACGGCGAGGGCACCGACGCGCAGGCGGACACGGAGGCCGACGAGCGCGCGGCCGCCGCGTTCGACGAGTTCATGATGGCCCTGGACCTGGCGCTGCAGCAGCTCCAGTCCAAGGCCCCCGCGGGGGCGACCCCCCTGAAGGCCGACGACTTCCGCGTCGAATGGCGCGGCCACGGCCGCTACGTCGGACAGCCCACCCCGCCGGGCACGGATGTGGCGGCGCTGCGGCGCCGGGTGACGGCCGACGTCGTCCCGCCGCTGACGCTGCTGAACGACCTGCGCAAGGCCGATCCCGACCTGCGGTACGGGCCGCTGGACGTGGACGCCATGGCCCGCCGCCTCCTCCACCTCCCCGCGAACGCCACCGTGGACGCCGATGTCCGCGACCGGCTCTACGACCTGGTGACCTCCGCGTACCTGGACGACTGGGCGGACAGCCTGGGCGCGCTGGGCGCGTACCACGTCGCCCAGCAGGGTGTGCTCTCCAGCAAGCGGAAGCGCTACTTCACGGTGGGCGGCCAGCGCTTCCCGGGCCTCAACTGGGGCCCGGAGACCGTTCGCGCGCTGCGCACCAGCAAGGTGGCAGTGATACGCAAGCGTTCGGACGGCCGCCTTGAGGTGACCGGCGACAAGGACGCCCCGTGGCAGGGCGCGCCGCGGCCCTACATGGTGGAGGCCGAGGTCGGCCACGACAGCGTGACGGTGCCGTGGCCGGACGGTACGACCCGGGACCTGACCATCGACGAGTTCGTCGAACTGGTCGCGCGCGACCTGGAACAGGCCGGCCTGGACCCGGACGCGCCCATCGTGCTGGCCGCTTCCCGCGCCGGTGACCGGGGGCTGGACCTGCCGCGGCTGCTGGCGGAGCGGACGGGCCGGACGGTGTGGGCGCACAGCGCCAACGTCGCGGTCGGCCACCTCGGGTCGGGCGTGTACGCGGTCGGCGCTGTCGGCGTGCGGGGCGACATCCGGGGGGACTGGATCCCCAGCGTGCCCGGTCTGGCACCCGACCGCACCGCGGACGCCCCGGCCTGGTGGCGCAAGGTGGTCAGCCGGACCCTGGTCGGCGCGAGGACGGGGCTGCGGTTCGGCCGTACGGCGATCAGGCCCGAGGAAGTCGCCAAGAAGAATCTCGAAGAGGGGCAGCGTCATCTCGACTCGATGACGCACTACTCCCACTACAACACCGCAGTGCGGAACTTCGTCTCCGGAAAGATCCCGCTGCCGGCCCGGGGCAAGCCGGGAGTGCGCAGGTACTACTTCGACGCGCACGGCGGGCCCGGCTACATCGCGTTCCCGCTGGACGACGGCACCTACTACCAGGCATGGGAAGAAGAAGGGGCGCAGTACCTCGCGCACCGCAGGAGCGTGCAGGAGCTCGACAAGGACGACTGGATCGAGCTGGTGATCTGCTGGGCCGGTTCGCCCCGGCACCGTGGTGTGAGCGAGACGTTCGAGCGCGGAGTCGGTGAACCCTCCTTCGCCGGATCCTTCGTCCCCGACCCGCTCGCGGACGTCGCCGTGGGGCAGCATTTCGCGAACAAGACCCGGAAGAAGGTGAACTGCACCGTCCGGCTGGACGGGACGTCGCCCCGCCAGGGCGAGCAGATCCGGGTCCTGTACACCGATATCCGGGGGCGGCGGGGGTCCTACGAGCAGTACTTCCCGGAGCCGGATGCCGAGGAGCTGGACCGCCGGGCGGAGGCGATCGGGTACCACACGGGTCCGGGGCCGGTGTCGGAGGAGGCGAGGAAGGCGACGCTGCGGCTGGTGCGGGCGCTGCGGCTGACACTGGGCAAGGAGATCGACGACGACGTACGGATCGGGCAGGACCCGGAGTACGCGGAGCTGCTGCGCGGGGCCGCCGCGCTGGACCGGATGTGGCGGCTCGACGCGCGGTTCAGTGACGCGGGCCCGTTCACCCTGGACTTCTTCCAGCGGGTCGTGGCGGCGACGCTTCCCGAGGGCACACCGGCGCGCCAGGACGACTACCGGGAGGTGCTGATCGCTGCGGCGGGCAACCCCCCGGGGACGAGGCTGGACGACTTCGTGACCTTGTCCGCGTCGCTGGACCGTGCCGCCCGCTGGCTCAAGACCGAGAACGTCGTCGACGCGGCCGTCGAGACGCTGCTCCTGGCCGGACCCGACGCGGTGGGTGACGGCGAGCTGTCCCGGATGTTCTGGGCGCGGGTCAAGATGCTGGAGGCGTGGCGGGAGTCCGACATCGACCGGCTGGCCGCTCAGCTCCTGGCACTGCCCTCCACCGCCGAGGTGAAGACCCCGCACCGCGACTTCGTCCGCAAGCTGGTCATGACGGCGTACGTCGACGGGCTCGACGGTTCCGACCCGGATGTGCTGGTCGGGTTCCACCTCGACAACAAGGGCGCCCTGGCGGACAACACCGCCCTGCACGCGCCCCAGGTTCCGGACGAGGTGTCCGGCCGCGACTTCCTGCCCGGGGCCAAGGGCGACTTCCCGTACCTCTCGAAGTTCTGGGTCTCCGGGGCGTTGGATGACGCCCCCTGGGCGGGGAAGGACGCGGACGGCAGGAGCAAAACCCTTCCCTACGTGGTGCGGGCCACGGTGGACCCGAACGCCACTGGCCGTGTGCTCGTCACCTTCAGGTCCACCACCAGGAGCCTGACGCCCGAACAGTTCGCCGAGCTGCTGAACCGGGACGAAGGGCTGCGCAGCCTGCCCTTGACGACGCCGGTCCTGTTGGACATCGCCGAACTCGACCGCCACATCCCCGGGTTGGCGCGGACCCTGGCCCAGCAACTCGGCCGGCGGATCTGGTCGACCTCGGCCATTTCGCGTCAGACGATGCTCAAGAACGCCGTGCGCCCGGTGCTGGCCCTGATCCCGTCAGCCCAGGGCGGCAGCGGCCGGACCGCCCTGGAATGGCGCGCCACGGACCCCGTCGACCCGCAGAACCCGGAGACCTCGCCCCTTCCGGTCCCGCCCCCCGCCAGCCGTTCCGCCGCGGAGGCGATGTCGGCTCCGGCGGTGGGGCGGGCGTTCGCGGTGCGGTTCGACGCGGGTTCGGCGATGTTGTCCGAGGACGATGTGGCGGATATAGAGGATTTGGCGCGTGAGGTGGCGCCGTCGGTGTTGGCGGAGTGGCGTGCGGGGCGGCCGTTGCGGTCTTTTGTGGTCACCGGGTTCGGTGAGGGGCCTGGGGATCAGGCTCGGGTGTTGGGTCAGGAGCGGGCCGAGGTGGTTCTGGAGTGGTTCCAGGAGCACTTGGACGATGCGTTGATGCGGCTTCAGGCGGAGGACACTCCGTGGGTGGATCGGCTGACCACGGAAGGGCTCCGGTTCACCGCGCGCAGCCGTGGCGGGGGACTGGAGTCCGGGATGGACCCGGAGGCGCTGCGGCAGACGACCATCGAACTCACCACATCGATGGAGCCGTTCAGGGCTTCCGAGTCGGACACCGAGTCGGACACCGAGTCGGTCCTCTTCGACTCCGGGAGCGATTCCGGGAGCGACACCGACGTCAGCTCGGTCTTCGATTCGGATTCCGACTCCGACACCGAGTCGGTCGTCGCCCCCGACGACGCACCGGCCGCGAAGCCCCGGCCGCGGGTCCGGCCGCAGCCCGGGCCGGTGCTGCGGTCGGCGCCCGGTGCGCCGATGCCCGGGCTGGGCTCGGCGACGTCGCTGCCCATTCACACGGTTCCGGTCACACCCCCGGCCGCCGCGTCCGCGCCCGCGCCGCTGACGCGGGTGTCCTTCGCGCCGGGGACCGACGCGCTGTCCGAGGACACCGGGACGGCGCTGAGGGACCTGGCCGACCAACTCGCCCGGACCGGGCTGGACCAGCGCACCCAGGGCCTCGTCAAGTCCACCGCGATCATCCTCGGCTACGGCGAGGGCCCGCCGCAGCACGCGGAATCCGAGGCGCTGCGGCGCGCGGCCGCCGTGTACGAGCGGTTCATGGACGACCTGGACCTCGCACTGGAACGCCTCCAGGGGAATGTCCCCGTGGACAGCCAGATCACGGCGGACGACTTCCACATCGTCTGGCGCGGCCGCGGCGCGGACGTGGGACAGACGGGCACCGCGCCGGACGCGGACGTGGCGGCGATGCGCCGTCAGGTGACGATCGAACTCGGCGACCCGGTCGCGACGCTGAACGCCCTCCGGCTCACCGACCCCGACCTGGCGAGCGGCCCGCTGGACCTGGCTGTCATCACCCGCCGCATCCTCCACCTCGACCCGACCGCGCCGGTGGACACGGACGGCCACGAGCGGCTGTACAAGCTGATCACCGACGCCACCGCGGACGGCTGGGCGACCAGTCTGGGGGCGCTGGGCGCGTACCACGCCTACCAGCAGCGCGTGATCGCCCCGGATCGGGATCGCTACTTCACGGTGGGCGGCACCCGCGTCCCGGGCCTCAGCTGGAACCTCGGCAAAGTGGTCGAGCTGGATCCCGACAACGTCGAGTACGTCTACCGGCCCGCGGCCGGATCCGACTTCGTGACCAGCGACTTCGCTCCGTGGCGAGGCGGGCCCAGACCCTACTTCGTGGCGGCCTCGGGCCTGCACAACACGGTGTCCGTGCCGTGGCCGGACGGGACGACCCAGGTACTGGGCATCGACGAGTTCGCCGAGCTGGTGGCCCGCGATCTGGAGCGGGAGGGCCTGCCGAAGGACCACCCGATCGTGCTGGCCGTTCCGTTCGCCGGTGACCAGGGGCTGGATCTGCCGCGGCTGCTGGCGGAGCGGACCGGCCGGACGGTGTGGGCGCACTCCGGTAAGGCGCTCATGAACGCCCAGAAGACCGCCAACGTCTCCGTGCTCTTCGAAGAGAACCGTCACCGGGGCGACTGGATCCCCAGCGTGCCCGGTATGGCGCCCGACCGCAGGGCGGACGCCCCGGCCTGGTGGGCGAAGGTGCAGACCCGGACCCTCATGGACCTCGGGTCGCAGCGCCAGGCCGGCCGTTCCGGCCTGCCGGAAAGTGAAGTCGTCGGAAAGACGGAGACCGACCAGCGTCATTTCGCCACCGTGACGAAGTACGTCCACATGAACGAGGTCACGTGGAGCGCGGTGTCGGGGAAGATCCCGCTGCCGTCCTCGGGTACGACGTACACCTGGGACGGACACGCCATCCCGGGCGCGATGGGCTTCGTGCTGGCGGACGGCAGCGTTCATCTCGCCCCGGCTCGGGAGGGGGCGCGATATCTCGCGCACCGCAAGAGCGTGCGGAATCTTCCCAAGGGCGCCCGGATCCGACTGGTTTCCTGCTGGGGCGGCTCCCCCCATGACCGTGCCGTTCCGGGCACCGCCTATGCGGACCAGGTCTTCCCCGGGGCGCTGCACTCCCTGGAGGGCGTCTTCGTTCCCGATCCGCTCGACGATGTCGCGGTCGGGCAGCACGTCGCGAACGAGACCCGGTTCAAGGTCAGCGCCTCCACCGGGGCGGTCTCGGTGGGCTTGATCGACGGCGAGTACGTTCTGATGTCGTTCACCGACCCCCAGGGGCGGCTTAGGCTCTTCGTGGACTTCTTCCCGGAGCCGGACGCGCAGGAGCTGGATCGCCGGGCGGAGGCGATCGGATACCACACGGGTCCGGGGCCGGTGTCGGAGGAGGCGAGGAAGGCGACGCTGCGGCTGGTGCGGGCGCTGCGGCTGACGCTCGGGAACGAGACCGACGACGATGTCCGGATCGACCAGGATCCGGCGTACGCGGAGTTGCTGCGCGGGGCCGCCGCGCTGGACCGGATGTTCCGGGCCGACCAGCGGTTCCAGGGCGTGGGCCGGTTCACCCTGGACTTCTTCCAGCGGGTCGTCACCGCCCGGCTGCCCAAGGGACAGACCGAGGCCCGTCACGACGACTACCGCGCGGTGCTCACCGCCGCGGCGAACGCGGCTCCCGGTACGGCCCTGACGGCCTTCGCCCCGGGGCTTCCGGGGGCCCTGGACGAGGCGGCCACCTGGCTGAGCGGTGTGGACCCGGTCAAGGACGCGGCCGAGGCGCTGCAACTGGGCGGCCCGCAGGACGTGGGACCCGCCGAGCTCTCCCGGCTGTTCTGGGCCCGGGTCAAGGTGTACGAGGCCCTGGCCCAGCCCGGCGTGGACCTCGACCGGCTCATCGTCCAGGCCCTCGACGCGGTGCCCGACGACGCCATGCGCGACGCCACCCGGTGGATGATGACCGTGATGTTCGCGGGCGGGCAGGACGGGGCCGACCCCGCGATGCTGAGGGCGATGTACGTAGCGGGCGTGGGCGCCCTGACGAACACCACCGCCCGGTTCCGCCCCGACGGAGATCCGGGGCTGGCGTCCGAACGCCATTGGGTGGACGCGCCGAACACCCCGCCCCTGAACTTGTCGAAGGTCATGACGCCGGGCGGTCTCGAAGACGCGCCGTGGGTGGGGGGCAAGGACGCGGTGGGCCGGGACAGGCCGGATCCGTATGTGGTGCGGGCCACGGTGGACCGCAGAAACCCGGGCAAGGTCCGGGTGTTCGCCGACGGTGAGCACCACAGCATGACGGCCGCGGAGTTCGTCGAACTGGTGGCCCACGACCGGCATCTGCTCGTCAAGCCGCTGGAGGCGCCCGTCTTCCTGGACATCTCCGAACTCGACCAGTACGTTCCCGACCTCGCGCTGGAACTCGCCCAGCGGCTGGGACGGCAGGTCTGGACGACCGACTTCCCCACCGAGCGGACCACGCCGCCCGGCGCCCGGAACTCGCTGCTCTCCCTGAAGCCGATGTCCCCGGGCGGTCCGGCACCGATGGCCGTGGACATCCTCGTCACGAACCCCGTCTTCCCGAACGCTCCGGCCGACGCCCCGCTCCCGGTGCCGCCCCCGGCGCCCCGGAGCGCCACGCTCCCGCCCCCGGTGACCGCGCCGTCGCCCTGGGGAGCACCGACGTCGGCGCTGCCGCCGCTGCCCCCGGCGCTCCGGCGCGCCCTGGCGAAGGCGCCCGCCCCGGCGGTCCCGGCTCCGGCCCTGTCCGCGGACCGGATCGCGGAGCTGGCCGCCCGGATCGACTCGGACCAGGTGCACACCGTGCCCGTCGGGGATCCGGCGGCCGCTCCGGTCACCACGGCGCCGTCCGCTCCCTCCGCCACGCCCGCCGCCTCTTCGTCCGGGCCGTCCGCGCTGCCGCGGTCCACCACGGTGGCGTTCGACGGGCAGTCTGCCGAGGTGTCCGCGGACGAGGAGGCGCAGATCGCACGGCTGGCGGCCCGGGTGGCCGAGACCAGCTCGCGGAACAAGCGGGCGAGGCTGCCCAGGTCCCCGATCCGCATCACCGGATACGACAGCGGAACGGGCCGACAGCTCGCCCGCGCGCGGGCCGACGCGGTGGCCGCGGTGTTCCGGCGCCACCTCGGCCGGGCGCTGACCGCGCTCGGCGCGGCCGGCGAGGGCCTGTCGACGCGCGACTTCACCATCCTCGTGACGACCGGCGGCAACGTGGTCGGCGGCAAGACGTCACCGGGCCCGGCCGCCGCCTCGGTGACGATCGGGATCACCGCCCACCGGCACGCGGCGACGGCACTGCGGCTGGACGAGCTGCGGCAGGCCGAGCCCGATCTGCGGGACGGTCCGTTCCGCCTGGCCGCCCTGGTCAGGCGCGTCCTGGGCCTGGACGACGCCACGCCGCTCACCAACGCCCTTCGCGCGGACCTGTACGCGGTGACCGACCTGGCGATGAGGGACGGCCGCGCGGGCAGCCTGGCGGAGGTGGCGGCGTACCGCGCCGAGAAGGACGCGGAACGCTACGCGAACCACCGCTTCACCACGGACGGCACCCGGGCCCCGGGCCTGAACTGGACGGGAGTGCCCGGCCAGGAGCTGTACACCGACACCTTCGGCCTTGTGGAGGAGCGGCCGGGCACCACCCCCCGGATCCTCGATTCGAAGGTCCCGGGGTGGCGGGGCGGCCCCACGCCGTACCTGCTGGCGGCCACCATGAACGGCGACCGGGTAATGATCCCGGCGCTGGGCGACACGACGCGGGCCGTGAGCGTCGAGCGGTTCGTGGAGGAGGTCCTGAAGGACCCGGAGCTGGCGAACCTCCCCGCGGACGCTCCGATCGTGCTGGCCATGCCGTTCGCGGGCGACGGCGAACAGCACCTGGCGCGGCTGCTGGCGGAGCGGACGGGCCGCACCGTATGGGCGCACAGCGGCGACGCACGGCTGATGACGACGCCGGACGGCCGTCTGGCCGTAGCGGTCTTCACGGCCTCCGGGCGCCCGGTGGGCGCGTGGTTCCCCGTCCCGCCCGGCATGCTGCCTGACCCGGACGAGGCGGAAGGCGGGCACGGCGAGGACTGGCACGAGGACGTGCTGTCCTCGCCGCTGGCCAGCGAGCGAGCGGGCTCGCAGATCGGCCGCGCCTCCTTCCAGCCCGCGGAGCTGGCCGTACGGGAGGAGGCGTACAGCCACCTCGACCAGGTGACGAAGTACGTGCACTTCAACTTCGCCACCAGCACGTTCTCCAAGTCGTTCCCCCTGGAACCGGCCGCCCGGGGGCGGATCAAGGCGTTCTTCGCCGCCCACGGCGGGGCGGGCTTCACGTCCTTCGCCCTGGACGACGGGACCACGCACCGGGCGTGGGGCGCCGGGGGCGCCAAGTGGCTGAAGAAGCGCAAGAGCTTCACCAACCTCCTCCAGAACAAGGAGGAGGACTGGCTCGGCCTGGTGACGTGCCGGTCGGGTTCCGCCAAGGGCAGCACCGTCCCGCCCCGTCGCGCCTACGGGCGGAACAACCCCGGCGCGTTCGTGCCCAACCCGCTCCGGGAGGTCCCGCAGGGCCAGCACTACGCGAACGAGATGCGGAACAAGGTGAGCGCCGCCACCGTCCGCTCCGGCGTCTGGTTCGTGAACGGCGAGTACGTCCGCGCCCTGGTGACCGACCCTCAGGGGCGCTGGGGGTCGTACGCGGAGTTCTTCCCGGAGCCGGAGACCGACGAGCTGGACCGCCGGGTGCGCGCCATCGGGCTGCACAGCGGCCCGGGGCCGGTGCCAGAGGAGGCGCGGCAGCGGACGCTGGAGCTGGTGCGGGCGCTGAAGGAGACGCTGGGGAAGGAGGTCGACGACGACGTTCGCGTCGAGCAGGACCCGGCGTACGCGGAGCTGCTGCGCGGGGCCGCCGCGCTGGAGGCGATGTGGCGGGACGACCCCCGCTTCGGGCAGGCGGGCCCGTTCACCCTGGACTTCTTCCGGCGGGTCGTCGCCGCGAAGCTCCCCGCGGGACAGGCGGAGCCGAGCCGGGCCGACTACCGCGCGGTGTTCGCCCAGGCCCTCGACAGCGGCCCCGGTACGCCGCTGGGCGAGTTCGTGGCGCTGCCGCCGGCCGTGGACCGGGCCGTCGCCTGGCTGAGCGGCCCGGACGTGGCGCAGGAGATCACGGATGTCCTCCAGCTGTCCGGTACGGACGAGGTGGGCGAGGACGAGCGCTCGCAGGTGTTCTGGGCGCGGGTCAAGGCGCACGAGGCACTGGGCGCGCTCGACGCCGCCGCCCTGGACGCCTACACCGCGCGGGTGCTGCACCTGGACCCGTCCGAGGTGGACGACGCGCGGCGGGACCAGGCGCGGAACCTGACGGCCGCGACGTACGCGGTCGGCCGCGACGGGGCCGACCCGGCCCAGGCGGGCGCCTACCGGATGGAGACCGAGCAGGCCCTGTCCGACGCCACGGCCATGCCCCCGGTCACGGCGGGCGACCCGTCGGCCGGACGCCATCTGCTGGCCACTCCGCGGGGGGACGCCCCCGTGGACCTGTCGAAGGTCCACACCCCCGGCGGCACGGTGGCCGCGCCGTGGCACGGGAAGACCGCGGAGGGGAGGGACCGGCCGAGGCCGTACGTGGTCCGCGCCGAGCTGGACCGCAACGACCCGAGCCACCTCTTCGTGTCCTACGCCGGGACGACCCGGCGGGTGCCGGCCGCGGAGTTCGTCGAACTGGTGGCGGGCGACCCGGACCTGCTGACCCTCGACCCGGCCGTCCCCGTCTTCCTGGCCGTCTCCGAACTCGACCGGTTCGCCCCCGACTTGGCGCAGGATCTGGCCCAGCACATCGGCCGGGAGCTGTACTCGACCGAGTTCCCCCTCGGGGAGCACACGGCCGACGGGGCGGCGCACCCGGTGTTCTCCCTGCACGCCTCGCCCGTCACCGGGGCGAACCCCACCGCCGCCGCCCTGCGCGTGTCCACCCCTCGCGCGCTGGATTCGGTGAACATCCCGGCGCCGGTCCCGCCCCCGCCGTTCGACGCCGACACCCCCGGCTCCTCGCGCCGCGACGGCCGCGCCCCCGCCCCGACCCTCGACCTCGACGCCCCGGTGCCCGGTCTTGACGACCCGCTGCCCTTCCTCGGCGGGCGGGTGCCGGGCCTCGACGACCCGCTGCCCGACCTCACCACCGCCCTCACCGAGGTCCCGCCGCCCTCGCCGCCGGCCCCGCCACCGCCGCCCTCGCCGCTCGGGCCCACCCCGCCGCCCGGCCAGAACCCCCGGCCGAGGCCGGCCGGGGTGCAGATCGACGAGGAGCTGGAGGAGCGCCGCCGGCCGCGCATCGACAGCGACATGATGCCGCCGCCGCAGGTGCACCGGCCCAGCAAGTTCACCGACGACAGCCGGATGCCGGGCTACGTCGACGGCTTCCTGCCGTTCCCCGGCGACGAGCCCGGCGACACCGCCATGCCCATCGCGTTCGGGCAGAGCGATGTCTACATCCGCGGCTGGGAACAGATCGTGGAGCACATCGACACCCAGATGAAGGAGGACGACGAGGAGACGGCCCCGGGCGAGGAGCTGCCGAAGCACCACCGGGTGCGCGGCGGCGGTACCGACGAGTCCGTCTTCCGCCGGATGCGGCGCGCGCTGCGCGAGCGCCCGCAGACCTTCGTCGGGGCCGGCCGCGAGTTCGTGTACCGCGCGGAGTCGGGGCGGCTGCGCAAGCTGCACATCAGGGTCCGCAACTACGGCGAGTGGACCAAGTTCACCGACAGCGTCCCCCTGGTCAAGGTCGACAACGCGTACCGCGCGCAGGCCACCATCGGCGGTTCCAAGTCGGTCGGCCAGACCCGCCAGCTGGCCCCGACGGTGCCGCTGGGGCCGATGGCGGGGGTCTTCGCCGCGTTCGGTCGGCTCGGCATCCGGCTGGGCCGCATCCGCGAGGTCAACTACACCATGCAGGACCAGGTCCTGAACGTGGGCGAGACCCGTGGGTGGGACACCTCGCACCCGTTCCTGGACGACGCGTACGTCGAGGTGCGCATCACCGACGCCGAAGAGCCGCGCCCGGCCAAGCAGGGAGTCCTGGGCACCCGCTGGCGGGCGAAGCCGGCCACCGTGGCGGCCCCGGACGTGGAGTTCGCGTTCGGTGTGCGCCACGGGCTCAAGGCACGGCTGCCGGAGGGCGCCACCAAGGAGTCCACGGTCCGCCGGACCCCGAAGAGGCTGGAGCTGGGGCCCCAGTCCGACTTCCGGTTCTTCGTCACCGAGGACTTCGGCCCGGTCGATCACATCCGCGACTGGGCGGCGGGACGGATGGGTGTCGCGACCGACTCCCCGGCCTACACCGAGCTGGACAGGTTCTTCTCCGACCGCAACTTCCACCAGCTCTCCGGGCGGATGCGCAAGTCCGCGGTGCCCGGCAAACCGCTGCACGCCGATGACAAGAAGAGCACCCCGCTGGGCGCCTTCGTCATCGAAAGGGTGGAACTGAAGCGGGCCGTGCTGGACTCGGAGACCGACAAAGCGGAGATGCGGGATTCGAACTTCCTGACCGTGCAGAACGCCCGCAAGCAGACCAAGGCGATCGCCAAGGACATCTCCTTCGTCGCCGGGCCCACGTTCAACCTGCCGACGTTCGGGCTCCAGAACCTCATCCCCGACTGGATGAACCGGATCAAGCCCCGGATCCAGTTCGGCCCCAGCATGCGTCTCGGGCACACCCGGGGCCGCTCGGCGATGACCGGCGGCTCGGGCGCGGTCCGCACGGTCGAGCGGGCCAAGAACGTCACCACCGACCAGTACTGGGTCGAGCAGGTCATCTGGATCCGCAAGACCGGGGACGAGCACGCGACGCCGTTCACCGTCTGGAGCCTGGACCGGATCACGCGCACCGATGCGCGCCGCCTGGCCGGAATGGAGGACGAGAACACCTTCGGGCGCACCGAGCCGCACGCCCCCGCCTACCTCACCAAGGACGACCCGCCGACCCTCGGCATGGCCCGGCCGGTGCAGGTCCTCTACGCCAACGGCCAGTACAGCCGCAAGTTCGCGGTGGGCACCGAGGGCGAGGACATCCCCCCCGCCGAGACCGAGACCGAGAGCACACCCCAGCCCGACGCCGGGACTGACGCCGGGACCGACGCCGGGACCGGCAGCGGCACCGGGACCCTGCCCGCGATCACCGCCGGCCCGGACACCCCGGTGAGCCCGGAGGTCACCTTCACCGAGCGCAACCGGATCGAGTCGCTCACCCGGGAGGTGCTGACCGCCGTCTCCCGCAGGTTCCCGACGATGGTCGCCACGCTGGAGGACCTCGGCGACCCGAACGACGGGCGGTGGCGCGACCACGCGCACTACCAGATGGTCCTGCACAACACGCTGACCATCATCAACGGGCTCGCGTACCACAGCATGGCCGGGAACAAGGAGGCCATGGAGACGACCGGTATCCGGATCGGCTCGGTGAAACCCGGTAGGTTCAGCCGCGGTTACTACCACGTCTCGCTCAACGTGAAGCTGACCAACCGCACCTATGTGGGCCCCACGGACACCATCCTGCGCCACAGCGCGCCCGGCTCCATGACCCTGGACGAGAGCCAGTACGGGGTACAGGGGACCGAGCTCGGCTTCGAGGCGATGGGCTCGATCCGGGACGCCGCCGTCGACGACATCGGGTTCCCCGGCCACGCCGGTACCGGGCAGCTCGGCTACCAGGCCGCCTGGCAGACGCGCGACGAGTCCAACTACGGCGCCACAGCCACGTTCGACCAGATGGCCATCAGCACCAAGCCGGGCAACGTGTTCTCCTACGACGCCTCCTGGACCGTGAGCATCGGCGGCTACTGGCGGCCCCGGAGCCTGCTGCGCGGCCTGGTCAGCTTCGGCATCCTCGGCACGTCCCTCTTCGTCCGCGGCCCCAAGGACCGGATCGACATCATCGGCGGCAACTCCGGCGTCCCGGCCGTCCGGGGCAAGGTGCTGTTCAACGTCCCGTCCGAGCACTCCCCGCAGACCGACCCGCACGCCAAGGGCGCCGACAACCCGTACCTGGACGAGGAGCCGGTCACCCGCACCCCGATGACCCGCGACGAGGCCAGGAAGCTGCTCGACGCGTCCGTCGAGGACGACCGGGACGCCGGGCCGCTCGACGGGCTGCCGCACCAGACCCTCTCGGTGGTGGCCGAGAAGAGATCCGAGAACGGGCCCCCGGGGATCGTGGATCGGGTTCTGGCCAAGGCGTCCCACCGGAGGTGGCAGCTGACCCGGGTCGGCGCCCCCGCGCACGACGCCGCCGTACGCCCGGAGCAGCCGCAGTTCCTGACGGCCAACGTCGACCAGAACGCGAGCGCGACCGGTTCGCGCACCACCGGCCTGTTCGGCAAGGGTCCCTACATGGACTGGGCGGCCACCGTCGTCCACCGGATGCGGGTGACCAAGCTGCGCGCGCTGACCCGGCCGGTGCCGATGGAGACCGAGATGACGGTCGGCGGCAGCAGCAAGGCGTCGGGGGCGCAGAGCAAGTCCTTCACCCAGTCGGCCGGCTTCACCGCCGTCTACGGCCACTCCCACCAGCAGGGCCCGGGCGTGACCGGCAACTACGGCCTGGTCTGGCGGCCCTGGTGGCGCACCCGGGCCTCCAGCGGAACCATCACCCGCACGGTCACCTCGGACATCAACCGGGTCGACCAGGGCCATCAAGTGCTCGCCACCGGTGACGCCGAGCACGAGGTGGCCGCCGAGATGCGCTCCTCCGGTGTGCTCTCGCCGCTGGGCACGGTGGTGCGCAGACTGCGCGACTGGGCCGGGGAGCGGCAGGTCATCAAGGGCGGCTGGCTGGGCCACCTGCCCGAGCGGATCGCCCACCGGCTCGGCCTCATCGAGGGCGACAGACTCGGCGGCGGCCCGCTGTACACCCGCCGCAACTGGCTCCAGCCCGGGTGGTTCAGCAAGGCCCCGTTCGCCACGTACCCGGTCAACTCCGTGGACACCTCCAAGGTGGTGGAGGAGTTCGAGCGGCAGCTGAACGACCTGGGCATCGACGACGACAGCCGGGAGGCCATCCACCGGCTGACCTCGGCCCGGGTCACCCGCGCGCTGCGTCGGGAGATGATGGGCACGGGCTCCGGGGTGACCGCCAGGATCGGCGGCCCCGGCTGGAAGCGGGTCCGGATCGGCGGGCGGAACGTACGCATCCGGGCCCAGCTCGAACCCGTGGGGGAGCCGCGGTTCGTCCAGCTGTGGCCGCGTACCGAGCTGGAGGATCACCGCTGGGCGGTGGAGAGCTTCAGCGACTCCTTCTCCAGCGGCCGGGGCAGCGACGCCGGAACCCAGATCAACGAGGGCGTCCACACCGGCGATACCAATGTGCCGATGGCGGGCCCATCGATGGCCGAGACGGGCTCCAACCGGCAGAACCTCTCCGCGACCGACGCCCGCGTCCGGGGCCGGCTGTGGACCTCGTACACCAGCGAGCCGCACGCCGAGTTCGCCACCCGCTACCAGCTGCGCATCACCATGGAGATGGGCCGGAAGCGGGGGAACGAGCCCCGGCATCCGGAGACCCGGCGGATCGAGCACAGCGGGGAGGTCGGCGTTCAGCGCGAGATCGTCCCGCTCAGCCTGATGCGGCCGGACACCGGCCCGGGCACCGCCCCGGCCAAGGGACCCGACCCGCTGGCCCCGCCGGAGATCGGCGACGAGCAGGCCGCGGTGAACGTGCTCACCGGGGAGGACTCCCCGCTGAACAAGAGCAGCGACATCACCGGCGTCTTCGACTCCTGGCGCGCCATCACCCTGCCCGACGGGACAGAGGGTCCGTTCATCCCGCCCCGGAACGGCTTCCACGTCCGCAACATCATCGGCGCCGAAAGCATCATGGCGGCCAGCACCATCGCGCTGGCCAGGTCGTACGACAACCGGCTCGCCACCACCTCGGGCCGGCTCACCGGGGATGCGCTGGAGCGGGCCCTGCGCACTGCGCGGGTCAATCCGCTGACCGCCGAGGGCACCGGCTCCGCGCAGGTGCTGGAGGAGTCCCACGGCTCCGGCGCGCTGTCCGCGTTCTTCGAACACGCCTCCGGCAACGACGGCTACGAGACCGCCGGTCTGACCGAGAACGGCTTCGCGGACCGTTCCGAGGGCACGCTGCGGGTGTTCTCCCGGCCGGACTTCGCCGGTGCGCAGCTGATGGCGGTGGCCGACGGCGCGCGGATGGAGTCCTCGGTCCGGGGCACCCAGAGCGACAACGCGACCGCCTCCCAGGGCGGCGACCACAACACCGTCTTCGGCGCGGCGCCCGCCCTGAAATCGGACACCGTCGGCGCGGCGAACCCGGGAGCCTCCGGCACCGGCGCCGACACCTCCGACAGCGACGGGCGGGTGATCGCCACCGACCAGGCGCGCCAGGTGAACGTCAAGCCCAGCACGGGCCGGGTGTTCGCGTTCGCCATCCCCACCGCCTGGCTGAGCGTGGCCGAGGTCCACCGGCAGTTCAAGGAGCTTCCGGCCAGCAAGTGGATCCGCAAGAACCTGCTGGGCTCGCTCGGCGGCGTCAAGCCGGGCATACAGACCGTCGAGTCGCAGACCCACGTCATGGCCTGGGTGCGCGAGGACGTCGCCCGCCAGCTCGGGCTGATCACCGACGACAACTTCCCCGAGACCGTCGCCACGGCCTGGGACAAGGTCAAGGACGCGGCCAAGGTGTGGGCCGACGAGGACGCGAAGTACTGGGAGCTGCGCCGGGACCTCCCCGATCTGCAGGAGGCCGCCGCCGCTGCCATGGTGGCCCGCTCGGTGGCCCGGCAGCTGCGCCGGCAGACCGAGGACGCCGCGGGGGCGGAGTCCGCGGCGGCGCGACGGGACTTCGCGGCGGCCAGGGCCGCGGCCGACGCGGTGCTCGGGCAGGCCCTCGGGGACCTCCCGTCGGCGGTGGCCGACGAGCTGCGGTCCGCGACAGAACTGGCCGCGCAGGCGCTGCGGACCTACCAGGCCGCCCTGTTGGCCGACCTGACGGCCGCCGCGCCCGCGGCCCGGCTCGAAAGCGCCCGGCAGGCGCTGACCGAGGCGGACGCCCTGGTCGGCGCCATCCGGCGCCGGGAACGCGACCGGATGGCGACGGAGGCGCAAGCGACCTTCGACAGCCGTACGGCCGCGGCGGAGGAGAGCGTGGCCGGCGCGCGGGACGCCGCCCACGCGGCGGCCCAGGCGTTCCGTGCGGCCGAGCGCGCCGTGGAGGCGCGTATCGCGGAGGTGCGGAGCCAGGAGCGCAAGGCCGAGGACGCGGCGGACGCCCTCCACCACCTGCGCGCCCAGACCGACCGGCTCACCCGCTGGCACCGGCTGCCCGAGGACCCGCCCAGCGGCGCGGAGGGCGCGGTCCCGACCCGCGCCGGGCTGGCCGAGCCGCAGGTGACGGACTGGGAGCCGGGGAAGACCGAGCGGACGGAGAACCCGGCCAAGCACTCCGACCGGCCGAAGGTGGCGAAGGCGCCGAAGCTGGGTTCCATCACCGAGGAGTCGTCTTCGGAGCCGAAGCCGGCCGAGCGGCCGCGGGTTCCCCGCAGTCGGCCGACGCCGCGGCCGCCGGGGCTGGGCTCCATCGCCGAGGAGACACCCGAGGAACTGTCCGAGGGGGAGACCTCCGAGCCGGACACCTCCGACGCGGAGAGCACCGGGGACGACACCGGCAAGGACACCCGCGACACCGGTACGGACCGGCGGGAGGACTCCCAGGGCGACACGTTCCGGGAGGAGCCCGAGACCTCCGGCACGCCGCCCCGGTACACCGAGGTCACCGCGCTCGGCGACGGCGCGCCCGCGCTGAAGTCCCCGGAGGGGACCACCCACCGGCTGCTGGACGTCCCCGCGGACAACTCCTTCCTCCGCGCCTTCCAGCGCGCCCTGCCCGCGGCCCGCACCGGCGCCGACGGAGCCCCGCTCCACGCCGCCGGGCTGCGGAACGCGCTCGCGGACACCGTGGAGGGGCTGCCGGACGACTCGCCGCTGCTGGCGTACTTCTCCCCGGACGAGACGGACACCTTCACCTCCGCCGAACTGGACGCCGCGGCCCTGGACCTGGGCGCCGACAACCCGCAGCGCCGGGAGTTCGACGCCCTCGGCGTGATCCCGCACTCGGCAGGCGACCTCCCCACCCCCGATCGGCGCTACCAGCCGCTGACCCCGGCGCAGCGCCGCGGGCTCGCCGCCGCCCAGCTGCGGCGCGGCGCGACCGCCGCGAACGACACCGGCTGGGACCACAGCGCCGCCGACCTGTTCCCCGCGCTCGCGGCGCGGGCGTACGGGGTGGGCGTACGCGTCGTCCGCGACGACGGCACGTACCAGGACTTCTCGCCCCACCCCGACCGCCCGCTCCCCTCCGGCGCCGAGCGCGTCGTGCTGTACCTGGCCGACCGGCACTTCCGCGCCGTGGAAGCGGCCGCCGTGGCCGAGGGGCCGCCCCCGCAGCCCAAGCCCGAACCCCCGGTGGACAACTCCCTGCTGACCGTCCACGCCACCCGCCCGTGGACCTGGGAGGGCCTGGACGACGAGACGTACGCGAAGCAGCCCAAGTTCGACGCGGCCACCGACGTCCATACGCTGACCGACCCCGACGGTTACGTCTACGACCTGGTCATCCCGCGGTTCGGCGACGGAAACCTGTTCTACTCCGCGATCGCCGTCGCCCTGGGAGAGACCCACCCGGGCCGCGGGTTCGGGGAGGTGATCGACGACCTGACCGGTCTGATGGACGACGTGCCGCTGCCGCGGACCACCCGGCTCGACCCCCGGGCCACGTTCACCGAGGACGACCTGTACGAGTCGGGGTACCGCCCGCTCAACCCCGACCGGCGCCGGGAGTTCGTGCGCGGCGGCGGCCGGCTGCCCGAGTCCTGGCCGCCGCCGCCCGCCTGGGTGCGGGAGGGCCTGATCCGCGCCCATCTGCGGAACTCCCGCCGCTGGAGCCGGGAGACGGCCCTGCTCGCCGCCCAGCTGGTGGCGGAGAACAGGGACCTGCACGTGACCTTCGTGCACGAGAACGGCACGATCGACACCTTCGGCACCGCGTCCGCCGACACGGACAACGCCATCGTCCTGTACGAGCGCGGCGGCGACTTCCTCGCTGCCATGCCCCGCGGCGTCCGTAATCCGCGGGGCCCCTGGGACTTCCGCACCACCAAGCCGACCCCGCCGCCGCCCACCCGGCCCGTGCCGCCGAAGCCCACCCGGCCCGCACCGGCCCCGCCGAAGCCCGGACTGCCCGCGCCGCCCCCGCCGGTGGTCGATCTGCCCCCGCAGGGGCCGCCCGGCGGCAAGGGCGCGCCGAAGCCCCCACCGGCCCGCGGTGGACGGAAACGACCCGTCAACGACGGCCTGCCGTCCTGGCTGGAGACGCCCCCGGCCGACACCGGGAGCCGGTCCGGCACCGAGAGCCGGGCGCTGGTCCGCCCCGGCGACCTGCGGGCCGCCCTGGAGCGGCTGGACACCCTGCGGGCGGACGTCCCCGAACTCGCCGACGGCCCGCTGGACATGGACGCGCTCGCCCGCCATGTGCTGCTCCTCGACCCCGACACGCCCGTGACCGAGGCGCACCGGGACGAGCTGCTGCGCCTCGCGATGGCCCCGGAGACGGCCGCCGCGCCCAGCCTGGCGGTGCTGGCCGGGTTCGGCCTGGCCGAGCGCGGGGCGACCGCCGTCCGGGACTTCGGCCACGACGTGGACGCCTTCGCCGCCCGCGTCCTGCACCTGGCCGCCCCCGACCCGGCCCGGCGCCGGGACCTGGTCCGGCTGCTGGAACGGGCCGCGGACGTCGGCATCGACCTGGGCAGCAGCGTGCGGCTCGGCTCGTTCCACGAGGCGACCGGGGGCCTGTTCGCCCCGGAGCGGGTCATCCGGCACCCCGACGGCACGGCGGTGGGCCGCGACGGGGACCAGCGCCTCGACCCCCTCGACCTCGACCTGCGCGTGGTCACCCTGGTCGCGGTCGGGCGCGACGGGAGGTTCGACTTCGACGCCACCGGACCGGCGCTCTGGGACCGGCCGACGGGCCCGGGGCCGTGGGTGTTCCGGGCCCACGGCTCCATGGGCGAGGGGCTGCTGTCCGGGCGGATCCCCGCGGCGGACATCGCCCACCTGCTCGCCATCGACCCCGCGCGTCCCGTGGGCAGCGAGATCGTCATCCTGCTCCCGCGCGACACCCCCGCCACGGCGAAACCCGCCGTGGAACGGCTGCTGGACGCGGTCACGCGGAGGACGGGCACGCGGGTGTACAGCGCGTACGGCACGGCGGACTTCTTCACCGACCGGGACGGCCGGACCACCATCGCGCTGGCCCCCGGCCCGGACGGGCGGCGTACCGCCGCCGACTTCGTCTCGGCCGGTCGGAGCGCCGCCGACGGGACCACGGACGGCTCGGCGGTCGGCGGCAGGCGCCCCCGCCCGCGGGCCGGGGCCAAGCGGCGGGCCCGGCCGTTCCGCGCGGCGCGGCCGCCCGCCAAGCGGCCGCGCACCGGGGAGCCGTCCACGATGCCCCCGGGCCCGGCGCTGCTGCTGAAGGCGTCGGCACTGGAAGGGACACCCCCGAAGCTGCTGCCGGAGGCAACGGCCCCGAAGCTGCTGCCGGAGGCGAAGCTGCCCAAGCGCTCCACGCCGCCTGAGGGGACACCGCCCAAGGCGCCGCCCCGGACGCCGATCACCACGTCCCCGGTGGGCGGCGGCACGGGCTGGGCCCGGGGGCGGCCGCTGCCGGTGGCCGCGGACGGCAACTGTCTGCTGCACGCCTTCATGGCGAGCGACCCGATGCTCGTCCGCGACGCCCTGCCCGGGCCGGCCGCGGCCGCCCGCTCCCGCGCCGACCGGGAGGCGTACGCCTGGCTGTCGGACCCCGCGCGGGTCCGCGCCGAACTGGGGCGCGGCGGCGCGCCCGGCCGCTCGGACCGCCACGTCCTCGACGCCATGCAGCGATTCATCGCCGACTACCTGACCGCGAACCGGGAACGGCTGCCGGTCGAGATCGTCCGGCAGTACCGCGCATCGGTGCCCGGTGGCCTGGCCGCCGCGGTGGAGGGGATGGACGAGGTCGAGCTGGTGACGCGGCTGACCGAACTGGGCGTCCCCGTACCGGACCAGCGCGAGTTCCCCGGCGCGGCGCAACTGCTCGGCGAGCTGCGCTACCTGGTCGTCCGGCACACCCCCCTGGACGGCCGGGAGCTGGCCGGGCTGCGCGCCGCGGTCCTGAACTGGGGCAACCGCTGGAACTCCGACATCGGCGACGTGTTCCCCCACCTGCTGGCCCACGCCTTCGACGCCCGGATCGACATCGCCTGGTTCCACCGCCGGGCCGATGGGCGGACGGGCCTGCGCGGCATGGAGCGCGGGATCGGCCCGGCGAGCGCCGTATGGGAGGTCGAGGTCTTCCGCAGCAACGTGGTCAACGCGAAGGGGCGCCCCGTGGGAGGGGACCACTACGAGGGCAGCACCGCCGCCCCCTGGTTCGCCTCCACCACGGCTCCCGCCGGGCGCAACACCGGCGGACCGTCCACGGACCCCGGCTCCTCGACCGGCGGACCGTCCACGGAGCCCGGCCCCACCTACAGCGGGCGCCCCGCACCCGGCGGGACCGCATCCCGCGAGACGCACCGGTCCGGGGCGCGGTGGGGTTCCCGGGGACGCCCCGGCAGCGGGCGGCAGCGGCACGACCGCGCCGTCGGCCGCCCCTCCGTGCCCAGGTTCCCGGTCCTGCTCACGCCCGAGGAACTGGCCGCCCGCACCGAACTCAACCGGCTGCGGAAGACCGACCCCGAGCTGCGCCGCGGCCCGCTGGACATGACCCGGCTCGCCCGCCGCGTGCTGCTGCTCACCCCCGAGGAGCGGGTGACCGGCGACCGGAGCGCCGAGCTGATCCGGCTGGCGTCCTCGTCCGAGGCCCGCGACGTGACGAGCCTGGCGGGCCTGAGCGCGCTGTACCTCGCGGACCGGGGCGTGTTCGACGCCCGCTTCCGCGTCACCGACACCCAGGGCCGCCCGCGGGGGATCAACTGGACCGAGAGCGGGATCCCGGCCGACCTCGATCTGAGCACCACCGCTGTGAAGGTCCGCCGGGACGGGGGCAGCACCGTCGTCGACGTCCGGCCGGCGCTGTGGGCCTCCGGGCCGGGCCGCCCCGACCCGTATCTCCTCGCCACCTCGGGCGAGGACCGGTTCCTGGTACGGGGCCGTGCGGGATTCCGGCGCCAGGTGCCGTTCGAGGTGCTCAACGAGCTGATGGCCCTCGACCCGGTCCTGACCGCCCTCCCACGGGACGTCATGGCGGCCATGGTGATCCCCGGCTTCGACCGCCTCCCCGTCCGGTCCCGGCTGTTCGCCGCCCGGCACCACCGCAACGTGGTGGCCACCAGCGGCTTCCCGGCCGTGATGGAGCTTCCGGACCGGCCGGGTCACCGCGTGTTCGGCCTGATGGACGACGAGGGGCGGCCCCGGGGCGACTTCTCCCTGTCCCGGCCCGGACCGGTGCCCCCGGACGCCGGGGCGGACGACTGGGTGCGGGACGCGGACGTCTTCCCCCTCCCCGGCACCGACGGCTGGGTGACGGGCTTCGTCTCGGTCGATCTCGGCGCCGACGCCGACGGCGGCTGGAACCGGCTGCTGCACGCCGCGCGGCTGCCGGCGGTGACCTCGTTCGTGACCTACAACGACCAGCTCAAGGAGTACAGCGAGAAGCGGGATGTGCCCTGGCCGCCCGGCAGTACGGACTTCACCGGCCTGGACGGCCTCCCGGGCACCGTGGCCTGGGCCACGAGGGACGGGATCCAGTACAAGAGCGGCCGTGACCACGCCCGCGCCGTGGCCCACTGGTTCCGCCTGGTCCGGTCGTCGCCGTACCGGGGCGGGGCGCAGCTGATCTGCTTCTCCGCGGCTCGGCCGGGCGTCGGCGGCGTCTTCGGGGACGGAAAGTACGACGGCCCGCTGCCGTTCGTCCCCGACCCGCTCGCCGTGGTCGCCGTCGGACAGGATGTGGCCACCGAGACCGAGGCGACGACGTACGGCCCCCGCCACCGCATCTCCGTGCAGACGCTGGCGGACGGCACCCTGGCCGTCGTGGTGCACACCAATGCCCGTGGCGAGGGCGCCCTCCTGGTGAAGTACCAGCCGGAGCCGAAGGGCGCCGCGCTCGACGACCGGGCCCGGACGGCCGGGCTCCACAACGACCCCGGCCCCGCGTCCGAGGCAGTGCGCTATCAGGTACGGAAGCTGGGGCGCGCGCTGCGCGAGGCCTTCGACGACCCCGACGTGGACGACCGGCCGGAGTACCTGGACCTGCTCCGGGGCATCGGCGCGCTGGACCGCATGCGCGAGCGCGATGCGGACCTCGACCGCGACGGCGTCCGCGAGTTCACCCTGGACCTGCTGCACCGGGTGGTGCGCGCGTTCCGCCCGAGCCGCCCCGACCTGCGGCCCGGTGGGCCCGAGCACATCCAGGAGGTGCTGGCCCGGGCCGACGCCGCGTGGCAGGCCAGGCCCGGGCGCCCGCTCGGCGACCTCGTCACGCTGCCGCACCTGACCACCGCGCTGAACCGGCTGCCCGCGGCGGGTACGCCGGGCGCCGAGGCCATGGCCCGGGAGGTCCTGGGGACCGAGGACGGGCAGCCGGTGGGCGAGGCGGAACTGTCCTGGCTGCTGTGGACCGAGGTCAAGCTGCTGGAACTGCTGGACACCGTCGTCGACGGCGGGGAGTTCGCCGCAGGCATCCTGCACCTCGGCCGCCCCGACCCGGCGCGGTTCGACGAGGCGGTCGCCCTGGTGCGCAAGGCCCTGGCCGTGGGCCGTCTCTCATGGCCCGAGGTGGCCACCTACCACCTGGAGAGCCAGGGCGCCCTGTCGGACCGTACGCTCGGGAGGAACTCCGCGCGCATGATCAACGGCCGGGACCTGAGCCACGGCTCCGCCGGGCTGGACGGCGACTTCGACGCGAGTGTCATCACCCTGATGGACTACGCGCCCGACGGGTCGCTCATCGAGGTCGGCACGGCCCCGGCCCCCTGGTACGTACCGGGTCGCCCGGCCCCGTACCTGTACGTCTTCGACGGCAGCTTCCTGGGCGCGCCGGTGCCGGGGCCGGAGTTCGGCGAACTGGTCTTCCGCGACCGTGAGCTGCACGGCGCGCCCGGAAACGCCGACATCCTCCTGGTCGCGGACGGCGCCCGGCCCCCGGCCGGGGCGAACCTCGCCGGGTCCCTCCCCGGGCAGGGGGCCCGGAACTCGGCCCGCGGGGTCTGGGCCACGTACGGCCGGACCGGGATCCACCGCCGGCCGGGGTCCCGGAGGTACACGGTCTACTCGGCGCCGGACGCGTCGGGACGCCTGCCCCTGCCGTCCGACTGGGACCTCACCAGGCCACGCGACCTCATGTCGCCCACCCCGCTGCCCGCCTCGGCACTGCCGCTCGCGGGCACCCCCGCGGCCACCTACGGGATCGGCGGCCGGGCGCCGCAGGCCGTGGAGCCCGCCGACACGCCGGCCGCGCCGCCCCAGGGCGACGGTCAGCGCGATGACGGCAGCCAGGCCACCGAGACCGCCGCGCTCGCCTGGGACGAGCACACCCAGGCGCGGGAACTCCTCGCCGAGGCCGCCGAGGCCGCCGAGGCCGCCGAGGCCGCCGAGGCCGCCACGGCAACCGGCCCGGACACCGCGGAGCGCGCCGCCGCCGCGGAGCGGCTGGACGACGCCCTGGCGCGGCTGGAGGACGCGGGCACACGGCTGTACGACCTCGGCGTCCCGCCCGCCGAGCTGGCCGCCGCCACCGCGCCCGGGAACACCACCGCGCTCCCGGTCCCGGCCCTGGGCGACGAACTGCGGGGGTGGCTCGCCGGGCAGGTGACGGCCGAGGACCTGCGCCCGGACGCGCCCCGGCTGGACCCGGCCGAGTTCGTCACGGTCGACGACCTGCGTGCCGCCGGGGGCGAGTTGACATCGGCCCAGACATTCGAGGCCAGGGTGAACGGTGGCCGGGTCCAGGCGCGGGGCGTGTCCCCGCGCGACCAGGTGCGGCTGCTGCTGCACCGGCCCGGCCCGGGACCGGACGGGCTCGACGCGGTCGCGGCCGAGGTGTCCCGACGGCTGTGGCGGTCGGCGTACGAGGCGTTCGCGGCGGCGGCCACGACGCGCGAGACCGCGCCCCCGCAGGACGGCGCGCAACCGAGGGACGCCGCGCCCCCGCAGGACGCCACGGCCCCGGCGGACGGCGCGCGGCCGCAGGACGGCACCGAGCCCCGGGACGACCGCGCGGCGCCGGACCCCGCCCGGGCCTGGGAGATCGCCGCCTTCCTGGTGCTGCCCGCCCCGCCGCACGCCGCGCAGGCCGAGGCCCGCTACGCCGGGGACGCGTTCCACGCCGCCGTACGGGACGTCGCCGAGCACCTGCTCGACCACGGCCCGGACGCCCGGTCGGCCGCCGAACTGGCCGACACGCGGCGGCGGGAGCTGGGCCTGCGGCCCCGGTGGACCGAGGCCGCCCCGCCCGCGTCCGCGCCCACGCCCGCGCCCCGTCCTCAGATGGTGTCGTCGTCGGCCACCGCGCTGCCCGACCTGGACATGCGGGACCTGGACACCTCGGACGTCGACATGTTCGAGCCCATCGAGGTGTCGGAGACGTCGTCCGACGACAGCGTGTTCTCGGAGGGCTCCGCGTCGGACTCCGGGACGTCCGTGTACAGCGACTCCTCGGACGAGGACGCCCCCGCTCCCGGCCCCGGTCCGAAGCCCGCCTCCCGTACCGCGCTGCCGTCGCAGGCCGAGTTGCGCTTCGCGAAGGGGGAGACCGGGCTGTCCGGGGCGGAGACAGGGCGTGTGCGCGACATGGCCCGCCGACTGGCCCTGACCGGGTGGCGGAACCAGCGGGCCGGGGTGGACCTGCCGCCGATCACCATCACCGGCTACGGCAACGACGTACGGTCCAACGCCGAGCTGCCGGCCCGGCAGGCGGCGGCGAAGCAGCGCGGTAATCGGCGCGCCCAGGCCGTGTCCACCCTGCTGATGTACGAGCTGGGCCGCGCGCTGGCGGCGCTCCAGCGGAACCGGCCGCCCGATCAGCCGCGGCTGATGCCCGGTGACTTCACGGTGGAGACCCGCGGCCACTCCTTCGTGCCCGCCAACAAGAGGGTCGCGCAGGCCCCCCGGCCTACGCGGATCGAGTTCTCCGCCTCGCCCCGGGCGGAGGCGGCGGAGATCCTGGACGGGTTGCGTCGCCGGGGGAAGCGGCTGCGGCACGGGCCGATGGAGGTGGACGGCCTGGCCCGGAGTATCCTCCACCTGCCCGAGGGCGTGGCCGTGGACCAGAAGGTCCGGGACGAGCTGTTCGACTTGGTGCTGGCGGCGGACCAGGAGGGCTGGGCGACGAGTCTGGCGGCGCTGGGCGCGTTCCACGCTCAGCGGCAGGGCCTACTGGACGACCGCCACCGGTTCACCGGCGCCCAGAACACAGGGCTGAACTGGACGGGTACGGGCACGGTCGAGGTGGACACCGCCACGGTCGAGCTGGCCGAGAAGGACAAGCAGGGCGGGATCACACGCCTGGGGATCGACGACACCCGGCCGTGGGAGGGGGACGAGCCCGCCTTCGTCGTGGCCGCCAAGGGCGACCGGCACAAGGTCACCGTGCCGTGGCCGGACGGCACCACCCGGGACCTGAGTATCGAGGAGTTCGCCGAGCTGCTGGCGCACGACCCGGTGCTGTCGAAGCTGCCGAAGGACGTGCCGATCGTGCTGGCCGTCCCGTACGCGGGGGATGGCCTCCTGTACCTGCCGCGCACGCTGGCGTACCTCACCGGCCGCACCGTGTACGCGCACAGCGGCGACGTGGAGGTCTCCGTCGAGCCGGGGCAGCCCGCGAAGACGCGGGTGATCCACCACCAGGGGCAGCGCCAGGGCAGCTGGGTGCCCAACCTTCCCGGCCGGCACCCCGGTTCCCCCGATGATGTGCCCGACTGGTACCACGAGGTGGAGACCTCGGCCATCGTCAGCGCGAAGACGAAGAAGTGGATCGGCCACGCCGCATACCAGGACCTCGCCGGGTTGCGTGAGGAAATGCTGCGTCACATCGACCAGATGGCGCGGTTCGTCCACTACAACATCGCCACCGGAGCCGTTTCCGCCGCCTTCACCCCGGCGGACCCGGACGAGGCGGCCCCGGCGGTCTACCACGGCGCCCACGGGGTCCCGGGAGGCGTCGAGGTGCCGATGCGGGATGGCACTACGAAGGTCCTGAACGGTCCCGAGGCGGAGCAGTGGGCCCGCGTACAGCGCAACTTCCTGTCGAGCTTCCCCAAGAAGTTCTGGGGCGACCTGGAGCTGTGCTGGGTGGGTTCCCCCATCGAGAGCCGTGTGCCCGGTTACTACGGCGGCAGTGAGAGCTTCCCCGGGCCGTTCGTCGCCGACCCGCTGGAGGACGTGCCCATCGGGCAGCACTACGCGAACGGCCTGCGACGCAAGACGCGCGCCACCGTCCGGATCACCGCGCTGGGCGATCACTGGGAGGGGCCGAACCACGTCTACGTCCGTAGTCTGTACACCGACCCCCAGGGTCGGCGGGGCGCGCGGGCGAAGTTCTTCCCCGAGCCCCGGACCGGTGAACTGGTCCGCCGGGCGCGGGCGATCGGTTTCACCGGCCCGGGCGGGAGGGTGTCCAAGCAGGACCGGAAGCGGACGCTGCGGCTGCTGCGGGCGCTGAAGCTGGTGCTGGGCAACGAGGTGGACGACGGCGTACGCGTCAAGGAGAACCCCGGCTACGCCGAGCTGCTGCGCGGGGCCGCCGCGCTGGACCGGATGTGGCACGCCGACGGGCGGTTCGGTGACGCGGGCCTGTTCACGATGGAGCTGTTCCACCGGATCGTGGCGGCGAAGCTTCCCGCGGGGCAGGCGGAGGCGCGCCGGGCGGACTACCGCCGGGTGCTCCTGGAGGCGGCGAGCGCGCCCGACGGCACGCGCTTGAGCGACTTCGTCACCCTGCCGCCCGCGGTCGACAGGGCGGTGCGCTACAAGAACGCCTACGTCGGCCGGGGGGACTTCGACCTCGTCGTCAGGCGGACGCTGAACATGCCGACCGGGCCGGTGGACGACGCCGCCCGTTCCCGGACGTTCTGGTCCCGGGTCAGGATGTATGAGCTGCTGTCGCGGCCCGGTACGGACATCGACGCGCTCGCCCGCAAGGCCCTGCACCTGGCACCGGGCGCCCCGGTGGACAACAACCAGCGGGGGGAGCTGCAGTGGCTGGTCAACCAGGCGTTCGCCCGCGGCTATGACGCCGCCGACCCGGATGCGCTGGCCGCCTTCCACCTCCGGCGGTCCGGGGCCTTCGACGCGCAGCGGCTGAATGATCCGCTGCTCGGCCGCGGGGACGTCGGAGAGGACTGGTCCATCGGGGCGAAGGTCAAGACGCTGGACACCTCACGGATCCTGACGCCCGACGGGATGGCCCCGGCTCCGTGGCTCGGCAAGGACCACCGTGACCCGTCGCATCAGGAGGACAGGGCAGCCCCCTTCGTGGTGCGGGGTACCTACGATCCGTCGGACCCGGACGCCCTGTACCTGCGTTTCGACGACAAGGGCCCCATCTTCCGGGTGCCGTTCGGGGAGTTCGGGGAGCTGATGGCCCTGCACCCGAGCCTCGTGGAACTCCCCCTCAGCGGCGTTCTGGTGCTGGATGTCCCCGGCCTCCACGACCCCCGCCTGGCGGGCGTACTCTCCCTGAGGCTGGGCCGCCCCGTGACGTTCACCGGCGCCCGTACGGAGATCGCCCGGCCGAGCGGGGAGCCGCACCCGGTGCTGGCCCTCAAGCCATCGCCGTACGTCCAGCGCCCGACAGCGGGCGACCTGCGCATCCAGTTCCCGGCCGACCCGGCAACGCCCGGGGACGCCCCGCTCCCGGTCCGGACCGTCGCCAGCTTCGCCCCGTCCACCCTGACGGTTCCCCGGACGCGCCCGCAGACGCCTCCCCCGAGCGGACAGTCCGCGGACAGCGGGCAGGACGGGCGGGACCCGGCCGGTGTGGAGGGCGACGAGTCCATCGGTCTGGACACGCTGCCGCCCGGGGTCGTCTCGGCGTCGGGTATCCCGGCGACCGCCCCGGCTGTCCTCACGGCCGCCGACCCGGAGCCGGAGCCGGAGTCCGATCCGGACTCGGATTCCGACTCGGATCAGGAGTCCGACGACTCCGACCCCGAGTCGAACCCGGATCCGGACCCCGAGTCGGACTCGGACTCCGACTCCTCGGAGGACTCGGACTCGGACTCCGACTCCTCCGAGGACTCCGGCGACGAGACCCCCGCCACCCCGGGAATCTCCGCCCTCGTCACCGGCTTCGGCCGCGGCCACCGTGGGCTCCAGGGCTCGGTGCACGTCACGCCGTTCCCGGAGGACACCCTCACCTGGCTGCACGCGCACCTGACCCGGACCGTCCGGGCCGAGGCCGCGGCCCAGCTCCGGCCGGGCGAGCTGGAGGCCCAGAACCCGGAGGACATCGCCGCGCTGGAGCAGGACATCGCGGCCCAGTACTCCGGCGACGAGGTGCTGGACGCCCTGCCGTACGTGCTGAGCGGCAAGGGCATGTCCCGCACGGTGACCTACCGGGGCCGGAAGTACCAGGTGTCGGCGCGGCTGGAGCTCTTCGGCCACCGGCCCGCCCCCACGATGACCGAGGACACGCCCGAGGGCCGCCGGGTGCACATCGAGGAGCGCAACCGGACCGCGGTCGACACCAGCGACACCAGCAGCACCGGGAACGTCCGGAGCCTGCCGCTCTCCTACGGCCGCACCTGGCTGGTCCACGACGCCAAGAACCCGGCGGTGGCCTCGCAGACCTTCACTCCGAAGCTGACGCTGACCCACAACCAGCAGGTCGTCACCATGACGGTCCCGGAGAACTACACCGCGATGTCCGCGCTGGCGTTCTCCTCGGAGCCCTCGAACGCCTACGACTACGGGATGAGCTGGCAGTTCACGGCCGTACTCGCCCCGAACGCCACCGCGCCCACGCCCCACACCGAGGACGACTGGGGCGACGCCGAGACCTCGCCCGCCCGGCTCACCGCGTGGTTCCCGCACTACCTCACCCAGGACATGCCACCGCGCCCGTTCGGCCCGGTGTCCCCGCACGACCTCCCCGCGGACCCGCGGACCCTCACCGACGAGCTGCCGCTCCACCGGATGGACACCATCCACGACCCGTCCGAACTGCTCGACGCGTTCCTCGCCGCCCCGCAGCTGCGCCCGCATCTGCGCCGCATGTCGGACGAGTCCGCCGCCGCGCTGCGGGGGTTCCTGGACGAGAACAGCCGGCGCTCGGGCCTGCTGCTGATGCTGGCCGGGGCGTACCCCTCGCCGATCCTCCTGGACCACAGCGATGAGCCGCTGGGCTATCTGGAGGTCTCGGCGCGGATCAACTCCCTCAGCCCCGACGCGCTGGCCAGGAGCAGCAACAAACTGGTCCTGGAGAGCGACCTGCTGCACTCGGTGGGCGCCAAGACCGCGCTGACGATCTCCAACGCCGAGCGGGCCGAGTTCACCCTCGCCACCACCTTCCAGGGTGCCCCCAGCCCGGACGGCAACTTCGTCTTCGGCGGCGGCTACAAGCACCAGCGGTCCCGCACCTTCAACTCCGGCGGCACGGCATACGACTGGTTCAGCCTGGTCAGCGAGAACCCGCACTTGCTGACGGACGCCGACATCACGTACTACGCCACGCTCGTGCTCCCCAAGGGCGGCCGGACCGCGCCCTTCGCGCTGCCGAGCCCCCAGGGGCAGTCCATGCGGGTGCCGACGCTGGCCGATGTGACCGGCACCCCCGTGGAGTCGGGCCAGGAGCGCCACCTCTCACCGGAGCTGGCGTCCCTGCGCGCCCTCCCGGTCGACGTCACCCCGCTGAAGGTCACCGGCACCGGGCCGCTCTTCGACCGGTTGGAGACCCTGCTGCGCACGATGGGGTTCCTGGCGCCCACCACGCCGCAGCGCCTGGACTGGCTGAACGACCCCGCGATCCTGAAGGCGTGGCTCGCCAACGCCCGCAAGCTCACCATCGCGCGCTCCCAGATCGGGCTGCGCGGCGCGCTCGGCGCGGTCATGGACGGCGGCCACCCGCTCTACTTCGACCTGCCCCTGCAGTACGGCGTCTGGCGGGTCGGCGCCGACCTGTCCGTGGCGCCGACGGACGGTACCTCCCCGCACCACCGCAAGAACCTGCCGGGCTGGTCGCTGATGAACGCCAACGGCATGGGGGTCGCGGGCAGCGAGTCCAGCAGCTCCGGCCAGTCGCTGTTCGGCGACATCTCCGCCGAGATCAGCGGCCCGGCCCCGCACAACTGGACAGTGTCGGGCGGCATCCCCTACAACGCCTCCGCCACCCGCCAGATCACCGGCGACACCGCCGGATCCGCCGCCGGGTACGGCCTCGACATGCTCACCTACGCCCAGTCCGGGCTCGGGGTATTCGACATCCCCGGCACCTTCACCATGACGGTGTTCTCGGAGCACGGCGATACCCCGCTGGCGACGTTCGACACGGAGGACGGCATCGTCTCCCTCGCCGTCCCGCTGACCCGTACCCTCGACGCCCCGGCCGCCCCGCTGGGCCCGGTCACCATCCGCCGGGCGCGGGCCGCGGACTTCCGCAAGGCGCGGATGACACCGGACGCCGGCGGCGACCGCCCGCAGGACGTGGTGCTGCTCCCCGGCCAGGCCCATGTCGACCTCGCGATGGGCAGTGGCGCGCTGACCATGGCGTTCCGGCAGCTGCTGGGGGGTATCGACCCGGAGGCCGAGGAGCCCGGCGCGCTCGCCCGGATCCTCCAGTGGGCCGCTTCCCACGGCTCCGACCTCATGGACAAGCTGCCCTCGGCCATCACCGCCTTCGCCGAACCGGCCCACTGGCTGGGGGACATGACCGTCGGCAAGTCCATGACCGACGCCGAGAGCCCGGTCCAGGAAGTGCTGCGGGCCGCGTCGTCGTCCACCAGCCTGATCTCCCGCTCGCCGCAGATCTTCCGCGGCGTCTACGTCGTCGACGCCGACACCTCGGGCTCGCTGATGGGCACCGACATCCAGGGCGAGATCCGCGGCTTCCTGCACAACGCGGTCTACGAGGGGACGGGCCACCCCAGTGACAACCCCGACGCCGCCACCTACGCGGAGAACGACCTCACCAGCACCGACTCCTCCTGGCGCGGCACCACCTCCGGCCGCTCCGAGGCGGTCGCCACCAGCCTGACCGGTGCGCACTCCGGCGAGCGCCCCGGCAGCGTCTCCGGCAGCGGTGGCCGGAACACCGCCGTGGCGCGGAGCCGGACGGACACCGACGCCGCGTTCACCGACCGGATCACCTCCGAGGCCCACGCGAAGGACCGGTTCCACGGCTTCCGGGTCGACGCCACATACATCGCCCTGCTGCGCAAGGGCCACCGCAACGCGCTCGCCAACGCGGTCGGCGTCGGCCCGCACAGCTCGGTGGCGTACGCCGTGACCGTTCCCGGAGGCGTGGTCTTCTGGGCCACCGAAACCGTGGTCCGGCAGGATCCGCAGCTCGCCCGGCTGGCCGGTCTGGAACCGCTGCACCTGCCCATGGACCGGCTGCTGCCGAGGTACTTCGCCCGTGCCGGGGGCCGGTCGCTGGGCTTCGCCACCGTGCCCGAGGTGCTGCCGTCCGGCTCGCTCGACGCCTTCACCGAGGCGATCCGCACCGCCGTCGAGCGCGAGGCGCCCGGCTCCCTCATGCCGGGAGACGGCCGCCACGTCCGTGGGCTCGACGCGCGCGTCACGGAGGCGGGCGCCGTGACCGGCATGCGGTCGCTGGCGTCCAGCGGCGCCCGCCACTGGCGGCGCTTCCACTTCCCCTACCGGGGGCGCACCGGCCTGCACCTGGTGGAGGTGGCCCTCAACGCCCGCCCGGCACCGGGCACCGACCTGGCGGCGCTGCGCGGCGCGCTGCTGGCCTACTCGGGCATGGAGAACATCAACTCCGCTTCGGCGAGCGCCCGCACCCTCACCGCCTCCCGCAGCACCGGCTTCACCCTCACCCTCAGCGGCACGGGCGGCTTCACGCTCACGCCGGGCACCGACCGGACCGGCAGCGCCGGGGGCTCGGCCTCCCTCACCTCCGCGGGCACCCTCGGCACCTCCCGTACCGTGACCAGGAACCACCAGGAGTGGCCGCGCACCTTCCGGCCCGCCGCGCAGTTCCAGGTGCCGTACGAGTACCGGGTGGAGGTCACCTCGACCCGGCTCGACGACTCGGCGCTGGGCTTCCTGGCCAACCGGGTCGTCTCGGTCGCGCAGTTGGCCGACACCCTGCTCGAAGGCGCGCTGTCGGCGGCCGACACCGCCGGGCTGACCCGCTGGATGGACCGGGCACTCGGCCGCGACACGTCCGCCCGTACGAACAACCCACCCGCCCCCGCCCCGGCCCCCGCCACGCCCGCCACCGTGACGCTCCGCTTCCCCGGCAGCGAGGCCCCCATACGGCGCGAGGACGGAACCCCGGAGCTGCCCGCCCCGCCCCCGGTCCTGATCACACCGAACCTCCACCTGACCGACCCCCGGCCCACCGCCACCGCCCCGGCAGGCGATACCGAACGGGACAGGCTGTCCGGCACCGCGCGGTGGACGCCGACGCAGCCGATCACCGTCTACGACTTCGACGCGATGGACGAACTCGCCGACGCGCTGCGCGAGGTCGACCCGGAGCTGCGCGGCGACGGCCTGCCCCAGACCTCGACCTCCGCCGAGAACACCATGCGCCGCATCGGCGACCTCATCCGGCGGGGCAAGGTCGCCCTGACGCCCGCACAGGCGTCCCGGTACACCGGCAAGCAGCCCTCCGGCGGCTCCGCCCGCATCGAACTCGCCTTGTACAAACCGCAGTTGGAGACCTCCAGTCGGGACGTGCTCTCCCAGGGGCTGCGCACCACCGTCGCCACCCACACGACCACCGCCGGCCGGACCGTCAGCCCGTCGGTGACCGCGCCGGTGAAGGGCGGCCTGACCGACGCCAACACCGACACCCTCGCCGGGACCGTCCCGGTCGCGGGGGAGAACACCGCCCTGGGCCAGGCCACCGGAATCACCGGCTTCCGCCGGGAAATCCTCAAGTTCGGGACGCCGGCATCGGAGAACACCGAGGGCGAGCCCGACGACAGCGGAGTGCTCGGCCACACCCTCAGCGCCCACACCGTGCTGGAGGTCAGCGGCCCGAACGGCACCCGCTGGGTCACCGGCAACCTGGTACTGCGCCCCACCCTGGAGGACGTCCTCGGCCTCGGCATCACACCGGCCCGCCCGTCCCCGGCGGTCTACGACGCCCCGGCCGTCCTCGCCGAGCAGGGCATCGACGACTGGCGGGCGCAGCGCCCCGAGACGATCGGCTACCGGCTCGCCGAAGGCTTCGTCGGCGAGGACGCGCGGCCGCAGGTGTGGCTGGACGCGGGCGAGGTCACGGCCGACACCCGGCGGACGCTGATCGCCGTACGCCGGGCGCTGCTGGACGGTGTCGGGTCCGACGAAGCTCTGAACACCCGGGGGGTCACCCTCCCCACCGACATCCGGCTAGCCCTGGAAGGGGCGGCCCGCGCCGCCGACGCCGCACAGCGGCCCGTCGAACTCGTCCTGCGCACCCTCGGCGGCCCGGTCCACCTGCCCTTCACCCCCGGCCCGCTGCACGGCTGGGCCTCCGAGATGCCGGTGCCGTCGATCGGCGTGACCGAGCCGGTGCCGGAGGCCGTGGTGACGCCCCCGAACGAGCCGGCGCCGGACCGTACGGCGGCCACCAGGCTGACCACCCCCGTCATGGCCCGTCCGGTGCTGACCCGCCGCCAGCTGGAAGGGGTGGCGGACCGTCTGGCGAGCACCATTCCGGCCGGGGTGATGTCGGCACAGCGGTGCCTGCGGCTGGCGGAGTCCCTGCGGGACGCGGTGCACCCGGGCGGGGTGCGCAGCGCGGGCACGGTCGACGACTCGGTGACCCTCGCGGGCCCGGACGCGGCGGCGACGGGCCTGGTGGCCGGGCCGGGCTGGCGTCCGGTGCGGTCGTGGCACGAGGTGGCGCGCGCGGTGGCAGACGCCGGGCGGGGCGCGCTGGCGATCGTGCTGGCGCTGCGCCAGGGCGTTGAGCCGGGGCATGTGTGGGCCGCGTACAACATGGGCGGGCAGAACGCCCGTGTGGTGGCGCTGGACCCGTCGGCCCGCCCGGGCCGCCGGGTGTCGGCGGCCCCGCCGAACATGGCGGCCCTTGAGGCCCGGGTCATGGTGATCGACCGGGCGGGGCGGGTCCTGGAGACCGCGCTGCCCGGCTTCACGGAGTCCGCCTCCCTGGGCCACGCGCTGGTCGACCGGCCCGTCGAGCGCGAATACGGCGCCATCGGGCTGGAGGTCGAGGACCGTCACATCCTCTCCATCAGGAGGCCGGAAGGGCCGACGACGCTGGCCACCGGCCCCGGCGTCCGGTTCGTCATGGAGCCCCGGGGGTTCTGGCGTGACCCCGCCACCGGGCAGTTCCACATGACACGGCCCCAGGTGGCGCCGGGAGCGCCCGCTCCGGAGGACTACTTCTTCGGGCGGATCTTCGCCGACCCGACGGCCACGCCCGCCGGGGTGCCGGTCCAGTCCCCGGAGCAGGCGCTGGCTCAGATCCGGTCGCTCCGGCACGACCGGGACGACCAACACCCCGACGGCCTCGTACCGCTCACGGACCTGCTGGCGGACCTCGCCGGCTGGGAGATGACCGACGCCGGCCGGCGGATGAAGGTCGCCGCCGACCTTCCGGACCACCCCGGGCAGCTCGTCCTCACGGAGAAGCGCACGCCGAAGCTCCTGGCCACCAGCCTCGGCATCGACCTCTACACGGACGTCATGCAGTTCTGGCAGGACCCCGCCACCGGACTCGTCACGGAGTCGAAGCCCGAGGTGGCACCGGGAGCGCCGCAGCCCGTCAAGAGGTTCCACTACATCGTGGAGTTCGTCGTCGACCCGATGGCCGCGCTCCCAGGAGAGGACCGGCACTCCGCGGAGGAGGGGCTGGCCGCGCTCGAACTGGTCCGGGACAGGCTGGACATCACGGACCGGACCGGCGTCCCCACACCGCTGTCGGACCTTCTGGCGGGCCTCGAGGGGTGGGAGGTCACCGAGCTCGGCCGGCGGACCGTCGTCGCCCCCCACCTGCCGGATCACGACCACCGCGCGTACACGCAGCTCACCGCGGGCTTAGCCACTATCGGTTACCGACAGCTCCAGGAGCTCGCGGTGGAGCGGCTGGCGAACGACGCGTACCTTCCGCTGCTCACCACCGGAAGGACTTTCGGGCAGCTGATCGCCACGTATTACCTGGGTGGCGTCATGGGCGGCGGCGCCTCGTCGGACTACTACCCGTTCCTTCCGTTCCTCTCGGCCATCCCGGAGGTCGACGAGGTCTGGGGGTACGCGGGGCAGCTCTTCGGCCATGTCGTCGCGAGGCCGGCCAGTGCGATGTGGCCATCGGGACGGGAGCCGCTGGTCAAGAACCTGCTGTCGGTGGCGGGCCGGCATCCGTTCGACCGCGACCTGCGGGCCCTGCGGCCCGGCACCTCAGAATTCCTCGACCATCGTTACCACGAGATCAGCCAGATCTTCTCCCAGCAGCTCACCGCTGTCCTGACGCACTATCAGGGCCTGTTCGGACAGGAGATCGACCAGAGGGCTTTCGACGCCACGCGCGATGACGCCCCCACCCCCCGCGAGCACCTGACCGCCACCCTGACGGGGCGCACGTCCTCCGGGGACACCGTCGGCCAGTACCAGACCGTCGGCATGGAGGACTACGGGGCCCTGGACACCGACGAGGGCCGGCTGTCGGTCCCCCTGCTCCTGTCCGAGCTGCGGCACTTCGGCTTCGGTCACCCGTTCATGACCAGGGAGGAGATACGGCGAGCCGTCGCCATCCTGTCGGAGACAAGCCGGAAGGCCTATGAGCGGGCGGTGAAGCACGCGGCTCCGCTCCCGCCCGACGTGCTGCGACTCGCCGTCATGAGCATCAAGAACAATCAGGTGGTCAGGGCGTTCGTCCCCTTCCTGGTGCTGGCCCAGAGGGGTGTGCCCCAGGCCGACGGCCGGGCCGCGGAGCTGCTGTCGGTGTTCCAGGTCCAGGCCGCCGGCGAGGCGCTGGGCGCCTACGCCCTGGGAACCCCGCTGCCGGGCGACACACGGCGTCTGCTGCTGGAGACCGTTCGCAGGGCGGCCGGAATCTTCCCCCAGGTGCCCGCGGAGGCGCGGGCGCAGGTCCGTCAGATCCTCGACGGTGTGGAGCAGGCGCTGGGCGTCCTCGCCGACCCCGCCCAGCTGCCCCCGGTGGTGTCCATGGCGCCGGTGGTCGACGCGGCGGACGGCACCCGGGTGCCGGTGGACCAGGTGGAGAGGGTCAAGCACCGGGACCCGCAGGGGAAGCCGGTGGCCTTCTCCTCCCGTCCGGCCCGCGACCGCGACGGGCGGGAGGACTTCTACGGCCTGCTGCCCCAATTGCGTCAGTTCACGTTCCTGCTCCCGTCCCAGGCGTACCAGGGACCGACCGGGATGGTGGTTCCGGAGAGCGACCCGATGGGGCTGCCCTTCGACAAGGCGTATCTCGTGGACATCGGCGGCAACGGCGCGCTGGCCGAACTCGGGATGCGGGACGGTTCCGGCAAGGAGTTCGCATACGCCCGGGTCGTTGACTACCTCTACGCCGCCGACCCCGATCTGATCGCCCTGGACGCGGAAACGCCGGTCCTCCTGACGGGTGCGGATGTGGCGGGGCCGCCGCCGCACGATCCGCTGGAGCGGCCGATCGCGGGCGAGGCGGTGGCCAACTGGGTGGGGGAGCTGTGGACCACGGGCACTGGGCGTCGGCCGGAGATCGTCCCCGGTGACGGCCGTTCCGGACCGCGGTTCCGGCTGGCCGAGGGCGATTGGTGGGTGGGGTTCCGTCCCAAGCCGACGTCCGCGGAGCTCGCCCGGCTGGCCGAGCGGGTGACGGGCGACCGGAGGCGCGCCGGGGACGTGCTGCGCTGGGTGCGGGCGATCCGCCTGATCTACGGGCCGATGCTGGAGGACGACACCGCGGCGTTCGAGGCGTTGCTGCACGGATTCCGGGTGCTGGACGAGGCGCGGGCGGTGCGCGGCGACCGTTCCCCGCTGACGTGGCGGGGTCTGCGGCACGAGGCGGGGGCGTACTTCGCCGCGACCGGGGCCGAGCCGCTGCCGCTCGATCTCGCGCTGCCGCTTGTCCTGCTCTCGGCAGCCAATTCGCTCGGGACGGCCCTGCGGCTGCCCAGGCTCGACCTGAGCCAGCGCTTCGCCCCCGTGCGGGCCTGGGAGCAGGCCGGCGCCCCGTACGGGGCGCCGGTGGCGGCCCCGGGTTTCGCGGTGTCCGCCCAGGCCCCGGCGGTTCGACGACGCGGGGCTTCGTGAGCCCCGAACCGGCCCTCTTCGCCGACGCCACACCCCCCGCGGCCACGCCGCAGGGCGCCACGACGGCCGCGCCCACGGCCCCGTATGACGCGGAGGCGCACTTCGACCGGATCCTGCGGGATTTCTTCGGGCAGCAGCCGGCGCCGACGGGGGCGCGAGAGGCGTTGCGGCGGCTGAACGCGCTACGAGCGGGCGTCCCCGCGCTGCGCGGCGGGCCGATGGACCTGGACGCGGTGGCCCGGCATGTGCTCATGCTGGCCGAGAACGCGCCGGTGACCTGGGACGACCGTGGTGATCTGTTGCGGGTGGCGATGGACCCGGCCATGGAGAACGCCCCCGGCCTGAGGCGGCTTTCCGCCTTCTACCTGAAGCTCAAGGGTGCGCTGTCCAACGAGTTCCGCTTCACCACGGCGAACGGTGTGCGGGGTGTCAACTGGACGGACCTGGACCTGAAGACGAGCACCATCGACACGGACAACGCCCATCGTTTCGTCCGACAGTCCGACGGCACGTTCGCCGTCGTGGGGCAGCCGGAGCCCGCCGGGTGGCGATCCGGGCCCCATGCCCCGGCACCGTACATGGTGGTGGCCGACGGGCAAATGGACGTGGTCAGGGTGCCGGGCCGGAACGGTTTCCAGCGCGCGGCGCCGAAGGACGTCGTGTTCGAGCTGCTGGCCCTCGACGAGGTGCTGAGCGGTCTGCCGAGCGACGCTCACGCGCTGATGGTGATTCCCCACCTGACCGCCGTGAGCCTCGAGCCGGTGCGCGTCGGTGCCGAACTGCTCGGTCGGCCGGTGTGGGCATCGAGCGGGCCGACACTCCTGCTGTCCCTGAGCGTGTTCCCCTGGATGGGGATCGGCCTCGACGTGTCCGAGGACGAGATGTTTCCGGCGGACTGGCTGCTCACCGATCCGGGCATGGCGCGCCGGGACGACGACGGAAGCGAGGAGTGGGAGCAGCGGGTGCTCTCCTTCCCGGTCATCGGCCCGGACCACCGGTCGATCGGGCACCTGTCCTTCGCCCTGTCCGAGGGGTTCACTTTCTGGCGGAAGAGCATGCTCACGGCGCTGGACCTGCCGGCGATGACGCACTTCGTCCATCTGGACCCGGCGACCAACGAGGCCAGTCCGCCGCAGCCGCTGCCTTGGGTGGAGGCGGGGGAGCCCATGCCGTACTTCGAGGTCAAGCACGGAGACCCAGGCGTGTCCTATTGGGCCCTGAACGATGGTGAGCGGCTGACCACCAGCGGTTCACGGACGTCCGGTGCCCTGAGGCGGCGGCGGAGCCTGGACCGGCTGCCCAAGGAACACCCCGTCGCGCGGATCACGTGCCACAGCGCGGCACTCCCGGGTATCCGGTCGACGGGGATCTACGGCCCACCACCGTTTGTCCCCGACCCGCTGGCCGTTGTTTCCGAAGCCCAGCAACACGCCAACGACGAGCGCCGGGTGCGGTACGGCTTCCAGAGCCTGACGAGTCCGCGTACCTCAAGGCACAACGGCGACTTCATCGGTGCGTTCACCGATCCCCGGGGCCGCGTCCACCGCCCGGTGGCGGTGGTGCCGGAGCCGGAGCCCGCCGAACTGGACTCCCTGGCCCGCGATGCCGGGATGTACACCGGGCCGGACCCGGTGCCGGAGGAGGTCCAGGACCGGGCGCGGCGCCTGGTGCGGCTGCTGCGCCGGGCGACCGACCCCCGGATCGGGACGTCGGCGGAGTTCGCCGAGCTGTGGCGGGGGATCGGCGCGCTGGATGTGATGCTGCGCAACGATCCCGAGCTGGCCGGTCTCCCCCTGTTCACCGTGGAGCTGCTCACGCGTGTGGTGTCGGCGTATCAGGCGCGGCAGTCTGTCGGTTCGCAGCTCACCGGACCGCACGCCGTGGCGGCCGTGCTGAGGCGCGCTGGGGAGCGGCGGGCGCAGGACCCGCGACTGCCACTCACCGATTTCGTCGGGCTGCCGGTGGTCGTGGAAGTGGCGGCCATGGTGGCGGGGCCCGACTTCGACAACCTCACCGTCAGTGCCCTTCAGCTGTCGGGTACGGATCAGGTGGGCGACGCGGAGCGGTCGCGGATGCTGTGGGCCGAGGTCGCCGTCCGGGAACTGCTGTACGGGATCAGGCAGGAGGACCCGCGACACGCCCAACAGCGAGTCGACTCGGCCGGCGCCAGGATGCTCCACCTGAGCGCCCCCGATCCGGCGCGGCGCATGGAACTGTTCCAACTGCTGAGGCGGGCGGCGGCCTTCGGCCGTGACCTGGGCAATCCGGCGGACGTGGGCGCACTCCACCTCCAGTCCCGCGGCGCGTTGAAAAACGCCACGCTCCTGCCCGCCACGGGCGGCGCGGGGATCGGCCGTGACTACGGCGCCAACCGGATCGGCCCCATCGATTTCGACGGCACCAAGGTGACCTTGCTGCGCCGTGCGGCCAACGGGTCGCTCGTACCCGATTCCACGGTCAAGGCGCCCTGGTACAACCCGAACACGTCGCACTTCCCGGTGCCCTGGCTGTTCCGGGCCGACCAGCAGGGTGGCATGGCCGTCATCGATACCCCGGTGTCGCACGCCGAGATCGGCGAGTTGATCTACCGCGACCCGGCGCTGACCCACTACCGCGAGAATGTCCACGTCATCCTGCTCGTGGAGGGGGCCCGGCCCCGTCCCGGCGAGTCCGTCGTGGACAGCATGCCGGGCCAGGGAGCCCTGCTGTCGGGCCGGCGCATCTGGTCCGCGTTCGGCAAGCCGACGCTCTACACCGACCCGCGGACGGGGAAGACCACGGTCGCCCTGGAGCCGGACGCTTCCGGCAGGCCGCGGCCCATCACCGACCTCGGGCTGGTGCGCCCGCGTGACATCCGGGGGAGCTTCGGTGCCCCCGCACCCGCCACGCCCCAGGTCCACACCGTCGCGGGGCCGTAGATGCCGTGCCCATCGCGCCCCCGACTCTCGCCGCCACCGGGCGCGTGCCCCGCACGACGTGGCCGAGAGCCCGCGGAGGCCGTGTCCGTGGTGGTGGCAACCTCAAAACCTCCTCAGTTGCCGGACGGGAGGCTGCCCGCGCATGTGATGATGCCGGTGCCCGGTCTCCTCGATCGCCTGTCCGAGGGCGGGAATTGGTGTTCCTCGATTCCTCCGCCCCGGTGGCCCGACTCCTACCGGTGAGCGAGTTGCGCGTGAGCCGGGCGGAATGCGCACGACGCGCCCCGGGGAATCGAGCGGGCACAGCGGGCAACCCCGCGGGGTGCGCGCACATCATCGACCATGCCGAGCAATTCCACATGCCGAGCAATTCCAGCAGTGAGCCAGTCGGCCCAGTAAGCGAGGACAGCATGAGCGACAACGGCGCTTCCGCCGCGGTCACCCCATCCGAATCGGCCGAGCCGTCGACCGGCTTCGCGGAGTTCGAACCGGCCGCCGGAGTCCCGGCACCCGGGACGTCCCCCGACGGCGCGGTGCCCGGGGCGGCCGAGGACACCGAAGTACCGGAGCCGCCGGACGAGTTCGTCAAGGCCGCCAAGCTGGCGCCGAACCACTGGCTCTACCTGACCGACCCCGCGTGGAAGGGCGATGGCCCGCCACCGGACTGGGCCGTGGTGGGACAGTGGCGCTCCGACGACGACGGCGAGATCGTGGAGTGGCAGGACAACGAGAACTACCAGCCCTCCCCGGAAGCGCTCGGCTGGCCCGAGCCCGAGGACGACGTGGACGCCGCCATCCAGCTCGCCACCACCGGCTACGGTCCGGCCGAGGACGTCACCGCCGCACTCGCCAAGGCCGAGGTCGCGGTGCTCGTCACGGCCAACGGCGAACCGGTGAGCGCGTCGGCGCCCGATGGCACGGCGGTGGTCCCCATCTACACCTCGCCCCGCTATCTGCACGCGGCCGGACGCCTGGGGTTCGAACGGGTGCGGGTGCCCGCGTTCCTGGAGCGGCTTCCGGAGGGCCACAGCCTCTGCATCAACAGCTCCGCCCCCGTCAGCATGGTGATGACCACGGACGGCCTGGCGGACATCATGGCCGCCGCGGCCGAGGCGCCCACGGAGGAGGCCGGGGCCGAGGAGTCCGAGGTCGAGTGGCCGACGATGGCGACCCGCGACCAGCGCGCCACCGACGTACAACTGCCGGACCACGAGTGGAAAGCCTAGTTCTGCGGCCCATCGCTGGACAGGGACCCCTGTTTGTCATATTCACTGCCTACAGCCCAAGTGTCCTGGCGTGAAAGGGCACTTCAACCCATGGCACGACGACCAGATGGCATCGGCATGGGCGAGATCGCCCGCCGGTGCACTGCCCCGGCCGAGCCGGAGTGCGAAGGAGAGACGACGTGACCCGTTCCGGCGGTGGCCGGCCGCGCTGGTTCGGCGGCCGTGGCAAGGCGGGACACGGTGACCAGCAGGCCGCCGCGGCCGCCCCCGCCCCTGCCCCCGCCTCGCTGGGCGCCCACGGGGCCGATGTCCCCGGGGCGGAGCCGGACGAGGTGATGCTCGCCGAGGAGTACGGCGCGCTGATCCTCCTGCGCTCCGCCCTGGACACCACGATCAGCCAGACCCATGTGGACGAACTGGTCGATGTGCTGGGCACCGAGGCGGGCATCGCCACCGTCGTGACCGGCACGGCGCCCGCCTCCGGCGCCTCCGTGGAGGAGTTCTGGCGGCGCCTGGGCGAGGTGTTCGACTCGCTGCGCGAGGCGGGCACCGGCACCGTACGGCTCGTCATGTCCGGCGCGGGGGAGGAGCGGCCGGACCGCCCGTCCGTGGCCCGGCGGGTCGCCGACGCGTGGGAGCTGGAGGTGATTGCCCCGGACGGCGACGTCCAGATGGTCCCCGGCGGCTCGCTCTTCGTCCAGCCCGCTCCGCCGCACCGCCGGGGCTGGTGGAGTTTCTCCCCGGGCGTACAGCCGGTCGCCCTGGGCACCCGTCAGCCCGCCCCCGCCTGGCAGCCCGGGGTCGAGCAGGTGCCCGCGCACACCGACAGCGGCTGTGTCATCGAACAGATCCCGGCGGGGCTGCTGGCCCGCTCCCCGCACGCGACCGCCCCCCAGCGCGGCGACCTGTGCTACTCGGTGCCCGTCGACCCCCGTGGCCCCACCGTGCTGGTCGGCGTCCCGGAGGGCGGGGACGTCTCGGCCTCCGACGTCGGCGAGGTGCTGTCGGCCCTGCCGCACGCGCTGTGGTCCAGGATCCGGCTCGCCCCCGGCAGTCCCCGCGACATCCTGCGCACGGGGCAGTTGGCCGCCGAAATGCTCGACACCGAGATCGTGGTCTACACGGGCCTGCCGCTGCTCGCCCCCAGCGCCCCCACGGAGCGCGGCGTGGCCCGCGCCGTACTCGTCGGCGCCGACGGCAACACGCGGTGGCGGCCCTTCGTGGACGCCGTGGTGTGCGCCCCCTCCACGGGGGACGACCCCGCCCCGAGCCCGCGCCTGCTGCGCTGGAGCCCGCCGCTGCCGGGCCCCGGCAACGTCGAGCACGGCATCGTCCGGCTCTCCGACCGCTGGCAGGCCACGGTGACCCGGGCGGGTCTGTGGATCACCGAACGCGACGGCCAGGCGCCCGCCGCCTCGACCCGCGCGGTGGACGCCGAGGGCCCGGCCATCGAAGTCGGCCGCCCCGGCGAAGAGCTGGACCCGTCGCTGTGGCCCGAACTCACCCGGCTGTTCGCAAGACTGGGGGCCGATGTACGCAGCCGTGCGCGGCTGTACGTACACGGCACGGCCACGGACGGCGGCCGCGAATTGCGCGCGATCGCGGCGCGCCACGGTGTCCGAACCCTCCGCTTCAGCCCCCGCCCGGCCCTGGCCCCCGCCCCCCGCCCGACATCGAGCGCCACCCCACCCCCGGTAGCCCACCCCACCACGGGCGCCCACCCAACTCCCGCCCCCCGAACACCAGTCGGCGGGCCCGCGCTCCCCGGCCCGACCACCGCGGCCGCTACGCCCGGCTCGACCACCGCGGCCGCCGTGTCCGGTCCGGCGGCCGCCGCGGCAACGGGCTCGGCCGCCGCCGCGGGCTCAGCGCCCGGTACGCGCCCGAGCCGCACAACGCCCCCACTGCCCGGCAGCCGCCCGGCTCCCGGCAGCGGCCCGGTTCCCGGCAGGGGCCCAGCACCGGCCCCGGGCCACGGCCCCACCACCCGCCCGACAGGCGGTACGCCTCCTCGCCCGATTGGTGACGGGCCGTCGGACCCCGACTCCGGTCCGGTGGGCAGCCTGCCTTCCCTGCCCGGCGCGCGGCCGGATCCCGGTGCGCCATCGGCGCCTGGCGTCGGCCCGCGACCTGGAACGCACCCGGGCCCTGGCCCGAGCCCGGCTGGCGGCATGCTGCCGCCTCCTGACTCCCATCCGATTGGTGACGGGCCGCGGCCCCCCGCCCCCCGTCCGATCGGCAGCAAGCCTCCCGCGCCCGGCGCGCGGCCGGATCCCGGTTCGCCGTCGGTGCCCGGCACCGACCCGCACCCCAACTCCGCCCCGCGCCCAGCAGGCGGCACGCCCCCTGGCCCCCGTCCGATCGGCAGCAAGCCCCCCGCGCTCGGCGCGCGGCCGGAACCCGGCACTGACCCGCAACCGAACCCTGCCCCGCGCCCGGCTGGCGGTACGCCTCCGCCTCCCGGCCCTCGTCCGACGGGTGGCGGGCCGACGACCCCTGCCTCCCGTCCGGTCGGCAGCAAGCCTCCCGCGCCCGGTTCGCCGTCGGTGCCCGGCACTGACCCGCACCCGAACCCCGCCCCGCGCCCGGCAGGGGGCACACCTCCGCCCCCCGGCCCCGGCCCGTCCGGAGACGTACCGCTGTCCCTCGGCGGGCCGTCGGCTCGTGGCGATCGCCCGGTGCCGGGCAGACCGTTGCCGCCCGGTGTGGACCTGAGTCCGGGCGCGCGGTTAGGGCCCGGGCCGTGGTCCGCACGCGGCTCGTCTCCATCAGCTGGCGGGTCCTCGGAGCCGGGAGTGCCTCGGGATCCGCGCCCCGGTCCGGAAGGGCCCGCTCCGGCCTCCGGGCCCGGCACGACTTCGCCACATGGCGACGTACCGCAGGCCCCCAGCGCGTCACCGGCCCCCGGGACGCGCCAGACGGATGGTGAGCGGCCCACAACCGGTCCGGCTCCGACATCCGGCACAGGACCGGAGCCCAGCCGGTCTCCGTCCCCAGGTGCGAAACCGGCGTCGGGCCCGCGGTTCGGTGCCGACTCCTGGGCCGCGGCCGGTTCGTTCCCGGTGCCCGACACATCGTCGGCGCCCGACGCGGCCCCGTCGTCCGATGGCGACGCGGAGTCCGGTACACCGTCCAGTGGCAAACCAACGACACCCCACACGCCGCCGGAGCCTGCCGAGGAGGCCGTGTACGTGCCGCCGCCACCTCCGGCGCGGCCGCCGATGATGAGCGTGTCCTCGGGCTCGGGGGACCCGGACGAGAAGAGGCCCGAGCCCACGGAGACGGAGTCCGCCACCGACCCCGAGGAGACCGCCGAACCGACCGCTCCGCAACAGCCCGCCGAGCCCGAGTCCGACCCGAAGCCAGACCCGGTACCGGCGCCACCGGCGCCACCGCGGCGGGTGGCGGCTCCGTTGCCACCGGTGCCGTTTCAGCCCGGACACGTCAGCACCGAGGCCGAACGCAACGCGTTCCGGGCGCTCGCGGAGAAGGTGTGGGACCGGCACGGGACCGCCGTGGCCCGTATGCTCACCCGGATGCCCGCCCTGCGCGGGCAGGAGCAGGAGGCGGCGCGCGCTGACCTGATCGCGCTGCATCTGTATCTGCACGCCTCCGAAGGCGCGCTCCGCCACGACGAGTTGGCCCGCGCGCTCCGCCGTGGCGACAAGCCGCTGCTGCCGTACGCCGCCTGCCTCGCCTCGGGGCTGCGTCGGCTGCCCTCGTACCGCGGTGTGGCGCTCCGCGGCGCCGGGACGGAGGGCGTCGACGAGGGGCTGGCGCCCGGGGACCTGCTGCGGGATCCGGCGCCGGTGTGCGCGCTGCCGCTCGCGCCTGGCACGCCGCGCCCGCGCGGTGCGCAGTACGCCATCTCCTCGGTCACCGGGCGCCGGGTGCGCCAGCTGACCGACCGGCCCGGAGCGGGTGCCGCCCGGGACGAGGTGGTGTTCCCGCCGGGCACTCTGCTGCGGGTGCTCGATGTACGTGAGGAGGGCGACGCGCCGCTGATCCTGTTGCGCGAGGTCCCTCTCACCACGCCGAACGCACAGCCCGAGCCCGGCACCGGGGAGCTCGACTCCGCGGACCGCGCGGCGCTCGACCGGATGGACGAGGCGCTGCGCGGCCACTCGGTGGCGCCGGGCCCGTCTCGCTGGCCCGAGTTGTGCGACGGCCCATTCGGACAGACCGCGAACCGGCCGGTGTCCGACTGAACCAGGCACTACTGAAACGGAGACTTGATGCCACAAAAGGACAACGAGGGCCACTCCGGCCCCACGGTGCGGCGTACCGTCACCATGCCTGGAACGATCGCCGAACCGGATTCCGCGCTGCGTCCCAAGTCGGGTCGCAAGGAGGCGGAGGAATCCGGGGCGGAGGAGTCCGAGGCGACATCCGCGCCCGTCAGCGGGCCGACGGTGAAGACGACGCCGAGCACCGCAGCCGCAGCCACACCGGACGAGTCCTCGACTGCGTCCACCGACGAGGCGTCCACCGACACGTCGTCCGCGGACACGTCGTCCGCCGACAAGGCCACGGACACCTCGTCCTCGGCTCGCAAGAGCGACGACCAGCGCGAAGGCAACGTCGGCTCCCTGATCGCCACCGAGGGTGGAAACCCTCCGAGCGCATCCAAGGGTGACGGCGCGTCGGACGACGGGGACGAGCCGCCGTCAGGCCGCCCGACCAAGGCCCTGCTGGCCGCGGCGGGCATCGGTGGCGCGCTGCTCATCGCCATACCGTTCCTGGTCGCCGGTACCAACGACAAGGACGACAGCGAACCCACGGCGATGGCCCGCCAGACGTCGGCCCACCCCATGCCGACCAACGACGAGGACGGCGCCCCCGGGGTCTACGCCCCGAAGTCGCCGTCGGGCGACAAGCCGAGCTCCAAGGCCAAGGCCAAGGCGAAATCCACGTCCAGGGCCCCCGAGAGCCCGGCCAAGCCGAGCCAGAGCCCCAAGAAGGAGGTGCAGGAGCCGGCCCACTCCGTCCCCAAGAAGGGCATAAAGGCGTCGCCGAAGCGGGCCGTGGCCCCGGTCGACTACTCCAACAAGAAGAACGTCCTGCTCAAGAACGCGGTCACCGGCAGGTGCGTCGACATCCCTTACTACGGTAAGGGCAAGGTGGACGGTCCGCTCCAGCAGTACGACTGCGACGGCACGGACGCCGACAATCAGATCTGGAACTTCGAGGTCCGGTACAAGGGCAAGGGCCCTGGCTCCGCCAACCTCTTCCAGATCCGCAACGGCAAGGACGGCTTCTGTATGGACCTGCCGTATTACGGCGGTGCCGACCACGGCCAGGAGGTCACGGAGTTCCACTGCGACGGCACCACGAAGGACAACCAGTTGTGGTGGCTGGAGAAGCGGGGCGACAAGAAGTTCTGGATCCACAACTACGCGAGCAACCAGCAGTGCCTGGCGATCAAGGGCGCCAGGGGTACCACTGACCCCGCCGCCAAGCTGGCGATCGGGCCGTGCAGGTCGAACGCGAACCACGAGTGGACGTTCTGAGGACGGCCACCCGCAGGCACCACCGGGCCCCCTCCACCTCACGGCGGAGGGGGCCCGCACCTTCCCGGACACCGGCTCATCGCCGCGCACCAGTCGGCGTTGTGGCGGCGGCCCGGACCATGTGCTGCTTCGGCGTCGGCACGAATGCGGATCATCGTCCGTCCCGGGCCGGTGGTCGAATGACTATCCGGTGTGTACGGGACGGCCGAGCCTGGCGGCGGCGTCCCGTGTCATCCGGCGCACTACCTCCCCGGCGGGCAGGATCTTCTGGACCAGGCCCACGCCCTCTCCGACGATCGTGTTCGCGACGTCGAAGTCCTGCTCCGAGAGACCGGCCTCGAACTCCGCGGCGGCCTCGGTGAGACGGGCGCTGAGCTCCGACTCCCGCCCGTGCCACTGGTCGACGAACCGGTTGCGCAACAGGCGGCTGTCGTACTCGGCGGGCCAGTGGTGTTGGCGGACGATGTCGTAGACGCTGGTTCGCACGGTGTCGTCGCCGCCGGCCGCCATCGCGCGGGCGTGGGCACGAGCCGGGACCACCGCTTCCTCCGTGGCCCAGAACCGGGTTCCGACGAGCACACCGTCCGCGCCGAGGGTGAGTGCGGCGGCGAGTCCGCGACCGTCCGTCACCCCTCCGGCGCCCAGCAGGAGCGTGTCGGGGGAGCGGTCGGCGATCAGGTCCGCGATGTCGGGTACGAGGGTGAACGTCGACCGCGTGCCCACTCCGTGGCCACCGGCCTCGCCGCCCTGCGCGACGACGACGTCCGCTCCGGCGTCGAGGGCCTGGCGGGCCTGGTCGAGGGTGTGGACCTGGCACAGCAGCGGTACGGCGGCGGCGCGGATCCGGTCGGCGAACGGAGCCGGGTCGCCGAAGGACAGCATCACGGCGGCGGGCTGGTGCTCCAGGGCGATGTCGAGCAGTTCGGGACGGCGGGTCAGGCTCCAGGTGATGAAGCCGCATCCCACGCGGGTGTCGGCCGCGGCGGCGAACTCGCGTTTCAGCCACTCCCTGTCGCCGTAGCCACCGCCGATGAGGCCGAGTCCGCCCGCGGCGGTCACCGCGGTGGCGAGCCGGGCTCCGGACACGACATCCATGGGGGCGAGTACGACAGGGTGCTCGATTCCTAAGGCGTGGGTGAGGCGCGTTGTCAGCAAGGCGAATTCCCTTCGTCCGGTCGACCCGCCCGGCAGGCTGCGCGTCGGGCGGTACGGCGTCAGGCGCGTGGATCCGGGGGCCAGGCGCCTGCGGTCGGTTGGCGGGCGGCCGTTGTCAGCGGCCGGGGACAGACAGGAGACGACCCTCCGTGTACTGGGCGCGTCCGTGGCCGAAGGACCAGTCCCGGGGACCGTTCTCCATGATGCTGATGAGGATTGTCTCGCTCACACCATCGACGCTAGCGATGACCCGGTGCCGCGTGAATTGCCTGTGGTGACTCCTTCATGCGCGGCAGGCATGGACGCTGCTCACCGCCCGGCCGAGCCGGGCGTCGCGGTGACTTGCGACGGCGAGGGCCTGGTCCAGCGTCGCAAGGACCCGCTCGACGTGGACGCGGAACTCCGCGCCGTTGGCCGCGTGGGCAGGGTTCACCGGCCGATGACATCGGCGGGCTGATCAGTCGGCGTCGAGCCGGACGTGGCGATGCCGCTGGCGTCCGCCAGCCGGCGGCCGCGGGTTTCGGGGGCCAGGGTGAGGCAGACGGCGAATCCCAGAAGCGTGATCACAGCCATGATGAGCATGGTGGGGCCGACGCCGATGCGGTCCAGTCCGACGGGCAGGAGATAGGTGCCGATGGCAGCACCGATACGGCTGACCGCCGTACCGACTCCCACCGCGGTCGCGCGCACCTCGGTCGGGAACAGCTCCGTCGGGTAGATGAACTCGAGGATGCTCGGGCCGCCGGAGAACAGGGCGTAAGCGCAGAAGCACACGAGAACAACGGCGACGGGCGCTCCCGGCGCCAGACCCAGAACGGCGAGCGGGATGGCCATCAGGCCGAAGGACCAGACGATGAGGGGCCGCCGTCCCAAGGTATCGATGAGGCGCAGCGCGGGGATGCAGCCGAGCAGGAACAGCAAGCTGATCACCGCTGATCCGGTGATCGAGTCGCTGCCGCCGGACATCCCGAACGCGCTCAGAATCGTCGGGCCGAAGGTGTAGATCGCGAACAGCGGAACGATCTGCAAGAGCCAGAACAGGCCGACGAAGGCGGTGCGCCTGAGGTACTCGCCACGGAAGACCTCGGCGAAGCCCAGGCCGTGCGCCCTCTCGTCGTCCGCCAGGGATCCGACCGCCTCCGAAGTGGCTTCCTCCCCGTAGACGCGGGTCAGTACGGCCTGCGCCTCCTCCACACGTCCCCGGCTGACGAGCCAGCGGGGCGACTCCGGCGTGCCGATGCGCGCGATGATGAACACGACGGCCGGAATCGCCGCGCTGCCCATGGCCCAGCGCCACGCACCGGAGTCCACGACATTGATGAGCGTGTAGCCGACCAGGTAGGCGGCAGTGGCCCCGACGAACCACGCCATGATGAGCATCCCCATGACACGGCCCCGCTGAGCTGTCGGCAGCCACTCCGACAGCAGGGCGCTGCCGATGGCGTAGTCGGCGCCGAGCGCGACTCCGATGATGAAGCGCAGGGCCCGGCACCTGGAGATCGGTGAACGGGTCGTCAGAACCGAGGCGCTGCACGGCGGTATTACTGCCGAAATGCGGAGGCTGACCATCGGCACACCGGACGGAGGAACCCGTGACCTGGTGCTGAGGACCTTCGTCGACGTGGAGCAGGCAGAAGACTGGCTGAACAGGGAGGCCGACGCCCTGACCCTGCTCACGGGGACCGGCGCGCCGGCTCCTGGACTGGTCGCGGTTGATCCGACCGCCGCGCATTGCGAGTATCCATCGCTCCTCATGACACATCTGGCGGGCCGGACGGTTCTCGACGATGAGGGCCTGGAGAGTCGCGTTCCTCTGCTGGCCCGTCAACTCGTGGCGATCCACGCGGTGCGACCCGCCGAGCGGCCCCGGGGTACGTGGCGTTGACGACCGCCGACACCGTGGTGACTCCGAGGGGCGCCGACGCGGTGGCATGGGCCGCGGCGATCGACGTGATCCGCAGGCCCGCGCCACCTTACGAAGGGCGGTTCCTGCACCGGGACTTCCAGCCTGGAAACGTGCTGTTCGACGTGGCGTCCCCAAGGTCGGCAGAGGCCCGGATCACCGGCGTCGTCGATTGGGCAGCGACCTCCTGGGGCCCGGCGGATCTCGATGTGGCGCATTGCTCCGTCAATCTCGCGCTGCTGCACGGACCGGCGTGGGGTCTGCGATTCCCTGAGGCGTACGAGGAGGCGGGCGGGGCTCTGGCCGCAACCGCGAGCGAGCGGCTGTACTGGCTGGTACGAGACGGGCTGGCGTGCTCAGAAGAAGTCCAGTTGGCGGTGCAGCCGTGGCGGGAGGCAGGAACCGACGAACACGTGAGTGATCTGCAGGTCGCCGTGCGTGAACTTCGGAGTCCACGGCCGGAGGGCGGCCTCGGCGATCTGGCGGTTGCGGGTGACCAGGTCGGCGGGCAGGACGCCGTTCGTGACGAGCGACTCGCACTCGCCGTCGAGATCCGCCGCCAACTCGTCGGGGCCCCGGCCGGCCCGGCCGGGCCAGGGCGGCAACGGCGCGTCGTGCAACTTCCGGAGGGCGGCACCCGCCATGGCCCATGCCGCCGGTGACGCGGTCGACGGCTCGCCGAGGCGGCCGAGCGCCGTCCCCGGGACCGCGGCGATGGCGAGCACGGGCGGCTTGCGCCACAGGACCTCCGGGGTCGGGACCGGCGCCAGGGCCATCGCCTCGACCTCGACGTCGATGCGCGCCTGATCGGCGTCCACCTTCAGGAACACGTCGCCGACGCGCAGAGTCGCGCGTTCGGAGTGGGCGACGACGACCTTGACCTCATCCATGGCGCCCAGTATCCCGGGATGACCGTCGAGGTCGCCGGGTTTATCGCGTGCGATGGCGCGGCTGACCGCGTCCCGCTACCCGGCGGCCCGGTGCCCGACACCGACCCCGCGCGATCCGCATCGACCGCGTGGGCTACGCCGACGACGCCCCCATGGCACTTGAGCGAGCCCATCTCGCACCGCGCTGCCCTCGTCTCGGCAAGCGCCGTCCCCGAGGACGCCGCACGCCTGGGAGCCGACGTCGGCTCCCCGCTTCTCGTCGAGCGGCGGCAGATCGACGACCAGCACGGAACGCGCATCGAGAGCACCGAGACACGTTACGTCGGCAGCGAGTACGTCTTCGACGTCCATCTGTGACGCCCCCAGTAGGGCATGTCAGGCCGAACGCGAAACCCGCCGGGACGCTGATCGCGGTCCCATCGGACGGTGAACGTCCAGCCGCCCCGGGCCAGACGCGGATCTTCCTGTGGCCCTGTCCGATAAGCGCCTGCGGTCATTACGGCATTTCGAACGCTGTTCACCATGCTGGCAGTTGGTGCTAGCTTGCGCTCGTCGTGGACCACTTCTACGAGGAGGGTGTCCGGTGGAAGGATGCAAGGTTGCGCGGCGCACGGTGTTGGCAGCGACGGCGGGGATCGTGGTGGCCGGTTCCGGAGCATTGGCCGGAACGGCCGAGGCGGCGACGGGACCGGCGGCGAGGACGCTCGCCGACCCGCCGACCGGAACGGTCCGGGTGTTCTGGCTCAGGCCCAGGAACGTGTCGTACGACCAGCGGTACCCCGATGGCATCAGCAACGTGCTGAAGGAGGCGCAGCGCTACTACCGGCAGGAACTCGGCGTGACGTTCAAATTGAACTCCCCCGCGGTGGAGGTGGTGACCGGCGACCACGACCGGATCTGGTACGAGACCACGCCCAACGGCGGCGAGGAGTACTGGTGGGTGGTCTTCAACATGCAGCAGGAGCTGATGGCCAAGTTCCGGCTCAGCTCCCCGGACCCGCGCTGGCTGTGTGTCGGCGAGATCAGCGCCGAGGGCAGGGGCTCCGGCGGCGGTGGTGGCGCCGGCTGGGTCATCCTCAGTGGCCATGACGCCGATGGCGCAGCCGGGACCAACGGCGCCATGAACCGGTGGTACGGCGGTATGGTGCACGAACTGGGCCATGCCCTCGGTCTGCCCGACTCCACGTACACCGACGGCACACCGATGTCGGCCTCGTTCTACGAGTACCCGAACTGCCACTTCAGTCAGGCCCAGAAGAACGGCATCCGGAACGGCGCCTACGCCCGTTTCCTGTCCTGAACCGCCGGCTGTCCGAGGGTCCGTAAGCGGTCGTTCCAGAGGGAGCGGCCGTCGCGTTCTGGGGGGTCTCGTGAACGGTATCCGTGCGCTCATCATCTGCCTTGCGATCACGTGTGCCGCGCTGGTGTCGCCCGCCGCGGCCGTGACGCCCGGCTGGTCGGCGCTGCCGGTACCGGCGGCGGCCCCGCCGGTGACCGTGTCCGATCTCGCCGCCCGCGGGCCGGGCGAGGCATGGGCGACCGGATACGAGCACGCCGCCGATGGACTGCGGCCGATGCTGTACCGGTGGGACGGCACGGCGTGGAGCCGGGACACCACCTTCCCCGGCGCCGGTGAGCTGGGCTGGCTCGGTAAGGTGCGGTTCGTCGGCGAGGAAGTGTGGATCTTCCACAACCGCGCGGGGGAGGGGGAGATCCTGCGCCGGTCGGAGGGAGGGTGGAGCGCCGTCCCGCTGCCGCGGACCCTGTGGACCTACCAGGACTTCACCGCGGTACCGGGCGCCGCGTGGGTGGTCGGTGAGGACGACACCGGGCTGAAGGTGTTGCACTACGACGGTTCCGGCTGGACCACCCAGCCCACCCCGGACGGTGTGTTGTTCCTGATGGGGATCACCGCGCGTACCGCCACCGACGCGTGGGCCTGGGCGGACACCAGCACCGGGACCGCCGTCCTGCGCTGGGACGGTACGGAGTGGCGGGACGCGAAGGTGCCGCTGCCCCCGAACAGCAACGTGCACACGATCCTGCTCGAACCGTCCGGCCGGGCCACGATCGGCGGCAGCCAGTACTCCGACGGCGTGGCCCGCACCTACCTGATGACCTGGAACGGGCACACCTGGCGCACCACCTACCCACCGCTGGGCGACACCTACACCGAGGCCATGGCGCGCGGCCCGGACGGCGCGCTATGGCTGCCGGTACGCAGCGACCGCGCGTTCCAGTCGAAGTACGCGCGGATACAGGGCTCCCGCACCACCTTCTCCTACGGTCCTGAGCGCAGAGACGCGATCGACGTCAAACCGCGTGCACTGGCGAGGGCCGGGTTCTCACTGCTGTCCTTCGGGACCGTCGAGATCTACGGCTCGAAACCGAACCTGATGAGCGAGCGGCTGGGAGGCTGACCATGGCACGCCGACTTCTCGTCGCGTTCCTCACCGTCGCCATGACGATCATGACCCTCATGAGCTCGGCCACGGCGGAAACCCTGTCCTGGCAACACGTTCCCGTACCGGCACAGGTACGTCCGCAGGCCGGGCTGAACGAGGCCGTGGCGTTCGGGCCGGACCGGGCGTGGGCGGTGGGTGCCGACGCCGTCGGTCGCGAGGCGCCGGGCTTCCCGCTGATGCTGCGCTGGGACGGAACCGCGTGGCAGCGCCAGAGTCTGCCCGGGGTCGGCTGGCAGGGAGAGCTGCTGTCCATCGCCGCGACCTCACCGGCCGCGGTCTGGGCCGTCGGCCGCGACGCGGCGGGCGGCGCCCATCTGCTCCGCTCCGACGGCATCGTCTGGTACGAGGGCCGACCGCCGAGCGGAGTCGCGCTGACCAAGGTTGTCGCCGGCGGCGGTGAGACCTGGCTGATCGGTTCGCGGGACGGCGCGCAGGTGTTGCTGCGCTGGGACGGGAGCGGCTGGCAGGACGTGCCGGTGCCGCCGGGATCCGTGTACGGCCTGCACATCCTGGCGGCCGACGACGTCTGGGCCGCGGGCGCCACCGGCTCGGGCGCGGCCGTGTCGCACTGGAACGGGCAGGCGTGGCAGCAGACGATCGTGGACGGGTTCCCGCGGTCGGCCGTGGGCAGTGTGCTGGCGGTCTCGCCGACGGAGGTGTGGGCGGGCGGCACGGCCGGGTTCGTCGGCGGCCCGCCGGGCCGGCCGATTCCGCCACTGCTGGTCCGCTTCGACGGACAGACCTGGAGCCGGGTGACCGTGCCCACCGACTTCGGCTCCATCGACTCACTGGTACCCGGCAGATCCGGCGCGCTGGCCTGGGTCTCGGTGGCCCGCTCGCAGAAGTGGGGTCCGCAGGGCAGCAGTCCGCCGCTTGTTCCCGGGCCTGATTTCCTCGCGTGGAACGGACAGTCCTTCACCGAGTACGGCGAACCGGCGGTGGCCGGGGAGGGGGACTCCCGGGTGCTGCGGCTGGCGCCGGTGCCGGGCACGGAGACGGTGTGGTCGGTCGGCCGCGCCGACGGCCCCGAAGGCACCTTCGCCCCGCGCATCCTGCGGTTCGGCTGAGATGACGCCGCAAGCCGAGGTTTCTCAACGCACCCACGACACAGGTGGCCTGTCGTGTCGATCGCCCAGGTCCGCAGATTCTCGTGGCGACGGCTCTGCGCGCCACGGCTCTGGTCCCTCGTCGGCAGCGCGCACTTGCTGTGCAGGGCTCGGCTTCGGCTCGGTGAGCGTAGGACGATCTCGGCATGGACACCTGCGACAGTTTTCCGACCAAGCGGTCGCCGCGGTTGAGGCCCGGGGACCGGGTGCGGATTGTCTCTCCGGCCAGTCCACCCAGCCGTGAGGGGGTCGCTCGTGGCGTCGAGCTGCTGACGTCATGGGGGTTGCGGGTGGAGTTGGGTGAGCACGTCTTCGACCAGTGGGGGTATATGGCCGGCCGGGATGAGGATCGCGTCTTCGACCTGAACTCCGCGTTCGGCGACCCGGGAGTCCGTGCCGTGATCGCCACCAGGGGCGGCAAAGGTGCCTACCGTATCGTCGACGACCTGGACACCGATGCCCTGAGGCGCGAGCCGAAACCCCTGGTCGGCTTCAGCGACATCACCCACCTCCACCTCGCCCTGTGGGCGCGATGCGGTCTGGCCTCACTGCATGGCCCGTTCGCCAACTGGAGCGAGGAATGGTCCGGGCAGGCGTCGGCCGACGCGCTTCGCCGCGCGCTCATGACCACTGCCCCCGTCACCGTCCACCGGGACGCCGGCGAGGCCAGTGCGGCGGTCACCGTCGAGGGCACCGCGACCGGAGTCCTGGTCGGCGGCAACCTTGACGCGATCCGCACCGAGGCCGGAGCCGGCCTGCCGAGCCTTGAAGGGGCGATCCTTTTTCTCGAACACCAGAGAGGCACAGGGCTCGGGGAGGTCGACCGCGCAATGACCCAGCTGACCCGCACCGGGGCCCTGAAGGGGCTGCGCGGTGTCGCGCTCGGCCAGTTCCTCGGCTTCGACCAGGATGCCGATGATCCGACGCTGGGCGGGTGGGGCATCGCCGACGTGCTGCGCGACCGGCTGACCCGCCTGGGCGTTCCCGTCCTCGGCGGGCTCCCTGCCGGACACGGCTCGCACCCTCCGACCGTCCCGCTCGGGACCCAGGCCACGATCGACACCGCCGCGGGGACCCTGACGGTTCAGGCGGCCGTCGAGTGACCATCAGCTATTCGCGGCTGGAGGCCAGGGCAATGTTCTCCTCGGTGACGGCGCTGCGGTAGAGCGCCTCGGGCCGTTCACCGCTCCTGCGCTCGGGTCTTGCCCTTCATCCCGAAAGCCGAGGTGGCCAGCCCCAGGAGGAAGATCACCGCACCGGTGATCACGTTGCTCACCATGGTGCCCGTGGTGGCGGCCGACGGACCGTAAACCGCCCAGGGCGCGATGATCGTCCAGATGCCGATTGCCGCCACGACCCAGCCCAGCCCATGGGTGCGCTCGTAGGCCGAGCCGAAGCCGAGCGCGAGGATCGCGACCGCCAGTCCGGTGATCAGATTGTTGACGGTCAGCCCTGTCCCGGTGTCGAAGAAGCCCACCACCCACGGGGAGACGGCCAGGTACAGCCCGGCCAGCAGGGTCAGCCCCTCGACGGCCCGTGCCTGCGGAGTCGTCGCCGCCCGCTCGTAGCGGGCCCTGAGCTCCATCAGGTCGGGATGTTCTTCGATGCGGGAGCCATGCGTGGTCATGATGACGACCCTCCTTTCGATGGCAGTCAGCGCCGGGTAGCCACCAGGAGCGGGCCCAATCAGCGACGCCGTGCCGGGTTCGCCGGGCAGGTGCCGTGGCTTTCACCGGTCGCCGTGGCGCAGCCGGGTACCTGGAGGTGCGCGGATGGCCCGCATGCCCCGTACCCTCACGGTTCCGGCCCGGACCGACACGCGGTGGGCAGCCGACAGACGCCTCTTCCTCCGGAATCGCCCGGCGAGGGCCCGTTCCGTACGTACCCGACCCACCCTTCGCCAGGTGGCGGGGCCGGGGCGGATGGGCCGGGTAGCCCCGGCGTCAGGCGGTGAACGGCACCTTGGCCGAAGCTTGCGACCGGAGTTTTACGCTCACTGCCCCGGCACCCGCGGCCCAGCTTCGGGAAGACGGCGTGGCCGTGGTGTCATCGGAGGGCGCCACAGAGTGCTGCGGCAACCGCAACCTCGGTACCGGCCAGACCGACCGAGCTGAACAGTGTGATCTGGTCGGGGCTGGTCCTTCCCGGTACCGTCCCGGCGAGGATGCTGCCGAGCTCCACCATCCGATCAACATCCAGTAGGTGGGCATCGCGGTAACCGGCTGCCTGGACCCGGGAGTCCGTAAGAATCACATCGGCTCGGTCTTCCAGCTCGGCAGGTATCTCGTGCCGGGAGATGGTCTTGGGGCCGAGTGTCGTCACATGGGTGCCCGCTGTGATCCACTCGGCCTTGAGCACGGGCACCGAGCTGTTGGTCGCCACGATCACCACTTCGCGGTCGCGGACCGCATCTTCGACCCGGGACACCGCGCGGACGTCGCCCCCCAGTTCCCTGGTGGCCCGCCGGGCGAAGTCCTCGGCACGCTGTGTGTGGCGGGACGCCACGGTGACGGACTCGATCGGGCGCACCGCGCGGAGGGCCCACAGCTGTGCCCATGCCTGGACACCGGCGCCGATCAGTCCCACACGGATCGACCCGGGTCTGGCCACCGCATGCACCGCGATGGCTCCGATCGCCCCGGTACGCCGCGCACCGAGCTCCACACCGTGCACAACCGCGCGCAGCTTGCCGTCTTTGCCACCCCACACGGCGACCAGTTGCTCCGCATCGGCGAAGGTGTCGTACGCGCGAAAGCCGAACAGCCCGTGAGCGCGCATGCGCCCGGTGGTGAAGACCAACTCCCCACCACCGAGGTCGGCACGGACCCGTGGCGGTGCGTCGAGCGTGCCGTCATGGTGGGCAAGCATCGCCGAACGCACGGCTCGGACAGCCATCGCCGGGTCGAGCAGGCGACGCACGTCCTCATCGTTGAAAACCAACGGGAACACTGATCACTCCCTTCGCCCCGAGCAGAGGCAGACAGCCACTCTCCCCAGTCCGTCACCGCCAGGGCATCCGTCATGCGACCGGTACCGCTGGGTCTTGCGACCCAGGACTCGCTGCGGGGGCCGCGCCCCTCCCACTCACTTCCGCGAACGCGGGACAGGACGGCGGCGAGGAGGAGCGCGGTGAGGGCGGTGAGGGCTACGCCACGCCAGCCGAGGGTGTCGAGTGCGGGGGCTGCGAGGGCGGTGCCGATGGCTCCGATGGTGAAGTACAGCACCAGGTAGACGCTGCTGAGGCTGCCGGAGCGTTCGGGGCTGAGTGCGATGACGCGGCTCTGGTTGGCGGCCTGGGCGGCGAAGCAGCCGGGGTCGAAGAGGGCGAGCCCGAGTGCTGTGGTCGGCGGGGTGTTGAGGCCGGTGGCCAGCAGGGCGGCTCCGGACGCGGCGGTCAGCATGGCAGCGGTGATCGCGGTGCGGGGGTGTACCGGTCGATGAGGTGTCCGGAGAGCGGGAGGACGGCGAGGCCGAGAAGTCCGGCCAGGCTGTACAGGCCGATAGCGGTCGGGCCGAGGGAGTGGGGTGGCTGGGCCAGAGCCAGGGCGAGGGCGACCCAGATGAGGTTGAAGGCGAAATACCACAGCCCGCCGGTGGCCACCGCGCGGCGCAGCTGGGGATGGTGGCGCAGGAGCCGGGGAAGTGCGGTGAGGGTGGCCCCGTAGCCGTGGTGGGGCTGTGGTCGCCGCCGGGGCAGGAGCGCGGTGGCGGCGGCCGCGCCGAGCAGGGCGAGAGCGGCGAAGACGAGGAGCATCCGCCGCCACCCGAGGAGGGCGGCGAGTGTTCCTCCGGCCAGGCGGCTGAGCAGGATGCCGGCCGCCACGGTGGCGACACCGATTCCGCGGCGCCCGGGCGGGGCGTGGCGGCCCGCGATGCTGCTGGCCTGGGCCGCGACACTGGCGGCCGCGCCGATGAGCAGGTAGGCGGCCAGGAGCACGAGCGCGCCGGGTGCGGCCGCGGCGAGGGTGAGGGCGGTGGCAAGGGCGATGAGCTGTGCGGTCACCAGGCGGTGAGGGGCGAGGTGGTCGGTGAGGGGGAGCAGGAAGGCGAACCCGGCCATGCAGCCGACGAGCGCGGCGGTCGGGACGAGGCCGATCACGGAGAGCGGGACGCCCAGGTCGGCGGCGACCTCGGTAAGCGCCGGCTGGATGGCGTAGTTGTTCGCGATCGCCATTCCGGCTATCGAGGCGAGGAGGAGCACGCTGCCTCGGCTGGGGGAGCGGGTCACGGAGTCGTGCCGCGGGTGAGGACGACGGCGTAGCGGCACTCGGTGTCGGTGGTGTTGACGAAGACGCGCTCGGTGGGCTCGCCGAGTTCGATGGTGTCTCCGGTGGCGAGTTCGTGGACGGTGTCGCCGTCGTGGAAAGTCAGGTGGCCGTCGAGGACCCAGACGACCTGGCGGATGAAGGCGAAGGCGGCGGCCGGATACGGGACGCGTGCCCCGGGGGGCAGGTGGATCTCGGCGATCTCGGCCGGGAAGTGGGGGCTGGTGATCTGGCGGCGGCGGTAGCCGGTGGCGGGGTCGCGCCACTCGGCGGCGTCGGTCTGGCGGCGCACTCCCGCGCCTCCGTCGGTGTCGTCCGGGATTCCTTCGGCGAGGGCGAGCAGGGACGCGACGCTGAGCTGGAAGGCGGCGGACAGCTTGCCGAGGACGACGGCGGTGGGGCTGCTCTCGCCACGCTCGATCCGGTTGATCATGGCGCGGGAGACCCCGGAGGCGTCCGCGAGCTGGTCCAGGGTCCACTTGCGGCGTTTGCGCTCGGTGCGGACACGGGCTGCGATCCGCCCCACCAGAGGATCTACTATGTTGGACATGATTCCAATATACGAGAGCAGCGAGGCTGTGGCGGTGCGCCCGGCCCGTCCCGGCGACGCGGAGGCCATCCGCGCGATCCGCAACCACGCGATCGAGCATTCGACGGCCCTGTGGACGCAGACTCCGCAGCCCCCCGCCGAGGCGACCGCCTGGCTGGCCGGGCACCTGGAGCGGGGGTCGGCATTCGTGGCCGAGGCGGAAGGCGAACTGGCCGGGTTCGCGGTCTACGGCCCGTGGCGGGAATTGGACGGATACCGGCACACGGTGGAGGACTCGGTCTACGTCCGCGAAGACCGTCATGGGCTCGGCGTCGGCTCCGCGTTGCTGGCTGCCCTCATCGCCTCGGCGCGCGAAGCCGGCCACCACGTCATGATCGCCGATATCGAAGCCGAGAACGCCCCTTCGGTGCGGCTGCACGAACGGTTCGGGTTCCACCATGTCGGCACGGTGCCGGAGGTCGGCACCAAGTTCGGCCGGTGGCTCGACTTGACGATCATGCACCTGCCCCTGGCCTGAGCCGCCGATGCCATGGCTGCGCCGGGCGATGCCAGTTGGTCCGTCATCATCCATGCCGGGAACGCCGGTCGTTCCACGGCGAGCAGGGCTGAGGCTTCTTCACCTGCCATCCCACGCCGGGCGGTGGAATCGCCTACTCGCCGACGCGGGCCACGAGCAGCGGCTGGAAGAAGCCGGTCTCCTGCGGCATCCGCCACTCGGGGTCGACGAACCCGGCCTCGGCTGCGAGGTCGGCCAGTCGGTCCCGGCCGAGTGCCCAGTAGGTGGTCCGGCGGACCTGGACGCGCCATTCTCCGCCTGCCTGCCCCGGTAGGAGTTGGAAGTGCTCCAAGTCATAGTGCTCGCCGTCGTCATGCCAGTGCCAGAGCTGGAAGGTGACGGTTCGTTCCTCATGGTTGGCGCGGTCGGCGCGGTCGGCCATCCGGTGGACTTGTGGAGGCGCCGAAGCCGGGCGGTCGCGCAGCAGGTCGTCGTAGGGGCGTGTGCTGACCAGCAGCAGGCCGAAGGGGCGCAGCACCCTGCGCATCTCGGCCAGGGCGGCGTGCACATCCTGCTCGGTCAACAGATGAGGCAGCGAGTTGTCGGCGCAGACGACGGTGTCGAACCGGCCATCGGGAAACGGGAGGCGTCGCATGTCGGCGGCGGCCGTGCGCAGGCTCAGGTTCCGGTGGGCGGCCTCACGGGCGGCGCGGGCGGCGGCACGGGGGCTGAGGTCGGTTCCGGTGACGCTGTGCCCGCGCAGTGCCAGGCCGATGGCCTGCGTGCCGATGCCGCAGGAACAGTCGAGCACCACCGCGCGATCCTGGCCGATCAGGCCGTCTAGGGCGTCTCCCTGCCGACGGATGCTCGCGTCCCAGTCCGAGTAGATCAGGTGGTAGTCGTCGGCCAGTTCGTCGTAGAAGTGTGCCGCCGATGTCTCGGGCATGGCCCGAGATTACCCGCACCGTCCCGGTCAGGACGGAACGAAGCCCTGACCGGGCCCTGTCATCCCAGCTGGTGAACCGCGAGAAGGCTTGTTCATCCATAGCAATCTATATGGGTAAAAATTTGATATAGGCGCAGATGTACTCTGGGTGGAAGCCACGTGGAACGGCCTGTTCGGCCGATCGCCACGTACCGGACGGATCACGATGGATGACACTCGGGACGCGACGTTCCATGGGGCGCCGGAGGGGGGTCTTGGCACCGCGCGCTGGGCCACGGTGGTTCTCGACGCGGGGGGAGCCGTCTTGCGGTGGAGCGTGGGCGCCGAGGGGCTGCTGGGCTACCCCGCCGCCGACGTGGTGGGGCGGGCGGCCACGGAGCTGCTCTGGGGCGGTCAGGGATCCCTGCCGGGCGCCGCCCGGCGGTCGCTGGCGGGTCGGGAGCCGTGGAGCGGCAGGATGACGGCGCGGCACCGGGACGGCGGCCCGCTCGACCTGGACCTGCTCGCCTGCCCGCTGCGGAACAGCGACGGCAGTGACCGGTGGCTGCTGGCGGTCCTGACGGCACCGGCGGCAGCGACGGACGCGCACCCAGCCGACGCGGTGACGGAGCGCTCGTTCACCCAAGGTGCCTGGCCGATGGCGATCCACGACACGCAACTGCGGCTGTTGCGCGCCAACACGCGGATGTGCCAGGTCACGGGCCTCTCGGAGGACGAGATGCGCGGGCGGCGATCCGGCTTCCTGGCCGGGGACCCCGTCAACGAGCAGGTGGAGACGGCCATGCGGAAGGCGATACGCACGGGGGAAGCGGAGCATGCCCAGACCCTCACCCGCGCGGCGGGCGAGACGCGGGACCACGCCTGGGCCGTTTCCCTCTCGCCCCTCACGGACGAGACCGGCCGGGTGTGCGCGATCGTCGCCGCCGGGCTCGACATCAGCGAGCTGCACCGGACGCGCGAGCGCCTCGACCTGCTGAACGAGGCCAGCATCCGGATCGGCACCACCCTGGACGTCACGCGCACCGCCCAGGAGCTCGCGAGCATGCCGCTGCCGCGCTTCGCGGACTTCATCAGCGTCGACCTGCTGGACTCCGTACTGCGCGGCGACGAGCCGACCCCGGGCCCGGTCTCCGGCGATGTCCTGCTGCGCCGCGTCGCGCACGAGTCCGCCCACGCGAAAGACGCCCCCGAGGCCGCCGTGGACATCGGCGAGACGGACACCTACCCGGAGTTCTCGCCCCCCGCCCGCTGCCTGGCCACCGGCCGGGCGGTGCTGACCGGGCCCTGGGACACCGACTACTTCCGGTGGATGGACCGGGACCCCAAGCGGAACGCCAAGCGCACCGACTTCGGGGTCCAGTCGCTCGTGGCGGCACCTCTGGTCGCCCGCGGGAACACCCTCGGCGCGGCGCTCTTCTCCCGCCGCCTCCACCCGGACACCTTCACCGAGGACGACCTGATCCTCGCCGAGCAGCTGGCGGCCAGAGCGGCCGTCTGCATCGACAACGCCCGCCGTTTCACACGGGAGCGCGGCACCGCCGTCGCCCTCCAGCGCAGCCTGCTCCCGCAGGGCCTGCCCGCGCAGTCGGCCGTCGAGTTCGCCACCCGCTATCTGCCCGCCGACTCCCGCTACGGCGTGGGCGGTGACTGGTTCGACGTCATCCCGCTCTCCGGCGCCCGGGTCGCGCTGGTCGTCGGCGATGTCGTCGGCCACGGCATCCACGCGTCCGCCACCATGGGACGGCTGCGCACCGCCGTCCGTACCCTCGCGGACATCGACCTTTCCCCGGACGAGCTGCTCACCCACCTCGACGACGTGGTGGTGCGCCTCGCCTCGGAGGACACCGAGCCGGGCGACTACGACGTGATCCGCGCCAGCTGCCTGTACGTGGTCTACGACCCGGTCTCCCGACTGTGCTGCGCGGCCCGCGCGGGCCACCCGCAGCCCGCTCTCGTCACCCCCGACGGCACGGTGGAATTCTGCGACGTGCCCGCGGGCCCACCGCTGGGCCTGGGGGACCTGCCCTTCGAGTCCGTCGAGGTGGGGATACCGGAGGGCGCCCTGCTCGTCCTCTACACCGACGGCCTGATCGAATCCGGCGACCGCGACATCGGCTCGGGCATGGACAGGCTGCGCGAGGTCCTCACCGAACAGTCGCTCCCGCCGGAAGACACCCGTCAGCCGCAAGACACGGAAGACACCTGCTCACTGGAAGACACCTGCGACACCGTGCTGCGGGCCCTGCTCTCCGAGCATCCGGCCGACGATGTCGCCCTGCTCGTCGCCCGGGCCCGCGCCCTGGACGTCGATCAGGTCGCCACCTGGGAGCTGCCGGCCGAGCCCGCCCTCGTCGCCGAGGCCCGCGGGCGGGCGACTGCCCAGCTGGTGGCCTGGGGGCTCGCCGAGCTCACGTTCACGACGGAGATGGTCGTCAGCGAGCTGTTCACCAACGCCATCCTGCATGGCCGGGGCCCCGTCCAGCTGCGGCTGATCCGCGATCGCACCCTCATCTGCGAGGTCTCCGATACCAGTACCACCGCCCCGCACATGCGCCGGGCCAGGGTGTTCGACGAGGGCGGGCGGGGACTGCTGCTCGTCGCCCAGCTCAGCCGCCGCTGGGGCACCCGGCAGACGCCCACCGGAAAGATCATCTGGGCGGAGCAGGCCCTCCCGGCCGACTGACCGGTCGCCCGCGCGGCCTCAGCCGTCCAGGCGCCGCTCGAAGCTGAGGCCACCGGGCACCTGGAACGTCGGCACGATCTCGATGTGCCCGATGTTGACGTGGCGCGGCGCGCCGATGGCGTACTCGATGGCATCGGCGATGTCGGTGGGGCGCAGCGTCTCGTAGCCGTCGTAGTAGATGCGCCGAGCCCCCTCCCGGTCGCCCAGCACCCGGGCGAAGATCTCGGTCTCCACCCGGCCGGGGCAGATTTCGGTGACCCGGACCCGGCGGCCGCGGGCGTCGATCCGGAGCTGGCGGGAGAGAGTGTGCACCGCGGCCTTGGTCGCGTGGTAGACGGTGTTGCCGGAAAAGTTGTACACCCCGGCGATCGAGCCGATGTTGACGACATGGCCCAGGTCGCGCTCGACCATGCCGGGCATGAGCAGCCGTACGAGGTGGAGCACGGCCCGCAGATTGACGGCGAGCTGCTCGTCGACGGCGGACTCGTCCATGGAGAGGATCGTGTCGGCGTGGGCGACCCCGGCGTTGTTGACCAGAATGTCGATCTTGAACCCGGACACGGCGTCGGTGAGGGCGTCGGTGTCGGAGATGTCCACGGCGTGCGGTACGCAGCCCGTACGCCGCGCGAGGTCTTCCAGCCGCTCGGCGTCCCGGGCCAGCGCGTGGACCGTGAGGCCCTGCTTCGCCAGGCGCTCGGCGACGGCGGCGCCGATACCCGCGGACGCACCGGTCACCAGCGCGGTCCGGTAGTCGGAGAATGGCATATGGCGACGGCCCTCTGTGTACGCCGGGTTTCCTCTTTCGAGCTTAGATCATTTCCCCGCCGGGCTCATTCGCCGGGCTCATTCGTCGGGCAGCGGGAGATGGGCGCTCTCACGGATGTTCCGTACGGCGGCGAACGATCCGAGAGCGGTGGCGACGACGTAGTAGCTCGGGAACTGGGTGTTTCCGCTCAGCCCGATGAGCCAGGTCATCAGGAAAGGCGCGGAGCCGCCGAACAGCGCGGTGGCGAAGTTGTATCCGAAGGCGTAGGCGGAAACGCGGACGCGGGTGGGGAACAGCTCGACGAGAAGGATATGGATGACACCGGTGTAGCCCGCGAAGAGGATCGCCAGGAGGACTCCGCCCACGATGGCGAGCGGCACGGAGCCTTGGCTGAGCAGGAGATAACAGGGAACTCCCAGAACGGCCATGAGCAGCGCGGCCCCCGCGACGACCCGGCGGCGGCCCAGACGGTCCGAGAGACGCCCGGCGAACGGAATGGCGATGCTGATCGCGACCAGGGTGCACGCCGTCACGAGCAGTCCCCGCACGGTACTGAATCCCAGTTCCGAGGAGAGATACGTCGGCATGTATACGAAGAGCACGTAGTAGCCGGAGCTGTTGAGCAGCGTGATCGGCAGGATGAGCAGGATCGCCCTGCGGTGCTCGGGGGAGGACAGCGCCTCCCGCACGGGGCTGGCGGAGAGCCGGCCCCGCTCCTTGAGCCTCTCGAACCGCGGGGTCTCACCGACCCGCTTGCGGATGTAGAGGCCGATGAGGCCCATGGGGAAGGCGATGAGGAAGGGGATCCGCCAGCCCCAGGACCGCATGGCCTGCTCGCTCAGGCCCGCGTTCAGGACGGTGGCCAGCAGGGTGCCGACGAGCAGCGCGGTGAACGAGGCGAGCTGGGCGTAGCTGGTGATCCTCCCCCTGCGCCCGCCGGGAGCGTATTCGGCGAGAAAACTCATGGCACCCGCCACCTCCCCGCCGAGGGAGAACCCCTGGGTGAATCGCAGCAGCATCAGCAGGACCGGAGCGGCGATACCGAAGGCGGCATAGGCGGGCAGCACGCCGATGGCGGCGGTCGCGACGCTCATCAGGAGGATGACGAAGACCAGTACCCGCTGCCGCCCCACTCTGTCGGCGAAATAGCCGCAGACGACGCCGCCCAGCAGGCGGACGAAGAAGGGGATCCCGAAGACCAGGAAGCTCAGCATCAGCGCCGCGTGGCCGCTCGCTTGAGGAAAGAACACCGAGGTCAGGGTTCCGGCCAGAAAGCCGTAGATGCCGTAGTCGTAGAGCTCGACGAAAACCCCGGCCGATGCGGCGAGCGTCACCCGGCGGACGGTGCTGGAATCCGGGGGCGTGGCAATGGGTGATGGCCTGCGAGCGGACATTCTCCCTCCGGGCTGCGCGAAGGCCGGATAGGCCCGAGCCTGCCTCAACGCAATGCGGCGGGCAAGGCCACCGGGCACGGCCTGCGGGGATTCGCCCTCGCCTTTCGTTCCTTCTGCCGCGGTGAGCTCCATGGCCGACGCTTGAAGGGAGGCGACGGTACCGAGACGAGAAGGTGGGACGGATGGAAGCGATCGTCTTCGAGGAGTACGGCGGGCCCGAGGTGCTGCGGCTCACGACGGCCGACGAACCCCACGCGGGCCCGGGGCAGGTGCGGCTGCGGGTCAGGGCGGTCGGCGTGAACCCGCTCGACTACAAGATCCGGGGCGGCGCCATGAGGGAGGTGTTCCCCACCGAGTTCCCCGCGATCCTCGGCACCGAGGCGTCCGGAGTGGTCGACGAGGTGGGGGAGGGCGTCACCGGGCTCGGGGTCGGCGACGAGGTGTTCGGCTTCATGGCGACCGGCGCCTACGCCGCGTACGCCCTGGCCTCCGTCGTCGCCCGCAAGCCCGGTGAACTGGGCTGGGAGGAGGCGGCCGCGCTCCCGGTGGCCGCCGAGACGGCGGACCGTGTCCTGGACCAGCTCGCCGTCAAGGACGGCGAGACGCTGCTGCTGCACGGCGCCGCCGGGGCGGTCGGTTCGGCCGCCGTCCAGCTGGCCGTCGCGCGCGGTGTCACCGTCATCGGCACCGCGTCTCCGGGCAACCACGACTATCTGCGCGCGCTCGGCGCCCTCCCGGTCGCGTACGGGGAAGGGCTGACCGACCGTGTCCGCGAGGTGGCCCCGAAGGGAGTGGACGCGGTCTTCGACGCGGCGGGCAAGGGCGTGCTGCCTGTCTCCATCGAGCTGCGCGGCGGTACGCCGGAGCGCATCGTCACCATCGCCGACCCGACCGCCGCCGAGCACGGTGTCGCCTTCTCCCGCGGCGGCGACCGCGACGCCGACGCCCTCGCCGGGTATGCCCGGCCGACGGCGGAGGGCGGGATCCGGGTGCCGGTCGCGCGGAGCTTCCCGCTCGCGGACGCGGCGGCGGCCCACGCGGAGAGCGAGGCCGGACACGTACGCGGCAAGCTGGTGCTGCTGCCGTAAAGCCTGTCCCGGCGCGGGTCCCGGCGGTCCGGGTCGTCGTGGCGGGGCCGTTCAGCGCGTCGGGGCTGTTCAGCGCGTCGCCGGACCTGGCCATACGGCGGAGGCGTCATCGCGGTCGGGATCCGGCAGGCGTACGGGGCGGACGGGGATGGCGCGGGTGCGTCCTTCCGTCACCGCCGTCCAGGGGGCGGGGTGGCCCGAGTAGCACAGGGTGGTCAGGACGAAGACGCCGTCGGCGTAGACCTCGACGTACTCGCCGACCGTGAGAATCCGCAGAGTTGCGGCGGGTTCGGTCAGGACGGTCTCGCCCAGGGATACGCCCGCGGGGCCGGTGACCCAGAGGTTCTTGCCGTCGCAGCCGACGGCCAGGGCGGGGCCGCCCTCGCCGGTGCGCAGGGTGATCTCCACGCGCCCGGAGACATCGATATCACCGACGGCGTGCAGCGCGGGCTCCGTCGTCTCCTCCAGCAGCCAGGCGTCCAGGCCGGTCCACCACTCCAGGCGGGGCGCCGATCCGGCCGGTACGACGAGGGACTTGGGCTGGGCCAGCATGCCGCGGCAGCGTTCGCCGGAGTCGGTGAGGCCGACTTGCCGGGGGGTGGTGTGCAGGACGACGCGGGAGCCGTCAGGGGCGGCGATGACGCGCGGGGCGTACGAGCCGGTCGGGCCGAGCGGCCCGCGGCGGGTCCACGGTCCCCGCAGCCGGGGCGCGGTCCACGCCTCGAACCCGCGGGTCGCGCCGATCGAGCCGATCAGCAGCCAGCTTCCGTCGTCGAGACGTTCGAGGACCGGGCACTCCAACTCGTCCACGTCACCCGGTGAGATGAGCGGCGGACGGACCGTCCAGTGCTCCAGGTCGTCCGACGTCGCCCAGGCGACACAGCCGCTGACCTCGACGGGCAGGGACGCGTCGGCGGCGCAGACGACCATGACCCAGCCGTCCGCCTCGTCGTCGCGTACGACGAACGGGTCGCGCCAGCCCATGCGTTCACCGGTGCGGTACCAGCGGGCGTCCGCCTCGGCGACCGGCCCGGTGCCGTGGCGGCGCCAGCCGGTGCCGTCGGTGCGGTCGGAGTACGCCAGCCCGACGGACTGGAGCGGCCAGCCGCCCTCCGTCAGTCCGCTCACGCCCGTGTAGAACATCGCCATTCCGTCGCCGGAGCCGTGCCGGACGGGATGCATGGTCCACACCGCCTGCTGGTCGAAGCGTCCGGGCAGCCCATTGCCGAAGGCGACGCTCCCGGGCCGCCAGCCGACCAGGTCGGTGGAGGTGGCCCGGCCGTACGAGGTCTCCATCCTCAGGTGGTCGAACTCGCTCGTCCACGGGCCCTGAAGGTGCAGCACCGCGTAGGTGCCGTCGTCGTCGCGGAGCAGGGCGAAGTCGTTCACGCAGAGGCCGGGCGGGGCGTATCGCATGCACAGTTCCTGTCGGATCGCAGCGCTCAAACGCGTGCGCTGACCATGGACCTCAAAGGTCTCGCTTACGAATCGGTCCAAGTAGAACTCAACGCAAACGCTTGCGCAACAGCGAGGCCGGGCTTACGGTCACGTCACCCCCAGATCACACCGATGTGAAACAGACGGGAGAAACGCGCTGTGAGCGTCAGCATCACCGATGTCGCCCGCGCCGCCGGAGTGTCGGCGTCCACCGTGTCCCGCGCGCTGCGCGGCCAGCCGGGCGTCTCCGGCGAGGTCGCTGCGCAGATCACGGCCGTCGCCGCACGGCTCGGCTATACGGCGTCCCGTTCGGCGTCCAGCCTGGCCAGCGGGCGCACCTTCACCATCGGGGTGGTGGTGCCGTACGTGGGCCGCTGGTTCTTCGGCACCGTGCTGGACGCCGCCGAGCACGAGTTCAGCGCCGCCGGGTACGACGTTCTGCTGTACAACCTGGGCTCGCCGGAGACACGTAAGCGTTTCTTCGCCAGGATGCCGGTCCGCAAGCGGGTGGACGCCGTGCTGTCGCTGCTCATCCCCGACGAGGAGGAGTCGGCCGCGCTGCGTGCGCTCGGGGTGCCGCTGGCCACCACGGTCGGCGGCGCCCGGCCCGGGTTCACCGTGGTCGGTATCGACGACCGGGCCGGAACGGAGAGCGCCGTCCGGCATCTGGTGAACCTCGGCCACCGCCGGATCGGCATGATCAGCGGGTCGAGCGGTCCGCAGCACTGGACCACGCCCATCACGCGCCGCCAGGCGTACCTGGGCGTACTCGCCGACGCCGGGATCGAGCACGACCCGGCGCTGGAGGCGGACGGCGACTACACCGTCGAGGGCGGTGAGCGGGCCATGACCGAACTGCTCGCCGCCTCCCGGCCGCCGACCGCCGTGTTCGCGCAGTCCGACGAGATGGCGATGGGCGCGCTGCGCGCCCTGCGGCGGCACCGGTTGAAGGTGCCGGACGACGTGTCCGTCGTCGGCTTCGACGATCACGAACTCGCCGACGTGGTCGGGCTGACGACCGTCGCCCAGCCGGTCGCCGGGCAGGGTGCCGAGGCCGCCCGGCTGCTGCTGCGCCAGCTCGACGCGCAGGACGAGACGGACGGGCATGTGCAGATGCCCATCCGTCTTGTCCTGCGCGAGACCACCGCCCCGCCGCGCCCGCGCGGACCCCAGTGACCCCGGCCGCGTCGCCAGGCCCCCGAAGTCCCACGACCCGACGCCGGAAAGCATCCGAGCACCACGGACCCTCGCACCGCACGGAGGCACGAACCATGAGCTCGACCAACAGAAGGTACCGCCGCACCGCCTGTACGGGCGTGGCCCTCGTCCTGCCCCTCGCGGCACTGGCCGCCTGCGGCGGCGGCAGCGGCGCCGACGTATCCGCGGAAGCCGGCAGCGGCAAGGGCACCATCAGCGTCTGGGCCCACCAGGGGCAGAAGAACGAGGACACCGCCCTGCGGAACGCGGTGAAGTCCTTCAACTCCTCCCAGCGCGGGATCAAGGTCGAGCTGAAGCTCATCCCCGGCAACGACTACACCAAGACCATCACCGCCACCGACGCCTCCAAGCTTCCGGACGTGATGGAGTTCGACGGCCCGACCATGGCGAACTTCGTCTACACCAAGAAGCTCGCCCCCATCGACTCCTACGTCTCCGCGAAGACGATGTCCAACACCACCGGCGCAGGCAAGGCACAGGGCGAGATCGGCGGCAAGCACTACGGCCTGGCCATGTACGACTCCGGGCTCGGCGTCTACGGCAACAAGAAGCTGCTGGACGCGGCCGGGGTGAAGTACCCGACGAGCCTGTCCGACGACTGGACCGCCGCCGAGTTCACCGCCGCGCTCAAGGCGCTCAAGGCCAAGGACTCCGACGGCAAGGTCGTCGACCTCCAGGAGAACAGCGGCTACGCCAACGAGTGGGGCACTTTCGGCTTCGCGCCGATCGTCTGGTCGGCGGGCGGCTCCCTGCTGAAGGATGGCAAGGCGGCGGGCGCCCTGGACACGTCCGCCACGGTGTCGGCGATGAAGACCCTCCAGTCCTGGAAGCCGTACACCGACCCCAACACCGACGGCAACGCCTTCGCCGACGGCCACGTCGCGCTGAGCTGGGTCGGCCACTGGATGTACCCCGCCTACAGCAAGGCCCTCGGCAGCGACCTCGTCGTGCTGCCCCTGCCCGACTTCGGCAACGGCCCCAAGACCGGCCAGGGCTCGTGGGCCTGGGGCATCGGCGCGAACTCCAAGAACGCCAAGGCGGCCGGGACCTTCCTCGACACCCTGCTGAACGACACCAACGTCACCGCGATGACGACGGCCAACGGCGCCCCGCCCGCCACCAGGTCCGCGCTGGCCAAGAGCGAGCTGTACAAGCGGGGCGGCCCGCTCCAGCTCTTCGCCGACCAGCTCGCCAAGCCCTGCGGCGACAGCGACGCCACGAAGTCCTGCGTCGCCGTGACCCGCCCGGTCACCGCCGGATACCCCACGGTCACCGCCAAGTTCAGCGACGCCCTGAACGCGATATACGGCGGCGCCGACCCGAAGAGCGCACTGGAGAAGGCCGCCCGCGCCATCGACCGGGACTTCTCCGACAACGCCGGTTACAAGATCCAGTAGGCCGCTTCGGCCGGGACGGGACCGCTTACGACGCGCCGGGCGCGCGACGCGGCACGCCCGTCCCGGCCGGGAACAGGACATCCCCTGTGAAGACCGTGGAACCCGCGCCCGCCGCGCCCTCGACGAGGGAGCAGGGCCCGCCCGTGAACTCCGTGAAGCGGCAGGCGCGCAAGAACCGGGATTGGGCGCACGCACTGCTCATGTCCACGCCCGCCGTCGCCGGACTCATCGCCTTCGTCGGCATCCCGTTCGGCTACGCCGTCGTCCTCTCCTTCTACAACGTGCGCCTCGGCTCCCCGATGGAGCCCACCTTCTTCGGGATCGAGCAGTACCGGCGCCTGTTCACCGACCCGGACCTGTCCGGCCCGTTCCTGCGGGCCCTGCTCAACAACCTCACCTTCGCCGTGGTCGTCGTACCGCTCCAGTCGGGCCTGGCGCTGGCCCTGGCCATCCTGCTCAACCGCAAGCTGAAGGGCATCGGCCTGTTCCGGTCGCTGTTCTTCATGCCGGTCGTCTTCCCCATGACCCTGGTCGCCGTGATCTGGCGGCTCATCCTCGCCCGCAGCGACCAGGGCCTGCTCAACTCCGCGCTGCACGCGGTGAGCTTCGGCAACTGGGGCGCCTTCGACTGGCTCGGCGACGGCGCCACCGCGATGGCCTCGATCATCGTGCTGTCGGTGTGGCAGGGCGTCGGCTTCCAGATGGTCATCCTGCTCGCCGGCCTGCAGCAGATACCCGGCGAGCTCTACGAGGCCGCCGAACTCGACCGGGCCACCCGCTGGCAGCAGTTCCGCCACGTCACCCTGCCCGGCATCCGCGGCACCCTCGTCTTCGTCGCCATGCTGACCTCCGTACTGTCCTTCCGGGTCTTCGACCAGGTCTACGTCCTCATCCACGGCGGAGGTCTCGACGAGGACGCCACCCGCACGGTCATGTACCAGGCCGTCACCACCGCCTTCGACCAGAACAACATCGGCCAGGCGTCCGCGATCACCGTCGTCTTCTTCCTGGTCGTCGTCGCCCTGACCCTCATCCAGCGCCGCGTCGTCCGGCCCGACAGCGAGGACTGACCCACGATGGCCACGACCCGCGCGCCCCTGCGCCGTTTCGCCGACTACGCCGTCCTCAGTGTCCTGGCGTTCATCTTCGTGCTGCCCGTCCTGTACTTGCTGCTGGGCAGCCTCAAGCCTTCGGGCGAGGTGCTGAACGGCCTGAACGGCTTCCTCCCCACCCACCTGTCCTTCGACAACTACGCGACCGTCCTCGACGCCCTCAACTCCGACAGCACCGGCTACTTCTGGCGCTTCATGGGCATCTCACTGCTCGTCGGGTTCGTGGTCGTGACCGGCGGCCTCTTCGTCAACTCAATGGCCGCGTACGGCATGTCACGGCTGAAGTGGCGCGGCCGGGAGGCCGTCTTCACGCTCGTGCTGCTGCTGATGCTGGTCCCGTTCGAGTCGGTGGCCGTGCCGCTCTTCTACATGTTCAACGACCAGCGCGACACCATCTACATCCAGGCGGTCCCGTTCATCGCCAACGCCTTCTCCATTTACCAGTTCCACACGTTCTTCCGCGCGATCCCGCCGAGCATCGAGGAGGCGGCCCGACTGGACGGCGCGGGCCCCTGGCGCACGTTCTTCGCGATCATCGTGCCGATGTCGAAGCCGGTGTTCGCCTCGGTCGCGATCCTCACCTTCCTCACCCAGTGGGGCTCCTTCCTGTGGCCGGTCCTGATGGTCTCCGACCCCTCCGTCCGCCCCCTCCCCCTGGAAATGAGCGTCTTCCAGGGCCAGCAACCCCCGGACTGGGGTCAGATACTCGCCTTCGGCGTCCTCCTCGTCCTGCCCGTCCTGATCGTCTTCGCCTTCTTCCAGCGCTGGTTCGTCCAGGGCGTCGCCAGCTCCGCCGTCAAGGGCTGAGCATGTGTTGATCGCCTCGTACCCGCAGCGGGGGCTGGTCAGGTCCCTGCTTCGCGTTGGAAGGTCTCTATCCGGTCCACCAGGGCTCTGGCCCCTCTCAGCTCTTCCGGGTGTACCAAGTCGTACTCCCCCTTGCCTGCCGTGTTCTTCGACTTCTCTTCCAGCTCGCGCAGGTAATCCGTGTGGTGCTGGTGCAGGACGGCCAGGAGGGAGTCGCCGCGTCGGGTTGCTTCGGAGGGCGTTGTGGCTTCTTCGCGGACGCCGAAGATCGTAGATCTGCCTGCTGCAAGTTCGGTCAGGTGGTAGCAGAGCACCAGGTTGGGGTCCTCGATGCCGATGCCCGAGGGGATCAGGAACACCAGGGGGAGCAGGTCGGAGTCGAGGGCACGAAGGCGCTGCTCCTTCGGCTCGTACGTGTCGGCTCGGGACGCCGGGCCACCTCGGGCCAGTGGTACGGCCAGCTGCCACGGCTGGTTGGCCCAGTTCGCCAGCAGGTCCAGTGCGTACGTGTCGGCCGCCGCGATCACGAAGACCTCTCGGGGGAAGTCGACTCCGTAACACTCGCGCAGAACCTGTTCCGGGGGCAGGTCGGCCTCGTACAGCGCTCGTGCCAAGCGGGCCATCGAGCCGTACTCGCGGCTCGATGCCTCGATCCTCAGCTGTTCGAACTCGTCGGCCATCTGGCGAACTCCTATTCCGCGCCCTGTCCGGGATCATTTCTGCGCTCGAGCTCCCGCAGTACCGGGCGTAGTTCCGCCCACGTCTGCCTGAGCTTCTTCGACGTCAGCGCGGCGATGATGTCACGTGCGACCTCGTGCGCCATCGTCAAGGCCTTCCCGACATCCCTGTTCGCCTGTGCCTTTGACGTTCCCGCCTCCGCCTTCACCGCCGCGGCCATCTCCCGCAGGATCTGCCGGATCCGCCGATCACGAGCAGTTATCCCTGGGTTCTCGGACATCAGGATGACGACCCTTTCGACATAGCTGAATACCACCGCCTGTACTCTTCCAGGCGCTCCGATCTTGGTATTCGCCATGAATACCGCGCTGGCCAACTGCCGTGCGCTTGCCGTTGTCTGAGCCTGCATGGTCAAGGCGTATGTCGCTCTGCCCTTGCTCTCAATGGCTTGCTGCACTTCTTTCTTTTCGCGCAGCGTAAAACGCGTCGGGTCAGTGGTGACGGATGCGCGCGGGTCGTAGAGCACCGAGAAGTTACCCCCCAACAGCTCCTTCAGCCACTCCTTGAAATGGTGTCCCTCCAGCGGGCCGACGTCGAAGGGGAGAACGTTCCGGACCGCTTCGATGGCCATCAGATCCATGAAGTCGAAGATGTCAAACGCGCCGCCCTCGTCCCACACCTTCACCAGTGTGCTCGGCTCTGACGGGTACAGCAGGTCGGGATGGCGTTTGCTGACGGCGACCCGGATGGCGCGGTCGATCCTGTTGGAGAGCACTGTCAACTGAGCCTCGAGCGCATTCGTATCGGCCGTATTCCAGTCGAACCGTTCGAAGTCGTAGCCGCCGATGATCATTATCGGGTCGCTCTTGATGCTTTGCAGTACCTCGTTGTACGCGGTGAGCACACCGCGCCCCTTCGGGGCGGTCGCGGTGCTGTCCGGATCCTGGGTCAGGACGTGCACCTGTTTGTTGACTTTGCTAAGAATGCTCTTTGCATGCCGGGTGAAGCTGGACTTGAACACCTTGCCCCGGAAAAGACCGATGGGAAGATCTGCGTTGCGCCGTCCTGTGTCTTCCAGGCTCTGAGCTTTCTGCTTATCACTCTCCTTTGTCAGCTTGCCGTACGCGGCGCGCACCTTTTCAATCGGCACTGGCTTCCCTCCCTTGGCCTCCACCCATCTGGGAGTCCAGGTGAAGCCGAACACCGCCAAGAGCAGTTTCCGCGGTCCCGACGTTCCCTTGACGGACTGCACCGCGGCGATGACCGCCTGCTTGCCCTCGCCGTTCGTCGGGACCAGTCGCTCCATGGAGTTGACGCCGATGACGACCGCGGTCCTCAGGTGTGCCGCTATCTCTTCCGGCTCGGGCGAACCCTGCCACGCCTCGGTGAGGTATCGAGAGGCGACAGCCGGGTTGTTTTGTATCTCCTTGGGGATGGCCACCATGTTGATGATGAAGGCTGCCGAGTGTTTCTCTTTCACGAAGTTCTCGATCGGGCGCAGGTTGCTTTCCGCCTGGCCGACGTCCTCCATGTTGATCGACGCAGTGGTTTGGTGAAGCTCGTAGGGGAAGCCTGGGAAACCCAGCTTCTTCTCCTTCGACTTCCCCTCCGGGTTGATGGACAGCTTGATGACGTAAAGCTCCCCGTTCTCCACCAGGCGTATCGACTTCAGGCGGTGTCGGCGCTTGATGCGCGGCAGGCCCTTGCGTACCGACTTGACCGTGGCGTCCTCGGCGCCGATGAGCCGGTTCGCGTCGCGGATGGCGGCGTCCAGGGCGCGCCGCTTGTCCTGGTCCGTGCGGCGGTCCTTGCGTTTGCGGTTCTTCGGGCGGTCCGGCTTCTTCGCCTTGCGCGGTCGCTTCGGCTTCGCCGGTTTGCGCCGCTTCCTCGGCCTCGTGGGCTTGCGGCGGTGTTGCGGGCGCTTGGGCCGCTTGGGCTTCTTCCGTTTGGGCTTGAGCTTGGCCGCCAGTTTCCTGAGCAGGCCGGTGATCTTGTCGATGACCCAGTCGATGGCGCGGTTCACCGGCCGGGACAGGGCCTGGAATATCTGCTTGACCTTGCCCGCGATCCCTCCGATGCCGAGGATCGCGGCCAGGGCCCCGATGAGGACCGGGATCGACCGCGCCAACGCGCGTTCCACCAGTGCCGGGACGCCGCCGGTGCCGCCGCGGGCGATGGCGATCACCGCGTCCAGGACCGTGTTGACGAACTCGATGATCTGTCGGCCCTGGGTCACGATGAACCGGACGATATCGATGATCATCTTGCAGGCGCGGATGAACGCCGACGCCGGGTTGAACAGCGACACGATCCACGTCACGCCCGCGATGATGATCGTCGGCAGCAGGTAGGACACCAGCTTGCTGATCAGGTCCTTCTTCAGGTCCCCGACCCGCGACTTCAGGTCCGACCACAGGCCCGCGACGCCGCGTCTCTTGGCTTCCACGACGATCGGGATCGCGTCCTTGCCGGTTTCCGCCGCCGCCATCGTCTTCGGGCTGACCTTGCGGGCCAGGCGGGCGCGGATGTTCGGCCACGACAGCCCGAGCAGACCGGCGATCATCACCAGGATGCCGAGGACGTCGAAGCTCGTCGGCAGTATCAGGCCCGCCGTGACGCCGGAGCCCAGCAACCAGGCCAGCACGCCCTGTTGGAGGTGGCGACCCGCGTTCTTCATGAACAGGTTCAGCCCGCCGCCGACGCCGGTGATGAGCCGGCCGAGGAAGCCGACCGGGTCCTTGAGGATCAGGCCGACCGCCGACGCCGCCTTGCGCAGGACGCCCATCAGCAGGCGGCCGAGTTCCTTGATGGTGTTGATGACCCCGCCGATCGCGTCGGCGGCCTTGGAGACCAGGCCCTTGTTCTTCTCCTTCTCCGCGGCGATCTCGGCGTCGACCGACTTGACCGCTTCGGTGTACTTGGTGGCCAGGGTGTCGACCAGTTCGGTGCCCTTGTCGTTGACCGTGTCCGACAGCTCGTCGAACTTGCCCTGGAAGTCCGCGGCCGCTTCCCTGCCGATGGCGCGGAGGTCCTCGGGCAGGGTGTCGACCGTGTGCTTGAGCTCCTTGCGGCCCTTGGCGATACGGTCCTTGGCGTGGCGCAGCTCGCCCTCGACCGTGTCGGCGACGTCGGAGATGACCTGGCGCATCGCGGTCAGGTAGTTGTCCCGTGCGCGTTCGTAGATCCGGTTGGCCTCTTCCGGGAGGTCGGCGAACAGATCCTTGACCCAGCGGGCCTTGCCCCGTAGCCCGGAGTAGCGGCGGGACTTGTACTCGTCCATGCCCCGGGTGTGCTCGTCGGTGAACCGGTCCCTCGCCCGCTTCTCGCCGCTGGTGAACTGGTCGTCGACCTTCTTGTCCAGGCCGGACAGGATCTGCTCGACATCGCCCTTGGTCTCGTCGAACACCTTCTGGAGCAGGGCGGTGACCTTCGTGCGCTTGTCCTCGTCGCGGCCTTTCGTGCCCTGCTTGCCCGTGCCGACCTGCTGGCCGGTGGCGACCCGCGTGGCGTGAAGGGCACCCATCGCGGCCGCGCCGCTCGTGGCGGCGGTCGCCTTGACCTTCTTCAGCTCGGCGGCCTCCCCGGCACGCAGCTCCTTCGGGGCGGCCGCCGAGTGGGCCTCCATCGTCTTCTTGTTCCGCACCGCCTTGTCGAACGCGGGCTCGCGCGAGTTCTTCATCGACAACTGCTGCTCGGTGACCTGAGCGGACGCCATCTGCTGGTTGACCTGGTCCGGTCCGGCCGACATGTCCGTGGCCGACTTCGGCAACGTGTCCGGGGCGGCCTGGTCCGGGTTCGGGGCACCCGGTTTGCCCGGCACAGCGTCCGCCGCCAGCGGCACGACCTCCTTGGCGTCCGGGGCCGGTTCCGGCGTGGCGGCGGTGGTGTCGGCGATCTCCTGGCCCGCGGCGTCCTTGCCCTCGCCGACCTTGCCCTGGACCTCGGACTTGACCTCCTCCGCCTTGCCCGACTCCCCGAACTTGTCGGCCTCGTCCAGGTTCTTCGGGGCCCGGTCCTTGATGGCCTTCTCCACCGCGGCGATGAACGACTGCTTGTCGAACTCCTTCGGCTGAGCGGCGTCCATGTCCTCCGCGTGCGCCGCCTTGCCGCGGGCCTCCTGGTCATCGGCCGGCGGCACCGCGGCTCCCTGCGCGGCACCGGCCTCCGCGGTCGGTGGCGGGTGGCTCGACGCCACCTGTCGCTTCTTGACCGCGACGTCCTTCTTCAACGCCTGGAACTTCGGGTCCGCACCCGGTGAGCGCGGGCCGGCCGCTTCCCGTTTCTTCGCATCCTTGTCGGGGCGGTCCTCGGTGTCCTTCGCGTCCTTCGTGCCCTTCGCGTTCTTCTGGTCCGGGCGAGGTGCGGGCGGGGCCTTCGTCTTCCGGACAGGCTTCGGCTCCGGCTTCTTCGCGGACTCCGGCTTCTTCGCCGACTGCTGCTGTGCCGGGACGGATTGCTGAGCTGCGGGCAGCGCACCCGCCTGAGCCGCGACGGCCTGGTTGCCGATCAGGTCCTGCCCGGTCGGCATCATCGGCCCGGGCCACCAGGACGGGACCGGCCCGGCCCCCGGCGGCGCCTCGCCCATCGCCGCCGCCATCGCCGCGTTGCCTGCCACCGCCCCCGCCCGCACGACGGCCGACGGGCCGGGCTCCACGGCCGGGCCCGACACCCGCGCGGTCGGCCCGCGCAGGTCCGGCACCTCCGCGCCGCTCCGTATACGTGGATCGCGCACCGAGGACACCGCCGGTGTCGTCGGGCGCGGCGTGCGGACCTTTATGTGCCCAGGCATGGTGGCCGCAGGGTCGCACCTGTGCCGTCGCAGCCGTGCCTTCGCGGCGTCACGGGGGCGTCATCGGTGGAGCGGGCGCGCCCGCTCGGCTCATGGTTCAGGCCGCCGGAGCGGCGGTCACCGTGGCCATTTCGGCCGCCTGGCGCAGCGCCTCGACCATGCTGCCGGGCTCCGCCGTGCCCGTTCCGGCGATGTCGAACGCGGTGCCGTGGTCGACCGAGGTGCGGATGACGGGCAGGCCCACGGTGAGGTTGACGCCCGCCTCGATGCCCAGAACCTTGACGGGGCCGTGGCCTTGGTCGTGGTACATCGCCACGATCAGGTCGTAGTCGCCGCGTGAGGCGAGGAAGAAGGCGGTGTCGGCGGGGAGCGGGCCCCGGGCGTCGATGCCCCCGGCGCGCAGTGTCTCCAGGGCCGGGACGATCTTCTCGTCTTCCTCGCCGTAGCCGAACAGGCCGTTCTCGCCCGCATGCGGGTTGATGCCGCAGACGCCGATGACGGGGTTCGGGGTACCGGCGCGGACCATCGCCTCGTGGCCGCGGCGCACCGTGCGCTCTACGAGGCCCGGCTCGATCCGGTTGACGGCGTCGATCAGGCCGATGTGCGTGGTGACGTGTATGACCTTCACCTTCTCGGTGGAGAGCATCATCGAGACCTCCTCGGTCCCGGTCAGGTGGGCGAGGAGTTCGGTGTGGCCGGGGTAGAGGTGGCCCGCGGCGTGCAGGGCCTCCTTGTTGAGCGGCGCGGTGCAGATGGCGTGCACCTCTCCGGCCACGGCGAGTTCGGCGGCACGCTCGATGTACGCGTACGCGGCACCGCCCGCGACCGGCGACAGCTTGCCCCAGGGCAGGTCGGCGGGGAGCAGGCCGAGGTCGATCACGTTGACGCGGCCGGGAGCGAACTCGGCGTCGCGCGGGTGGCCGACGGCCTTGATCTCGCAGTCCAGGCCGAGGACGCGGGCGGCCTCGCGCAGCCGCTGCGCGTCGCCGATGACGACGGGGCGGCAGCGGGCCGGGACGGCCTCGTCGAGCAGGGCCGCGACGATGACCTCGGGGCCGATACCGGCGCCGTCGCCCATGGTGACGGCGATGAGGGGGAGGTGGGCGCGCATGAGAACAACTCCTGGGCGGGAAGCGGACGGTTGGCAGGTTCAGGCGGCGGCCTTGAGGGTGAGATGCGCGATCCGCGCAACCGCCCCGCGCCCCGCGGCCACCGCGTCCGGTGCGGCGGGTTCGGGCCGTACGGCGTCGAGGGGGAGGGCGCGGACGGGCGTACCGGACAGCGCCGCGCGCAGCGCTGTCCGTACGGCGCGTGCCGCGTCGGCGGGTGGCGGGCGACGGGTGTCCGGGTCCACGACGAGGTCGTGCGCGGCAGTGACCTCGGTCACATCGGCGGCGTCGGGCGACAGGCGGACGGGGTCGCCGGGTGCTCGGGCGGTCTCGGCCGCGCCGGGCAGGTCGTCCGCGAGCGCGATGGCGTACGGCGGTACGGGCGGCGCGGCGGATGGGTGTGGGGGCGGGAGCGGGGGAGCCACGGAACGGAACCTCCTCGGGCGTGCCCGGCGGCGGGCGGCCCAGTGAGGATCATGACACAGTTGCGTGAAGTGCGCGAGAACTCTTGCGTGATCTACGCAACCGTGCGAGCGTTCCGGTGGCGCCGACGGCCGTCACCCGCGGACCGCGTCGCTGATGTGGAGGCGAGGCGTACCGGCACAGTACGCCCCGCTTGTCCGCAGCTCAGCACACCGCCGCGAACCACCACGGCGACCGGTCGAGGCCGCGTAGCCGCACGACACCTCCAGGTGCGCACATCACGCATGCGACAAGCGCACGAGCAAGAAACCGCACCACCCGCACCGCCCGCCTCGGAAGGAACCCCGCAGTGACCGTCGGCCTCGAACTCCCGCACGTGCCCGTCCCGTTGTCGCGTCTCGTCCTCGGCACGATGACGTTCGGCGACACCGCCGACCGTGCGACGGCCGCCGCGATGCTGGACACAGCGCTCGACGCGGGCATCACCGGCGTGGACACCGCCAACGGCTACGCGGGCGGCGAGAGCGAGCGCATTCTCGCCGAGCTGCTGCCCGGCCGCCGCGACCGGGTGGTTCTCGCCACCAAGGCCGGTATTCCGCACCCCGACCAGGGCACGCACGCGCCGCTGTCCCCGGAGGGACTGCGGGCCGCGCTCGACGGGAGCCTCAAGCGCCTGGGCACCGACCACGTCGACGTGTTCTACCTGCACCAGCCGGACCGCAGGACGCCGCTCACCGAGACCCTGGCGACCATCGCCGAGTTCGTCCGGGAGGGCAAGGTCCTCGCCCTCGGCGTCTCCAACTTCGCCGCCTGGCAGATCGCCGAGCTGAACCGCGTGGCCGACGAGGTCGGCGCCCCCCGCCCCGTCCTCGCCCAGCAGCTCCACAACCTCCTCGCACGCCGCATCGAAGAGGAGTACGCCGAATACGCCGCGGCCACCGGACTGCGCACGATGGTCTACAACCCGCTCGGCGGCGGCCTGCTCACCGGCCGCCACAGCTTCGAGCAGGCCCCGGCGGACGGGCGCTTTGGTGACTCCGAGCTGGCCGCGAAGTACCGCGCGCGGTACTGGAACGAGGATTTGTTCCGCGCCGTCACCGACCTCACCCGCATCGCCTCCGACGCGGGCCTGCCGCTGACCGAACTGGCCCTGCGCTGGCTGCTGACCCGGCCCTCCACCGACGCGCTGCTGCTCGGCGGCTCCAAGGTCGAGCACCTGAAGGCCAACATCGCCGCCGCGTCCGCGGGCCCGCTCCCCGCGGACGTCCTGGCCGCCTGCGACGAGGTCGGCGCCCGCCTGCGCGGCCCGATGCCCGCCTACAACCGCTGACCTCGCCGCATACTTCGCCGCCCACCCCGCCGTCCACCTCGCAAGGGAGAGACACCCATGGCCACCGGCCGCACTTCCGCCCAGTTCATCGCCGCACTGCGCAATCGCGAGGAACTCATCGGCTACTGGTCACTGCTCGACTCGCCGATCGCCGCCGAGCGCCTCGCCCGCGTCGGCTACGACTACCTGGCCTTCGACGCCCAGCACGGCCTCTTCGGCTACCAGGGCATGCTGAACAACCTCCTCGCCACCGACACCAAGGGCAGCACCGCCGTCGGCATGGTGCGCGTGGAGGCCAACGACCTCACCTACATCGGCAAGGCGCTCGACGCGGGCGCGAGCGCCGTGATCGTCCCGCTGATCGACAACGCCCGGGACGCCGCCGACGCCGTCGCCGCCGTCCGCTACCCGCCGCTGGGACGCCGCTCGTACGGCCCGATGCGCGCCCAGCTGCGCGTCGGTCCGAACCCGGCCGACACCCACGAACAGACCGCGGTCCTCGCGATGATCGAGACGGCCGACGGCCTGGCCAACGTCGAGGAGATCTGCGCCACCCCCGGCCTGGACGGTATCTACATCGGCCCGTCCGACCTGCGCCTGGCCATCGGCGGCGCGACCTCCACCGACCCCTCCGTACAGGACCGGTTCGAGGAGGCCCTCATCCGCGTCCGCAAGGCGGCCGAGGCGGCGGGTATCGCGGCCGGTATCCACAACGCCGACGGCGCGAGCGCCGCCCGCCGCCTCGCCGAGGGCTTCACATTCGCGTCCGTCGCGGCCGATGTCGTACACCTTCAGCAGATCGCGACGTCCCACCTGGAGGCGGCACGAGGCGGGGCGCGCTGATGCCGACCACGCTCATCACCACGCCGACCTTCGCCCGCCATTCGGCGCGCCCCTGGCAGATCCTGGAAGAGGCCGGAGCGGGCCCCCTGCGCCCCCGCGAGGACGCGGCGCTCCCCACCGCCGAACTCCTCGAACACGCGGCCGGAGCGGACGCGCTGATCGTCGGCATGGACCCGATCACCGCCGAGGTGATGGACGCCGCGCCCCGCCTCAAGGTGATCGCCAAGCACGGCGTCGGCGTCGACACCATCGACGTGGCCGCCGCCCACGCGCGCGCGATACCGGTGGTGTGCGCGCCGGGCAGCAACTCGCGCGCGGTGGCGGAGTACACCTTCGGCCTGCTGCTGTCCGCGACCCGCTCCCTCGCCGCCTCGCACATCGAGGTGGCGGCGGGCGGCTGGCCGAAGCTGTTCGGCCCCGAACTGCACGGCAAGACGCTGGGCATCGTCGGCTTCGGCCGCATCGGCCGCCTGCTGGCCGGTTACGCCCGGGCCTTCGGGATGGAACTGCTCGCCCACGACCCGTACGTCTCCGAGGCCGACGTCCGCGCACAGGGAGCCGAACCGGCCGCGCTCGACGCCCTGCTGGCGCGCGCCGACGCCGTCAGCCTGCACACCCCGCCCGATCCGTCCGGCACCCCGCTGCTCGACCGTGCCCGCCTGGCGGCGATGAAACCGGGCGCAATCCTGGTCAACGCCGCGCGCGGCGGCCTCGTCGACGAACACGCGCTCGCCGACCTGCTCGGCTCAGGGCACCTCGGGGCCGCGGCCCTCGACGCCTTCGGCACCGAGCCGCTGCCCGCCGGCCACCCGCTGCGCGACGCCCCGCGCACGCTCCTCACCTCCCACATGGCCGCCTGCACACCCGAGGCCAACCAGGCCATGGGCGCGATGGTGGCCGAGGACGTCGTCCGCGTACTGGCGGGCCAGGAGCCGCACCACCAGGCGCGTTGAGACGCCACGGCACACCCGACCCCCGTCCCCCTCCCCGTTCCGGACGCCGGCGACGATGCCGGAAGATCCCTAAGGACCTGACATGGCCACCACGACCGACGGCGCCACGGCGGCGCCACCCCCCGCGCAGCACGACCCGTACGCGCTGCGTGCCGAAGACGCTCGCCCGGCCCCCGAGAGCTTCCGCGGCCGACTGCGCCAGCTCGGCCCCGGGCTCGTGCTGTCCGCCGCCGTCGTCGGATCCGGTGAACTGATCACCACCACCTCGCTCGGCGCGAAGGCCGGGTTCGCGCTGCTGTGGCTGGTGATCATCTCCACCGCGGTCAAGGTGTGGGTGCAGATGGAGCTGGCCCGCTGGACCATCCTCAACGGCCGCCCCGCGCTCGACGGCTTCCGTGACGTCGGCCCCCGGATCGGCCGCCTGAGCTGGATCAACTGGCTCTGGATCGGCATGGACTTCGCCAAGATGTTCCAGCGCGGCGGCATCATCGGCGGCACCGCGGCGGCCTGCTCGATCCTGCTGCCGATCCACGGGGCGGCGCTGAGCGCCTCGTCCCTGACCATCTGGGCAGTCATCGTCACCGGCGCCGCCATCCTCATCCTCCAGACGGGCAAGTACCCCGTCATCGAGCGGGTTGAGGTCATCGGCATCACGCTCAAGACGATCATCACCCTGGGCCTGGCACTCGCCCTGCCGTTCACCGCCTTCGGGTACGGCACCGAGCAGCTCGTCGGCGGACTGAGCTTCCAGATCCCCGCGGGCACGGTCGGCATCGCCCTCGCCATGTTCGGCATCACCGGCGTCGGCGCCGACGAGATGACGACGTACACGTACTGGTGCCTGGAGAAGGGCTACGCCCGCTGGACCGGCCCCGACGACGGCACCGAGCAGCGCGCCCGGCGGGCCGAGGGCTGGCTCAAGGTCATGCGGCTCGACGTGGGCGTCTCCTGGCTCGTGTGCACCGTCTGCACCCTGTCCTTCTACGTGATCGGCGCCTCGGTGCTCCACCCGCAGGGGCTGGTGCCCGAGGGCAACGACATGATCACCACGCTGTCGCACATCTACACCGACACGCTCGGCCCCTGGGCCGAGTACCTGTTCCTGGCCGGGGCGATCGCCGTCCTCTTCTCGGTCACCGTCGCCTCGTCGGCCAGCGTCCCCCGCCTGTGGACCAACACCCTCGGTCTGCTCGGCGTCATCGACTGGCACGACATGCGCGTCCGCACCCGCACCATCCGCATCCTCACCTGCTGCCTGCCCCCGGTCTGGATGGGCATCTTCCTGTGGGTCCAGTCCCCGGTCCTGATGGTGCAGATCGGCGGCATCGGCGGTGGCATCTTCCTGCTCGCGGTCGTGGTCGCGGTCTGGCGCCTGCGCTACACCGGCGTCCCGCCCCGCTTCCGCGGCGGCCACTGGCTGACTGCCGCCCTCGTCCTGAGCAGCGTGGCGACCTTCTTCCTCGGGATATACGGAGTGCTCGACGCGCTCGAGCTCACGCCCGGCAGCTGAATCCGGCGGTGAGGGGCTCGGCCGGACGCTGTCAGCACGCAGGCCGGATCAGTTGTGGTTCGCGGTCGGTGGGTCGGCGACGGCGGTGAGCCGCAGCTTGGTCTCGTCCTCACTGCCGGGCACGGCGGTCATGATGACGATCTTGAGCTCGGAGTCGCCGTCGGTCAGGACGTCGCAGTCCACCGTGACCGGGCCCACCGACGGGTGGTCGATGGTCTTGTGGTCCTCGCGGTGCGCGGCGACCTCTCCGGTCGCCCATAGCTCGGCGAACCTCCTGTTGCCCGCGTTCAGGTCGCGGATCAGCCCGGCCAGGCGGTCGTCCCGGGGGAAGCGGCCGGTGGCGCGGCGCAGGTCGGAGACGACGGCGGCGTCGGTGGCGTCGCGGTCCGCCTCGGTCACCGGCCACAGCGCGAGGCGGACGAGGCGGTCGGGGCGGGCGTCCACCGGGAACCTTTCCCGCGCGAAGTTGCGCAGCCGCGGCGGCGAGGCGGAGGGGTCGCCCAGCAGGGCGACCCACCCGCGGTTCCACCACACCAGTTGCCAGTCCGCCGCGAACACGGCAACCGCCACGTCCCCGAGGCGGGCGAGCACCCGTTGCATGCCGGGCGGGAGATGGTCGGAGATCGTGCCGTCCAGCGGTGGTACGAGCTGGGCCAGCCGGAACAGGTGGTCCCGCTCGGCGGTGGACAGTTGCAGGGCTCGCGCGAGCGACGCCACCACCGACGCCGAGGGTGTCGTGGCCCGCCCCTGTTCGAGGCGCACGATGTAGTCGACCGACACCCCGGCCAGGTCGGCCAGCTCTTCGCGCCGCAGCCCGGCAGCCCGGCGCCCGCGGGCCACCGGCAGCCCGGCGGCCGATGGGGGCAGCCGGTCCCGCCACGTGCGGATCATCACGCTCAGCGCGGTTCCGGGTGTCGCCGACATGGACTCCATTTTCCCGCATCCCCGGTCGTGCGGGTGAGCGCGAGGGTGGTACTGGCCTTCCTACCGTCGAAGCGTCTCTGGTCCGCCTCCCCGGCCAGAGGCAGCATCGGACACATGACGATCACCTTCATCACCGGAGCCAACAAGGGGCTCGGCCGCGAGACCGCCCGCCGCCTGATCGAGTGCGGCCACACCGTGCTCGTCGGAGCGCGCAACCGCGAGCAGGGCGAGGAAGCCGCCGCCGCCCTCGGCGCACGCTACGTCCCCATCGACGTGACCGACGACGCGTCCGTGGCCGCCGCGGCCGCGAACGTCGCCGCACACGAGGGCAGGATCGACGTCCTCATCAACAACGCCGGTGTGCACGGCCCCGTCGGCGATCCCGGCGACCTCACCGCCGCCGACGCCCTCGGCGTCCTCGACGTCAACGTCATCGGCGTCATCCGCACCACCACCGCGTTCCTGCCGCTGCTGCGCCGCTCGGACGACCCCGTGATCGTCAACGTCAGCAGCGGCATGGGCTCCCTCGCCCTCACCCACGATCCCGGCAGGCCCGAGTCGCAGGTCGTCGTACCGCTGTACACCTCCTCGAAGGCGGCGCTGACGATGCTGACCACGCAGTACGCCAAGGGGCTCAAGGACATCCGCGTCAACGCCGCCGACCCCGGCTACACCGCGACCGACCTCAACGGACACAGCGGCCCCCAAACCGTCACCGAGGGCACGGACGCGATCGTCGCTCTCGCCACCGAGGGGCCCGGCGCGGGCAGCGGACGGTTCGTCTCCCGCGATGGCGAGATCGCCTGGTCGTGACGGTGGACCGTGAGAACGCTGCGATCAGGTGGCGGCCGTGAACCCGGGCAGTTGGTCGAGGAGCGGGATGGCGCGGTGTCGAACACCGGACAGCCGAGATCACCGGCGGTGAAGATCAGCTTCTCCCGGTTCCACAGGTGCGTCTTGCGGTACTTGCCGATGTACCCGTCCGGGCCGAGCAGCACCGCCGTGTCGAAGAGCTGGACGCCGTCGCGCTCGGCGATGCCCGCGACGAGGTACAGGCCACGCTCCCGGGCGAGCGCGACCCACTCCTGGGTGGCGGGCCCGAAGGGGACCTCCTCGGCATGGGCGTACGCCTCCTCGCGTGTGGCGAAGGCATATCCGGTATTGGCGAGCTCCGGCAGCACGATCAGGTTCGCGCCATTGTCCGCGGCCTGCCGGACCAGTTCCAGCGTCCGCTGCAGGTTCTTGCTCTTGTTCTCCAGGCCGACCTGTGGATCGAACTGGACGGCGGCGGCTCGTACGGGGCTGGTGGCCGTAGGGGAAATGTCGGGCATCGGAAGGGCGCCTTTCGTCGGGGTGTGTGGAGGCTGGGGGAGTGGGTGCTATCGGCGGTGAAGGGGCCGGGGAAACTCCTCGTAGAGGCGTTCCGCGGCGCTCAGCAGCAGGCTCTCGCCGCCCGGTGCGGCGACGAGCTGAAGGCCGACGGGCAGACCGTCGACCAGTCCGGCGGGTGTGCTCAGGGCGGGCAGTCCGACGACGCTCCAGGGGCTGGTCAGGGAGAGCAGCGCGGCGCGGACGTCCACCGGTCGGCCCGCCACGTCCATGGTGCGGGAGTCCAGGAGCGGGGCCAGGACGGGCACCGAGGGCAGGGCGAGCAGGTCGTAGTGGCGCAGCAGCTCCAGGATGGCGGCGCGGGCCCGCCGCCGTACCTCCCGCGCCTCGCGGTATTCCGAGGTGTCCACGCGTGCCGCCGCCCGGAGCCGGGCGAGCACCTCGTCGTCGTACAGGCCGGGGGCTGTCACCATCCGGTCGGCGTGGATGGCGTACACCTCGGCGCTCTGCAGGGTGGCATACGAGTGCTGGAGCAGCGCGCCCGGCACGAAGGCATCGTCCAGCCGTGCTCCGGCACGCCGCCGGAGAGTTTCCGCGGCGGCCTGGCTGGTGCGGGTCACGGCCTCGTCGGTGGGGAAGAAGGCGTCCGGCGCGAGCCACCCGATCCTCAGCCGCCCGCCGAGGGGACTCGGGGTGGGTTCAGGGGGCGCCTCATGGCCATCGGCGGCCAGCGCCTGCCACAGCAGTCGGCAGTCGGCCGGTGTGCGCGCCATGGGCCCCACGGTGTCCAGGGAGGGCGACACCGGATGGACACCCTGTGTGGACACCGCGTCGACGGTGGGCTTCAGCCCGACGACGCCGCAGCACGCCGCCGGAATGCGCACCGAGCCGCCGGTGTCGGTGCCGACGGCCAGGGGCACGATCCCGGCGGCGACGGCCACCGCCGACCCGCCGCTGCTGCCGCCGGACGCCCGGTCGGGCCGGTAGGGATTGCGCGACGCGCCGTTGGCCGAGCGATCCCCGGTGGGCCCGTAGGCGAACTCGTGGGTCGTCGTCTTACCGACAATGACCGCGCCCGCCCGGCGCAGCGCGCGCACGCACTCGGCATCCCGCTCGGGCACATGGTCGGCGAAGTGGCGTGACCCCATGGTCGTGCGCAGCCCCGCGGTGTCCACGACGTCCTTGACCGCGACGGGGATACCGTGCAGCGGCCCGCGGTCGAAGCCGCTCGCCAGCTCTTGAGCCGCCCGGTGCGCCGCTTCGCGGGCCCCCTCGGCGTCGATCGTCACGAACGCGTTGAGCAGGGGGCCCAGCCGGGCCGCCGCGTCCACGGCGTGCTCCAGCAGATCGACGGGGGACACCCGGCCCGCCCGCAACTCCCCGGCGAGCTCGCCGACGGTGTGCCGGGCGAAGAATCCGGCATCCGGTGGCGCGGGGAGGGGGCTCACCATGCCATGCCCCCGTGCGTGAGGTGTGGGCGTCCCTCGGTCTCGCGTGATCGTTTCATCGCTCACCTTCGAGTAACCCAATCGTTTGGGTAAGCGGGGCATGGATGACCCAAACGATTGGGCCAAACGTTTGGGTCATACCTAAGACCCCGCACGGAGCCATGTCAACAGCCATGCGGATGGCGTTCCACAGCCGAACGCCGGGATGCGATGGCGTTTGCCCGTGCGTTGCCGGTGCCCGAAGCAGGTGGGGGTGGAGTGGCTGTGCGGGGAGCACCCGGCAGCCCAGCCGCGGGCGACGGCCTGGACGCCGGGCGAGGGGAAGGTCGCGCGGTGGCTTGTGCTGGAGCTCCAGGCGGCGGCGCTGGCGCCGACCGGCACAGCGCGCGGTGGGGCCGTGGCGGTTGTTCCCGCTGGTCAGTGGAAAGACAACATCCCTGGTGCGGACACCCGACAGCAGGCCCTACTCCGGCGCCTGGAAGCCGCCGATCTTCTGCTCGAGCAGTTCGGCCAGCCGCAGCGGGGTGCGGTCCTCGAACATCGGACCGATGAGCTGCACTCCCACCGGCAGACCATCGGAGGCCCGGCCCGCTGGTATGGCGGTGGCGGGCAGGCCGGGCATGGTGGCCAGACCGGCCCAGACGAGCTGGTCGAAGTACGGGTACTCGACGCCGTCGATGTCGATCCGGCGTTCCAGCGGATTGGGGTTGTGGTCGTGCGGGAACGCGGGAGTGGGCGTGATCGGGCACACCACGGCATCGAACTCGGCGAACAGTTGCCGCCAGCCGTGACGGTGCAGTTCGCGGAGGTTGTTCGCCTGGAGCCAGTCGTGGTGGCTGAACACCATGGCGCGCAGCCGTGCCGCGTCGAGGCTCTGGTCGTCCGCGTTCAGTCCGGCGGCGCGGGTCCGCAGCCGATCGTACGGTTCGACGGGGAAACGTGCGGCGGAGCCCGAGACCAGCAACTGGCTGTAGAGCGTCCCGGCCTCGGTCAGATCGGGTAGCAGCGGACTGCGCCGTTCGACGTGGGCGCCGCCGTCGACAAGCGCGTCGGCCACCCGGCTCACGCCCGCCCGCACCGCCGACCCGGTGGGATTCGTGATGTCCGGCGCCGACCCCCTGGACTGGCGCCGCAAGGCCGCACCGACCACGCCCTGCGGGCACGCAGCCAGAAGACCGAAGCCAGCCTCGTCCGCATCAAGAACGTCGTCGACCAGCTCGCCAAGAGCGGTAGCCCGATCACCGTGGCCGCGGTCGCCCGGCAGGCGGACGTCTCGCGCACCTTTCTCTACGAACACACCGAGGCCCGCACCATCGTCGCCGAGGCCGCCCTACAGGCCCGCGGACCGCGGGCGCAGACGGATCAAGCCCAGCGTGACGCGGTCGAGGCGTCCTGGCGAGAGCGCGCACTTAACACCGAGGAGGCCCTCAAGAGCACCAACACGGAGGTCATCAACCAGCGAGAACGCATCGCCGAACTCCTTGGCCAGATCGCCGCACTGCAGGGCGAGTGGACCGACGCCGACGTCGTGCGCATCACCACCGCCAACGTCGCCCTGCAACGCGAGGTCAGGGCACTGACGACCGAACGTGATCGCCTCACCAAGCGGCTCGCCGTCGCCCGGGACAACGCTCGGTTTGCCGGCAAGCGGATCGCCGCACTCGAAGCGCAGATCGCCGAACAGCTCACCGCCCCACCCTCCTTGCTCGCGCGGCACGACTGACACCGTGGCAGTCCGCACGGGCCCGCCCGGCACGCTCACGAGGCTGACGCGCATGTGCACTGTAGATTCCGCAACTTCGAGAGCATCCGCGGCCCGCTGGGGTGGGGCGTTCGCTTTGGTGAGCACTCGTAGCTGCGGGGTTCGTCGCCCGATCATGAGCAGAACCCTCCGCGACTTTTGCTTGGCGGTAGCGCTGCGTAACGTGCTCTGTCTTGCGCATGAAGACGCGCGGGTCTGTGGGGTGGAATTGAATGGCTCCTGTGGCGGGGCGGCAGAAGGCCGCGAGCGTCGGGCCGCTGCGAGTCGCGGCTGAAGGGGAGCTTCAAGTGTCCCGACGATCGCCGGTTTGGATAACCGGCGATCGTCGTCTATGTTGCGGCGGCTGACGTCAGCAGTCCCGGTCGGGGCACGGCGAGGGGACACGAGGGGAGATCCCTTCGTAGGTCGTAGAGGTCGACCGTGGTCTGCGCCTCTCGTGTGTCCGACCAATGACGAGGAGAGGGCAGGTCTTCCGGCGGGGCGAGCGGGAGTGCCGGATAGGGGCTGGTTGAGATCACCTCTGGGGCAGGCCGTTGCGTTGTAGCCACGCCCGTACTTCGGACTCGGCGTCCTTGACCTTCTCGCCCTGGACAGCCAGGCCAGCGGCGATGGTGGCATCGGGGCACGAGGCGGTGTAGTCGCGTTCGGTGGTGCCCAGGCCGCTCATGGCGTAGGTGGTGACGGGGTGGAGGGTCTTGCCTCGGAAGTCGAGTCTGTCGGTGAACGTGGTCATGATCATGGGTGCGCGGACGTTCCAGATCGGGCTGGCGAGGAGGATGGTGCCGTAGCCGGTCAGGTCGGGCAGGCTGCCCTTAATGGCGGGTCGGGCATCGCTGTCCTGTTCTCGGACGTTGCGCTTGACGGTGGCGTCGTAGTCGTGGGGGTAGGGGTCGGCGGACTCGATGCGGTAGAGGTCGCAGTCGACGAGGTCGTGGATCTTCCGGGCCAGGACTTCGGTGTTGCCGGTCTTCAGGTCGGTGCGGTCGCCGTAGTAGTAGTTCTCGCCCGGCCGGGAGAAGTAGGCGAGCAGGATCTTGCCGCGACGTGGGCCGGCGGATTCGGATGCCGAAGACGTTGCGGCCTGGCCGGACGTCTGCCGGTCGGGGCTGGATGTGCAGGCGGTCATTGCGGGAGCGGCGGCTCCGGTCAGCAGCGCGGCACGCAGGAATGTACGCCGCGCGGGCAGACGGTCGGTTCGGGTCACAGGTCGACTCCCCGGGGACGTAGGACCGGCCAGAACAGGGGGCGGCGGCAGGCGATCGGCCTGCCGCCCACCCCTTGAGGCCGTGGCGCTGCGGATCAGCCGTCGAGGCGGCGCTTGGCGAGCCAGGTGACGATCTCGGGGTCGTGGTGGTCGAAGAAGAGGGAGCTGCCGGTGTCGAGGGTGGCGATCTGGGCCATCTGCTCGTCGGTGAGGTCGAAGTCGAAGACGTCGAAGTTCTCGGCCATGCGCTCGGCGCGTACGGACTTGGGGATGGTGATGACGTTGCGCTGGGTGAGCCAGCGCAGCACGATCTGGGCGACGGACTTGCCGTGCTCCTTGCCGATGCCAGCGAGGAGCGGGTTGGTGAACAGGTCGTTCTTGCCTTCGGCGAAGCCTCCCCAGGACTGGTGCTGCACGCCGTGCTCGCGCATGAGGGCGTGGTAGTCGGCACGCTGGAAGAAGGGGTGGGTCTCGATCTGGTTGACCTGTGGGGTGATCTCGTTGTTGACGATCAGGTCGATCAGGCGGTCGGGGTAGAAGTTGGCGACGCCGATCGCGCGGGTCAGGCCGTCGCGGTTCAGGGCTTCCATGGCGCGCCACTGGCCGTAGACGTCGCCGAAGGGCTGGTGCATCAGGTACAGGTCGAGGTGGTCCAGGTCCAGCTTGGTCAGGGAGGTCTCGAAGGCGCGGCGGGTGTTGTCCTGGGCGGGGGCGTCCTGGACCCACAGCTTGGTGGTGACGAACAGTTCCTCGCGCGGGATGCCGCTGGCCTTGATGGCGCGACCGACGGCTTCCTCGTTGCCGTAGGCGGCGGCGGTGTCCAGCAGCCGGTAGCCGGCGGCGAGCGCGTCGGACACGGTGCGTTCGGTGTCCTCGGCGGGGATCTGGTAGACGCCGAAGCCGAGCAGCGGCATCTCGACGCCGTTGTTCAGGGTGACGGTCTTCATCAGGCGATGTCCTTCGCTGTGTGGGTGCCGGCTGTGGTCAGGGGCGGATGAGGGCCTTGAGGACCTGGCGGTCGGCCATGGCCCGGTAGGCATCCGGGGTCTGGCCGAGGGAGAAGGTTTGGTCGAAGACGCGGCCGGGGACGATGGTGCCCTCCTGCACGTCGGGCAGCAGCTCTTCGATGTAGGCGCGGGCGGGGCTGGCGCCGCCCGTGAGGGTGATGTTGCGCATGAAGACGGCTGGCCCGACCGGACCCTGTTCGTACTGGGGGACGCCGAGGCGGCTGATGGTGCCGCCGTCCAGGACCGCGCCGAGCGCGGTGTCGAGGGTCTGGCGGGTGCCGACGGCCTCGATCACCTTGTCCACGCCCCCGGTCAGCTCCCTGATGCGGGCGATTCCCTCCTCGCCGCGCTCGGCGACCACGTCCGTGGCGCCGAACTCACGGCCGAGGTCCGTACGGGCCGCATGGCGTCCCGCGAGGACGATCCGCTCGGCGCCGAGCCGCTTGGCGGCGATCACCGCGCACAGGCCGACCGCACCGTCCCCGACGATGAGGACCGTGTCGCCGCGGCCGACGCCGGCGGTGACGGCGCCGTGGTGGCCGGTGGTCATGACGTCGGACAGGGCCAGCAGGGACGGCAGCAGCGCGGAGTCCGCGTCCACCGGGAGCTTGACCAGGGTGCCGGCCGCCTGCGGGACGCGGACGGCTTCGCCCTGGCCTCCGTCCACGCCGTCGAAGCCGTACCGGCCGCCGAGGCGGCAGGAGATGTGCAGGCCCTTGGCGCAGTAGTCGCAGGTGTTGTCGCTGTAGGTGAACGGGGCGACGACTAGGTCGCCTGCCTGCAGACCGCGCACGTCCGCGCCGGTGTCCTCGATGACGCCGAGGAACTCGTGCCCCATGGGGCGGCCGGTCTCGGTGGCGGGCATGGAGGCGTAGGGCCACAGGTCGCTGCCGCACACGCAGGAGGCGACGACGCGCACGACGGCGTCGGTGGACTGGTCGATCTTCGGGTCGGGCCGGTCTTCGACGCGGACGTCGCCGGCGCCGTACATCACAGCTGCACGCATGACGGTGTTACTCCAAACGGGGGGTGGGGTGCGGTGTGCGGCGCTCCGATGGGTGTGGGGGTCAGCGCTCCAGCATCCGGGCCTGGGCCTCGGTGTGGGTGGCCCCGGAGGCCGGCGGGAGGGCGGTCAGCGTCTCGATCTGCTGCGCGGTGAGGGTCACGGCGTCGGCGGCGGCGTTCTCCTCCACCCGGGACACGCGCTTGGTGCCGGGGATCGGAGCGATGTCGTCGCCCTGGGCGAGCAGCCAGGCCAGCGCCACCTGCCCCGGCGTCGCACCGACCTCGTCGGCCAGGGCCTTGACCTGGTCGGCCAGCGCCAGGTTGCGCTGGAAGTTCTCACCGGTGAAGCGCGGGTTGTCGCGGCGGAAGTCGCCCTCGTCGAACTGGTCGGGGGAGCGCACCGTCCCGGTCAGCATCCCGCGTCCGAGCGGGGAGAACGGCACCAGGCCGATGTTCAGCTCCCGCAGCACGGGCAGCACCCGCTCCTCGATCCCGCGCGTGAACAGCGAATACTCCGACTGGACCGCGGTGACCGGCTGGACGGCGTGCGCGTGGCGGATCGTGTCCGGGCCCGCCTCCGAGAGACCAAAACCACCCACCTTGCCCTCGGCGATCAGCTCACCGACAGCGCCCGCGGTCTCCTCGATCGGCGTGTTCGGGTCGACGCGGTGCTGGTAGTACAGGTCGATGTGATCGGTGCCGAGTCGCTTCAGCGAGCCTTCGACAGCCGTGCGGATATTCGCCGGGGAGGAATCCAGGCTCCACGCGCCGTCGCCGCCGTGCGAGACCAGGCCGAACTTCGTGGCGAGGACCACCTTGTCCCGGCGGCCCTTCAGCGCCCGCCCGAGCAGCTCCTCGTTGGTGTAGGGGCCGTAGATCTCCGCGGTGTCGATCAGGGTGACGCCCAGCTCCAGCGCCCGGTGCACGGTCCGGATCGACTCCGCGTCATCGGTGCCGGAGCCTGTGTAGCCGTGGGACATGCCCATCGCGCCCAGACCGATCCGGGAAACCTCCAGGTCACGCAGCTTGATGTACCGCATCTCGCCCTTCTTCCGCGTCGCAGGTGTCCAGCCCTCTTCCCTCTCGCCCGGTCGGGCAGGTCGCGCCTGCCCGACCAAGGGCGGGGCCGGGGTGCTTTTGCTCCTTCACCTTCGCCCGGATTGCGCGCGTGTGGCAGGGCGGGCTCTTCGGGGGTAATGACAGGGCCCCTCTCGCCGCTGCGCGGAAGGCGTACGGAGGGTGAGACTGGAGCCATGGCATCGACGAGCGCACACAGCGAGGGCGCCGAGCTGGGCCGCTACCTGCGCGCCCGCCGAACCCAGACCAGCCCCGAACACGTCGGCTTGACTCCTGGCGCCGGCACCCGCCGCACCCCAGGGCTACGCCGCGAGGAGCTGGCCACCCTGGCCGGGATCAGCATCGACTACTACGTGCGCCTGGAGCGCGGCAAGGAGACCCGTCCCAGCCCCGCCGTCCTCGACTCCCTCGCCCGCGCCCTGCACATGGACGACCAGGAGCACCAGCACCTGCGCGAGCTCGCCGCCCGCGCCGCCCGCTACGTCACCGAACCGCCGCCCGCGCCCAGCCGCACCGTGCGCCCCCACCTCAAGCTGCTGCTGGAGTCCCTGCGCCCGAACCCCGCGTACGTCATCAGCCGCAGCATGGACATGCTTGCCTGGAACCCCGGCGGCCTCGCCCTGTACGCGGGACTGGAGGACTGGCCGGCCAAGCACCGCAACCTCGCCCGCTACCTCTTCCTCCACCCCGCCGCCCGCGACCTCTTCACCGACTGGGACCGGCAGATCACCGCATGCGTCGCCCGCCTGCGCGCCATCGCCGGCACCGCGCCGGACGCCCCCGACCTCACCAACCTCGTCGGAGAACTGCTCCTCAAGAGCCCCGACTTCGCGGGACTGTGGGAGCGTTACGAGGTGACCGGACGCAAGCCGGCCCACAAGACGTTCCAGCACCCGCAGGTCGGAACCCTTACCTTGACCTCGCAGTCCCTGCACGTCGAAGGCACCCCGGGTCAGCGCATCGGCGTCTACACCGCCGAACCCGACAGCCCCGACCACGACGCCCTGCTGCTGCTCGACATGACCGCGCGACACCCCGCTGAACATCCCGTCTCTTCCACGAAACCCAACAGGCAGCAGCGCTGAGCAGCTTGCGCTCTGTCCTGACCAGCTTGCCTCCCGTGCTGGCGCCGACAGCAAGCAGACGCCCTAGTAGGGCGGCACCAGCCGCTACTGAACGTTACCGCTGCCCATGATCAGGCGGAAATGCTCGATCGGGGCTCATGATCACGCGGAAGTGCTCGCGGATGGGAACCTGCACATGCACGCCTCCTTTCGCAGCGCCTCCAGGTGCTTGCCGTGGTTCCAGGCGAACCGGCGGGCCTGTCGCTCCATAGCCGGGTACTCCGGCTGGGCCGTCATCTGCTCCGCGTGCTTGCGGTAGTGGTAGACCACAGTCGGCAGCAGAGCGCCGCGGGCAGCACCGGTGACGCCGACGAGATAGGCGTAGTCCTCCCCTTGGGGTAGGGCGGCATAGCCATCGCTCGCGCGGACAATCTCGGTGCGCGCCCGGAGCGTTGTCGGCCCGATGGGAATGGTCGAGTCAGGCGACGCCCAGTGGCGCCAGACGTCACCAGGTGCGTGGAATCCGGGCGGAGTTGAGCAGCGCCAGGTGGTGACCGAGTGGTCGGGGTGAAGGTCTGCAGACCAGCCTGCGCACCAGCCCAGCTCGTGCTTCCGCGCATAGCGGAGGCGCACGGACAACGACTGTGCGGGGAGTACGTCGTCGTCCGAGGTGGTCAGCCAGTCGGCGGTCACCTCGTTCACGGCAAAGTTGCGCGCGGCGCCGGCTCCCACCGGCCGCGGAAGCACGACGACCTTCACACGGGCGTCCGTACCCAGGACTTCGGGCACGCCCTGGTCGGACACGCCGTCGAGGGCCAGCACCTATTCCCAGCTCACCTCCTGCTCGCGCAGGCTCGCATAGAGCTCCAGCAGGTACGCGATCCGGTCCGGGCGCAGCCGCGTAGGGGTGACGACGGCAACATCGACATCGGGTGCGGCTTGCACGCGGGATCTATCTTCCAGGGCCGCGACGGTTCGCGAGGCGGCCGGCATGAACTGGTCGTGCATGGCACTCGATTGAGTGGAGCGGGGCCCGGCCGGGAGCGCCGTCCCGTACCTGTCCGCTACGTTCAATCCCAGGTCACCGGCCATAGAGCGCCTCCGTCGGCCGGAAAACGTCGGGGAGGACACCGTGCTGATCGTGGACGGAACCCTGGTCCCCACGCGTGATCACAGCGTTGCCGAGCAGCCGAAGAACTACCGGTACTCCACCAACCACCAGGTCGTCATCGACGCTGACGACCGGCTCGTCGTCGCAGTCGGCCGCCCGCTGCCGGGCAACCGCAACGACTGCAAGGCGTGGGAGCTGTCCGGGGCCAAGGAGGCCGTCGGTCACACGACCGTGATCGCGGACGGCGGCTACCGGGGCACCGGCCCTGTCATCCCCCACCGCCGTGAGCGCGGCCAGGCTGAACTCCCGGCTTGGAAAGAGGAACACAACACCTCACACCGCGCAGTCCGTGCCCGCGTCGAGCATGCTTTCGCCCGTATGAAGACCTGGAAGATCCTCCGCGACTGCCGGCTCAAGGCCGATGGAATCCACCGTGCCATGCTCGGCATCGCCCGCCTGCACAACTTCACCCTCACCGGGTGACGAAGAAAAAAGCAGGTCAACGCGCGCGCCGTAGATCATTCACGGGACAGCGTCTAGCGCGGATGAGGTTTCCGGCAAGGGCACTACCACCGCTGGATCGGTGCGGCTCCCGTCCACAGATCTTGACAATTGCTCATGGATATGCAGTGAGTCGTGCAGTTCGCTTCAGGGCAAGGCGAGAATGACGGCTGCCGCGTCGTAGGGACGCTGGACGTTGAGTCCCGTGTACTTCTCGAACGCGTTGAGCCGGTTCACCACGGTATTTCGGTGACAGTGAAGAGACCGGCCTGTGTCGCTCAGGCTTCCGGTATCCAAGTATGTCGTAACTGTTTTAAGGATCTTTTCTCGTTCCAGTTCCGTGCATGCCTGCAGGTAGGGGAAAACCAGCTGCCCCAGATCGCATCCTGACTGACTCAGCTGGTGTTTCGTCACCGATTTCCAACGATCCAGCAGAGTTGCGAACCCGGAACTGTCCATCGGGAGATCGGTCATGATCTCACGAGCGGCGGCGGCAGCCTCACGAACATTCCCCAGCCCCCTGGATACAGGAGCGATGGCGACCGCCATCCCCTCGAACAACCCCTTGACTGCTGGCGGTACCTCACCCAGGGCGGTCGTTGCCGTCGGCCAGATGAACAAAGTGTGATGCCCCATGTCGCAGGTGAAAAGCGCATCACCGCGCCAGGGGGTGCTCCGCAGGCGTCTGTGGGCGGTAAGCCCGTCATCCTTGGAGGTGGCCGCCACGCAGAAGTTGTCAGAGGTGCGGACCTGCAATGCCCCGGCGATCCGTTCCAGAGAGGCTTCGGACGGCCGGGTCGACGCGAAAAGCTGCGACAGATAGTTGCGCTGAAGGTCAGCGTTGGCCAGCTGAATAGCGGCTTGCTCGGTCAGGTAGTGCTCTTGGACGTTCGCCACGAAAGTGTCCACGGTGTCCCACACCCGCCCGGCATTTCGCACCAGCAGCTCCGGATCCGCTTCCAGGGTCGGATCGGACAAGGTCTCCCAGAGGATCGTGAAATCCAGCCTGATGACGCGGAGCAGGCTGTCCAACGGTATGCCCTGGCGGGCGCGTAGAGTCCCGAGGGATTCAGAGAGTCCCCTCAAAATGGTTGTATCGCCACTTGTTCGCAGACTTTCGAGCATGGCCGTGAACGTTTGCACGCTCCGACACCTCAAATCCTCGGCGGTCAGCGAAGAGGAGGTATAGACGGGCTCCGCCATGACCTTCGCCAGAAACCGTTCCACCATCGAGTCCAGTCGACCACTCGCTCGGTCGACCAGATGGTCCCAGGTCCCACCGCCTGTCGCGCACACTCGCCTTTCCCTTCTGTCCGCACGATCTTCGGCAGGTGTCGACCCTGGCGACCTGACTGCCGCTGAACGCCGTCACCTGCGGGTTCGCAGCTTACCCGCGCGGCGCCGGAACGCACCCGGCCGTTCACCTGCGCCGGTTTCCCGATGTGCATCCGCCCAATTTTTGCTGCCGTCAGCAGTGCGATCTCTCATTGCTCGCCGGCCGGGCCACTGCCAACCTGCTCGGCGAGGGCCCGTAACGCCAGATTCAAGCCACGTCGCCAAGGGGAACATCGTGACCAGTCAAACGAGCCTCGCGACCTCAGATCTACCTGACTCCCGCCCAGAAGAATCCGGTTACCAGAAACTGCTCTCCAACCGCCAGATTCAGATGATCGGAATCGGAGGTGCTATCGGTACCGGACTGTTTTTGGGTACCGGCGGCCGAATGGCCTCCGCCGGCCCGGGGTTGGCGCTCGCCTATGTGTTCTGCGGGTTCTTCGCGTTCCTGATACTAAGGGCATTGGGTGAGCTGGTTCTCCATCGTCCGACTTCGGGATCTTTCGTCTCCTATGCCCGCGAATTCTACGGCGAGAAGGCCGCGTTCGTCTCCGGCTGGGTGTATTCGATCTCGTGGGCGCTCACGGCGATCGTCGACATTACGGCGGTGGCCGTGTACGTCCACTACTGGTCGGCGTTGAGCAGTGTCCCGCAGTGGGTGCTCGCGCTGGGCGCCCTGCTGATCGTCACCGGGGCCAACCTCGTGTCGGTCCGCTTTTTCGGCGAGATGGAGTTCTGGTTCGCTCTCGTCAAAGTGGTCGCGCTGGTTCTCTTCCTTCTCGTCGGCGGCTTCGTACTCGGCGCCGGTTTCCCGGTGCAGGGCCACGAGGCAGGGTTTTCGCTGATCGCTGACAACGGGGGCCTCATACCGCACGGCATATTGCCCATGGTGATCGTCATGCAGGGAATTGTGTTCGCCTACTCAGGCATCGAACTGATCGGTGTCGCCGCCGGTGAGACCGCCCGTCCCGAAAAGGTGATGCCCCGCGCGGTGAACGCCGTCGTCCTGCGCATCGCTGTCTTCTACGTCGGATCGACGGCGCTTCTGGCGCTGCTGCTGCCATACACCTCGTACAAGGCCGGTGAGTCCCCGTTCGTCACGTTCTTCCGGAGCCTGGGAGTGCCGGGCGTAGGGGGCGTGATGAATCTCGTGGTTCTCACCGCGGCGCTGTCCAGCCTCAACGCCGGGCTCTACTCCACCGGACGCATCTACCGGTCCATGGCGCACAACGGGACGGCGCCCGGATTCATGACCCGTATGAGCCGCAACGGAGTGCCCTACGGCGGCGTCCTGTTCACCTCCGCGCTGGCGCTCCTCGGGGTGGGGCTCAACGCCGTCGTCCCGAAGATGGCGTTCGAAATCACGCTCAACGCGACGGCGCTCGCCATCCTGTGCACCTGGGGAACCATCGTCCTGTGCCAGCTGAAGCTGCACCGGCTGGCGCGTCAGGGCCGCGCGAGCCGGCCGGCGTTCCGCATGCCCGCATCCCCGTGGACCTCCTATCTCACGCTGCTCTTCCTGTGCGGAGTCCTGCTCCTGATGGTCTTCGACTACCCCGTCGGAACGTTCACCGTCGGAACGCTCGCCCTCATCGCCCCGGCGCTGGCCGTCGGCTGGTACTGCGTGCGAGGCCGGGTCCTGGCACTCGCGGCCGACCGTCATCGCGGCGATTCCCCCGCGAACCAGTGACCACCTTCCCCCACCATTCCGCTCCCAAGGAGAAAGCCAGATGACCCCCCAACGCATTCAGCCCGGCACCGCCGACGACACCCGCGCCGAACGCGCCGAACAGTTCCTGCGCGACTGGCGGTCGCTGAGCCGTATCGGTCAGACCTCCGGTGGGGGAGTGGACCGGCAGGCCGCGACCGTCGCCGACGCCCAGTCCCGGGCCTGGTTCACCGCGCTCCTCACCCAGTACGGGTTCACGGTGCGCACCGATGTGATCGGCAACATCTGGGGGCTGCTGGAGTGGAACCCCGGCGCGCCGTTCGTCGTGGTCGGCTCCCACCTCGACAGCCAGCCCCTCGCGGGCAAGTTCGACGGGGCGTACGGCGTGGCCGCCGCGCTGCACGCCGGACGGCGGCTGGCGGAGCAAGGCGACGCAGACGACCGGCCGAAGTACAACCTCGCCGTGGTGGACTGGTTCAACGAGGAGGGGTCGCGATTCACCCCGTCCATGATGGGCAGCTCGGTCTATACGGACAAGCTGCCGGCGCCGACCGCTCTGGCCACGGAGGACGCCGACGGCGTGACGGTCGCCGAAGCCCTCTCCGCCATCGGCCACACCGGGTCCTGGACCGGGCCGACGCCCGCCGCGGCCGCCGAGATCCACATTGAGCAGGGCAGGTCGCTGGAGAACTCCGGCACGACGATCGGGCTGGTCGAATCGTGCTGGGCCGCCGAGAAGTTCACGGTTGCCGTGCGCGGGGAGCAGGCGCACACCGGGTCCACGGTCATCGCCGACCGGCATGACGCGCTGCTCGGAGCCTCGCGGCTGGTGGTGCTGCTCCGTGAGCTGGCCGACCGCTTCCCGGGCGGTGCGCTGCACACCTCCGTCGGGCAGCTGACGGTGGTGCCGAACTCCCCGGTCGTGGTGCCCCGAAGGGTCGACCTGACCATGGATCTGCGCTCTGCCGACGAGGGTGTTCTCGCGGAGGCCAAGCAGCTCCTGGAACAGGGCGTCAAGCAGATCGAACAGGAGGCCGCGGTCACGATCGAGGTCAGCGAGTCGCATGCCTGGGGCGTCCGCCCCTACACGTCCGCGGGCGTGGACCTCGCTCGTGAATGCGCCGATACCCTCGGGCTCTCGAGCAGGCCCGTCCAGACCCTGGCCGGTCATGACTCGATCAACATGAACGACATCGTTCCGACGGTGATGCTGTTCGTGCCGAGCCGCGAGGGCATCAGCCACCACGAGGGCGAGTACACCGAGGACGCGGACCTGTGTGCTGGGGTCGATGTGCTCACCGACGTGGTCCGGCGCCTGTGCCGGGGAGAACTCGATGGCGGTCGCTGAGGGCACCCCGCAGGCCCCGCACCTGCGAGTCGCGGTCCTGCAGGCCACCGGCCTCGTCGGAAACCGGCAACAGAACCTCGTGACACTTGAGGACGCCGCCCAGCGAGCCCGGTCACAGGGGGCGGAGCTGCTGGTCACGCCCGAACTCTTCATCAGCGGCTATCACCCCGCGAGCGCCGCCGGCGACGACGGCGAGGCACACCGGCACGCGGTCGCCGAGATCGCCCGCTCAGCCGGTCTGGCCGTCGTCGCCTCAACGGTGGACCACCACAAGGGGGAACGCTTCATCAGCGCGTCGCTCTTCGATAACACCGGACAGGAGCTGACGAGGTATCACAAGTGGCACCTCTTCGGCCCCTCGGAGAAAGCCGTCTTCACACCTGGCCGTCTGCGGCCGCGGGTGGTTCCGGTGTGCGGAGTGAAGATCGCTCTCGGCGTGTGCTTCGACGTGGAGTTCCCCGAGTTCACCCGCGCGGTGGCACGCTCCGGAGCCGAGCTGCTCTGCGTCCCGACCGCGGTACCGCTGAGGCAGCGGCGGGGCGCTGCGGCGGACCCCTTCGACACCCGTCTCATCCCGGGCATGGTCGTCCCCACGAGGGCGCTGGAAAGCCAGATCTACATCGCCTACGCCAACCACACCGGACCCCGGTTCGCGGGGTTGAGCTGCCTCAGCGATCCCTACGGCAGACGCATCGCGGCCGGGGAATTCGATCCCGAGCTGGTGCTCGGCGACGTCAGCCCGCGGACCCTGCTGGAAGCGCGTCGCGCCACCGATTACCTCGCCTCGCTCGACTGACATCGTGTCCTGGCCGCCCGGCCGACGCGGACTCGCTACAGGAAACGCACTACAGGAAGAGATCGTGAACACGTCATCCGACCGGGTCACCATGCTGGTCCCCGACTTCCCCTTTCCCTACGACGAGTACCTGGCCCACACCGACGGCCTGGGCGTGATTCCGCCTGAATTCCATGGCGCCGAGATCGCCGTCATCGGCGCCGGCCTGTCCGGTCTCGTTGCCGCGTACGAGCTGATGAAGCTGGGGTTGAAGCCCGTGGTCTACGAAGCCGCCGAGCTCGGGGGCCGGCTGCGCGGAGCGCGGAAGGCGGGCACCGACCATCCGGTGGCGGACCTCGGCGGGATGAGGTTTCCCCGCTCGGGGAGGGCCTTCTACCATTATGTCGACCTGCTGGGCCTGGACACGCGGCCCTTCCCCAACCCGCTCACGGCCGCCTCGGACAGCACGGTGATCGAGATAGCCGGGCAGAAGCACTACGCGGAGTCTCCGGGCGACCTCCCGCGGTTCTTCCACGACGTTGCCGACGCCTGGCATGCCTGTCTCGAAGAGCGCGCGCACTTCTCCGGCATGCAGCAGGCGATCAAGGACCGCGACTACGCCACGATCAAGAAGCTGTGGAACGAACTGGTCCCGCTCCTCGACGACGTGTCTTTCTCGCATTACCTCGCCACGTCGAAGGCGTTCTCCTCGCTGCCGTTCGAGTACCGCGAAGCCTTCGGTCTGGTCGGGTTCGGAACAGGGGGTTTCGATACCAACTTCCCCGATTCGATGCTCGAGATCCTGCGCGTGGTGTACGTCAACGCCGAGGACGATCAGCACCGCATCGTCGGTGGCGCGCAGCGACTGCCTCAGCTCCTCTGGCACCACGCCCCGGAGCAGATCGCCTACTGGCCCGCCGGTACGAGTCTGGCATCACTGCACCAGGGGGGCCCGCGCGGCGCGGTCAAGCGGATCTGGCGGGCACCGGAGCCGGCGTGGGGCATCGATGTGACGGACCGGTGGGGAAGCGCAACGACCTACCCGGCGGTCATCACCAGCTGCCAGTCCTGGCTGCTGTCCGCTCGGATCGACACCGACGAATCGCTGTTCAGCCAGCAGCTGTGGACCGCGATCGAGCGCAGCCACTATATGCAGGCATCGAAGACCTTCGTGGTGGTGGACCGTCCGTTCTGGAAGGACGTCGACCCCGAGACCGGTCGGCACGTGCTGAGCACCACGCTCACGGACCGGCTGACCCGCGGGACCTACCTGCTGGACAACGGCCCCGACCAGCCGGCCCTTATCTGCCTGTCCTACACGTGGAACGACGACGCCCTCAAGTGGCTGACCCTCGACGGGGACGAACGCGTCCGTCTGATGCTGCACTCGCTGAAGCAGATCTACCCGGACGTCGACATCGCCTCACACATCGTCGGTGACCCCATCACCGTGTCCTGGGAGGACGACCCTCATTTCATGGGCGCCTTCAGTGACAACCTGCCCGGCCACTACCGGTATCAGGAACGCCTGTACACCCACTTCATGCAGGACGGGTTCGACCCGGCGCACCGCGGGATCTACCTGTGCGGCGACGACGTCTCGTGGACGGGCGGCTGGGCCGAGGGTGCCGTCACCACCGGCCTTAACGCCGTATGGGGAGTGATGAGCCAGCTCGGCGGCAAGACCCGCGCCGACAACCCCGGGCCGGGGGACCGTTTCGAGGAGCTCAAGCCGATACGGCTCCCCTGACCTCCTGAACCCCTGACCCCGGCGGTGGACCGTCTGGGCCGTGTCATGACGAAGACCTCTCCGGGCGGCGAACAGGTGGCTCGGAGGGGCCTTCGCCGCGCGCTCGGCTCAGCCGGTCACCTCTGTCCGGTCGCGTCGCTCCCTGGCCCGCAGAGCCAGGGCGATGAGGGCCGCGTCCTCGGGGCGACGTACGTCGTGACCGGTAAGCTCGCAGAAGCGGGTGAAGCGGTGCTGCACGGTGTTGCGGTGGCAGTAGACGGCCGCGGCCGTGTCGGCTATCGCGCCGTTCCCGGTGAGATGGACGCGCACGGTGCGCAGCAGCCGTTCCTTCTCGGCGTCGGTGACGTCCGGTCGGTCGAGTCCGCCGAGCACGTCGTCGGCGAGGTCGTGCGCGAGATCCGAGGTGTGGTGGACCAGGACGTCCAGCCAGCTGTCCCGCAGCCACCTGGGCCCGCGGGCGTCCACGGGAAGGCTGCGCGCCGTGGTGATGGCCAGCCGGACCGCGCGCGGTACGTCGGCCAGGCGGTCGGCGGCGGATGACACCCCGCAGGGCGTTTCCCCCAGGTGTCCCAGGATGGTGCGGGCGGTGGTACGCGGCCCGAGCTGGGCGGTGAGGACCACCGCCGAATCGAGGGCCTGCTGCTGGACCGGGACTCCCGCGGTGCGCAGGTCCGCCGCGGCCTGGCGCAGGGGGGCGCCATACTGCGGGGCGGCAGCGGCGCACACATATTCCCCGCTGACCTGGAAGCCGAGTGCCAGCGCGGTGTCGCCCACCACGGTGGGATTGCGGCCGTCGCAGTCCATCAGGCGGGCGAACCACATCTGGCGCTCGTCCTCGGCCCGCCGCCCCATCTCCAGCACGGTGCGCTGGTAAGCGGTCATGATGCCGGTGACATGGCGCTCGACCGCCTCCCAGACGTAGTACGCGGAGGCCACCAGATGTGTCATGTTCCGGTCCTCGGCGCGCCGCACCAGGGCCGTCCACACCACCCGGAAGTCCAGCCGGGCCGCGTTCAGCAGGGACTCCAGCGGTACCCCCTGCCGGGCACGCCGGGTGCCGACCCGTTCGGACACCTCGGCGATGTGCTCGGGCACGGGAAGCTCGGCCGCGGTACGCAGCAGCATCTCCAGCGCGTCGCGCGCGGAGTCCCGGAAGTCCGCGTCCGGCACGCGGTCGGCGTAGGTCCGGCGGACGGGGCCCACCACGTCGATCCACAGCTCGATCAGCCCGTCGAGGTCGTCCAGGCACTCCCGGGCGAGCTCGGCGATGCGTGGGTCGGGCGGAGGGAAGGCAACTGCCGCATTGTGCATGTGCACGATTCTGGTCAGCGTATCGGATGCATTTCAACCTTGGCTGGATTCCATCGCCCCGGGATTCTGATGTAACCGCCGGGCGACACGCGCCGGGGTCTACCGTCCAGGAGGTCACGGCAGTGCATCTGACCCCTCGCGAGCTGGAACGGGTCCAGCTCTTCACCGTCGCCGAAATGGCGCGCCGCCGCCGTGCGCGTGGCCGACGGCTGAACGCCCCGGAGGCCATCGCCCTCATCTGCGATGAGGTGCTGGAGGCGGCCTGGGACGGGGCGAGCCTGGACGAGGTGATCGAGGCCGGGCGGTCACTGCTGACCGTGGACGATGTGCTGGAGGGAGTGCCTGCTCTCGTCGGCACCGTCCAGGTCGAAGCGCTGTTCCCGAGCGGAACGTCCCTGGTCGCGGTCGAGAACCCGATCACGGGTGGCGGTGAGGGCCCGGCGCCCGGCGCGGTGCGTCCGGCCGCCGAGCCGGTGGCGATCAACGCCGGGCGACCCCGGCTGCGGCTGACGATCCGCAACAACGGCGACCGCAACGTCTACCTCTCCTCGCACTACCCGCTCGCGGAGGCCAACTCCGCCCTCGAACTGGACCGGGAGGCCGCCGCCGGGATGCGGCTGGACATCGCGGCGGGAACTGCCCTGGCCTTCGAGCCGGGGACCGAACGTGAGGTGGACCTGGTGGCCGCCCGCCACGACGGAGATGAACAGGAGGAGTCGGCATGACGCGGATCGACCGACGTACGTACAACGCCCTCTACGGCCCCACCACCGGTGACCGCGTCCGGCTGGGCGACACCTGTCTGTGGGTCGAGGTGGAGGCCGACGACGGCACTCCCGGCGACGAGCTGCTGGGCGGCTGCGGCAAGACGGTCCGCGACGGGCTGCTGGCCTCCCCGCGTTCCGACCGGGCCTCGGCCCTGGACCTGGTGGTTTCCAGTGTGCTGCTGATGGACCCGGTCCTGGGCGTCCGCAAGACCGACATCGGCGTCAAGGACGGCCGGATCGTCGCGGTCGGCGGAGTGGGCAATCCGGATCTGATGCCGGTGGACTTCGCCATCGACTCGCACACCGCGATGGTCACGGGGGAGGGGCTGATCGCCACCCCCGGAATCGTCGACAGCCATGTGCACCTGTCCTCGCCCGAGGTCGCGCCCGCCGCGCTCGCCTCCGGTGTGACCACGGTGGTGGGCATGGGGCTCGGCGGGGTCTGGGACATCGGCTGCAACCCGGCCCACAATCTGCACACCCTGATGAGTTCCTGGCGCGGCACCCCGCTCAACGTGGCCTTCCTCGGCCGTGGCTCCTCCAGCTCCCGCGTCCTGCTGGACGAGTCGGTGCTCGCCGGAGCCGGTGGATTCAAGATCCATGAGGACTTCGGCGCCACCCCGCGCATCATCGACACCTGCCTGGCCACCGCCGAACACGCCGATCTGCCCGTCGCGCTGCACACCGACTCGATGAACGAATCGGGCTATCTGCGCGACACCATCGGCGCCACCCGCGGCCGCACCGTGCACGCCTATCACGTGGAGGGCGGCGGCGGACACCCCGATCTGCTGGAGATCCTCTCCGAGCCGAACATCCTGCCGTCCTCGACCACCCCCACCATCCCGTACACGGCGAACACCGTCGGCGAGCTGTTCCCGATGACGATGACCGTGCACCGGCAGAACCACCACGTCCACAGCGATGTCGAGATCTCCCGCGGCCGTATCCGCGGCCACGCCATCGCCGCCGAGAACGCGCTGCACGACCTCGGCGCCATCAGCATCGTCAACTCGGACTCGATGGGCATGGGCCGGATCGCCGAGACCGTACGGCGCACCTGGCAGCTCGCCCACGTCCAGGCGCTGCGCGCGGGGGAGGGCGGAGTGGAGCGCCCCGCGAACGAGCGGGTGCTGCGCTACCTCGCCAAGATCACCCTCAATCCGGCGATCGCCCACGGCCTCGCCCACGAGGTGGGCACCGCCCAGCCCGGACGCCTCGCCGACCTCGTGCTGTGGCACCCGGCCTGGTTCGGCACCAAGCCCGAACTCGTCATCAAGGGCGGCTTCGTGGCCTGGGGCAACCGCGGCTCGGGCTCCGGCTCGACCCGGCTCACCCAGCCCCGCACCTACGGCCCCTACTTCGGCGCTCTCGGTGACGCACCGTCCCAGCTGTCGCGGATCTTCGTCGCCCAGGCAGCCCTCGACGACACCAAGGCCCGCGCCGCCCTCCCCGGGGGCTTGCGCTACGCGGCGGTGCGCGGCGCCCGCGGGCTGACCCGCGCCGACATGCTCCACAACACCGCGACCCCGCGCGTCGAGGTGCCCCGCGAACCCGCACCCGTCCTCGTCGACGGCCTGCCCACCACCACCGACGCCGCCACCGAACTACCGCTCGCCCAGCTCCACCACCTGGCCTGACCCGGAAACCCCGCACGTGCCGCACCGCCCTCGCACCAGGGCCACCGGCCGCCCGCCGCCCGCCCGCACGGCCGGTTCCTCCGTCCCCCAGCCGCCACCGGCTACCGCCGTCCCCATGGAGAACCCGTGAGCACCACACCGACCGCGCCACCCCGGCCCAGCGCGGGAGACATCAAACGCCTGCTCTCCGCCGCGTTCATCGGCACCGCCCTGGAGTGGTACGACTACTTCCTCTACGGCACCGCCGCCGCCCTCGTCTTCAACAAGCTCTTCTTCCCCTCCCTGGACCCGACCACCGCCACCATCGCCTCCTTCGTCACCTTCGCGGTCGGGTTCCTGGCCCGGCCCATCGGCGCCGCCGTCTTCGGCCACATCGGTGACCGCTACGGACGCAAGGCGGCGCTCATCATCACCGTCGTCCTGATGGGTGCGTCCACCGGCTGTATCGGGCTGCTCCCCGACTACGACGCGATCGGCGTCTGGGCACCGGCCCTGCTGGCCGCCCTCCGCTTCCTGCAGGGCATCTCGGTCGGCGGCGAGTGGAGCGGCGCGATGCTGCTCACGCTGGAGCACACCCCGAAGGAGAAGCACGGCAGCTACTCCTCCATCCCCCAACTCGGCTCGCCCGTCGGGACGTTGCTCTCCAGCGGCGCCTTCGCCCTGGTGGGGATGTTGCCCGACGACGCGTTCTACTCATGGGGCTGGCGCATCCCGTTCCTGGCCGCCTTCGGGTTGCTCGCCTTCGCGCTCTATCTGCGGCTGCGCATCGAGGAATCCCCGGTCTTCCGCGCCATGCACGCCGAGGCCGAGCGGGAAGGACCCCGGCCCGCGCCGCTGATCGAGGCGTTCCGCACAACCTGGGGGCGCATGCTCATCGGCGTGGCCACCGCCTTCCTCGGCATCGGCGGCTTCTTCCTGCTGACGACCTACGTGATCTCCTACGGCACCGAACAGCTCGGCATCGACAAGTCCGTGATGATCAACGCCACGCTGCTGGCCGCCGTCGCCGAGATCGCCGTCATCGTCATCGCCGGACGGCTCGCCGACCGCGTCGGCCCCTGGAAGGTGTGCGCCGTCGGGGGAGTCGCCTCCGTGCTGGTGGCCTTCCCCACCTTCTGGCTCATCGACACCCGCCACACCGGACTCGTGATGCTCGGCGTCTCCCTCGGCGTCGCCGTCATCTCCATCCCTTACGCGGCGATCGGCGCCGTCGTGACGGGGATGTTCCCCGACACCGTCCGCTACAGCGCGGTCGCCATGTCCTACAACCTCGCCGGTGTCCTGGGCGGCCTCGTGCCCCTGGCCGCGGCCTGGCTGACCGGCCTCGCCGACGGCGCCTCCTGGGGCGTGGCGCTGCTCATGATCCTCATCGCGGCCTGCACGGCCACCGGCTCCTACCTCGCCGGACCGCCGCTGCGCCGCCGCCTCGGACCGGACCATCCCGGACACGATGAACATCCCGCAACTGTGAAGGCCACCGCATGACACCGCAGCACCCCGCCCGTACCGGTGGGCAGGTCCTGATCGACCAGCTCGTCCGGCACGGCGTCGACACCGTGTACGGCGTCCCCGGCGAGAGCTACCTCGCCGCGCTCGACGCCCTGCACGACGCCCCCGTCCGGATGGTCGTCTGCCGCCACGAGGGCGGCGCGGCCTACATGGCCGAGGCCCACGGCAAGCTCACCGGCCGCGCGGGCGTGTGCTTCACCACCCGTGGCCCCGGCGCCACCAACGCCCTGGTCGCCCTGCACACCGCACACCAGGACGCCACCCCGCTCGTGCTCTTCATCGGGCTCGTACCGCGAGGCCACACCCACCGCGACTCATTCCAGGAGCTGGACCTGCGCGCCACCTTCGGCACCAACGCCAAGCTGGTGGAGACCATCGAGGACGCCGCCCGCATCCCCGAACACGTGGCCCGCGCCTTCGCCGTGGCGGGCAGCGGGCGCCCCGGGCCGGTCGTCCTCGGCCTGCCGGAGGACATGCTCACCGACACCGTCCAGGTGCCCGACGCCGCCCCGCTGCCCGTGCCCGCCGGCGCGGTCTCCGCCGCCGAACGCGACCGGCTGGCCGCCCTGCTGGGCGCCGCCGAGCGCCCGCTGCTGCTGCTCGGCGGCAGCCGCTGGACCGACCGGGCCCGCGCCGACGTACGGGAGTGGGCCGAGGCATGGTCGCTGCCCGTCACCGTCGACTTCCGCTGCCAGGACCTGGTCGACAACGACAGCGAGAGCTACATCGGAGCGCTGGGCTACGGACGGGCCGACACCGTCGCCGAGCGGGTACGCGGGGCCGACCTGCTGATCTGCGTCGGCACCGCGCCCGGCGACGTGTGCACCGACGGCTTCACCCTGCTCCCCACCGACGGGACCGGCCCGCGCCTGGTCCAGGCGCTGCCCGCCCCGCAGCCGCCCGCCCCGCTCTACCCGGCCGACCTCGCCCTGCTCGCCGGTCCCGAAGCCTTCGGCGAGGCGGTACGCGGTCTGCTCCCCGACACCGCGGTGCCCTGGGGCCCGCTGACCAAGCAGGACCGCGCCGCGCACCTGGAGTTCCGTACCCCGGTGCCGGACAACGACCCGCTGGACCTCGGCGCCGTATTCGCCCACCTGGACGCGCTGCTGCCCCACGACACCGTGGTCACCTTCGGCGCCGGCAACCACGCCGTCTGGGCGCAGCGCTTCCTCACGTACCGCGACGGGTGGCGCCAACTCGCCCCGCGCAACGGTTCGATGGGCTACGGCATCCCCGCCGCTGTCGCCGCCGCGATCGCCGAACCCGGCCGGCAGGTGGTCTCGATAGCCGGCGACGGCTGCTTCCTGATGAACGGCCAGGAGCTGGCCACCGCCGTCGCGGAGGGCGCGGCCCCCCTCGTCCTCGTCCTCAACAACTCGACCTACGGCACGATCCGCCAGCACCAGGAGCAGACCTACCCGGGGCGGGTCAGCGGTACCGGCCTGGTCAACCCGGACTTCGCCGCCCTCGCCCGGGCCTTCGGCGCCCACGGCGAGACGGTCACCACCCACGACGAATTCCCGGCGGCCCTGGAGCGGGCGCTGGCCTCCGGCACCGCGGCACTGATCGAACTCAAGGTCACCGAGGGACTCCTGGCTCCCGGTGTCACCGTCGACTCCCTCCGTGAGGAGCACCAGCGTGTCTGATCTCGCCCTGCACAACATCATCGACGGCGAACCGGCCATGGTGGCCGCGCGCATGGAACTGACCGACCCCGCCACCGGTGAGATCTACGGCACCGCACCGCGCTCTTCCGCCGCCGACGTGGATACCGCCGTCGCGGCCGCCCGGCGGGCCTTCGCCTCGTGGCGCCGCTCCACCCCGAGCCGGCGTCAGGAGGCACTGCTGCGCCTCGCCGATCTCGTGGCCGAGCACGCGGACCAGCTGCTGGACGCCGAGGTACGCGCCACCGGCAAGCCGCGCGAGACCACCCGCGCCCTCGAAATCCTCCGGGGCGCCGACCAGCTGCGCTTCTTCGCCGGGGCCGCCCGTGTCCTGGAGGGCGTGGCGGCGGGCGAGTACGAGGAGGGTCACACCTCGTACGTGCGCCGCGAGCCGGTGGGAGTGGTCGCCCAGGTCACCCCCTGGAACTACCCCTTCATGATGGCCGTGTGGAAGCTCGGACCGGCCCTCGCGGCGGGCAACACGGTCGTGCTGAAGCCCTCCGACACCACCCCGTGGTCCACGGTGCTGCTCGGCGAGCTCGCGGCCCGGGTCTTCCCTCCCGGCGTCGTCAACGTCGTGTGCGGCGACCGGGACACCGGGCGCGCCCTGGCCGGGCACCCGGGCGTCGACATGGTCGCCATCACCGGCTCGACCCGCGCCGGTTCCGAGGTCATGGCCGCGGCCTCCGCGGAGGTGAAGAACGTCCATCTGGAGCTGGGCGGCAAGGCCCCGGCTGTCGTCTTCGCCGACGTCGACCCGCAGCGCACAGCCCGCGCCCTCACCGACGCGGCCTTCTTCAACGCGGGCCAGGACTGCACCGCCGTCACCCGGGTGCTGGTCGAACGCACCGCCTACGACGCGGTACTCGCGGCGCTCGTCGAAGCGGCCCGGGCCACCCGTACCGGGCCCCCGTCCGAGGAAGCCTTCTTCGGCCCCCTCAACAGCGCCGCCCAGGCCGACAGGGTGGGCTCCGTCGTGGCCGGGCTTCCGGACCACGCCGTGGTCGAGACCGGCGGCAAGCGGCTCGACCGCCCGGGCTGCTTCTTCGAGCCCACCGTCATCTCCGGTGTGCGCCAGGAAGACGCGGTGGTCCAGCAGGAGACTTTCGGGCCGGTGGTCACGGTGCAGCCGTTCGACACCGAGACGGAAGCCGTGGAGCTCGCCAATGGCGTCGACTTCGGCCTCGCCTCCAGTGTCTGGACCGCCGATCTGGGGCGCGCGACGCGGCTCAGCGCCGAACTGGACTTCGGCTGCGTCTGGCTCAACTGCCACCAGGTCATCCTCGCCGAAATGCCGCACGGCGGTTACAAGCAGTCCGGTATCGGCCGCGATCTGGGCCGCTACGGATTCGACGACTACACCCGCGTCAAACACGTCATGGCCGCGCACCAGAGCCCGCTGGGTCCCCCGGCCGGCACCGAGACTCAATAGCACAGGGAGACGTCATGACGCAGACACGAGACCAGGAGCTGTCGGTCCGAAAAGTAGCCGTCGCGAGTGTCATCGGGACCGCGGTCGAGTGGTACGACCTGTTCGTCTTCGCCACGGCATCGGCGATCGCGTTCAACAAGCTCTTCTTCCCGACGTTCGCCCCTCTCGTCGGAACGCTGCTGGCCTTCGGCACGTTCGCCTCCGCCTACCTCGCCCGGCTGATCGGAGCGGCCGTCTTCGGCCACTTCGGAGACCGGCTCGGGCGGAAGTCGATGCTGCTGATCTCGCTCTCGATGATGGGCGCGGCCACCTTCGCCATCGGGCTGCTGCCCACCTACGGGAGTGTCGGAATCTGGGCCCCGATCCTGCTGCTGACCTTGCGGGTCATCCAGGGACTCGCCCTGGGCGGCGAGTGGGGCGGAGCGGTGCTGATGACCGTCGAGCACGCGCCGAAGGGCAAGCGCGGATTCTTCGGTTCCTGGGTGCAGACCGGTGTGCCGATCGGCACGCTGATGGCCAACTCGGCGTTCCTGCTCGTCGCCCTGCTCCCGGAGAAGGACCTGCTGTCCTGGGGCTGGCGGATTCCCTTCCTGGCCAGCTGTCTGCTGGTCCTGGTCGGGCTGGTCATCCGGTCGCGGACCACGGAGACTCCCGCGTTCCAGGAGGTCAAACAGAAGGACACGCAGGTGCGGCTGCCACTGGCCGAGGTGTTCCGCAGGTACGGGCGGCAGGTCGTCCTCGGCGGAGTCGCCACGATGTCCACGGGGGTGGCGTTCAACATCCTCGTCGCGTTCGGCCTGACCTACGGTACGGACACCCTGGGACAGCCCCGCAGCACGATGCTCACGGTCGCCCTGCTTTCCTGCGTGGCCGCGATTGGGCTCATCCCCGCGTTCGGTGCGCTGTCCGACCGTTTCGGACGCAAGCCGGTGATCATCGGCGGCATCGTCGGCGAAGCGGTTGTCGCCTTCCCCATGTTCTGGCTGATGGACACCAAGCACTTCGGCCTGGTGCTGCTGGGCTATCTGCTGCTCATGACGGCGTTCGCCGCCAACTACGGGCCCATCGCCACGTTCCTGGCCGAACTGTTCGGGACCAAGGTCCGCTACTCGGGCCTGTCGGTGAGTTACATGCTGTCGGGTCTCCTGGGCAGTGCCGCTACGCCTGCCGTGACCACCGCGCTGCTGGACGCGACCGGGAAGGGGTCGTCGGTCGCATGGTTCATGATCGGCTCCGCCGCGGTGTCGCTGGTCTGCCTGCTGCTGCTCGCCGAGACCCTGCGCAGCGACATCCACGAGCCGTCCGGCGCCCCCGCGGCCGCACCGGTCCAGGACGCGCCCAGCGCGCCGACCACGATCTGATACGGCGCGACCGGATGGCCGCGCGGAGGAAGAGAGCAGGAATGAAGCACATTCGGGCCGCACAGGGCGGGCCCAAGCCGGTGGGCCCCTATGCGCAGGCCGTCGTGGCGAACGGACTGGTCTTCACCGCGGGACAGATTCCCGCCGTCCCCGGGGGAGACATGCCGAAGGATTTCGCCGGTCAGGTGAGGCAGACGTTCACCAATCTGGCGACGGTGCTCGCGGAGGCCGGATCGGATCTGTCCAAGGTGGTGAAGGTCAACGCCTACCTGGCCGAGGAAGACCGCATGGAGGAGTTCAACGAGATCTACCGCGAGATCTTCGGACCCGAACAGGTGCCGGCCCGGACCACCGTCGCCGTAGGACTGTGGGGAGTGCGACTCGAAGTGGACTGCGTCGCGATGTGTCCCTCGGAATCAACCCCGTAGGCAGGAGAGCGTGATGACAACGAGCGGGCGCACACGGACCTCGGCCCCCGACGACCCATTGACACGGAACCTCCAGGAGGTCGGCTTCCCGACCCTCGGCCACTTTCTCGAAGAGGGGTTCGTCGATCCGCGGATCCGTGCCCTCGTGCCGGACGTGAAGATCGTCGGCCGGGCGGTGACCGTAAGGATCGTGCCACCGGACGCCACCCCGATGGCCGAGGCACTGGACCTGCTGGGCCCCGGGGACGTGCTGGTGGTCGACACCGGGCAGAACGCCACCCACGCTCCGATCGGCGCCGTCACCGGCTGTGCCGCGCGGACCGCGGGTGCGGCGGGCATCGTGGTCGACGGAGTCGTCACCGATCTGCGGGAGCTGCGTGAGATGCGGCTGCCGGTGTTCGCCCGGGGCACCAGCCTGCTCACTACCAAGAGGCTCGGACGGAGGGACGGGGGAGTGGGCCGGACAGTGTCCTGCGGCGGCGCCGCCGTCCGCCCCGGTGACTTCGTCCTGGCCGATGACAACGGTGTACTGGTGGTCAGCCCGCAGATCGCCGCCGATGTGCTCGCCTGCGCACTCGCCTCGGACCGCGCGGAGCCCGCGCTTCTCGCTCGGCTGAGGGCGGGCGAATCGCCCCTGACGGTGCTGTCGAATTGACCACGACGCTGGGGTGGTTTCCAGGGCCTGTCCCGTCCGCGACGAGGCCGCGGCTGGGCGACAGAGGCGGCCGGACGGTCGCTGTCTGTCGGGCTCATCCTAGTGCTCGCGGCGGCTATTGAGCTCGTCTATGCCATTGGCTTACAAGACGGCGTCGAAGGATTGCCGGTAGGTGTTGTCGTGGTCACGGAGCACGAATCGCAGGAGGTCATGCGTATGTCCAAGTCGGCGGCCACGTTCCGGGCCTGCGGCGAGCCCGGTATCGCTGAAGTGGACATGCCCACTGCAGACGGCCTTGCCCAACTCCTGGTGGAGCGGCTGCTGGCCGACGAAGAAGTGCCGCTGCCGGACGGACCGCGCGGCGCCCGCGTTGTCGCCCTCCTCAACGGCCTCGGCTCGGTGAAGTACGAGGAGCTGTACGTCGTTTACCGGCGCGTGGCCGAACTCCTCGACGTCGCCGGTGTGGCCGTAGCAGACCCTCATGTCGGCGAGTACTGCACCAGCTTCGGCATGGCAGGCTGCTGTCCGGGGCTCTCGTCGCCTGGCCCGGAAAGGCTCACGCGGCATCGCCGCCCGCGGACGAGTTGTCGCCCGCCACGTGGAACATGCATTACAGCCGGGACAACTGGAACAGAGCGTGGGATCTGGGTGGGCCGCACCACGTGGTCGCGCTTCAGGAGCTGCCGCAGGCTCTGCCCGCGGAGGTGCAGGGACAGCAACCACGGGTGCAGGGGAACGTCGAGCGTTACACCTGGCAGAGGGGAGACCGCCAGCGCTACCGCTACGTCCTTCGGCAGCCTTCACGGACCCTCGGTATGATCACGTCTTTTCAGTCGGACATGTATTTCGAGATCACCTCCCACTACCGGTCGATGCTGGCGGTGGTCGACACCAGCCGCGACATGATGTTCGCCTCGGCTCACGCCTCCGGCGGGCGCCGCGACCCGTACGTCCCCGGCGGTGCGGACGCGCCCGCGCTCCGTCGCCGAGGCGAGGACACTGCACGGATCGCCCGCATCGACTGGATGGTGCTGGGCGACTTCAACCGTGAGCCCCGGCGGCTGTTGCCGGACATACCGAACGGAAGCCGCATCTACAACAGCGGTCGGGCGACCCATCGAAACGGCCGCGAGCTGGACTACGGCGTGTCCAACGTGTCCACCGACCGGTGGCAGGCGGGCGTCGGGCCGAACGTGGCCAGCGACCACTGGCCTGTCGAGTTCGGCACGCTGCGGGCCGCCGGGGAACGCGGAGTAGCGGTCCACAATGTCGGCAACGGCGAAGATCTGGGCGTCTGGGGCGCCGAGTCACGCGACGGCACCCCTGCGAGCACCGAACCGGTGTCCTCGAACCAGGACGAGGACTGGGTGTTCGAGCCGTCCGGTATCTCCCAGGACGGCAAGAAGAAGACGTACCGGATCGTCACCATGACGTCACCTGCCGGCAAGCCCAAGTGCCTCGACGTCGAACACGGCCCGTTGGGACGGCCCGGCGATCGCTACGTCCTCTAGGACTGCCGCCCCCTTCCAGCACCCTCCGGGCCTCCCGGACCTCGGCGCCAGCCAGAACTTCAGCCTGTCCTCCCCTGACCCGCGCCTTCCCAACATGCACGTGCTCACCAACGAGGCCACCGGCTTCGACGCCTCCGTCGTGGACCGGGCGCCGGCCCTCGGACACTGGATCGGCCGGGGAGACAAGCACCCGGAGGACGCCCGCAAGTACTACTTCTACCTCAACCCGGTGACGGCCGGTCCCTCGTAACCAGCCCCGCGTAGTCCCACCCCGGGCCGCAGCCGCCCCGGCGGCTGCGGCCTCAGCGGTTCCGGACCCCGGCCTGCTTCGCGGCCACGCGGCGGCGCCGTCGAGCGGGGGCCTCTGGCACGCGGTGGCGTGGACCGCCGCGCTGCCCACGGAGGGGCGGCCGGCCCAGTTGTCGGGACATACCGAAAAGATCTCCCCTCGGTTCTCCGAGGGGCTAGGGGCTTCAGTTGAGCCGGGCCCGGGCCGCATGGGCCTGGCGACGTACCGCCTCCGCTGTCTCCGCTGCATAGCTTGTCGAGCGGATGGCGCCGGAAGACCTGTGGACGTTGTTCCAGCGGGTGGTGCCGCCGGCGCCGGTTCGTCCGCAGGGTGGAGGGCGTCGTCGGCGGGGGACACCGCGAGGTGCTGGCCGCCTTCATCTTCGTGGCCACCTCGGGCTGCACCTGGAAACTGCCCCTCCCGCGGAGCGGGTCTGCAGACTCCGGCGTTGTCGGGGTGTGTCAGGTTCGCAGGCCGCCAGAGGCGGTGAGGCGCTCTCCGGTGACCCATGCGGCGTCGTCGGAGGCGAAGAAGACCGCCGCCCGTGCCAGATCCTTGGGCTGACCGATACGGCCCAGGGGGGTGTGCCCGATCATGTCCGTCGCGGCGTCACTGCCGATGAAGCCGGCCGCGTGGATACCTTCCGTCTCCACACCGCCAGGGGCCAGGGTGTTCACTCGGATTCCGCGAGGGCCGAGCTCGGCGGCCAGGACTCGCGTCAAGGCATCGACGGCGCCCTTCGTCGCGGCGTACACCGACATCCCCGGCACCGCGCGGGCGCTGTCCAGCGATCCGATGTTGATGACCGACCCGCCGTCGGACCCGAAGTACTTAAGGGCTTCCTGGATCGTACGGATCGGTCCGGTCACGTTGACGGAAAGCTGACGGTCGATCTCCTGCTGCGTGACGGTCTCCAGCGGCTGTGCGTGATAGACGCCGGCATTGTTGACGAGGATGTCGCACCGGCCGTACGTGTCTACGGTCCTGGCGAAGAGGCGCTCAACATCCGCGGGCACCGACACGTCGCCCTGCACGGCGATCGCGGTCCCCCCTCGTGCCTGGATGTCCTGCACCACCCGCTCGGCGCCGGCGGCACTGGAGGCGTAGTTGACCACGACCGACGCTCCGGCGCTCCCGCCCTGATGGCCACCGCTTTCGGCGGCGGCGATCCACCGGACACACCTCGGTGTGCAGCTGTTCACCCGGACACCGGGTGGAGTCACAGTGACTATGGCCGGACGCGCCTTCCTCGCCGAGGCACAGATCGCGACCACCGCGTCCCGCAGAGCCGTCCTGGCTGCCCGTGCCGCCTCCGGGGAACTGGCCGGTGAACTCATCATCGCCGTCCACATGGGCCTGGGAGCACGACAGCTCCCTCTGGCACTGGGCCGGCTCCGCCACCGCCACCCGAAACTCCAGGTCATTCTCCACGAGGAGCCCGACCCAGCGGATATGGAACGGCTGGCCCGCCAGGGAACGCTCGACATGGTCCTCGTCCACCGCATCCCCACCGGCTGCACATTCGACATCCACCCCCTGGGCGAGGAGACCTACGTCGCCGTCCTGCCCGAGGGGCACCCGCTCCTCGCCAGCGACAGGGCCCTGCGCATGGCAGACCTCGCGACGCAGGGATGGGTGCGCTTCCGCCGCGCCAGCCTGCTCGACGAATACCTCGCCAGCCTGCTCGCCGACGCGGGCATCAGCCCGCCCACGGTGGCCCGAGCGTCACAGATCTCCACCGCCGTGCGACTGGCAGCCCAGGGCCTGGGCGTCACCGTGGTTCCGGCATCGGCCGTGCCCGAAAGCTTCGAACAGCTAGCCCGCCCGTTCCTGCCTTCCCTGACCGAACCCGTCATCGTCGGTATACGCCGCCACCCAGGTTCGGCGGAGGCAGCCGTGCTCGACCACCTCCAGCGGCAGAACTGGTGCGGCACCAGCCTCCTCGCCCCGCATACCGCCCTCTGAGCCAAGGGACTCACGGGCCGTCGGCCGCGCGCTTGTCCCGGAGGGGCCGTAGCCTTGTGCACAACGTCAGGCCGGAAGCGCAGTCGATCTTCGAGCGCAACGGGGTCTACTTCCTCGTGACCTCGGGAACCACCGGCTGGAATCCGAACCAGCAGAAGTACGCGACCGCGACCAGCATGGCAGGCCCCTGGAGCAGCATGGCGAACCTCGGGGACAGCACTGCCTACAACTCGCAGGTCACGCACATTCTCCCCGTACAGGGCAGCCGCACGACCTCGTACCTTTACCTCGGCGACCGATGGGCGCAGCACTGGGGTGGCAAGCACAACGACTCCACGTACGTCTGGCTGCCGCTTCGGTTCCCGTCCAACAGGTCGCTGACGATGGCCTGGCACCCGAAAGTCACCGTCAACGCCGACACCGGCGTTGTGTGGGGCACCAGTTGATTCCGCAGCTGCGGGCCCGCCGCTCAGGTCTGCGGGAACTACTAGGCGAGGGGCAGTGGCTCCGGCTCAGGGAGCTCGGCGACCCCGGGAGCACGGCGGTGCGCCCGGGGCCCTCGCCGGGCCGTCACGCGGGGCCGGTGGCCGTGGCTGTGTTGACGAGCTTCTCGAACAGGAACTCGTGCTTGAGGAAGGACACGTCGTACTCGTGGCCAGGGTAGGGCGGGATGAGCTGCGACGCCTGGAACAGCCGCCAGCCGTCGAGCAGTGCCGTCACGCCGGTGGCGTACGGCGGCTCGTCCCCGTCCCCGGCGGTGGGGGACGTGGCGCCCGTGCCGTCGTAGCGCGCCCAGCCGATGACGCCGCTGTCGAGGGAGGAGTTGTTCAGGTAGAGGACGAGCACCTGCTGCCGGACGGTGCTGGTGAGGGCGGGCTCGGCGGTCGTGGGCTGTGTGGTCACGGTGGACAGCTCCTGGGGGTGAGGCGACGGCGGGGGAGGGGGCGGAGCCGAGGGCGGCGGGCGGGGCGGCGCTCAGGCGTCGGCGGTGGCCCTGCCGGGCCGGTTGGTCACCCGGGTCACCCAGTGGTCCAGATCGAAGGACGGGTCCCCGGTCAGCGCCCGCCACAGCCTGATGCGGTTGTGCAGCTCCAGCCGCCCGGTCGCCTGCTCGTACCACGGGAACCGGGTCCGCAGCTCCTCGGCCACCGCCGGGGCGCCGAGGTCGTCGGTGTTCCACAGGCGGACCTGCGGGACGGTCGGATTGAAGCGGATCTTGAACATGTAGCGCGGGACACCGCTGTCGTTGCGCCGGCCGCCGTGCCAGATGCCGTGGTGCAGGATCAGCACCGTGCCCGCCGGACACACCATCCGCTGCTGGCCGAGCAGGTTCTGGTACCGGCCGGTGTCGCTCTCGTTGATGCGCCGCAGATGGCTGCCCGGCACGATCAGGGTCCCGCCGGCCTCCAGCGTCACCTCGCGCGGGTAGTACATCAGCTGGACGTCGAAGGCGTCCGGTCGGACATCGATGATGGCGTCGCCGTGCAGCGGCTGGGCCCGGCCCTCCTGGGGCTGCCGGATGTGCACGGCGTGGTGGTCGATGGTGGGGTCCGGGCCCACCAGGCTGGAGAGCGCACCGGCCACGGCCGGGATGTCGAGCAGGCTGCGCGCGAAGGAGCCCTTGGGGAACGCCTCGGCGACCGGAGTGCCGTAGGGGACGGTCGGCACGCCTGCGGCGAGCACACCGAGGGCTTGGTCGTTGAGGGAGTCGGGGACGACGGAGTCGAGGCGCAGAAAGCCGTGGGCCACGAAGCGGGCCATGCGCGCCGAGGTCAGGAGCTGTTCGCGAGCGGGTCGGGCAGCCATGTTCTCCTCCGGTCGGGAGAGCGGGAGCGGGTGGTTACTCGTGGTGCGTCTCCACGACGCTAGAACGCGGCCACCCCCGGACGCGTGGGCCTTGTTCACCACTACTGGTAATTTTTCACCATGACCGGCATGACGGGAGCAGCTCCCACGTCCCAGCCGCAGCGGGTCCCGGTCCGGCTCGACTCGCCCCCGCACATCGAGGGGCTCGGCGTCGGTGTCCACGGCACGCGGCGCCCCCGTGACGTCTTCCGCCTGCCCGACCTGTGGCAGCTGCACCTCTACCGCTACACCGCCGAGCTCACGGTCGACGGCGTCGCGTACACCGTGCGGCCCGGTTACGTCAGCCTCGTCCCGCCCGGTGTCCTGGTGCGCTACCGCTATCGCGGGCGCTCCGAGCATCTGTACGCCCACCTGCGGCTACCCGACCGCGGGGCGGCCCGTTCGGTGCCGGTGGTGCAGAACGCGGGGGCCCAGACGGCCCTGCTCTCCAGCCTCCTGCTCCAGGCCATCGTGGCCGTCCCCAGGGCCCCGGCGCACGCGGTCGCCGAGGTGTGGTCAGTGCTGTGGCGTGTGGCGCAGCTGTCCGTCCCCACCGGCACGGGCGGCGGGCACCCCGCCGTCGCCGCCGCGATCGCGTACGTCGAGTCGCGTCTCGCCGAGCCGCTCACCGTGCCGGACGTGGCGCGCGGGGTGGGCGTCTCGCACAACCACCTCACCCGGCTCTTCCGGGCCGAGACCGGGGACACGGTGGTGGCCTACATCCGGCACCGCCGCATGGAGCGGGCCAGGCACCTGCTGCGCGAGACGACGCTGACGATCGCGACGATCGCGGCGTCGGTGGGGATCGCGGATCTCCAGGCGTTCAACAAGGCCTGCCGCCGCGAACTCGGCGCCTCGCCGCGGGCGATCCGCGAGGGAGCGCCCGGCTCCGGCGCCTGAGGACGTCCCCCGACGCGGCGCGCTGCCGGAGGTGCAGGCCGGATTGGCGACTGCCCGGGCGGACGAGACGGACGCCGACACCATCAGCCGCGAACTGTCCATCGCGCGCCATGCGATCGGCTGGTGGCAGCGCCGCCAGGGCTGGATCGGTTCCGATCCAACGATCGGCACAGAGTGGATTCACCGGCGGCCCGCACCGAGCAGACCACGCCCGCACCGTGGGGGCGCTGGGCGACTGTTCTGGACGACTCGCGGGACCGACTGGGAGATGCCCGGTGAACGGCTGACGCCACACCCGTTGACGCGCGGACCGGGATCACCGAAGAATGTGCGGCGCCCTTCCTCTGACAACGTTGTCCAGTCTTCGAGGTGTCGCTCAGTGTCGCACCGATTCCTGCCCCTCGGCCGCCGCCGCTTCCTGCACCTCGCCGGTCTCACGGGCGCGTTGGCCGCTCCGTCTCCGCTCACCGGAGCCGCGAGCGCCCACGCGGCGCACGGCCGCGCGGACACGCCGCCCGACGCCGTCGCGGCCACCTACCTGCGGGTGCTCCTGGACCACACCCGGTGGTCCGAGACGCAGTGGGACGAGGCCCAGGGCCACTACCGGGCCAAGGACTTCGGGTTCGCCGTGGTCCTCGGCAACGCGGTCCTGCTCACCCACGGCACCTACGACGCGGCGCGCGCGGGCATCGACCGGGAGACCCTCGAGCTGCGCACGCTCGCCACCATCCGTCACTTCGCCGCGTCGAACCGGCTCACCGGCGGCGACGAGTGGGGCCGCACGCTCTTCTTCGACACCACCTTCCAGTCGTACTTCGTCCTCGCCGCCCGGCTGCTGTGGAAGGACCTCGACACCGCGACGCGGAAGAACGTCGAGACCATCGTCCGTGAACAGGCCGCCTACACCGTGGCGTTGGGCAGTGGCGACGACCCCGCCTCGGGCGACTGGACGCCGAATGGCCTGAGCGGCGGCTACATCGGCGACACCAAGCTGGAAGAGATGGGCCTGTACGCGCAGACACTCGCACCGGCACTCGCGTGGGCCCACGACGACCCCCGCGCCGCCGACTGGGCCACGTGGTACGGCATCTGGTCGCGCAACGAGGCGGGGCTGCCGCCCGCCGACCTCGCCAACCCCGCCCGCGTGGATGGCGCCGCCGTCTCCGAGAACACCGCCCGCAACCTGTACGACACCTTCATCGTCGAGAACCACGGCTCCTTCGGCCCGCACTACCAAGAGGAGCTGTGGCGCACCTCCGGCCGCAACGCCGCGCACTTCCTGGCCGCCGGACGCCCCCTCCCGCAGGTCCTCGCACGGCAGCCGAACGCCCAGCCGCTGTGGCGCACACTGCTGGGCGTCATGAGCGACGCGGGTGAACCACTGATGCCGATGGTCAACGACCGCGAGCACCTCTATGGCAGGGACGTCATCCCGCTTGCCTTCCTCTCCCAGGTGATGCGCGACCGGTCCGCGGCGCGCGCGGAGCAGGAGCTGGCGTCGCGGCTGGAGGCGTACCAGCAGTACCCGCCCGAGCACCGGATGGCGAAGTTCTCGGGGGAACCGAAGTACGAGCCGGAGGCACGCGCCGAGATCGCGATCAGCTACCTGCTGCACGTGTGGGCGGCGGAGTCCGGGCGGCCCGTCGAGGCGCTGTCGCGCGAGGAACTGTTCGCGCGGGCCTCCGGTGTCACGGACTTCGGGACCGGCCCCGGACTGGTGTCGCACCAGTCGCCAACCGCGTGGGCCGGTGCCGTGACGAAGCCGGGGTTCGTGAAGTTCGCCTGGCAGCCGGGGCACGACGACTGGCTGTTCCGGCTCAGCGGCGCGACCCCGATGTTCCTGCCCGCCACCGCCGCGAAGGTCCAGGCCCGTACCGTGCGCGTATACGAGTCCCTGCGCGACGGCTTCGACGGCAGCGCGACGCTCCTGCGCCTCGACGGGGGCTGGGCCGGGTTCGTGACGCTCCCGACGGGCTCGATCGTCTACGCGAGCGGCGGCACCGCCGACGCGGAGGGCCACCTCGACGTGTACAACCTGACGATGCCCGGCATGCCGGGGCTCGACGGTACGCGCACCTACCGCTTCGAGGAGGGCGAGGCGACCGTCCGCGCCCGCGACACCTCCACCGGCACCCCCGCCGGACGGGTCGACGACCTCGGTTTCACACCCACGACGGTGCGCCACGTCCGCGTGCTCGGCGTGCGGCCCGACCCGGCCTACGGGTACTCCCTGTACGCCTTCGAGGTGCGCGACGGCGCCCAGGGCGCGGACCTCGCGCGCGGCGGGGCCGCCACCGCCTCCTCGGCCGACGCCGGGAAGGGCGCGCCGCTCGCGGTCGACGGCGACGCGGCTACCCGCTGGGCGGTGTCGAGGGCCGACCGTCCGCGCGCCGACAGCTGGCTGGCCGTCGACCTCGGCGCCGAACGCCGGATCGACCGGGCCACCCTGCGCTGGGAATCGGCGGCCGGCCGCGCCTACCGCATCCAGGGTTCGACGGACGGCCGGAACTGGAGGAACCTGGCGACCGGGCCGAGCCCGGCGGTGAGCAGCCGCGGCGGCTGGCTCGATGTCGAGGGACGCGCCGGGCTCGTGGTGCGTGACGGCCGGAACCCGATCGGCGTCTACGACGACAAGATCGTCCTCGGCGACGGCCCGGCGGCACCGCTCCTCGTCGAGGGCTTCCCCGGCACGTCGGCCGGGAAGCTGCGCGCGATCGCCCGGGGGACCGCACCCACGGCGGAGGCCACCGAGGTGCGCACGACGCTGACGGACGGGCACCTGACTCTGTTCAACCTCTCCGGCGAGTCCGTCAGGACGCGGATCACGATCCCGCGGACCGGTACGGACACGGCGGTCTTCGAGGGCACGCAGCGGCTGACCGCCGACGGCACGCTCTTCGAGGCCGCGCTGCCCGCCGCCACGGCGGTCGTACTGCCCCCGCGCTTCATGCTCAGCCCCCTCACGAGCCGAAGCCTGCCGTCGGGCTTACAGGTCCAGGTCGTCGACGGGGCGACCGTGCGCCTGTCCGGGGCCTCCTGCACCCTGCGCGTCCGGGCCCAGGGGCGCAGCCAGGTCGCCGTCGTCAGAGCGGACCGGACGATCACCGTCGTCCTGGACGGCGCGGCCGCCCACCCGCACGACGACTTGGCCCTCGGCAGGACCGTCTTCCCCACGAGCCCGCTGCCGGAGGGCATGTCCGACCCCGCGGCGGCGGTGGACGGCGACGCCCACACGGCGTGGCAGCCGGGCACGCGCGGCCGCATGGTCGTGGACCTCGGCGCGGCCCGCCCGGTCCGCCTGGTGGAGACCGAGTGGACGGCGGACACGGTGCCGGACGCGAAGGCCGGTTTCAGCATGGACGGCATCACCTACCGGGATGCCAGGACCCTCACCGGCCCGGGGCGCGTGCGAAGGCTGACCGCTTCCGAGACGGCCCGCTACGTCAGCCTAGAAGTCGACGCGTCGGCGCCCGCGGCGGTGTCCCGCCTGCGGCGCCTGACGGTGCGCTGAGCGCTCCGCGCCCGCCGGGCCATGCGGGGACGCTCGGTGCCTCCCCTGCTCGAACCGAAGTCGGCCACAGCGGCCCGTCCGTTGCTCGAGGACGAGACCGCTGTGGCCTCCGATGCTCACCCGCCTGCCGGTTGGTCAAATGGGCACGTCAGTGCTGCGTTTCCTCGTAGAAGTAGAGGAATGCCCCCAGTCCGTGGAGGTCGTTCGTGGCCTGAGGCCGGTTGATGTAGTACGCGTAATCTCCGACGTTGGTCCCGACGGAAATGGACGTCAGATAGGTCAGGCCGTCGCCGTGCAGCGAGATCCGGTCCAGTTCGCCACGTTTTCCCGCGTTCACTGCTGGCTGGTAGGCGTCGCGTGAGACGTATCCACGTTTGATCGCGGTATCGATTGTCTGCGTGAACATCGCCGAGCATGACGTTTCGGTCCAGTTCCCGGCGCTGCTGCCTTTGTCCACGATTTGGAACCACCGTCCGCTTGCCGGATCCTGGTAGGTGGCCATGCCGCGGACCAGGTTGCGTACGATCTTTGTCAACTGAGTCCGGCGCGGGTGATCGGACGGAATCAGGTCGAGGATCTCCGTGGCGGCGATGCCGTACCAGCCGATTGCGCGGCACCAGTACTCCGGTGCGAGTCCGGTGTCCGGGTCCGCCCATGACGCCGCTTTGGACGCGTCGTAGGCGTGTTTCATCAGGCCGTTCGGCTGCTGCAGATGGTTCGCGTAGACCACCAGCTGTTTGGTCGCGATGTCGAACGACCGGGTGCTGTCTCCGATGTACTTGCCGTACTGCGCCATGAAGGGGCCGGCCATGAACGTGCCGTCGGACCACAGCTGGTCGGCCCGGTCGGCGTTATTGGCGTGCCAGAACCCGCCGTCGCTCGTGGTCGGATATCCGGCGCCGGGAAGAAGACGGTCGTGGATCTGTTTGGCGGCCAGGCCGTACTTCACTTGGCCGGTCTCGCGGTACAGCGCGATCATCACCTGGCCGGGCATCATGCTGTCCAGGCTGTTGAAGCTGTTGTTGACGTGTCCCGAGGCATCGACGAACCGGTCGGCCCATGCCTTGATGTACGCGATCAGGGCAGCCCGGCGCGCGGGGTCCGTCGTGCGCTGTGCGAGTTGGTACTGACCCATCATGTAGAGAGCTACCGGGTAACTCCAGCCGCCGATGCTCGAGGAGGTGTACCTGCGCATGGTGGAGTCGACCACCGCGTTCGACCAGTCCGTGCTCTGTTTGTCGGAGGCGGTGAGCGAATCGAGATTGGGCAGACCGTCTGTCGTCGTACTGGCCACGCGGATCAGGTTGGTTCCCGCCCGCAGGGTCACGGGTATTCTGGCGACGGCCCAGGTGTTCCAGTCCGCGGTCGGACCGAAGTCCGGTCTGGACACCACCGCACTGTTGACGCTGACGTCGGCTTCGCGTCCTGCCGTCGTCCCGTTCGCGTAGCGCAGGGACAGCGCGGCGTCACCCGCGGCCGGTGAGTTGACGGTGAATTCGATGTAGGCGCCGACCTCGTTGGCGGTGTTGACGAAGCCTGTTCCGGTGAATCCTAAGTGGTTTGAGTCCACTGTGCCGTGGAAGATGGTCGCGTTCTCCGCTTCATGCGCGGATGATGCCGCATGGGCGGAGCCAAAGGTCACCGAGTAACTTGCGGCGAGTAATCCGATCACTGCTGCCACTACCCTTTTACGCATGGAGACTCCCTTCCCCTCTCATTCCTGACGCCCTCTTCACGGGAGCGCGCCGCCTGGGATGGTGTATTGCGCCCGCCCCGCAGCCGAGGGCCGTCGCGGCGCTGGCCGGCAGAGTGGAGCGGTGGGTGATGCCACCCGATGTGCGGTCAGCGGACATGGGAGGACCCTCACAGTAGGCGGAGGACGGCAGCCGGGCGCAGGGCCCAGGAGGGCGGGACCCGGCGGCGTGAGGGATCGTGGCTCCGCGCCGCGCGGAAGTCAAGCGGTAATACGTATTAGCACGCACGGTGCCCCGTGGCGCTCGGCCCGCTACGATGCGGCATGTGACGCAGCGCGGGAAGCGGGTTACCCAGGCCGAGGTGGCCAGGCTCGCCGGTGTCTCGCAGGCGATGGTCTCCCTCGTTCTCAACGACTCCGACGGGGCGCGGGTCGCGCCGGAAACCCGAAAGCGCGTCGAGGAAGCGCTGCGTCAGACCGGTTACACCGTGGACATCATGGGGCGGCGCCTGCGCGGCAAGTCGAACCGGATCCTCGGCGTGTTCACCTACGAGGCCGTCTTCCCCTCCGGCACGGCCGACTTCTACGGTCCGTTCCTCGGCGGTATCGAAGAGGAGTCCGAGGCGCAGGGGTTCGATCTGCTGCTGTTCACCAGTCCGGGCCGCCGACAGGGCCGGCGCAAGGTCTACGAGCAGGGTTCGAACCGGCTCGGCATTGCGGACGGTTGCATCCTGCTCGGCCGGCACACCGATCGCGACGAGCTGGACCGCCTGGTCGCCGAACGGTTCCCGTTCGTGTTCATCGGCCGGCGCGAGTCGTCCGCCGGGCCGGTGAGCTATGTCGGTGCCGACTACGCCGCGGCCACGGCGGCTCTGTACGAGCGTCTGTGGTCGCTCGGCCATCGCCGAGTGGCGCTCGTCGGTTATCGAGAGGAGAGCGAGTCGACGGCCGACCGGCGTGCCGGATACCTGCGCGCGTGCCGACGGCACCGCAAGACGCCGCTTGCTCTCACCGACGCCGACCCGTCCTCGGTCTTCGACCGGTTGCGTTCCGACGAGGTGACCGCGGCCCTGGTGGAGACCACGGAGATGGCGGCCGCCTTGCGCGCGCTGTGCGCGGACTCCGGGCTCCGCGTGCCGGACGCTCTGTCGATCGGCGTGCTGGGCGACACAGATCCCACGCAGACGTCGACCTGGCCGCTGCGGACGAATCCCGAGGTGGACTGGGCCACCTTCCGGATCCCCCGTCGTGAGATGGGCGCCCGTGCGGTGCGCACCCTGGTCTCGATGCTGCGCGGCGACGTGCCGCCCGGCCCGAAGACGCGGGTCCTGCTCCCGTGCGTGCTTGTCGACGGTACGACCGTGGCCGAGGCACCCCGCGCGCGGCGCTGACCTGCGCAGACAGACCCGCTACGGGGGCGGTGCGGGAAAGGTGATGCCACACAGCCTGCGGATCTCATCCATCGCCCGGAGCGTGACGACGGAATCCTCCAGAGACCGCAACGGGGTCTCCCGCAGGCCCGCGGAGATGCACCGGGCCACCTCGGCGGCCTCGAAGTACAGGGCGTCGTGGGCGCTTCGCGGTTCGGTGTACGTCAGCGGTGTGCCGCTGCCCGAGGGGGTGAGGACGAGGTCGCCGGGCTGGTAGAAGGGGCCGGGCAGGCTGAGGGTGGCCCGGGTGCCGGCGAGGGTGGCGGTGGTGGGGGTGTCGCTGAACAACGTGGTGTGCAGGACGGCCTGACTGCCGTTCGGGCCCCGGAGGATCGCCGCCGTCTGGCCGTTCACGCCCGTGGGGTGGGGCTGGCCCGAGGCCAGTGTCTCGGCCGGTGCGCCCAGGGCCCAGGTGGCCAGGGAGACGGGGTAGGTGCCGAGGTCCAGCAACGGGCCGCCCGCCAGTTCGGGGCGCAGGATGCGGTGTTCGGAGGTGAAGTGCTCGCCGATGTCCGCCAGCACGGTGTGGATCTCGCCGAGGGCACCGGAGCCGAGGATCTGGCGGATGATGTCGAACTTGGGCAGGAAGAACGTCCACAGTGCCTCGGCGCAGAACAGGTTCCGCCCGGCGGCGAGTTCGGCGATCTCGGCCGCCTGGGCGGCGTCCAGCCCGAGCGGCTTCTCCACGAGGATGTGCTTGCCGCCCTCCAGCGCGATCCGGGCACAGGCGAGATGGGCGGTGTGCTCGGTGGCGATGTACACGACGTCGACGTCGGGCGCGGCGGCGAGGTCCTCGTACGAGCCGTACGACCCGGGAATGCCGTGGCGGCCCGCGAAGTCCCCGGCGCGGGCGGCATCGCGGGAGGCCACGGCTGTGAACCGCTGGCGGGTGTGGCTCCGGACGGACTGGACGAAACGCTCCGCGATCCAGCCGGTGCCCATGACGCCCCAGCGCAGGGCGGGGGCCTCCATCGGGTCCGGAGTGCGGGCGACGGGCAGGGCGAGAGGCAGGGCGGTGGGAGTGGCAGGCATCGGTCAGACCTCCGGGACCTGCACGGGTACGGTCCTGCCACCGTCCTCCATGGACGCGATGACGGCCTCGGCCACCGCGGATGCCACCAGCCCGTCATGGGCCGTGGCCATCGGCGACGAGGCTCCCGAACGCACGGCATCGGTCCAGGCCTGGAGTTCGAGCCGGTAGGCGTCCGCGAACCGGGGCCGCCAGTCGGCGGGGTAGCCGCTGGACCGGGCCCGGGCCGAGTCCGCCACGATCCGGGCCGGATGGGTGAGGGCGACGGTGCCGTGTTCGCCCACCACCTCGCAGCGGATGTCGTAGCCGTAGCGGGCGTTGAGGAAGACCTCGACGGTGGTGAGGGCGCCGTCGGCCGTGCGCAGCAGGATCAGCTGAGGGTCCCGCAAGCCGGACACCGCCGCCGTGGAGCGTGGCGCATGCCAGTTGACCTCGGTGACGGGCGAGTCGAGCAGCCACGGCACGGTGTCGAATTCGTGGATGGCGGACCCGGTGATGCTCAGCTCATCGGTGCAGCCGGGGGCGGAGGACACGCCCCGGCTGACGCAGCGCACGAGCAGCGGGCTGCCGCAGTCCCCGGCGGAGACGGCGGACTTGAGTTCCGTGTAGGCGGGGTCGAAGCGGCGCATGAACCCGAGCGAGATCAGTCCCCCTCCGGCCCGCCGCTCCTCCCGGACGACCCGCACGCACTCCTCGAGCGTGGGGGCGAGCGGCTTCTCGCACAGCACCGGCTTCCCGGTCCGTACCGCGGCGAGGGACAGGTCGGCGTGGGTGGTGTCGTGCGAGGCGATGACGACCGCGTCGACCTCCGGGTCGTCGATCACCGCGTAGGCATCGTCGGTGGCCCGGGCGCCGGGCATGGTGCCCGCGACGGAGGCCGCGCGTTCCTTGTCGATGTCCGCGACCAGCGTGACCTCGGCGCCGGAGACATGGTGGTGGAGCGTGGCGGCGTGGTCGGCGCCCATGTTGCCCGCGCCGATCACGCCGATGCGTACGCCGCTCATGCCAGGTTCACCCACGCTCCGCTGTCGACGGACAGCGTCATGGCGTCCAGTACGGCCGCGCTGTGCACGGCGTCGTCCAGGGTGGCCCCGTACGGCCTGCCCTCGGCGATCGAGCGCAGAAAGCGGTACGCCTCGATCACCTTGAGGTCGTCGTAGCCCATGCTGGTCGCCGCGCCCGGCTGGAAGGCGGCGTATTCACCGGCGCCGGGGCCGACGTGCACCGTGCTGACCGGCTGGTCCTGGTAGGTAGTGCCGCGGCTCACGCCCAGCTCGTTCATCCGGCGGAAGTCCCAGAACACCGCGCCCTTGGTGCCGTGCACCTCGAAGCCGTAGTTGTTCTGCTCGCCGACCGAGACCCGGCTGGCTTCCAGCACACCGCGCGCACCGGAGGCGAAGCGCAGCAGACAGTTGACGTAGTCCTCGTTCTCGACCGGGCCGAGTTCGCCGCCGGTGGCCAGGGTGTGACCGGCGGTGGCACCGGTCGGGCGGGCCCGCTCGGGAACGAAGACCGCGGTGTCGGCGGTCAGGGCGGCGATGTCGCCCACCAGGAACCGGGCCAGGTCCACGCCGTGCGAGGCCAGGTCGCCCAGCACTCCGCTGCCCCCGCGCGCCCGCTCGTACCGCCAGGTGAGCGCGCCGTCCGGGTGGGCCGCGTAGTCGCTGAAGAGACGGACGCGGGCGTGGGTGACCGTGCCCAGTTCACCGGAGGCGATGAGTTCGCGGGCCGCTTCGACGGCGGGTGCGTTGCGGTAGTTGAAGCCCACCGCCCCCTGTACACCGGCCGCGGCGACGGCGTCGGCCACCGCGCGGGCGTCGTCCGTGGTCAGGCCGACCGGCTTCTCGATCCAGATGTGCTTACCGGCCTCGGCCATCGCGACGCCGATCTCGCGGTGCAGGAAGTTCGGCGCGGTGATGCTGACGGCCTGCACCCGCGGGTCCTTCGCGACCTCGCGCCAGTCGCGGGTGGCCGAGGCGAACCCGAACTGCGCCGCGGCCTCCTCGGCCCGGCCGGGCACCGCCTCCGCCACGGAGATCAGCTGTGGGCGCGCGCCCACGTGCGGGAAGTGGTGCGGGACACGGGTGTATGCCTGGGTGTGCACCCGGCCCATCCAGCCGAATCCCACGACGGCGACGCCGAGCGTGCTTGCCATGACTGCCCTTCATTGGACCGTTCCATTCTTGCTCCACCACACCCTGAGTCCCGTCCTCCCTCGTGTCAATGCCTTTGACACCCGCCACCGGCCTGTGGAACGGTCCATCCATGAGACCTCCGACGATCCGTGACGTGGCCGAACGGGTCGGCGTGTCGAAATCGCTGGTCTCCCTGGTGCTGCGCGGCTCCGAGCAGGTGAGCCCCGAGAAGCGGCAGGCCGTGCTGGCCGCCGTCGAGGATCTCGGCTACCGGCCCAACGCCGCCGCGCGCAGTCTGAGCGAGCGCCGCACCCGCTCGGTCGGCGTGCTGCTGAACGACATGCGCAACCCCTGGTTCGTGGAGCTGCTGGACGGCATGAACTCCCGCCTCCACGACAGCGGCCTGCACATGCTGCTCGCCGACGGCCACCTCAACCGTCGGCTCGGCGAGGACCTCACCCGCACCTTCACCGAACTGCGGGTCGACGGGCTGATAGCCGTGGGCACCCTGCCCCCCTCGAACGTGCTGCGCGCCGCGGCCACCCATATCCCCACCGTGGTGGCGGGCGCCCGCGAACCGGTGCTGCCCCGCGTCGACGTCGTGGCCAACGACGACGAGCACGGGGCGCGCCTGGCCACCGAGCACCTCATCGGACTCGGCCACCGCCGCATCGCCCACATCGCCGGTCAGGGCGTCGTCGGCGAGCTGCGCCGCCGCAGCTTCGAGACGGTCATGCGCGAGCACGGCCTCGCCGGCACGGCGCTCGTCGAGCAGGGCGACCTGACCGAAGAAGGCGGCTACCGGGCCATGGTCCGACTGCTCGGCTCCACACCGCGGCCGAGCGCGGTTTTCGCCTTCAACGACATCGCCTGCGTCGGCGCCCTCTCGGCAGCCGAGGAGTCGGGTCTGCGGGTCCCGCGCGACCTCTCCCTCATCGGATACGACAACACCTACCTCTCACGCCTGCGGCACCTGTGGCTGACCACGGTGGACAACGCCAGCCATGACGTCGGCCGCCGTGCCGCGCAACACCTCCTGGACCGGATCGAGGATCCGGCGCGTCCGGCGGAGACCGTCCTCTCACCGCCGACCCTCGAAGTACGGGGCACCACGGCGCCGCCCGCGACCGACGCGGACTGAGGGGCGTCGCTCACTCAGCCGATCGCGGCTGCGTTGTGGACCAGCCGGTCAGGGCGCCGCGCAGGGCGGCCACCAGACGGGTGGCGGCCTCCTGCTCGGTGCGTCCGCTCTTGATGAGGTCGAGGATGTCGCGTGGGTCGAACAACGCGTTCCACAGGTACAGGGCTTCGTCCCCGAGGTCGCCGAGGCCGAGTTCCTCGGTGGTCTGCCGCAGTGGCTCGGCGAGCGCCTCGGCCTGCGGGGCGAGGTAGCCGGTCCCTTCCCGCAGCCGCTCGAGGTAGCCGCGGTGCGAACGCATCTGCGCCATCGCGCCGCCGTGCTCCAGGACGAGGGACACCCAGCAGCGCGATACCGCCTCGAGTCTCGCCATGCCCCACGTGGGCTGCTGTGCGCTGAAGTCACTAAGCTCGGAGCCCACTTCGGCGCGGAAGGCGTGCAGGATCTCCTCGACGGAGGAGAAGTGCCGGTAGGCCGTCGCGGTGGACACCTCGGCGTGCTTGGCGATCTCGGCCAGGCTGACCGGCGTCGGCGAGTTCTCGAACAGCCGCGCGGCAGCCCTGATGAGGTACCTGCGGTTGCGTTCGGTGTCACTGCGCATGGGCCGATGCCCCGTTGCCTGCGAGACGGCGTTCATCGAAGAGCCGCGAGGCCGTGGGCGAGTCGGCGGACGCCCTCGGTGATGGCCTGCGGGCCGGCGGCGTACGACAGCCGGAGGTGCCCCTCGCCCCGGGCTCCGAACTCGCTTCCGGGCCGGACGGCGACGCCGTGCGTGCGCAGCGCCGCTACGACCTCCACGGAGGGCAAGTCGAGGTCGTAGCGCGGGAACTGGTAGAAGGCTCCCTCCGGAGCGCTGAGGGTGAGGCCGGGGATCGCGGCCAGTTCTGTGCGCATGATCTCGCCGCGCCGCTCGTACGCGGCGCGCATGCGGGCGATGTCTTCGTCGCAGCTCTGGACCGCGGCGAGGGCGGCGTCCTGGACGACGGTGTTCGCGGAGCCGTTGAAGGTGTGGTGAATGCGGGCGGACGCCTGGATGAGCTGCGCCGGTCCCCAGAGGTAGCCGACGCGCCAGCCGGTCATCGCGTAACTCTTGGAGAAGGTCTGGCAGTAGACGGTGCGGTCGCGCAGGCCGTCGATCGAGATCGTCGAGGTGAAGGGCCTGCCGGTGTAGTCGAGGTCGGAGTATGCCTCGTCGGAGATGACGATCGTGGAGGTGCCGTCGAGCAACTCGGCGAGCGCGTCGAGTTCGTCGCGGCTGTGCACGATTCCGGTCGGGTTGCCGGGGTTGCAGAAGACGAAGAGCTTGGCGTCGGTGAGGGCGTCGGCGAGCCGGTCGAGGTCCCAGTGCAGATCCGGCGCGAGCGGGACGGGTACGACCGTGCCTCCGGCCATGCTGACCAGGTCCGCGTAGAGGGAGTAGGTGGGGTCGGGGATGACCACCTTGTCGCCGGGGTCGACGATGCCGAGGATCGAGGCGGCGAGCCCGGCGGTGCCGCCCTGGGTGATCAGGATGTCGGAGGCGGAGACCGGTGCCCCGGCGATGCCGGTGAGCTTTTCGGCGAGCGCTTCACGCAAGGCGGGTTCGCCGAGCAGCGGTGCGTAGTGGGTGCGTCCGGCGCGCAGCGAGGCGTGGGCCGCCTCGGTCACCGACTGGGGTGTGTCGAAGTCGGGTTCGCCCATGGCCAGGGAGACCAGGTCGCCCTTCGACTGCGGTTGCTGTGTGCGGCGGGAGGCGGCGGCGATCCGGGCGACGGCCTCCGCGGTGGCGAACAGGGTCGGCTGCGTGGTGATGGTGGGCGGCATGCGCTCCTCCTGGGGGCGGGTTGGTCAGTCCTGCGGTGCGGCGTCGGCGGGTGCGCCCGCCCAACGGCTGATCTCTAGGTCGGCGGAGGTGTCGCGCTGGCGGGTGGGGGCGACGACGATCTCCTGGAGGACGACGCGCTGGGGGAGGGCGACGGCGAGGCGGATGGCCTCGGCCACGTCCTCGGGCTGCACCATGCCGGCGCGTTCCTCCGGCGCCGGGGGCCGGGCGCGGTTGTCGAGGATGGGGGTGTCCGCCTCGCCGGGCAGCACGGTGATCGCCCGCAGCCCCTGGTTGCGGAAGGTGTTGTGCAGGAACGTCATGAAGTTGCGGACCCCGGCCTTGGCCGCGCCGTAGGCGGCGCCGCCGAGCAGGTTGGGGTTGACGGCCGCGAGCGAGGAGACGGTGACGATGGTCCCGGTGCCGCGGCCGAGCATGTCGGGCAGCACGGCCTGGGTGAGCTGGAAGACCGCCGTGAGGTTCACGTCGAGGACCTGGCGCCACTCGTCGTGCGGGAGCCATTGCGGGTTGAGCACCGATGATGCGCTGCCCGCGTTGTTGACGAGGACGTCGACCGGTCCGAGTTCGGAGCGGACCCGGTCGAGAACTCGGGTGACGTCGTCCGCTCGGGTGATGTCCGCGGCGATGGCGAGGGCGGTCCCGCCCTCGGCGCGGATCGTGGCCGCGACGTCGTCGAGTGCCGCCTGCCTGCGGCCGATGAGCACGACGGAAGCGCCGTCCCGGGCCAGCAGCCGTGCGGTCTCGAGTCCCATCCCGCTGCCCGCTCCCGTGATGAGCGCGGTCCTTCCGGCCGACGTCGCCACCGTTCCTCCTCCATGACTGACATGAGATTGATTTTTCAAGTGAGAATACATTCTCAGTTAGAACGGGGCAAGGATGCCGTAAAGCCGAGAGCACCGAATGCCTCCGTGGCCGCGTGTTCCAGTGCGCGCACCTCCGCCTCGCGCCGCGCGAAGCGGCGCAGCGAGCTCTCGCGGTCGGTCCAGCGGAACCGCAGCTCCCGCCCCGGACCGGCCTGCCCGAGCAAGGGCAGGGACACCCGCGAGGCGACACCGACGATCGGGTAGCCGGCGGTCAGGCTCCGGTAGCGACCGAGCACGATCAGCTCGTCCGCGTGCGGGATCTGCAGTGCGCCGACGGGCACCCCGTGCGACACGATCTCGGTGTCGGTGTCCGGGTGGCGCACCGGCCCGTCGAGCCGCAGCCCGACGTGGTTGGAGCGGTTGGTGACGACGTACGTCGCCTCCTCGATCACCTCACGAATACCGGCGATCGTGTCGATCCCCCGAGTCGGGACGACATCGATGTCCCAGGGCCCGGCGTCGAAGCGCGGGACCGGAACGGGAAGCCGGAACAGCGGTGCTCCGAACAGCCGACGGCCGAACCCCCGGAATTCCGTGTCCAGGAGGACGCACGAGCCGCGGACGACGGCCTGCCCGAACCCCATGCGGGCGTCCGGGGCGGCGCTGCCCAACAGGGTCTCCGCGGTCAGCGCGCCGTTCACGGCCAGATAGGTACGGGTCCCTCGGCTCACGTCCCCGTGTACCCGTACCTCGTGGCCCGCCGGTACCACCAGCGGGGACCAGCTCTCGACGGGCCCGCCGCCCACGGTGACCCGGGCGGCGGCACCGGTCACGGCGAGCAGGACGTCGGCGTCGGGCACGAGCGCGAGTTCGCCGCCGAGGTTCTCGATCAGGGTCGCCCCGCGGGGGTTGCCCACGAGGAGGTTGGCGACGGCCGCCGAGTGCTGGTCGGCCGCGCCGCCGGTGGGGACGCCGCGCCGCTCCGTGTCGCGACGGCCGAGGTCCTGGAACGTCGTGATCCATCCGGTGCCGGTGATCTCGAGCGCCACGGTCTTCATACGGATTCCCCCACCGGCAACAGGAAACCGGCCCCCAGGACCGCGGCCTCGTCCCGGGTGACGGGGACGAACCGTACGAGGTCGCCGGTGCCGAACGAGACGGGGTCCGGTCGGGAGATGTCGACGATGGTGCGCGGGGTGCGCCCGACCACGCGCCAGCCGGTCGGGCCGGGGAACGGCTGGATGATCGCGTGGGTACCGGCGATCATGATCGCTCCGGGGGCGACATCGGTCCGGGGCTCGGCGAGCCTGCGCACCGGCCTGGGCACCTTGAGCCCGTCCATCATCGGGGCCATCGCCGCGCCGAGGAGGGAGATCGTGAAGCTGGACTCCGCGATCGCCTCGACGACCTCGGCGGGGGCCAGGCCCATGTCGTCGGCGACGGAGGCCAGATCGGGGCCGGTCTCGTCGTCGAAGACCACGGGAATGGCGAACTGCCGGACCGCCCGCAGGCCCTCCGGACCGTCCGACGGCGCCGGGGCCCACCCCGCCAGCAGCCGGGCCGCGTACTCCACGTGCTCGAGCGCGGTCGTCAGCGGGTCGAACTCGATGAGCAGGGACTCCAGACCGGAGACGACGTCCAGCACGCCGTGGGGTCGGTGGGCCAGGAACCGTTCGCGGAAGGCGACGATTCCGGACGTGCGGATGGCCTGGTCGGCATGGGGGATGGTCACCATCACCGCCGAGTCCCCGAAGGGCTCGACGGTGAGGGCACCGTACTGTGCTGTGGTCATCGCCTGATGGGCTCGGCCCTCAGCGGGCGAGCGCGACCTCCGCCTTCTCCGCCAGGACGTCCCGCAGTCCGGCGACGCGGATGTCCGCCGCGCCGAGCGCGGTCCGCAGCGCGGTGCCGTTCTGGAGGACGGTGGGGTGGTCACCGTGCAGGAGCAGGACGTCGGCGTCGTGTCCGAGCGGAACCACGTTGCCGTCGACCGAGCGTACGGTGCCCTCCTGCACGACCTGGACCGAGCGCCGGCCGATGAGCTCGGGGTCGTGGATCAGGCCGCCTTCGTGGGAGCGGGGGACGGGCATGCCGTCGTCGCCGTACCCCCGGTCGGCCAGGAACACGTACCCGACCTCGAGTCCGCGCTTGCGCGATTCCTCGGCGAGCAGACCGCGCTGACAGATGACGACGTAGTCGGTGTTGTACGCGGCGATCGCGTCGGTGATGGCCCGCGCGTGCTTGGCATCGGTCTGCGCGATCGAGCCCATCCGGCCGTGCGGGGCCACATGGCTGATCGTGCCACCGTGCACCCGCGCGAAGGCGTCGAGTGCGCCGAGCTGGTAGAGGACGTCGGTGCGGATCTCTTCCTCGGTCGCCTCGATGAGCCGGCGGCCGAAGCCGACGAGGTCGGGGTATCCGGGGTGGGCACCGAGCTCGATGCCGCGCTCGACGCAGTCGGCGACGGTCCGGTCCATGATGCGCGGGTCACCGGCGTGGAAGCCGCACGCGATGTTCGACGAGGTGACGAGGCCGAGCAGAGCGTTGTCGTCGCCGATCGTGTAGTTGCCGAAGCTCTCACCGAGGTCGGCCACGACGGCTACGGAGTTGATTCCCATGGTGTCTCCCGGGGTGTTTCAGCTGGATGCGAGGGGCTGACCCTTGGTCTCCCGCACGAAAGCGATGGTGACCAGGGTGATCAGGGCGGTGATGATGGAGGCGAAAGCCGGGATCAGGTTGGAGCCGGTCGACTCGATCAGCTCGGTCATCAGGAGCGGGGCACTGCCTCCGAAGATGATCGTGGAGATGCTGAATCCGATGCTGTAAGCGGAGTAGCGCACGGTGGTCGGGAACATCTCGGCGAGGACGGTGTGGACGACGGCGGCGTGGCCCGAGAAGGCGATCGCGAGAACGATGGTGCCGATGCAGGCCAGCCCGAACTCTCCCGTGGTGATGAGCCGGAACATCGGGTACGAGACCAGGGCCATCGCGACGGCGGAGAAGGCGAGGACGGGCTTGCGGCCGATCCGGTCCGAGAGACGGGCCATGAGCGGGATGCAGATCGCGATGGCGACCAGGCTGAACGCCGTGACCGTGAGTGCCTGCAGCATCGAGAAGTTGTGCTCGCCGAGCGAGGTCTTCAAGTAGGTGGGCATGTAGACGAACAGCAGGTAGTAGCCGGGGCCGTTGAGCGCGGGGAGGAAGATCGTGAGCGCGATCGCCTTGAGATGCCGCGGGGAGGTCAGGGCCTCCCTCAGCGGGTTGCGCGCTACGGTGTTCTGCTCGCGCAGCGCCTTGAAGTGCGGGGTCTCCTCCAGCCGGCGGCGGATGTAGAAGCCGACGTAGCCGAGCGGGACGGCGAGGAGGAACGGCACCCGCCAGGCCCAGGAGGTCATGGTGTCCTCGCCGAGCGTCGTGATGAGGATGGCGGAGAAGGCGCTGCCGAACATCAGGGCGATGAACGAGCCGACGGCGATGAAGCTCATCATGTAGTTGCGGCGTGAGTCCGGGGCGTACTCGCCGACGAAGGACATGGCACCGGCCACCTCCCCGCCCGCCGAGAAGCCCTGGAGCACCCGGAGGAGGACCAGCAGGACGGGTGCGGCGACACCTATGACGGTGGAGGACGGTATGAGGCCGATGCCCGCGGTCGCGGCGGAGATCAGCACCAGGAGGGTGGCCAGGAGGCTCTTCCGCCCGATCTTGTCCCCGAGGTATCCGCAGATGACGCTGCCGAACGGGCGGGCGATGAAGCTGACCAGGAACCCGACGTTGGTGAGGAAGAGATTTCCGGCGTCGGCCTCGCCCATGATGTTGATCGCGAGATAGGTGACGAGCAGGCCATAGATGCCGTAGTCGTACCACTCGACGAAGGAGCCGATCGCACCGGCGACGGTGGCCTTGCGGACGACCTTGTCGTTGGTGGAGGCGACGTCGACCGCGGTCCCGCCGGACTGTTCCGACGCTGCTCCGTGACGATCCGATGTTCTGTCAAGCCGGTCTGACGTTGTCATTCGCGTTCACTTTCGGTGTCGCGGACTCCGGAACGGCGTCCTGAGCCGGGGTGGCTGGGTGGCTTCGGTGCTGTTCAGGAATCCGCCCGTCCAGGGGCTGGGGGGCTGGGGGCTCGGCGTCGTTGCGCGCCCGAGTGGGGGCCGGGAGGAGGCGCCGCGGTACGGGGGCCGCAGAGCAGCGCCGGCAGCAAAGTTGCGACGTGAATCTCGAATGAGAATAGATTCGCATTCTGAAGACGGTCAAGGGTTCGCGTTGCCCCGACGTTAACCTTCCGCTCCGATCGCGTTCCCGAGCCTCCGTGTCACCCCGAAGTGATCATGCGTCGGGGCTGTGACATGCGGGGCGGTGCCCTGCCCGGCACGTCGCCTCTTGTCTCGCGGCATGGATCGATGCAGACTGGCTCACGCGAAACGCGAAATCTTTCGCATTTTCTGCAGGGGCGGGATGGAACCCATGGCCCCCACCACCCGAAGGAGCCTGCGATGACTCAGGACAACGTGCGCGTCAACACCGCGTGGGAACGCGTCGACGGGCATGTGCTCGATCAGTTCCGCACGCACTCCGTGGCCAACCTCGGCGACGGCCTCGACCGGCTGAACATCGTCGACGGAGGTATCGCCCCCATCTGGAACGGGGCCAAGGCCGTCGGCACGGCACTTCCGGTCCTCACCGTCGCGGGCGACAACAAGGCCGTGATCGCGGCGCTCGAGCACATCCGTCCCGGTGACATCCTCGTCATCAACGCCTTCGGCTACGACGGACGCGCCATCGTCGGCGACAACCTCGCCCAGCGGTTCGCCGCGTACGGCGCCGCGGGCGCGATCATCGACGGATACGTCCGCGACGCCGCGATCATCGAAGAGCTCGGCATCCCGGTCTTCGCCCGCGGACTCACTCCCGCCGGTCCGTTCAAGAACGGACCGGGCACGATCGGCGAACCGGTCGCCATCGGCGGCGTCGTGGTGAACCCCGGCGACATCATCGCTGCCGACGGGGACGGCGTCATCGTCATTCCGCCGCACCGCGCCGACGAGGCGCTCACGTCGGTCGGCGAGATCGTCGCCCGCGAAGCGGCGCTGGACGCCGAGGTCGAAGCCCTGCGAAGCCAGACCGCCTGACCGGCAAGGCGCACCACGGACACGGCCCCGCCGCGGTCAGATGGCCGACCTGTGAGCGATCAGGGGGTCCGGCACGAGCTGGAGTCCGCACCGCCCAGGAGATTGACGGGGACGGCCACGAAGGAGAACTGGTTGTTGGCGCACACGCCGGGGAAGGCCATGTTGCTGGTGTTCGTGACGTTGACGTCGGGGACGTCATCCGCGGCGGCACCGGCGGCGCCGACTGCGAGGGAGGCGGCGGCGAGGGCGAGCGTGGAGAGGGCCGTCCGGATACGCATGGGAACTCCTTAGGGGGCGAGTAGCCGGTTGTACCCGGCCTAACGTGCACAGTTCCCGTTGGTTGGGGGGTCACGGCCCAACGTCCCTCCAATGGCGGGAAGACGGCCTCCACGACATCCGAGACCCCCGAACCGCCACCAGGTGTGACGTATGTTCGTATGTTAGAAAAAGCCTGTGAAGGTGCGTTCTGCCCTGGGCTTGCGCAGCGTCGCCGGGCAGGTGTGCGCCCTGATGCTGGTGATCGTGACGCTGCTGGTGCTCGCCACCGGGGCCGCGCTGGCCCTTCAGGCCCGCAGCGGCCATGAGGCCCAGGCCCGGGGGCGCGCCCTCGCCGTCGCGGAGACCTTCGCGGCCGCCCCCGGCGTCCGGCGGGCGCTGGAGACCCGCAAGCCCTCCGCGCTCCTCCAGCCCTATGCGACCAGGATCCGGCGCGAGTCCGGCGTCGACTACATCGTGGTGACCAGCCCCCGGGGCATCCGCTACACCCACCCCGACCCGAAGCTCATCGGCACCCACGCCGACCTCCCCCTCTATCCGGCCACGGTCGGCAGACCCTTCACGGACAAGGTTTCCGCCGCCGCCCTGACCGCGCCGTCGATCCGCGCGGCGGTCCCGGTCACCGGTGCCGGGGGCCGGGTCATCGGCATCGTCAACGCCGGGGTCGCTCTCCCCGACGTGGCCGCCTCGGTGGGCCGTCAGCTGCCGATGCTCTTCGGCTCCACGGCGCTGGCCCTCGTCCTCGGCGCGGGTGGCGCGGCGCTGGTCGGCAGGCGGCTGCGGCGCCAGACCCACCGGCTGGACCCCGCCGAGATCACCAGAATGTACGAACACCACGACGCCGTGCTGCGCGCCGTCCCGGAAGGCGTGCTCATCCTCGACGGCCAGGGGCGGCTGGTGCTCGTGAACGACGAGGCCCGGCGGCTGCTCGGACTGGAGCCGGAGGTGCGCGGCGGGCGGATCACCGAGGTCGGGCTGGCCCCGGAGACCGCCGGACTGCTCGCCTCCGGCCGGGCCGTCACCGACGAGGTCATCCAGGTCGGGGACCGGCGGCTGGCCGTCAACCAGCGCCCCACCTCGGGCCGCGGGCAGCACTGGGGCAGCGTCGCCACCCTGCGCGACACCACCGAACTCCAGGCGCTGACCGACAAGGCCGACGCGGCCTGGGCGCGCCTGGAACTGCTGTACGGCGCGAGCGTCGGCGTGGGCACCTCGCTCGACATGACGCGCACCGCCGAGGAACTGGCCGACGTCGCGGTCCCGCGTTTCGCCGACATCGCCACCGTCGACCTGCTGGAGTCCGTGCTGCGCGGCGAGGAACCGGTCGACGCGCGGTCCCGGATGCGCCGGGTCGCGGTCAGCGCCGTACGGGAGGAGCGGTTCCGCCCGCCCTCCGGCCACACCCTGCTGGCCGTCCCGCTCAGCGCCCGCGGGGTGCTGCTGGGGCAGGCCGAGTTCCGGCGCCTGGAGGGTGCCGCCCCCTTCGACGACGAGGACCGGTCCTTCGCCGACGAACTCGTCGGCCAGGCGGCCGTCGCCATCGACAACGCCCGGAGGTACGCACGCGAACACGCCACCGCACTGGCCCTGCAGCAGAGCCTGCTGCCCCGCGGGCGGCCCGAACAGCAGGCCGTCGAAGCCGCCTACCGCTATCTGCCCGCCCACGCCGGAGTGGGCGGCGACTGGTTCGACATCATCCCGCTGTCGGGCGCCCGGGTCGCCCTCGTCGTCGGCGACGTCGTCGGCCACGGACTACACGCCGCCGCCACCATGGGCCGGTTGCGCACCGCGGTCCACAACTTCTCCGTGGTCGACCTGCCGCCCGATGAACTGCTCACCCAGCTGGACGACGTGGTGGCCCAGCTCGACCAGGAGGAGTCCGCCAGGAACGGCGGCATCGGCGCGGTCGGGGCCAGCTGTCTGTACGCCGTCTACGATCCCGTCGCGCAGCGCTGCACTCTGGCGCGGGCCGGACACCCGCCGCCCGCCGTGGTCGACCCGGGCGGCACCGTGACCATCCCGGACCTGCCCGCCGGGCCGCCGCTGGGCCTCGGCGGGCGGCTCTTCGAGGTCTCCGCCATTCCGCTGTCCGCGGGTAGTCGGCTGGTCCTCTACACCAACGGACTCGTCCAGGACCGCGAACGGGACATCGACACCGGGCTCGACCTGCTGCGCGAGGCCCTCGCCTCCTCCGACCCCGACCCGGGGCGCACCTGCGACGCCGTGATGCGCGCCCTGCTGCCCCCGCGCCCCACCGACGACGTGGTTCTGCTCGTCGCCCGTACCACCGCCCTGGACGAGCGGCACGTCGCCTACTGGGACCTGCCCCCGGACCCCGCCGTGGTCGCCGGAATGCGCGCCGCCGTGGCCCGCACGCTGGCCGACTGGAACCTGGACGAGGCGGTCTTCACCACCGAACTGGTGGTCAGCGAACTCCTCGGCAACGCCATCCGGCACGCCGACGGCCCGATCCGCCTGCGGCTGCTGCGCAACCGCACGCTGATCTGCGAGGTCGCCGACGGCAGCAGCACCTCGCCGCATCTGCGCCGCGCCGCCATCACCGACGAGGGCGGCCGGGGCCTGTTCCTGGTCGCCCAGATGGTCCAGCGCTGGGGCACCCGCTACACCAGCGAAGGGAAGATCATCTGGGCCGAACAGGATCTGCCGTCGGCCCTCAACTGACGATGGCGGCCGCCGTGGTCAGCAGCTCGGGGAGGGTGCCGGTGAAGTCGGGCAGCAGCCGCAGCGCCAGCGCCCACGCCTCCGGATCCTCGCCGAGATGGGCGGTGGCCAGCTCCAGGGCCTCGCGGACCGCCGCGAGCGCCGCCGTGTCCGGCCCGCCCTCCCGCGAGCGGTAGTGGCGGTACGTCAGATACGCGGCCGCGCCCCCGGCGGGCCTCGCCTCGTGCAGCACGTCCAGCGGGGTCAGCGTGCCGAGGTCGGCCGCCTTGTCCAGCCAGGCGTTCCGGATGTGGTGCGGTGGCGGCAGGGGGTGGCGGCGCACCAGGTCCAGGGGGCTCGGCCGCGGCCCGGCGGACTTGTGCGGATACGCGTCGTGATCGAGCCGCAGCTCCGCCACACCGCTCTCGGCGCGCAACTCCTCCGGGCAGTCGTCCGCCTCGGCGAGCACCACCAGCAGGGCGTCGGGGAGCGGATCGCGCTCGTGCTCCCGGGCCAGCTCCGCCCAGGGCAGCCCCGGGCCGGTCTCCTCGGCCAGCCGCTCCAGGGCCGGTGGGACGAGGTCGCGGCTGCCGCCCTGGGCGCGCAGGAACGCCACCTGGCCCGCGGGCCCCCGGGAGCGGCCCAGCTCCGCGCGCAGCACGGCCAGACCGTCCGCCGCCTCCAGCGCGCCCCGGACGATCTCATGGGTCGCCTTCGGCAGTGGATGCTTGAGGCTGACGCGCTCGGGGAACTCGGTCTCCTCCAGCAGCCCGCGCACTTCCTCGGGCCCGTGCCGCTCCCACACGCGGACCAGCAGATGCAGCTGCCCGGCGAGCGTGTGCAGCTTGATCTTGCCGAGCAGGACGCGGGCCAGCCGCGGATCCCCCGCGTCGCGGATCGGCAGCACCCAGTGCCGACGCCCGCTGAGCCGGATGCTCTCGATCAGCTCATCGGTGATCGGCAGCGGCTCCGCGTCCGGCACCCCGTCCGCCCCCGGTACGGAGCCGGACCGGCGGCCCGCGAGGATGCCCCGGCGCTGCTCGTCGGTGAGCGGCGTGTACACATACAGCTTGGTGTTGATCTCCGGCTCGTCGAGGGCCAGCAGTTCCTCGATCTTGTCCGCGGGCAGCTCCCAGTCGGAGGCGATACAGGCCAGCACCGACGGTCCGTGGAGGCTGACGAACAGGTCGCGCAGGGCGGGCGACGGCTGGTGGAAGACCAGCAGATGCTGGATGCACCGCCGGTCCAGATGCGGTGCCAGCGCCCTCCGCACCTCCTCGGTGGCCTCCATGAGCAGCCGGGGGAATACCGCGCGGAGACCCTCCGGACGCTTCACCGGATACTCGGCCGCCAGCGGCCTCGGCCAGCTCTTGCCGCGGTGCTTGGCCTTCTGCTCTACCGCGGCGGCGAACAGCTCCGCGCTCGACCCGGTGAACCGGGGGAGCAGCGAATACAGCGCGCGCCACGCCGCGAAGTCGTCGCCCAGCGTCTCCAGCAGCCCGGCCAGCACCGGGCCGAGCGGCTCCTTGCCGTACGGCAGCGAGGCCAGGACCCGGGAGGCGGGCCGCACCTCGGCCAGGACGCGGTCCACCGGGTACGCGCCTTCCCGGATGCCGCGCCGCAGCAGGTGCGCCAGCCGGTCGTGGTGGTAGCCGTCCTTCCAGTCGACGTCGGTGAGCAGGCGCCAGGGCAGTGGGGAGGTGTCCGGCAGACGATGCGAGGTCCTCTGGAACGCGGCCAGCACCAGCTCCTCATGGCAGTCCGGGCGGGATGCCAGCATGGTGAGCGCGGTCCCATGGAAGGGCTCCTGCTTGTGCGCGGCTAGGAGCAGCTCCCAGTCCACGGCGCCCAGCGAGAAGATGTCCCTCGCGTAGACGACCCTCCGGAGCCGCCGCACCAGCTCATCGCCGGTCGGTGCCGCTGCGGTCTCCTCGGCCTCCCGGGCCTCGGCCTTGACCTCGGCAGCCGCTTGGGCGGCCCTTTCCACGGCCATCTCCACGATGGCGGCCGGGTCCTGCACCGTCTCCGCCAGGCGCACCATGTCCGCCACCGCCGGGTGCAGAGCGGGCAGTTCGGCCAGGGCGGCCAGCTCGGCCACCCCGCCGTGGGTGAGCGTCGCGCGGCAGGCGGTCAGCTGCTGCGGTATGTCCAGCGAGTTGCCGATCTGCTCGACCACATGCCGCACCACCTCGGGGAAGGGTGCTTCCAGCGCCGGGAGCAGGTCGTACGACCTGTTGGCGGAGAGCAGGAAGTCCACCAGGCCGCCCGGGGCGCGCCAGCCGGGGTCGGCCGGATGCGCGGCCGCGGCGCCGAGCACCGCGCGCCGCAGGTCCTGCCGCCAGGGGCCGGCCAGCGGCTCGTTGTAGAGCGCCCGGGCCAGGCCGGGGTCGGCCAGCCCGGCGAGCCGGAACATGACGGCCTGCCGCTCGGCACCGACCCGCGCCCCGGCCAGGGCCTCCAGCAGCTCCCGGTCGCCGGAGGCGAACACCTCGTCCAGCAGATGCGCGGGCAGCCGCTCCCGGGACCGGAGCACGGCCAGGGTCTCCTGCCGGAGCCGGGGCATCAGCGCCGAGGTGAGGGCGGGCCCGGCCAGATGGAAGGCGGCGGACACCAGGGCGTCCCGTTCGTAGGTCACCACGCGGGGTGCGCTCCGTTCGTCGTTCGGTCCCGCCGCGGAAGCGGGGAGGGGGAGGGGAGAGGGAGGGGAGGATGCGGTGGTGGCGCCGGGGCTCATCCGGCGCCGGACAGCTCCGTCATCCGGACAGCTGCGTCATCCGGGCCAGCGCGCCGATCCAGAACCGCTGCCGCTCCGGCGACTGGCCCACCATGTGGGCGGCGCGCAGCTTGGGCGGCATATGGCGCAGCAGCCGGGCGACCACCTCGGCGTTCCGCTTGAGCTGGGACACCTCGGCGTTGGCGAGCACCTGGTGCACCAGATCGGTGTCATTGGTCCCCTCGCCCGACGTTTCGGACGCGGCCACCAGCCGCGCCTCCCAGCGGTCGACGTCGCGTGCTATCTCCCGCAGGCCGATCACCCGGTGCTCGGCGGCCTCGGCGAGCCGCGCCTCCAGTCTGGACAGCGGAACCGGGGCGTACTCGCCCTCACCCAGATAGATCAGCCCCGTCTCCAGCGGCTGCCCGGCGTGGTGCAGCTTGATCAGCCGCTCCAGGGTGCGCTTGGTGATCCAGTCCCGGCCCTCGTCGTCGATGTCGTTCTTCCACCACTCCAGAACCGTCTCGGCCACCTCGCCATAGGTGGCGATCAGCCACTCGTTGGCCGGGATGTCCTGCGGGCTCACCTCGTAGCTCACCGTGAAACGGCTGGCCTGGGCCACGTTGTTGCTGCTGACCAGCAGCTTGCGGCCGAGATGGTACGGCGGGTTCTGAAGCGCGACCTGGGCACGAAGCCCCGGGATCGGCCGCCCCGCCAGCGACCACTCCTGGGTGATCTCCATCAGCTTGGCGAAAGTGGCCTTGTCCTTGGGGCGGTTGTACTCGTCCCAGACGATCACCTTGGGGTCCGGTCCCACGAGCGCGCGGCTGAACAGGGTGTCCAGCGTGCCGTCCGGAGTGGGGATCGGCACGCACAGATCCTCCACGTTGGTCACCGGCAGCGAGAAGTACACCGGATCGGTTCCGCTCTCCTCGCGGACCACCGCCTTGGTGATCTCCGTCTTGCCGCAGCCGGGCGGACCCTGGAGCAGCACCGCCCAGTTCTCCCGGACCGCGGTGCGCAGAATGCTGCGCACCGGGTCGGGGACGGTGGCGGGGTTGGCGACACCCAGGGCCCCGGCGACGGCGTCGAGAAGCTCGGTGGTGCGGTCCGGTCCGGGCGTGCCGTCGGCCTTGCGGTCGCGCAGCCGCAGCCGCACCCCGCCCACCAGCGGCAGCCCCCAGGACAGCGGAAACCCGGCGCGGGCGCAGTCCATGACGTGCTGGAGGGTGCGCGGGGAGAGCAGCGAACGCAGATACGGGGTGAGCCCGGCCCAGATCTGGAACACCCCGGTCAGGTCCCAGCCCTCGTACCGCTCGGCCAGCGTGGACCGCCAGGCGGTGTCATTGGCCGTGATCCGCAGGGTGACCATGCGGTCCAGGACGGCCAGATCGCTGCGCCGGGCGCTGGTCTCGGCCAGCGACTCGTTGTCCGCGAGGAAGACCCCGATACAGCCGAGCGCGCGCAGATCGTGTTCGCCCAGCGTCCAGTTGCAGGCGATCTGCATCAGCTGGGACTGGATGGTCTCCCCGGCCTGCAGCGAGTCGTCGATGAGCAGCACGAAGGGCACACCCGGGGTGAGCTGACGCATGATCAGCTGGGTGAGCACGAGCTCCCCGGTGCGGTCGTCCCGCACCGGCGCGTTCACCAGCAGGTCGTCGGGGGTGAGGTTGGCCGCCGGGACCAGGATCACCTGGGTGCCCGGATGGGCCCGCGGGATGTAGGACAGAAATGTCGATGTCTTGCCGATCCCGTGCTCGCCGAAGACCTGGCCGGTCTGCCCCATCGCGATCATGGCGCTGATGAACTGCTCCAGCCGGGCCCCGGTCCGGCGGGGCGGCTCGGGCCCGGTGGCGGTGGCCTGCCGTTCCTCCGCGGTCGGCGCCGTCGTGTCCACACTGCTCACGGTGACTGAATCCCCCGTTGTTCCATGTCGTTCGTCCTTGCGTGTCCGCACTCCGCCCCTCGGCGGAGCCGGTTCCTCGGCTCAGCTGTCGCCGGTGACCACCCGGTGGCAGGCCATCGGCGGGTCGTGCCGCTCCGGCCAGTCGTCACCGCTGTCCGTGATCAGCCAGATCCACTGGTCGGGCCGGGCCGGGGTCACCTTGGGGGCGTGGCCGTCGGTGACCATGATCACCGCGTCGGCGCGCTCCTCGAACCGCCGCCCGTCCACCGCCCGCCGCCCCTCCACATAGTCCACGACCTGCTGGAAGTCGGTGCCCCCGCCGCCGCGCACCCGCTCGCCGGGGACGAACGGCATCAGCGCGCCGTCGAAGCTCAGCCAGTGGCTCTCGACTCCCTCGGAGCGGCCCACCAGCGAGGTGATCCAGTCGATCACCGGCTGGGGCATCGACCCCGAGGTGTCCAGCGCGATGACCACGACCTTGGTGCGCTCCGCGCCCCGCCGCGCCAGCATCGGGTCGTGCCCGAGCGCCAGCAGCACCGCTCCCTGCTTCTTCGGGTAGATCAGCCGCTCGCCCTCGCGCAGCTTGGAGGCGAGGGTGTCGGACAGCCAGCGCCGCCACCACTCCACCCGCCGGGTCCGCTGCGTTTCCCCGCGCAGCGCGCCCAGCCCCATCCGCCCCCACATCTTCTCCAGCCGCTTGCCGCCGCCGGTGGTGCGGTCCGCGAGGGCCAGCAGCTCGTCCCGGGCGAGCCCTTCGCCGCGCAGCGCGCCGCGCATCACTTCGGCAAGCGTCTCCTCCACGGCCGAGGTCACCGCCTCGGCGTCCATCGGCAGCCGGTGCTTCGCACCGCCCCCATCGCCGTCCCCGCCGGGGCTCATGTGGACGCACAGGACCGGCGGCACGGGAGGGGTGCGCATCCGCTTCAGCTCCCCGTAGATCCTCAGGTCGGTCTCGGTGAAGTCCCGGTAGGACAGCGGCTCGAAGCCCTGCTCGCGCAGGTCGGCCACGTACTGCCGGTGCACCTCGTGCGGATCGACGCCCACCGGCTCCCGGCGGGTGCCGCCCGCGCCGTCCGGCACCTCACGGGCCGGCAGCCCGCCCTGCGCCAGCCGGATCAGCGCCACATGGTTGATCGCGACTTCGGCCGCCAGGTCGAAGACCGGGTCGGCGCGCAGCTCCTCGTCCACGTACAGATGGCGGTGGATCAGATGCCGCGCCTCGTGGAACAGGACGAACCGCACCCCGCTCGGCCCGATGGCGACGAAGAACTCCGGGTTGTACAGCAGCAGACAGGTGCCGTCCCCCGTGGCGACCACCGCCGCCGTGTCCACCGCCGTGGTGGGGATCTGGTAGTGGCACTTGGCGTACAGCCACGAGGACACCACGCTGTCCTTGACCCCGAAGTCCAGCAGGGCCGCCTCCTTGAGCCTGCGGCCCTCCTCGGCCACCACCGGATCGTCGGGCCGACAGGCCAGCAGCGCGCGGCGGTCGGCCAGGTCGATCACCCCCCGGCCCGGCGCATGCCGACTTTCCCCCGCTACCTGTGCCACTGCCTTCCCTCCGCTCCGACCTGCACGGGAGCGTAACCCCTCGCCGCGAGCCGCCTGTTGCCGCCCACACCGAAAACGTTATCCGCCGGGTACGACAACGCGGCGGGTGAGCGCGCGCGGTCAGCTCTGCCGCAGGTCCCAGGCCACCTGGGCGACATCGGCGATCATGGCGACGATGTCCGGCCGGTCCTCCCCGCCGTTCAGATGCCGGTACTCGGTGCCCACCGTGATCACCATGCGCTCGGGCAGCCCCGGCAACGGGAAGGCGTTCTCGGCGATGATCTTGCGGGCCGCCTCCAGGGCGGGGACCCCGGCCGTGTGCAACTGCTGTGCCCGGTCCCGGATGTGCTCCAGATAGCCGATGTGGCCGCGGACGCCCTCCCGGTCCAGCACCGGTCCATGGCCGGGGACGATGGTCTGCGCCCCGGTGTCCAGCACCCGTTCACAGGCGGCGATCACACTGTCCAGCGGACCGGCCCAGTGCACCGCGTGGTCACCGGGGTCCTGCGGGCTGGAGGCGAAGATGACATCGCCGGTGAACGCCACCTTCTGCTGCGGCAGATACGCGATGAGATCGCCGGTGGTGTGCGCGGCGGGCAGCGCGGTCAGCTGCACCGGCACCTGCCCGATCCGCAGGTCCAGCTCGCCCGTGAAGGTCGTCGTGGGCTCCACGACCTCGGTGTCCGCCCAGTCGAACCGTCCGAAGTGGCCCTGGAGATACCACCCGAGCGGCGTCTCCGGGTCGCTGCCGCGCACCATGGCGTGCAGCTGCTGCGGGGCCGGTTCGTACTCGATGTGGCCGAGCGCCTCGCGGGTGGCCACGATGTCGGCACCGCGCACGACCTCCGCGCCCCACAGATGGTCACCGTTCGCATGGGTGACGATCACTCGCCCGATCCGGCCTCCCTCGGGCAGCAGCGACCGGCTGCGCTCCAGGAAGTCCTGGGCCATGTGCCGGTCGTAGGGGGTGTCGATCCAGGCGGCGGCACCATCGGGGGACACGATCAGCCCACAGTTGGCGAGACCCCAGCCGGCGCTGGGCGTGGGGGTCCACAGGTGTACCCCGTCGGCGAGGGGGAGGAGCGGTGAGTTCATGGTCGCACAGTACTCAGCGGCGGCCGGACGTTCACTCGACCCGGCCCGACCTGGCCCGGCCCGACCTGGCCCGGCCCGACCTGGCCCGGCCCGACCTGGCCCGGCACGCCCCGGCTCAGGCCGTCATGGGCCGGTCCGCCGGGCCGACTGGGGCCGGGAGGGCGGTGTCACCGGCCAGATAGCGGTCCACCGCGGCCGCCGCCGAGCGGCCCTCGGCGATCGCCCACACGATCAGCGACTGCCCGCGGCCCGCGTCGCCCGCCACGAAGATCCCCTCCCGGCCGGTTCCGAATGAGGCATCGCGGGCGATGTTGCCGCGCGCGTCCAGCTCCAGACCGAGCTGGTCCAACAGCCCGCCGTCCCGCTCCGGACCGCGGAAGCCGAGAGCGAGCAGCACCAGATCGGCCCGCAGCACCCGCTCGCCAGGTCCGTCCCCGGGCACCTCCGCCCGCCCCTCCGACCCGTCGGGCGTGGCCCCGACGAGGCGCAGCGCCCGGACCCTGCCGTGCGGCCGTCCCGGGCCCGGCGCGTCCCCCTCGAAGCGGACGGTGGCGGCCGAGAACACCCGGGCGTCCACGTCCGCCTCCGGGGAGGCCGCCAGCTCCCGTGCCTCCTCGTGCGCGCCGGACATCCGGTAGATCTTGGGGTACGTCGGCCAGGGCTCGCCGTCGGTCCGCTCGTCACCGGGCCGGGGGTGGATGTCCAGCTGGGTCACCGAGGCGGCACCCTGCCGCAGGACCGTGCCCAGACAGTCCGCGCCGGTGTCCCCGCCGCCGACGATGACCACGTGCTTGCCCTCGGCGGTGATCGGCGGCCGCTCGTAGTCGCCCTCCTGGACCCGGTTGGCCAGCGGCAGGTACTCCATCGCCTGATGTATTCCGGCCAGCTCCCGGCCCGGCACCGGCAGTTCGCGCCAGGCCCGCGCGCCCACCGCTATCACCAGCGCGTCGTAGCGCGCCCTCAGCTCGGCGGCGTCCATATCGGTGCCCACACCTACGCCGGTACGGAACTTGGTGCCCTCCGCGCGCATCTGCCACAGCCGCCGGTCCAGATGGTGCTTCTCCATCTTGAACGAGGGGATGCCGTACCGCAGCAGCCCGCCCACCCGGTCGTCCCGCTCGTACACCGCCACCGTGTGCCCCGCGCGGGTGAGCTGCTGGGCGGCGGCCAGCCCCGCGGGGCCCGAGCCGATCACGGCCACGGTCCGCCCCGACAGCCGCTCCGGCGGCTTCGGGACCGCGTAGCCGCTCTCCCAGGCCCGGTCGGCGATGGCGACCTCGACGTTCTTGATGGTCACCGCGGGCTGGTTGATCGCCAGTACGCAGGCGCTCTCGCAGGGCGCCGGGCACAGCCGCCCGGTGAACTCCGGAAAGTTGTTGGTCGCGTGCAGCCGCTCGCTCGCCCGCCGCCAGTCGTCGCGGGACACCAGGTCGTTCCAGTCCGGGATGAGATTCCCCAGCGGGCAGCCGTCGTGGCAGAACGGGATCCCGCAGTCCATACAGCGGTCGGCCTGCGCGGTGATGATCGGCAGCAGTCCGCCGGGGACGTACACCTCGTCCCAGTCGCGCACCCGCTCCTCCACCGGGCGGCTTGGCGGAAGGCGGCGTGGGGTGGTGAGAAAGCCCTTCGGGTCGGCCATGACCTCCTCCAGTGCCATGTCCTGGTCTGGCCGCTTTCACCCCACTGTACGGCCGCCGGGCATCCGGTCCAGGGCCCCGGCTGCCTCGGCCATGATCCGTTCCACCAGCTCGGCGCACGACGGCAGATCGTCGATCACCCCTGCCACCTGCCCGGAGGCCATCACGCCGGTGTCGGTGCGGCCGTCCACCATCGACGCCTTCAGCAGCATCGGGGTGTTGGCGGCCAGCAGCACCTGGCTCCAGGAGAGCCCCTTGGCGCCCCGCATCGCCCGGCCGTCGCGCACCATGCGCGTCCAGCTCAGCCCGGACAGCCGCCGGAAGGCCGCGGCGTGGCGCACCGCGCGCACGAGGGCGGCGGCGCGCCCGGAGCGTTCGAGGGAGGCGACCAGCTCGCTGCGGAGCATCCGGTGGGGGAGTCCGTCCACCGCCGTGGTGACCGTGATGTCCGGGGCAGCCGCCGCCAGGTAGCGGGCCTTCACTGCGGCCGGGACGGTGCTGTCGGAGGTCAGCAGGAAGCGGGTGCCCATGGCGATCCCGGCCGCCCCGTACGCGAGCGCCGCCACCAGGCCGCGCCCGTCGTGGAAGCCGCCCGCGGCCACCACCGGGATGTCCACCGCGTCCACGACCTGGGGGAGCAGCACCGTGGTCGCCACCTCGCCGGTGTGGCCGCCGCCCTCGCCGCCCTGCACCACCACCGCGTCCGCGCCCCAGCCCGCCACCTTCTCGGCGTGCCGCCGGGCGCCCACGGACGGGATGACCACCACGCCCGCGTCCTTCAGCCGGGAGATCAGCTCCCGCTTCGGCGCCAGCGCGAAGGACGCCACCCGTACGCCCTCCTCGATGATGATCCCCACCCGCTCCGCGGCGTCTCCCGCGTCGGCCCGCAGATTGACGCCGAACGGCGCCCCGGTGCGGGACGCCACCTCCCGCACCGCCGACCGCAGCTGCTCCGGGGACATCGTGGCCGAGGCGAGGATGCCCAGCGCCCCGGCGTCGGCGGCAGCCGAGACCAGCCGGGGGCCCGCCACCCACCCCATGCCCGTCTGGACGATCGGATACCGGACGCCGACGAGCCGGGTCAGCGCGGTGTCCATCGGCGCCGCGTCCATCAGGGCCGTACCTCCCGCTCGCGCAGCCCCGCCGGATCGATGACCTCCCGGATCAGCCGCAGCTCCTCGGCGGTCGGCTCCCGGGTGACGGGAACGCCGTCGGCGGGGGCGAGCGGGAAGCCGGTCGCCTCCCGCACGCGCTCGGCCGACACGCCCGGGTGCAGGGAGCGCACCCGCATGGTGCGGTCCGGCGTGTCGAAGTCGAGCACCGCGAGATCGGTCACCACGCGGGGGATGCGATGGAAGCGGGTCGCGGCGGGCCCGGCGGCGGCGGCCCGGTCGTAGCCGACGCCGCACACCATGTCGACACGCTCGACGAAGACGCGCGGGGAATGCCGGGGCACCCAGTAACTCGTCGGATTGTTGAGGGTGTTGACGGGCGCTCCGCGCACGCCCAGCAGCTGCCGCCGGGGCCGCTTCCAGTCGCCGACGCAGGAGATGTTCTGGTTGCCATGGGCGTCGAGCTGGCTCGCGCCCATCATCACATGGCGCTTGCCGCCCATGACCATCGCCAGGTGGCGGCGGTACGGCAGCCAGCCCTCCACGGTCTCGTCGTCGGCGCCGATCAGCAGCGCCTCGCCGTCGGTGAGCAGCAGGTCGGGCGCGAAGGTGAGCCGCGCCAGCCGGGCGCCGAGCCGCGGTATGAGGCCCATCGGGGCGGCCAGCACCTCCCCGTCGCCCCTCCATGCCTCGGCGCAGGCCAGTACGCAGTACTCGGCCCGGGTGACGGTCATCGCTCCGCGACCTCCTTCGTGTACGCCGCGACCGCGGCCTGGTACGTGTCCTCGTCGCCCGCCAGGAACCGCCGGGTGAACGCCTGCCAGGCCGCTGGGTCGGCGGCGGCCTTCGCGTACGTGCTCTGGAACGCCTCGTCCCGTCCGTAGTCGGGGGCGCAGGAGGTGAAGTGCGCGCCGTGCGGGGTCTCGATCACGCCGGTCACGGCATGGCGCCCCACCAGCAGGGACTGCGGGCCGGCCGCCGCCAGGAACTCCGGGGCGGCGACGACGCGTTCGCAGGAGAGGTACGCCTGCTCCGCCGCCTCACAGAACAGGTCGTCGAAGTACGGATCGGGGCCCAGGTACTGGCCGTTGCCCTGCGCGTCGGCCCGGTTGAGGTGGACGAGCGCCACGTCCAGCCGCAGCGCGGGCACCGCCACCAGCTCCTCGCCGTCCTCGTAGGGCGAGACCACCGTCCGCAGGCCGGGGTTGACCGTCATCACGTCCGACCCGAGGCCCGCCCGGATCGGCAGGAAGGGAAGCCGGTGCACGGCCGCCGTCAGCCCCCACAGGAACATCGCCTCGTCCAGCTCCACCAGCTCGAAGTCCGCGCGCTCGCGCGCCGCCCGGAAGTGCGGCTCCAGCGGGATCGAATCGAGCGTCGCGAAGGCTGTGACCAGCTTGCGGATCTTCCCGGCGGCGGCCAGCAGCCCGACGTCCGGCCCGCCGTACGAGACCACGGTCAGGTCGCGGACGTCCGAGCGCAGCAGCGCGCGCACCAGCGCCATTGGCTTGCGCCGCGAGCCCCAGCCGCCGATGCCGACGGTCATGCCGCTCTCGATCCGGCCGACGGCCTCCGCCACGCTCATCCGCTTGTCGCTCATCGCCGCTCACCCCCTCCGGACGCGGCCCCGGACCCGCCCGATACGAACGCGTCCCGGTGCTTGTCGGAGAGCCCCGCGAGATTCGCCTCGAAGGTGAAGCCCTGCTCGAAGCGGTAGCTGCGGTGGACGTCGACCGGGTCGATGCCGTTGATGGCCGCCTTGGCGAGCCGCAGCAGCGCACCGTCCTTGGCGGCGATCTCCCGGGCCAGCTCCAGCGCCGCGTCCCGCAGCGCGGCGCGCGGCACCACCCGCCACACCGAGCCGTGCCGGTGCAGCTCCTCGGCGGTCGCGGTGCGCGAGGTGTAGTACAGCGCGCGCATCAGATGCTGCGGGACGAGGCGGGCCAGATGGGTGGCCGCGCCCAGCGCTCCCCGGTCCAGCTCCGGCAGCCCGAACGTCGCGTCCTCGGCCGCCACGATCGCGTCCGCGTTACCTGCCAGGCCGATGCCGCCACCGAGACAGAAGCCGTGCACCGCGGCGACGACCGGGACCGGGCAGTCGTAGACGGCCGCGAACGCCGCGTGGCAGCCGTGGTTGGCGCCGATGAGCGCCTGGTGTCCCTCGGCGCGCTGCATCTCCTTGATGTCCACCCCCGCGTTGAACCCCCGGCCCTCGGCGGCCAGGACCACGCAGCGCACCCCGGGATCGGCGCCCGCGGTGCGCAGCGCGTCGGCCAGCTCGTACCAGCCGTGCACGGGAAGGGCATTGACCGGTGGGAAGTCCACGGTGACGACGGCGACGCCCGCTTCGGGGACGGAGGTGGAGACACTCATGAGCAGATCCGCTACCTTTCCACCAAACGTTTGTTAGGCGTGAAGGTAGCAGCGCCCGGCGCACAGCGGGAGGGTGAGAAGGGGCCATGGCTGTCTCCATCGACCTGTCCGGCCGCGTCGCCGTCGTCACCGGCGGCACCCGCGGCGTCGGCACGGGCATCGCCCGGGCCCTGCTCACGGCCGGTGCCGAGGTCGCGGTCTGCGCCCGCCGCCCGCCGGACCGCCCGGTCACGGCCGCCGGGCGCACGGCCCGCTTCCGGGCGCTGGACGTCCGGGACGAGTCCGGCGTCGCCGACTTCTTCGCCTGGGTGCGCCATGCGTACGGCCGCCTGGACATCCTGGTCAACAACGCCGGAGGCAGCCCGTACGGGCTGATCGCCGAGTCCGGCCCGCGCCGGGCCGCGCGGGTCGTCGAACTGAACCTGATCGCGCCCATGACGGTCGCTCTCGGCGCCTACGAGGTGATGCGCGAGCAAGAGGGCGGCGGATCGATGGTGATGATCGGCAGCGTCAGCGGCACCCGCCCCTCGCCCGGTACGGCCGCCTACGGAGCCGCCAAGGCGGGCCTGGACAACCTCGCCCGCACCCTCGCCGTGGAATGGGCCCCCGCGATCCGGGTCAACACCCTGGTGCTCGGCATGGTCCGCACCGAACTCGCGCATCTGCACTACGGCGACGCGACCGGCGTGGCCGCCGTGTCCCGCACGGTGCCGCTGGGCCGCCTCGCCGCCCCGGCGGAGGCGGGCGACGCATGCGTCTTCCTCGCCTCGGACCTCGCGGCGTACATCACCGGCGCGAGCCTGGCCGTCCACGGCGGCGGAGAGCGCCCGGCGTTCCTGGCGGCGGCGCGGGCCCCAGCGGACGTACCACCCCCAGGAGGAGGAGCAGGATGACAGGCATCTGCACCGGACGCGTCGCCGTCGTCACCGGCGCCGGCCGCGGCCTCGGCCGGGCGCACGCCCTCGCCTTCGCCGCCGAGGGCGCGCGGGTCGTCGTGAACGACCTCGGCGTGGGACCTGACGGCGCCGGGGAGTCCCCGGACCCCGCCCAGGAGGTGGTCGAGGAGATACGCGCGCACGGCGGCCGGGCCGTCGCGCACGCCGGTGACATCGCCACCGCCGACGGCGCGGCCTCCCTCGTCGCCGCCGCCCTCGACGCCTACGGCCGCCTCGACACCCTCGTCAACAACGCCGGATTCCTGCGCGACCGCATGCTCGTCAACCTCGGCGAGGACGACTGGGACGCCGTGATCCGCGTCCACCTCAAGGGACACTTCCTGCCCCTCCGGCACGCCGCCGCACACTGGCGCGCCGAGGCGAAGGCGGGCCGGACGCCCACGGCGCGGGTGGTCAACACCGGCTCGGGGGCCGGACTGCTGGGCAGCGTCGGCCAGGGCAACTACGCGGCCGCCAAGGCCGGGATCGTCGGCCTCACCCTGGTGGCCGCGGCCGAGCTGGGCCGTTACGGGATCCAGGTCAACGCCATCGCCCCGGCGGCCCGCACCCGCATGACGGAGTCGACGTTCGCCGACACCATGGCGGCACCCGACGAGCCTGGCGCGTTCGACGCGATGGCGCCCGGCAATGTCTCGCCGCTCGTCGTCTGGCTCGGCTCCGCCGCTTGCGCCGGGGTCACCGGGCGGGTCTTCGAGGCCGAGGCCGGGCGCATCACCGTCATGGAGGGCTGGCGGCCCGGACCGACCGCCGACAAGGGTGCCCGCTGGACCCCGGCCGAAGCTGGCGAGGCCGCGGCGAAGCTGCTTGCCGATGCCCGGCCGCCGGGGCCGGTGTACGGGGCGTCCTGACGCACCGTTCCGACGCACCCGGGTACGGGTTCCTCACGGCACGCATCCGGCGCGCCGCAGCACCGTCATGAACCGGGAGGCGAAGACCGGGTGACCGTCGGCCGAGGGGTGCAGCCGGTCCAGCCCCTCCGGCTCCAGCAGCAGCCGCGTACAGCTGGGCCCGAACACCTCCGGACCGTGGATGTAGTGCAGGTTCTTGTCGCCGTGGTCGCGCAGCAGCGCCACGGCCCGCCGTATGTGTGCCCGGCACTCGCGCATCGTCATCCCCGAGGGCCCGGCCGCCTCCTCCCGCTCGGGCGCGACGATCGTGGACATCACGCCGAACGGGGTGTCCGGATGACCCTCCCGTACGGTGCGCACGAAACCGACGAGCGCCGAGGCGAGCGCATCGCGGTTGTGGCTGCCGAGCGCCTGGATGTTGATGCCGACGCAGATGGTGAGCAGCTCGGCCGGGAGGTCCCGCATCAGCCGCGCCGTCATCGGCTGGAGACAGCAGGCCGCCCCGAGGGCCAGCGAGGTCAGATCCCATCCGGCGCGGCGCGCCACCAGGGCGGCCCACGTCCGGCTCGGCGACGCGGCCCCGCGGCCCTGCGAGATGGAACTGCCGAAGTGGACCCAGCGCGGCCGCTGTCCGGCGCTGTCGCGCTCTACGGCGCGGCCCGCGTCCAGGGTCAGCCCCCGCAGGCGGAACCGGTGGTAGTACGGCAGCCACAGCTCGACCGAGGTCATGCGCCCCGGCAGCCCGTCGATCCGGACCTCCGCGTCCTGGCCGTGGGTCTCCAGGCCGACGGTGGCCGTCCGCCGCCCGTCGCACACCACGTCGAGCCGGGCCCGCTCCTCGGGGCCGTTCAGCTCGGGCGGCGGATCGGCCTGGTAGCGGCAGACGAGCGAGGCGCTGTCGGTGCGCAGGGCCACCCGCACCCCGGACGGCATCGCGGCCCGCCCGAGCCCGCCCTCGGGGAGGTACAGCGCGGCGTCCTCGTACGGCAGCCGCCAGGGAGCCGTCCAGCCGGGGCCGCGCTGAAGGGACACCGCGCCCCGGTAGGTCAGGCGCGGATCGTCGTCACCGATGTCGAGCGGGGCGGGCCGATCGTGCATGACAGGGAGTCTGGCACGCCCCACCGACAGCGCATGGGGCTCAGATGCTGATGCCGCGGGCGCGCAGATAGCTCAGCGGATTGATGTCCGAACCATAGGCGGGCCCGGTGCGCACCTCGAAGTGCAGATGCGGACCGGTGGTGTTCCCGGTCGAGCCCGAACGGCCGATCTGCTGACCGACGTTGACGCCCTGCCCGGCGCGCACCGACAGCTGGGACAGGTGCGCGTACTGGCTGTACTTGCCGTCCGGGTGCCGGATGACCACCTCGTACCCGTACGCGTCCGCCCAGCCCGCCGAGACCACCTGGCCGGTGGCGACGGCCTTCACCGAGGTGCCGACGCCCACCGGGAAGTCGATGCCGGTGTGATGGCCGCTCGACCAGCTGGACCCGGACGCGCGGTAGGAGGTGGTGGGGCTGACGCCGCTCACCGGAGCGGTGAAGCCGCTGGCGGCGGCGGGCTTCGCGGCGGGCTTGCTCGCACGCCGCTCGGTGTGGCGCGGTGCGGCCTTGGGCTTGGCCTTCGCCTCGGGCTGGGCTCTGTTTTTGGCCTGGGGCTTCGCCTCCGGCTTGGCCTTCGCCGCGGGCTCGGCCTTGGCGTCCGGCGTGGCCTTGGTCCCGCTCAGGGAGAGCTTCTGGCCGGGGTAGATCAGATCGGGGTCGCCGCCCACCGTCGCGCGGTTGCTCTCGTAGAGCGCGTGCCAGCCGCCGTTCACATCCTGCGCGTCGGCGATCCGGGACAGGGTGTCGCCGTTGACCACCACATAGGGGCCGGATTTCGTGGTCGCGTTGCCCGGCAGGCTGGTGGGCGTCGGCTTGCTGTGCCGCACCCGCTCGGCGGTGTTCGCGCGCTCCTTGGCCACCGCCTTGACGACCTTCGGCGCGCTCTGGGGTGCGCTCTGCGGCGCGGGGCCGCCCTGCGCCAGACCGGCCTTCCCCGAGCACACCGGCCACGCCCCCGGCCCCTGGGCGTCGAGCACCTTCTCGGCGACGGCGATCTGCTGGGCCCTGGTGGCCTGATCGGCCCGCGCCGCGTAGGCGGTGCCCCCGTACGCCTCCCAGGTGCTCTGGGTGAACTGCAGCCCGCCGTAGAAGCCGTTCCCGCTGTTGATGTCCCAGTTGTTCGTGGACTCGCACTGGGCGACCTTGTCCCAGGTCTCGCTGGAGGCGGCGTTCGCGCCCGCGGCGGCGACGAGGGGGAGTGCGATACCGGCGCCGCCCGCCGTGACGCTCAGCGAGGCACGGGAGATGCGGTTGGGCTTGTAACGGCGGTGGCGTCCCCGTAAGGGCATGGACGGCTCCTTCTCCTGCTGCCTGTGCGGTGCTGCCCGTGAGGCGGGCTACCAAAGCGGGCCAAACATAAGGGGCCCGATTTGGCCACAACAAGAGGGAGTTCACACCGAAAAAGGGCCACAGCGCGCTGTGCTGCGGCCCTCCCTCGGTGGTGTGATGTGCATCACATGAATTCGGTCGGTGGTTCAAGTGGGACACAGGGTGACTGCCCCGCGCCTCCGCGTCCCACCACCCCCACGTGTCACATCCGTACCGCCAGCGACAGCGCGAAGCGGCCCTCGGCGTCGGTCCACCAGCGCCGCGACTCCAGCCCCGCGGTGGCCAGTTCGGTCCGCACCTTCTCCTCCCGGAACTTCGCGGACACCTCGGTACGGACCTCCTCCCCGGCCGCGAAGGACACCGCGAGATCCAGCGCGGGGATCTTCACGGTGAGGTCCTTGCGGGCGCGCAGCCGCATCTCGATCCATTCCCGCTCGGCATCCCACACCGCCACATGGTCGAAGTCCGCGGGGTCGACCTCGGCGCCCAGTTCGCGGTCGAGGACCCTGAGCACGTTCTTGTTGAACTCCGCGGTGACGCCCTGCGCGTCGTCGTACGCGGCGACGAGCGTGGCCTCGTCCTTGACCAGGTCGGTCCCGAGCAGCAGCGCGTCTCCCGGCGACAGCAGGGCGCCCACCGAGGCCAGGAACGCCGCCCGCTCGGGCGGCAGCAGATTGCCGACCGTGCCGCCGAGGAACGCCAGCAGGCGCGGCCCCGGAAGGCCGTCGGGCAGCGCGAGCCCGCCGAGGAAGTCGGCGACCAGCGCGTGCACCGTCAGCTCCGGATGGTCGGCGAGCAGGGCGTGCCCGGCCAGCTCCAGAGCGCTTTCGCTCACATCCACCGGAACGTAGGCGTGCAGATCCGGCAGCGCCTCGATCAGATGGCGGGTCTTTTCGGAGGACCCGGAGCCCAGCTCGATCAGGGTCCGGGCACCGGTGGCGTCCGCGATCTCCGCCGCGCGTGCGATGAGGATCTCCCGCTCCGCGCGCGTCGGGTAGTACTCGGGCAGCCGGGTGATCTCCTCGAAGAGTTCGCTGCCCCGCGCGTCGTAGAACCACTTCGGCGGCAGCTGTTTGGGGGTGCGGGTCAGCCCGTCGGCGACATCGGCGCGCAGGGCCGCGGCCGTGGCGTCGGCGGGCAGGGTGCGGGTGACGCTGAAGGGGCTCACGCGGAACCCTCCTTGAGTGCGGTGAGGAGTACGTCGGAGCGGGTGGCGGTGAGCAGCGTGCGGTCGGGGACCTCGGTCCACCGCGGATCGTCGTCGTACGGCTCGGAGGCGACCACGACCGCCCGGTCCGGGCCGGTCAGGTACCAGAGCGTGTCGCCCCAGGCCGTGGCGGCGATCGTCTCCCCGTCGACGAGCAGCAGATTGAGCCGCGAACCGGGTGCGGCGGCGGCCACCGCCTCGGTGGTCCGGGCCAGCGCCTCGCCCGGCTCGTAGCCCACCCGCAGCGCGTGCAGCGTCAGTGCCCACACGAGCGCCGAGTCGCAGCGCGCCTCCAGCCCGAGCAGATCGGCGGACGGCAGGGACTCGGCGAGCCCCGCGAGCGAATGCGGCCAGCCGCGGACGGCCCCGTTGTGGCTGAACAGCCAGGCGCCGGAGGCGAAGGGCGAGGCGCCCGCCTCGCCGTCGGCGCTCGCCACGGTCGCGTCCCGCACCGCGCCCATCAGCGCCCCGGTCCGTACCACCCGGGCGAGATCGGCGAACGACAGGTCGCCCCAGATGGGCCCGGCGCGCCGGTAGCGCGCGGGCACCGGGTCGCCCGGCGCGTACCAGCCGACGCCGAACCCGTCGGCGTTCACGGTGCCGTGCGCCTGCCGCCGCGGCGCCCAGGACTGCGTGAACAGGCTGTGCTCGGGGGCGATGACGACCTCGCCGATGGGCTTCTCGGGCCCCAGATACGCCAGATGCCTACACACCGGCGCCCCCGGTGAGCCCCCGTGTTCCGGCGCGTCGGCGCGCGCTCATGAGACCTCCGCCGGGGACGCGTCGCGGGCGGTGCGGAACCCCGAGAAGATCTGGCGGCGGACCGGCAGGTCCCAGTTGCGGAACGTGCCGCGGCAGGCGACCGCGTCCACCGCGAAGGAGCCGCCGCGCAGCACCTTGTGCCCCGGCCCGAAGAAGACCTGGGAGTACTCGGGGTACGGGAAGACGGAGAACCCCGGGTAGGGCAGGAAATCGCTCGACGTCCACTCCCACACGTCCCCGATCAGCTGCCGCACGCCCATCGCCGAGGCGCCCCGCGGATAGCTGCCCGCCGGCGAGGGCCGCAGATGGCGCTGGCCGAGGTTGGCGTGGTCGGGGGTGGGATCCTCGTCGCCCCAGGGGTAGCGCCGGGAGCGGCCGGCTGCCGGGTCGTGGCGGGCGGCCTTCTCCCACTCCTCCTCGCTGGGCAGCCGTCGCCCGGCCCAGCGGGCGTAGGCGTCCGCCTCGTACCAGCTCACATGGACCACCGGCTCAGCGGGCGGCACCGGCTCGGTCACCCCGAAGCGGCGGCGCAGCCACTGGCCGCCCTCGCGCCGCCAGAACAGCGGGGCGCGCAGGGCGTGCTCCTGGATGTGGGCCCAGCCCTCGGCGGTCCACCAGCGCCGCTCGGTGTAGCCGCCGTCTTCGATGAAGTGCGCGTACGCGCCGTTGGTCACCGGGGTGGTGTCGATGAAGAAGGGCGGCACCAGCCGGTGGTGGGCGGGGCGCTCGTTGTCCAGCGCCCAGGGCTCGGACGAGGTGCCCATGGTGAACGGGCCGCCCGGGACCAGCACCTCTTCCGGCAGGACGTCACCGGAGGTGTCGGGCGGCGGCGGGGCGGTGAGGGCCGTCGGGCCGCGGCGCAGCTGATGGGTGATGAGCATGGTCTCGTCGTGCTGCTGCTCATGCTGCGCGATCATGCCGAAGGCGAAGGCCGCGTCGACCAGCGGGGCACCGCGCAGCTCGCTCCGCTCAAGGATGTCGAGCACCCGGTCGCGTACGTCCGCGACATAGCCGCGGGCCTCGGCGGGCGCCAGCAGCGGCAGCGAGGGGCGCGAAGCGCGCGGATGCTCGAACGCGTCGTACACCGAGTCGATCTCGGGGCGCAGGGCGTCCTGTCCGCCGACGGCGCGCAGCAGCCACTGCTCCTCCTGGTTGCCGATGTGCGCCAGGTCCCAGACCAGCGGCGACATCAGGGGGGAGTGCTGGGCGGTGAGGTCGTCTTCGTCCACGCAGGTGGTGAGGGTGTGGGTACGGTCGCGCGCGGTGCGCAGAACCGTTTCGGCGCGCTGTCGCAGCGCCTCGGGGTCGAGTGCGGGGCCGGAAACGGTCATGACCGTTCCTCCTTCCCGGGAAGGGGGGCGAGCAGATCGTCGGCCGGACACCGGCCGCGGGCGACATAGCGGTCCGCGAAGCCGGCGACGGCGGATACGACGGCGGGGGTGGCCCCGATCCGGGGCAGCGCCTCCAGCGCCGTGGCGAAGCAGGCCACGGCGGCGCTGCGCAGTTCGGGGTCGGTCAGGGCGTCACGGGTCGCCGTCATCCACAGCGGATTGCAGGGCGCGGGCCGGGCGCCCGCCGTCTCGGCGAGCGGCTTCACCACGCGGTAGACGGTCTCCGCGGCCTCGGGGTCGTCGAAGAGCGCCACCGTCACGGCGAGCGGCACGATCCACCCGTCGTCGCCGCTCTGCGCGTCGATCATGCGCAGTTCGAGGTGGCCGCGCGGGCGGACGGGCGGAAAGAGGGTCGAGACATGGAAGTCGAGGTCGTCCTGAGTGGGCGGCCGCGGCAGACCGGTACGGGCCCACTGCCGGAAGGTGAGGCCGTCCGGCACCGCCCAGCGCGTGCCGTCGTCCCGGATGGCCATCACGGGCGCGTCCAGCACGTATCCGGCCCAGGCGGAGCGCGGATCCTTGCCGTCGGGCGGGGCCAGCGTGCGCCCGGGGTCCATCGCCGCCCACAGCGCCTGCCGGGTGGAGCGGAAGCCGGTCGGGCGGCCCTCGCGCAGCGGGGAGTTGGCGAACGCGGCGGTCAGCACGGCGCCCAGCAGATGGGCCAGCCGCCAGCGCCGCCCGAGGCCCAGCGGGCCGGGCTCCTCCTGTCCGGCGTCCACGCAGACCTGCACGGACGCGGTGTTGCACATCATGGAGCGCCCCGCCGGTCCCCGGCGGTTGAAATAGGTCTCCATGGAGTCGTAGCGGGGTGTGGTGAGAATCCTGCGCGGCGGGCGCCAGGGGTCGTGTCCATGACCGGCGATGCCGAGGCCCAGCTCGGCGAGGAGCGCGCGGACGAGGACCAGGTCGGCGGCGGCGGACTCCACACACGCGGTGAGGGAGTCGGCCGGGAGGGAGCTGAGCTCCACCTGGCCGCCGGGTTCGAAGGTGAGCGCGGACGCGAGCCTCAGTCCGCGCAGGGCGGTGACCGCGGCGTTCAGCCGGGCCGCCTCGACGGGTCGTGCGGGGTCGTGCGGGTCGTACAGGAGCCATTCGAGCTCGACGCCGATCCGTCGTGGGGGACCGGTCTTGAAACAGATGCCGTGGAGTCTGGCCTCCATCTCGGCCTCGTCGATCGCTTTGCTGTCGGGCACAGCCGTCATCTCCCGTCCCGTTCCGGCCATCGGATCGCTGTGATACGAACCGATATGTCGGCGCCCACTCTTGTCCGTCGAGGTCCCGGGCTCAAGGGTGCCTCCAGAGTTGCACAAGAGTTCACCGCGCGCCGGGCGGGAAGGCAGGATGGCTGAAGCCTCGGCGCGAGCCGGTTCCCCTGCTCGTACCGACTGGTTAGTATGTGCGCCCCGACGCGTTACCGCGCCCCTACCGCAAGCCTTTGGAGGCCACCGGATGCAGGCATGGCGAGTGCACGACAATGGCGAGCCGCGTGAGGTGATGCGCCTCGACGACGTGCCGGATCCGGTGGCCGGGCCCGGGGAACTGCTCCTGCGGGTCCGGGCCGTCAACGTCAACTTCCCGGACGCCCTGCTGTGCCGCGGTCACTACCAGGTGCGGCCGCCCATGCCGTTCACCCCGGGCGTCGAGCTGTGCGGTGAGATCGTCGCCCTCGGCGAGGGGGCGCAGGGCCAGGTGGGCGCGCGCGTCCTGGCCACCCCCACGCTCCCCATGGGCGGCTTCGCCGAGTACGTGACCGTCGACGCGGCCACCGTGCTCCCGGCGCCCGACGCACTGGACGACGCCCAGGCCGCGGCCATGCACATCGGCTACCAGACGGGCTGGTTCGGACTGCACCGCCGGGCCGGGCTGCGGGCCGGGGACACGCTGCTGGTGCACGCCGCCGCGGGCGGCGTCGGCAGTGCCGCCGTCCAGCTCGGCAAGGCGACCGGGGCACGGGTGATCGGCGTCGTCGGTGGCGAGGACAAGGCCCGGGTCGCCCGCGAACTGGGCTGCGACGTGGTGCTCGACCGGCGCGGCGACGACATCGTGGCCGCGGTCAAGGAGGCCACCGGCGGACGCGGCGCCGACGTCGTCTACGACCCGGTCGGCGGCGACGCCTTCGCCCAGTCCGTCAAATGCATCGCCTTCGAGGGCCGGATCGTGGTGGTCGGCTTCGCCAGCGGCGTCGTCCCGCAGGCCGCCCTCAACCACGCCCTGGTCAAGAACTACGCCATCCTCGGCCTCCACTGGGGCCTGTACAACACCAACGACCCCGCCGCGATCCGCGCCTGCCACGATGAGCTGACCAAGCTCGCCGCCCAGGGCATCGTCAAACCGCTGGTCAGCGAGCGGGTGCCGATGGAAGGGGCCGCCGACGCCGTGCAGCGCGTCGCCGACGGTGTGACCACCGGCCGCGTCGTGGTCGTCCCCGGACAGCCCGCGGGAGGCGCCCGATGAGCACCCCTGAGACCGCGCAGGACACCACCGCCGTGGACGCCGACGGACTGCGGAGCCGCACCCGCGCGCTCCTCGCCGCCCACCCACCGGCCACCACCGACCGTCTGGACTTCCTGCGCGCCCGCTTCGACGCCGGACTCGCCTGGGTGCACTACCCGGTGGGGCTGGGCGGCCTCGACGCCCCCCGCTCGCTCCAGGCCGTCGTGGACGCCGAACTCGAGGCCGCCGACGCACCCGACAACGACCCCCGCCGCATCGGCATCGGCCTCGGCATGGCCGCCCCCACCATCCTCGGCTTCGGCACCGAGGAGCAGCGGCAGCGGCTGCTGCGCCCGCTGTGGACCGGCGAGGAGGTGTGGTGCCAGCTCTTCAGCGAGCCCGGCGCCGGATCCGACCTCGCCGCACTCGCCACCCGGGCGGTGCGCGACGGCGACGACTGGGTGGTCGACGGACAGAAGGTCTGGACGTCCAGCGCACACCTCGCCCGCTGGGCCATCCTCATCGCCCGCACCGACCCCGACCTGCCCAAACACCGCGGCATCAGCTACTTCGTCTGCGACATGACCGACCCCGGTGTCGAGGTCAGGCCCCTGCGCCAGATCACCGGCGAGGCCGAGTTCAACGAGGTCTTCCTGACCGGTGTACGCATCCCCGACAGCCGCCGCCTCGGCGAGATCGGCGAGGGCTGGCGGGTCGCCCAGACCACCCTGATGAACGAGCGCGTCGCCATCGGCGGCGGCCGGATCCCCCGCGAGGGCGGCATGATCGGCCTGGTCTCCGAGACCTGGCGCGACTGCCCCGACCTGCGCACCCACGATCTGCACCAGCGGCTGCTGCGGCTATGGGTGGACGCCGAGGCCGCCCGGCTCGCGGGCGAGCGGCTGGGCCAGCAACTCGCCGTCGGGCAGCCCGGCCCCGAGGGCTCGGCCATGAAGCTCGCCTTCGCCCGGCTCAACCAGGAGATCAGCGCCCTGGACGTCGAACTGCTGGGGGACGAGGGCCTGCTCTACGACGACTGGACGCTGCGCCGCCCCGAACTGGTCGACTTCACCGGACGCGAGGCCGGTTACCGCTACCTGCGCGCCAAGGGCAACTCCATCGAGGGCGGCACCTCCGAGGTCCTGCTCAACATCATCGCCGAACGCGTCCTGGGCCTGCCGCCCGAGCCGCGGACCGACAAGGACCTCCCGTGGAAGGATCTGCCCCGATGAGCACCCCGGACCTGCTCTACACCGAGGCCGAGGACGATCTGCGCGCCGCCGTGCGGTCGCTGCTCACCGACCGCTGCCCGCCCGCCACCGTGCTCTCCGAGGCCGAGAGCGGCCGGGCGCACGACCCCGGGCTGTGGCGCTCACTGGGCACCGAGATGGGCACGGCCGGTCTGCTCGTGCCCGACAAGCTCGGCGGACAGGGCGCCACCGCGCGCGAGGCGGCGGTCGTGATGGAGGAGCTGGGCCGGGCCGTCGCGCCCGTGCCGTACCTCACCAGCGCCGTCCTCGCGGTCGGCGCCGTGCTGGCCTGCGACACCGGCGAGGCCGCCGTCGCGCGGCTGCTCGGCGCCCTCGCCGAAGGCCGTACGGTCGGCGCGCTGGCGGTCCCCGCGGCCACCACGCCCGGCGGTACCGCCCCGGCCGCGACCGTGCGGGTGGACGGCGACGGGACGCTCAGCGGCCGGATCACCCATGTCGCGGGCGCGGCGGGCGCCGACGTACTGCTCGTCCCCGCCGACGGACCGGACGGCTACGGCCTGTACGCCGTGGAGACCACGGAAACCAGCGTCTCCGTGGAGCCCCTGACCTCGCTCGACCTCACCCGGCCCGTCGCCGCGGTGACCCTCACCGGCGCCCCCGCGCGCCGACTGGCCGGGCCCGAGCGCGCGCAGGACGCCGTCGTACGGGCGCTGCTGACCGGCGCCGGACTGCTCGCCTCGGAGCAGCTCGGCGTGGCCGAGTGGTGTCTGACCGAGACCGTCCGGCACACCAAGGAGCGCCATCAGTTCGGCCGCCCCGTCGGGTCGTTCCAGGCGCTCAAGCACCGGATGGCGGCGCTCTGGCTGGAGCTGGTCTCGGCCCGCGCCACCGCCCGGCACGCCGCCGACGCGCTGGCCGCCGACAGCCCGGACATCCCCGTAGCGGTGGCCGTGGCGCAGGCGTACTGCGGGCAGGTGGCGGTGCACGCGGCCGAGGAGTGCGTGCAGCTGCACGGCGGCATCGGCATGACCTGGGAGCACCCGGCGCACCTCTACCTCAAGCGGGCCAAGAGCGCCGAGACGCTGCTCGGCACCCCGGGCCGCCACCGCCAGGCACTCGCCGCCCTGGTGGACCTCCCGGCCCCCACCCCCTGACCGGTCGGTGCTCGGTGGATCCGCCCCGCAGCGGGCCGGGTTCACCGAGCACCGCGGGCACCCGGAGGTCGAACGGGAGATCGGCACTCGTATGGAGCACCCGCTTCGAGTGGATTCAGGGCGATTCTGGGCCACACTGACGGCCGGATCCCGATCCCCTGAAGCGGCCCAGGAGGCTCCCCATGGCCATTTCGATCTCCGTGGTCCTGCTCCTGCTGATCCTGGCGGTGGTCTTCCTGCGCAGCGGCGGGCTGCGCGTCTCGCACGCACTGGTATGCGTCACGCTGGGCTTCTACCTGGCGAGCAGCAGCATCGCGCCCACCATCTCCGAGGGCCTGTCCGCGACCGCGGACGTGGTCAGCAGCGTCCGCCCCTGACCGGCGCCCGCGGTCGCGCTAGTGCTACCGCTCAGCGGCCGATCTCGACGTCCTCCAGAACGCCCAGGGCGTCGGGCACCAGAACGGCCGCCGAGTAGTAGGCGCTCACCAGATACGACGTCACGGCCTGCTCGTTGATGCCCATGAACCGCACGTTCAGACTGGGCTCGTACTCATCCGGAATGCCCGTCTGGTGCAGCCCGATGACGCCCTGGCTCTCCTCCCCGGTGCGCAGCGCGAGGATCGAGCTGGTGCCGGACTCGCTCACCGGAATCTTGTTGCAGGGCAGCAGCGGCACCCCGCGCCAGGCGCGCACCGCGACCCCCGCCACCTCGGCGCCCTGCGGGTACAGCCCCCGGCTGCTGCACTCTCGCCCGAAGGCGGCGATGGTGCGCGGATGCGCCAGCAGATACTGCGTCTTACGGCGGCGGGCCAGCAGCTCGTCCAGATCGTCCGGGGTGGGCGGGCCGCTGCGGGTGTGGATGCGCTGGGGGAGGGCGGCGTTGTGGAGCAGGCCGAACTCCTTGTTGTTCACGAGCTCGTGTTCCTGGCGCTCGCGCAGTGCCTCGATGGTCAGTCGGAGCTGCTGCTCGACCTGGTTCATCGGCTCGTTGTAGAGGTCGGCGACGCGGGTGTGGACGCGCAGGATGGTCTGGGCGACGCTCAGCTCGTACTCACGCGGCTTCAGCTCGTACTCGGCGAACGTCCCCGGCAGCGTCGGCTCCCCCGTATGGCCGGAGGTGACCGCGATATCGGCCTCGCCCCGCCGGTTCTGCGGGGGCGCGGTCCGCTCGGACGCCTCCTGGAGATGGCCGCGCAGCGCCTCGGAGCGGTCGGCGGTCTCCTGGAAGACCCGTCGGGGGAGGGTGAGCACCGTGGTCCGGGTGACGGCCCGCGCGGTGAACTCCCAGGTGCCCTCCGGCCCGGTCAGCACCGAGTCGCCGAAGAACTCCCCGTCGGCCAGCAGCCCCAGCGCCGTGCCCTCGTCGTACGCCCCGGGCGCGATCTGCCGGACCTTGCCATGGGCGATGAGGTACACCTGATCGGCCGGGCGCCCCGCCTCGACCAGCACATCGCCGGGCGCGTACTCCCGCTGCACGCAGCCGTCCGCCAGCGCCTCCAGCACCGAGGTGTCGCCGAAGCCGCGCAGCGTCGGCAGCTCACCCAGCTCCGGCGGAATCACCCGCACCTCGGATCCGGTGCTGATGAACTCGATCCGTCCGTCCCCGACCGTGTAGCTGAGCCGCCGGTTCACCCGGTACGTACCGGCCGACACCTGGACCCAGGGCAGCACGCGCAGCAGCCACCGGGAGGATTTGGCCTGCATCTGCGGCACGGACTTGGTCGTGGTCGCCAGATTCCGGGCGGCGGCCGTTCCCAGGCTCAGCGGCTGCTCACCGGACTCCACGGAGGTGGTCATCTGTGTTCATCACCCATTTCGGTAGAGGGAGGGGGCGTTGCGGGAGGCGATACGGGCGGCCCGTGGTGGGGCCGCCGGACCATCAGAGTCCGATTTCCACGTTCTCCAGGATTCCGAGCGCGTCCGGGACGAGGACGGCCGCGGAATAGTAGGCGCTGACGAGGTACGAGATGATGGCCTGGTCGTTGATTCCCATGAACCGGACGGAAAGGCTCGGTTGGTATTCGTCCGGAATTCCGGTCCGGTGGAGCCCGATGACGCCCTGGTTCTCCTCCCCGGTGCGCAGCGCGAGGATCGAGCTGACCCCGCTGCGACTCACCGGAATCTTGTTGCACGGGAAGATGGGCACCCCGCGCCAGGCCGGTACCGCGTGCCCGTTCACCTCGGCGTGCTGCGGGACGATGCCCCGGCTGTTCAGCTCGCGGCCGATCGCCGCGATGGCCCGCGGGTGGGCCAGGATCAGCCCCGGGTCCTTCCAGACGGTGGCCAGCAGCGCGTCGAGGTCGTCGGGGGTGGGCGGGCCGCCGCGGGTGTGGATGCGCTGGGAGAGGTCGGCGTTGTGCAGCAGGCCGATGTCGGGGTTGTTGACGAGCTCGTGTTCCTGGCGCTCGCGCAGTGCCTCGATGGTCAGCCGGAGCTGCTGCTCGACCTGGTTCATCGGCTCGTTGTAGAGGTCGGCGACGCGGGTGTGGACGCGCAGGATGGTCTGGGCCACGCTCAGCTCGTACTCACGCGGCTTCAGCTCGTACTCCGCGAACGTCCCCGGCAGCGCCGGTTCGCCCGCGTGCCCCGAGGTCAGCTCGATAGACGCCTCACCGTGCTCGTTCTGCGCGGCAACCGGCGCCGCGCGCACCGCCTCCACATGCGCCCGCAGCTCCCGGGAGCGGTCCAACTGCTCCTCGAACTCCTGCCGGGACAGGGTCAGCGCCGTGCAGGAGGTGACCGCCTTGACTGTGATGCCCCAGCTGCCGGGCTCGACGGCGGCCAGCTCCCGCTCGCCGAAGTGGTCGCCCCCGGCTGCCGAGCCGACCACCGAGGGCTCGTCGAACGCCCCCTCGGCCAGCTTGTCGACCTTGCCGTGGGCGAGCAGGACCAGCTCGTCGGCCGGGCGCCCGGCCTCCACCAGCAGCTCCCCGGGGGCGAACTCGCGCTGGGTGAAGCGGTCCGCCAGCGCTTCGAGCACCGCGGTGTCCTCGAAGGCGCGCAACAGCGGCAGCTCGCGCAGCTCGACGGGGATGACCCGCACCGACGACCCGGTGGTGGTGAACTCCACCCGCCCGTCACCCAGCGTGTGCGACGCCCGGCGGTTCACCCGGTACGAACCGCCGGGCACCTGCACCCACGGCAGCATGCGCAGCAGCCACCGCGAGGTGACGCCCTGCATCTGCGGAACGGACTTTGTCGTCGTCGCCAGATTCCGTGCCGCCTCCGTGCCCAGACTTGTGGGCGGCTGCGGATTGCCGATACCGGAACCTGATTCAACGGACGTCGTCATCGTGAATGCTCACCCATCCCTGTACGGACTTGAAGAGATATTCCGCTCGAAGCAACTGCCAAGCTATCAGCGGATTTTGGGCTGTGCATTCACTCAAAAGAGTGTCCCACCAGGGGTTTGCGGAATTACTGCCGGGTGAATACTCCGATCCCATTCGGGACCGGCCTCTCGGCGCCGCCGGAGGGATGGTTGCGCGCCGTCGTCCGTGCGCCGTCCGGCTCACGCGTCACGAGCGTGGACGAGCCACCACCGTCCAGATCGACCGCCTCCTCGGCTCCGGTGTCGCGCATGACGTCCGCGAGTTCACCGAGGGTCAGTCCCCTGCGGTAGGCGGGGCCGCCGTCCAGCGCCAGCAGATACAGCCGGTGACCGCCGTCGGCGATGCCCGCCGAGGTGCGGACCGCCGCGGTGGCCGGGTCCAGCCCGGCGAGCGGGCGGCCGTCCCGGACGATCGGAAAGCCGCCGACCGCGAACGTGAACGGTGTCCGCTCCGTGCCCTCCAGTCGGTGTTCGACGCGCACCCGGTCGCCGACCCGCAGCGCGCGCAAGCCCCGCGCGCCTGCCTCGCGCCCCACCAGGACGACCGTGTCCGGTGCGATCGCGCCCTCGCCCGGGGCGGCCGCGACCCGGGCGACCACGCCCCGGCGCACGGTCACTTCGTAGGTCTCCTTGGTGCAGGGCGCCGCCCGGTCGGTGTCCGTCCCGCAGGCCGCGCGGGCCCGGGAGACGGTCCCCCAGCCGGAGGTGTACGCGCCGACGCCGTCCTCCGCCACCGCGTACTGGTTGAACCCGCGCAGCGGCAGCGTGGCCTTCCGGGCTTCCACCGTGCCCCGCGGCGTCAGCCTGCCGAGCCGGGCCACGTGGTCCGCGCCCAGGCCGAGTACGTCCTCCGTGGAGGTGCCGGGAGGCAGCGCCGGTCCGGAGCGCTGGCCGTCCGGCACTGCCGACTTGAGCGCCGCCCCGTCCGCCACCGCCGGGCCGACCGGGGCGCCCGTGGCCCGCACGCCCGGGTGCTGGGTTTCGGACATGTGGAAGAAGTCGCCGTTCACGGCGGCGACCGCGCCGCGCTCGTCGGCCATGCCGGAGACGGGCTTCCGGGCGGCGACCGCGCCCGCGGTCAACAGATCGAGCGAGATGCCCGGTTCGCGTAGATCGATGGAGAGCAGATGGCCGTATGCCGTGCCGTGCGAGGCGGCCACGGTGAACGTCCGGTATGCGACACCCGGCGCGATTGCGGCGCTTGTGCCGAAGTGCGGCGCACGGGCTTCGGCGTGCGCCGGTGTCGCCCCGGCCGCGTCCGTGCCGACCAGTGCGGCCCACGCCAGCGCCACCGCCGCCGTCCGGACCCGGATTCCCTGTCCACGTCCCGTCATGGCGCTGTGTCCCGTCATGGCGCGTGCCCCTTCTCCCAGCCGTTCCCTCAACCGATCCCGTCGCCACCGGACTTCGCCGCCCGCCGCCGGGACCGCGAAAACGGCGTGGAAATGGCCGGGGACCACCTGCGGAACTCTTCGCACGCCCCTGCCCATGGGGACCGCGGCCCCCGATACTCACTGGCGTCCGAACGCGCACATCCGGCACCACGCCGGAACGAGAGCCGGGAGGCCCCATGGTCCGCCGTACACGCCGCGCCTTTGTCGTCACCCTCGGAGCCGCACTCGCGGGCGGCACCGCCGCCCCGGCGTTCGCGGACTCGACGGGCAACAGGCCCAAGCCGCCGCTGGCCAGAGCCCACGCGCACAACGACTACGAGCACCCGCACCCGCTCACCGACGCCCTGTCCCACGGCTTCGGCAGCGTCGAGGCCGACATCTGGCTGGTGGGCGACCAGTTGCTGGTCGCCCACGACGCGACCGACCTCGACCCCACCCGCACCCTGGAATCCCTCTACCTCGACCCGCTGTTCCAGCGCGTCACGGCGAACCGCGGCCGGGTCTACCGCGGCTACGACCTGTCGCTGCAACTGCTGATCGACATCAAGACCCCCGGCGGGGCCACCTACCTCGAACTCGCCAAGCGGCTGCGGCGCTACAGCCGGATGTTCAGCACCGCCTACGGCGGCGTCGGCGGCCGGGTGCGGCGCGGCGCGGTGACCGCCGTCATCTCGGGCGACCGGGGAGCGCGCGCCCCCATGGAGGCCGAGAAGGTGCGCCACGCCTTCTACGACGGGCGGCTCGAGGACATGGGAACCGGCGTGCCCGCCTCCTTCATCCCGCTCATCAGCGCCGACTGGACCAAGACCTTCACCTGGCAGGGCGTCGGAACGATGCCGCGGGAGGAGCGCGAGAAGCTGTACCAGATCACCGTCGCCGCCCGCGCGGCCCGGCAGAAGGTGCGCTTCTGGGCCACGCCCGACCTGGCGGGCCCGGAGCGTGACGCCGTGTGGCGCGAGCTGCTGGCCGCGCGTGTCGACTACCTCAACACCGATGACCTGGCGGGTCTGGAGGACTTCCTGCGCGGCGCTCACTGACGCGGCACGGGGTTCTCGGCGGGCGGGCCCGGCGTACCCGCGGAAACCGGTTCGCGGTACGCCGGTCCGTTCCGCCATGCTGGCCGTCATGCTCATCAGGACCGCCACCCCCGAGGACTGGCCCGCGATCTGGCCCTTCCTGTACGGCATCGTCGCCGCGGGCGAAACGTACACCTATCCGCGCGACCTGGACGAGGCCCGGGCCCGCGACATCTGGATGCTGACGCCCCCGGGCCGGACCGTCGTCGCCACCGACGCCGACGGCCGGGTGCTCGGCTCGGCCAAGATGAACCCCAATCAGATGGGGCCCGGCGCGCATGTGGCGGGCGCCAGCTTCATGGTGGCGCCCGAGAGTGGCGGACGGGGCGTCGGCCGCGCGCTCGGCGAACACGTCCTGGAGTGGGCGCGCGCCGAGGGCTACCGGGCCATGCGGTTCAACGCCGTGGTGGAGACCAACGTCCGGGCGGTCGCGCTGTGGCGTTCACTCGGCTTCGAGGTAATGGGCACCGTACCCGAGGCGTTCCACCATCCGGCGGAGGGCCACGTCGGGCTGCACATCATGCACCGCTTCCTGTGACCGCGGCCGCTTCCCTGAGCCCCGCCGGATCGTCGAGGACCGCCTGCACCACGGAGTGCGCCGCGCCCAGCAGCGGGCCGTCCGAGCCCAGCCGCGAGACCGTCACCACGCCCTGACCGGAGCGCGCCGGGTCCGCGACCCGCAGTGCCAACTCCCGCTCCAGGGCGGGCAGCAGCCAGGGCGCCAGCGGGGTGAGCGCGCCCCCGAGCACTACCGTGCGCGGGTCGAGCAGGTTCACGGCACCGGCCAGCGCGATGCCGAGCGCCGCGCCCGCACCGCGCAGCGCGCGCCGCACCCGGCGGTCGCCGTCCGCCGCCCGCTCGGCCAGCAGGGCGATCCGGCCGCCGGGCCCGGGGTGTTGCGCCGGGGGGGGGGGGGGGGGGGGGGGGGGGGGGGGGGGGGGGGAGGGGGGGGGAGGGGGGGGGGGGGGGGGGGA